>QEUP01000013.1:0-140000 GCA_003577145.1 Acidobacteriota bacterium | reverse complement strand
TCGCATCCTGGGGCTGAAGCAGGTCCCAAGGGTTGGGCTGTTCGCCCATTAAAGCGGTACGCGAGCTGGGTTTAGAACGTCGTGAGACAGTTCGGTCCCTATCCTCTGCAGCCGTAGGTAGATTGAGGAAAGCTGTCCCTAGTACGAGAGGACCGGGACGGACGCAGCTCTCGTGTGCCAGTTGTCCTGCCAAGGGCACGGCTGGTTGGCGACCTGCGGACGGGATAACCGCTGAAAGCATCTAAGCGGGAAGCCTCTTTCGAGATGAATCTACCCACAGGGTCAACCTGGTAAGGCCCGTGGCAGAACACCACGTTGATAGGCCGGATGTGTAAGCGTGGCAACACGTTCAGCTGACCGGTACTAATCGGCCGAGGGCTTGGGTTTCACACCACTAAGTGTCTCGTGCTCGCTATGGAACGCTGCAAGGGGCGACCCTTGACAACACAGGTTTCGGTGGCCATGGCGGAGGGGTCACACCCGTTCCCATTCCGAACACGGCAGTTAAGCCCTCCAGCGCCGATGGTACTTGGGACGAGAGTCCCCGGGAGAGTAGGACGCCGCCGGATTTCGCAGCAGAGCCCCCTCTTGGCAGTCCAGACGGGAGGGGGTTCTGGAACGCTCCTGTTTGTCAGCCCCGAGACCAGACCAGGCGTTGCTCGGATCCTCACCGTGAAAAGATCAGGGCTAGCCTGTGCAGGTGGCAGCCTCAGCAAGTCCGAAACGCCGCCGCGCCTCGGGAAGGCCACGTACGGCCCGAGCGGGCGCCGGTGCTGAACAAGCAGGCGCACGGGGCAAGCCTGGGGGTGCGTCGAAGCGGGCTGGAGGCTCGCGGCGCAAGGCCGGCCACGGTTCGGGTGCAAGCCGAGGTGCCCCACGCCGTGGCGGCGACCGGAGCAAGACGCGAAGCGCAGGCCCCCCCGCCAAGCGTCGCGGTGGTGACTCGAAGCCGACAGCGGCCGGCGACGGCTGGGGATCCGTGGCCCGACGGGGGGCCCGACAGATCAAGGCGTCTGAGAGCTCGCCCGGGTGGCGAGCAAGCGGGGGAGGGCCCAGGCGGGAGGACCCGAGCCAGCAGCCGCGCGCGGGGAGCGGCGACCGTGGGGAGCGAAGCCACCAGGAGGTGTGGATCGACGAGGGCCCGGTAAGGGAGGAGGCGCACGACGCGGTGCAGCGGGGGAGGTCGCCGCAGCGGCGCGTTCGTCGCGGCATCGTGATCGACCTCGATGAGCTGAGGTCACTCGTCGGGGCCAAACGCGCCGGTCCCGTCGGGTCACAGCTGAACCAAGCCGCTACCGCCTTCGAACGAGAGCGCTATGACGAGGCCCGCACCATCCTGGCCAGGCTCGTCAAGGAGGTCCCGGCCTCCGCAACGATCAGGGAACTGTACGGCTTGACCCTCTACCGCCTCGGGAGGTGGAGAGCGGCAGCCCGACAACTCGAGGCGTTCGGCGAGCTGACTGGCGGATCCACCGAGCAGCACCCCGTTCTTGCCGATTGCCGGCGGGCGCTGGGCAACTGGGACGAGGTGGAGCGCCTCTGGGACGAGCTCCGGCGCGCCTCGCCGGGCGCTGAAGTGGTCAACGAGGGCCGCATCGTCGCGGCGGGGGCCAAGGCCGATCAGGGGCGTGTCGCCGACGCCATACGGCTCCTGGAGAAGGGTTGGCGCTTTCCCAAGAAACCCCGAGTGCACCACCTGCGAAGGGCCTATTCTCTGGCAGATCTGTACGAGCGGGCAGGCGACACACCGCGGGCCAGGGCGCTGTTCTCCCAGATCGCCCGCAGTGATCCCCAGTTTGCCGACGCGTCAGCTCGAGCGACGCTTCTCGGTCAGACCTGATCGTTGACGGCGAGGCCTCGGGCAAGCGCTAGGCTCCAGGAACCGAACCGGCCGTCAACGGCCTGTCCGCTCCCCTCCCCCGATCGAGTTGCGCACCAGAGGAGCGCGCCATGAACATCGTCCTGCTCCGGGGGAGGCTGTCCAGTGAGCCTCGTTCCCGCGTACTCCCATCGGGAAGCAGGCTGGTCTCCTATGAGGTGACCACCGACATCTCAGCCGGTCGCCGATCGTCGGTACCCGTTGTGTGGTTCGACCCACCCCGTGCCACGCCGGAACTCACGGCGGAGGACGAGGTCCTCGTGGCCGGTGAGGTCCAGCGGCGTTTCTTCCGAACCGGGGGAGTCACCCAGTCGCGCACACAGGTTGTAGCCACCCGCATCGTGCCAGTTCGCCGTGCCGCCCAGGCACGGCGCGTAGTCGCCGCGCTGGCTGCTTCGCTCGAGGCTGCCGGTGAGGCGATCGCAAGAGGTCGCTGAGGATCTGGTCATCTCCATCACGTGGCAGCGGCTCGGGGCTCCTGGCCGTGAGATGCCCGGGATTGTGGCAGCCGGCGAGATGGCCAATACGCTTGTGCTGGCGGGCCGATGACGAGGTTCGCACAAGCGCAAGTCGAATCGAGGTGTTTCAGCAGTGGATATCCAGAGCTTGTTGGGCGATGAGGCCGAGCAGCTGCTAACCCACGAGTGCAAGACCATTCCGAAAGACGACCTGAGCCTCCCCGGTCCGGACTTCCTCGACCGGGTCTTCATGGGCAGCGACCGCAGTCCCCAGGTTCTGCGAAATCTGCAGTCTCTCTACGACCATGGCCGCCTTGCCGGAACGGGTCATGTCTCGATTCTCCCGGTCGATCAGGGGATCGAGCATTCCGCAGCGGCCTCTTTCGCACCGAACCCGAAGTACTTCGACCCGCAGAACATCGTGGAGCTTGCCATCGAAGGAGGATGCAACGCCGTCGCCACGACCTTCGGAGTGCTGGGCCTTTGCTCCCGCAAGTACGCCCACCGCATCCCGTTCATAGCGAAGCTCAACCACAACGAGTTGTTGACCTACCCGAACCAGTACGACCAGGTGATGTTCGGCTCGGTGCAGGAGGCGTTCGATCTCGGCGCCGCCGGTGTTGGCGCCACCATCTACTTCGGCAGCGAGGAATCGCGGCGACAGCTCGTGGAGGTCTCCGAGGCCTTCCAGGAGGCCCACGAGATGGGGATGTTCACCGTCTTGTGGTGCTACCTGCGCAACCCCGCCTTCAAGCACGACGGCGTCGACTACCACTCGTCGGCAGACCTGACGGGGCAGGCCAACCACCTCGGTGTGACGATCGAAGCCGACATCGTGAAGCAGAAGCTTCCCGAGAACAACGGCGGGTTCACTGCGTTGACCTTCGGCAAGACCAGCTCGCTCGTGTACGACGACCTGACAACCGACAATCCGATCGACCTCACTCGGTGGCAGGTGGCCAACTGCTTCATGGGACGTATCGGACTCATAAACAGCGGCGGTGCCTCCGCCGGCGCCACCGACCTCGCGGAGGCGGTTCGCACGGCGGTCATAAACAAGCGAGCCGGCGGGCTGGGTCTCATCAGCGGAAGGAAGGCCTTTCAGCGGCCGACCCGCGACGGCGTAGAGCTTCTCAACGCGATCCAAGACGTCTACCTCGACAAGAGCGTGACCGTCGCCTGAGGGCAGGCATCGCAGGGCTGGTTCCCCCTCAGGACCTGTGACCCCGACGCACGCCGAGCCGAGCCCTCATCTCGCGGGGGATGTCAGGCACCGGCCTGCTGCCGGCCGGAGCACTTCTCGGGCTCTCAATCCCGGTGAAGTCGCGCTCGCTGCCGGAAGAGCCGGCGTGGCAATGCATCGTGGCACCCCGTCGCTGCTATACAGAGGAGTGAGGAGAATGTGGCAATGAGTCGAGGTCGCGTGACCCGAGAAGAGGAACCCGTTGCCTGACACCGTCCTGCGCCCTCCCCGTGAGATCGAGCGGGTCATCATCCGCTTCGCCGGCGACTCCGGTGACGGGATGCAACTGACCGGGGATCGCTTCACGAGTGCCAGCGCCCTGTTCGGGAACGATGTCGTGACGCTGCCCGAGTACCCGGCCGAGATCCGGGCCCCTGCCGGCAGCCTGGCGGGGGTCTCGGCCTTTCAGGTGCAGATCTCCGAGCAGCCCATCTCGACTCCCGGTGACGCTCCCAACGTCCTTGTGGCCATGAACCCCGCGGCCCTGAGGGTCAACATCGAGGCGCTCGAGCGGGGCGGCGTGATCATCGTCAACGTGGACAGCTTCGAGGACCGCAACCTGGAGAAGGCGGGTTACGACGACAACCCCCTCGAGGACAACAGCCTCGACGGCTATGTCGTCTACGAGGTGCCGATGTCCTCGCTCACCAGGAAGGCGTGCGGCCAACTGGGCGTAAAGCCTCGCGACGCCGAGCGCTCCAAGAACTTCTTCGCCCTCGGGCTGATCTCCTGGATGTACACGCGGCCGATCGATCCCACCCTCGATTTCATCAACGACCGGTTCGAAGGGAACGAGCGTGTCATCGAAGCCAACACGGCTGCCTTCAGGGCGGGCTACAACTTCGGCGTCACCACCGAGCTGTTCGAGTACAAGTACACCGTCAAGCCGGCGGAGCTACCCGCAGGCACCTATACCAACATCACCGGCAACACAGCTCTCGCCTGGGGAATCGTGGCGGCCGGCGTGCAAGCCGGACTCCCCGTCCTTCTCGGCTCGTATCCGATAACCCCGGCGTCTGACATCCTCCACGAGCTCTCGCGTCACAAGAACTTCGGGATTCGCACCATGCAGGCCGAGGACGAGATCGCCGGGATCGGCGCCGCCCTCGGCGCTTCCTTCGCCGGCCAGCTCGGCTTCACCACCACGAGTGGCCCTGGCTTGGCGCTGAAGTCCGAGGCCATGGGGCTCGCCGTGAGCGTAGAGCTTCCGCTGGTCATCATCGACATCCAGCGGGGCGGGCCCTCGACCGGCCTGCCCACCAAGACCGAGGCAGCAGACCTGCTGATGGCCATGTACGGTCGGCACGGCGAGTCGCCCGTTCCGGTGGTCGCCGCACACAGTCCGTCGCATTGCTTCTGGGCGACCATCGAGGCGGCGCGCATAGCGCTGAAGTACCGCACTCCGGTCCTGTTGTTGTCCGACGGGTACCTTGCGAATGGCACCGAGCCCTGGCGGCTCCCGACAGCCACCGAGCTCCCCGACATAAGCGTCGCCTTCACGACCTCGCCCAACCACACCGACGACGACGGCAACGACACGTTCTGGCCCTACAAGCGCGACCACAACCTGGCTCGTCCGTGGGCCATTCCGGGTACGCCGGGCTTGATGCATCGTGTCGGCGGGCTCGAGAAGGAGGACGGCACCGGGAACGTTTCGTACGATTCGCAAAACCATGAGCACATGGTCAGAACCCGCGCGGCAAAGATCGCAGGCATCGCCGCCGACATAGCCGAGATCGAGGTCGAAGGAGACGTCGATGCCGATCTCCTCGTGCTCGGCTGGGGATCGACGCTCGGGGCAATCGCTACCGCGGTGGACAGAGCACTCGATGACGGACGCCGCGTTGCCCGAGCTCACGTCGACCACATCAACCCCTTCCCCCGCAATCTCGGTGACCTGCTGAGCCGTTACGAGAAGATCCTTGTTCCCGAGATGAACCTGGGCCAGCTGTCGAAGCTGGTTCGCGCCGAGTTCCTCGTCGACGCCCAGTCCCTGACCAAGGTGTCGGGCCAGCCCTTCACCGCACTCGAGATCGAGGAGGCTATCGAGGAGGTGCTCGGTGACTGACCAGGCCACTACCACACGCCAGGACTGGATCAGTGACCAGGAGGTTCGTTGGTGCCCGGGCTGCGGCGACTACTCGATCCTCGCCGCCGTGCAACTCCTGCTCCCCGAGCTCGATGTCAAGCCGGAGAACATGGTGTTCATCTCCGGAATCGGTTGTGCGGCGCGCTTCCCGTACTACATGGAGACCTACGGGATGCACTCGATTCACGGCCGCGCTCCCGCAGTCGCCAGCGGGATCGCCATGGCAAACCCCGACCTCGACGTGTGGGTCGTCGGAGGGGACGGCGACATGCTCTCGATCGGCGGGAACCACCTCATCCACGCCCTTCGGCGCAACATCAACATGGTCATCCTGCTCTTCAACAACCAGATCTATGGGTTGACGAAAGGGCAGTATTCGCCGACGAGTGAGGTGGGCAAGGTCACCAAGAGCACTCCTTTCGGGTCCGTCGACCACCCGTTCAATCCCATCAGCTTGGCGCTCGGTGCCGACGCCACCTTCGTTGCCCGTACCCATGACATGGACCGCAAGCACATGATGGAGATCTTCCGGCGAGCGCACAGCCATACCGGTGCGGCCTTCGTAGAGATCTACCAGAACTGCAACGTCTTCAACGACGGAGCCTTCAGCGAGATCACCTCGAAGCAGAACCGTTCGTCGATGCTGATCCCCCTCGAGCACGGCAAGCCGGTCCGCTTCGGCGACAAGCTCGAGAAGGGCGTGGTGATCGGCGACGAAGGGGCTCGGATCGTGGATGTCGCCGATGTCGGTGAGGACGCGTTGCATGTGCACGACGAGGGCAACACCAACCCGGGAATCGCCTTCATGCTGTCGCGGCTCGCTGACAGCCCTCACGAGCCCACCCCCATCGGTGTGTTCCGGCACGTTCACCGACCCGAGTACGCCGAAGCCGCCCGCCATCAGCTGGTCGAGGCACAGGAACGGCAAGGGCCAGGTGACCTCCAGGCGCTGCTGCACTCGCGCCCGACCTGGGAGGTCACCTGACAAACCCGTTCTGTGAACGGAAAAGGCCCCTATAGGGGCCCTGCGGGTTCACAAAACGAGATCGGGGGATCTAGATTGCCGCCCGATGTCGAGAGCTGACGTGCAGGAAGCAGTCGCTGAGCTCGCGGTGTGGCGACACAGGATCGACGTCGGGTACGGCGTCGTCACACCAGGGAACGAGGATTGCGAGGCTGAGGTCCACAAGCTGGCGCTCCCGGTTGACTTGACGGGAAGGCGTGTCCTCGACGTCGGTTGCTCAGACGGCTTCTACAGCTTCACCTGCGAGGAGCGCGGTGCCCACGACGTCCTGGCCGTGGACGACTTCAGCTCCTTGATGAACCCCGAGAGGAACGGGTTCGCGATCGCGGCGGAGTTGCGGGGCTCGAATGTGAGGTTCCAGCACAGGAGCGTCTATGACCTCGACCCTGACATCGACGGACTGTTCGATGTCGTGCTGTTCCTCAACGTCTTGTACCACCTGAAGCACCCGTTGCTGGCTCTGGAGAAGCTGGCCTCGGTGACCTCACCGGGAGGGGAGCTGTACCTGAAGACCTACTTCCGCCGCGACCTGCGGGTGTGGTGGAGGGGAAGGGCATTCGGGTTCGACTGGACCAGACGTCCCAAGCTGTGGTTCTTCCCGGGGGACGAGCTCGCTCACGATCCGACCAACTGGTGTGCGCCCAACCTCACCTGTCTCGACGCCATGCTCGTGACCGCCGGCTATCGGCGACTCGAGCATCTCCGCACAGCAGGCGACAGGGTCTACGTGCGCGCGACCAGGTCCTGATGATGGCCCAGCGGGCGGCGTGGTCACCCGAGCCTGCGGAACACCAGCCCGGTCTTGGGCTTGGGGAAGAAGAAGGTGGTCTTGGGCGGCATCCGCACCCCGGTCTGTGCGTTGGCCTCGATCTGGGCAACCGTCGCCGGTCTGAGCAGCACGCCATACTGGGCGTCGGAGGTTGCCAGGCTCCTCAACACGTTGTCCACGCCGTGCTGGAAGCTCAACCGGTGCGAGGGAAGGCCGCTGAGGGCGTGATCGAGCCGGCTGCTGTCGAGGTCGGCAACGCCCGCGAAGCTCTCGGGGCGGGGCCGGAGAAGGTGCACCTCCCCCGCTGGATCGACGAGAGCGAGCGCCGCTGCTCCAAGCATGCGTCGCTCGATCGTGCCGTCCACCGGCCCGACTGGCACCACCTCGAAGGACCTGCCGAGCGCTTTCGCCAGGTCGAAACGATCAGGCAGCCCCGAGATCAGCCGGTGGATTGGGCGGACGTCGAGTTGGTCCTCGACCAGCTCCACCACGAAAGCCATGGTCCTGTCATAGCCGCCCGCAGCTGTCGGGCTCTGGGCCCGGCGCTCGTCGCGGTATGCGAGAGAGGTCTCGTAGCGATGATGACCGTCGGCGATGACGACGGGACTGGCCTCGACTGCGGAGGCGATGGCTTCGAGCTGTTCCGGTTCGGTCGCGCGCGTCAAGGTGTGCCCTACCCCCTCCTCGTCCCTCCACTCCGCGAGCACATCGTCACAGCCGGTGAGCAGACTGCTCAGGCCGTGGGTCAGCGACAGGGCCCAGATGGGCGAGAGGTTCATCCGACACGAACGCAGCATCTCCAGCCTGTCGGACCGGGCCTTGGGGGTGGTGCGTTCATGGGGAAGGATGTCGGACTGCCCCGGTGGACTCAGCTCCAGGGCGCCGATCACACCGTGGGTGTGGAGCCCGCGGCCCGCTTGGTCGGTGTAGTCCATCCGGTAGATGTAGAAGCCGGCCACCTCGTCGGTCCTCAATGTCCCGTCGCGTTCCCACTCTTCGAGGAGGCGTCGTGCGACCTGGTATCGATCGAGGCCGTCAGCGTCGATCGGGAGGTCCACTCGAACGACGTTGTGGGAGTGGCGGGATGCGAGCCGGCTACGAAGGTCGTCGTCGATGACGTCGTAGGGCGGCGCGGTCACCTCGGCGAGGTCGATCGATGAGTCGTAGCGGACGCCGTTGAATGGCCTGAACCCTGGCACGGGCACAGTGGTAGCAGGTTCGATTGTCCCGGGCACCTTCCGGTCGTCTCGCCGACCGCCGAGGGGCCGCACCCACCACCGGCGAGCGAGGCTATGGTCGGTGGTCATGGGCGCCATGGCGAAAGCCGTCGGTCTGCTGCTCGTCTTGCTGGCCGCGTCGTCGTGCAGCGGCGGGGGAGACGAAGGCGAAGACCCCGGCACTACGGGTACGAGCGTCCCCGACTGGTGTGACGCCGCGCCTGACAGCGCCACCTTCGAAGACGCCGGCAACGACGAGCGCGTCGAGATGTTGGAGGCTTTCTCGGTCGAGGCTCCTGCAGAGGTTCACGAACAGGTCCAGGTCGTCGTGAGCGGCTATGAGGTCTACGCCTCATATGACCCGAACGACCCCGAGTCGGTGGAGGCCGTGGAAGTGCTGAACGAGCCGGACTCCGAGTTCAACCTGACCCTCATCGACCTCGACGAATACGTGACAGAGAACTGCGGAGCCGGTGCCTTCGGCATCTGAGGCTCATGGATCCGCCTAACCCTCGCTCAGAGGTGCTCCGAGGTGTCCCACAGGTCGTGGTTCTCGACTTGGACGGGGTGATCTGGCGGGGCCAGGAACCGATTCCGGGCTCGCCCGAGGCGGTCGTCGCGCTGCAGCGGGAGGCCGAAGCGGTCGTGTTCTGCACCAACAACTCGTCGGTCACGGTCGACACGCACAGATCGAAGCTCGAGGGCTTCGGGATTGCAGTGGAGGGTGAGATAGTCACATCCGCTCTTGTGTGCGCCGAGATGGTCGAACCGGGCGAGACGGTGTTGGTGTGCGCCGGTGCCGGGGTGGTCGAAGCTCTGGAGTCGCGAGGGGTCCGTGTGGTTCGCGAGGGTGACGCCGACGCCGTCATGGTCGGCTACCACACCGACTTCGATTACACGCGGATGGCAGCGGCGTCTACGGCGGTCCTGGGCGGGGCGCGCCTCTTGGCCACCAACGACGACCCGACCTTCCCCTCTCCCGCCGGGATGTTGCCGGGTGGCGGGGCGATCCTGGCATCGATCTCGACGGCGGCTGGCACCGAGCCGACCGTAGCCGGCAAGCCGTACCAGCCCATGGCCGACTACCTGCTACGCCGTTACGGGAACGAGGGCCTGGTGATCGGTGATCGTCCGAGTGGCGATGGCGGGCTGGCCCGCCGCATGGGGTACCGCTTCGGCCTGGTGCTCAGCGGGGTGACCTCCCAAAGCGATCTGCCCGTGGAACCCGCTCCCGACATCGTTGCCGAAGACCTGCGAGCGCTTGTCGAAGCCTTGACCTGAGCGCGAGCCTGCCGGCGCGGTCCGATAAAGCGTCTCGAAGGTCACCGTTGATCCGGCTGGGTGCGTACTCCTGCAAGCACTTGGTTACTCTTGTTATAATGATGCGCATGTCCGCCACCGATGCCATCACCGAATCCATCAAGCGGTACCGGGACACCGGTGCGCAGCTCACCGAGGACGCCCGCGAACGGGCCGAAAGCGTGGTGGTCGAGCTGCGACGTTCCGGTGAGGAGCGAGGCCGTGCCGTGGGCGACTTCTTCCGCAAGCAACTCGACCACGGCCGCGAGATCACCGAAAGCCTGACCGAGGGGGTGCGCAACCAGCTCGAATCCGGTCTCAGCCTGTTCGGGATCGCCACCCGCTCCGAGGTCGAAGAGCTCGCCAAGCGCCTCGACGCTGCCGAACGGGCTCTCCAGCGGAGCCGCGCAGCGGCGCCCGGCGAGACAGCCGGCCCCGCCCGCTCGAAACCAGCGAAGAAGGCGCCTCGGGCCAAGTCGACTGCGTCGAAGGCGAAGAGGACTCCGGCCAAGAAGACCACCGCCGGACGCGCCAAGAGCACCGCAGTGAGGAAGTCGAGCTGAGCTCCAATCGCTACGCCTACAATCCGGTCGCGAACTGCCTGTGCCGGGGGAGGGGCGTCTGCGTCGTCGACTAGATGCTGAGATGCTGAGGAGAGGCCTGGTTCCGAGCCGCCGCCGTGCTCGCGACCTCATCGACGCCAAGCGCGTGACCGTGGGCGGTGCTCCGGCTCTCAAACCAGCTCGGATGGTCGCGGCCGACGAGTCGATCGAGGTAGTCGGCCCGCCGCCGCGCTTCGTCAGCCGTGGCGGTCTCAAGCTCGACGCCGCGCTCGTCGAGTTCGACCTCGACGTGGCCGGTTCGACCGTGCTCGACGCGGGGGCGGGGACCGGTGGCTTCACCGACTGCCTGCTCCAACGAGGAGCCGCTCGAGTCGTAGCGCTGGACGTCGGCTCCGGTCAGCTCCACCAGCGCCTGCGTGACGATCCACGTGTGGTGGTCGTCGAGAGGTTCAACGCAAGAACGTTGACAGCCGCCGGGGTGGGCGGAGAGGTCGATCTGGTAACAGCGGATCTCTCGTTCATCTCCCTCAGGGCTGTCATCGACGCCCTGTTGTCCTGTCTCGTCGAAGGCGGTGACCTGATCCTGCTGGTGAAGCCGCAGTTCGAGGCCGGGAAACGTGAGGCTGACCGCGGTCAAGGGGTCGTCCGGTCGCCTGAGGTTTGGCTCGATGTCCTCGAGACACTGAAAGACGCGGTCCTGGAACGCAAAGCCAGCATCATGGGTGTCATGCCGAGCCCCATCACAGGCGCGAACGGGAACGTCGAGTTCCTGGTTCACATCGGCAAGGACGGGCGGGGCTACCTGGGCGCCGACCTCTCGCAAGCAGTGTCGCGGGCGCTCGAAGGGATTGACAGATGGCCACGGTCGCCCTGATAGTCCACCACGACCGTGAGGTGGCGGCGACACGTGCCGCCGAGGCTGCACGATGGCTCGAGGACCGCGGACACGAAGTCAGGATTCCGATCGAGGATGCCGCTGTAGCCGGGCTCGGCGCCTTCGGCTGCGAGGACGCTGAGCTGACCCGCGGCCTCGACTTGGCGGTCAGCCTCGGGGGGGACGGGTCGATGCTACGAACCGTCGATCTGGTGGCCGACGACGACGTACCGGTCCTGGGAGTCAACGTCGGCCAGCTCGGGTATCTGACCGAGGTGGAGCCGAGCGGGCTCAGAACAGCGCTGAAGCGATTTCTCGCCGGCTCCTATGGCGTCGAGGAGCGCATGAGGATACACGTGGCTGTCGATGCGCCCTCCGGCGGCATAGACCCACGCGTGACGTCGGGTCTCAACGAAGCGGTCATGGAGAAGACCGCGACCGGCCACACGGTCCGACTCGGTGTCAGCTTCGACGGGGAGTACTTCACCGACTACGTAGCCGACGGTCTGATCCTGGCGACACCCACTGGTTCGACGGCCTACGCATTCTCGGCACGTGGCCCGATCATCGCTCCCACCCACTGGGCGACGTTGCTCACGCCGGTCTCTCCTCACATGCTCTTCGACCGCTCTCTTGTGCTGGAGCCGAAGACGCGCACCCGGGTACAGGTCACGAGCCACCGCGACGCGGTGCTCTCGGTCGACGGCAACACCCTCGGGTCATTGCACGAGGGTGATTCGATCGAGGTCACCGCCGCAAAGCGGCCCGCCCGCCTGGTGACGTTCGGGCCCCGTGACTTCCACCGAATCCTCAAGGCCAAGTTCGGCCTGAACGAGCGCTGAGATGGCTGACCCGCCGACCGGTGTCGAAGCGGTCGTCGAGAAGGCGACCGTGGCCCAGCAGTCCACGAACAGGTGTTCCGGGGGTGTCCTGACGCGCCGGCGCGAGCGCAATAACCTCTCAGGAACGCAACTGCGCGGGCATGGTCGATTCGGGTCCTCACCGTGAATAATCAGGGCTAGTCATGCTGGCCGAACTCGCAGTCCGTGACCTAGGTGTGATCGCTGATCTCAGGCTCGTCTTCGGGTCTGGACTCACCGCGTTGACCGGTGAGACCGGTGCCGGCAAGACGATGATCGTCGAGGCAATCGGCCTCCTGCTCGGCGGCCGCGCCGATCCGGCGCGAATTCGCCCGGGAGCCACCGAGGCGGTGGTCGAAGGGCGCCTCGTCATCGACGGGCGAGAGAGCGTGCTCCGCAGGGTCGTGCCCGCCGAGGGCCGCTCGCGTGCCTACCTCGACGGCCAACTGGCAACGGCGGCGAGCCTTGCCGACATCGCGGGGCAGATCGTCGAGCTCCACGGTCAGAACAGCGCACACTGGCTGCGGTCGGCTTCAGCACAACGACAGGCCGTCGACGGGTTCGGCGCGGTGGACCTGACCGAGCTGAGCTCGGCCCGGGCGGAGCTGTCGCGCATCGAGCGGGATCTCAGCTCTCTGGGCGGTGACGCCAGAGCCAGAGCACGCGAGCTCGACCTCCTCAGATACCAGGTCGAGGAGCTCGAAGGGGCGCAGATACGTGGGCCTGACGAGGACACGGCGCTTTGCGTCGAGGAGGACACGCTGGGCGACGCCGTCGGACATCGCGACGCGGCAATGGCTGCGACGCGGCTGCTGAGCGACGACGGTGGCGCACTCGACCTCGTGGCCGCCGGGCTGGCGGCGTTGGGCGACAGGGAGCCGTTCCGGACGTGCACGACGCGGCTTTCGGCGCTGCTGGCCGATCTGGCCGACATCGGATCCGAGATCCGCGCCGTCGGAGAAGCGATCGAACCCGATGAGCAACGCCTGGAAGAGATCCGTACTCGCAGGCAGTTGTTCAGGAACCTGATGCGGAAGTACGGGGATTCGTTGGCGGAGGTCCTCGCCTTCGCTGCGGAGGCGAAGGAGAGGCTGGAGCTCCTTGCCGGCTACGAGGATCGGGTCCGGGAACTGGAGGACATCGCTGCGGCGGTCCGCAGAGCCGAGCTGGATGCCGCCCGCGTGGTGATGCTACGGCGGCAAGAGGTCGCCCCGGCCTTGGCTGAGGCTGTCTCGTCGAGGTTCGAGGAGCTCGCTCTTCCCGAGGCGAGGCTACGGGTACACGTCGGGACAACCCCGCCCGGGGACGAGGTCCGGTTCGAGCTGGCCGCCAACCGGGGGGGGGATTTCCTTCCGCTCGCCAGATCGGCCTCGGGTGGCGAGCTGTCCCGTATCATGCTGGCCCTGCGTCTCGTTCTGAGCGAAGGTCCCCCGACGATGGTCTTCGACGAGGTCGACGCCGGTGTCGGAGGGGCGGCCGCGGTGTCGGTCGGAAGGGCACTGGCTCGTTTGGCTCGTGATCGCCAGGTCCTGGTGGTCACACACCTGCCGCAGGTCGCCGCCTTCGCCGATGTCCAGCTCGCGGTCGCCAAGACCGAGGGTGGCCACACGACGGAAGCCGAGATCCGTGTGCTGGACGGCGAGGACCGGGTTGTGGAGCTCTCGCGGATGCTCTCAGGCTCGCCCGAGAGCCGGACAGCCCATCAACATGCGCAGGAGCTGCTGACTTCGGCAGCAGCGGAGCGAGGACGATGATGGGCACTCGACGGGACGAACGCCGCCACGGGCGACAGGAGAGGGCGTCACGCCGAGCAGGTCGCGACGAGGTCGCGGTCGGGTTGGCCCGGGTGGACAAGAAGACCAAGGCCCTGGTGAAGCGACTCCAGCCCGGTGAGATCGCGGTGATCGATCACGAGGACATCGACAGGGTTGCCGCCGAGACGCTCGTCGAGGCGGGCGCGAGCGCGGTGCTCAACGCCAGCGCCTCCACCACCGGCCGCTATCCGAACGAGGGGCCGCTCATCCTCCTCAAAGCCGGCGTGCTCCTCGTGGACGAGGTCGGTCCGGCGATCATGGATGAGCTCGACGAGGGCACCGAGGTCTCGGTCGTGGGAGGCCATGTCCTCGTGGGAGACCACCGGATCGCCACAGGAACCCGCCAGAGCGTCGACTCCATCGAAGCGGTGCTCGATGAGGCACGCCGGACACTCGGAGCCGAGCTCGAACGCTTCGCTGAGAACACCCTCGAGTACTTGGCGCGGGAACACCATCTCGTCCGGGATGATCTGGACATCCCCGACGTCGGTATCGACTTCGCCAACCGGCAGGTGCTGCTGGTCGTGAGAGGCAGCGACTACAAGGAGGACCTCGCGCTCCTACGGGGCAGCGGGTACATCCAAGAGCTGCGCCCGCTCCTGGTGGGGGTGGACGGGGGAGCCGATGCTCTGCTCGAACGCGGGCTCAAGCCCGACCTGATCATCGGCGACTTCGACTCGGTCAGTGAGCAGGCCATCTGCTGTGGAGCGAAGCTCGTAGTCCACGCCTACGAGGACGGACGGGCGCCAGGCGCCGAACGGTTGCGAGAAATGGGGGTCGAATACCAACTGTTCGGCGCGGCCGGCACGAGCGAGGACATAGCCATGCTTCTCGCGTACGAGAAGGGAGCCGAGCTCATAGTTGCCGTCGGGACACACAACTCGATGGTGGAGTTCCTCGACAAGGGTCGGGAAGGTATGGCCTCGACGTTCCTGGTCCGCATGAAGGTCGGCCCCATTCTCGTCGACGCCAAGGGCGTCAGTCGCCTCTACAAGACGCGGATCCGCAAGCGGGATCTCTCCTTGCTGATCCTGTCTGCGATCTTCACGCTGGTCGTGATAACCCTCGTCAGCGAACCCGTCCGTGTCGTCCTCCGGGGCTTCTGGTTCACCCTCACCAATTGAACCTCGAGAGATGATCAACCTCCGCTACCACATCGTCAGCATCACCGCCGTGTTCCTCGCGCTGGGTATAGGCGTCGCGCTCGGGGCGACCTTCCTCGACAAAGCGACCGTGGAGGTGCTCAGGACCCAGCTGAACGGCCTGGAGGAATCGGTCGCGCGGACCAAGGGCGAGAACGAGTTGCTCAAGACCGACCTGGAGGACCTCACCGAGAGAACCGAGGCGTTCGAGGAGGAAGGCGTTGCCCGTCTGATCGAGGGCACCCTCACGGACGTGCCGACCATGATCCTGGCCGTGCGGGGGACCAACCCGAGCGCGATCGAGATGACCCAACAGCGCCTGGTCGAAGCGGGCTCTGACTTCGAAGGGATCCTGTGGGTCGACGAAAGGCTCGACCTCGACGACGAGCAGGTCCTCGCCGAGCTGGCCGAGATGTATGCCGACGTCGACGATAACGGCTCCGGTGCGACTGCCGGCGGTGAGGGTGGCTCCGGGGACGGGGCGCTCACCATAACGCCCGAGGAAGCCCGAGACAGGTTCGTCACGGACCTGGCCGCCGCGCTTCTCGAGTCGAGCGAGGCCGAGCCGTCGGCACAAGAGGAAGTCGTGGTGCTCGAGCCCGGACAGCAGCTGGCTTTCGCGGTGCTCAACGCGGAGCTCGGTCTCTGGGCCGAAGGCGGGGACTCCCTCGTACCCGGTGTCCCCTCGGTCACCTTCGCGACCGCCACCGATGGATCGGGAGGGACGACAGGGCAGGGCGGAGACGCCGGAGACGAGGCTCCTCCCTCCGGCGAGGTGACCGAAGGCCAGGCCTTCGTCAAGCTCCTCCGTCAACTGCGGCTGCTCGAGTACGAATCTCCAGCCGCCGCCGAGCAGCCCTCGGCGGTCCTCCCACCCCCGGGGGTGCGCTGGGTCTTCGTATCCGGCCCCGGAGCGGTGGTGCCCAACGAGAGCTTCATGTACCCGCTCATCGAGGAGATGGTTGCAGCAGGTCCGGCGTCTCTCGTCGTTGCCGAAGCCCTGCCCGAGGTCGACGAGGAGACCGAGACGCCGGCTGAGGAGGACACCGAGCGCGGCACCTTCGTCGATCCGTTGCGAGCCAACGCGGCCTTTGCCAACCGCCTCTCCACCTTGGACAACCTCGATGACGACCTGGGTCGGGTGGCGGCCGTCCTGACGGTCGAGGACCTCGCCATCCCACTGTTCGGGAACTACGGAGAAGCGGCAAGCGCGAACCGCCTCTTCCCACCTGCCTGATGACCGGCCACGCCAGCATCGGCGACAGGTCCGGTGAGGACGTGAACCGCGACGCCTTTGCCCGGTCGACGGTGCGAATGAGCGTGCTCACCGCGGTTTCACGGGCGACCGGTTTCGTCCGGGTGATCGTGGTGGCTGCGGTGCTCGGGACCTCTTATCTGGGGAACACCTACCAATCGGCGAACACGGTGCCGAACATCCTGTTCGAGTTGCTGGCCGCCGGTGCGCTGCAGGCCGTCCTGGTGCCATCGATGGTCGAACTGCTCGACGCGGGCAGGGAGGACGAGGCCGAGGAGGTAGCCGGATCTGTCCTGGGGATAGTCGCGTCTTTGCTGGCAGGACTGGTGGCTGCCGGAATCGTCACCGCTCCCTGGATAATGCGGATCCTGACCGCCACGGTCGACGACCCGGCGATACGCGCCCAGGAGATCGCCCTGGGCCAGTTCTTCCTCTGGTTCTTCCTTCCGCAGGTGATCCTGTACGCGGCGAACATGGTGGCGACGGCCGTGCTCAACGCCAAGCACCACTTCGCCCTGCCCGTGTTCGCCCCGGTCCTCAACAACGTGGTGGTCATCTGCACATACGTCCTGTTCTGGTACATGCGTGACGGTCAAGAGCCGACTCTCGAGCTTTCGTTGGCCGAGAAGACCGTGCTGGCCGGTGGCACCACCCTGGGGGTGCTGGCCTTCTGCGCAGTTCCGGTGATCGGTGTGTGGAGAACCGGATTCCGTCTGCTGCCCAAGCTGAACCACCGCCATCCCGGAGTGCGCCGACTCGGACGACTCGGTGCCTGGGCGGTGGTGTTCCTGGCGATGACCCAGGTGCTGTTGATCGTCGTGCTGCTCCTCGCCAACGGCGTCGAGGGCGGTGTGGTGGTCTATCAGGTCGCGTATGTGATGTTCATGCTGCCCCATTCGCTCTTCTCGGTCCCCGTGATGACAACGCTGTTCCCGAGGCTGTCGCGCGAAGCCCAGAGGCGTGAGTGGGCTCAGTACGGTGACACGGTCGTCCGGGGTCTGCGCTCCATCGGCTTCTTCACACTCCCCGCTGCCGCACTCACGATGGCTCTGGCGCCATTGCTCGCGCAGGTGATCATCTTCGGCGCAGCCAGCGGTCGCGCCACCGCCGTCGCGGCTGCAATGGCCGCATTTGCACCCGGTGTCGTCGGCTTCGGAGCGCTCCTGTTCCTGACCCGAGCCTTCTACGCGGTCGACGATGCCCGCACGCCTGCCCTGGTGAACATCGGCGTCGCCGTCGCGGGCTCGATTGCGATGTTCGTGAGCTTCTGGCGGCTCCCGGAGAGCGACAAGGTCACCGGACTCGCCGCGTCGTACAGCTTCGGCATGCTCCTCGGTGCGGCGGTGCTGCTGGGTCTGCTCAGGTTGGTGGTGCTCGGTGACCGGGCAAGGCTCAGCGGCCTGTGGCCATCGCTCCTGCGGCGACTGGTGGCGGCCGGACTGGCCGGAGTTGCCGTGTACCTCGCTGCTGTGGCCGTTCCGGACGGTGGGCGGGTTGCGGCGCTGGTCCAGTTGCTGGTCCTCGCCCCACTGGGTGTCGCCATCTACCTTCTCCTGCAGTGGATACTGGGTGGGGCACCGCCGCGCGAAGCCCTGCGCCACCTGGGTAGTACCGAGCGCGCGGATCCCGAGACCAACGCGATCAGAGTCACGAACACAGGCGGCCAGGAGCCGACAACCCATGACGAGCTCGAGGATCCGGTACCAACGGACGAGATGGAGCGCGGCTGATGTGTCCTGAGGGAGCAACGGTGCGACAACTCCTCGGTCCCTCAGCCGGTGGAATCCGCGGTCACGTCGCCGTCCTGGCCGAGACGCTCGAGCAGCACGGCTGGACCGCTCCCGTCGCGGGACCGCCGGGCGTCATGGCCGAGGTCGGCTCGCTGGCCGAGCAGGTCCGGATTCCCCCCGGAACGTCCCCCCTGGGGGTATGGAGGGCTCGACGCGACCTGGCTGCGCTTGCCCCCGTGGATCTGGTCCATGCACACGGCCTCAAGGCGGGTTGGATAGCGTCGTCGTTGCGCAGCCGCCCACCCCTGGTCGTGACGATCCACAACCTCGTGCTGGACGAGGCCGCCGGCAGGGGCGCCGGGGTGCTGCGCCGTCTCGAAGAGCGCCTGCCGAGGCGGGCCGATCGGCTGATCGCGGTGTCACAGCAGATCGCTGAGCGCTTCGCCGGCCTGCCGGGAGCTGATCGGATCGTCGTCATACCGCCTGCCTCCCGCCCGCCGGAACCACGCCGATCGCCGGCCGAGGTCAAAGCGGCGCTGGGCGTGGACGCTGACCGTCCACTGATCGTGGTCGTTGCCCGGCTGCATGCCCAAAAGGACCACGAGACGTTTCTTCGCGCGTTGTCGATCGTCGGCGCGAAGCACCCGGAGGCGGTCGCAGCCATCATCGGTGAAGGTCCTCTGGAAGACGAGCTCAAGACCCGCGCCCGGGAGCTCGGAGTAGCGGAGCGGACGATCTTCGCCGGCCCGAGCCCCTACGCCGTCGACGAGCTCAACGCCGCCGACGTGGTGGCGCTCTCGTCGCGGTGGGAGGGCTCTCCGCTGGTTGTCGCCGAAGCGCTGCAGCTCGCCAAGCCTGTCGTCTCCACGGCCGTCGGCGCCATCCCCGAGGTGGTGACCGACGGTGTCACCGGGAGGCTGTGTCCGGTGGATGACCCCGATTGCATGGCGCGATGCATCAT
Organism: Acidobacteriota bacterium; assembly: GCA_003577145.1. Lineage (GTDB taxonomy): Bacteria > Actinomycetota > Acidimicrobiia > Acidimicrobiales > Microtrichaceae > ATN2. The sequence goes on along the minus strand of QEUP01000013.1, from coordinate 120,823 downwards.
AGAGGTGCTCGATGATCCCCAGGGAGCGCGCTCGCTCGGACGTGCGGGGCGCGAGAAGGCGCGTTCGCGATTCGGGACTGAACGGCTCGTCCGCGAGGTGGAAGCGGTCTATTGCGAGGTCCTCGGGTGAGGCGGTCGCTGGTCGCGCCGGCGCTGATGGTGCTGGTCCTGGCGATCGTGGGCGCGCTGGTCGCACCCGGCTCGGGGGCCGGGGCCGCGGCCGCCGCAGATGATGACCCCGGCAAGGTACTCGTGGTCGCCATGCCACGCCTGACGTGGGAGCTCGTCGACGAATACCAGCCGCCCACCCTCATGCACCTCTACGAACAGAGCGCAGTCGCTTCGCTGAGCGTCCGTACAACCGGTGCGGCCACCTCACCGGGAGAGGCCTACCTGTCTCTGAGTGCAGGGAACCGCGCCACGTCCGACCGGGGCGTGGACGGCGTAGCGGTGCAACGAGACGAGGTGCTCGAGGAGGGAACACCTGACGAGATCTATGAGCGCCGCACCGGTGTCGCCCCGACGGGAGAGGTGCTCCAGCTGGGCTTCCCGATCCTCGACAAGCGCAACGAGGCCCTCCTCTACGGTACCGAGGTAGGGGCGCTGGGTGAGGCTCTCGAATCCGCGCAGCGCTCCGCGGCCACCATCGGCAATGCCGATACCGACACGATCGAGGGTCAGGACCGCCGGTGGGTCGCTCTCATGGGGATGGACCGGGATGGTCAGATCGCCAGGGGTACCGTGTCCGACGAACTGCTGGTCGTCGACCAGACAGCTCCTTTCGGTATCCGGACCGACGCCGAGGTCCTCACAGCAGCGTTCCGATCCGCCTGGGCCGAAAGCGATCTCGTGATCGTCGAGATGAGCGATCTGGACAGGGCCGAACGCTTCAGAGTGGAGAGCACCGAGGAGCAGGGAGATCGGCTCTTCGGAGAAGCGCTCGCCGAGGCCGACGCGATGTTGGCCTCGATGCTCGAGGATGTCCATCTCGAAGAGGACCTGGTGATCGTCCTGGGTCCGACATCGCCGCTCTCCGACGAGCAACTCACCGTCTTCGCCATGGCCGGCCGCGGTGTCGAGCCGGGACTGGCCGAGTCGAACTCGACGAGACGGCCGGGATACGTCCAGCTCACGGACGTGGCGCCCACGATCCTCGACTTCTTCGGTGTCGAGGTCCCCTCGGCAATGATCGATGCTCGGATCTTCTCCAGCGGGGGTGGCACGCCAGATCAGACAGAGCTCGATGAGATGATCGCCACCAACCAGAAGGCCAGCTACCGGGACGCCGCCACCGGGCCGATCACCGTGGCCTACATCGTCTTCGTGACCGTGGTCATGATTCTCGCCATGGCGTGCCTCGCCCGGCTCGAGATGCTCAGGGGCCTCGTCAGCTTCCTGGCGCTGATGGTGCTGGCCTTTCCGACCTGTACCTACCTGTCAGGCCTGTTTCGCTACGACGCGCTGGCCGTCGACGTCTACGGAGCCGTGCTCTTTGCCGCCTCCGCCGCCTTGGCGGCCCTGGCGTGGTGGGTTGGCCGCAGCGACCCGATGGGTCCCCCCGTGGTCCTCGGGCTCGCCATGGTCGGTATGTTCCTGTTCGACCTGGCACTCGGCGCCGAGCTCCAGATGAACACGGTCTTCGGTTACTCGCCGATAGTGGCCGGGCGGTTCGCGGGACTCGGCAACCAGGCTTTCGCGCTCCTTTGCATCTCGGCACTCCTCTCCGCCACCGGCGGAGTCGCTTGGTGGCGCAGATGGCATGCCTACACCGACACACAGCTCCCCAGCTGGCTGGTCTCCTCCCTGGTGGCCTACTTCGGCTTGCTCGTGTTGTTCATCGGCTTTCCGTCGCTCGGATCCGACGTCGGCGGAGTCCTGGCTTCGGTACCGGCGTTCGCGGTAGCGGGCTTCATGCTCACCGGCCGGAGGGTGGCTGTGCGCACCTTCATCCTCATACTGGTGGCGACCTGTGCCGTCCTTGCTGTCTTCGCGCTCGTCGACCTGGCTCAACCAGCGGAAAGCCGGACGCATCTGGGTAGGTTCGTGGCAACGGTCTTCGAGGGCGACGCCGGTATGGTCCTCGAACGCAAGCTGAGCACGAACATCCGGATACTGGTCTCGTCTGTGTGGACCCTCATCGTGCCTGGGGCGCTGGCCTTCATCGCCTACCTCACCTGGCGTCCCGGCCGCACGTTGAGGGCACTTCGTCGTCGCTATCCCGGCTACGGCGCTTTCGGCGTCTCCAGCCTCGTGGCGGGCCTGTTGGGCATGGCCCTCAACGACTCCGGCGTGGCGGTTCCCGCCATGATGCTCGCCGTCGGCCTCGCCTACACCGCGTATCTCGCCGTGCGGCTCGAGCGGGAGACGGCATCGGTGGATTCACCGGAGGTGGTGATCGCGCCGGCCATGGACGACGGCGATCGGGGTAACAGCGAAGTCGTGCGCACATGAGTTCAGGCGGATCACGGTGACGAAGATCGGCGTCGGGCTCGCAGGTGGCTTCACCACCGGTCTGATCCTGTGGCTCATGTTGCGAAACGCCTTCCGACAGCCGATGTTCCAGAGACAGAACTACCGCGGTCAGCAGGTCCCGACGGCGACGGGTGTCATCGTCGCGTTGGCCATCCTGCTGGTGGAGGGCGCCTCCGTGCTCCTGTCCAGCATGGGGCTGAGGGACACAACGGGGGTGAGCTACCAGGGGCGGCAGATGACCCTCTGGCTCGCGGTGGGGATGGCGCTGCTCGGGTTGCTGGACGACATCGGGGGGCACGGGCAGAGCGGTGGTTTCGCAGGGCACCTGCGTGAACTGGTGAGGGGCAGGGCCACGACCGGCATGGTGAAGCTCGTCGGAGGTGCCGCCCTCGCGATTGCGGTATTGGGACCGGATCATCCGGGTGGAGCCTGGGCGCTGCTTCGCGACGCGGGGGTCGTCGCTCTGGCTGCCAATCTCGGCAATCTCTTCGACCGCGCACCTGGCCGGGTGATCAAGATCTCGGGCCTCGTGTTCATCGTGATGCTGATCGCCTCCCATCGCTCACCCGAACTCGTCGGTGCCAGCATCGTGATGGGAGCGGCCACCGCCCTGGTCGTACCAGATCTGAGAGAGAAGCTGATGCTCGGCGACGCCGGTTCCAATGTCCTCGGAGCATCCCTCGGGCTCGGTTTCGTGCTCGTCACCAGTCCCGGTTCCCGTACCGTTGCCCTCGTCGTCCTGGCGGCGCTCAACGCCCTCTCCGAGGTCGTGAGCTTCTCCCGCATCATCGACGCGGTACCTCCGTTGCGCCTACTCGACCGTGGCCTCGCTCCACACCGGAGCCGGAAGGATCCGAGGAAGGCCTGAATCGCCTGCTCCACCGGCATTGCCGGATCTGATGGCGTCGCGCGCTACCGTGGGATTCCGACGTGTTCGTCGGTCGGCCAGGAGGCCCGGTGACCAAGCACATATTCGTGACTGGTGGTGTGGCGAGTTCGCTGGGCAAGGGACTGACTGCCTCGTCTCTCGGCCGGCTGCTGAAGGACCGGGGCCTGCGGGTCACCATGCAGAAGCTCGATCCGTACATCAACGTCGACCCCGGCACGATGAACCCCTTCGAGCACGGCGAGGTCTTCGTGACCGACGACGGGGGTGAAACCGATCTCGACCTGGGCCACTACGAGCGGTTCATCGACGAGAACCTGACCCGCGACTCGAACGCCACGACAGGCTCCATCTACCAGTACGTCCTCGCCGCAGAACGACGCGGCGACTACTTGGGTAAGACGGTCCAGGTGATCCCCCACATCACCGACGAGATCAAGCGCCGCATAGGACGGCTGGCCTCCGACGACGTCGACGTGGTCATAACCGAGGTGGGGGGCACGGTCGGGGACATAGAGATCCTGCCGTTCCTCGAGGCTATTCGACAGATGAGGCTCGACGTGGGTCGCGACAACGTCTGCTACGTCCACGTCACGTTGGTGCCCTTCATCGGCCCGTCCGGCGAGCAGAAGACGAAGCCGACCCAGCATTCGGTCACCGAACTGCGCAGCCGAGGGATTCAACCCGACGCAATCGTCTGCCGGAGCGAGTTCGCCATCTCGCCCGCTCTGAAGCAGAAGATCTCCAGGTTGTGCGACGTGCCCGTCAAGGGCGTGGTCAACGCGGCTGACGCGGCGAGCCTGTACGAGATCCCGCTCGTGCTGCACGACGAGGGGCTCGACGCTGTCGTCTGCGAGATCCTGGGGCTCGACGCGGCACCCGATCTCACCGAGTGGCGCGCGGTGGTCGACCGGGTCGCAGCAGCGACGCGACCCGTCAGGGTGGGAATCATAGGCAAGTACGTCAGCTTGCCCGACGCGTACCTCTCGGTTGTGGAGGCCCTCAACCACGGTGGGTTCCACCACGGGGCCGAGGTGGACGTGGAGTGGATCCAGGCCGAAGACGTCGAGGGACTGCTGGCAGCCGGTCGGCTGCGGGATCTGGACGGGATCGTGGTACCGGGTGGGTTCGGCGAGCGCGGCATCGAAGGCAAGGTCTCGGCGGCTGGGTTCGCCCGCGAGCACGACATCCCCTGCCTGGGACTCTGCTTGGGGATGCAGGTCATGACCATCGAGTACGCGCGGAACGTCTTGGGCATGCCTGCAGCCAACTCCACCGAGTTCGACCCCCGGACGCCGTATCCGGTTATCGACATCATGGAGTCTCAGCGGGGGGTCACAGAGATGGGTGGAACCATGCGGCTGGGTGCCTACTATGCGGAGCTGCGTGAGGGATCACTCGTTCGGCGCGCCTATGGTCGCGCAGTGGTGTCGGAGCGACACCGCCACCGCTACGAGTTCAACCCCAACTACCGCAGCAAGTTCGAGGAGAGCGGTTTCCGGTGCTCGGGCACGTCCCCTGATGGGCGCCTCGTCGAGTTCGTCGAGCTCGACGACCATCCGTTCTGGGTCGGCACTCAGGCCCATCCGGAGTTCAAGAGCCGCCCCGATCGTCCCGCGCCGCTGTTCCGGGAGCTCGTCGGCGCTGCCGTGCGACGGGCCGAGGGCCGCAATCCGCACCTCATCGCACTCGACGAGCCGGAGAGGGAACCGGCTGAGCGGTGAGACACGCCCGGGCCCACCTGGCATGAGGCCGGTCTTCGAGCAGGTCGGCGAGCAGGAGGTCCATCGCGGTCACGTGGTCAGCTTCGCCGAAGGGGTGTTCACCGCGCCCGACGGTTCGTGCATCGTCAGAGACATCGTGCGGCACCCCGGGGCCGTGGTCATCGCGCCCGTCGTCGATGGGAGGACAGCGCTGCTCGTCAGGCAGTTCCGCGCCGCCGTGAACGGCGAGGTTCTCGAGCTCCCTGCAGGCAAACGGGATCGACCGGACGAGCCCCCCGAGGACACTGCCGGTCGCGAGCTGGCAGAAGAGGTGGGAATGGCAGCAGGCAAGCTGGTTCGCCTGGCCGAGTTCTACAACTCACCGGGCTTCTGCGACGAGTACTCGTTCCTCTATCTGGCGACGGATCTCAGTCCGGTGCCACCTTCGCGCCAGACCGTGGAGGAACACCACCTCGAGATCGAATCGATCCCGTTGGCCGACGCGCTCGGGCTGATCCGTTCCGGGACGATCCGGGATGCCAAGACGATCATCGGGTTGACGCTGGCGATCGAGCACCTCCAGGGTGCGTGACGATGCCCGCCGTGGAGCTGCCCGTTGCCGCGGAGGAGTTCTTGACCTGGCTGGCCGTCGAGAAGGGGCGAGCACCGAATACGCTCATGGCGTATCGCAGGGATCTCGCTCGCTACCGGGAGTTCCTCGACCATAGGGGGGTGGCGTTCGACGAGGTCCGCTCGTCGGACCTGCTCGACTACCTGCATTCCTTGCGTGAGCAGGGAATGGCAGCGTCTTCTCGAGCCCGGGCGTCTGTCGCGGTCAGGTCCTTGCATCGCTTCCTCCTCGAGGAAGGGCTCTGCGACACGAACCCGGCGGGCGACCTCGAAGCCGTCAGGGTCGCCCCCGGCCTGCCGAGGCCCCTCTCCGAAGCGGAGGTCGAGAGGCTGCTCGTCTCGGTTGTCGGGCCAGAGCCGGTGGCAAGGCGCGACCGGGCGATCCTGGAGACGCTGTACGGCAGCGGTGTCCGGATCAGCGAGCTCTGCGGCCTGTCGCTGTCCGACCTCGATCTCGATGCCGAATCCCTCAGGGTTCTGGGCAAGGGTTCGAAGGAACGCCTCGTTCCGGTGGGGCGTGTCGCACGTCACGCGTTGGCAGCCTGGCTGGACCCCGAGGGCCGGCCGCGGATGCATCCCGAGAGCTGGGCCAGGAGGGACGACGCCGAGGCCCTCTTCTTGAGCCAGCGGGGACGGCGCCTGACCCGACAGGGCGTGTGGGGGATCGTGAAGCGGTACGGCGACTCAGCAGGGCTCACCGACCGGCTCTCTCCTCACGTCCTGCGGCATTCGTGTGCAACTCACATGCTCGACCACGGCGCAGACATCCGGGTCGTTCAGGAGCTCCTGGGGCACGCGTCGATAAGCACCACCCAGGTGTACACGAGGGTCTCCACCGAACGGCTCCAGGCTGTCTACGACGCGTGTCACCCCCGAGCCCGTGGGAGGCCCGGAAGGTCCGCCGTGCAGCGTTGAACGGGCCTGCTTCCCCCGGGCTGCGCCCCGCTGGGTGACCTCCGGCCGAGCGGGCCCGGGCGGATGCCTCGGTGATGATGATTCGGCGTCGCTGCCGCATTCCTGTGAAAGAATCGAGGGCGGTTGGGATACCCTTTGGTCATGGCCGTTCAAGATCTCGATTCACGACGCGCGACCCTGCTGCGCGAGCGTTCCAGCCTCGAGCACCAGCTCGAGGAGCTCGAGGCCGGCCACGACACGAGTTTCACGTTCGACGACAACTTTGCCGACTCGGGCCAGGTCGCAGCCGAGCAGGGCGAGGCGAAGGTCCTGGCCTCCTCACTACGGCACGAGCTCGCTGAGGTCGAGAAGGCTCTGGCGATGATCGAGGCAGGGACCTACGGGGTGTGTGAGGCGTGTGGTAACCAGATCCCGGACGCGCGCCTCGAAGCTCTGCCCACCACCCGTCGATGCATCAACTGCGCCTGAGGCCTGCGCACTGGGCTGGGCGGTTCTTCGGCTCGTTGTGGCCGGCCAGGCCCAAGAGCGGCGATATCGCTTGGGCACTTGGCTTCCTGTCTGTGCGGGAGCAGACACTGTTCGAGAGGATGTCCAACGCCGACAAGCGCCATGCCCTCAGGGTTGCGAAGAAGGTCGAGCAGCGGCTGGGGCCGGCGGCGAGCAAGCCGGTGATGGCCGCCGCGCTGCTGCACGACGTCGGCAAGACAGTCGCCGGGTTGGGCACCTACGGCCGGGTTGTGGCGACTCTGTCCTCGGTGGTGGCCGGCGAGGGCTACGCGCGGGAGTGGCAACGGAGCACCGGGTTGACCCGCAAGGTCGGCCTGTACCTCCAATACCCGCAACTCGGGGCTGATCTCCTCAGCGTCGCAGGAAGCGACGAGCTCACCGTCGCCTGGGCCCGCGAGCACCACATGGCCCCTGAGGAGTGGACCGTTCCCCGCGAGATCGGAGACGCCCTGACCGCGGCCGACCGGTGATCCGGTCGGACCTCGAGGGCAGGCGGTGGGGGGCGCCTCCGTGAGCGACTCCCCGGGGGCACGTCAGGGCCGGCTGAGAAGGCCGATGTTGCGTCTGGCTCTGGCCAGCACCGAGGCGGCGATCTGTTGGGCCTTGTCAGCGCCGCTCCGGAGAACGGCCGCTGTCTGGCCGGGATCGTCCGCAAGCATCTGATAGCGCTCCTGCACCGGCCGCAGCAGTTCGATCACTGCCTCGGCGGTGTCGGACTTCAGCGGACCGTATTGCCCATAGCCCTTGGCGGCCTCCTCGGGTGTACGTCCTGTGGCGGCTCCCAGGATGGCCAGCAGGTTGGACACCCCGGGCTTGTTCTCCGGGTCGTAGCGAACCTCGGTCCCGCTGTCGGTGACCGCACGCTTGAACTTCTTTTCGATGGAGCGCGGGTCTTCGGTGACAAGGACCGTTCCCTGCGGGGAGTCGTCGGACTTCGACATCTTGTCGGTTGGCTGCTGGAGGTCCATCACACGCGCACCTGTTCTCGGGATGGCTGCCGCGGGGACCACGAATGTGTCGCCGTAACGACTGTTGAACCGCATGGCGATGTCCCGTGTGATCTCGAGATGCTGGCGCTGGTCGTCACCTACCGGGACCCGATCGGTCTCGTAAAGGAGGATGTCAGCCGCCATCAACGCCGGATAGGTGAAAAGGCCACCGGACACGAACTCCGAGCTCTCGCTCTTGTCCTTGAACTGAGTCATCCGTCGCAGCTCGCCGTATGAAACGGTGCATTCCATGAGCCAGGCCATCTCGGCGTGCTCGTGGACGTGGCTCTGCACGAAGAGCGTGCAGACCTCGGGATCGAGCCCGATGGCGAGCAGGATCCGGGCGACATCGAGAGTCTTGGCCCGAAGCTCCTCAGGGTTCTGGGGCGTGGTCAGGGCATGGAGGTCGACGACGCAGTAGAACGAGTCGGCCCTGTGCTGGTCCTCGACCCAGTACTGGAGCGCGCCTAGCAGGTTGCCGAGGTGCACCTCGCCCGTCGGCTTGATTCCCGAGAAGACCCGCGTCATGGGCGGCGATGGTACTAGGCGCAGCCCCCGGGGGGATGAGGCGCTTGCCCGCAGGCCGTGCGTCGGGGGCGCAGCCCCCGGGGGGACGAGGCGCTTGCCCGCAGAGGGATCGGCGCTGGATCGGTGAGGGGCGAGCGCCGCCGGCGGGGTTGGGGTCCCCGCCGGGATGGGGGAGCGCGGCCGGGCGCCGCGCTTGCCCGCAGATCTCCCGCGCCGCGCCTCTCAACTTCTAACCTGTTGGGGATGCCATACGAGGTCCGCACAACGGTGTTCGAAGGACCATTCGACCTCCTGCTGCACCTGATCCTCCGCGAGCAGGTGGACATCTACGAGATCGCGCTCAACGAGATCGTCGATGCCTATCTGGCCGAGATGGAGCGAATGGAGGAGCTGGATCTCGACGTCGCAACCGAGTTCCTCCTCATAGCCGCGACGCTCGTGGAGCTCAAGACCCGCCGGCTCCTACCCGGCGATGACGCGGCTGATCTCGACGAGGAGCTGGCGATCTGGGAGGAGCGGGACCTGCTCCTATCGAGGCTGCTGGAGTGCAAGACGTTCAAGGATGTCGCCGAGGTGCTCCGCCGTCTCCACGATCGGAGCTCGCGTGCCTACCCTCGCGTGATGGGCGTCGACGAGCGCTTTGTCGACCTTGCTCCTGACCTCCTCGAAGGGGTGACTCCTCTAGACCTCCGCGAGGCTTACCTCCGGGCCATGACCCCCAAGCACATGCCCACGATCGATCTGGACCATGTCGCTCCGATACGGGCGAGCGTGGCCGACGCGTTCGAGGAGTTGCTCCGCGAACTGCCGGTCGCCGGCCGAGCGACATTTCGGGAGCTGACGGCCTCGTTGTCCGATCGGATAGCGGTGATCGTCCGTTTCCTGGCGATCCTCGAGTTGTTCAAGCAGGGCCTCGTCGACCTCGAACAGTTCAGGAGCTTCGGCGAGATAGTGGTCGTGTGGCGAGATGACATGGGCCCACGGGCTGATATGGCGGCAATCGACCGATACGAGGGATGAGGTAGTCAGACGAGTGATCGATGAGTTGACTGCTCACGAAGCCAAACGCGCGATCGAGGCCGTGCTGATGGTGGCCGAGGAGCCGGCGGAGCCACTCCTGATAAGCCAGCTCATCGAGCAGCCACCCGAGGTGGTCGAGGCGCTGTGCCACGAGCTTGCGACCGAGTACGAGCGAGAGGGTCGCGGATTCCAGTTGGCCAGGGTTGCCGGCGGTTACAGGTTCCAGAGCCACGAAGAGCTTGCTTCGTATGTCGAGCGCTTCGTTCTGGTAGGTCAGACGTCGCGGCTCTCCGCCGCGGCACTGGAGACGTTGGCGATCGTCGCCTACAAGCAGCCGATCTCCCGCGCGCAGATCTCCACGATCAGGGGTGTGAACGTCGATGCGGTGATGCGGACCCTGCACAATCGGGGTTACGTCGAGGAGATCGCTCGCGATCCTGGTCCGGGGCAGGCCGTGCTGTACGGCACGACCCGCATGTTCCTGGAACGCCTCGCCCTCGATTCGGTCGATGAGCTGCCGTCTCTTGGCGACTTCGTTCCCGGTGCTGACGTGGTCGAAGCCCTCGAGCGTGGACTTCGCGTCGAGGAAGACGAGCCGGGGGATGCGAGCGCCGGCGAGGGCGGCGAGCCGTAGCGGTGACGGAGAACCCAAGTTGGGCTATCACAGGCGAGCGGCTTCAGAAGGTGCTGGCCAGGGCCGGCTTCGGCAGCAGGCGCGCATGCGAGGACCTCATCGCCGGCGGTCGCGTGCTCGTCAACGGTCAGGCAGCCATGCTCGGGCGCAGGGTGGACCCAGACACGGATCGAATCGAGGTTGACGGCGTCCCCGTGTCGATCGCAACCGGCCTGGTCTACTACCTGCTCAACAAGCCCACTGGTGTCATCTCGACGGTGCAGGATCCACAGGGACGCCCGACGGTGACCGACCTGGTCCCGCGTGAACCGCGGGTGTACCCGGTTGGGCGGCTCGACGGTGACTCCGAAGGGCTGCTGCTCGTCACGAACGACGGAGAGCTCACCCAGCGCCTCACCCACCCGAGCTTCGGCATCGAAAAGGAGTACCTCGTTCAGGTGAACGGACGACCGAGTCGGGGCGCCATCCGCCGACTGCGTGAGGGTGTCGAGCTGGAGGACGGTCTCACTGCCCCCGCGCGCGCCTCGCTCGTCGAGCCCGACCTGGTCAAGATCGTCATCCACGAGGGGCGCAACCGGCAGGTGCGCCGCATGCTCGAGGCAGTGGGCCACCCGGTCAAGCGCCTGCTGCGCACCCGGATCGGGCCTATCGCTGACCGTGATCTTGCACCCGGCCAGTGGCGCAGCCTGACGACCGAGGAGCTACGGGCTCTGGAACGGGCCAGCGGGCCGGCAAAGTAGGATCGACAGCCATGTCTCGTACCGTCAGGGCCCTCCGCGGAGCGACAACAATCGACGCCGATACCAAAGAGCAGGTCCATCAGCGTGTCATCGAGCTCCTCGAGCAGCTCTTCGTCCGCAACGCGGTCGACAAGGATGACCTGATCTCCCTCGTGTTCACGGCAACCGAAGACATACGCTCTGCTTTCCCTGCAGAGGGGGCGAGGAAGCTCGGTTTGGGCGACGTGCCTCTGCTCTGCGCTCGTGAGCTTTCGATTGAGGACGGGACGCCTATGTGCATAAGAGTGATGGCCCATCTCTACACCCAGCGAGCCCGTGACGAGCTGCACCATGTCTACCTGGAGGGAGCACGGGGCCTCCGGGACGACCTGCCGGCCTGAGCGGTGAGCCATGCAGCCCTCCGCCGGGCGGCAGTTGTCGGTACGGGCCTGATCGGTGGGTCCATCGGCTTGGGATTGCGCCGAGCCGGCTGGTACGTGACCGGCACCGATGCCGACCCGACGGCTGCCCAACGGGCGCTCGAGCTGAGCGCCATCGATGCGATAGGTGAGGACCCGGAGGCTGAGATCACCTTCGTTGCCACGCCGGTAGGGACCGTGGTGCGAGAAGTCGAGCTGGCGCTCGCACGGGGAGGCGGGGTGGTCACCGATGTGGGCAGCGTCAAAGCGCCTATCGGCGCGGCGGTGCGTGACGAGCGCTTCGTGCCCGGTCATCCGATGGCGGGCTCCGAGCAAGAAGGCGTCGAAGGCGCCGACGAGGACCTCTTCCAGGGGGCGGTATGGGTACTCACCGCGGGTGAGTACACAGACGACGCTGCCTACGCCAAGGTCCACTCGGTGGTCACATCCCTCGGTGCCGACGTCGTGACGATGCCCGCAGACCGCCACGACGCACTGGTGGCCATGGTGTCTCACGTGCCGCACCTGACCGCTGCGACCCTCATGAAGCTCGCCGATGAGCGGGCGGTGGAGCATGGGGCGCTGCTCCGGCTCGCCGCCGGCGGCTTCCGCGACATGACCAGGATCGCCGCGGGTCATCCGGGGATATGGCCGGACATCTGCGGCGAGAACCGGGCGGCGATCATCGACGTCCTCGACCGGTTGATCGACGCACTCGGCGATGTGAGAGCCATCGTCGCCGATGACGACCGCGAAGCGCTGCTCGACGTCCTCGAGACCGCCCGGGCTGCGCGGACGAACCTGCCGACGACCGCCGCCAAGCCCGAAGACCTCGCGGAACTGCGGATCCAGGTACCTGACAGGCCCGGTGAGCTGGCAGCCATCACCACCACGGCGACCGATCTGGGCGTGAACATCTACGACATGGAGATCGCCCATTCGAGCGAGGGACCGAGAGGCGTCGTGATCATGGTGGTGGACGCCCATAGAGCAGCATCTTTCCGTGACATCCTCGCCGGCGGCGGCTATCACGTGTCCGTGAGGTCACTGTCGTGAGGTCACTGTCGTGAGGTCACTCACAGTGGAGGGCCCAGCATCGCTGCGGGGACGGATCCGGGTACCGGGTGACAAGTCGATATCGCATCGTGCCCTCCTACTCGCGGCGCTTGCCGAAGGGAACTCGACCATCCGAGGTCTGTCTCGCGGCGAGGACGTGCTTCACACATCCGCCGCGGTGGCTTCTCTGGGAGCGCTTGTCAACCACCGCACTGACGAGGTGACGGAGGTGACCGGAGGACTCCTCCGTGAAGCGACACAGGTCATCGATGTGGGTAACTCGGGTACAGGTATCCGGCTCCTGGCCGGAATGGTCGCCGCGCTGCCCTTCCTGACCGTCCTCGAGGGGGACTCGTCGCTTGCAGGCCGACCCATGGGGCGCGTCGTCCGACCGTTGCGCCAGATGGGAGCGCGGATCGACGGGAGGGAGGACGGTGAGTTCCCGCCCCTGGTGGTGCGCGGCGGCGGGTTGCACGGCATCGAGTACGAACTCCCTGTTCCAAGCGCGCAGGTGAAGGGCGCGATCCTGCTCGCCGGGCTCGGTGCCGATGGACCGACCGTCGTGCACGAGCCGTTACCGACGCGGGCGCACACCGAGGAGATGCTCGCTAGGTGCGGCGTGGAGGTCAGCTGCGACGATCTCTCGGTGAGGCTGGTTCCGGGGCCGGTGAGCCCGTTCGAGATGGAAGTGCCCGGGGACCCCTCGCAGGGCGCGTTCTGGATCGTTGCGGCGTGCATCACGCCAGGAAGTGATGTCATCGTGGAGAACCTCTACACAGGCCCCGCCCGTGTCGGGTATCTGGATGTCCTGACCCGCATGGGCGCCGACCTCGAGATCGACCGCGACTCCGGAGACGTGCGCGCCCGATCCAGTGATCTGCGAGGAACGGTCGTCGAACCCGCGGAGATCCCGGGCTTGGTGGACGAGATACCCGCGCTGGCGGTAGCGGCCGCGGTGGCCTCCGGCGAGACCAGGTTCGCCGGCGTCGGTGAGCTCCGCGTGAAGGAATCCGATCGCCTGGAGGCCATCCGGACCGAACTGGGTGCACTGGGTGCGCGCGTGGAGGCGGGCGGTGAGAGCCTGGTCGTCCAGGGTGGCCGTCTCAGACCCGCGTCCGTCCGATCGCACGGCGACCACCGGATCGCCATGGCTGCTGTTGTCGCGGGCCTCGCTGCTGACGGTGTCAGTGTGATCGAGGGTTGGGATTGCGTAGCCACGAGCTATCCGGGGTTCGAGCAGGATCTGGAGGAGTTGCGGTGAGGCCCCGGTTCAACAGGAGACGTGACTCTGCGCTGCTCGGTCAGAGATCAGGGGGCTTGTTGTGAGCAGATCTACGGGAATGGTTGGATCGACGGCATGATCGTTGTTGCAATCGACGGTCCCGCGGGTTCGGGCAAGTCCACGGTTGCCAAGGCGCTGGCTGAGAGGCTTGGGCTCGAGTACCTGGACACCGGCGCCATGTACAGGGCGGTTACCTTCGCCGCGCTGCGCCGCGGGATCGACCCGTCCGATCAGGAACCGGTCGCCCGCATGGTTCGTGACATCGAGCTCTCGGTGGACCAAGACCAGGTCATCGTCGACGACGTCGATGCGACCATCGAGATCCGTGGACCGGAGGTCACCCGCGCGGTGAGCCTGGTGGCTGCCAACCCGGAGGTTCGCACAGAGATGCGCAGGCGACAGCGCGAATGGGCCAGGTCCCACGGTGGTGGCGTCATGGAGGGACGTGACATCGGGAGCGCGGTGTTCCCTGATGCGTCCTTGAAGGCCTACCTGACGGCTCGGCCCGCGGTGAGAGCCCAGCGCCGAGCCCAGGAGGTCACCGATCTCGACTACGAGACGGTCGCCGCCGACCTCGCCCGCCGGGATGCCTTGGATTCGGAGCGGCAGCACGATCCGCTGGTGACGCCTGAGGGTGCGGTAGTGGTCGACACCAGCGACCGCACCGTCGAGGAGATAGTCGACGACTTGGTCGCACACCTGGAGCCGCACGGTGAGTGAGCTCGCCCGGCGGGGCTATGAGGAGCGCAACGACCTGCTATCCCGGCTGGCGTACCGATTCGTGAGGTTTGCGCTGCTGCTGTGGTGCAAGCTCTGGTTCCGTATCACCGTCGACGGCAGGGAGAACGTGCCGACTGACGGGGCCTACGTGATCTGTCCCGGCGCGCACCGGTCGAATCTCGACACGATCGTCACCTCGTTCATCACGCGCCGCCGCATCAGGTACATGGGAAAGGACACCCTCTGGAAGACGTCCTTCTCGGCTTGGTTCTTCACGACCCTGGGCGGCTTCCCGGTGGACCGGGAAGCCGCCGACCGCGAGGCGCTGCGAACATGCGAGCATGTGGCTCACCAGGGAGAACCACTGGTCATGTTCCCGGAGGGAACTCGAGGCTCGGGTCCCGAGGTCGGGCACATGTACCAAGGGCCCGCCTTCATCGCCTGCCGGGCGCGGGTGCCGATCATCCCCGTGGGCATCGGAGGCGCCGAGCGGGCGATGCCCCAGGGTAGGAAATGGGTGCGCCCGACCAGGATGGTGGTGATCATCGGTCAGCCGATTCATCCAGATGTAGCGGCAGAGGGGCGGGTACCCCGAAGCAAGGTCACCGACCTGACCGAGCGGTTGCGGGCGGAGCTCCAGAAGCTGTTCGACGAGGCCCAGGCGCGCGTGGGGGCCTGAGCTCCCTTCCGCACGTCAAAGCATCACGCCGAGGAACATCGCGCCGAGCGCACCTGCTGCAGCAACCACGCCACCGATGGCCAGCACGACGCGGGAACTGACCTCGGCGTGGAGGAACGCGGCGATTCCCGAGGCCAGGACCAAGACCAGCTTCACGCCCAGGGTTATCTGGTACTGGAGGGAAACCGCAGTCAGGTCCACGGACAGCACGTTCCAGATGCCGGTGGCCCACACGACGGCGTACGCCGGCCAGGCCAGCCGGTTGAACTGGCGAGCGACTCGTCGGGGGGCATCGTCCCCTAGTTGGCGCACTGTCCCCACCAGGCCGGCCAATGTGAGCATCCCGCCGACCCAGATCGCCACAGCCAGTAGGTGCAGGAAGATGCGCAGGGTATTGATCGTGACCGGAAGCATGGTCGCTCCTCCGAGCTCAGCTGAGCTCAGCCAGCACCTGACTGGCGGGGATGGATCGGTCGTTCAGGGATGGGTGGCTCCGGTGGTCAGCACCGAGGCTGAACGCGGCGAAAGCCTCTACTGCCGAGAGGAGATCCCGCAGCTCACGAGGAGGAGGAAAGTACTCGTCCTCGGAGGTGATCTCGACTTCCTCGACGCCATCGGTCGGGTCGAGGTGGGCGATCACCGATTCCACCAGTTCCTCGGGCGCAGACGCTCCGGCAGTGACCCCGACGATTCCCTGCAGATCCGACGGGAGCTGCTCGGCGCTGTTGACGCGAAAGACGCGGGAGCAGCCGACTTCGCGAGCGAGCCGCTCGAGTGCAAGGGTGTTCGAGGAGTTGGCCGAGCCGACCACCACTACCGCATCGCATCGCGCGGCGATCTCTGTGAGCGCGGACTGACGATTGGTCGTGGCAAAGCACAAGTCGCTGCGGCCCGGGGTCCAGACGTGGGGGAATCGGCGCCGGGTTGCGTCGAGGATGTCTTCCCAGTCGCGGTGACTGAGGGTGGTCTGAGCAAGAAGAGCGACCGGCTCCTCGAACTGGGGGAGTGCCTCGACGTCACCAACCGATTCGACTCGATGCATGGCATCCGGTGCCACCGCCATCGTGCCCACCGCTTCCTCGTGGCCTTGGTGGCCGACGTAGACGATCTGGTATCCCTTGCCCGAACGGACCTTCACCTCGTGATGGACCTTCGTCACGAGAGGGCACACCGCGTCAACGACGTACCCTCCCGCTGCTCGGGCCGCTGCGAGCACCTCGGGAGCAGATCCGTGAGCGCTGAGCATGATCGGACGGCCCGGTGGGACGACTGTGATGTCGTCGACGAACACCACCCCGAGGTCCTCGAATCGCTGCACGACCTTCTGGTTGTGCACGATCTCGTGGTAGCAGTACACGGGTGGCTCGAAGGCCCGGACCATCCACGCCAGGGCCTTTATCGCCATCTCTACCCCGGCACAGAAGCCACGGGGCGATGCGAGCAGCACGCGGTCTACCTCCATGCCGAGAGAGTACCGACACCGCGGCTCGTATCCGCAGACGAGGAAGTGCATAGACGCGAGTGACCCGGACAGGCGGCCCCACGGCGTATCTTCGAGGTGATGCTGGCCGTCGACCATCTCGTGTGGGGTGTACCGGACCTGGATCTCGGCATGGCGGACATGGAGGACCGTTGCGGTACAACAGTTGTCCCCGGAGGCGCTCACCCGGGTGCCGGCACATGCAACGGCATCCTTCCCCTCGATGGTGGGGTCTACGTCGAAATCCTCGCCCCTGACAAGGGCCAGAAGCTCGACCAGACCATCGGTGAGGTGCTGGCCGGACTCGAACAGCCGGCCTTGCTGGGCTGGGCTGCCCGGACCGGCGACATGTGGGCCCTGAAGCAGGAAGGGCACTTCAAGGGTTACGACCTGGAGGAAGCAGTGATGACCCGTCGGCGACCGGACGGTGAGCTGCTCGAGTGGCGCCTGGGTCGGCTGGAGGGGAGGTCGCTCGGCGGTGTCTGGCCGTTCTTCATCGACTGGATGGAATCACCGCACCCCACAGACGGCCATCTGGCCGGATGCTCCCTGCGCCACCTCATCATCACCTCCCCCGACGCCGACGAGCTCAACCGCTTCCTGCGAACCGTCGGGCTCGGCGTGACGGCCAACGAGGGCCCGGTCACGGGCCTCGAGGCGGTGCTGGACACCCCGCAGGGCCAGGTACGCCTCCGGGGGAGGGACATGCCCTGAGGCTCGGTGCAGCGGCTGTGCCCGGGCCCCCGGCCCGCCCTCCTGGAGCGATGCGAGTGACCGGTAACATCGGAGTTCGTGTCCTTGCCCCGCGTGGTAGCCATCGAAGCAGGTTCTCCGGCCGAAACAGCCGGCGTGCTCGTCGGCGATCAGATCGTGTCCATCAACGGGCAGTCTCCCCGCGATGTCATCCAGTACCAGTTGCTGGTGGACGAGGGGCCTCTCACCCTGGAGCTCTGTCGAGGTCGCGTAGAACTGGATCTGCAGATCGAGAAACCGGCCGGCGCACCCTTGGGAGTGGAGGTCCAATCAGCGGTCTTCGACCAGGTGCGCACCTGTGACAACCACTGCGAGTTCTGCTTCATCTACCAGCTACCTCGGGGGATGCGCCCGAGCCTCTATGTCAAAGACGATGATTACCGTCTGTCGTTCCTCTACGGGAACTTCACGACGCTCACCCGGTTCACCGAAGCCGACCTCGAACGAGTCGTGACCGAGCGGCTCTCCCCCTTGTACGTCAGCATCCACGCGACCGATCCCGATGTCCGAGCAGGCATGCTGCGCAATCGCAGAGGCGCTACCAGCCTGCGCTGGCTCGGTGCACTGCTCGACAACGGCATAGAGGTCCACGGTCAGGTGGTGGTCTGTCCGGGGGTCAACGACGGAGAAGTGCTCGACGACACCCTGAGCGGCGTGCTGGACGAGTACCCGGCGCTGTCGAGCCTCGGTGTGGTGCCCCTCGGGGTGAGCCGTCACAGCGCTGAGGCCGGGCTTCGTGAGCACACGCCGGCCGAGGTGTTGCGTACGGTAGAGACGGTGGAGGAGTGGCAGCGGGTGTTCACGACGGTTCTGGGGCGGCCGCTCGTCCATGCCGCCGACGAGTACTACCTCCTGGCCGGTGGTCGGATGCCACCGGCGGAGGCCTACGGGGAGTTCGCCCAGCGCGAGAACGGCATCGGCATGGCGCGAGCCTTCGAGATGGAGTTCTGCGGCGCCCGATCGGGCAACCGGGTCCGGCGGGGTGGCTTCTTTGCGGTGATCGACGGCGCGCCGGCGGCCGGTTACAGGGCTCCGAGGTCGCAGGTGACCCGCGCGGCCAGTACCCGGGGTCAGAGCGGAGGAGGACGTGGAAGCGTGACCGTTCTGACCGGGGAGTACGGGGCGGCCGTGCTCGACCCGCTGCTCGACGCTCACGGTCTCGAAGCGGAGGTGCTCGCGGTCCCGAACGAGTTCTTCGGAGGCAACGTCGCCGTCACCGGCCTCCTCACCGGCCACGACATCGGAACTGCCATTCGGTCAAGACCTGCCGGACGCTACCTGCTGCCCGATGTCTGCCTGTCGAAGGGCCGCTTTCTGGACGGCTCCACCCCTGGTGAGCTCCCCCATCCGGTGGAGGTGATCCCCACCGACGGGTCCTCACTCCGGCGAGCACTGGGGGGCTGAGATGGGGCCGCCGCTGGTGGCGATCGTGGGCCGCCCGAACGTCGGTAAGTCCACTCTGCTCAACCGGATCGTGGGGCGCCTTGAAGCCATCGTGGAGGAGAAGCCGGGCGTCACCCGCGATCGCAAGGTCGTCGACGCCGAATGGCAGGGCCACCGGTTCAGTGTCGTCGACACCGGGGGCTGGCTGCCCCGCGGTTCGACCCTGGACGAGCAGGTGAGCCGCCAGTCGGAGTTGGCGATGAGGGAGGCAGATGCCGTGGTGTTCGTGGTGGACACGACCGTCGGTGTGACCGACGAGGACGCCAGGATCGCCGATCTGCTCCGCCGTTCGCCCACGCCGGTGGTCCTTGTCGCGAACAAGGTCGACGATCCCGCCCGTGAGCCGTTGGTCTGGGAGCTCCTGTCGCTCGGTCTCGGCGACCCTTGGCCCGTGAGCGCGCTACACGGGCGCAGAACCGGGGACCTCCTCGATCACCTCGTCGGGGTTCTGCCCGAGCAGGACGACACCGAGGTCGCCGCTGACGCCTCCGGCGAACCAGAGCGGGTCTTCTCGGTCGCCATCCTGGGCCGGCCCAACGTGGGTAAATCGACGCTGTTCAACCGGCTCATCGGTGACGACAGGGTCGTCGTGCACGATCTGCCTGGGACCACCCGGGATTCCATCGACACGATCGTCGAGACAGGCGAAGGCCCGATCCGCTTCATCGACACCGCCGGGATGCGGCGCAGGGCGAAGATCGGCAAGGGAGCCGAGTACTACTCCTTGGTCCGGGCTCTGCGGGCGGTCGACGATGCCGATGTCGCGCTGCTGGTCGTCGATTCCTCGATCGGAGTGACCCATCAGGACCAGCGGCTGGCGGAGCGGATCGACATCGCCGGGTGCCCGATCGTCGTGGTGCTGAACAAATGGGACCTGTTGGATCAAGAAGGACAGGATCGCGTGCTCGCCGAGCTCGGTCGCCGGCTTCACTTCATCGGCGAGTCCACGGTTCTGCGCATGTCGGCGCTGAGCGGCCGGGGGGTGCAGCGCCTCGTCCCCGCGCTGGCAACTGCCATCGACGAGTACCAGCGTCGGGTGCCCACCCGAAGGGTGAACGAGGTCATCCGTCGCGCGCAACAAGCCCAACCCGCGCCTCACGGCGGGCGGGTCCTGTATGCGACCCAAGGCGCCACCGATCCTCCCACGTTCACCCTCTTCGCCAACCGGACGCTGCCCCCCACCTACCTGCGTTACCTGGAGAGGAGCTTGCGCCAGGCTTTGGACCTGGGGTCCACGCCGGTCAAGCTGCGGGTTCGGCGACGCTCTGAGTGACACGAGAGAGCCCGAGAGAGCACGGACTACCACCTACAGTGGCTAGAGGTCACATCACCGTCACCGAGGTGTAAACCGGCCAGTCTTTGGGACCACCCGTCCCGCCACTACCATTCCTCTACTCATGGACCAGCTCATCCTGGCGATCGTCGCGTCGGCCTGCCTGGTCGCCACTGTCCTCTGGGGCCGGTCCGCTCGCCTGCGCCTGAGGGTGGTGAAGCGGCTCGATGCCACGTCCGGCGACAGCGACGCCAAGACTCTGGCCCGCTCCGATCTCCTGAGGAATCTGCACGCCACGGTCGTCTACGGCGTGTTGACGCTGGTCGCCGCGGTGGAGGCCGTCTCCGATTCCCAGAACGCCGATCTCGTGCTGGCGCTGCTCGCCCTCCCCATCGCCATGACCGTCCTTCAAGCCCGCAACGCCAAGCGGGATGCCCGGCTGGCACAGGGTCGGTCGCAGTTGGAGCAGCGGGCGCAGGAGGTTCTCACGCAAGAGGACCTGGCGCCGAAGCGCTGGGCTGCCCGGCTGGCGCCAGAAGCACTTCCCGAGTTCGCCGGGTTCGAGCTGGGAAGCGCCTACCAGGCGGGTAGCGGGATGTTGGCGGGGGACTTCTATGACGTCTTCCGCGTGGCGCCCTCGCGGGTGGCCGCCGTCATCGGCGATGTCGCCGGCCATGGGATCGAGCCCTCGATCACGGCTTTCCAGTGCAAGTACCTGCTCCGGGTCTTTCTTCGTCAGTTCCGGGATCCCGCGCAGGCCATCGAAGAGCTGAACACCCAGATGTCGGCGCTGGAGCGCGACGAGGAGTTCATCTCGGTCTGCATCGTCGTCTTCGACAGCGAAGCCGAGACGCTTCGCTACTCCTCGGCGGGCCATCCCGCAGCCTGGCTGGTCCACGAGCGGGAGGTTCGTCCTCTGCGGGCTACGGGACCGCTGCTGATGCTCGATCCGGAGGGCAAGTACATCTCGCGGGAAATACCGCTGGCGGTGAACGACATGCTCCTGCTCTACACCGATGGCCTCGCCGAAGCGCGCGACGGAGGGCAGCTGTTCGGGGAGGAACGCATCGCCGCGATGATGCGACGGGACCCGACGGTTTCCCCGGATGTGCTCTGCAAGTCGCTGCTGGAGGCCGCAACCGACTTCGCCAGCGTGCCCATGGACGACGACGTCGCCATCCTGGCGATCCGCAAGCACTAGGACTGAGGCGGCATGAGCGCCCCGGCCGACGAACACGCCAAGGCCCTGGCACGTGCAGCGGAACGGGCCCTCGAGGGCAACCTCGCCAAGGGCGGCGAGAAGCTGGCCTCCCAGAACAAGCTGTTCGTGAGGGACCGGCTAGACCTCCTGCTCGATCCCGGCTCCCTCGTGGAGGACGCGTTGCTCGCCAATGCGCTTGCCGCTGATCTGCCCGCCGACGGCGTGATCACAGGTGTCGGCGAGATCGACGGGCGTCCGGTGTGTGTCATGGCCAACGATCCGACCGTGAAGGCGGGGTCCTGGGGGGCTCGTACCGTCGAGAAGATCGTCAGGCTGACCGAGCGAGCATTACTGGACGAGATCCCGGTCTTCTGGCTGGTCGACTCAGCCGGAGCCCGCATAACCGACCAGGTTCAGCTGTTCCCGGGTCGCAGAGGAGCCGGCCGGATCTTCTACAACCAGGTGCGGTTGTCGGGGAAGGTCCCCCAGATCTGCTGCCTGTTCGGGCCCTCGGCCGCCGGCGGCGCCTACATCCCCTCGTTCTGCGACTTCGTGATCATGGTCGACGGCAACGCGTCGATGTACCTGGGCTCGCCGCGCATGGCGGAGATGGTGATCGGCGAGCAGACCACGCTGGAGGAGATGGGCGGTGCGAGGATGCATGTCACCATCTCGGGTTGCGGGGACAACCTCGCGAGCGACGACGAGGACGCCATCGCTCAGGCAAAGGCGTACTTCTCCTACTTCCCGCAGAGTTGGCGGGAGGACCCCCCGGCGTACGAGCCGCTGGACCCTTCGGTCGCTCTCACGAGCGAGACGGTCCCCGCCGAGGAAGCGCAGGGCTATGACATGCACGCCCTCGTCGAGGGGATCGTCGACGCCGAGAGCTTCTTCGAGGTCAAGCCGCTGTTCGCGCCCGAGCTGATCGTGGGGCTGGGCCTTCTGGACGGCCACCCCGTAGGGGTGTTGGCGAACAATCCCTTGCAGAAGGGCGGTGTGCTGTTCAGCGACTCGGCGGACAAGGCGGCCCGCTTCATCTGGTGTTGCGACGCGTTCAACGTGCCCCTCATCTTCCTGGCCGACGTACCCGGCTTCATGGTGGGTACCCAGGTCGAACGCGAGGGAATCATCCGCCACGGAGCCAAGATGATCACCGCTGTCTCGGAGGCGACGGTGCCGAAGATCTCGGTGATCGTCCGCAAGGCCTACGGCGCGGGGCTCTACGCCATGTCGGGACCCGCCTTCGCGCCCGAAGCCACCATCGCCCTGCCAACCGCGAAGATCGCAGTGATGGGACCTGAAGCGGCGGTGAACGCCGTGTTCGCCAACAAGATCGCCGCGATCAGCGATGCTGCCGAGCGAGAGGCCTTCATAGACGAGCAGCGACGCATCTACGAGGAGGACGTCGACCTGTTGCGGCTGGCCTCGGAGTTGGTGATCGACGCGGTGGTCGACTTCGGTGACCTCCGCAGCGAGATCCAGCGCCGACTGCTACGGGCCCGGACGAAGACGCGCCACTTCAGCGACCGTCGCCACGGAGTGCCACCGGTATGAGCTGGAGACGGTCGTAGCTCTGAGGAGTCCGGGGGTGCCGAGGCCGGTGATCCGGTGCCACCGGTATGAGCTGGAGACGGTCGTAGCTCAGGTGGCGGCGCGTGAAACCAGGTGTGTGATGGAGGCAGAATTGGGCGAGGAGGATCCGACCGCCGATGCCCTGGTGCGAACCGTGCAGCAAGTTCTACAACCCCAACACGCTTGCCGAGGACGGAACCTGCCCGCGATGCGGCACGCGAGTCGCCCAACAGGCGTCCCCCGTCCCCCGGGGCGGCGCGGCGGGGCAGCGGCAGACGGGTGAGCCGGGCGCACCGCCGAAGGCGCCGTGGCACTTCTGGTTGATGATCGCCGCGGTGGCGATCTACCTGGGGTGGCGCCTGGTCCAGGGCATCGCCGCGCTGGTGACCTGAGGCGACGCCGGCAACCGTCACGGTCCCGGTTACGGCCAGATCACCCGCCAGCCCCCTGAGCCTCGGCGCAATTCGAGCACGTCGCTCACGGATCCCGTAGTCAGCGGACCGTAGACGTGCGGGAAGAGCTCCTCACCCCCGTCGAGGTTCTCGACTCGCACTTCGGCAGCCAACGAATCAGGGTCGATGACGAGCACCACCAGGGACTCCGCCGCATCGCCCCAGACTCGTTCGGCGATGGTCTCCACCTGATCGCGGAACGCGCAGTGAATGAAGCCGAGGTCGTCCAGTGTCGCCCCCCGTGTCGAGACTCGATACCCGTCGGTCTGCTGTGCGGCCACCCAGTCGGCAGCCCTGGCGACGTGATAGATGCTGTCCATTGCCGCGATGCTATTTGGCCGCTCGTCCCGGCCTTTCGGTCCGTGACACAGCGGCCAGGTGAGGCTTACGGGTCGACCCGTCGGACCGCTAAGGTGGCGGATTCACGGGCTGTGGCGCAGCTTGGTTAGCGCGTCGGTCTGGGGGACCGAAGGTCCCGGGTTCAAATCCCGGCAGCCCGACTACTTGCTACTACCCGGCTACTTTCCCCTGCCGCAGTGGGGAGCAGCCGCTTTCGGTTCACCCCTGCGGGAAGCGTGGAAATCCGGCTGGTCCGCGAAAGGCCCGCGAGGGCGAAGTCGACCCGGACGCACTGCCCCTTCCATCTGATCGGCGAAGTCCTCCGGCCAGCAGAACCCCTCGCGCCGTGAGGGTTCACGTTCGAGGTGGTTGATCCTCTCGCTGCCCTCTCTGCGCCGCGCGCCGCTAGCGTCGTGACCGTATGCAACAGGTCATCTGCGTGAGCACCGAGGAGAGGGAGGGCCTCCACGACATCACCGAACAGGTGCGTCGCCTGGTGGCGGAGAGCAAGGTCAGGTCCGGCATCGTCTCGGTGTACGCGCAGGGGGCCACGGCTGCGGTCATGATCCAGGAGAACTGGGACGAGAGCGTCCAGACCGATGTCGTGAACCTCCTGGCGCAGCTCGCGCCCCGAGGCGTCTGGCTGCACGACCGGCAGGACGGCAACGGTGACGCCCACCTCAAGGCCGGCCTCGTCGGCCCGTCCGAGACGATTCCCATCATCGACGGCAGGATCGGCCTGTCGACTTGGCAGAACGTCTTCCTGTGCGAGTTCGACGGCCCCCGTGCTGAACGCCGGGTCGTAGTCACCGTCATGGACGCCGATCGCTGAGTGCCTGCGGGAAGCGGCTGTCAGATCGCTCCCGCCGAGAGCGGTCGGCGGGCCAAGGTGTAGATCATGTTCAAGAAGGTGACCACCCAGGCGGCCAGGGCAACCCAGACGGCGACCGCCGAGATGTCTGCCAGTGCCGGGTGGCCGATGGCCTTCGAGAGGTTGAAGGTGGCCGCGGTGTACATGCCCATGGGGAAGACCATGCCCCACCAGGCCGGCTCGAAGGCCAACGGGTAGCGGTTGATGACATACCGCCAGACACCCATGATGAGCAGCCACGGAATCCACCACGAGGCGGTCGCCCACACCAGCAGTGTGAGCCCCTCGAGGAAGGGCACCAGGTCGGCGGTGACCGGATAGTCCGCAGCGCCCAGGATCAAGAAGTCACCCGCCAGTGTCGAGATGGCGGCCGCCCCCATCGTTATCCAGTAGGTGGGGGAGAGCTCGCTCGGCTCCAGATCGGAGAACATGAGGCGGAACACGATGAGCGTGATGACCGAGACGTAGAACACCACCCCGAGGAGCCACATGCACAAGCTGAACAAGACGATGCTCTGCGCATGGCCGGCGAACTGGCCCGCAACCTGGTGTCCGAGGATCGCCACACCCTGAGTGGCGACCACCCACACCAGCCAGGTGCCGGTGATGCCGGTCTCCAGGTCAGGTTTCGGCTCCCGGAGCATCTGGGCGACTATGACCGTGTAGACCAGCACGAACCAGCTGAGGGTGCCGGCGATCCAGAGCCCTTGGGCCAGACCTGACCATCCGCCGACGAGGAGGCAATCGCTGCCTAGAACGGTTGTTCCGGCAACGATCGTGAAGAACCCCATGCCCCGGAGGTGATCCCCCAGGTCGTCGATCATCGGCCGTGTGTGCAGCACCAGCCGCGCGCCGAAGAGAACGCACAGAGTGGCGTAGAAGAAGAGACCGGCCCAGAGGAGCACTTCGGCTGGAGCCGTCAATCCCTCCAGGTGCGCTGCGATCGAGACGATTCCAGTGGCCATCACCGACGCGAACCACCCCGGGTTCAGCCTCGCCAGAGATCCTGCCTCGGCCGAGGCCGCGCCACCGGACGACATGGTGCGAACGTAGCAGTGGCGCGTGCCGTTTCCGCGGAGCCATCAAGAGTGATAGCCGGCGTCCGACAGGTAGCCGGTGGAGCAGCCTGAGAATCCCGACCCAGCCGCTCACGGGTCTTCCCGTCCCGCCGCCCAAGCTCTGCTCGGGCGCCGCCGCTATCTGAGCCGCGGGGAGCCGTCCGATGACGGACGGGTGATCCTGCGCTGCGACGACAGCCTTGGTGAGGAGTTCTACCGAGACCGGTGGCGTCACGACACAGAGGTCCGATCCACCCATGGGGTGAACTGCACCGGCTCGTGCTCGTGGAAGGTGTTCGTTCGCGACGGGATCATCAGCTGGGAAACCCAGGCCGTCGACTACCCCGAGACCCGGCCCGGGATGCCCGACCACGAGCCGCGCGGGTGCCCGAGGGGCGCTACCTTCTCGTGGTACGTCTACAACCCCTCACGGGTCCGGTATCCCTACGTTCGCGGCGTGCTGCTCGATCTGTGGCATCAGGCAAGGGCGGACCACGATGACCCGGTCGATGCCTGGGCGAGCATCATGGCAGACCCCGGAAAGGCCGGTTCGTACAAAGAGGCGCGCGGTCGTGGCGGCTTCGTCCGGGCCACCTGGGACGAGGCCTACGAGATCATCGCCGCGGCCCACGTCCACACGATCAAAGAGCACGGACCCGACCGCGTTGCCGCGTTCACCCCGCTGCCGGCCATGTCGCCCGTCTCCTACACATCCGGCTCCCGGTACATGGCGCTCACCGGCGGCGCACACCTCTCGTTCTACGACTGGTACGCGGACCTTCCGCCATCATCACCACAGGTCTTCGGGGATCAGACCGACGTCCCCGAGACGGCCGAGTGGTGGAACTCGAGCTACCTGGTCGTCTGGGGGTCGAACATCCCGGTCACCCGCACACCCGACTCTCACTTCATGGTCGAGGCCCGCTATCGGGGTCAAAAGGTCGTGGTGGTCGCCCCGGACTATGCCGAGCACACAAAGTTCGCCGACGACTGGCTCCATGTGGCGCCCGGCTCCGACTCGGCGCTCGCCATGGCGATGGGTCATGTGATCCTCAGCGAGTTCCATGTCCGTGACCGAGTGCCGGGATTCCTCGAGTACGTCAAGACCTACACCGACATGCCCTTCCTCGTGACGTTGGAGGCCCACGACGACGGGGCCTACCTGCCGGGTCGATTCCTGACCGCGGCCGATCTCGGTGAAGGCGTGGATGACGCGGCTTGGAAGACGGTCCTCGTGGACTCGCGAACGGCTGACCCCGTCGTCCCCAACGGATCGTTGGGCTTTCGCTGGAGCGAGTCCGGAAAGGGCCGATGGAACCTCGATCTCGGCGATGTCGACCCGGCTCTTACATTCCTCGACGGCGAGCACGATGCGGTGCAGGTGCAGTTCCCGCGCTTCGATGTGGACCCCGCGGGTGTGCTTCTCCGGGGTGTGCCGGCGAGGAGGGTCGGGGGGCACCTGGTCACCACGGTGTATGACCTGCTCCTCGCTCAATATGGCGTGGCCCGTGACGGGCTGCCGGGGCAGTGGCCCGGCGGCTACGACGATGCCGAGCACCCGTATACGCCCGCCTGGCAGGAGCAGCTGACGACCGTTCCGGCCGAGGTGGTGGAGCGCGTAGCCCGTGAGTTCGCCCACAACGCCCAGATCACAGGCGGCCGCTCGATGATCGTGCTCGGCGCGGGCATCAACCACTGGTTCAACTCAGACGTCACCTACAGGGCGATCATCACGCTGCTGGTCGCCTGCGGATGCATCGGTCGCAACGGTGGTGGCTGGGCGCACTACGTGGGGCAGGAGAAGATCAGGACGTTCACCGGTTGGGTGACGCTGGCTCATGCACTCGACTGGAGCCGCCCTCCCCGCCAGTGCAACGGCACCGCCTGGTTCTACCTCGCTACTGACCAGTGGCGCTACGAGGTGTACCGGGCCGACGAGCTGTCCTCGCCGCTCGCCAAGGGTCTCTTCGAGGAACTCGCCCCCATCGACTGCCTCTCCCAGGCGGTGAGGATGGGTTGGCAGGTGACCTACCCGACCTTCGACCGGAACCCGCTCGAGCTCGCTGACGAAGCCCGCCGATCGGGCCGGCCGGTCGGCGAGTACGTGGCCGACTCGCTCAGGGACGGGAGCCTGCGTTTCGCCATCGAGGACCCGGACGACCCGGCCAACTTCCCACGGCTGATGTTCCTATGGCGGGCCAACGTGCTCGGCAGCTCCGGCAAGGGTCACGAGTACTTCCTGCGTCACCTTCTCGGCGCGCGGGACAACGCCTCGGCAGCCGAGACCCCACCCGATCGGCGACCCCGAGACGTCGTCTGGCGAAACGATGCACCCGAAGGCAAGTTGGACCTGCTCGTGAACCTGGACTTCCGGATGACGAGCTCGTGTCATTTCGGGGACATCGTGTTGCCGGCCGCCACCTGGTACGAGAAGTACGACCTGTCCATGACCGACATGCACCCCTTCGTGCACTCCTTCAACGCGGCGATCGACCCACCTTGGGAAGCCCGCTCGGATTGGGACGCGTTCAAGGGCCTCGCCGAGGTGTTCTCCACCTTGGCGGCCAAGCACCTCGGAGTGCGTGCCGACCTGGTCGCGACCTCTCTCCAGCACGACTCGCCGGGGGAGATCGCCCAGCCCGGTGGGGCGGTGAGGGACTGGCGCTCCGGGGACGTAGAGCCCCACCCGGGGGTCAACATGCCGGCATTGGCACTCGTCGAGCGTGACTACGGGACGGTACACGAGAAGCTCACCAGCCTCGGTCCTCTGGTCGAGTCGGTAGGGATCGGCACCAAAGGTGTGCAGTGGAAGCCGGCTGCGGCCGTGGAGTGGCTCAGGGAGGCCAACGAGCGAGTGGTGAGCGGGGTCGGCGACGATCGGCCGCGTCTCGAGACCGCAGAGCACGTGGCAGAAGCCATACTGGCCTTGTCGGGCACGACCAACGGCGCCCTCGCCCACGAAGGCTTTCGTCAGCTCGAGGAGAGGGTCGGGAGGCCGCTGGCGCATCTCGTCGACGGCGAGCGCGACCGGCACATCAGGTGGTCGGACGCGCAGATCAGGCCGCAGAAGACGCTCACCAGTCCCGAGTGGTCCGGCAACGAGAGCGGTGAACGCCAGTACAGCGCCTTCACCATCAACGTCGAGGAGCTCAAGCCGTGGCACACCCTCACAGGCCGCATGCACTCCTTCCTGGACCACGACTGGCTGGCGGAGTACGGCGAGCAGCTTCCCATCTACCGCCCGCCGTTGAACATGCCCGACCACTACCCCGAGATCGCCGAACTGGGCAGCGACTCGGTGGTCCTTCGCTACCTCACTCCCCACTCGAAGTGGTCGATCCACTCCGAGTACCAGGACGACTTGGTGATGCTCACGCTCCACCGGGGCGGGCCCACGATGTGGCTGTCGGTGGAAGACGCCGGGCGGATAGGCGTGCGGGACAACGACTGGCTGGAGTCGTGGAACCGCAACGGCGTGGTGGACTGCCGCGCGGTGGTCTCCCCGCGCATACCCGAGGGGCTCTGCTACGTGTACCACGCCAAAGATCGCCACGTCGAGACACCCCGCAACGAGAGAACCGGCTCCTCCGGGGGTACCGAGAACTCCCTGACGCGGATCCTCATCAAGCCGACGCACATGATCGGCGGATACGCGCAGCTCTCCTATGGGTTCAACTACTACGGCTGCACGGGGATCCAACGCGACGAGGTGTGTGTGGTGCGGCGCCGAGGCCAGGACGTGAGCTTCGGATGAGAGTCCGCGCCCAGCTCATGATGGTGATGGCACTCGACAAGTGCATCGGGTGCCACACGTGCAGCGTCACCTGCAAGCAGGCGTGGACGAATCGCAACGGCACTGACTACATCTGGTTCAACAACGTGGAGACGAAGCCGGGCATCGGGTATCCGCAGCAGTACGAAGACCAGGAACGCTGGCACGGGGGTTGGGCCCTCGATCGCCGGGGACGGCTGCGGCTGCGGGCCGGCGGGCGGATCAACAAGCTGCTCCACATCTTCGCCAACCCCGACCTGCCGGTCATCGACGACTACTACGAACCCTGGACGTATGACTACTCCCACCTGATCTCCGCTCCACTGTCCGACGCCCCGCCGGTGATCAGCGCCCGGTCGAAACTCACCGGAGAGCCCACGCGCCTCAAGTGGGGAGTCAACTGGGAGGACGACCTCGGTGGCGCTCACGAACGCCTGGGGCAAGACCCGAACATCGCCGGGCTCGAGGAGCAGATCCGGCTCGACTACGAGAACGTGTTCATGTTCTACCTGCCGAGGATCTGTGAGCACTGCCTCAACCCGTCCTGTGTCGCCTCGTGCCCTTCCGGAGCGCTCTACAAACGTGAAGAGGACGGAATTGTGCTGGCAGATCAGAACAAGTGCCGTGGGTGGCGCTTCTGTGTATCGGGCTGCCCTTACAAGAAGGTCTACTTCAACCACGTCACCGGCAAGGCCGAGAAGTGCACCTTTTGCTACGCGAGGGTCGAGGACGGTATGCCGACCATCTGCGCGGAGACCTGCGTGGGCCGGATCCGCTACATAGGTGTGGTGCTCTACGACCTCGACTCGGTCACCGCCGCGGCGTCCGTACCCCAGGACCGGCTCGTGGAGACCCACCGCGAGCTGCTCCTGGACCCGCACGATCCCCGGGTGATGAGCGAAGCCGAGCGAGGGGGTGTGCCCTTCGATTGGATCGAGGCGGCGCAGCGCTCGCCGGTCTACGCCCTGGCGTGCGATCTCAGGGTGGCGCTGCCCCTGCACCCCGAGTACCGCACGATGCCGATGGTCTGGTACGTGCCACCGCTGGCGCCGGTCGTCCACGGGCTGGGTTCGATCGGCTACGACACCGAGGACCCCGACGCGGTCTTCGCAGCCATCGAGCACATGAGGATCCCCATCGACTACCTCGCCAACCTGCTGGCGGCGGGCGACAGAGGCCAGATCGAGGAGGCGCTCCGCAAGCAGTTGGCGATGCGGTCGTTCAAACGGCAAGAGCAGCTCTTTGGCAGGGGCGACACCAGGACCATCGCCGAGGCAGGGCTCAACCCGGAGCAGCTGGAGCACCTCTTCCGACTACTCGGTTTGGCGAACTACTCCGAGCGGTACGTCATACCGACCAGCCACCGCGAAGACGCCGGCGCGCTGCAGACCGAGCACTCCGGCACCGACTTCCCCGGCAACCACTACCGCGACAAGAAGGGACGCCTCCGCTTGAGGGTGAGGCCGGAATGATCGGAGCAGCGGTGAGGAGACGCCGGTCGAGAAGGGGGACTGACGGGGCTGGGCTCGAGTCGACCGACAGGCGGGTCATCTGGAAGTCCTTGGCCGTCCTCCTCGACTACCCGGAGGCCCGCCACGAGGCCGACCTGGCCCTAGTCAGCGCGGCTCTCGCCGAGCTCGCCCCATCGGTGCAAGCTCAGGCACTGAGGGATTTCGTCACCTGGTGGTCGGCGATGGGCGCGATCGAACGCGCCTCGGTGTATGTCGCCACCTTCGACATGACCCGGCGGTGCAGCTTGAACCTCACCTACTACACCGAGGGCGACAAGCGCGACCGCGGTTCGGCGCTCCTCCTCCTGAAAGAGCGCTACGAGGGTCGGGGAGCAGCAGCGGTCACAAGCGAGCTGCCCGACCACTTGCCGATGATGCTGGAGTTCGCTGCGTCATGGCCTGACGGCGAGGATCTGCTAACCGGTTTCGCCTCGGCAATCGCGACGCTGCAACTCGCACTAAGGGACTCGCACAGCCCGTTTCGGATCCTCGTCGAAACGCTTATCGACACGCTGCCGGCTCACCAAGGCGACAGGGAGACCCCCCACCGCCTCAGGGAACACGGCCCACCCTCGGCGGGAGTGCGGGCCGAAGCCCAGGCCGTGCAAGCAGATGCGTACGGGGAGGGCTGCAGATGAGCGGCGCCGCTTGGTGGCAGATCTTCGTGTTCGTCGCGATTCCCTACGTGGCTCTGAGCGTATTCGTCGTCGGTCACATCTGGCGCTACCGCTTCGACCGCTTCGGCTGGACATCTCACTCATCGCAGATCTACGAGAGTCGATGGCTCAGGGTGGGAGCCCCCATGTTCCACCTGGGGGTCTTCCTGGCCATCATGGGTCATGCCCTGGGAATCCTCGTTCCCGAGTCGTTGACCGAATGGCTGGGCATATCCGAGTCGGAGTACTCCTTGGTCGCTGTCACCGGTGGGACCATCGCGGTCGTCCTGGTCGTCGTCGGGCTCGGAATCCTCAGTCTGCGACGACTCGCCGATCCACGGGTACGCAACGCCACGTCGGACTCCGACAAGTTCCTGTTTCCGCTGATGTGGCTGGTGATCCTGCTGGGGATGGCTGAGACGGTCGGGTACAACCTCCTCGGTCCTGGCTACAACTACCGGCCGACGATCGCCGAGTGGTACCGGGGCATCTTCACCTTCAGTCCCGACGTGTCGGGCGTGACGACAGCCCCGATCCTGTATCAGGTACATGTGAGTCTGGCCTGGCTGTTCATCGCGGCCTTCCCGTTCACTCGGCTGGTGCACGCGTGGAGCGCACCGGTCTGGTACCTGACCCGGCCGTATGTGATCTACCGGCGGCGCCGGTCCACCCCCGTGCCCGTACCGGGGGAGACTCGGGGTTGGGTCACCATCGGCCGCCGCTAGCCCTCCTTGTCTCCTGAACGAACGTTTGATTAGGCTGGAGCCAGTGCCGGCAGCGGCCAGCCACCCGCTGAACGGCCACTGCTGATGGAGCCCGCTTCCAGCGTGGTTCGCTCACCAAGACCCGACCTGAACCCGACCACCTCTGGGGGGAGACGTGACCGCCACCGAGCCTGTAGCCGACCGTCAACTCGACTTCTGCGATGCCAAGCTCTTCGACGACCCGTGGGAGACCTACCGCTGGTTGCGCCACAACGCGCCGCTGTACCGGGACGAGCCCAACGATCTCTGGGTGGCCAGCAAGCACGAGGACGTCTTCCATTTCTCCCGTGACGGCGAGACCTACTGCAACCGCTTCGGCGTAAGGCCCAAGATCGCCGGAGACATGTCGATAATCACCCTGGACGGCAACGAACACCTCCGGCAGCGCCGTCTTCTCAGCCAGGGGTTCACCCCTCGCCGCGTCCGCGAGCTGATTCCCCACATCCGTGAGCTGAGCAACCAGATCATCGACGAGATCGGCGAACGGACCGAGATCGACTTCGTCGAGGACTTCGCGATTCACGTACCGCTCATCGTCATCTGCGAGCTCATGGGGCTCGATCCCGAGACGAGGATGAAGATGTACCGCTGGTCCGACGACATGATGGACGGGGACGGCCACGTCGAGGCGAACGATCCGGTCCTGCAGCGGGCAGCACAGTCCTTCGGCGAGTACGCCGAGGTGTGCGAACGGCTGATCGCCGACCGCCGGGACAACCCTACCGACGACGACATCATCGGCATCCTCACCCAGGCTTTCGATGCCGGTGACCTCGACAAGGAGTTCAAGGCATTGCAGGGGGTGGACCAAGCGCGCATTGCCGAGCTCGACCTCCCCCAGCTCGACGACGACGAGCTCCTGAACTTCCTCACTGTCCTCCTGGTGGCCGGCAACGAGACAACCAGGAACGCCATCTCGGGAGGCCTCCTCGCGCTGAGCCTCTTCCCGGAGCAAAAGAAGAAGATGCTCGATCATCTCGGGGACGAAGGCTGGATGGACCGAGCCGTCGACGAGATCATCCGCTACGTGTCGCCCGTGCTGGGCTTCATCCGGACCGTGACCCGCGACCACACCTACAAGGATCTCCATCTCGGTGAAGGCGACCGGATCCTCATGCTCTACCAGTCCGCCAACCGGGACGAGGACGTGTTCGAGGAGCCGGACCAGCTCGATCTCGAGCGGGATCCCAACCCTCACCTCGCCTTCGGGATCGGGCCCCATTTCTGCTTGGGATCCAATCTCGCCCGTGCCGAGGTCAAGACCGTGCTCCAGGAGCTGCTGGGTCGCCTGCCTGACATCAGCGTCAAAGAGGGTGTGCCGCTGGACCGGGGTGACTCCTCCCTGGTGCTGGCTCTGCAGCACCTGCCCGCCGAGTTCACCGCCGAGTCCCAGTGCCCGGCCCAGCGAACCGGGTGACGGTGGCCGAGCCGGAGGTGGTCGAGGACAGCACGGTTGGCGCCGCAACGGTGAGCGACAACCGCCCACCGGACCGCAGCCGGCGAGAGCACATCCTCGATGCCGCTCTCAGGCTCATGTCCGAGCACGGCGCAGGGAGCACGAGCATGCGCCAGCTCGCCCACGCGTGCGGGCTGAACGTCGCTGCTATCTATCACTACTTCCCCTCCAAGGCCGAGATCATCAGATCGGTGATCGAGGAGCGTCAATACGGCCTGCAGCTCTCGGAGCTGCCGGTCAGGGACCTGGGTCTCCCTGCCCGGGAACTACTCACCGAGCTGATAGTCGAGATGTGGGCCGGAGCCCTCCAGGAGGAAAGGATCTGGCGACTCCTGCTGGGTGAAGCGCTGGTGCACGATCGGACTGCGCTGGCGGTGGGGCGCGAGCTGCTCGATGCCATCGAGACGGCGCTGAGGACCTGGCTGCCCCAGCTCTTCCCAGACCTCGAACCACGCCTCGACGCCACGGTCGGCGTGATAATGGGTCAGCTCTACACCTCCTTCATCGAGCGGCTCTTCCGTCCGGAGGAGACCGACCTCGCAACCATCAGGGAACGGGCTGCCCGGACAACCGACGCCATCTTGCTGTGAGGGACGCGGCGGCTGCCCCTCACGCCGACTCCAACGGCGACCACCGAACCTGATCGAGCAGGATCAACGGATACGGCTGACGATCAACCCTACGAAGGTGTCGCGGCCGAGATACCACCAACCGAGGTGGGTTCCGCACGAGCCGCAGGGGGCGAAGCACCAGGCATACCCGGGAAACCAGGTTGCATGGTCGGTCGCCGAACCATCACTCGAACATCCCGGGGCGTCGCTGAAGCAGCCGATCTGGAAGGACCAGCCTGCGGGGTTGCGGCACCTGTGCCAGTGCGAACCGCTCACCTCGATCGCCAGGCGGCGGTCGGTCACGTCATGACCGCAAGCGGCGCAGCGCACCGTGTTGTCCGGGGCGACCTCGGTGTCGGACTCCACAGTGACCTCAGGTGCGCTCGAAGGAGCCGCTCGAGAACCCGGCATCTCTCCATTCTGCCAACGGGGTGCCGGCAAGAGAGGACCTGTGACCGGCCGCTCTTGTTGCTCCCCTGCCTTCGACTCTGGTTCAGGGAGCCGTCAGGGCTAACGTTTCGCCACAAGCGTCAGAAAGTGGGGCATCGCAGTGAGACGCAGATCAGCAAGAACCGCTACGACACTGCTCGCATTCGCGGTGTTCGCTGCCGCCTGCGGTGGCGGAGACGGCGCGGACGGCGGAGGGGACGGCGAAACCGCCGCAGGGGATCTTCCCGAGTGCCCGGTCGAGGCACTCGAGGAGTACGACGCCAGCGACGGCCCCATCGAGGTCCTCCTCTGGCATTCCCAGATCGCCGAGCCGCTGGCCTCGCTGGAGACGTTGACCGAGGAGTACAACTCCTCCCAGGACAAGGTCCACGTGACCCTCCAGAGCCAGGGCACCTCCTACGAGGAGGTCGAGAGGCAGTTCGAACGGGCGATCCCCACCAGCGACCTACCTGCGGTGGTGGTCTTCGATGACACGATCACCCAGTTCATGTCCGACAGCGGCGTGATCATTCCGGCACAGTCCTGCATCGACGCCGATGGTTACGACAACAGCGGCTGGCTGCCACTGGCGGTCGACTTCTACTCGATCGACGACGTCATGTACCCGGCCACGGTTGGGCTGGCGTCGGCGCTCATCTACTACAACCGTGGCCACTTCGAAGAAGCCGGACTCGATCCCGACGACCCGCCAGAGACGCTCGAAGAGGTCAGGGAATATGCCGAGGCGATCCAAGCCGCGGGGGTGACCGAGACCCCTCTCGCCTTCAACATGACACCGTTCATCCTGGAGTTCTGGCTCACCGGAGCAGGGGCACCGATCGTGGACAACAACAACGGGCGTGATGCCAGAGCGGAGGCATCAGCTTTCGACAACGAGCGCACCCACGAGATCTTCGAATGGATCGACGGCATGATCGAAGACGGGCTGATCAGTCCCTTCTCGGGCACGCCCGGCCAGATCAACCATTACCTCTCGATGGCCAACGAGCAGTCCTCGATGGTCATCGAATCGGATACAGCGTCCACCTCGGTGACCGCGTTCCTGGCCGGCAACCTCGAGGTAGACGAACTGGGGGAGGACCTCCCAGAGGCCCCCGATGTCAGCGGCCTCGACATCGGTGCGGGTGCTCTTCCGGGACTGGAGGCACCCGGACTCGGGCAGGTCGGTGGAGCCACCTACTACATCACCAACACCACACCACCCGAGGTCCAAGCCGGCGCATGGGATTTCTTGAAGTTCCTGAACGAGAAGGACAGCCAGGTGCAGTTCTACCTCCAGGGTTCGTACCATCCGGTGGAGCCGGCGACGACCGAGGACGAGGCGGTCCAGGAGTTCTGGAGCAGCGACAAAGCAGGGGAGTGGTTGAAGATCTCCTACGACTCCCTGGTCGGCATAGACACCGACTTCCCGGGACCGCTGATCGGCCCCTACACCGAGGTTCGTGACATCATCCGTGACGCGCTCGACCGCTTGGCGTTCGAGCGCGCTACGCCCGACGAGGTGATAGCCGAGGCGGACGCCAGCATCACCGAGGCGATCGAACGCTACAACGAGGAGAACTTCTGAACTGAGCGGTTCGGTCCACCGCACCTGACAGGAGCCCGGCGTCGCTGAAGGAGCACTTCGACCCTTTCTGCGCGCGGTTCATCACGATGAGCGTTGGAGCAGGGACATTTCGTGACCCGCTTGCCACGCATTACGGATATGTTACATATTTCACACGTCCATAATTACAGGTCTGGTATCCGAGCCTCCTATCTTGCCTCCTTCGACGGCTGCACGACGAAGGAGACGGATGAATGGGCCGGCCCAAGCGGAACAGGAACATTGCGAGGACGTTGCTGGTGGTCCTGGCTCTGGTGATCGGGCTGAGCGCCTGCACCCCCTCGCAGTTCGAGTACTGGTTCGGCCGCCAACCCGACTCCGAGCAGGAGCTCGCTGCCGCCGGCCAGACCTGGAGCCACGTGGTGTTCTGGTACAACGCCCGAAGAGCGGCGGTGGACTACTACAACCGGATCCACAACAACCCGTTCCTCGTCTGCGTCCGCGCCCACGAGTCGGACCGGGCAGGCGGCTACTCCGCCTACAACCGCTCATCGGGTGCCGCCGGCGCCTACCAGTTCATCTCCGGCACTTGGGCCTATGTGTCGGCCAGGGCCGGCTACCCGGGCTACGGATCGGCGGCGAGAGACCCCGCGCTGCGGTGCGCGGTCGAGACGCCGAGCGGCGGTGCGACGGATCGGCTCCTCGCTGGGGCAGAATGTCGGGGGATGGAAGCGCTGGGCGTTCTGCTGGCGGCCTATCTGGCCGGCGCGATCCCCTTCTCGCAGCTCGCATCCCGCCTCACGGGCGGTGCCGATCTGCGTGAGGTGGACACAGGCACCGTCTCCGGCACCAATCTGTACAAGGTCGCCGGGTTCGGCCCGCTCGCGGTTGCCGGGATCCTCGAGATAGCCAAAGGCGCAGTCGGCCCGCTGCTGGCGACCGGCGATCGCCCGGAGCTGGCTGCCCTCGCCGGTGGGCTCGCCGTGGTCGGGCACAACTGGTCACCGTTCCTGCGCTTCGCCGGTGGGCGTGGGATATCACCGGCCATGGGCGCGATGCTGGTGACGGCGTGGCCCGGGGCGGCGTTGCTCATGGGCGGGATGATCGTGGGCAGGCTGGCGGGCCAGACCGCCCTCGGTTCGTTCGTCTCCTACGTGCTGCTGGTGCCCCTTCTCGCGCTGACTGACGGTCCGGCCGGGGTGTGGGTAGGGATCTGCGTGGTCGTTCCCATGCTCCTCAAGCGGCTCGTCGGCAACGCCGCCCCCGAGAGCTCTGGTGGTCGTGTCTACCTGACCCGGTTGCTCTACGACCGGGACCACGTAACGCAATCGCCCTCGACAGAGTCGAACCGCCACGATCGCTGACCGTGATCAGGGTCAGCGTGAATGATCACGGTTAGTGTGAGATGAGCACTATGGCAATCGCGATCGTCACCGACGCCGCTGCATCCCTACCGGCCGAACTGGTCGACCGCTACGGCATAACCGTCGTCCCCATGTGGCTCAACGTGAGAGGCGTCCCGGTCCGCTCCGGCGAGCGTCCACTGGAGGAGCTCGTCACCGAGGAGGACATCTCCACGTCGGGCCCCTCACCAGGAGAGTTCACCTCCGCCATCGAGGCCAACAGCCCGGCTGAGGGTGTCGTGGTCCTGACGATCGCCAGCACCATGAGCAGCACCCACCAGGCGGCGCTGCTCGCGGCGAAGAACTCCGAGCAACTCGTCAGGGTCGTGGACACCGGCACCGCGGCCGGCGCCGAGGGCCTCGTGGTGCTCGCGGCGGCCCAGCAAGCGGCGCGAGGCGGCGACCTCGACTCCGTCGAGGCCGCCGCCAACGAGGCCATTGCCCGGGTTCGCCTCGTGGCCACCGTCCCGAGCCTCGATCACCTCGTCCGCAGCGGACGCGTCCCCAACATCGCCGGCTGGGCGGGTAGGCGCCTCAACATCAACCCGCTGTTCGAGTTCCGCGATGGCGAAGCCAAGCGGCTACGGCCCTCGATGAGCCGCGAGGCCGCCCTCGAACGAATCGTCCACATCTGGCGCAGGTCCCGCGTGGAGGGAGCCGACCTGCACGTTGCGGCCCTTCACGCGCTCGCTCCCGATGTCGCCGCAGACCTGATGGCTGAGGTAACAAGCGAGATCGAACCGGCAACCGCGTTCGTGGGCGAGTTCGGCAGCGTGATGGTGGTTCACACCGGTCCGGGCCTCGCCGGCCTCGCCTGGTGGTGGGAAGGCCCCAACGGCTAGCCCACGGGGTGTGTCAGAGCGTCAACAGCCGCGGCTGGTGTGCCAGGGCCCACTCGACTGCCCGCCGCACCGGTACGACCGCGGTTTCATCGAAGCCGTGTCCCATGCCGGGGACCAGGTCGAGGAACCGTGGTTCAACAGCCTGGTCATAGAGCTCCCGGGCGTCTCGCTCGGGAATGAAGTGGTCTTTGGTGCCGTGGATGAATGCCACGGGTACGCGGATCCGGCCGACGATGCGCGCCGGCGGCGCGGGGTTGGTCCAGCGGGGAGCAACTCGGACCCGGAGCCAGCGAGCGACGGCTCGGCGGCCGAGGCGGGTGCGGGTCATCGCGGTCGTCAGCAACGCCACCGGTGTCCGCGGAAGCCGCCAGTGCGAAGGTGAGCTCAACGAGACGACCCCGGCGAGCATGGGGTCGGTGGTGGCGTACCGGAGAGCGGCTATCGCTCCCATGGACGCGCCGACGAGGATCACATCGTCGGCTCGCAGGCGAGCGGTGGCCACCGCGGCTGCCACGTCGTGCTGCTCGGCATCACCCAACGTCGATTCGCCGCCCGAACGCCCGTGGCCTCTGGCGTCGTAGGACACGAGATCGAAACCCTGGGCGTGCAGGTCCTCGGCAATGGCGTTGAGCCGAGGATCGTCGGCCGAACTCGTGAAGCCGTGAACCAGCACCACCGCGGCACGTGGCGGAGTGGTGCTCAACCATCGTCGGCCGGCGAGTACGAGCCCGTCCGAGGTGGTCAGGGGCGGTCGGGACATGCGCGGAGCCCCCCTGCTGCCCAGGCCGGCGCGGCCCTTCGAACGGTCACGGATGCCATTGTCTCAGGTCTCCATCGGCCGAGGGTTGCCTGGGTCCCGTCGCCGGGCAGGCTGACCCGGAGGTGGCGACTGCTCCTACCATGATGCCCTGGGTCGGGTCCGATGCCGCCCTCGGGGCCAGGATCCCGTGACGGGTCATCGACGACTTGAACCAGACAGTCGACAGGAGGATGGCCGCGCAAGTGAGGAGGGCCGACACGCCCGCTCGAGCGACGACGAACGTGGCGACGGACTGGCTCAGCAACAGCCAGAGGGTGATGGAGGCGTTGGCGAACTGCGTGAACGCCCACAGGAGTGAGATCCGCCGGAAGAACGCCCGCACGTGACGGTTTGCCCGAAGGTCATCGGGCAGCGGGCAGAAGTCGCCCGCCAGGCGCTCGGCGAGGGGCTTCCCAAACGGGACTGAGAGCAGGAACGCGCCTGCCACGATCGCTGTTCCGAGGGTTGGCTGGAGGAAGTACACGAACACGCTGCCCGTGGCGGCGGCGATGATCGTGCGGGCGGTGATGGTCACGGTTGCCAGCAGCAAGAGCCCCGGGACGCGCTTCTTGGCGATCAAGCGCCGGACGATGGACCCGTAGGACCACACGGTCCCCACGGCGATCGCCCCCCAGACACCCAGCAGCCAGAGGGTCAGGATGAAGAGCGCGACAGGCACGATCACGCCCTCGGCGATGCTGGGCAGTGCGTGGCGGGCCAGTGCCCGGATTCGGGGAATCTCGAACGAGGGTGTCTGCATGCTCTCCCACCGGGTTGTTCTCCGGCCTCCCGCCACGTTCGGCCGGAGCCACCGCTGGTAGTGAAATCGTAATGATTGTCGCAGAGCTTGAGCCGAAACAGCCAGTCGGGACAGATGGCTGCCCGCGGCGTCGTCGGCCCGTCAGCCGGTGAACTGCGGGTCCCCGGTGACGGCCACAGCCGGACCTGAGGCCGCCGGGGCCCGGTCCTCGGTGCTCGTGGCCACCTTGGGCGGATCATCGCCTGCGGGCGTTCGATCACCGGGGTCGTCGCCGTCACCGCAATCCGGAGTCGACCCGTTCGGCTCGAGGTCGACGGGTGGCAATGGATACGCGACGCCCGCAGCGCCGGGCACGGCATCGACCGTTGCGAAGGCATCCGGCGAGCTGTCCGAGAACGGTGACGAAAACGCGCCGCGCTCGCCGACAGGGGAGTCGCAGCCGAGTTGCCACGAGAGCAGCGACTCATAGGGTGAGGGGCCGGCGGCGCTCCAGCGCGAGGAACGAGGATCCTGCCCGGCGGAGACCAGCGCCTGGATCACGAGGGCCGTCGAGTTGGGATCACTCCCATAGCCCTGCTGGAAGGGAAACCCGCCGTCATCCTCCTGGACCAACTCGAAGTAGTCGAGTGCGGAGTCGGTCCCGCTCGAAACACCGTTCGCCTCCAGACCCTGGACGGCCAGAGCCGTCTGGTTGGTGTCGGGCGCGGCGAACGT
Source organism: Acidobacteriota bacterium (assembly GCA_003577145.1). Lineage (GTDB taxonomy): Bacteria > Actinomycetota > Acidimicrobiia > Acidimicrobiales > Microtrichaceae > ATN2. The sequence continues at coordinate 79,938 of QEUP01000013.1, read as the reverse complement.
GACCGGATCCGACAGACACGGCGCGCCGGTGTCGCTGCGGTAGCCCATCCATGCTCCCCGGAACTCCGGCGGGCTCTCGGCACCGCACTGCTGAGCGATCAACCAGTCGATGGCATCCTGCATGGGAGGCCAGTCCGAGGGAGTCACTCCGGCGGCCCGGAGCCCGAGGAGGGCCAGCCCCTGGCGGAAGGCGCCGTCGTAGGTGGGATCCTGCGCGCCGAACAGCCCTCCGGAGTGGGAGCCGAGGGTGGCCTGGAGGCGCCCGACCAGATCCAGCGAACCGGACCCGAACGCGCGGGGATCGTCGCCCGCCGCCACTGCGACAAGGATCAGACGTCCCAGGCGACCGGGCATGTCCGCCGAGCCGTCGCTGATCACGGACTCCGCATTGGCCCGTAGCCAGCCCATGACGGCGTCGAAAGCGTCGCCCTCGGTTCGAGACGACGCGAGCGCCAGCGCGGTGCTCAGGTTCGCACCGGCGTCACCGACGGATCCGTCGCCGTCGAGCAGACCAGCCAGCCAACCGGCGCCGTATTCGGCCGCCTGGCGGGGGTCGTCGGTGAGCGGCTCCGCACCGATCGCCGTGATTGACCAGACGCTCAAGAGCATCGCCGCGACAAGGGCCGCGACCGTTCGTCCTCGTGCCATGAAGTTCCCTTTCGCTATGGCCTGGGAACCTCGACTGCGGACCTTGCGTCGGCCTCCGCAGAGGACATCCCGAGGCTCGTCCCCGTTGTCCTCGACGGGGGTGGAGAGCCGTACAGCGACACCGGGTACTCCGGCTCGTCGGGATCGCTCCCGACCCACGGCTGCGGGACAGCGCCGGCTTCTGACCGGCTTCCCCCGAGCGCCGCTGCGGTACTCGTCGGCCCGTATGCAAGCAGGGCCGGCTCGTCGTGTCAACCCCCTCTGACGGCCCGGTCCGCACCCGGAAGAACCAAGGTCAGCCCACGGGTGCGTCAAGGCTGAGCTCGGTGGGAGCCTCGATGTGGACGGCGGGCAGCAGCCGGCTCGAGAAGCGCCTCAGCGTGCGCATCACGGGAATGCCGGTGACGAGTATGAGCACCGCGTTCATGAGAGCTCCCGCGGCGTCCCAGGCCAGCGACGTGGCGACGTAGAAGGACCAGTAGTGCTCGATCGTCTCGGTGAGGCCCAGTCCGGGGTTCCACGACAGCGGCCCTTCGCCGATGGCAAAGGGCCAGAACCACAGGTTGAGCACCGCCCCGTACAGGAAGCCCGAAACCCAGCCCAGTGCTGCGAGCACGATCACCTCCCCACGAGCCGGCAGGCGCCGGGTCAAGGAGCCGACCCATCCTGCCAGCGCTCCCATCAGGCCCAGACCGAGCATCTGGAAGGGCAGCCACGGCCCGATGCCACCGGTCAGCACGGCCGACACCGCCATGGCCGATAGCCCGAGAAGGATCCCGAAGCGGGCCCCGAAGGCGGCCCCTCCCAGCACCACCAGGAAGAAGATCCCGCTGCCCCCACCCGGCAGGTCGAGGAGTCTGAGCATGCCGGCACTCGACGCGAGCACGGCCAGCACCGCCACGGTGGAGCCGCTCATGGTGCCCTGCCTGATCTCGACGGTCACGGCAAGCATCACCAGGGTTGCCATGAGAGCCGCAACGAAGGGCGCGGTAGTGGAGTGAGCTTCGGATGGAAGTGCTCGGCCCGGCAGCCAGAACGGATAGAGGAAGGCTGCGACACCGCAGATCCCCACCATCGTGTAGATGAGAGCCGTGCCGGCGGTCAGGCGGTCCCGGGTCACGCGCTCGTCCTCGCTGCCCGCACTTCGTCCACGGTCAGGAACGGTGGCATGACCCTCAGTACCTGCGGAGCGAACAACGAACCCGTGAGAACGGTGCGGCCGGCGCCGGCAGCGACGATCTGGCCTTCACCGAGGACCACGACGGTCGTCGCACAGCCGGCGGCCAGCTCCACGTCGTGGGTGGCGAGGACCACCGATCCGCCGGATGCGACATGGGAGGTGATGGCCGAACGCAGAGCCTCCCGGGATTCGGCATCCATGCCACGGGTCGGTTCGTCGAGCAACAGCAGCTCAGCACCGCCTACGGCGACGGCTGCGATGGCTACCCGTTGCCTCTCACCGCTCGACAGGGACCGCGGGTGGCGTGGTGCCAGATGCGTGAGGTGCAGCCGATCGAGCCAGTGGTCGACGGCTCGGTGGTCGACCCGCCCCAGCAGCCGCTGCGTCTGCTCGAGCTCGGCGCGCACGGTGGGAGCCGAGAGCAAGGTGTTGGGGTCCTGGGGCACGTAAGAGGCGCGCCGCAGACAATCGACCTTGCCTTTCTGCGGGCGATGGAGGCCGGCCAACGTCCTCAGCAGGGTGGTCTTGCCCGAGCCGTTCCGGCCCAGCACGGCGATCGCTTCTCCCTCCTTGGCGGTGAAGCTGACGTCGGAAAGGACGCGCACCTTCCCGTGACGAAGGTCAAGGCCCTCAGCGGTGACGATCGCTTCTCCCGGGGCCGCCGGCGCCGGCGGCGGGCCGGCGGGGTCGACCGGAACGGGGACCGCGTCCGGTTCCCGGCGCAGGTGGCTGAGAGCGCCCTTCACTGTGAGTGGAGGCGGGTCCCACCCCAGCAGCCGTCCCAACCTGGTCACCGGCGGCGCTCCGGGATAGTCCGCGAGCACCGCGGTCGGGTCACCGTCGCCCACGACTCGACCCCCACCCATGAGCAGCGCCCTGTCGGCGAAGGCGGCAACGCGCTCGAGACGATGCTCGGCCATGAGCACCGTTGTGCCGAGGTCCTGGTTGAGCCGGACAACAGCCCCGATCACATCCTCGGCTCCCTGGGGATCCAGTTGGGAGGTGGGCTCGTCGAGGACGAGGACCGCCGGTCCCACGGCCAGCGCCGACGCAATCGCGCAACGCTGGCGTTCACCGCCGGAGAGGCTGGCAGGCGAACGGTGGCGGAGGCGCGCGATGTCGAGCGCGTCGAGCACCTCCTCCACCCGCCGTCGCATCGTGTCGGGCTCGGTGCCCAGGTTCTCGAGGCTGAAGGCGATGTCTCCCTCCACCCGGTCGACGACGAAGTGCGCTTCGGGATCCTGGTGCACGAAGCCGACCAGGTCGGCGAGATCTCGCGGCTTGTTGCGTACCGTGGATCGGCTGGCCACAACCACCTCGCCGACAAGGACACCGCCGCTGGAATGCGGCACCAGCCCGTTCACACAACGTAACAACGTGCTCTTGCCGGAGCCCGACGTGCCGGCGACGAGGGCGAGCTCTGCCTGCTCCAGCCCGATGTCGATGTCCGCCAGGCCGGGGGTCATCGCATCCCGAGCGCGCTCCCACCGCGTCGAGTGGGACACCCGAGAACCGTCAGGCGAGGGGTAGGAGAAGCTGAGCGAGCGGAAGCAGAGCTGCTTCACGCTCGGACCTCGTCTGACGTGCTCGGCAAGACCAGCGCCTCAGCGTACGGCCCGGCCGCCGCGGGTGCCGAGAGCAGGGCTATCGCGGCGACTGTCACTGGCTCCACCGTCGGGAACCTCAGGGGGACCGGGTCCCAGCTGAGCGAGCCGATGCCGGACGACCGGAACACCAAGAGGATGATTACCGCGGCGGCCGAGGCGACGATCACGGCTCCGTCGGACCATGTCAGCCCGCGGGGCCTGTAGCGGGAGCGATTGTCGGCCGATGAGCCGATGAAGATCGCCAGGACGATCAGGGATGCACCGGCGGCGACAAGCGCAATCCCGAGCCCTGCCGACCCGCCTATGAGCGCCACGACCGCCGCGGCCAGAGCCACCAGCCCGCCTGCTGCGAACCAGGCCGCCAGCCGTTCGCCGCGGGTGCCGGCTGCGCGGCCAAAGCCTCGCGAGTCCATGGACGACGCCAGGTCGATGGCCTTCTCGAGACCGGTCGCGAGAATCGGGAGCGCCAAGCGCACCAGCCGGCCGCGGCGAACGATTCGGCCCCCGGTCCGCGCCCGGTCGGACTCCTGTACCGACCGGACGGTGGCCATCGTCGAGGGGACGAAGGCGAGCGCCACGGTGACGATGAGGCCGGCTTCGTGAAACGATCGGGGTAGCGCGCGCACGAGCTGGTCGTGGGAGACCACCGCGTTGAACGCTCCGAACACGGCCATGACTCCCACGATGACGAGTGCCTCGGCTGCACTCTGGAGGATCACCTCGAGCTCGACGGTACCCCCGACGCTGAAGCCCCCCAGCAGCCTCGGGAGGGTCCACTCGGGCAGGGTCACGACAGTGTCGCCGACACCGTGCACCGTTAGCACTGTCAACGCCACCTTGACCGCTCCGAAGGTCGCGCCGACCAGCAGGAGGATCGGGAAGGCACGAGCCAAGGGCCTGTCCCTACCGTGCACCTCGACCACGATTGCCGAAAGCGAGATCACGAGCACCACATAGACCGGATTCGGCGCGATCTCGACGGTGAGGGCCGCCGCCGCCGCCCAGCAGGCCCAGGTGACGCTGTGGAGGCGGTCCAGCTCGTGCATCGAATCCTCGTCCTCGGTTCTTGGAAGCGCTACCGGCGCATGGAGCGGGTTTGCCCCCAGGGACGCTCAGGGGGAAGCGCCGGGGACCCGGTACTTGCCGGGAGCGCCGGGGACCCATACGTTATGCCCCGAACGACGGGCATCAGCAATGACCGTCGCAGACAACAACTGCAGGGGAAGCCGGTGCAAGTCCGGAGCTGTCCCGCAACTGTGAGTGAGCCGTCGAGCTCACGAGCCAGAGCACCTGCAGCCGCTCGGCAGCGCGGACGCTGTCGGTCCCAACCGCCCTCGAGGAATGGGGCGAGAGGAGTCATGATGAGAGCAGCGGCGCTGAGCGCGTTGGTGGTGTGTGCGGCGGTGGCCGGCCTGTTCGCCCAGGCCGATCAGGTGGAGGCGGTGGGAGCCAATCGGGCGGCGGTCATCGTGACCACCCAGGGAGGAACGGTGGCTCGCTGTGTGCGGTTCACCACCTCGTCCATCAGCGGGGTCGACGCCTTGAGAGCAGCCGGCTTCGAACTGGTGACCGCCGGTTTCGGAGGGCTCGGGGCCGGTGTCTGCTCGATAGGAGGCGAAGGGTGTCCTGCTGCGTCGTGCTTCACCTGCCAGGCACCCAAGAGCTGGAAGTACTACCGCGCTCCGGGCGGCTCCGGATCGTGGTCGTACTCCGAGCTCGGGGCGTCGGCCACAACGGTCGCCGATGGCGACGTCGAAGGTTGGATATTCACCTCGGGGGACCAGAAACCCGGTCTCCAGTCGGTCGACGAGGTCTGCGGTCCGGAGCCATCGTCCACGAGCAGCGTGCCGGCAGCCGCACCCGCCCCGCTGCCCGCGGAGCCACCCGCCTCGAACCAGGAAGGCGACACCCCCGTCGGGGTCGCCGGGACGACCGAGGTCGCGCCCGGTTCTGCCGACATCCCCCAACCCCCGCCGTCGACGGCTGGCGAACCCCAGGAGGAGGCTTCCGAGGAGGGGTCCCCGACCGACCCGGAGGCCGGCGAGACCGGCGGGGAGGTTGCCACTGCGCCCGACTCCGACCTGCAGCTGGCGAGCACTCCGACCGGCGACGAGCGGCGAGATGGGGGCGGCACGGCGGCGCTGTCGATCGTCCTGGCGATCCTCGCGCTGGCGGTTCCCGCAACGGCGCTGGTGGTGATCCGCCGCCGCAACCGGACCCTGCGCGATCCGACCCCGTCTTGACCGTGGGGACAGCTGGTCGGCAGTCCGTCGACCGCCCGGGTGCGGCCGGCGGCGGTAATGTCCCGCGCGTGACAGCGCGACGTCGGTTGTCCTTCGATCCCATAGCCGAGGCAGAGCGGCAGTGGGCGACTCACCGGTTGGGCGCGGTAGCAGAGATGGCGGCCATCACCTCGGTGATGCGCGCTCATCAGCTGTTGTTGGCCCACGTCGATGGCGTGCTGCGGCCCTTCGGCCTGACGTTCGCACGTTACGAGGCGCTGGCTCTGCTGCGCTTCAGCCGCGCGGGGGAGCTGCCTTTGGGCAAGATGGGTGATCGCCTGATGGTGCACCCGGCGAGCATGACCAACGCCATCGACCGTCTCGAGTCACAAGGCCTGGTGGAGCGGCGCCCTCACCCGTCTGACGGCCGAACCGTGCTGGCTCGGATCACCGATGCCGGCCGTGACACGGTCCGGGGGGCGACCGACGCGCTCGTCCAATCGCGTTTCGGCCTCGGCGGCATGAACGAAGCCGAATGCCGCGAGATCACCGGGCTGGTGCGCAAGCTCCGCATGGCCGCCGGCGATTTCGAGCCTTAGCGCTGGTCTTCGCCGGGCCTGTGCGAGATTTCCCCTTTTATTTGGACTTCAAACTATCATGGTCTCATGAGCGAAGAGGCCCATGCGGACTGGTCGGTCGCGTACGAGCGCTCCCCTCGACGACCAGCCGACTTCTCGACCATGTCCGGCATCCCGCTCGAGCCGGTCTACGGCCCAGCCGACGCGGTTCACGGCGACTTCCCGGGCCAGTATCCCTACGCCCGGGGCCCGTACGCGTCGATGTACCGCACGAAGCTCTGGACGATGCGGATGTTCGCCGGTTTCGGCACGGCCGTCGACACGAATCTGCGCTTCAAGGAGATCCTGGCTCACGGTGGAGACGGCCTTTCCACCGCCTTCGACCTACCCACCCTCATGGGCCGCGACTCCGACGATCCGCTCAGCGCGGGCGAAGTGGGCAGGTGCGGCGTGGCAGTCGACACCCTCGCCGATGTCGAAGATCTCTACCGCGGTATAGACCTGGCTGGGGTCACGACGTCGATGACCATCAACTCGCCGGCGGCGATCCTGCTGGCCATGTACGTCACGGCGGCCGAAGCCTCGGGTGTCTCCCGCACCGACCTGGGAGGAACACTCCAGAACGACATCCTCAAGGAGTACCAAGCGCAGAAGGAGTACATCTTCCCACCGCGGCCGTCGCTGCGGATGGTGGCCGATACGCTGCGCTTCTGCACCGCCGAGATGCCGCGATGGCATCCGGTGTCGGTGTCCGGTTACCACATCCGCGAGGCCGGCGCGACCGCGGCGCAGGAGTTGGCCTTCACCCTCGCCAACGGCTTCGCCTACGTGGAGGCCGGGTTGGCCGGTGGCCTCCGCGTGGACGAGTTCGCTCCGCGGCTGTCGTTCTTCTTCAACGCCCACATCGACTTCTTCGAGGAGATCGCGAAGTATCGGGCTGCTCGCATCATCTGGGCCCGCTGGATGAAGGATCGCTACCGGGCCGAGCGAGAGCGGTCACTCCAGCTCCGCTTCCACACCCAGACCGCCGGGGTGTCCCTCACGGCGCAGCAGCCGGAGGTGAACATCGTCAGGACGACGATCGAGGCGCTGGCCGGAGTCCTGGGAGGGACACAGAGCCTCCACACGAACTCCATGGACGAAGTCCTGGCCCTACCCACCGAGAAGGCTGTACGAATCGCTCTGCGCACCCAGCAGGTCATAGCCCACGAGACGCAGGTCCCCCACGTCGCCGACCCGCTGGGCGGCTCCTACTTCGTCGAGGCTCTCACCGGGGAGATGGAGCGTCGCGCCGAGGAGCTCCTCGCTCAGATCGACCACAGAGGTGGCGGCTCGATGTTCGAGGGGGTGGTCGGCGGCATCGAGGAGGGGTGGTTCCAGGCCGAGATCGCCGACAGCGCCTATCAGCTGGAACGCAAGCTGAACGAAGGAACCCACCTGAAGGTCGGCGTGAACGCCTTCACCGAGGGCAATGACGAACCACCCCCTGAGACCCTCTACATAGGCCAGGAGGTGGAGAGCCTGCAGGTGAAACGTCTCGCGGAGATCAAAGCGGAGCGCGATGCATCGCTGGTGGACGCGGTGCTCGACCGTCTGCGCGCAGATGCCGGACGACCGGACGTGAACCTGATGCCGGCGCTGCTCGAAGCGGTCCGCAGTCATGCCACGGTCGGGGAGATCGTCCAAGCTCTGGCTGAGGTCTTCGGGCGATGGGAAGAGGCCCCCGCCATCTAGTCGGGCCCTACCGTGAACGATCAGGGCTAGGCGTCGCCGTAGGAGGAGGAGGACATGGCGGAGCGACGGGTACTAGTGGCCAAACTCGGACTCGACGGGCACGACCGCGGTGTAAAGGTCGTGGCCCGGCTGCTCCGCGACGCGGGCTACGAGGTCATCTACACCGGCCTGCGCCAGACCCCCGAAACCGTCGTCGCTGCCGCAGTCGACGAGGACGTCGACGCCGTGGGCCTCTCGATGCTCAGTGGGGCACACATGGCATTGGTTCCCAGGGTCGTCGAAGGCCTGCGGGCTGCCGGCCTGGACACGCCGGTGATCGTCGGCGGGATCATCCCCGAGCAAGATGTTCAATCCCTCCGCGAAGGCGGCGTCGAGGCGGTGCTGGGCCCGGGCGCCTCCGCCGAGGAGATAATCGAAGCAGTCGAGGCGGCGATCTGAGCCGGCCCACCACGGCCCGCCGGGCTGGGTACGGTCTCAGCCGGTCGCCCGGCGCCGCCAGGTGTAATTGGTGTTCAAGAAGTAGTTGCTGACCAGCGCTACCAGGATGGCGATGGCGTTGTTCGCGTACTTGCCGAGCGTCGATCCGAGCAGCGAGAGGAACCCCGCGTTCTGCAAGAACTGGAAGACCGAGACCTGGATGACCACTCCGAAGATGCTGATCAGCTCGAAGAGGACGAACCCCCAGAGCAGCCGCACACCCCGGTACCTCTCCTCGAAGAACGTGAAGTAGTTGTTGAGCAGGTAGTTGCTGATGATGCTGAGCTGTATTCCGAAGACAACCGAGATGTAGAGCGGGTCGAAACGTGGGCCCAGCCCGGTATCGATCCGCGGGAAGTCCAAGAGCTCACCGATGCCGAAGCCCACCAGGTTCACGATTACACCCGAGGCACCCACGAGCGCGTAGAGGAAGAACTGGGGCGAGACGAGCCTTCCGAAACGCATCTCGAAGATAGCCAGGAGATATGCGCGGATCACCGACGGGCTCAGCTTCGTCTCGCCGTGCAGCCGGGGACGGAAGGTGTAGCCGACTTCGGCAACAGCCAGTTCCTTGTGCCGCCCGACGAACTCGAGGAGGATCTTGAAGCCCTTGGGGTTGATGTCGGGGGCGCATCTGCGGAAAGCATCCCGGGACACGACGAAATAGCCGCTCATCGGATCCGTGAGAGGGACTCGCAGGAGCAGCCTCGCCAGCAGGGTGGCCACCCAGGAAACCAGCCTGCGGCCGAGGGACCATTCCCCGTAGCTGCCGCCGGATGCTGAACGGGTACCCACGCATACATCGGCACGGCCGGAGCGGACAAGGGCGACCATCTCCGGCAACACCGACTCGTCATGCTGGAGATCGGCGTCCATCACGGCCAGAGTCTGGCCGCGGGCGATCTCCATGCCTGACACGACCGCGCTCGACAGGCCACGCTCCGCAAACCTTCGAAGGACGCGTACCGAGGGTCGGTGCTCACCCTCCTTCTCGGCTATCTCCCATGTCCGGTCGGGCGAGTCGTCATCGACCACGATGATCTCGTGAGGCATCTCGTCGAGCGCAGCATCGAGGCGGTCGAGAAGCTCGGGGATGTTCGCCGCCTCGTTGAACGTGGGTGTGATCACCGAGACGACAGGTGCGTCGACAGGGGAGTCGTCAATCATCGGAAAGGCCAATCTTCCTATCGGCCACTGGGTGAGGTTACCGAGAACGAGGGGCGAGACCCGTCATCAGCTGGGCGACAGGACACTAGTGTTGGGCCGATGTGTGGCCGCTTCGTATCGTCATCACCTCCTGATGAGATCGCGAAGTACTTCGATGTAGCAGAGGTGGCCGAGACCTACCTGGAACCTTCCTACAACGTCGCCCCCAGCCAGGAGGTCTATGCCGTCTTCGAGCGCGATGCGGTCCGCCAACTCCAACCGTTTCGTTGGGGCCTCATTCCGTTCTGGGCCAAGGAGCGGTCGGTCGGGTACAAGATGATCAACGCCCGAGCCGAGACGCTCGCGGACAAGAACGCCTACAAGCGGGCGTTCCGTAGCCGACGATGCATCATTCCCGCCAACGGCTTCTATGAGTGGAAGAGGATTCCAGGCCGAAGAGCGAAGCAGCCCTTCTACATCCACCGTCCCGACGACGAACCGTACGCCTTCGCAGGCCTGTGGGAGGTCTGGCGCGGAGCTGGCGAAGGCGAAGGCGGTGAGGTTGATGACGTCGGACCGGTCAGCTCTTGCACGATCGTGACGTGTGCCGCCAATGACGCCCTCGAAGCAGTCCATGACCGCATGCCGGTGATCCTTCCTCGCCGGGCCTGGGACGAGTGGCTGTCCGAGGAGGTCGACGATGTCTCCAGGCTGGGGAAGCTGCTCGTGCCCGCTCCGTCAGACCTCACCGTCCTCTACCCGGTCAGCACCGCGGTGAACAACCCGCGAAGTGCCGGGGCACGGCTGATCGACCGGTTGCAGGACGGCCAAGTCGAGGATTGACCGCCAGGCACTGCTCGACGCAGCCCGGTGTGGCGTGCGGTCAGCCGACTGCTTCGACGAAGCCACGATCACGAAGTGCCGAGCGAATCCGTTCGGCTGCAGCATCGAGGGCGGCCGGGTCCGGTGAAGGGTCGGCGTTGGCGAAGTCGAGATCGTGAACGCCCCGGATCGGCACCAGGTGCACATGGCAGTGCGCCACTTCGAGGCCCGCCAGCATCATCCCGACCTTGACCGGCTGGAACACCTCGGCCAGCGTCACGGCGATGGAACGAGACACCTCACTCAGGTGGGCCCACAGACCGGCAGGGAGGTCGATCCAATGATCGATCTCTGCGATAGGCACGACCAAGGTGTGACCGGGTTGCAGCGGGTTGATGGACAAGAAGGCCACTGCCGAGTCGTCTCGCCACACGAACCGGCCCGGGAGCTCACCGCGGATGATGCGGGTGAACACGGTCGGGGTCTCGGTCATGATGTGATCCTAGGCTATTGCCATGACCGACCAAGCGGGTGCCGCCGAGGGAGCGCACCGCATGATCGACCTCGGAGCAGACAGCCCTGGCCGGCGACGGCTCTTGACGGTGCCGAACCTCATCACGCTGGTGCGGCTGCTGTGCATCCCTCTATTCGTGTACCTGCTGTTCGGCCTCGGTGAGCGCGCCGGCGCCGCGATCCTCCTGGGACTGCTGGGTGCCACGGATTGGATCGACGGCCAGATCGCCAGGCGTTTCGATCAGGTGTCGGAGTTCGGGAAGATGTTCGACCCGACCGTGGACCGCCTACTGCTGCTTACTGCTGTCACCGCGATCATGCTCGACGGCTCGGTACCGTTGTGGTTCGGCTTGTCGACCCTCGTACGGGAGATCCTCATCTCGTCGTGGATGGTCGTGCTCACGCTGCTCGGGGCCAAGCGGATCGACGTCACGTGGTGGGGGAAGGCGGGGACGTTCGGGCTGATGTTCGCCTACCCGATGTTCCTGTTCTCGGCCGACCCGTCGACCAGTGAAGCCTTGCACGCCGTCGCTCTGGGCGGCGCCTTCCTGTTCGGCGTGCCGGGTCTGGCTCTGGCGTACGTGGCCGGTGCCTATTACATCCCCATCGGGCTCCGAGCGCTACGTGAAGGTAGGACCCCCGACGGAGCGGACAGGTCGAGCTGATCACTCCGGCGGCAGCGTGCAGCCGCGCCCGCCATGCCCACTGGCTTCCCGACCGAGCCGAGGACGCTTGCGACAAGCGCAAGCGTCGCCCTCGGCGGTAGCGTCTCGCTGAGAGAGCGCACGCCCGCCGCGACGAATCCCGCGAACTCGACGTCTGGGGGGCTCATGAAGGCAGTCATCATGGCCGGAGGAGAGGGCACACGTCTTCGTCCTCTCACGTCGAATCTGCCCAAGCCGATGCTGCCACTCGTGAACCGTCCCATGATGGAGCACGTCGTGACGCTGTTGCGGGACAACGGGTTCGACGACATCGTCGTGACTCTCTCGTACCTGCCTGACAGCATCAGCAGCTACTTCGGTGACGGTCGCGAGCACGACGTGCGGATGACGTATTCCACCGAGGAAGCTCCCCTGGGAACGGCGGGCTCGGTTCGTCACGCGAGGCGCGAGCTGGAGGACACCTTTCTCGTGATCTCCGGTGATGTCGTGACCGACATCGACTTGACAAAGCTGGTCGAGTTCCACCGGGAGAGGCCCGCCCTGGCGACGATGGCACTGGTGTCAGTGGACAATCCCCTCGAGTTCGGGATGGTCATCACCCGTGAGGACGGCTCTGTCGAGCGGTTCCTCGAGAAGCCCTCTTGGGGCCAGGTCTTCAGCGACACTGTGAACACGGGGGTGTTCGTCCTCGAGCCGGAGATCTTCGACCACATCGAACCGGATCGGCCGGTCGACTTCAGCGGTGAGGTGTTTCCCTCCCTGATAGACCGAGGAGGGGTGTTCGGATGCCTGACCGAGGGCTACTGGGAGGACGTGGGGACGGTCGCTTCCTACCTGCGGGCACACAAGGACCTCCTGGACGGGAGGGTCAGCGCACAGATACCTGGCTTCCAGGTCTCACAAGGCGTGTGGGTGGGTGAGGGTGCTGGAATCGATCACGACGCGCGCGTCGTCGGTCCGGCAGTCGTGGGCGAGAACGCGTCGGTGGAAGCCGGTGCGGTGCTCGGTGAATACGCGGTGATCGGCGCGAGCGTTCGGCTGCACAAGGACTGCGACCTCGAGCGCAGCGTCGTTCATGACAACGCCTACCTCGGCGAAGCCGTCAAGCTACGCGGGACCGTTGTCGGTCGTCGATGTGATATCCGCACGTCTGTCAGGTGTGAGGAAGGAGTTGTACTGGGCGACGACTGCTTCGTCGGAGAGCACGCGGTCATCGGTGCCGATGTGAAGGTCTACCCACTGAAGTCGGTCGAGTCAGGCGCGGTCGTCAACAACTCCATCATCTGGGAATCGCGGGGAGCACGGAGCCTGTTCGGACGCAACGGGGTATCGGGGCTGGCGAACGTGGACATGACACCGGAGTTTGCAGCCAAGGTGGCGATGGCGTTCGCGACAACGGTCAAGAAGCAGGATGTCGTTGTCGCTTCCCGCGACTCGAGCAGGTCGGCGCGCATGCTCAAACGGGCGATGATGGCGGGATTCAACGCCTGCGGGGTCGACGTGTTGGATCTCGAGGCGGCATCGGTGCCGGTGACACGCTTCGTGTGTCGCAGGCCGTTGGTCTCAGCGGGGGTGACGGTCGGTCTGCTCGAGGACGACCCCGACTCGGTCGAGATTCGTTTCTTCGACGGTTCCGGAGCCGACATCCCCGAAGAACGACGCCGCAAGGTGGAGCGGTTGTTCACCCGCGGTGACTTTCGGCGGGTGCTGCCCGGAGAGATCGGAGAGATCGGTCTGCCGCCACTGGCGCTCGAGCACTACGCCGTGGCTCTCGAACACACGATCGACCTGGCGTCCGTCGGTGGTGCCGGCTTCAAGGTTGTCCTGGACTACTCGTGTGGGTCGACCTCTCATGTGATGCCGAACGTCCTCGCCAAGGTGGGAGCGGAGGTGCTCGCGGTGAACCCGTTCTCGTCCACGAGGGGCGCGCATGCCCGCGACCATGAGACGCGGGCGCGCGAGGTGGCGGCGCTGGTGGTCGCCTCCTCAGCGGATCTGGGTGCGGTGCTCGGCGTGGACGGGGAGCGGCTCACCGTCATCGATGACACCGGGCGTGTGCTGTCCCATGCCGAGGCGCTGCTGGCAATGCTGGAGGTCCTGGCAGAGCGACTCGCAGAGAGCTTCGTCGGGCTGCCCGTCAACGTGACCGGCGCGGTGGAAGACGTCGTACGATCCCATGGCGGACGGATCGTGTGGACGAAGGTCTCTGCACCCGCCCTCATGGACCGCGCAAAGGAACCCGACGCCATCTTGGTGGCCGATGGTTGCGGGGGCTTCATCGTGCCCGCCTTCCTGCCGGCTTTCGACGCGGCAGCCGCACTCGTGCTGCTGATGGAGCGGCTGGCGCTAACCGGCAGGAGCCTGTCATCGGTGGTCGAGGGCCTTCCCGAGCTCAACCTCGTGGAGGACACGGTCGCAACGCCGTGGGAACAAAAGGGCGGGGTCATGCGCGAGCTCTTGGAGTCGAGCAAAGCCCGTCAGACGCTGCTGGTCGACGGCTTGAAGGTGTTCCACGATCGGGGCTGGGTGCTCATCCTGCCGGACCCCGAGGGACCGTTCACCCACCTCTGGGCCGAGAGCGAGAGCCGGGAGGCCGCCCAGCGGCTTTGCCGGGATTACAGCGCTCAGATCCGTCAGATGGTGGGCTGAGGACCGGCTCCGGGCCCGGTCAGGTCCCTCAGGGCTCGGTGGGCTCCCATGATCTTGTAGCTTCGATGGGCATGAACGTTCCCGACGACCTCCGCTATTCCGCCGATCACGAGTGGGCCAAGCTCGAAGACGGTCGGGTTCGGGTCGGAATCACCGACTACGCCCAAGACGCTCTCGGCGACATCGTCTACGTCCAGGTACCGGAGCTCGGTTCACGGGTCGAGAAGCGTGAGACCTTCAGCGAAGTCGAATCAACGAAATCGGTCTCTGACATCTACGCTCCCGTCTCGGGAACGATCACCGAGGTGAACAGCGAATTGGCCGACTCGCCGGAGCGGTTGAACGAAGATCCCTACGGCGAGGGCTGGATTGCCGTCATCCAACTCGAGAACGCTTCCCAGCTCGACGACCTGCTCGATGCGGAAGCCTACCGGGAGCTGACCAGCGGCTGAGGAGTCAATGCCGTGGCTGACGTGACATGTGGCGAATGCGGGCACGCCAACCCGGCGGATGCCAACTACTGCTCCTCGTGCGGCGCCCCGCTCGACGCCGATGATGAGCACACCGCATCTCTTTCAGCCGTCTCGGCGGGCGACGAGCCCGAGGTCACCGACGAGGTGGTCCGCTCCGCGCAGCAGGCCGCCGAGCCCGGCGTCGGGATGCTCGTCGTCAAGCGAGGCCCGAAGGCCGGCTCGAAGTTCGCTCTGAGCGACGAGATCACTACAGCAGGCCGCCACCCCGGCAGCGACATCTTCCTCGATGACATCACCGTCTCACGCAGGCACGCAGAGCTTCTCAGGGTGGGAAGCAGCTACGTCGCTCGTGACGCGGGCTCTTTGAACGGCACCTACGTGAACCGGGAGCGAATCGACGAGGACCGGGCACTCTCCGACGGTGACGAGCTCCAGATCGGCAAGTTCAAGTTGGTGTTCGTCCGCGGACCGGAGCCGGGAAATGCCTGAGTCGAGAACTCACCTGTCCATCGGCGAGGTGCTCAGTCTCCTCCAGGACGACTTCCCCGACGTCACGATCTCCAAGATCAGGTTCCTCGAGAGTCAGGGCCTGATCGACCCCGAGCGCACGCCATCGGGGTACAGGAAGTTCTACGAGGGCGACATCCGGCGCCTCCGCTGGATACTTCGCCAGCAAAGGGAGAGCTTCCTCCCGTTGAAGGTCATCAAGAACGAGCTCGATCAAGGTGTCGACTTCTCGCGTGATCACGACAACGGCGGTGCTGCGCGTTCGCTCAGGGCCGACGACGAGAAGGGGTCCGACCAGGAGGCGGCGCAGAGCGCGGCACGTGTCGCGGCGTTGCAGGAAGGTCCTCCGGAAAGGAAGGCCGGAACTGCCGGCAGAGCAGCACCCAGGCGGCGGGACACAGGGGCACTGCAATCAGGTGTCACGGCACTCACCCTCGGCCGTGAGGAGCTGCTCGAGGCGACGGGGTTGGACGAGGCCGCACTGGACGAGCTCGAGCGCTACGGGTTGATCGTGGGCGGCAAGGTGGGGTCCTCGTTGTTCTATGACGAAGAGGCGGTAGTGATCGCTCAGCTGGCGGCGGACTTCGCCGGCCACGGCGTCGAGGCCCGCCACCTGCGCATGTACAAGGTCGCGGCGGAACGGGAGGCGAACCTCATCGAGCAGCTCGTGATGCACCTGCTGAAGCAGCGAAATCCCGCCTCCCGCGAACGGGCGACCGAAACCATGACCGAGCTGGCTTCTCTCGGGGAGAGGATGCGGGCGGCATTGCTACGGCAGGCGCTCAGGGGACATCTGTGAACAGTCACCGGGTGCCCTGATCAGTCGCCAAATGGCCACCAGGACCCGGCTCCGGCGATAACGAGGTATCGTCAACGGCGATGGTCGAGATGGAGCTGGTAGGGGTAAGGGTAGAGCTGCCCAGCAACACACCGATCGTCCTGCTCAGGGAACAGGACGGGGAGCAGCGCCTGCTGCCGATCTTCATCGGTGGCCCGGAGGCCACCGCCATAGCCTTCGCGCTCGAAGACGTGGAGACACCACGGCCGCTGACCCATGACCTCATGAAGCAGCTCCTGGACGAGCTGAGCGTCAGGGTCGACCGGATAGTCGTGACCGAGCTGCGAGACACGACGTTCTTCGCGGAGATCCATCTCACCGGATTCGGCGAGACCTACAAGGTCTCCAGCCGGCCCTCCGACGCTGTGGCGCTTGCCGTCAGGGTGGGCTGTCCCATCTACGCCGAGGAGGACGTCTTGGACCAAGCCGGTTACGTCGACGAGGACGGCGCCGAGGACGAGACTCCCGATACCGAGGAAGTCGTCGAGGAGTTCCGCCACTTCATCGACAACGTGAACCCCGACGACTTCGCCTCTTGAGCGCCGGGCCCGGTCATTGACTGGACGCCACCTGCGGCCCTACTCTCACGGTGTCACAGGCGCGTAATTCCGCCCATGTGACTCCAGACCGGCTGGGGCCCGGGACACCGGAGCGAACCGAGGTGAAGATGGTGAGCAACCAACCCGAAGATGTGGGCTTCAGCGGGCGAAAGACCGCCGAGATCGTCGGTATCACCTACCGGCAACTGGACTACTGGGCACGAACCGACCTCGTGCGGCCCTCACTCGCCGACGCCCATGGCAGCGGGAGCCGTCGCCGCTACAGCTACCGCGACCTGCTGGAGCTGAAGGTGATCAAGAGCCTCCTCGACGCCGGCATCAGGCTCGAGTCGATTCGTGACGCCTTCACCTACATGCGCGAGCACCTGGGCGAGGATGTCACGACCGCCAACCTGGTCATCAACGGGTCGTCCTCGGTCGTCGTCAAGTCAGGCGAGGAGCTCATCGATCTCCTCCAAAAGGGCCAGGGCGTGCTGAACGTGTTGCCTCTGGCGGGAGTGAAAGAGCAGATCGACGCCAAGATCCTCGAGCTTCGCCCGCGGAGCGAGCAGGCCGGGATGCCAGCAGAGCTGGGGGTCGGTTCACCGGCCTCGAGCGGCTGAGCCTGCCGGTCGGTCACACGATCTGGTTCGGGTAGCGTCTGGGACCGTGCCGTTTCGCCACTCTCCCCTTGATGCAGCCCATCGCCGCCTCGCTGCCAAGATGGTTCCCTTCGGTGGCTGGGAGATGCCCCTCAGCTACCCGGGTGGGACGCTCGCTGAGCATCGCGCCTGTAGGACGGATGCGGCCGTATTCGACGTCAGCCACCTGGGGACGGTCCGGGTCTCGGGAGCCGGTGCTCTCGAAGCGTTGCAGCGTGCCCTGACCAACGATTTGCAGCGGATCGAACCTGGCCGGGCTCAATACACCCACCTGCTCGACCTTGACGGATCGGTGCTCGACGACATCATCATCTGGTGGCTCCAACCCGAGTTGTTCCACATCATGCCCAACGCCTCCAACACCCAACGGGTGGTGACGGCCTTGCAGGGGACGGGGACAGCCGGTCCGACAAGTGCGGTCGACATCACCGACCAGCGGGCGGTGTTGGCGATCCAAGGACCCCGGGCTCGGGAAAGGCTCGAGCCGGTCACAGCGGCCGCGGCGAGCGTGGGCAGGTTCCAGGTCGCCTCGTTCGAGTTCGATGGGGTGCCCTGCACCGCGGCCGGCAC
Organism: Acidobacteriota bacterium; assembly: GCA_003577145.1. Classification (GTDB taxonomy): domain Bacteria; phylum Actinomycetota; class Acidimicrobiia; order Acidimicrobiales; family Microtrichaceae; genus ATN2. Next base: position 62,108 of record QEUP01000013.1, on the reverse strand, counting down.
CGGCTACACGGGCGAGGACGGCGTCGAGTGCGCGGTCCCGTCCACGGTGGCAGGTCGGTTCTGGGAAGCAGTGCTCGAGGCCGGTGTCGAGCCGGCCGGCCTGGGTGCGAGGGATACCCTGCGGCTCGAAGCGGGGCTGCCACTCCACGGCCACGAGCTCGGGCCTGGGATCACACCGTTGAATGCCCGGCTGGGTTGGGTGATCAGCTGGGACAAAGGTGACTTCACCGGGCGCGAGGCACTGGAGCGCCAGCAGAGCCGGGGGGTCGACCCGGTCCTGAAGGGGATAGCAGTGCAGGGACGTAGGCCCCCACGAGCCGGCCAGGACGTGCTCGAGAACCACACGAGAGTCGGCACCGTGAGCAGCGGCAACTACTCACCGACGCTGGGACACGGAATAGCCCTGGCGTTTCTCGAACCCGGTGTGGCGACGGGTGACCGGGTGGAGATCGACGCACGCGGACTGCTGCTGGATGGCCAGGTGGTGGAACTGCCCTTCGTCAAACGGCGCTGAGGACCTCCACCGGGAGGCACGCGCACACGAGATTGCGATCGCCGTAGGCTCCGTCGATCCGGCTCACGGGGGGCCAATACTTGCGGCCCCGCAGGGTGGACAGAGGAAACGCCGCCTGCTCGCGCGCGTATGCGTGGGGCCATTCATCGGCCGTGACGTCCTCTGCCGTGTGAGGCGCGTGCTTCAAGGGGTTGTCCGAGGGGTCCAAGTCGCCAGTGGCGACGGCCTCGATCTCGGCGTGTATGGCCACCATCGCCTCACAGAAGCGGTCGAGCTCCCGCTTGCCCTCGGATTCGGTGGGTTCGATCATCAACGTGCCCGCCACCGGGAACGACATGGTCGGTGCATGGAAGCCGTAGTCGATGAGACGCTTGGCTACGTCTTCCACACTGATCTTGGCGCGCTTCTCGGCGGGACGGACGTCGATGATGCACTCGTGGGCCACGAGTCCGTTGCACCCGGTGTAGAGCACCGGGAAGTACGAGCTGAGCCGCGCGGCGACGTAGTTCGCGTTGAGGATGGCAACCTTGGTCGCTCGGAGCAGGCCCTCGGCACCCATGAGCTTCAGGTAGGCCCAAGAGATGGGCAGGACACCCGCTGAGCCCCACGGGGCCGCCGAGATCGGACCGACGCCGGTAGCCGGGCCGGCTTCCGGGGTCAGACCGTGGTTGGGCAAGAAGGGGGCGAGGTGCTCACGGGCGGCGACGGGGCCGACACCGGGACCGCCTCCGCCGTGCGGGATGGCAAAGGTCTTGTGGAGGTTGAGGTGGGAAACGTCGCTCCCGAACCGGGCAGGGCCGGCAACCCCGACAAGCGCATTCAGGTTGGCGCCGTCGAGGTAGACCTGTGCGCCGTTGGCGTGAACGAGGTCGCAGATCTCGCGAATGGATTCCTCGAAAACCCCGTGGGTCGAGGGGTACGTGACCATGAGCACCGCCAGTTCGCTCTTGTGCTGGTCGATCTTCGCTGCCAAGTCGGCGAGGTCGACGTTACCGTCGTCGTCACACGCGACGACGACGACCTTCATCCCGGCCATCGCCGCACTGGCCGCGTTGGTGCCATGGGCGGACGCCGGGATCAGGCAGATGTCTCGTCCCCCTTCGCCGGAGACCTCGTAGTAGCGACGGATGGCCAGCAGACCGGCCAGCTCCCCCTGGGACCCGGCATTCGGTTGGAGCGACACGGCGTGATACCCGGTGATCTCTGCCAGGGCAGCCTGCAGTTCGGCGATCAACTCCAGGTAGCCCTGGGCCTGGTCGAGGGGAGCGAACGGGTGAATCGCCGCGAACTCCGGCCAGGTGATGGCCGCCATCTCGGCGGTGGCGTTCAGCTTCATGGTGCAGGAGCCGAGCGGGATCATCGAGCGATCGAGTGCGATGTCGAGGTCCGACAGGCGACGTAGGTATCGCAGCATCTCGGTCTCGGAGTGGTAGAGGTTGAACACGGGATTCGTGAGATAGGGCGTTCGCCGCAAGAGGTCGGTCGGTAGCCCGCTGGGAGCCATGCCACCTTCCCCTGCGGGACGGATGTCGGCCGAGAAGAGCTCGAGGAGATCCCTGACCAGTTCGCCGCTGGTCGTCTCGTCGAAGGAGAAGGCGAGCGTGTCGGCATCGAGCAGGCGCAGGTTCATACCGCGCTCGACTGCTCGGTGCAGCACAGCTCGAGCGGTGCCGGGCACTCGTACCGTCAGGGTGTCGAAGAAGGTCTCGTTGACAACGTCGACGCCGGCGTCTCTCAGCGCCCGGGCCACTGTGGCGGTGTGGCGCTGAACACGCTCGGCAATCCCCCGAAGACCGTCAGGCCCGTGGTAGACGGCATACATGGCGGCGACTACCGCCAACAGCACCTGTGCGGTGCAGATGTTGCTGGTGGCCCGCTCCCGACGTATGTGCTGTTCCCTGGTCTGGAGAGCCAAGCGCAGGGCTCGTCGGCCGGCAGCATCGACCGACACCCCGACGAGGCGGCCCGGCAGGGATCGACGATACTCCTCGCGGGTGGCCAGGAACGCCGCGTGAGGCCCACCGAACGCCAAAGGGACCCCGAAACGCTGCGAGGTGCCGACCACGATGTCGGCGCCGAGGTGGCCCGGGGATTCCAGGAGCGTGAGAGCCAGAAGGTCGGCGGCAACGGTGAGCAGTCCACCCTGGGCCTGGACCCGCTGAACGACGGGAGCGAGCTCAGGTATGTTGCCGCTGGTTCCCGGGTACTGGAGCAACGCCCCGTAGCAGCTTCGTCCTTCGAGGTCGGTGGCAGGACTGCCGACGAGCACCTCGATGCCCAACGGCTCAGCGCGGGTCCTCACCACCTCGATCGTCTGAGGATGGCAGTCGGAGTCGACGAAGAAGACCTCGCTCTCGGCGCGGCTCAGCCGGCGGGCCATCGTCATCGCCTCGGCGGCCGCCGTTCCCTCGTCGAGGAGGGAGGCGTTGGCGATCTCCATACCCGTGAGGTCGCAGACCATGGTCTGGAAGTTGAGCAGCGCCTCCAACCGTCCTTGGGAGATCTCGGGCTGATATGGCGTGTAGGCGGTGTACCAACCAGGGTTCTCCAGGACGTTTCGCAGGATCACCGCCGGCGTCACCGTCCCGTAGTAACCCATGCCGATGAGGGAGGTGAGCACGCGGTTCTTGGCCGCTTTCTCCCTGAGCCGGTCGAGCACCTCGACCTCGCTGAGGGCAGGTCCGAGGGCGAGGGTCCCTGTTGTGCGAATCGAGGCGGGTACTGCCCGATCGAGCAACTCGTCGAGGGAGCTGAACCCCAGCACGGCAAGCATCTCGCGGATCTCGGTATCGTCGGGCCCAACGTGACGGTCGACGAATTCGACTTCGTCGAGCTCAGGCAGACTCGGCATCGAGGCCATTGGTCATCCTCCGTTGCGACGGGAGAGGTCTGGGGCTTGCCCCCTCTGTCGCGGTACCTGAGAGCTTCGCCGTCGCAACGGCTTGCACCTTCGGTGAGCCACACCCGTGGCTGCTTTCCAGAGTTGCCTCGCCCCGGCGGTACGGATGCCTGAGAGATTCCGGGCTGGTTGCTCCTTCGGCGCCCACGACTGGCCGTGGGTCTCTCCCGCCGGGGGTGTTCGGCTTGTCGGTTTGCGACGACGGTAGCACCGCTCGACCCCAGCGGCGAAGACACGCCGGTGGGCGACGGCGTACCGGGACCGCTCAGGCGAGCTGCCGGGCGATCGTCCCCGCGTCGAAGTAGATCCGTACGCAGGTGAGGCGGACTTGCTCGAACTCACAGATGGCGCAGAGCCGGGCCCGGAACCGCCGACCGGTCGGGTGTATCCCGGGCAGTTCCCCCAGCATCGTTCCGCTGAACCAGAACTCCACGACTATCGCGTCGTCACCGTGGTGCAAGGCGATCAGCTCGCGCTGCTGGTCGGGGAACACGTGACGGCTCTCCCTGAAGTACTGAGCCACCTCGTCGCGCCCGACGAAGACCCGATTCGTGCCGATCAGCTCCAAGCGCGGCTCATCGAGCGTGTCCAGCGCCGCTTCGAGGTCCAGCTGGTTCTGCGCCTCGAAGTGGCGACGAACGAGCTCTTCACGCCTCGCCCGAAGGTCGGGGTGGGTGGCCTCGGGCCCGGCCGCAGCGTTCATTCGTGCAGGTCCGTCTCCTCGTGGGCTATCCGCTCGCTGGGAGCTCGTGGCGCTCGGATCTCGAGACCGGCAAGCCCGACATCGAGCGAACGGGTTGCAGTGTAGGTGCTCCCGCACGCCGACCCGTCGGCCGCGAACATCCTCGAAGACGAACCCGTGTTCGGCGCCAGAAACCAGCCGGTGTGCTGTGCGGCACGAGACCCCGCCCGTCGAGCATGTGACGCTGCACCCGAGGAGCAAGCCTTGGTCGATCAAACGCCTGGAACAGGAACGGACAGGTCGAGCTGCTCGCGCCGAGAGCTTCGTCACGCCCGGGTGCTGTCACATTGGGTCCTCGCCTGTCGGCTCGGTCCCTTAGACTCGCCGCCGTGAAGCTGCGACTGCTGATCCCGTTCCTCGTCGCTGTGGCCCTCCTGGGTGCTTGCAGCTCCGGCGACTCCGATCCGGATGACGCCACCACCACAACCGAGCCGACGGAATCGGCCGACACCTCGGCACCCGAAGAAGACCAGGGTCTGGTGCTGACGAGCGCCGCCTTCGGCGAGGGCGAAGCGATCCCAGCAAGATACGGCTGCGACGGCGATGACATCTCACCACAGCTGCTGTGGAGTGGAGTACCGGAGGACGCGGCCGAGTTGGCGTTGGTCATGGACGACCCCGACGCACCGGAGCCGCCGTTCGTCCACTGGGTCGCCTACGGGCTTGCGCCGTCGATGCTCGAGCTGATCGAAGAACAGGAAGCCGACGGCTTCGTCTACGGCACCAACAGCGCTGGATCCACGGGGTACCTGGGTCCGTGCCCTCCACCCGGTGACGGCGAGCACCGCTACGTCTTCACCCTCTACGCCCTCGACGAGGAAGCCTCCCTCGGGCCCGGGGCCAGCGCCGAGGAACTCCGATCGGCCATGGAGGGCCACATCCTCGAGGAGGCCACGCTCAGCGGCCTCTACGAGAGGTGACGGCTCGCCGGGACCACCGCCTGGTGACAACCGTCACGGACAGGTGTATCGTCGGGGCGACGACATCGAACTCCGATCACGGCGACCGGTGGCGGCGACGGCCACGACAGGGCGCCGGTCCGGAGAACCCGGAGGGTCGTGTGAACAGCCAATGGGGGGTGTTGTTCACACGACCCCCGGCTGGGTGCCACACCTGGTCGCCTCGGGGCTGCTCACCTGGGTATCACGCTCGCCGGCGGGGGAGAAGTCCGTCGAGCACCGTACTGACGAGGTCGTTCTCCCACCCAGGACCCATCTCCTCCCACCCGACGTAGCCGGCGAAAACCGAGGCCATCATCATCGACGCCACCGGCTCGAGGTCGACATCGGTCCGGATCTCACCTCGCTCGCGCGCCCGTTCGAGGATCGACCGCACCCAGCCCCGGCGGTTCTCGGCCCGCCTGCCGAAGACCTCGAGGAGCTCAGGCAGGTTCTTTCGCTCAGCCGTCACCGCGAACAGGAGCCCCAGGTTGGGAGGCGGTGTCGTGCGGAAGTTGCGCATGACAGTGACGAGGTCTCGGCGTGTGTCCCCACACAGGGGAGGGGGCTCGGGTTCGGGAGAGGATTCGATCGCTGCAATCACCAGGTCCTTCTTGGTCGGCCAGCGCCGGTAGATCGTCGGCTTGGTGACGCCCGCGTAGCGAGCGATCTCGGCTACAGACATGCGGTGGTAGCCCTTGTCGGTCAGCTCCTGGCGGACGGCGGCCAGAACGGCAGGGTCAATCGACGGATCCCGTGGTCGGCCCCGCGGGGCCGCCGCTGAAACTTCTCGCTCCATTCGCCAGGCACTCCCGGGATCGAGGGCGTCACGGCCACGAGACGAGAGTAGTCCTGAGTGGACGACGCGTAGTGGCAGCTCACGGTCAGGGAGCTGTGGACCTTCCGGACCCCTGGCATGGACGGTCCACGCCGCCGTGTCTCTCGTCAGGAGCTAGGTTGTGCGTCGCGAGATCTTGCACGAGATCCTCGCTCCGCCCCGAGAGGAATGCCCGTGAGCAACGAGACGGGAGTTGTGTGGCGGGCAGCGCCACCCGATGCGGCTGAGACGATCACCAGCCGCTTCATGAACGAGGTCGGCGTCTCCTCCTACGAGGCGCTGGTGAAACGCTCCATCGAGGAGCCGGAGTGGTTCTGGGATGCCGTTGTGCGATTCCTGGGCATTCCCTTCATGACGCCGTACACAAGAGTCCTCGATGACTCTGCGGGGCCGGAGTGGTGCCGCTGGTTCGATGACGGGATGATCAATCTCAGCGCCGTCTGCGTGGACCGCTGGGCTGAGGCGCGACCGTCACAGCCAGCCGTCGTGGCGGAGTCCGAGAGCGGCTCGGTCTCCAGCCTCTCGTACCTCGAGCTGCGCGACGAGGTTGCACGAGCCGGCGGGATGTTGAGCTCCCTCGGGGTGGCCCGAGGCGACACGATCGGTGTGTTCCTGCCGATGGGGGTCGAGGCGGTGGTCGCGATGCTCGCGATAGCCCGCATCGGCGCCATATACGTCCCGATCTTCTCGGGGTACGGTGCGCATGCCGTCGCTTCCCGCCTGATCGATGCCGAAGCCCGATTGCTGGTGACCGCCGACGGCTTCCGGCGGCGCGGTCGCTTGGTGGACATGAAGGCGGTGGCCGACGAGGCCGCCGAGATGGCCGGGACCGTGAAGACCATGGTCGTCGTCGCCAATGACGACGGAGCCCAACCGGTTCTCAGGGCGGGGCGGGACGTCTGGTGGGACCGAGAGATCGCCAACGCCAGGCCGGTTCCCCCCGAGCCCACCGGGGCGGAGGAGCCTGTCCTGCTCGCGTACACCTCGGGGACCACGGGGCGCCCGAAGGGTGTCGTCCATGTTCACGGCGGGCTCACGGTCAAACTGGCGCAGGAGGCAGCTTTCCAGACCGATGTCAGGCCGGGCGACCGGCTCATGTGGGTGACCGACATGGGTTGGATAATGGGACCGTGGATGGTGGTGGGGGGCCTGGCCAACGGGGCAGGCATCGTGGTCTACGACGGGGCACCTGATCATCCCGACCCTGGCAGGCTGTGGGAGATCGTGGAGCGGCACGCGGTCACCCAGCTGGGTGTCTCGCCGACCCTCGTGAGAGCGCTGCAAGCGCGGGGTGACGCCTACCTCGCGGGCCAACGGCTCCCTTCTCTGCGGTGCTTCGGATCGACCGGGGAGCCGTGGAATCCCGACCCGTGGTGGTGGCTGTTCGACCGCGTCGGCGCCCGCAGGGTTCCGATAGTGAACCTCTCGGGCGGCACAGAGGTAGGCGCGTGCTTTCTCTCGGTCAACTTGCTGCAAGGGTTGAAGCCGGTTTCGCTGGGTGGCCCCTCACTCGGCATGGCGGTCGACGTGTTCGACTCCGGAGGTCAGCCGGTTCGCGGGCAGGTCGGTGAGCTGGTGTGCACCAAGCCATGGCCGGGTATGACGCGAGGCGTGTGGGGGGACCCGGCTCGCTACCTGGAGACGTACTGGAGCCGGTACCCCGGTGTCTGGGTACACGGGGACTGGGCGTCGATCGACGAGGAGGGCTTCTGGTTCCTCCACGGCCGCTCCGACGACACGCTCAACGTGGCGGGCAAGCGCCTCGGGCCCGCCGAGGTGGAATCGGTGGCCGTGGGCCACCCTGACATCGTGATGGCGGCGGCCGTCGGGATTCCTCACGAGGTGAAGGGGGAGGTGCTGGCCATCTACTGCGTGCCGCGGCCGGGGGCCGAGCGTGGGACTCTGGCCCAGGCTGTGGCTGACGCGGTGGTGGCGGAGTTCGGCAAGGCGTTTCGTCCGCATTCGGTGCTGCTCGTCGAGGACCTCCCCCGGACGAGGTCGGCCAAGATCGTTCGAAGAGCAGTGCGCGCGCGGGCCACCGGGGAAGACCCCGGGGACGTGTCGAGCCTCGAGAACCCCGAGTGCCTGGAGCTCATCGAAGAGCTCGGCTGAAGACCCGATCATTCAGCCGTTCGCACGAGCAGCTCATGCCGTGGACCAACAGGCTCAAAACGAGCTCCGCCCCGCCGTGGGAGAGACGGCGGGGCGGCTGTCGCACTCGGGATGGTTTAGTGGAACTTCGTGCACCAGAGATGGGATCGGGAGTGCGTCTCCCGTATTCTGCCTTAACGCATGTTTCGTGCGTTCCAGTGTTAGGACGCAACAGGAGGTCGGAAAGTCGCGAGGTTCCTCCCTCCATGACATGATGCTGGTTGCCTTCTCCAGCTGTCTCAGGCGCTGTCCTCCAGCGTGAACTCGCTCGCCAGCAGGCGGGTGTGGGGGATGTGAACCCTCCCGGCTTCGGCGGTTTGCAACTCGATCGTCACCGGGTGGATCTCGACGATGCGGCCGCTGGTCCCACCCACGGTGAGGTACTGGCCCGCGCGCAGCTGGTGGCGGAGCGATCTGCCGGCAGCGAGGTTGGCGGCAACCCCCCTGCCACCCAGACCAGCGAGCAGGCCTGCTGCGATGGCAGGAGACGCTACGGCGGCTACGACGATGATGAGCAGGATGGTGGTGTCGACGCCGAGTTGGCCGAGAGACAGGATCACCGCAGCAGCCATGATCGACAGGCGCAGCGCCCTCTCGAGCCCGCGCTGGCGCACGCCGCTGGCGCGGTAGACGGCTTGGCCGACCGCGGTAGCCAGTCCGACGGCGAGCGCGTAACCGGCGATCAGCAACAAGCCGGCGACCAACAGGTTGGGCAGGTACGACAGGATCTGAGTGGGAACCGGTCGCAGCGTCTCGGGGCTGCTGATTGCCACCGCCAGCACGATGCCAGTGGCTGTGCCACTCCAGAAGAGGAACACGCCGACCGGCTTGGCGATCTCCCTGACCTCCGGAGGGCGGCCCTCCTTGTTCAGCGCATTGCGAACGATCCGACCTGCAATCGCGCCCAGCAACAAGCCCACACCGACCGCGACTCCGGCCCAGATCCAACGGTTGTCCACGACTAACCCCCTCGCAGAGGCTCAGCGGGCCCGTGGCGGCACCATGGGCCCTGGTTGAGATCATGCATCGTCGCCGTCTGCCGTTGGCGGATCGGGTGAGATGAGCAGCCGTCCCGTACGCACTCCGAGCACCAACAGGTCGAACGCGGCAGCAATCGTCCTCTTCTCCAGCAGCCGCTCCTTCAGCTCTGCCGTGGCTCGCTCGGCCATCCCATCAGGAGGCGCCAGCAGAACCGCCAGCCCGGCGCGGACGTCATCGGCGGGCTCGGCGAGAGCCGCATCGATCTCCTGCGGGTCCAGCTCCGGTTCCTCGGTCGGGTCGGGCTCGGCAGGCGTCTGGGTCATCTCTCTCCTCCTCTCTCTTGCCGGAGCGCCTCTTGGAGAGCTCGGCGAGCCCGAAGCAGCCGGGTCTTGACCGTCGGGAGGGGAACGGCGAGCATCTCGGAGATCTCCTGATAGCTCAGCCCTTCCAGCTCGCGGAGCACGACCATGCTGCGGGAGAGGTCGTCGAGCGCGTCCAGCGCCCCTCGCAGGCGAGCCAGCTCCTCCCTGCCCTCGACCCTGGCTTCGACGCCCTCGGCGGCGATCTGCTCCGGCATCATGTCGGGTGCCATGTACTCGTCGCGGCGTCGCCTCAGGGCCGAGATGCTGGTGTTGTGTGCGATACGGAGGACCCACGCCCTCAGCGAGCTCTCGCCCCGGAACCGGGGGAGTGCCTCCCATGCCTTGATCACGGTCTCCTGCACGACGTCCTCGGCCAGGTGCGGATCCCTCACTATCGACACGGCAACGCGGTAGATGGCTTCCGCGTGCTCCTCGACGAGAGGGACCACGTCACCGATCTCGCTGCTCCTCGCGGTCGTCACTGAATCAGGTGTGTCGGCACTCACCACCGCACATTCTCCCGCCGGCGGGGCTACCGGTGTCGGATGATCACACGGTCGGGCCGAACCTGCTGGTACGGAGGCGTCCTCAGCTGCAAGCCTGATCAGGGCCAGGGAGGACGCCGTGGAGCTCATGAGGTACGTCATCGAGGACCGTGGACACCCAAAGCGACTCCTGGTGCTGCTACACGGGCACGACTCCAGCGAGTGCGAGGCGGTTGCACTCGGGCCGCTCGTGGACCCAGCGCAGCGGTATCTGGTGGTCGGATTGCGGGCACCGCTGCCCCATGGCACAGGGCGGGCGTCCTGGTACGAGAACGGCCCGTCGGGGCCGATCCCGACGAGCTTCGAATCCGCTGGAGAGCTGGTTGCGACCGCGGTCAAAGGCATCTGTCAGGAACGTCACCTCGAGGCCGAGGAAACGGTGATCGTCGGCTTCTCGCAGGGTGCCTCGGTAGCCATGGCCGTGGCCCTCGAGCCGTCGTGCCCCGTTCCCGCCGGCGTAGTGAGCCTCAACGGATTCTTCCCGGAGGTGGACGGGCTCGAGTTGGACTGGGGCCGCTCCGGCCTGCTCCACGTGTTGGTGGTCCACGGACGAAACGATGACATCGTACCGGTCGACTTCGGGCGAGATCTCGCCGAGACCTTGCGGGATCACGGATCGAGGGTCACCTACGTAGAAACGGATGCAGGACACCAGCTGACCGTCGAGGGGGTCGCGGCGGTTCGGGACTGGCTCGCGGCATTGCCGAAGCCCGCAGAAGACCAACACTGACGCTCTATCCTCGTGAGAAGATGCCCGCCGAGGACAGCGCTCCGGAGACAACCAGCTACCCGGATGGCTCCACCATGGAGGTGTTCGCCGACGGGCGCGTGATCCGCCGCCACCCCGGTGTGGTCTGGACCATCGCCATCGACGGGACGACCACCCTCGAGAGGGACGACGGCAGCGGGACGACGCTGCACTCCGACGGCACGCGAACCGAGGTCGACTCGGCCGGTACGCGCCACGAGTTCGACGCCGATGGGAACCCGGCGGATCCGGTGGGTGTCAGGACTGCTTCTCCGGGCGGCTCGGTGCGAACCGTTAGCGTCTCGGGAGCTGAGATCCTCACCCACCTCGACGGAAACCGCACCATCATCTTCCCTGACGGCAGCACCAGCCGACATACCACGGGTGGGGCGATCGAGCGGAAGTACCGCGATGCGGTTTGGACGCTCGCCCTGGACGGGACAACTGCCATAGAGAGCGCTGATGGATCAACGACCCTGATCCATCCTGATGGCAGCCGAACGGACACGACCGCCGCCGGTGAGGTGTCCGAATACCCCTCCGAGGTCCGGCTGGGCCTGGTGCGGGGTCCCGACTGGGAGGAGGATCTGAGCCGGCAGGCACGTCAGATCCCGCTGCCGCTGATCGGCGCCGGGTTGGCCCTGGCGATCCTGGCGATCATCGCTCTGGTGATGCTGATCGACAGCGGATCTCCGCCTCGAGCCGGCGAGCTCGGGATGGATGGGCTGACCGGCGTCCCTGAGGTCAATCAGGATCGGTACTGCGAGGTCGTCCTTGCTGTTGGCGAAGAGGTGACCTTGCTCGACTCGATCGTCTTCGGCAACGGCTCCTCGATGGAGGCGGACACCTCGTTCACCGCCGTGATCGATGGCATGGCCGGCGCAGCCGAGTTGTCGGGGAGCGAGAAGCGCTCACAGTGGGAGCAACATCAAGAGGGGATGGAGGCCTACCGTGCGGCGTACGTCGCGGCGGGCTACGAGGTCGTCGAATACGAGTCGAACGTCACCGAGGAGGTGGCCACTGCGGCGTCGGACGCCACCGCCTTCGTGCGGGGTGAGCGGGATTCCTGCCTGGAGTTCACCCTCCTCAAGGGATCCGATGACCAGGCCGGGAGCTGACCGTTCCTATCTGCGAAACACGGCTCCCCCCGGCTCCGGGAAGCTGACCCAGGTGGTTCCCGGGGTGAGCCGGACCTCGTTACCGGCTGCATCGTGGTAAGTCGTCCTGGCGGTCCCGGCCACCCTCGTCCAGCGCGACGGGACGATGTGGCCGTCTGTGAGCACCCAGGCCTCACCTGCGCCGATCGACTGCAGTTCAGGCGAGCGGGGGTCGGCGGGACTGGGGACGTAATCGGCGAACTGGACGATCACGTTGGCCGGGGCCACCGGGTGGCCCTCCGCATCGGTGTGGATCACACCGTCGGTTGCGCGCAACCATCCCTGTAGCAGGTCCGACCAGGTGTAGGTGACCGCCGTCGATCCCAGCGTCAGCTCGACCGCCTTCACCGGCTCGGCGCCGGCCGGGAGGGGTTCGTCGTCTCGATAGGCGAAGAGTTGGGGGGGCGTGTTCCACGGCTCTAGATCAAGTGACCAGAGCGCTGCGGTGGTCGTGTAGAGGTTGTGCGGCGCCGTGCGCTGGTCGTCTCGCCAGTAGAGCTGTGGTCGCGTGTTCTCGGTCACGTCGAGGATGGGCTGATCGGCGAGCTGGGAGAGGACGTTTCGGTTGCCTCCCGAAGAGGCGAACAGGGGCCAGTTCAGGTTCAGGACCAGATCGAAGTCGGAGGTTCGCCCGGACCTGACGGGGCCTACCGTTGGCGCTTCACGGGAGTGGTAGAGGGCCACGAAACGGGTGATGCCGCCCTCAACGATCTCCTCGTAGACGATGTCCGCCTGGTTCAGCCCTGACTGGGGCCTTGCACGCTCGTAGTTGTCGATCTTGGCAGCTATTGCCGGCCGTGCCGGAACCTCACTCGCGGGAACGCCGGTCAGCGGGTAGCGGATCCCCAGTCCCTCGAGCTGTTCGAGAAGCCCCTCGACCTCGGCCAGGTCCGCTTCGAGCTCTCGTTTGGTCTGCAGTGCCTCCCGGAGCTCAGCCTCGCCTTCGTCGCGGCTCTGCTCGGCTTGCTCCTGCGAGCGGCGCGCGTCGGTGATCGCGTCGCGGTGCACGACCTCGGTCTGGCCGAGCTCGGAGAGCTCGACTGCGACGTTCTCCTCGACCGCTGAGAACAGTGCCCGCTCGCGGGCCACGTCGTCCCGGATGTGGAGTTCCAGGATCTCGTCCAGGACGGTATCCACACGCGGGTCACCGTACATGTAGATGTGCAGCGCGAGGTTCAACCGGAGGGCTTCGGCGTCATCGACCTCGCGGGCGACCGCGCTGAACTCCGCCAACGCCAGGCTCATGTCGTCGGTGGCAGCGAGTGCCGAGCTCGCATCCGCTTCGAGCTCGGACAGGAGCCCGTGGATCTGCTGTTCGAGGATTTCGATGCGGACCCGCAGATCGTCGCGGCGTTCCTTGAGCTCGGCACCATCGAGCTCGGCACCATCGAGCTCGGCCCGGGGGTTGGCTTGCCCCTTGCCTGCGCGGTGACCATCAGCCACCGTAGGTGTCGCCAGCGACAGCGCCAGCAGGCAGGCGCAGGCGAGAATCCCGACGGTCGCTCTCGTCAAGCGCAATGAGTGGTGATGCCTCCACGCCACGCGGTCATTCTAGGGTGGCCGGGCGACGGTCGCTCTCAGGCGGTCGCCTTGCAGCCCTCGGGAACCTCCACCGGGTTGGGCAAGGCATCGGCGACGTCGACCTTCTGGATCTCGAATGCGTTGCCCACCACCGCCCAGTGCGTGACCGTCGCCTGCCAGCCTCCAGTGGGAAGCCTCTCGTTGTAGATCTGCTGGATGCTGAACTGGCCGCCCTCCCCGCCGCAGGTCACCGAGTACGAATCCACGTCGCCACTGGCCTCGCGAAGGGTGAACTCCTCGCCTTCGTTGGTCTCCAGCGGAACAAGCTCGCAGTGTCGCATCTGCACGAACCGGTAGACGTCACCCGAGCCGTCGTGGACGACGAGTACGGCCTCGTCGACGTAGTCGCCAGTCACGTCGAATCCCGCAGCAGTGGTGAACTTCGGTACCTCACTTGCCGAGCCCAGCAGAGCGTGAACAGATCCGCCATCCGCCAGATCCGCCCGGAGGTGCCACCCGTCGCCCGACGTGTAGACGAGGAGGGTGTCGTCCTTGCCGTCCCCGTCGAAGTCGAAGCCGGCGCGGGAGGCCTCGGTGGCGCTCGCCGGGGCAGCAGGCGACTCACATGGTGTGAAGGGTGCCAGGAACTCCGAGCTGACCCACCCTGTGCCACCCTCGACCTCGATCTCCTGCCACAGCACGCCGGCGACATCCTGGGTCTTCCCGGTACCCATGACATCACGCGAGAACGGCTCGAGCTGGGCCACCACCTCCGCCTCGGTGCCCGGGCCGGCACGAACGTTGAGGCCTTCCGATGCGGCGACGCCGGTGACGACCCATTGGCCGGGCTGGCCGGGATCCTGGGAGACCGCCTCGGTGGTCTCGGGTGCCGCCTCGACTGTGGAGGATGTGCCGGGCGCTGATGTAGTCGTGTCGGTGCCGTCGCGGTCGTCGGGCTGGCCCTCACCGAGCAAGGTGATGGCCCCGAAGGCGATCGCGACGAAAATGGCCACCCCCAGCACCACCAGACCGGCATACCCGGCGAAGCGCCGGCGCCGGCGGACAGGCGCCGGCGCGTCGAGCAACGGCGTTTCTCCTTCGCCCGAATCGGCGCCCTGGCTCGGCAGGTCCTCGTTCACCACCACGGAAGCCTACGAGACCGCCGTGCAACACATCGCGCACCTCTCGCCCGAAGGGTTTCAGCAGGGCCGAGCTCGGTTCCGCCGAACGCCGAGACCCCGTGATGGCGCGAAAGGACCAGCTCGCCCGGGTCGGGGCGCGAGGGCGATCCCGCGTCCGCCTGGCAACGACAGGTCGACCACCGGGGTAGATTGCCGACCGGAACGACCGAGTACAGGAGGTCTCGATGGCGGCTCTGGTCGTCGGTGTTCCCCGCGAGGTCAAAGTCGACGAGCATCGGGTCGCCGTCACCCCGGACGGGACAAGAGAGCTCGTCTCGCGCGGCGTCTCCGTTGTCGTCGAGACGGGGGCCGGCATCGACTCCAGCATCCCCGACGACGCCTACCGCGCTGCGGGTGCGGACCTGGTACCTGCAGCCGAGCTGTGGGAGCGCTCCGCACTCGTCTGCAAGGTCAAGGAACCGCAGGCCGACGAGTACGAGTTCCTGCGGGAGGGGCTGGTCCTCTTCACCTATCTGCACCTGGCCGCCTACCCGCATCTCGCCGAGGTGCTCCTCGAGAGACGGGTGACGGCGATCGGTTACGAGACCGTCCAGCGAGCCGACGGTGAGCTGCCGTTGCTCGCACCGATGAGCGAGGTGGCGGGTCGCCTTGCCGTGCAGGTGGGTGCTCATTACCTCGAGAGCCACAACGGAGGCAGGGGAGTGCTGCTCGGCGGTGTTCCCGGCGTTCAGCCCGGCCGGGTGGTCGTGATCGGGGCCGGCAACGTGGGGTGGAACGCAGCCTGGATAGCCGCCGGCATGGAGGCCGAGGTGAACCTGCTGGACAAGAGCGCCGAGAGGCTTCGCATCGTCGATCAGATCCATCGCGGCCGCATCACGACGCTCAGCTCCAATCGGGGTACCGTCGAACGTGCCGTCAGCGGCGCCGACCTCGTCATCGGAGCGGTGCTCGTACCGGGTGGTCGGGCGCCAGTAGTGGTCACCGAGGATCTCGTCCGGGCCATGAAGCCCGGCTCGGTGGTGGTGGATGTCTCGATCGACCAGGGCGGCTGCGTGGAGACTTCGCGGGAGACCTCCCACCACGACCCGGTCTTCGTACAGCACGACGTCGTGCACTACTGCGTGGGCAACATCCCCGGAGCGGTTCCCCACACCTCGACGCACGCGTTGACGAATGCCACGCTGCCTTATCTCGTCGAGCTGGCGGTCCACGGCCCGGCGGGCGCGATCGCGATCGAGCCGGAGCTGGCTCTGGGCGTGAACACCGAGAACGGCGAGGTGATCAACCCGGCAGTCGCCAAGTCGCTCGGTAGGCGAGCGGCCTATCCGAGCTGGGCCTAGGGGGACGATCCCGTCGGTGGGGACCGGTGGTCGAGTGCCTGTCAGGCTCCCGCCACCAGCTCCACCAGGCGGGGTACATCCTCAGGTTCACCAACCGATATGCGGCCGGCCTCTGCGACGGTCCGCTTCGCCAGCCCGGTCAGCACCGAGCCGGGCCCCAGCTCGACCAGGAGCTCCACGCCCTGGCCCGCCATGTTCTCGATGGTCTCCCGCCAGCGAACTGGAGCGGTCAGCTGAGCTGAGAGCACTGCCGGCCAGTCTCCCGCTCGCGCATGCGGCGATGCGTCCACGTTCGCCCAGACAGCTCCGGTGGGGTCCCGGAAGCGGGCGACTGTCAGGGCCGACTCCAGCGCGGGCCGTGCCGGCTCCATGTAGGGAGTGTGGAATGCCCCCGCGACAGGAAGCGCCATCGCCTTGCGGGCCCCGGCCTCACGTGCTGCCGCTGCAGCGTCTGCGACCGCCTCGGCCGCGCCGGCTATCACGATCTGACCCGGGGCGTTGTCGTTGGCGACCCAGACCTCAGTTCCGGCGGCTGCGCACGCATCGGATATCGCCTCCTCGTCGAGTCCGATGACCGCAACCATGACGCCTGCGCGGGCGGCCGAGGCCGCTCGCATCGCCTCACCACGCACCGTCACGAGGCACACGCCGTCAGCGAACCCCAGCCCGCCGGCTGCAGTCAGCGCGGTGTACTCACCGAGGCTGTGCCCGGCGTAGTGCTCAGCCTCCACGCCCGCCCGGCGTACGGCATCGCACATCACCAGGCTGAGCACGAAGGTGGACAGCTGCGCATTCAGGGTGTCCCGAAGCTCCTCCCCGTCGGCCTTCAACAACAGGTGCTCGACATCGACACCGCTCAACTCGGACGCACGACCGACGACCTCCCAAGACGGCGAGCCCACCCAGGGCGTACCGCCGGCGACGGTCTGCGATCCCTGGCCGGGGAAGGTGAAGGCGACGATCACGGTGGCTCCTCTCCGGTATGCACGGAGCGACAACGCACGTTGGACCGGCGTGAGCGGACACGGGTTACCTGCACACCGGCGGCATTACGATGCACGCAGCCATGGGCTCACGCGACGAGCAGGGAGAGGTGGGGACGTGGACCTCCAGGCGGTCGACCTCATCAAGCGGCTGAAGTACAGGTACCTGAGGTGTCTGGACCAGAAGCGCTGGGATGACATCGCGGGTTGCTTCACGGAGGACGCCACCGCGGCCTATGGCGGCGGGGCCTACACCTTTGAAGGCCGGGACGACATCGTCGCCTTCCTCGTCAGGAACCTCGGGCGGGTCACAGTGCTGACCAGCCACCGCTGCCACCATCCCGAGATCGACGTCCATGCCGAACGAGCGCGCGGCGTATGGGCGTTCGACGACGTGGTGATCGACACCGACTTCAACGTGACCGTGAGCGGCGCGGGCTTCTACACAGACGAGTACGCGTTGGACGGTGACCAGTGGAGAATCAGCCACACGGGGTACCGACGAACGTATGAGCAGATCGGGGCGCGAGAAGGAGTCGAGGGGCTCAGGCTTTCGGCGAGTTGGTGGGCAACCGACGGAAGGAGCGATCTGCCAGCCGAATGATCCGGGCGCTTGTCAAGTGCCGGTGAACCGCGGCCTGCGCTTCTCGAGAAACGCCTTCGGCCCCTCCCGTGCATCCTTGCTGGACATCACCTCCATACCCAGTTCCATCTCCCTGGCGAAGGCCTCGGTCTCGGGGACGGTCTCGGCCGAGAGCACCGCCTGCTTGATGTTGCGCACAGCCAGCGGTCCGTTCTCGGCGATCTTGCCGGCCAAGCCGAGCGCGAATTCCAGTACCTGCCCGGCCTGCACCGCATGGCCGACGAGGCCGATCTCGGCGGCACGGGCTCCGGTGATCGGGTCACCGACCAGCAGCATCTCCATCGCCACCGTCCACGGGATCTGACGCGGTAGGCGGATGGTCGAAGCCGACATCGGGAACAGGCCCCGCTTGACCTCGGAGATGGCGATCTGTGCCTCCGCTGACGCAACGCGGATGTCGAAGGCCTGGAGGATCTCGGTACCGCCTGCATAGCAGTAGCCCTCGACTGCCGCCACGAGCGGCTTCTTCGTCCGGTGCTCCTTGAGGAAGCCTTTGAAGATCAAGGAGATGTCCTGTTGGATGCGCGCCTCGAACTCGTTCTCGGGCTCGGCTCCCGCAAGCAGCGCACCTACCAGGCGATCGAGATCCGCGCCGGCCGAGAAGTTGCCGCCGGCCCCGTGAACGACCGCCACTCGAACGTCGTCGTCGGCATCGATCATGTCCCACGCGTCGCACAGCAAGCAGAGCATCTCGGCGTTGAAGGCGTTGCGCTGCTCAGGACGATTCAAGGTGACGGTCACCACGTGGTCCTGACGGTCGATCAACACGGCGGGTTCGCTCACTGGTCGATCCTTCCCGTGGGACTGCGGCGTAGCCGGCTGTGGACGGACGGATACCTGACAGGGCGCACGGTAGTTGATCCTGACAGGGCGTCAGGTCACTCCGGGGCGATGTGGGGCGGTTCGGGGCCGCCTCTCATGCGCTGTCGACGTGCTCCGGTTGACGGGGGAGAACGGTCACCTCCACGTCGGCGGTCTCGTCGAGGCGGCCACCGTTGCCATGCTGTGCCCCGTTGCCCAGGACATGGTCGATGAACGAGCCGGTCTCGGGCGCAGCAGACATCTCGGGCTCGAAGAAGAACTCGCGTGCGCCGAACGCGGGGCTCAAGTCGTCATACCACGTCGCAGCCGGATCGAACCTGGCGAAGAAGACGCGATTGACCCAATCGGGGTTGCGGCCCTGGAGCATCTTCAGCACGAAGACCTTCTCATTGGCCACATGCGCCACCCCGTCGACCATGATCTTGCCTGGCAGCGCCGACATGACCGGCCCCCGCAGTGTCCGGGAGAGACCGGATACCCGGGCGTGAGCGCCGTTGAAGACCTCGAGAGCGCGGGCCAGCGGCACCGAGAAGAAGTCCCGAGCGCCGGTGTCGCGTTCGACGAACATGTAATAGGGGATGGCGCCGGCCCGGACCTGACGCCTCACGAGTTCGGCCCACGTATTGGCTGAGTCGTTCACCTGGCGGATGAGCGGCGACTGGCAGCGAACCACGGCCCCCGTCGCAGTGATGCGTTCGAGCGCTCGCTCGGCTGCTGCGGTCGAGAGCTCGCGGGGGTGGGAGTAGTGGGCCATCAACGCCAGGTGTCGCCGCGCGCCGATGACCTCCTCGAAGAGACGCAACAGGTCATCGGCGTCACTGTCGGTGGTGAAGCGGTAGGGCCAATAGGCCGGCGCCTTGGTACCGAGCCGGATGTTGACGTGCTCGAACTCGGGAGCGAGGAGCGGTTCGATGTAGCGACGCAGGACCCCCGTACGCATGATCAGCGGGTCACCGCCGGTTATTAGGACATCGGTCACGTGCGGGTGCTGTCTGAGGTAATCGAGGACTGCGTGGGACTCCTTGGAGGCGAAGCGGAGATCGTCGAGGTTCACGAACTGGGGCCAGCGGAAGCAGTAGCTGCAGTACGCATGACAGGTCTGCCCCTGGCTCGGGAAGAACAAGACGGTCTCCCGGTACTTGTGCTGCATCCCCGGAAGTGGCAAGCCGTTGAGCCACGGGGTGTTGAGAGAGACCTGGCCGCTCGGGTGAGGATTGAGGCTCCGCTGCACCCGGCGCACGGCGTCGTCGATGGCGTCTGCGGAGGCCGAACCCTTCAAGAGCCCGGCGAGGACGGAGAAATCCTCCTCATGCAACATCCCCTGCTGGGGAAAGGTCAGGCGGAACATGGGATCGTCCGGCACGGCGTCCCAGTCGATGAGCTGCTCGGCTATGTACGAGTTGGTCTTGAACGGGAGAACCCTACCCACCACCTCGATGGCGAAGCGCTGCTCGTCGCTCAGCCTGTCGATGTTGGGCATCGAGTCGAGATTCCTCAACTGGAAGGTCCGCAACACCGGTGCTTCGTTCTCGGCCTGAATCATCCTCGTCCCCATACGACTCATGTAGCGCGCAGGACCTGGCGCCACTGTGGCAACAGAGATCGGCACTTCATCGGGCCGGCGGCGCAACCTTGCACAGCAGCGCCGCGGGCTCACTCTACCGTGGCCCGATCTCGGGCATCGGCGGGACACGGGACCTCCCGGCAACCGTCATGGGTCCGTAATGAGCACTCTGCGTCATCTGAGATGACAGTCATGCCACTTTGTGTGGCAACGACCGCAAGTACCGCACTTCGAATCCGGGGTGGCCCCACTCCGGACACCCCTGTGGGGGATGATCTACAGATGCCGGAATCGCTCCGCGGGCACCTGATCGTCGCTACTCCAGAACTGGGCGATCCCAACTTCTTCCAGACCGTCGTGCTGCTCCTCGAACACACCGAGGAGGGCGCCTTGGGCCTGGTGCTCAATCGGGCCAGCGACACCAGGGTGGAGGAGCACTTCCCGCTCCTGTCACAGGTGGCCGCCGCGCCGGGCGTGTTCTTCGTGGGCGGGCCGGTGGCCGACGGAGCCCTCATATGCCTGGCCCGGGTGAACGACACCGACACCGACGGATGGGAGGGGCTGGACGGCAACCTGGGGATCCTCGACCTCGGGCGCCACCTGCACGATCCTCCCGGCACCGTGGAGCAGGTTCGCATCTTCTCCGGATACGCAGGCTGGGGAGGAGGCCAACTCGAGGCCGAGATGGCCTCAGGCGGTTGGTTCGTGCTCGACAGCGAGCCCCACGATCCGCTCACATCAGACCCTTCTGCTCTGTGGAGGGAGGTCCTCCGCCGCCAGCGAGGGAAGCTGGGCATCTTCGCCAACTACCCGGAGGACCTCTCGACGAACTGAGCGTTGAGTAGGGTTCTGCGACCACCGCGGCCCGCCGAGCAGGCCTCGCTGGGCGGTGCAGATCATCGCCTCACCAGTTCGAGCTGCTCCGTCCACCCGACCCGAGGAGGGATGAGGGATGTTGCAATGCAGGGCAGTGTCGCTGTTGGCCTGTGTGCTGCTGGCCGCGTGCAGCGGGACGAAGGGTGACGAGCCGTCCGGCTCTGACAGCACTGAGAGCGCCGAGCAACGATCGGGAGGGCTCGTCGCGCTCACCTACAACGTCGCCGGGCTACCGGAGGGGATATCGGGTTCGAACCCGTCCGAGAACACCGAGCTCATCAGCCCCCTTCTCAACGACTACGACCTGGTGTTGGTCCAGGAGGACTGGCTCGAGCCCGACCCGAACCCGACACCGTTCGACCTGTACCACGAGCAGTTGGCGTCGCAGGCCCAGCATCCTCACCAGTCCGAACCCGTGCCGGTCCCGCTCGGGTCCGACCCTGATCGCCCCGAGGCGCTCGTGAGCGACGGACTGAACTACTTCTCCGAGTTCCCCTTCGAAGAACCCGTCAGGGAGCGCTGGGACGGGTGCTTCGGCGGGCTCGACACCAGCGACGGGGGCGCCGCCGATTGCCTCTCCCAGAAGGGCTTCAGCGTGGCACGGACCACCTTCGGGGACGGTGTTGTCATCGATGTCTACAACCTGCACGTCGAAGCGGGAGACACACAGAGTGATGAGGATCTTCGTGTCGAGGACATGGAGCAGCTCGCTGCCTTCATGAGCGACTTCAGCGCGGGCCGACCTGTGATCGTGGGTGGCGATTTCAACCTCCACGGAGATGACGAGGGGGATGCCGCCGTTCTCGAAGCCTTCTACGGCTCGACGGGCCTGAGCGACGTATGCCGCACCTTGGACTGCCCCGAACCCGAGAGGATCGACCGATTCCTCTTCCGCTCCAGCGACGACGTCGAGATCACGCCGCTGTCATGGGCGGTGGAGGTCGCCGAGTTCACCCGGGCCGACGGCGAGCCCCTGAGCGATCATGACCCTGTCGCTGTCGAGTTCCGCTGGACCGCTCAGCCCTGAACGGCTTCGGCCGAACCCTCCTTGCACCGGCAGGACAATTGTGTGATCCTTCCTGGAGAATGCCGTTCTCACAGGTGACCCCGACCCGGAGGGCCGCCCCGGCAGGGAATTCCGCCCATGGTCGACTCTGATGCCGGCGGGGCCGCCGGGCGTGCTGTTGACCGCTCCATCGCTGACGCGCGCGCTCGGAGCGCGGCAAGGCTCACGAGCTTCGTCAACGCCGCTCGGGCCCTGGCCGAAGAGAACACCAGTGCCGATTTCACGGTCCAGCAGGTAGTCGAGCGCAGCGGGCTCTCACTGAAGAGCTTCTACCGGCTCTTCGAGAGCAAGGACGACCTGTTCCTGGCAGTGATCGAGGCCGACAGCCAGGTCGGCGCCGCTCTGCTGGCAGAGATGATCGGCGCGTACGGCGATCCCGTCGAACGGGTCCGTACCTACGTCGACGGCCTTTTCTCGTTCCTCAGCGCGGACGGTGTCCTCGGCTATGTGCAGGTGCTCATTCGCGAGCAACGCCGCCTACGCGAGGTTCGACCTGACGAGATGCAGGCCGCACTCGAGCCTTTCGTCGGCATGCTGCAAGACGCGCTGGCGGACGCGATGCAAGCTGGTCGGATTCGTCCAGGAGATGCCCGGAAGGACGCACAGATGATCTGGGAGCTGGTGCTCGCCGACATCCACGCCTTCGCGTTGGGGCGGGAGGCTCGTACGCCCAACGAGCTGGCCCACTACATGTGGGAGTTCTGCTGGGCCGGACTCGAACCACGAGCCGCGAAATGAGACCTCTTGCTGACCTGACCGCTGAGGAGATCAGCCGGATCACCTGGCAGAACACACGTCCGCGCTGTTCCGTTACCTGCTCACGGAACACCCGCCCTATCCGCAGGGAGTGTGATGCTCGAGCTCCTGGTGCGTAACGGGACCGTGATCGACGGCACGGGTGAAGCTGGGCGGCGCGCCCATGTGGGCGTGAAGGACGGCCTGGTGGTCGACGTAGGTGAGCCCGCCGAGCAAGCCGCGCTCACGATCGACGCCGACGGCCTCATCGTGGCGCCCGGCTTCGTCGACCTGCACACCCATTACGACGCACAGCTCCTGTGGGACCCCACGGCGAGCCCCTCGGTGGGCCATGGCGTCACGACCGTCGTGGGGGGAAACTGCGGCTTCGCGCTGGCGCCGGTCCGCCCCGATGACCGCTCCTACATCGCGCGCATGCTCTCTCGCGTCGAGGGGATGCCGCTGACATCCCTCGAGGCCGGTGTGGATTGGCAATGGGTCGATTTCGGCCAGTACCTGGATCGCCTCGAGGGCCGGACTGCCGTCAACGCAGGCTTCCTGGCAGGCCACTCGACCATCAGGCGGGCGGTGATGGGCGAGGACTCCGTAACCGAGCCGGCAACCGACGACCAGATCGAGGCGATGACGGGCCTACTCGAGGCCTCGCTCCGGTCCGGGGCGCTCGGCTTCTCGACATCGCGCGCCAAGACCCACCACGACATGGACGGGCACCCTGTTCCCTCGCGGGCAGCCGAGGACGAGGAGCTGGTAGCCCTGGCGTCGGTCGTCAGCCGGCACGAGGGGACCCAGCTCGAATTGATCCTTCCCGGATGCCTGGACGGTTTCAGCGACGAGGAGGTCCGGTTGATGACCGAACTGTCCCGCGCCGGCAACCGCCCGCTCAACTGGAACGTCTTGACGGTCAGCTCCTTCGCACCTGATGCCTGGGTGGGCCAACTCGAGGCCTCGTCGCGGGCAGCCGAGGAAGGTGCCTCGGTGCTGGCGTTGATGCTGCCCCAGGGGATGCGGATCCGACTCTCGTTCCTGGGTGGAATGGTCCTCGACGCGCTGCCGGGCTGGAACGAGGTGTTCGAGCTGGCGGCGGACGAGCGGGTCCGGGCGCTGTCGGATCCTCGTGTGCGGGCCCGCTTGGAGAGGGGAGCGGCCTCCCCCGAAGCGGGGCTCCTGGGTGGTCTGGCCCGCTGGGACCGTCTCGTCCTGTTGGAGACGTTCGCTCCCGCCAACCGGCGCTACGAGGGTCGCACCGTCGGATCGGTCGCCCAGGAACGCGGGCAGGCGCCCTTCGACGCACTCTGCGACATAGTCGTGGCCGACGGCCTTCGCACGGGGCTGCAGCCACCCATGCCACCTGAAGGCGATGCCGTCTGGCGGGCACGGGCCGACGTCGTGCGCGACCGCCGGACCGTGGTCGGAGGCTCCGATGCGGGCGCGCACCTCGACATGATGTGCGGCGCAACCTATACGACCGGGATGCTGGCCGAACTGGTCCGCCACCGGCAGCTCCTGAGCTGGGAGGAGGCCATCCACCAGCTCACCGATGTGCCGGCCCGGCTGTATGGCCTGCGGAGAAGAGGCCGGGTTGCCGAGGGTTGGCACGCCGACTTGGTCGTGTTCGATCCCGAGGCGGTGGGCCACGGGCCCGAGCGAACCCTCGACGACCTCCCGGGAGGTGCCAGCCGACTGTCGGCGGAGGCCATCGGGGTGGAGCACGTCTTCGTCAACGGAGTCGAGGTCTTGCGCCACGGGGTGGCGACCGGCGCCCTGCCGGGCAGAACTCTTCATTCGGGCACCGACACCGAGACTGTCACCGCCGGCCGAGCAGTGGACGACCAAGGGAGCTGAAAGGCAAATGAGCGATCAGATACCGACCGTGAACCCGTTCGGGCAGGCCGACGATCCCATTCCCATGTACCGGGAGCTCCGGGAGTGCCCCATAGGCCGAATGGATTTCGGGCAGAAACGACCGAGCTTCGTCGTGTCACGCTACGCGGACGTGCGTTACGTGCTGAAGAACGCGGAGATCTTCAGCTCGTGCGAGGCAATCGACATCGGCAACGACCGCCCCATGATCCCGTTGCAGATCGACCCACCTGAGCATGCCAAGTACCGGCGGCTGATGGACCCCTACCTCGGGCCCAGGGAGGTCGCCAAGCTCGAGGACGACATCCGCAAGCTCACCAATCAGATCATCGACGGCTTCATCGACAAGGACCAGATCAACTTCCACGAGGAGTTCGCGGTTCCCCTGCCGTGCACCATGTTCCTCCGCCTCGTCGGGCTGCCCATCGAGGACATGGAGATGTTCGTGGGATGGAAGGACGACATCATCCGCCCCGATGTCGAGTGGGGCGACGTCGAGGCAGCGGCAGAGATCCGGGAGAAGACAGGAGCGAAGATCTACGACTACTTCGGCGGGGTGATCGACGAGCGGCTCGCCAACCCCGGCGACGACCTGCTCTCGGAGTTCGTGCATGGCGAGGTCGAAGGTCGCTCCCTGACGAAAGAGGAGATCCTCGACATCTGCTACCTCTTCATCCTCGCCGGTCTCGACACCGTCACGGCAACGCTTGACTGCTACTTCGCCTACCTCGCAAGCCATCCCGAGCAGCGGCAGGCCATCGTCGACGATCCCGGGGTCATCCCCGCCGTCGTCGAGGAGTTGCTGCGCCACGAGACCCCTGTTCAGGTCTTTCCCCGGACGGTGAGCCGAGAGGTCACAATGCACGGAGTCGACCTCGAGCCGGGCGATCACGTGCTTGTCGTCCTCGGCTCGGCCAACACCGACCCGGAGGAGTTCGAGGACGCCGACGAGGTGCACTTCGACCGCCAGGACAACAGGCATCTCGCCTTCGGCGGGGGGCCACACCGATGTCTGGGTTCGCACTTCGCACGGCTCGAGCTGCGCATCGCTCTCGAGGAGTTCCACAAGCGCATCCCGGAGTACTCCGTGCTTGCCGGCGCCGGTGTGTCGTTCTCGCCCGGGATCCGGGAGGTCGCAGATCTGCCGTTGATCCTCACCGCAGAGGGAGCCCGGCAATGAAGGTCAGTGTCGACGACGCTGTGTGTGTCGGCCACGGCAGGTGCTACGCGGTAGCCCCGGAGGTGTTCGGCGCCGATGACAACGGTCACTGCGTCGTACACCGAGCCGTGGTGGACGGCGTGCTGGCCGACAAGGCGCGGTTGGCCGCCCGGAACTGCCCCGAGGAGGCGATCACTGCTGCGGACTGATACCCGCGCACGTTCCCCCACCAAGCCATCAACCTGCCGGACTGGCTGGAGCGCGAGCATCGATCGTATGGAAGATCCCGGACGTGCCCGCCTCGCCTGGAGCCACGGCGAGCTCCCGTCTGCGCCCCGAATCCGAGCGTTCACCGTCGCCATGGCCGGCGTCGCCGGGTTCACAGACGCTGTGGGGTGGATGACCCTGTTCGGCGTGTTCACCTCCAACATGACCGGTAACACCTCGAAGCTGGGCATATCGCTGGGTGAGGGTCACTTCGCCAATGCTGTCTCGCGGCTGTTCCCCATACCCGTGTTCGTCGTAGGCATCGCCGTCGGCGCCGTCATCTTCGAGGTCGCCAGGCGGATGAGCAGGAACCCGCCGATCGCCGTCTTCCTGGCCATCCAGGCGGCCATGATCTCGGGCTTCATGTTTCTCGGCTTGTCGATGGACGTCTCGACTGAGCTCGAGCGGAACTCGGCGCTCTTCTTCCTGCTGACGGCCCTTCTCGCCGCGGCAATGGGTCTGCAGACTGCCGCGCTGCGGCGGGTGGGCTCGATTCCGGTCCACACGACGTTCATGTCGGGCATGCTGCTGCTCTTCGCTGTTCAGGCGATCGGGTGCATCTTCGCCGGCTTCGACAGACGACGCGGGGAGGATCCGGACGAGTCGCCCCCACCTGACTACTCGCCGGAGGTGCTGCGCTTCGCGGGGACGATCTGGCTGGGATTCCTGGGCGGAGCGTTCCTCGGATCGCTTGGTATCACGACCGTCGGGCTGTGGGCTCTCGGCCTCCCGATCTGTGTGCTGGCGTTCGCAGTTGTCCTCGACCTGCGGGGAAACCTCGTGCGCTGAGGCTGCTCGGAGGAGCTGTCACCGGTGGCTGGGAGAATGCGAGCGTGGCCGTCAACAGGGGTGCCGAAAACCGGGGCGCCGACATCCTTCACGCCGACCTCGACGCCTTCTACGCATCGGTCGAGCAGCTCCGCGATCCCTCGTTGCGCGACAGGCCGCTCGTAGTCGGAGGTGGCGTGGTCCTGGCAGCAAGCTACGAGGCACGGCGCTTCGGTATCCACTCGGGCATGAGCACCAGAGGTGCCACACGGCTCTGCCCGCATCTGGTCATCGCTTCCCCGACCTTCAGCGCCTACCGCGAGGCGAGCAAAGCGGTCCTCGAGGTCTTCGGTAGCTTCACCCCCATCGTCGAGCCGTTGTCGCCCGACGAAGCATTTCTCGACGTGTCAGGGGCACAGCGTCTGTTCGGGGACCCGGCATCCATCGGTCGTGCCATCCGGGCGAGGGTGCGAGAACGAACCGGGCTGGCCATCTCAGTCGGTTTGGCCCGCACGAAGTTCCTCGCCAAGGTCGCCAGCCGGGTCGCCAAGCCCGACGGCATGGTGGTAGTCACCCCCGGTACCGAATCGCAGTTCCTGGTTCCGTTGCCGATCGACTACCTGTGGGGTGTTGGCCCTGCTACAGCCGAGCGTCTACGGCGCTACGGCCTCGGCAGCGTTGCCGATCTCCTCGCTCTGCCGGACGCGAGCCTCGAGAAGATCGTCGGTACCTCCCTGGCTGGTCACCTGCTGGACCCGAGCCGTCACCTCGACGTCCGTCGCGTCGACCCGAACCGACGGCG
The DNA here is from genome assembly GCA_003577145.1 of Acidobacteriota bacterium. Lineage (GTDB taxonomy): Bacteria > Actinomycetota > Acidimicrobiia > Acidimicrobiales > Microtrichaceae > ATN2. The sequence continues at coordinate 34,664 of QEUP01000013.1, read as the reverse complement.
CGGTTCGGTCGGGTCCCAGCGGGCGCTGGGAGAAGCGGTTCACGACCCCACTACGGTTCAGCGGATCCTGCTGCAACTCGCCGATCGGGTGGGCTCCCGCATGCGAAGCGCCGGATGGTACGGCCGGACGGTCTCGGTGCGGATACGCAACGAGGCGTTCGAGAAGACCTCCCGCTCCCACACGTTGACAGTCCCCACCGATTCGACAGCGGTGATCCACGGCGTGGCCCGGACGCTGGTCGAAAGGACGCCTCACTCAGCCGTGCGCCTGTTGGCTGTCTCGGTCTCGGGGCTCGAACGACCGACCAGCCTTCAACTGGAGCTGCCCATGCCAGGCTCGGGATGGGCCGGCCCCAACCGGTTGGGGGCGGCAGCGGCGCGCACCCAGGTCGAAAGGGCGGTTGACGACGTTCGCCGGCGCTTCGGCCGCGACGCAGTTCGAAACGCCGCCCTCCTATGAGTGGGCCGGCCGCGAGCTGGACTGCGAACGCCCGATCCAGATGTCGACGATCGTGTCGAGCACCTCCTCGGCAGCGTCGAGGCCACCGAGATGGCTCTCACCGGGGCGGATTCGCAGCTCCGAGTCGCTCACGGCCGCCGCCAGGTGCCGGGCATGGGCCAGCGGAACGATCGGATCGGCATCTCCGTGCCAGAAGCGGATCGGTACCGTGATCTCGCGCAGAGCGAAACCCCACGGTCGCGTCATGAGGATGGCGTCATACAGCAGCGAGCGCAGGCCCGAGCGACTGCCTCGGGCCAGGTCGTCGATGAACATCGCCTTCATCTCGGGACGCTCGAACACCCGCCGGTCACCTTCGGGAAAAAGCCCGGTCGCCAGGTCGAACGCGCGGGATGAGAAAGGCGTCAGCAGCTGCATCACCACGCCCAAGCCGAGGCCGAAGGGGTTCCGCGCGGCTGTGACGACGCCGCTGAAACGGTCCAAGAGCCTCACCGCAGCCGTAGCACCGTCTACCGCGTCCTCCCCATGCATCGGTGCCACACCTCCGAGCACCGCCCCGGCTACGACCCGGTCAGGTAAGGCCGAAGCACAAGCGAGAACGTAGGGCCCACCGCCCGAGAGTCCCACCGCGGCGAAGCGGTCGATACCGAGTTGGTCCGCCAGCTGGCGGATGTCGTCGGCCCAGTCGGCGTAGCTGTCGTACAGGTGGGGGGTCGAGGCCCCCACTCCGGGGCGTTCTATCCCGACGATCCGCAGGCCCTGCTCCTCGGCCATCTCCCGCGCCCGGGGCGGAACCTGCCTGCGGGCCCCGGGTGTTCCGTGGAACCAGAGAACGGTGTGACCGCCGGGACGACCCCACTCGGCGAATCCGAGACGTCGCCCGTCGGTGAGGCTCACCCGGCCTTCGACTCTCGGAGAGATGATGTCCCGCGCTGGCATCACGACCCAGTCAACCACAGCCTCGGCGCCGGCACCGCATGGCCGCCACGTTCGGTTCTACTGGGTGACGATGGCGATCTCGGCTTCGGCGTCGGCATCGATGATCGGCTCGCCCTCGACCTCTATGACCAGCCGTTCGATCCGACTGTTGAATCGAAACGGGGCGCGATAGTCGTCTGTCACCGGTAGCCCGTTGCTGTAACCGCAGGAGAGTCCGGCCCCGGTGAGGGAGAAGCGGTGCCAAGTGAAACGAGGGATCGCACCTTCGCCCACCACCTGATCGTCGACCGCCAGACGACCCATGCCACCGTGATCCCCGGTCTTCTCGTAGGAGAAGCTCAGGTGGTGAGCGCCCGGCGGCACGACGACAGCGGATCGCACGTGGTGGAGCTCGTATCCGGAGAGGTTGTGAGCGTAGTTGAGGCACCCGTCCTTCACGTAGAAGGACCAGCCGCCCAACACGTTCCCCTGGGATGCAAGAACCCCTTCAGGTGTCTCCCCTCCGATCTGCACCTCGGCGGTCACGCGATGTGGCCGCCCCTTGACGTTGGCGGCGACGGCCTCGGGGACCGCCGGCTGGTGCGGCCAGTACACATACCGCCTTCGGCTGGATCGCCAGTCAGGACGGCCGAACACGAACTCCGAGAAGGGACGGTTGTCAAGGGGCAGGACGTTGTGACGGGCAGCCTCGATCCACCACCTCTCCACCAGCTCCTGGAGCTTCTCCGGATTCTCTGCTGCCAGGTCGTGGCACTCCGAGACGTCCTCGGCGACGTGGTACAGCTCCCAAGGAGCTGCGTCGAGTCCGGGGGTGTCCTCTTGGATGGCGTGGTAGGTGACCGCCTTCCATCCGTCGGCGTACAGGGCGCGGCAACCGAACATCTCGTAGTACTGGGTGCGGTGACGATCAGCTGCGCCGGCATCGTCGAAGGTGTACCTGAAGCTGGTTCCCTCGATCGGTGACTGCTCGACGCCGTCGATCTCAACCGGGGCGTCGAGTCCGATGGACTCGAGGATGGTCGGAGCTAGGTCGATCGAATGGACGTATTGACGGCGCAGGCCACCGCGGTCGGCTATGCGACTCGGCCAGTGGACAACGAGAGGGTCTGCGACACCACCTTCGTGGACCTCGCGCTTCCACCTGCGGAAGGGGGTGTTGCCGGCGACGGTCCAGCCCCACGGGTAGTTGTTGTGGTGCCGAGGGCCGCCGATCTCGTTGATCTTGCCCATGGCCTCCTCGACCGTACGGGGGAGGGCATTCCAGGCGCGTACGTCGTTCAAGGACCCAACCGGGCCACCCTCTGAGCTGGCACCGTTGTCCGACAGCACGAAGGTCAGCGTGTTGTCTGCGTCGCCGGTCTCGTGGAGCGAAGCCAGCAACCGGCCGAGGTGATGGTCGGTGTGGGACAGGAAGGCAGCAAACGCCTCCATGTAACGAGCGAAGACCTGTCGTGTGTCGGCCGGTAGTGAGTCCCAGGCCGGCACCCAGTCGGGACGCGGTGACAGTTCGGTGTCCGGCGGCAACAGCCCGCCGGCGGTCTGGCGCGCCAGTGCCTCGTCCCGCCAGGCATCCCAGCCCTTGTCGAACCTCCCTCGGTAGCGTTCGAGCCATTCGGTCGGTGCCTGGTGCGGAGAGTGGCAAGCGCCGGGGCAGAAGTAGAGGAAGAAGGGCTTGTCGACGTCGACTGCCCGGAGGTCGCGGATGAACTCCACAGACCGGTCTACGAGGTCCTCGGTGAGGTGGTAACCCTGCTCGTAGCTCCTGGGGGGTTGGACCTGGTGGTTGTCGGAGATGAGGGCCGGGGCGAACTGGTGGGTCTCGCCGCTGAAGAAGCCATAGAAGCGCTCGAAGCCGCGGCCCAGCGGCCACCTGCGGCGCGGCGCGCCGAGATGGCACTCCTCCTCAGGCGTGAGATGCCACTTCCCGACCGCCCACGCCGCATACCCATGAGGAACCAGCACCTCGGGCACGAAGCCGTTCGAACGGGGGATCCGGGTGTCGTAGCCGGGGAAGCCGGTGGCCAACTCGATGATGCGCCCCATCCCGTTGGAGTGGTGGTTCCGGCCCGTCAGGAGCGTCGCCCGGGTCGGCGAGCAGAGGGCGGTCGTGTGGAAGTTGGTGTAACGGAGGCCGGCGGCAGCCAACCCGTCGATGACGGGGGTGTCGATGTCGGAGCCGTAGCACCCGAGTTGTGCGAAGCCGACGTCGTCGAGTACCACGAGGATCACGTTCGGTGCGCCTTCGGGAGGTCGCGGTGGCTCAGGCCACCACTGCTCGGACTCCCACCAGTAGCGTCCGATGACGCCGCGGAACTCGCGCGTCTCCACTCGTGTCCTCCCAGGTGGCGATTGGCCTTCGACGACCTCCGGCGGCCGGTACCGCTGACGGTCCAACGCCGAAGAGTAGATCAGCCCACGTGGTGGTGCCGCTGCTTGACGCGATACATGTTCTGATCAGCCCGCGCCAGGAGGTCCGCAACCGACTCGTCGGCCGAGGAGCAGTGCGCCAGCCCTACGCTGATGCCCACCTCTAGCGACACGTCACCAACCGTGACCGACAGGCCGGCCACTGCTGTCTCCAGCCGTTGCGCGACCTGGCGGGCTTCCTCCTCGGACTGCGCCTCACACACGACGACGAACTCGTCTCCGCCATGGCGGGCGACCGTGTCGTCGGCACGAAGGCAGGCCTGGAGCCTACTGGACACCTCGACCAGGACCTCGTCCCCGATCCGGTGACCCCAGCGGTCGTTGACCTCTTTGAAGTCGTCAAGGTCGCAGAACAGGACCGAGTAGGAGCCACCGAAACGGCCCATCCGTGCCTGGGCCTGGAGGAGGCGGTCCTCGAGCAGGGTCCGGTTGGGCAGGCCGGTGAGGGGATCGTGCGTGGCGCGGTGAGCCAGCGCGGACTGCACCCGGTGACGCTCGGTGACGTCCTCGAGCGTGGCCAGCCAGCCGCCGGGGTGTTGAGGGTTGCCCAGTGCGACCAGTGTCGCGGTGACCCACTGCTCGGAATCGGCATCGGCTACCCGGAAGGTTGCGTGCTCGCGGTGGCCGCCACTCATGACCGACTCGACGGCACCGAGAAGGTCTTCGCGGTCGTCGGGGTGAACGGCCTCCCGCCACCGGGTGCCGTGCAGGCCTCCCATCGGTCGGTCCAGAATCCGATCCGCAGCGTCATTGGTGAACACGACCAGCCCGTTCGAGTCCGCGGTCATGATCCCCAACGGGACCAGCTGGGCGAGCGACTCGAACTCACCCGGCTCGATCCCGTCGAACGCTCCGGTGATGTCGTCACCCGCGGGCGTGACCCGCAGCAGGATGTCGCCGGGGATGCGGTCGTCGCCGCGGATGTCTATGGCATCGATCAGGATGGGCTGCCAATGGCTCTCGGCGTGGATCGCACGGACCACCATCGTTTCGTCGAAGCCCTGCTCCTCCCGCAGCTCGGCGAGCCGCCCCAGGACCGCCACGACATCATCGGGGTGGATGAGCTCGACCGGGTGATAGCTCAAGCCTTGCTCGCGTGAAGTCTCTGTCACCGCTTCGATGTCGAAGGCCAGTGGGCCGCGGCCGAGTCGGAAGACGGCGGTGATGCTCGCGTCGAATGTCATTGCAAGCAGCGTCTCACCCGAATAGGAGGCCATGGCATCGCGCACCGGTCGGTGCTCGGCGGGAATGGCTTCGTCCCCGAGAGCTTGGAGGAACCACAGAGGCTCGTTGTCGAACATGACATCTGCCTCGACTCGTGACGCTTCGTGGTTGATCCAGATCGGCCAAATTGGGCCGATCGGCCCAGGGCAGTCGTCCGAGAGGAGCGGCGAGACCCCGTCATCAATTTTGCGACGGAGCACTATGCTGCTTGCCTCAGTCCCGGTACTTCCCGCGGAGTCGGTGCTTCCGCGCCCGACACCGCTTGGTCCTCGCGGGCAAGTAGGCGGTAGGCGATCAACTTGCCGATGTCGTTGAGACAAGTACAGACAATGGCGTAGACCCACACGGCCAACACCCACCGCCAGGGCAGCGCGTCCAGCCAGTCGGTCCAGAAGAAGCCAGTGAGCGCGATTGCGCTGGCGATCAGCTGTGTACCGACAACCGCGATGACAAGGACGTTCGCGGGCCGGGTCGAGTACCAGGGCCCTCTGGTCCGTGCCACGAAGATCATGAGGTGACCGGCCACCGACATGTTGAGGTAGACGAGCGTGTGCACCCGCCCGTCGGACAACCCGAGAACATCCTTGGCGAACGCCATCAGGCCGAACGTAGCGAGCACGCCCATGACACCCACGACCGTCGCAACCGTGAGAACGCTGCGCATGTCCCATGCTCTCGGGCTCTGAGACCATTCCGCGTTGTCGTAGGCGATCGACAGGATGGCTCCGTCGTTCAACAGCGCGAGCAGAACGATCATCAGGGCGGTGATCGGGGCGAAGTCGAAGCAGACGATGGACAGAGCGACCACGAAGAGCACCCGGATCGTCTCGCCCACGCGGTAGATGGCATAAGAGGTCATCCGCTCGAAGATCTGACGGCTTGCCCTTATCGCATAGACGATCACCGACAACCCGGGCGTGAGGAGGACGATGTCCGCAGCAGCACGCGCAGCGTCGGTGGCACCTGAGACAGCGATGCCGACATCGGCCTGCTTGAGAGCAGGGGCGTCGTTGACGCCGTCACCGGTCATGCCCACGATATGGCCGCGTCGCTGGAGCATCTCGACGATCTCGTATTTGTGCTCGGGGAAGACCTGGGCGAACCCATCCGCCTGTTCCACCCTCTCGCTCAGCTCGCCCGCACCAGCGTCGGGGTCCGCCAGCTCCCCGGCATCGAGGATGTTGTCTCCGAGGCCTACCTCGGAGGCGATCTCCCTGGCTATGTCGATGGCGTCACCGGTGACCATCTTGACGTCGACGCCGAGTACCTCAGCTTCCTCGATCGTGGCCTTGGAGTCCTCGCGAGGAGGGTCCGCGAGGGGGAGTAGGCCGAGCACCTGCCATGATCCTGTGCTGTCGGTGCGGGCCACACCGAGAGACCGGAAGCCGCGGCTGGCGAAGTCCGCCACCTGTCGCTCGTAGTCGTCGGCTCCGCTCGGACGCCGGTCGGGAAGCCCGAGTATGACCTGAGGCGCACCCTTGGCCACCCGGAAGCTCGCTCCACCGTGCTCCACGGTGGCCTCAGTGCGTTTCGAGACCGGGTCGAAGGGCATGAAGTCCCGGATCGTGAAGCCGGCGAGGCCCTCTCCTAGTGCCGCGACCACGCAGAGATCGATCGGGTCCCTGTTCTCTGCGTTCGATGCCAGCGCCGCACAGCGCATCATCTCGCGAACGTCGACCACCGGGCCTCCTGGTATCAGGAAAGGCTCCCGTACAGTGAGCTTGTTCTGGGTGAGCGTGCCCGTCTTGTCGGAACAGAGGATCTCCACCCCGCCGACCTCCTCGATAGCCGGAAGGTGGCTGACGACTGCCTCGTTGCGGGCGAGATCTCCCGCTCCGACCGCCATCGTCACGGAGAGAACGGTGGGCAGGGCAACCGGGACCGCGGCCACCGTGACGACCAGTGCGAGGTCGAGCATGTCCTCCCAGCCGTTGTGATGCACCACGAAGCCCACGAAGAACATGACCACGACCATCAACACGGCCAGGGCGATGAGGAACTTGCCGACCTTGAGGAGCGCCTCCTGGAAGTGGCTGATGTTGCCGGCTTCCTGCACCAGCCGAGCAGTCCGACCGAAGAAGGTGTCCTGGCCGGTGGCGATGACGACCACGTCGGTCTCGCCCTTGGCAATGACCGAGCCGGAGTACAGGGCCTCGCCCAGACCGCGATGCACCGGGAGGGACTCACCGGTGAGGGCGGCCTGGTCGACCTCGAGTTGGGTGTCCTCGACGATCCTTGCGTCTGCCGGCACGATGTCACCGAGTCGAACCTTGGCGACATCACCCGGGACGATGAGTCGGGCGTCGATCTCGTGCCAGCGGCCGTCCCGGAGCACGTTGGCTTTCGATGCAAGCCGTTCCTTCAGTGCGTCGATGGCGTTGCCCGCCTGGTGCTCCTCCCAGAAGCCGATACAGGCGTTGGCGACGAGCAGCACCGAGATCACGGCGACGTCGGCGACGTCGCCGATGTAAGCAGACATGACCAGAGCCGCCTCGATCATCCATGGGATGGGACCCCAGAAGAACTGGAGGAACCTGAGGACCGGGCGCTGCTTCTTCTCCTCGATCTCGTTCCGTCCGTGGCGCGCGAGTCGCTGCTCGACCTCCCCACTCGTCAACCCGGCGTTCGTCGTGTCCAGGCGCTCGAACACCTCGGCGAGGGCCATGCTCTCGAGGTCGGAGCCGGCCTCACCCTTGGTCGGGGAGCCCACTGCTTCGGTCTGTTCGCCGGTATCGGCCATCATCCACCCATCGGTCGTCGCCTATCTGATCGGCAGCATGACGGGTTTATTCAGTCCGAAAGAGGCGGCGTAGGGTAGGCGCCGTCAGCAGCGATGCCGGAGGCAGGGTTGGTCGACTCGACGACTACGGACTTCATCCGACACGAGGTGTCACGCCTAGAGCCCTTCGACTTCGTGGCGATCAGCCCCGTGTCGGAACCGCTCGACGTGGTGGAGGTCACTGCCGACGAAGACGGCCGCCTCGTCGTGCGGATCCCGGGCCGTCCGTCGCCGCTGCCCGAGGTGCCGCCCGCCATGAGGGCCGCGCTCACCGAACGCGGCTTCAGTTCCGCCGATCCGGCAAACCCGGCGGAGCCTTGGGAATACCTCACCGAGGCCGTGGAGGAAGCAGTCGCCGCCAGCACCACGGTGATGGCCGAGGTCTACCGCCACAACGACATAGAGCGCCTCGACATAACTCACGGGAGTCACCGCCAGGAGCACGAGACCGAACTGAGGCTCGACGCCCTCCGTGAGCGCATCGAAAAGCTCCTCACCGACCTGCTGGGGCATCCGCCCCCCACGGACTCCGACGGGGACTACCAGTACTCGGTGGGGGACACGCTCGTGGTGATCGCCCCTCGGCCGCTCTCCAGTGGCCGGGTCGCGCTACGGGTGTTCGCCGTGACCAATGTCGGGGTTGCGGTGACACCCGAGCTGGGCTTGTTCCTTGCTCGCCTCAACTTCGGGATCTCCTTCGGGCGCTTCGTCGTCGATCCCGAGCATCAGGCCATCTGGGTCGACGAGACTCTGTTGGGGGAGGAGACCAGTGCCGAAGAGCTGCGCTTCATCTGCGGGACAGTTGCACGTATCGCCGCCGAATGGGACGAGAGGATCAAGCAGCTCTTCGGCGGGGCGACCTACCGCGATGTCCTCCAGAACCGCACCGACGCGGGCGCGCCCGAAAGCAAGCCGGGGCTCGGCGGCTACCTGTAGCCCGTCGGGCACCGGGTATCTCCTGAGGATGCGGGAAGGGCTCAGATCCGTGCGTGGGAGAGGAGGGTCAGGAGCCGAGGGTCGTCGTCGCTGATAGCGCGATCGATGGCCCTCGTACCCTGGGCGCCCCATAGCAGCGGCGCGCACCCCGCGAACTTCTCCCGGGCCACGTCGGCCGGTCCGCAGATCGGGTTGCCGGCTCCGCCGCGGGGCTGAGATGCCGCGGCGCGACGTACCGAACCGTCGCGGAGCTGGACTTCGACTCGAGCCGGAAAGGTCATCTGGAAGCCGCCGATAGCCTCCGAGGACAGGAAGCGCGCCCCGGCCATGGCACGACCCAGTCCGTCCCCCCGCTGCCGGAGCAGCGTGAGCACGTCGGCGCGGGTGAACACAATGGGCCGGTGCTGGGATCGGAGACGACCAAGCGCCGTGATCAGCCGGCGGATTCCCACGTCGGCGACCACCGCGCGTGCAGGGACGACAGGTCCGAACGCCCGGGCGGTGGCGCTCGTGCAGGACCAGTCATGGCGCAGTCGCACCCGCGAGGCCAGTTCAGCCAGCTCGTCCCTGTGAGAGGTCAACCAGTCGGAGCTCACCTCCTCGGCGGTCAGTCGACCGGCCAAGGCGACGATGGCGACGTTCCAGGGGACGGAGAAGTTGACCGTGACCGGTGTCGGATCGATCGAGGCATAGCGGGACGACATGGCGTCCATGCCACAGGTGAGCAGCCCCGCGACCACGGTCACCCGCTCGATCTCGTCGATGCCCGTGAACGGACCGATCTCGAGTAGTGCATCCACGGTCGTGTCCAGGTAGGCGCAGCCGGGATACGGCTTGATCGTGAGGGTTCGGGTGGCCCAGGCCTCGCCGAGCCCGTCGAGCATCCCCGGCAACGGAGCGAACGAGAACGCGTCGAGGAAACCCTGGGGATGGTCGAGCACGTCGAGGGGGCCGGTGACTCCGGCGGCGGCGAGGCGGGCGGCCCTGAGGCCGGCCACGCTTGGGTCGGCGGCGGTCAGCAGCTTGCTGTCGGGGGCCATGAACCCCGGTACGGTAGGCCGTGGCGAGTCGGTCAGAGCGATGGCCAGCGCGTGGCCGAGCCGCTCACCTTCGAGGCCGAGGAGCCTCCCGGCGGCCAGCGCCGCCGAGGCTGCGTGCAGGAAGGACCACAGCTGACCGTTGAGCGGACCGAGGAGGCACGCGCCTCCGAGGCGGGCGCCCACCTCGTTGGCGATGACCTGGGCCACTATCTGCTCGAGCACCGAGCTCTGTGTCTCGGCACTGAGCAGCAGCGGTACCAGCACCGCCGAGTGTCCTGTGTGCCCGAAGCAGCAGTAGTCATCGAAGTCGAGCGATATGGAGCAGGCGCAGGCGGCGAACAGCGCGTCTTCCACCGAAGCTGTCCGGTGGCCGAGGAGCAGGGGAGCAGGTCCCTCGCCGCCCCAGGCGTCCACCGCGTCGAGGACCCTCCGGGTCGCCGAGTCCCGGACCGAGGCCGCCACCGCAGCGAGCACCGAACGGCGTTGGGCGCGGCACAGCTCTGTGACATCCTCGGGCAGGTCCCCGGGTTCCAGTTCAGCCGCCCAATGGGCGATCTCCTCTACGCGCCCCACGCCTTCGCACCTCCGTGCCGCAATCAGAGCTCCGGCCCGTCCGGGCCCAGGTAGCCTGCTCGGCTGATCGCCTTCTCCTTCATCCGCAGCAGGACGTCCCGGGGGGCTCGGGCGATTTCTGCCGCGAGCTGATGAGCACGCCCTGCCAACTCGTCGGGGGGGACCACCGCCGACACCAGGTGCAGGGAGAGCGCTTCAGCAGCGTCCACGCGGCGACCGGTCCAACACAGCTCCTTGGCCACCGCGGCTCCCAGCAGGTCGTGCAGCGGTGTGTAGACGACCTCGATGAACTCGATCTCGGGATGCTGGAACCAGGCTGTGTCGCTGGCGACCCGCAGATCGCACATCACTGCGAGGTCGAAGCCACCGCCGATGGCGGGGCCGTTCACTGCGGCCAGCAACGGGAGGGGGAACTCGAGCACGGTGCGGTGGAACCTGTCGCTGGATGCCCACAACGCTTCGGCGAACTCCGCCGACCCGCCCTGGCTGAGCTGCTGGAACTCGCCGAGGTCGAAGCCGGCCGAGAATGTGTTACCGGCACCGGTGAGGATCGCGACGCTGACTCCAGCGTCTCGGGCCAACTGTTCGAGCGTGTCGCTCAGCGCGTCGCGGAGGGCGATCGACAGGGCGTTCTTCTTGTCCTGTCGGTTGACGGTCACCTCCACCACACCTTCGACAATGGGGTTGACGAGTACGAGCTCGGCCAAGGCTCATCCTTTCGTAGGCGGTGCCATGATGCCCCGGCCAACGAGGCTGTTGAGGGTTTCGAGAGCCTCGTCGAGGGGAACGTCGCTGTGGCCGTCGATCTCGGCTCGGACCACTGCCCAGCCGATCTCGAAGAGGACAGCCGAGGTCGCGTGGGTGTCGAGGTCAGCGCGGACAGTTCCTTCTCGCTTGCCCTGCTCGAGGACCTCGGCGAGCAGCTCGCTGATGCGGGTCCGCTGGATGTCCGCCGCGAGCTCTGAGACCCGGCCCTCGACGAGCTCGTCACCGCCGAAGAGCGACGCCCGCAGCAGCTCGTCCTCGCCGTAGTGCTCGGCGGTGGCCTGCACCAGCGACGCCAGCCTCTCAGGAGCGGTGCCCGCGGCGTGCAGAGCCCTTGATGCCTTTTCGACGAAGCGCTCGAGGGAGGCCGCGACCACCGCGAGGTAGGCGTCCTGCTTGGAGTCGAAGTGGAGGTAGAGGCTGCCCTTGCCGGTGTTGGCATCCGCGGTGATGTCGTCGACGGTGCTGCGCTGGTACCCGAAGCGCCGGAACCGGGATTCCGCCGCTGACATCAGGCGCTCGCGGGGGGAAGGGGTGGTGTCGACCATCGTCTTCAGCCTAGTGGGCTTGCCAAACATTGACCATACTACTAGTCTGGTCAACAGTCAGCCACCACCCGGCCGGCGATCCCCGGCGACAGGAAGGAGGTCCGGTTTGGCGGCATACCCGCGGCAGCCATCGGTGCACCTGACCGAGGATCACGAGGCCTTCCGGGAGTCGGTGCGCGCCTTCGTCGAGCGCGAGATACGCCCGCACGCCGACGAGTGGGAGCGGGCGGGGATCTTCCCCCGCGACCTGTACCGGCAGGCAGCCAAGGCGGGCTTGCTGGGCCTGCGCTACGACCCCATGTGGGGTGGGAGCGGGTTGGACTACTTCGCCACGGTGGTGCTTTGCGAGGAACTGGCCAAATGCGACACCCTCGGCACCGCGGTCGGCCTGATGGCCCAAGCGGAGTTCGCTCTCTCGGTGCTCGCCGACGAGGCGTCCGACTCGCTCAAGGCGACTTGGCTGGAACCGGCGATACAAGGCGAGCTGATCGGTGCCATCGGCGTATCCGAGCCCGGGGCCGGCTCCGACGTCGCCGGCCTCTCGACACGAGCCCGTCGCGACGGCGACGACTACATCATCTCCGGCCAGAAGACCTTCATCACCAACGGCACCCGCGCCGACTTCATCACCCTCGCTGTGCGCACCGGCGAGCCCGGCCCTCGGGGCATCTCCCTCGTCGTGTTCCCTACCGCCACTCCCGGCTTCGAGGTCGGTCGCAAGCTCGACAAGCTCGGCGCACGCGCCTCTGACACCGGTGAGCTCTTCTTCGACAGCTGCCGCATCCCCGCCACCAACGTCGTCGGGGTGGAGGGCAGCGGCATGCGTTACATCCTGTCCCACTTCGCCGGCGAGCGGCTGGTGATCGCCGCGCTGGCCGTCGGGGTCATGGAACACCTGATCGAGATGGCTCTCGACTACGGCAACGAGCGCAACGTGTTCGGAACCCCGCTCCTCGGGTTCCAGACCTGGCAGCACCGCCTGGCCGAGATGGCCACGCGCCTGGAGGCCACTCGCCAGCTCACCTACCAGGCGGCGGATCTCCTCAATCGCGGCGATCACACCGGCGAGATCGCGGTATCGATGGCCAAGTCCCACGCCGCCGATTCCGTCAAGTTCGTGGCGGCCGAGGTCCTCCAACTCCACGGGGGGTTCGGGCAGATGGAGGAGTCCCCCGTTCCCCGCTACTACCGCGACGTCGCGGGCTTCTCGATCGGCGCGGGGACCTCGGAGATCATGCGCGAGATCGTCGCACGAGCACTCATCCAGACCAGGGCCGCAGGCACCAAGGAGCGGAAATGACAACGGTGGAGCGATGACGAGCGAACGGGTAGGTGCGATCGACGCGTGGATGTCGATAATGGCGCCGGGCACCGCCGACCTGTGGCCCGATTCCTTCTGGCACATCTTCCGGAAGTACGGCGTGGAGGAGCGCTTCCGTCGCGGGTTCAGCGTCGACGAGGTGATCGCCGAGATGGACGGCGCCGGTGTCGATATCGGTGTGGCGTCTTCTTTCAAGTTCCTCGATACCTGGCTCATCGACAACGACGAGGCAGCAAGGCAAGTCAGCCAGGCCCCCGACCGCCTGATCGGCTGCTTCACCGTCGACATCCGTGATCCCATGCCGGCAATGAGGGAGCTCCGGCGGTGTGTGGAGGAGCTCGGCATGCGGGCCTTGCGCTTGGAGCCCTACCAGTACGGCGACGGGCGAACCACCGCACCGCCGCCCACCGACCGCATGTACTGGCCTTTCTACGTAGCGTGCTGCGAGTACGACATACCTGTTGCAATACAGGTCGGCCACACGGGGCCATTGCTGCCATCCGAGTGCGGTCGGCCCATCTACCTCGACGAGGTGGCGTTGACCTTCCCCGAACTGAAGATCCTCGGCACCCACGTCGGTGACCCGTGGGCCGACGAGATGATGATCCTGGCCTGGAAGCACCCGAACGTCTACGTCGAGACCTCAGCCCGTCCGGCACGGTACTGGACCCAGGCGCTCAGGGACTTCGCTTCGGGCCGCGGTCAGGACAAGGTCGTGTGGGGGACCGACTACCCGTTGCTCCCCTTCGACCGCACGCTCGAGGACGTCTACTCGTGTGGCTTCTCCGACGAGGTCAACCGCAAGATCGTGCGAGACAACGCCGTCAGGGTCTTCGGGATCGATGCCTGATCTGCTGCACGTCAGCCGCGACGACCGAGGTGTGCACCGGGTGACGATCCGGCGCCCCGATGTGCGCAACGCTCTCAACGGCCAGGCATTCCGTGAGCTGGCCGAGATCTGCGGCCAGGTTGGCGCCGACCGCGGCGCCCGTGCGCTGCTGCTCACCGGCCAAGGCAAGGCGTTCTCGGCCGGTGGTGACTTCGAGGCGCTCCAGGAGCTGCTCGACGGCGACCGCCGGCTTGCCGTGGATGAGCTGAGCAACGCCAACCGCGCCATCACGGCTCTGGTGGAACTGGAGGTCCCGACTGTCGCCGCCCTCAACGGCGACGCCTTCGGCGGGGGAGCAGCGGTTGCCCTGGCGGCGGACTTCAGGATCATGGCTGCCGACGCCCGCCTGGGCTTCGTGTTCGCCCGTCTGGGCCTGTCCGGCGCCGACACAGGAGCCACCTGGTGGTTGAGCCGCCTGCTGGGGCCTGTGAAGGCGTTCGAGATCCTCTCGTTGGGACGGGTGTACACCGCCGAGGAGGCCTGCGCTGCGGGCCTTGTGACGCAGGTGGCCACGCCCTCGGAGTTCGAGACATCCGTCGAGGAGTTCCTGACCAGGCTGGCCGGCCTTGCTCCGTTGGCCGTCTCCGGTACCAAGCGTGCGCTTGCCGGCATCGAGGCGCGATCAATGGCGGAGCAGTTCGATCTCGAGGCCGAGATACAAGCTGACGTGATCGGCTCGGCGGACTTCCGCGAGGGTCTCGCCGCCTTCCGGGAACGACGCGCAGCCAAGTTCGAAGGAGCATGAGTTGGACGTCTTCTTGACACCCGAGCAGCTCGACCTTCGCCGCGACGTACGTCAGTGGCTCGACCAGGCCTACCCACCCGAACGGGTGGCGCAGATGGAGCTCGACGAGGAGTACCCCGACGACTTCTACCGTGAGTGTGGCGCCAGAGGCTGGGCTGCGCTGCCGGTGCCCGCGGCGTACGGCGGCCGGGACGGAACCGTCACCGACCTCTGCGTGTTCGTCGAGGAGGTGGGCAAGACCAGCATCTCCCTCTCCACGCTCTACATCACCGCCGCGATCTTCGGCGCCCACGCACTCGAGATCTGTGGGTCCGATGCCCAGCGGGAGAACTACCTACCCCTTGTCGCCCGGGGCGAGACCCGCTTCGCGTTGGCCATGTCCGAGCCCGGAGCAGGCTCGGACTTCGCCGGGATGGAGGCGACAGCGCAGCGAGTCGACGGCGGCTGGCGCATCGACGGGGTGAAGGGCCCGATCAGCGGGGCCGAACGTGCCGACGTCATCATCTGCGCCGCCCGCACCTCGACCGATCCCGAATCCCGCCAGCGAGGAATCAGCCTGTTCCTCGTCGACCAGGGCAGTAGCGGGCTCCGGCACGAACGCCGCGGCTTCCCGGCCATGAGGGGTCTGATGGTGGACGACGTGCACCTCGAAGCCGTTGTCGTGCCCGACCAGAACATGCTCGGCAACGAGGGGGAGGGCTGGCTCAACCTGTCCAAGCTGATGGACCCCGAACGGATCGCCAATGCTGCCCAGGCCGTCGGTGTGGCGCAGGCGGCTGTGGACCTGGCGGTGGACTACGCCCGGCAACGTCGCCAGTACGGCAAACCCATCGCCGGCTTCCAGGCGGTGGCACATCCGCTGGCCGAATCCCAGGCCGAGATCGCTGCAGCCCGTCTCCTCGTGTTCGGCGCGGCCCGAAAACGAGATGTCGAGGGTCCGTGCCCGATGGAGGCGTCGATGGCCAAGACCTTCGCCAACAACGTCGCCATGCGGGCAGCCGACCGGGCGTTGCAAACCGCCGGTGCGTTCGGTTACGAGGCCGAGTCGCCGTTCATGCGACGGTTCCTGGAGGCTCGTGGGTGCGAGCTCGGCGGCGGCACCAGCCAGATACAGCGCAACATCATCAGCCGTCACATGGGGCTGGGCCGATGAGGATGTTCCGGCAAGCGCCGGGCACAGCGGTGGTGCGACGGTGAGGGCACTGGTGTACCGGGGTCCCGGCAGGCTCGAGCTCGAGGAGATGGACGAGCCGGTCGCGGCTCAGGGTGAGGTCCTGATCGAGGTGGAGGCCGCCGGAGTGTGCGGCACCGACCGCCATCTCGTTGCGGGTGAGCTGAAGGTCCCCGAGGGGCTGGTGCCCGGCCACGAAACAGCTGGACGGATCGCCGCGGTCGGGTCAGGCGTGGAGGGATGGGACATCGGCGATCCGGTCGTAACCTACGGTCAGGTGGTCTGTGGGATCTGCGCCGCTTGTGCAGCCGGCCGGCAGAACCGCTGCGCCCACCCCGAGGGCTTCGGCATGGCCCGCCAAGGCGGCTTCGCCGAGCTGTTGACGGCGCCGGTCGGCTCGGTGCTGCACCGTCCCGCAGGCGTCTCCGCGGCGCTCGGCGCGGTCGCCACCGACGCCATCGCCACGCCGTTCCACGCCTTGAGCACAGTTGCCCGCGTCCGCCCCGGCGAGACGGTTGTCATCGTGGGGGCGGGGGGGCTCGGCCTGCACGGAGTGCTGCTCGCCCGCCTGATGGGCGCCGGGCGAATCGTCGCCGTGGACCCGTCCGACGAGGCGCGGCAGGCGGCCCTGCTCGCGGGGGCGGACGAGGTGTTCGACCCGGGGTCGGTGGAGCGGCCGGACCGGGTCCTGCGAGCCTTGGCCGGCGGAGCATCCGCGGCATTCGAGTTCGTCGGCCGGGCCGAGACGGTCGAACTGGCTCTTCACGCCCTCGCACCGGGAGGGCGTCTGGTGATCGTCGGGGTGGGCCATGACCAGCCGGTGCTGCCGCCGATCGCCCGCTTCATCGGGATGGAGCTCAGCGTGCACGGATCCTTCGGCTCCACTCCAGCCGAGATCGAGACCGTGCTGTCGCTGATCGCCGCCGGCAGGCTCGACGTCTCCCGGTCGGTCACCGCGGAGCTGCCGCTGGAGGACGGGCCTGGTGTCCTCGCCCAGCCGGGGGGTCCGGGCCGGACGGTTCTGAGGCCTCAGCGAGAGGGGACCAATGGCAGATGACGACGTACTGCTCGACGTGGACGGGGGCATCGCCACGCTGACGCTCAACCGCCCCGAGCGGCTCAACTCCATCGCCATACCGACCGTCGATCGTCTGGTCGAGGCAGTAGGCGAGGTCGCTCGCTCAACGGCACGGGTCCTCGTGCTCGCCGGGGCCGGCAAGGTCTTCTGTGCGGGCGCCGACCAGGCCGAGATGGTCCCACGCGACGCCCAGGCGTGGGAGGTGATCGTGCGTCGCTACCTCGATCCCGTCCGGGCCCTCGTCTCGCTGGACAAGCCCGTCGTCGCCGCCCTGCACGGCGACACCGTGGGCGGTGGCCTGGGCCTGGCGATGGCCTGCGACATCCGCATCGCCGCCTCCGGCATCCGCCTCGGAGCCCCTTTCACCAAGATCGGCCTGGCCGGCTGTGACATGTCAGCGGGATGGTTCCTACCCCGGCTCGTGGGCCTCGGCACGGCAACCGAGCTCATGCTCACCGGCCGCCTCGTCGACGCCGACGAGGCGCTGTCCATCGGCCTCGTGAACCGGGTCGTACCACCCGAGGAGTTCGGCGACGAGGTGCAGCGATGGGCGAGCCGGCTGGCCGCAGGCCCTCCGGAGGCGTACCGCTGGACCAAGCGGGCGATACGCCGGTCGTTGAGCTCGGACATGGAGGGCGAGTTCGAGTTCGAGATCTTCGCTCAGGTGCAGTGCCTGCAGACCTCGGACCACCGGGAAGGTGTAGCGGCGTTCCAGGAGAAGCGGTCCCCGGAGTTCAGCGGTGATTGAGCTGACCGAGACCCAGGAGGCCTTCCGAGAGCAGGTCACCCGGTTCGCAGCCGAACAGATCGCGCCTCACGCTCGGAGCTGGGACGACGAGGACATCTACCCGCGCCAACTGTTCCGCACCCTCGGTGAGCTCGGGTGGCTCGGCATCGGTCTTCCCGAGGCCGTGGGTGGCGGGGGCGGGGGAGCGGTCGAGCGTTGCCTGCTGCTCGAAGGCTTGGCGAAAGCGTCGGCAGGGGTCGCACTCGGCATCTACGTGCACACCGCGCTCGCAGCTGGCGCCCTGGCCGAGGTCGCCTCCGCCGAGTTGCGCGAGCGCCACCTGAACGGCCTGCTCGGCGGGGAGGTGACCGGGGCCTGGGCCTACGCCGAGCCCGAAGCAGGAGCCGACGTGACCCGGGCCCGCCTCCGCGCCCGGCGCGACGGCGACCGATTCATCCTCGACGGGTCGAAGATGTACATCACCAACGGCACCTTCGCCGACCTGCTCCTCGTCGTCGCCCGCACCGCCAACGAGCCTGGCCGCCTGAGCGGCCTTTCGGTGTTCGCCGTCGACGGGAACACCCCAGGCCTCACCCGCCAGCCGATGGCCAAGGTCGGGATGAGGCCGTCCGAGCTCGCCGAACTGCACTTCGACGGCTGCGCAGTGGACCACGACAGCCTCGTCGGCGACCTGGATCACGGCTTCCGCCAGTGCCTGCCCGTGCTCTCCCGGGGGCGGGTGTTCGGGGGGGCGCTGGCGCTGGGGCTCGGCTCGGCGGCGTTCGAGGCTGCCGCGGGCCACATCATGACCCGGGAGCAGTTCGGTGGGCCGCTGGCGGCGCTACAGGCGGTGCGGTTCAACATCGCCGACATGGCGGTTCGGCTGCGCGCTGCGCGGGCGTTGGTGTACGGGGCTGCGGTGAGCATGGACGCCGGCCGGGACTTCGACGCCGAGGCCTCCGTTGCCAAGCTGGTCGCGTCGGAGACAGCCACCTGGCTCGCCGAGCGGGCCATGCACTTGCACGGCGCCGAGGGGTTCATGCTCGACAGCCCCGTCCAGCGGTACTACCGGGACTGCAAGATCCTCGAGTACGGCGAAGGGGCCAACGAGATACAGCGCGAGTTGATCTGCAAAGCCGTCCTGGCCGGCTTCAGGCCCTGAGGCGTAGTTACGTCACTGTGACGCAATTGACCCGGAGTGCTCCGTTGTACCCACTACCGGATCGCCTGAAATCCTCGTTATGTAAAGTCACCATTTGATCCCAGTTGCCTATTCAGTTCCGCCTGCCCCAGACGATCCTCAAGACAGTGAGCGGCATTCCGGTGGCTGACAACCGAGACGGCCCGCTCGGGCGGTGCCCAAGGTGAGGTGAGGACCATGTCGGCAGCCATGACGGCGATCCGTGCAACGGCAGCCGTGTCAGTCCTTTTGGTCGTCAGCGGCACTGGCGCGCCGGCGTCGGCTCAGGACCAGTCGGGCCCCACAGCAACGGTGAAGCCCGACATCACCGTCACCTCCCCTGCCCAAGGAGCGCACTACCTCGTCGACGAGGTGGTGATCGCCGACTTCGAGTGCAGCGACAGCGACGGGACCGTCATTCGATGCGAGGGCAGTGTGCCCGACGGAGAGCCCGTCCCGATGGTCAACCCCGGGTTGCGGACGTTCAGCGTCGACGCGGAGGACAACGAGGGGAACACCCGTACGACCAACGTCTTCTACACCATCGACTGGGCGCTGGAGACCTGCTGGATTCCTGAGCACGCCGACAACATCCGCAAGCTCGCTGTTCACCGGGGCGTCAGCCCCGAGGAGTACCAGATGCAGACGATGCCCCTGCTGTTGATCTGGACACTTGCAGACTCGGCGTTGAACCCGTCTCACCCGAGCAGCACCTCGACTCCCGCAGGCCTCGCGCAGGGAAGCGTCGCCTTGGGGACGCTCCTCGACAAGATGCCGCTGGCAGGCGAGGAATGCTTCCTCCTCGACATGGACGACGAGGACTTCCTCGACAAGCTCATCATGGCGGCGGTCTTCGGGATGCTGGGTGACCACTACGGAGCAAACGCCACGCAGATAGTCATGGGCGGTACCGTCCTGGCGGCGCTGTTCTCCGCGCCGGTGCTCGAAGGGTAGGGCTCCCCTTGCCGAAGGGCGGGTGCACCGCCCTGCCAGGCGACAATAGTGTGGCGCCATGTTGAGCGACGGGATGGGCCGGGCAACCACTCGCCACTTCGCCGAGCACGGTGTGGCAGTCGCCGTTGTGGACCTCGCCGAAGCAGGCACCGAGGCGGTACGCAGGAGGGCAAGCCTGTGAGTGAGGAGATCGGGCTACTCGAGGGCATCGCGACAACCCGTGCCGTCCGCCGCTATCGCGCCGACCCCATCCCCGAGGAGGACCTCAACGAAATCCTCTTCGCCGCCAGCCGGGCTCCGTCGGGCTCGAACCGGCAAGGTTTCCGCTTCCTGGTTCTCCGCGACGGATCGGGCGCCCGGCAGGCGCGGGAGCTTCTGGGTGATGCCGGTCGGCGTTTCTGGGCCGCCAAGCGAGACGCCGACGGATATGACGAGGGGTCCGGTCGCCGACCCGACTCACCCAAGGCACGGATGGCCCGAACCATGCAGGCTTACGTCGACGGATACGAGGAGATCCCGATCGTGATCCTCACCTGCCTGCAGCGTCACCGGTCCGGCAACGATCCCGCCGACGGTGCCTCGGTGTATCCGGCGGTTCAGAACCTGCTGCTGGCCGCGCGTGCACTGGGCTATGGCGGCGTCATGACCACCTGGCACCGCTTCGTGGAAGGCGATCTGCGCCACGTACTCGACATACCTGATGAGGTGTTCATCGCGGCCACCGTCACCTTGGGAGTTCCCGCGGGACGGCACGGACCGGTACGCCGGCGCCCGCTCCGCGAACTCGTGTTCGAAGACAGATGGGGTGCAACCCCCAGCTGGATTCACGACCCACGCGGTAGCAGGCACACTGCGGCAGGGCCACCCGCCCAGCGCTAGCCACCGGCGAGCCGCGGCTCGGTTACGCCTTGGACTTGGTCTCCTCCCCACCCGGGCTCAACGCGTCGAGAGCCTGCTTGGCGAAGTCCCGCTGGGCCTTCATGACCTTCTCTGTCAGCTCGAAGGCGCTGTCGATCAGCTTGTTCATCTGCTCGAGGTTGCCCGGCACCAGATCGCTGGCGGTGTCGGTGAAGCGACGGCTGGCGTCGAGAATCGCCTCCTGGCTCTTCTGGACCATGTCGAGGATCTGATCTTGTATGGAGCCCTGCTCTTCTTTCTGTTCCGCCATGGCGGGTCCTTTCCGTTGACACGACGGCGCCTGCCGTCGACGGGGGCGTCGGCGGCACTCTAGCCCGGAGGAGCGAGAGCCAACCTCGCCCATCGGCTCTGCGGTCACGAGGTTGCGGTCGATCCTCAGGCGGTCGACGGGAAAGCGCTCGGTGCCGGCGAGTGCACCTCCCGGTTGTAGATCTCGTACCGGTCTCGTCCCTGCTGCTTTGCCTGGTACATGGCGGCGTCCGCGTGGTGCAGCAGCTCTTGGGCGGAGTTGCCGGCCGCTCCAGCAAAGGCGACTCCGATGCTCACTGTCGTGGTGAACCTTCTTCCCGCGATGAAGGCGTCCGCTGCCAGGGCCGAACGGATCCGCTCCACGATCCGGACCGCGTCGACTGGATCGTCCAGCTCGTCGAGCAGCACCAGGAACTCATCACCACCGAAGCGACCCACGATGTCGCCTGGACGGGTCACCTTACGAACCCGTGAAGCGACCACCTTCAGCAGCTCGTCTCCGGCCGCGTGGCCGTAGGTGTCATTGACGGACTTGAGCCGATCCACGTCCATGAACAGCACCGCGACGGACCAGGACGGGTGCCGGCCGAGACGATCCAGGGCTGTCTGGGTCTGCTCGAGGAACAGCCGGCGATCGGTCGAGCCCGTCAGGGCATCATGCGTTGCCCGCCACGCCAGCTCGTCGTTCGCCGAAGTCACGCGCACGTGGAGCTTGGCGTTGTCCAGGGCCAACGAGATCTTCGAGCTGATGCTCTCGAGATACGCGATCTCGGCGCGATCGAACGGTGGTCCAGGGCTGAAGCGGACCATGACGATCACCCCGATGGCCCGCCCGGCATTGACCAGCGGGACGCAGACCAGGGCGCTGAGTGGATACCGCTCGAACCCGAAACGGTAGGCGGGGTCGGCGCTGTCGAGGATCAGGTGCTGCTCGTCGTCAGCGAGCGTCACCGTCGTCAACTCGCGGATCGCCACGGCGATCGGACCGTCGCCTCCTGTCCGGCACGGGTGTTCGTCCAGCAGCTTCCTGTAGGCCTCGCCCGCGTCGGCATCACGGTAGGTCAATGTGATCGGCTCGAGGGTCTGCGCGTCGTCGCTCAACAAGAGCACGACACCGCCGTCGGCGATACGGTTGATCAGCTCATCGACCACCGCACCGGTGACGACCTCGAGGACTGCGTCAGGGTCAAGCGACGCGGCTACCAGTTCTTCGCTCACCGCAGCCAGGCTGGCCTGGCGCTCGGCGTGATCTCTGAGCGAATCCTCGGCGAGCTTACGAGGCCCGATGTCTTGAATCGTCGCGACGACGAACGGCTGGCCCTGCGACTCAAACGGGGAGAGGCTGATGTCCACCCTCATCTCACTGCCGTCGCTACGCACCCCGACGGCCTCGAACCCCGAACCCATGTGCCGCGCTCTCGGGGAACGCATGTACTCGTTCCTGACCGTCTCGTGCTGGAACCTGCCCTCGGAGGCAAGGAGCACCTCTACCCCGAGGCCCTCCATCTCGCCCGGGCGATAACCGAACATCTCCTCCGCCCGCGGGTTGCTGGCGCAGATGGCTCCCCTCTTGTCCACCACCAGGAGGCCGTCGCAGTAGGAGTCCCAGAAGCCGTGGAGCAGGTCGCGCGCCGCGAGGGGCTGTCCGGACGCGGGCGACGACTCCTCGGTTTCCGGTTCTCGGGACACAACTTCGCTCAGACCCGGCAACGGCGTTCCCCCTGGCCGGTGACCGCCCGGCTGACAATCAGTCGACAATTGCTCTCGTGAGAATGGCTCGCGCCGGATTCTAACAGGAACCCCACCACATCCCACTTCGGGTGGCTACTCACTCACAGAGAGATAGGCGCGAACTACTGCCAATAGCTCGGCCAGCGCCTCGTCCGCCGCGGGCGACGGCCTACGTCCCAGATCACGCTCGATGTCCTCGACCGCCAGCGAGAACTCGAAGAGCTGATCGCGCAGCCGATCGACGTCCCTGCGGGAGGCCACCAACTCCTGCTCGGTCACCCCGAGCTCGTGCATGCGCCGGCGGGACTCGTAGGCCCGTTGGCGACAACTCCGCCGGCAGTAACGCGGTGGCCGACCCGGCCCGGGCGCGAGCTCGAACGGTCGACCGCACCAATCGCAGAGCCCTTCAGGAGGTTCTGTCACAGTGACGAAACTAGCCGGACGGCCGGGCGGAGCGGCCGATGCCCTCACCCAGGGGCAGACTCGAGGGGTGATCCGCGTGATGTTCCGCTTCTACGCCGAGCTGAATGACCTGCTGCCCGAGCATCGCGCCCAGCAGACCTCGGTTCTGGAGCTCCCACTCCCCACAACCGTCGGGGATGCCATCGAGTCACTGGGGGTCCCCCACACCGAAGCCGACGTCATCGTCGTCAACGGTGACTCCGTCGGCTTCGACCGCCTTCTTGCCGATGGCGACAGGGTCGCCGTCTATCCGGTGTTCGAGGCCATCGACGTCTCGCCCATCGTCCACCTCCGCCCCGAGCCACTCCGTGACGTCCGCTTCGTGGCCGATGTCCACCTCGGCAAGCTGGCGCGCCTCCTCCGCCTCTGCGGCTTCGACTGCCGCTACCGCAACGACTTCGACGACGACGAGCTGGTCGACATCTCCCTGGCCGAGCGACGGGTGCTGCTGACGAAGGACCGGGGTCTGCTCAAGCGACGAGCAGTGACTCACGGTTGCCTGGTTCACAACCAAGATCCCTTCGAGCAGGCCGTCGAGATCGTTCGCCGTCTCGACCTGGCCGGTAGCATCGAACCCTTCACCCGCTGCCTTGCGTGCAACGGAATGCTGGACGACACCGACAAGGAGGCCGTTCTATCCAGGCTGCCGCCGGCCGTTGAGCAGGACCACGAGCGCTTCAGCCGGTGTCGGGACTGTGGTCGCGTCTACTGGCCGGGCTCTCACCATGAGCGACTCGAAGCGATCGTGGACCGACTGCGATCGTACCTCGGATAGGTGCCATCAGGGCTGGCCCTGATCGAGGGTCCGCGGCTTGTAGATGGCGGTGTGGTCGACCTCGCACACGAGCCGCTCGTCGTCGGCAACCAGTACCACCCCGAGCTCGACGAACTCGTGGCCCTTGCGTTCGTAGACGCCGGTCACCAGCGCCCGCGCCGAGACCGTTTCACCGTCCTCGACGACTGAGTGGTTCTGGACGACGCTGCCGACGTGGATCCACGGGCCGAGCACCACGTTGGCGCCGAGGACGAAGTTCGCGAACCGCAGGAGCCAGCCGGGGTGGGCGATGCCCAGATCCGTGTAGATCGACAGATCCTCCCGCACATCCGCGAGGTACTGACGGCCCTTGTCGGCGTGAAAGCCCGCTGCGAAGTTCCCCAGGACGTCGCCCACGACCAGGGAGTCCCTTGACGCCGGAGGAGGATCCATGGGGATCGACACCTGCGGGAAGCCTGCCAGATCCGGGGGTGCGGGAGCCATCGCCGGCAACGTCGCGTGCCCCGTCGCACAGACCTGACCGTCCGCCCCCGCGCACTCGACATCAGCGCCGGTAGCGCCCTCGTCGAAGCGCGCCGTGATCAGCACCTCGTCGCCGTCGTAGACCGGCTCGACGAAGCGTGCCGCCAGCGTGCCACGTTCGAGCCAGTCACGACCCCACTCCCCCACGATCGGGTTGGTCAGGTAGGCGTAGACCTCGACACCCGGTACAAGGCCACCGGCAAACCCGTACTGCCGGGCAACCGCGTCGTCGTGGATCTTGTTGGTCGACTCGGTGGCGGTGTTGAACGCCGTCAGACGATGGACCCGCTCTCGCATCCGGGCTATACGGGTTCGTCGGCCAGGATGCGCCCCAGCGCTCGTAGTTGGGCGGTCCCGCCACCCAAGTCGAGCTCGAGGCGCTTGGCAGCAAGGAAGTACCGATGCAGCGGGTAGTCCCGATCGACCCCGACACCGCCGTGGAGGTGCTGAGCGGCAAGCACCACCCGCTGGCCCCCCTCGGCAGCCCAGTACTTGGCCACGGCTACTTCGGCGGTAGCAGGGAGCCCCTCTGAAAGCCGCCAGATCGCTTGCCAGGCAGTCAGCCGGATGGCCTCCACGTCGACATAGGCGTCAGCGGCCCGGTGACCCACGGCTTGAAAGCTCGCAATCGGCACATCGAACTGCCTGCGCTCCTTGGTGTATTCGGCGGTGAGTCGCAGGGCTTCCTCGCACACCCCGAGGGCCAAGGCACATTGGGCCGCGGTCGCCTGCTCGAGCAGCCAGTCGAGCGCGGAGGGATCACCACCTGCCTCACCCAGAGGCTCCGCCTCGACTGCCTCCAGCACGATCTCCGCAGCCGGGGCACCGTCAGTCGTCTGCAGCGGCTCCACACCAACGCCGTCGGCATTCCCGGCGATGAGGAACAGGCCCGTGCCCTCCGAGGTTGCCGCCGGGACCAGGACGTGATCGGCGATCTGGCCGTAGGGCACCGGGAGCTTCGTGCCGCTCACCCGCCACGTGCCGTCTGCCCGATGGGCCGTCGTGACGGGGCGCAACGGCTCGGCCCCCTCCTCTTGGAGTGCGCCGGTGAGAACCAGCTCTCCGGCAACCACCGAGGTGAGGTACCGCGACTGCTGCTCGGCGGTCCCGAACCGGGCAAGCGCCAGCCCGGCGAGTGCGACGGTCTCGAAGAGCGGTATCGGCGCGGTGGTACGGCCCACCTGTTCGAGGATTGCGGCAAGTTCGCTCAATCCGTAGCCCCCGCCGCCTACCGCCTCGGGAAGCGCCACACCGATGAGGCCGGCATCGGCGAACGACGCCCACAGGTCGGGATCGAAGCGCTGACCCTCGCCCCGCTCCAACTCCTTGAGGCGGTCGGGCGTGGCCTTGTCATCGAGTATCTGCCTGGCCAGATCTGCAAGAGCCAGCTGTTCGTCGGTGAAGTCGAAGTCCATACGTCCTCTTTGCTGTCTCTGCCCATCAACCCCGCAACGACCGGGGCAGGCCCAGACCGAACATCGCTATGAGATCTCTTTGGATCTCGTTCGTGCCGCCTCCGAACGTGAGGATCACGAGGCTCCGGTACATGGTCTCGAGGCGGCCCCGCAGGATCTCGTCAGGGGATCCGCGCTTCAGGTAGGCCCTGGGTCCCAGGACCTCCATTAGCAGGCGAAACGACTCCATGTAGAACTCGGTACCGAAGACCTTTGTCGTCGACGCGTCGGCGACATCCAGCTCTCCCCTCGTGCCCGTCCAGGCGACCTTCCAGTTGATGAGGCGGAGGAACTCCAGACCGGCGTGGACGCGAGCCAGATTCATCTGCACCCACTCCTGGTCGATGACGCGACGACCATCGGCCAATTTGGCTTCCTGGGCCCACTTCCTCGTCTCCTGGTAGGACTGCTCGAGGAGTCCCGGCGAGCAGAGCGCCACCCGCTCGTTGTTCAACTGGTTGGTTATGAGGGACCAGCCCTTGTTCTCACCACCGACGAGGTTCGCCACCGGCACCCTGACATCGTCGAAGAAGGTCGTGTTGATGTCGTGCTCGGACAACAGATGCATGGGATCGATGGTCACACCCTCGGAATCCATCGGCACGATGATCATGGAGATGCCCTTGTGCTTGGGCGCTTGGGGATCAGTGCGCACTGCCAACCAGCAGTAGTCCGCACCACTGGCCAGGCTCGTGAAGATCTTCTGCCCGTTGATCACGTACTCGTCGCCGTCACGCTCTGCCCTCGTCTTGAGGGCCGCCAGGTCGGTTCCGGCACTCGGCTCCGTGTAGCCGATGCAGAAGTGGATCTCTCCCTCGAGGATCCGGGGAAGGAACCGCTCCTTTTGCTCCTCGCTGCCGTAGTTCATGATCGTGGGACCCACGGTGTTGATGGTGAGCATCGGAACCGGTGCACCGGTGCGCATCGACTCATCGAAGAAGATGAACTGCTCGATCTGGCTGCGGCCCTGTCCGCCGTACTCCTCGGGCCAGCCGATGCCCAACCAACCGTCTCGGCCCATCTGTCGCACGACCTCGCGTGTCGTCGGGCCGACGCCGTGCTCCACAGTGAGCGTCTCGAGCACATCCGGGGTCAGGAGCTTGTCGTAGTACTCGCGAAGCTCCATGCGAAGCGCCTGCTGTTCCTCGGTATAGGCGATCTCCATGTGTCCCTCGATCCGTCGCCAAGAAGAAACGGGTTCCAATTCTGGCCGGTTCCCGGACCCAAGTCGATTCGTGTGCCAGGGATTCCGGGCGCGTCCGGTCGGGGTCGGGTTACTCGACGGTGATCTCGTACAAGACGTCGATCACGAAGCCTGCCGGGGGCCCGCTCGCCTGGGTAGGGGGCGCCGAGGTGTCAAAGGTTGTCGAGGCCGCCTCATCGGGGATGGTGCCCTTGAAGGCGATCGTGTGCTTGCCGGCCGGAAGTGGTTCCAGCATGAGGTAGTAACCGGCGCTGACCGCCTCACCCTGGACCGAGCCGACCCAGCTGGCGGGATCGGGTCTGAAGTCGAACGGCCCCGAGATGACGAACGGCGGGTCGAGGATCGCAGTCGAGTTGACCGATGCCGAGACCTCGGCGTTGGTGAGGCTCTCCTCGCACTGAGCCGTCGCCGAGGCCACCCCATCCTCGGCCACCGGACAGATGACGTTCAGCAGCGGGAAGAAGGTGTACGAGTCGGCGCGGATGGCGCAGGTACGGGTCTGGCGGCCGCCTGTCGTCCCGGCCAGGAACCAAACCTTGCCGCTTTGACCCTCGTCGCAACGTTCACCCGTGGAGTCGGTCACCGGGCTCGTGTCGCCGGGGAACGATCCCGCCCAGTTCCACCAGGCAACCCCCCACTCGGCATAGGACATCCCATCCACCTCGTCGTCCTGGGGCACAACTACTGGGGCCGGGCCGAGCTGTTCGGTGTCCTCGTCCGCTGGTGAGGTGGCAGGCTCGTCGCCGCCGCTGCAGCCGGTGATGAGCACGGCTGCCAGCAGCACCGCCCCCAGACCGCCCCCGCTCTTCACGATCGACAACACCTCTCCACCTCTCCCCTACAACACGAGCTTGTGGACGTGGAAACCCTCGGCAAAACGCTCGTTGCACTCCACGCCCCTGAGTCGCATCAGGCCCCTGAAGGTCTCGGCGTCGAACCATGGCTTGTGCCGCTGGCTCGGGAAGCCGTCCACTATCAGCTCGACCTTGCGCTCCGTCACAACGGGATCGAGGGGTACATAGAGGTTTGGTGAGCTGAGGTCGGCGTCGTACTTCGGGATCTCGTATTCCAGTATCAGGTGATCGCGGAACGTGTTGAGCGCCAGCTCGCCGAGCAGCCGGTGGTCCTGGTGCAGGTCTTTGCGGCGCGGGCAGATCACGATGTCGAAGTTCGCCGAGGAACCCACGTCCGCGACCAACTCCTTGACGGCAGCACCGTCATAGGGGAAGAAGTTCTCCCGGCAGGCCTCGATCCTCACGTGGTACTCCTTGGCGTCCACCAGGAACCTCCCGGCACTGGATTCGGCTTCCTCGGCGCGCTCCCCCTCTGCGCTCAGCACGACCCATTCGACCACCGTCGCGGGATACTCGCCGAGCAACCGGAGGATGGTTCCCCCTGCGCCTATCTCGATATCGTCGGCGTGCGCACCCAAGCACAGCACCCGCAACGACTCGCCGACGGCAACCGAGAAGTGGGCACCCAACATCGTCAGAACACCTCGACCTCGGGGATCGGCACGACGAAGCGACCTCCCCAGTCACGAACGGACTCCAACTGACCGGCTATCTCGTCACGGAGGTTCCACGGGAGGATCAAGACGTAGTCGGGTCTGGCCTGAAGGAGCCGCTCGGGTGGGTATATAGGTATGTGCGTGCCCGGGCAGTACCGTCCGTGCTTGTACGGGTTCCGGTCGACGGTGAAGGGCAGGAGATCGGTTCGGATCCCGCAGTAGTTGAGCAGGGTGTTGCCTTTGCCCGGCGCGCCATAGCCCGCCACCGTCTCGCCCCTGTCGTGCAATCCGATGAGGAACTCCAACAGACGTCTCTTCGTCTGCTCGACCTGCACCTTGAAGCGCTCGTAGGTCGAGAGGTCCTCGTACCCCAGTGCCAGCTCCCGTTCGTGCAGGTCTGCGACCTTGCCGGTGGAAGGATGAGACTCGTCAGCGGCATGGCAGGCGTAGATCCGCAATGACCCCCCGTGTGTCCACAGCTCCTCGACGTCGAAGATCCTCAAGTCGTGAGCTGCAAAGATCCGCTCGGCAGTGAGGAACGAGAAGTAGGAGAAGTGCTCATGGTAGATGGTGTCGAACTGATTGCCCTCCACCAAGCGCTGCAAGTGCGGGAACTCGATGGTCACGACGCCCCGAGGGGCCAGCAGTATCCGCAAGCCGTCGACGAACGAGTTGACGTCAGGCACCTGCGCCAGCACGTTGTTTCCCGCGAGCAAGCTCGCCTCCACGCCATCGTCTCGGAGCTTCCTCGCCAGCTCACGATCGAAGAACTCCGTTATCGTGTCGATCCCCTTGTCGCCGGCGACCCGGGCGACGTTCAGCGCCGGCTCCACACCCAGCACCGGAATACCTGCCTCTTTGAAGTACTGGAGCAGGTAGCCGTCGTTGCTCGCCACCTCGACCACCAGATCTCCGGCCTCGAGACCGAGACGCTCGATCATCGTCTCGGCATACCTCTGGGCATGCTGCAACCAGGCGTCCGAGTAGGAGGAGAAGTAGGCATACTCCGAGAAGATGTCCGAGGGCGAGACGTACTCCTGGAGCTGGACGAGGAAGCACTCGCCACAGACCCACACGCGCAGCGGGTAGAAGGGCTCCATCTGGTTCAGCTGATCGCCACTCAGGAAGCTCTCGCACAACGGCGACATCCCGAGGTCGACGAAATCAGTGGTCA
Organism: Acidobacteriota bacterium; assembly: GCA_003577145.1. GTDB lineage: Bacteria > Actinomycetota > Acidimicrobiia > Acidimicrobiales > Microtrichaceae > ATN2. Next base: position 4,909 of record QEUP01000013.1, on the reverse strand, counting down.
GCTCCGTCCCGCAGAAGCGGCACCCGCCGCCGCCCCGCGCGTCGGCACCGCTCGACACGGCGGTTCCGCTCACGGCTTTCGGGCTCACCATAGCCTCCCTCGTACACCAGGATTCGGTTGAACCACCGACATTTTGACCGAGTGCCCGGGGAATTCCACCAACCCTGATTATTCACGGTGAGGGCCCGAGCCCCACCAGACCCCGACAGAGAGCTGTCACCGACCTGCTGCGGGTTGCTCGTGCGAGCTAGTGAATGATCAGGGCTGATGGGGACTGCGCTCGGCCGACGCTGCCTTGCCGGATCGCAGCGCTACCTATCGGCGGACGCCCGCAGACACCAGCCTATGTTTGTGTCTGAAGCAGAGCAGGTGAGTGTGAATGCCGCATTTCGACCTCATGATCATAGGGACCGGCTCCGGGAACACCATCCTCGGTCCGGAGTTCGACGACTGGGATGTCGCGATCGTCGAGCGGGATGCCTTCGGGGGCACATGCCTCAACCGCGGGTGTGTTCCGTCGAAGATGCTCGTGTATCCCGCCGACCTGGTGGAGGCCATCAGGCACTCCAGCCGTCTGGGCGTGGAGGCCAGCCTCGACAAGATCAACTGGCCCGAGATCCGTGCTCGGGTGTTCGACCGCATAGATCCCATCGCCGTCGCGGGCGAGGAGTACCGGCGTCGAGCGGCGAACGTCTCGGTGTTCGCGGGCAGTGGACGCTTCGTCGCGCCCCGGGCGCTGGAAGTCGACGAGCAGGTCCTCACTGCCGATCGAGTGGTGATTGCCGCCGGAGCAAGACCCTTCGTCCCGCCCGTCGAGGGCTTGGATCGAGTCGGGTTCCACACCTCCGACACGATCATGCGCATCCGACAGATCCCCGAGCGCCTGGTGATCCTGGGTGGCGGATACATCTCAGCGGAGATGGCTCATGTGTTCGATTCGTTCGGCAGCTCCGTCTCGATAGTGAACCGCAGCAACGTGCTGCTGCGGGCCGAGGACGAAGATGTCAGCCGCCGTTTCACCGAGGCCTACCGCGGCCGTCTCGACCTCCTGCTGGGAATGACCGCGAGGTCCGTCGAGCAGGACGACGCTGAGATCACGGTTGAGCTGGCCGGAGCGGAAGGCACTACCGCCGTCACCGCCGATGCGCTTCTCGTGGCCATGGGCAGGGTACCCAACAGCGACCAGTTGGAGGTCACCGCCGCCGACGTAGAGGTGGACGACAAGGGTTATGTCCTGGTCGACGAAACGATGGCCACTACGGCGCCCGGCGTCTGGGCGCTGGGCGACGTCTGCAACCCGATGCAGCTCAAACACGTAGCCAACCTGGAGGCGAAGGTGGTTCGTCACAATCTCTTGAATCCTGACAACGCAGTCGCCGCCGACTACACCGCCACACCGCACGCGATCTTCGCGAGTCCCCAAGTCGCCTCCGTCGGATACACCGAACAAGAGCTCCGCGCGAGGGGGCTCCCTCATGTGACCTCGTGCCGTGACTACGCCGAAACTGCCTACGGCTGGGCCATGGAGGACACCACAGGGTTCTGCAAGGTGATCGCGGATCCGGGCAGTGGAACGCTGTTGGGCGCGCACATCCTCGGACCTCAGGCGTCGACGCTGATCCAGCAGGTTGTCCAGGGCATGCGGTTCGGGCTCACGGTCGAGGCCATGGCGCGCGATGTCATCTATACCCATCCGGCGCTGCCCGAAGTCGTCGAACAGGCGCTTGTCGGACTGCTGTGAGCTCGCCGGACAGGGCAAGTCGGACGAGCTGTAGCGCGAGGGCGTGAATGAATCAGGGCTAGGATGACCCGACTGGAGGATGTGACGACAGTGGATCTCTTCCAGATAGCGGGCAGGACGCCTCCGAGTCGAAGATGATGGCCGCGACCCTTGACGCGTTCCGTGGGCAGATCATCCCGTCCTGCCCGCTGGACCGCATCTCTCAGCCCACTGCCGTGGCAGGAGTGTTTGCGCACCTGGTCTCGCGAGCCGGGAGTCGCGGCACCGGCACGGTCATCCCCGTCGACGGCGGGATCTCCACCACCCGATGAGCGCGCCCGTCGTACCGCCGGCTGGGCCTCTCAACGGCGTGACCGTCGTTGATCTGACCCGCGTTCTGGCGGGCCCCTTCTGCACACTCGTCCTTGCCGATCTCGGGGCTCGGGTGATCAAGGTCGAACGGCCCGGTGTCGGCGACGACGCCCGCCACATCGGCCCGTTCCTCCCAAACGGGCTGTCCGGTTACTTCGCGTCGCTCAACCGCGGCAAGGAGAGCATCAGCATCGACCTCGAAGACCGGGCCGACCGGCAACGCTTCGATGACTTCCTTGCGTCAGCAGACGTCCTGGTCGAGAACTTCAAGCCGGGTGCAATGGACCGGCTGGGGTATTCGTGGGAAGTCATCCACGCTCGTCATCCGAGGCTGGTGTATGCCGGGTTGTCCGGCTTCGGGCGCACCGGCCCGCTCGCCCGACAGCCGGCCTACGACATGGTGGCTCAGGCCATGGGCGGCGTCATGAGCATAACCGGACCCCCTGGGGGCCCACCGACCAGAGTCGGCAGCTCCATCGGTGACATAGCCGCCGGCCTCTACGCCGCCGTCGGCGTCATCAGCGCTCTCCACCACCGTGACGAAAGCGGTGAGGGGATGCTGGTCGACGTGGCCATGCTCGACTGCCAGGTCGCCCTTCTCGAGAACGCCATCGCCCGCTTCGAGATCTCGGGCCAGGTGCCGACTCCGATCGGGTCGCGTCATCCGTCGATAACGCCTTTCGGGGCATTCGAGGCCCGAGACGACCTGCTGGTCATCGCGGCCGGAAACAATGCGCTGTTCGCCAAGCTGAGCGAGGCGGTCGGCCGACCTGATCTCCCGAGCAACTCGATGTTCTCCGACAACGCCTCCCGGACTGAGCACGAGACCGAACTGCGCGCTGAGTTGGAGCGCTCCCTGCGAACTCGCGACGTCGCTCACTGGCTCGGCATCCTCCAAGAAGCGGGCATCCCGTGCAGTCCGATCCACGACGTGGCAGACGTGCTTGCTCACCCGCAGGTGCTGGCCCGCAACATGGTCGTGACGATCGACGGCGACGATGCCGAGGGCCTACGCGTGGCTGGGAACCCGGTCAAGCTCTCGGCCTTCCCCGACCCCATGACCCGCGGACCGGTGCCACGGCTCGAGAGATGAGCTGAGACGGCCTCCTCCCTCCCTTCCGGTGTGCAGCGAGTTGCTCGCGCGAGCACGTGAATGATCAGGGTTAACCTCGACGCCATGATCGGAACTGGAAGCCTCGCCGACCTACCCAGACTGCGCGATTTCCGGAGCCGGCGCCTGTCGTCATATGACAGGTCGGGCGGAAACGTCGACGCTGCGCTGATACCCCCTGGCGAGACTCACGAGCTCGGCCAGATCGACGGGGCCGGCTGCGTGAAGCACATCTGGGTCACGATGACATCCATCGGTGATGCGCCTCGTGAGCTCTGCGAGACAGTGCTGCGTATGTGGTGGGACGGCGAGTCCTCCCCGAGCGTCGAGGTTCCACTCGGCGACTTCTTCGGCATCGGCTTCGGGCTGCGACGGAACTTCGCGTCGCTCCCCCTCCAGATGTCACCCCAGGACGGCCTCGGATTCAACTGCTGGTTCCCGATGCCCTTCGCCGACGGTGCTCGCTTCGAGGTCCAGAACCAAGGACAGGCGACGAGGATCTTCTACTACTACATCGACTACGAGGAGTATCCATCGCTGGGAGCCGGGCTGGCCCGGTTCCACGCATGGTGGAACCGTCGTGCGGTCACCGCCGGTACAGCTTCGGCGAAGGGCTACTCCCGGGACGACTATCCCAACGACGCCTCCCCCGAGGCCATCGGCCGGGCCCTGCAGGGACCCTGGAAAGAGGCCAACCTCACCGGCAACGAGAACTACCTCATCTTGGCCGCTTCGGGACGGGGACAGTATGTCGGCTGCAACCTCAACATAGATGTCTTCGAACGGCAGCTGAACGACTGGTACGGGGAGGGCGACGACATGATCTTCATCGACGGCGAGCCCTTCCCGCCGTCGCTTCACGGGACGGGCACCGAGGACTACTTCGGCACCGCCTTCTGCCCGGTACAGGAGTTCCACGCCCCCTACAACGGCTTGACCGTCTACTCCGGCACCGCCGACTGGCCCTGGAGCGGCAAGAACTCCATGTACCGCTTCCACATCGAGGACCCGATCCGTTTCGAATCGTCCATCCGCGTGACCATCGAGACAGGCCACAACAACGAGTTGGCCAACGACTATTCGAGCACCGCTTACTGGTATCAGACCGACCGGCGTGACCCGTTGCCTCCATTGCCGCCACTGGAGGCGCGACTGCCGCGGCCCTGATGCCCGTTCGGCCCGATGAAAGCGTCGACCGCGCGAACGAAGTCGACGGCATCGTGGGTCGAGCGGGTGGAGAACCGCAGCTCGAATCCAGATGTCAGACCGAGACTGATCGTTCCGCCGCTCTCGCCGTCGCTCAGGTCGACCGATTCGATCGAAGCGGCATCCAGATCGCCCAGGTACACCGCCGGCCGCGATGGCCATCGCCGACGCCAGGCCAGGACTCGCGAATCGCTGGCGGCGAGGATCATCTTCCGGCAGACCCCGATGGCCGGAGCGTCGTCAGCCGCGCCCGAGTCCCGCTGGCGTACCGACAGCCCTACCTCGAGCGGCTCCACCGCGGTCGCCGCCAGAACTGCCTCGCCCGCCGTTCGTGCCACACGAGCACGTAATCCCGCCAATTCCCTACCCCCGGTTCCAAGGAGATCCGCCTCCACAGTCTAGGCGCTTGCGGGGGCGGTGGCGACACTTTGTCGTTCATGTCGCAAGCGCCGCCGGCGGGGTTGGGGTCCCCGCCGGGATGGGGGAGCCCGGCCGCAGGC
>QEUP01000036.1 GCA_003577145.1 Acidobacteriota bacterium | reverse complement strand
ACTCACCAGCGCCCGGCTCCGCCGATGCCACTCAGGCACACCTCGCTGCTACGGCCGGCGCCTGCGCCGCGTCGGCCATGGCGCTGGGTCGTCGCACTCGGTTTGGGGGCACCAGCGTGCATCGCTACTGTCGGCGGCATGAGCGACGCGGAGAAACAGGTACCAGATCGGAACATGGCCATGGAGCTGGTGCGCGTCACCGAAGCAGCGGCGATGGCCGCCTCTCGCTGGATGGGAAGGGGTGACAAGGAAGGTGCCGACGGGGCGGCGGTGGACGCCATGCGCCTCGTGCTCAGCACGGTCCCGATGGAAGGCGTCGTCGTCATCGGCGAGGGCGAGAAGGACGAAGCCCCGATGCTGTACAACGGCGAGCACATCGGCGACGGGTCACCACCCGCCTGCGACATCGCAGTAGATCCCATTGACGGGACGACACTCACCTCCCTCGGCCGGGGCAACGCCCTGTCAGTCATCGCGGTATCGGAGCGAGGGACGATGTTCAACCCCGGCCCCTGCGTCTACATGGAGAAGATCGCCACCGGACCCACGGCCTCCGATGCGATCGACATCACCAAGTCGCCTACCGAGAACCTGCGAGCCGTGGCCGAGGCGACCGGCAAGACCGTGCGGGACCTGACCGCGGTGATCCTCGACCGTGACCGCCACGCCGACATGATCGCCGAGATCCGCTCACTCGGCAGCAGGATCCGCCTGATACCCGACGGTGATGTGGCAGGGGCCATCTCGACCGCCTTGCCCGGTTCGGGTGCCGACATCCTCTTCGGGATCGGGGGCACGCCCGAGGGGGTGATCGCGGCTGCCGCGCTCAAGTCGATGGGTGGCGCCATGCAGGGCCGGCTGTGGCCACGCGATGATGCCGAGCGCAAGGCCGCCGTCGCCGAGGGATACGACCTCGACAAGGTCCTGACCATCGATGATCTGGTCAACAGCGACAACTGCTTCTTCGCCGCGACAGGGATAACCGACGGTGATCTGCTCAAAGGCGTTCAGTACGGGAGCGCCATGGCGACCACCTACTCGCTGGTGATGCGCTCGAAGTCGGGCACAGTGAGGCTGGTGGAGGCACGGCACCGGCTCGGCAAGCTCCGCGACTTCGCGAGCATCGGGTACGACTGATTCCGCGAGGCGTCGGGGTCGCCTCTCATCCGAAGCGCTTGGACATCTCAGCGACGAAGCGACGGAGGATGCCGGGGGGTACAGGCCCAGCAGCACCCACGACGAACTTGTAGAGCCCGGGTACGACTCGTGCCCTCCCCGCGGCCGCTCCCGCAAGTGCAGCGCGGGCGACGTCGTCTGCTGACAACCAGGCGAAGCCGGGAATGGAGCGCTCGGCGTCGTAGCTGGCCGTGTCCTGGAAATCGGTACGGGTGAAACCGGGGAGCACCGCGGTCACCGTGACCCCTGAGCCCCGCAGCTCCTCGTGAAGGGAGTCGGTGAAGGTGTTCACGAACGACTTGGTCGCGCAGTAGGTGGCGCTGCCCGGTGAAGCGACAATGCCTGCTACCGAGGACACGTTCAGCACCGTTCCACTCCCCCGCTCGATCATCTGGGGGAGTACCGCGTGAGTCAACCTCACGAGTGCAGTGACGTTGAGCTGGATCTCCTCGTCCTCGCGCTCCACCGGCAGCTTGTCGAACGCGCCCGTGGTGCCGAAGCCGGCGTTGTTGACCAGCAGGTCGACCGGCCGTCGGGAGTCGGAGAGGCGAGCCTCGACTGCACCTCGGTCGTCGGGTTCGACGAGATCCGCGGCAAGCACCTCGACGGAGACAGCATGGGCTGCTTCGAGCTCTGCCGCGAGGTGCTTGAGACGCTCGGCGTCCCTTGCCACGACCACGAGGTTCGATCTCCGCTGAGCCAGCTCGCGCGCGAACGCCTCGCCGATCCCCCGAGACGCTCCGGTCACCAGCGCAGTGTTCCAGGTGGGTGTGGTCAGATCGGCCATACGGGTCACGCTATCGGCAGCCGTCGTGGAGGGCATAGCCTCCTCCCACATGCGATCGGTGCGAGCCAGCGTGCTCATCGACGCCGACCCGGCGGAGGTCTGGCGGGCGCTGATCGACTTCGCGTCCTATCCCGACTGGAATCCGTTCATCACCTCGGTGGAGGGCCCGCTCCAGCCCGGCCACAGGTTACGGTTGCGCCTGGTGCCGGAAGGCAAGCCGGAGTACTCGTTCCGCCCCCGGGTGCTCTCTATCACGCCAGGCGAGCAGTTCTGCTGGCTCGGCCGGACTCTGGTTCCTTGGATCCTCGACGGGTTCCACTGCTTCTGCGTGGAGCCCGCGGTGCCGGGGACGCGATTCACCCAGCAGGAGGACTTCCGCGGCGTGCTCGTGGCGCCGCTGTGGAGCCGCGTCGGTTACCGCATCGAGGGAGGCATGAGAGCCATGAACGCGGCGTTGAAGGATCACCTCGAGCGCCACGAAGGGTGATCAAGCCCAGGTCGAGCAGGGAGCCAGCTCCGCCCGGTCCCACGACACGGCCGAACACGGCGTTCTAGTGTGAGCGGCCGTGAATGCGCGCAAGGCGCCCGGGGGCCGACCACGACAAGGAGCACACCAGTTCGTGGGCTCGGGCGGGTCGGTGTCGCGTCGCCGATTCCTGGAGCTGGTGGCCGCAGCCGGCGCCGGCAGCCTCGTGCTCCCCCTGGCGGGCTGCTCCGATTCCGACGCCGGCGACGTACCCGACGCCGCGAAGACCACCGTCTCCCCGGTAGAGCCCGCCCCCGCCGGGGCCTTCCCCGATGGCGTCATGGCCGGTGAACCCCGCCCCGACGGTGCCGTCATCTGGACCCGCGTCTCCCAGGACGGCGAGGCGGCAGCGTGGGAGGTCGCGACCGACGACACCTTCGCGACCATCGTGGCCGGCGGCACCGTCCTCGCCGATCCCGAGCGCGACGGCACCACCCACGTCGTTGTCGACTCCCTCGAGCCCGACAGCTGGTACCGGTACCGCTTCGTCACCGATGCTGGCGCCAGCCCCACCGGACGCCTGCGCACCGCCCCGGCTCCCGGAGCCCAAACCGAACGCCTCCGGTTCGCCTACTGCTCCTGCCAGCAGATCAACGACAGCCTGTACGTGGCCCACCGGGCGATGGCTGCCGAACCCGACCTCGACTTCTTCGTCCACCTCGGCGACTACATCTACGTCAGTGACGAGGAGACCCTGACCCTCGCCGACTACCGGGGCGTGTACCACCGCTTCAAAGCCAACCCGCTCCTACAGCAACTCCAGGCCACCGTGCCGATCGTGGCCATGTTCGACGATGGGGAGTTCTACAACGGCGTAGACCGGACCGGGGATCCGGAGCGGTTGACGGCCGCCCTCGACGCCTGGTTCGAGGCGTTCCCGGTGCTGCCAGTCGACGGCGAGCCCCACCGCGCCTACCGCACGGTGCCGTGGGGCGGGCTGGCCGACCTGTTCATGCTCGACGTGCGCCAGTACCGGGACCCGGCCGTCGCGTCCGACGACACCGACGACCCCGAGGGCGCGCAGATGTTGGCTGGGGGGCGCACCACCCTCGGCGGCCCCCAGAAGCAGTGGCTGCTCGACGGCTTGTCGACATCGGCCGCCGCTTGGCGGCTCTTCGGCAACCCCTACAACATGACGATGACCCGCCTCGAGGACCGCGACCCGGGCCCGCCCCGGCCACCCGGGGTCCAACCGGGCGCAGGCACCTACTACCCCAACGAGGCATGGGACGACTACAGCGCCGAGCGCCGCGACATCCTGGAGTTCATCCACGACCAGGGCGTCGGAGATGTGGTGTCGTTCAGCGGCCACACCCACGTGTGGATCGCCGGCCAGCTTCAGCCCGATCCCGACGACCCGGCTTCACCGGTCGTCGCCTTCGACGTCACCTGCGGCTCCCTTACCGCGGACCCCGACCTCCTGCTGGCCGAGGGGTCGAATCCCGACGCCGAGCGGGCCAAGTACCGCGCCCTCGAGAGCACCGGCCTCGAGCTCAACCCCCACCTCTCGTACCTCAACTTCATCGACCAGGGCTACGGCCTCGTCGAGGTCACCCCTGAGGCCACGCTGGTCGAGCTCAAGCTCATCGACCCCTACGACGAGGCCGCCGAGTCGGCGGTCGGCGCACGTGCAGTGATCGAGCGGGGCGCGACCGCCATCCCCGTGGAGCGCTTCGCCGACACCGAGCGCTGATGGCCACGAGCTGCGCCCATCTCCGGCGCCGACGCCGGGGCGGCAAGCCTCTCCGAGCGCGAGCTGTGGGAGCATTGTCCGGCGCGTCGCGGGTCATGCAGGGTGGTCCACCGACTCGACGAGGACGATCACCAGATCAGCGTGGTGCGGATCCGACCCCGCCGCGACTCGGCGGGTCCGACCCGGCGGTACACGCCTGCGCCTGTCCCATCCGAGACGAGTTGTACTTACCAGTATGACTCATCGTGTCGGACCCAAGGGTCAGGTCGTCATCCCCAAGGAGTTGCGTGACGAACTCGGGATCGAGCCGGGCGACGAGGTCGGCTTCTGGCGCCACGACGACCATGTGGCGGTTCGCCCGGCGAGCCATCGGCGCCCCCTGCGAGGCCGCTTCGAAGGCACCGCGCTCGTCGCTTCGCTGACCGCCGAGCGCGAGGCCGAGCATCGGCGCGAGTCGGCGCGGTGACAGCAGTCCTCGACTCTTGGGCCGTGCTCAGCTATCTCGAGAACACTGAGCCCGCCGCGACCGTCGTCGCCGGCTTGCTTGACGGCGAGCGTCCCCTGATGTCCTGGATCAACCTCGGTGAGGTCCACTGCGTCATCCGCCGCTCGCACGGTGAGGACGACGCCATGGAGGCCGTGCGCGACCTTCGCGACGTGATTGACGTCCGGCTCCCTGACGAGCGATTGGTGCTCGAAGCGGCTCGCCTCAAGGCCGACCACCCGATGGCCTATGCCGATGCGTTCGGCGCCGCCCTCGCGATCGCTGAAGGCGCGACGCTTTGGACCGGGGATCCCGAACTGCTCATGGACGGCTCGCCGTGGCGCTGGCACGACCTCCGCGAGCGACGCTGAAGCGTGAAGAGCCAGCTACCTGCTCTGCCTGATCCCACCCGCTGGCGAGCCGCGCGTCCGGGCTCAGATCAGTCGCCACAGGGTTCCCGGGTGAAGCGGCTCGAACCCCCGGGCGGCCAAGAGGGCCCCTTCCTGCGGGGTGAGATCCTCGCCCTGAACATGGAGTGCGCCGCGCCGGGCAGCCGCGGCCATGAAGTGGCCCAGCAGGTGCCCGCCGATCCCGTGGCCACGTTCTCGCTCGGCCACGAGGACCGCTGACAGCCGGGCGACGTCAGCGGCAGTCCAGCCGATGAGGCAGCCGACGACGAGCCCCTCGACCCTCGCCACCACGACCAGGGGGAGTGCCCCGGACGGCGTCTCGCTCCTCGTTCCGATCCCGCTGCCCGCCGCCTCGCCCGCTGTTCCAGCGGCGAGCTCGGTTGCGAGGAAGGCGTCCACGTCGGGGCCACCCAGCCGTGACGGGGTGATCTCGGTCTCGAAGCCACCCCGCCCCACCGTCACCGGCGCACCCAGCGGTGTCTCGGCGACCGCCACCCAGCGCCGGAGGCCCTCGGCATCCCGTCGCTGTTCGAGCACGGCCAGGGCGTCGAGCTCGATGTCTCGCTCGTAGTGGGAGAGCAGTTGCTTCGCTGCCACCAGGTCGGCCTCGGCCAGCTCATCGCAGAGGGTCACGTGCGGCACGAAGGGCCAGCTGACCTCGCGCGCCAGGGGCCCGGTGAAGACCGAGGCTCGCAACCTGGCGATGGCACCGCCGGTGTCGTCGAGCGGGAGGTGAAGGACCGGGCTGTGCGGGGCGAAGGAGTCCGGCGGGCCTACCCGGGCGAGGAATGGCACCGCAGAAGCACCAGCACGACGCACGATGCCGAGCGCTTCTGCGAGATTCTCCTCGCGTACGTTCACGGGCGGCACCAACGTCACGTGCGGCGCGATCAGCCCGAGCGATGGGTCACCGCAGGCTCGACGCAATCCGTCGATCTCGGTTGACACACTCGGCGGGAGCAGCAGGACGACACCCAGACGACGGCGAGGCACAGCTGCGACCTTATCCAGAAGGTTGTGGGTGTCGATGCTGTCGTATGCGTGTGAACCAGACGCCGGCAGCGGGGTGGTATCCCGACCCCGCCGGGGAGCCCGACGAACAGCGGTGGTGGGACGGCCAGGCCTGGACCGCCGAGACCGCCCCGCGGGAGGGCCCACAACCCCCGACCTCGGACTGGGCCCAGTCCCCCATGGCGTTCTTGGGTCACTGCTGGTTCCGGGTGGTGCTGCTGGCCACCGTCATCGCCACAGCCGGTGCGATCGGCTACAACCGGACGGGCAACCGCCTCGGAGCCCTCGCTGCAGCCATCTCGAGCTCTGTCGGCGCCTGCGCGGCGTTCGGGTTGTTCGTTGACTCCCGTTTGCGGCTCCGCCAGGTGACCCGACCTGCAGCTCTCGTACTTGTAGGCGCGGTCGGCGGCGGGATCGCCATGGTCGCTGCCACCTTTCTCGAGGAAGCCACTCCCTCAGGCGGGCTCTGGACCCCGCTCGTCGGCCCCATCGAGGTGACCTGCATCCTGGCCCTGCCAGTGGCACTCGCCGTCAGCTGGCCGGCGAGGTTCGCCAACCCGCGTCCGGGCATAGCCATCGTGCTCGCCACGGCCGCGGTCTTCGCGATCGTCGAGGGCGTCGGCTACGACTTCATGCCGGTGCTGGGGCACGAGGGCCGGGCCGACTTCGACGGCACTCTCCTCCTCCGCATGGTCGGCGGCTGCCTGCACATGGTCTGGACGGGCATGGCCGCAGCGGTGATCTGGAGGACGTGGCACCTGCGCGGCGGCCCATGCGTCTCGTGGGGCGTACTCGGAGCCGTGCTCCTCGCCTGGGGGTTGCACGGCGCCTACGACACCTTCCTGTCGCTCCAAGGCGCCGTCTCCGGCCTGGCGGGAATCGTGATCGTGATCAGCTACTTCGCCTTCAAGCTCGCCGCCCGCCAACACGTTCCACCCGACGTGGTTCCTTCGGTGCCGCCCGGCTGGAGGCCGGGTGGCCTCCGGCCGGAGCCGCCGAGCAAGCACCGGCAAGACGATCCGCACCACGACACCGCCCCGGTCCCCGGCCGGGCCTGACCCGTCCCGACCTCACCGCCGGATGGGCCGTGTGCTATTCGGTGACGCCCGCCACCTCGAGGCGCACCAGCGCCCGCCGGAGGGCCCGCTCGGCCTTCTCGTCAGCGGGATCAGCCTCAGCCGCCTCCCGGGCCCGGTCCCGCGCCTCCCGCGCGCGCTCCACGACGATCTCGTCCTGCACCTCGCACACGTCCGAGAGGATGGCCACCCGATCGCCGGAGACCTCGACGAAACCGCTGTGAACGGCCATCATCTCCTCGCTGCCGTCCCCGGCGATGATGCGCAGTGGGTGGATGGCGAGGATCCCGATGAACGGGACGTGGCCGGCCATGAAGGCGATGTCGCCACCGCCCTCGGTGCGGGCGATGACCATCTCGGCCTCGCCTGAATGGACGATTCTCTCCGGTGAGACCAGCTCGACCTGCAGGGTCACGATCAGCCTTCCTCGGTGAGTTCCTTGGCCTTCTTCACGACGTCGTCCACTCCGCCGACGTTGTAGAACGCCTGCTCGGGGTACTCGTCCAGATCACCGTTGACGAGGGCCTCGAAGCTGTCCACCGTCTCGTCGACCGGCGTGAAGATGCCCGGCAGCCCGGTGAAGACCTCGGCCACGTACATGGGCTGGGCCAGGAACTTCTGGATCTTGCGGGCCCGGTCGACGGTAACCTTGTCCTCCTCGGACAGCTCGTCGAGCCCGAGAATGGCGATGATGTCCTGCAGCTCCTTGTAGCGCTGGAGCGTCTCCTGCACCCGGCGAGCGACGCTGTAGTGGCGCTCGCCTACGACCTCGGGGGCCAGGATCGTCGATGTCGAAGCCAGCGGGTCGACAGCCGGGTAGATGCCCAGCGCGGCGATGTCCCGGGACAGCTCCGTCGTGCCGTCGAAATGCGTGAAAGAGGTGAACGGTGCCGGGTCGGTGTAGTCGTCGGCGGGCACGTAGACAGCCTGCAGCGAGGTGATCGACCGGCCGCCCGTCGAGGTGATCCGCTCCTGGAGCTCGCCCATCTCGTCGGCCAGGGTGGGCTGGTAACCCACCGCCGAGGGCATGCGACCGAGCAGCGTGGACACCTCCGAGCCGGCCTGCACGAAACGGAAGATGTTGTCGATGAACAGCAACACGTCCTGGCTCTGCTCGTCGCGGAAGTACTCGGCGACGGTCAGGGCCGACAGGGCCACCCGGAGGCGCACGCCCGGAGGCTCGTCCATCTGGCCGAAGACCAGCGCGGCCTTGGTGAGCACCGACTGGTCGGTGCCACCCATCATCGTCTCGCCCATCTCGAGGAACAGGTCTGTGCCCTCGCGGGTCCGCTCCCCGACCCCCGCGAACACCGAGACACCGCCGTGCTTGGAGGCGACCCGGTTGATCATCTCGGTGATGAGGACGGTCTTGCCCACCCCGGCGCCGCCGAACAGGCCGATCTTGCCCCCCTGGAGGTAAGGGGTCAGCAAGTCGATGACCTTGATGCCTGTCTCGAACATCAGGGACTTGGGCTCGAGTGTGTCGAAGGGTGGGGCCGGGCGGTGGATCGGCCAGCGCTCACCGATGTCGAGGCTCTCGGTCGGCACGTCGAGGCACTCGCCGATCACGTTGAACACGTGGCCCAGGGTCACGTCGCCGACCGGCATGGTGATCCCCCCGCCGGTGTTCCTCACGCTCGTGCCCCGCACGAGCCCATCGGTGGGCTTGAGCGCCACGGCCCTCACTCGGTTGTCACCGATCTGTTGGGCGACCTCGGCCCACACCTCGACCTCCTGGTTGTCGACGGTGACGGTGAACTTGAGCGCGGCGTTGATCTCGGGAATGGCGTCGGGGGGGAACTCGACGTCGACGACCGGGCCGGCAATGGCCACGATTCGTCCTTCCTTCAACTCAGTCTCGGTGACAGTCATCGATGTGTCTCCTGGGAGGAGGGTCATCTCTCCGGGTTGTGGGCGAAAAAGGTCCTCTTGCCGAGCGCGGGAAACGGCTCGGTCCAGTCGAGCTCGTCGAGCAGCAGGTCCTCCTCGCTGCCCTTGTGCTCGGCCAGCGCGGCGGCGCCGCCGATGATCTCCATGATCTCGGTGGTGATGGCGTCCTGGCGGGCCTGGTTCATGCGCCGGGTGAGCTTCAATATCAGCTCCTCGGCGTTGTCGGTGGCGGCCTTCATCGCCCGCTGACGGCTGGCGTGCTCCGACGCCGCGCTGTCGAGCAGGGCGGCATAGAGACGGGCCTCCACATAACGCGGGAGCAGCGCCCCCAGGACCGCCGGTGGTGAGGGCTCGAACTCGAAGGCCGCCCTGCGCTCAGGGGCGCCGGCTTCGGCGATGGTGGTGGTGGTCTCGAGCGGCAGGAATCGCCGTACCCTCACCCTTTGGGTACCCAGGGAGACGAACTCGGTGTACACGAGCACGATCTTGTCGACCGCACCGCTCTCGAAGTGCTCGGTGACGGTGTCGGCGACTTCGCGCGCGTCGTCGTAGGCCGGCTTGTCGCTCATCCCCGTGTACAGCGCGTCGATGCGATAGTGGCGGAAGCGGAAGTAGTCACCGGCCTTCTTGCCGATGAGCACCAGGGAGTAGTCGACTCCCCCGGCCCGGGAGGCCATCAGCTCGCGTTCGGCGGCACGGATGACGTTGGCGTTGTACGGCCCGGCCAGCCCGCGATCGGAGGTGATGACGACGAACCCGACCTTGTCGACCGATTCCGGTTCGCGCAGCAGGGGATGATCCACCTCGGCTCCGCCGGCGGCGAGGTCCTCGATGACCGACGTGAGCGTCTCGGCATAGGGCCGGGCCTCGTTTGCGCGCATCTGGGCCCTGACCACGCGTGTGGCGGCGATCAGCTCCATGGCGCGGGTGATCTTCTTGGTGTTCTGGACGCTGCCGATGCGTCGCCGGAGGACCCTCTCCTCAGCGCCAGGCATCGGTCGCACTCCTGCCAAGCCCTGATTCGGGACCGCCAGGGCGCGCCGGGCGCGACCCTTCGATCCCGAGGCAGAAGAGGGCGCTCACTCGTCCTCGTCCCCGCCGTCCCGGGTGATCTCTTCCTCGGGCAGCGTCGTCGGACTCGCCACGACATGGGTTTCGGCCTCGGCCTGCTCCTCGGCCTCCGGGGGCGGACCGGTGTCGACGGTCGGCCGGAACTGCTCGGCGAAGTCCTTGATCGCCTGCTCGAAGGCCTCCTCGTCCTCGATCCTGCCCTCGTCGCGGATGTGGGAGAGCATCGCGGTGTGCCGGGAGCGGAACCACTCGAGCAGCTCCTGTTCGTAACGCCGCACGTCCTCGGTCCCCACGCCGTCGAGGAAGCCTCTCGTGCCGGCGAAGATCGACACCGTCTGCTCCTCGACCGGCATCGGTGAGTTGATTCCCTGCTTGAGCAGCTCGGTGAGGCGGTAGCCCCGGTCGAGCTGGGCCTGCGACACGGCGTCGAGGTCCGAGCCGAATGACGCAAACGCCTCGAGCTCGCGGAACTGCTGGAGGTCGGCCTTGAGGGTACCCACGGCTGCCTTCATCGCCTTGATCTGGGCAGCCGACCCGACCCGGGACACCGAGATCCCTACGTCTATGGCGGGCCTCACGCCGGACTTGAAAAGATCGTCCTGGAGGAAGATCTGGCCGTCGGTGATGGAGATGACGTTGGTGGGGATGTAAGCGGAAACGTCTCCTGCTTTGGTCTCGATCACCGGGAGGGCGGTCAGCGAACCCGCACCTCTCTCCTCGTTGAGCTTGGCCGCCCGCTCGAGGAGACGGCTGTGCAGGTAGAACACGTCGCCCGGATACGCCTCGCGGCCGGGCGGGCGTCGTAGCAGCAGCGACATCTGGCGGTAAGCCTCGGCCTGCTTGGAGAGGTCGTCGTAGACGACCAGTGCGTGGTCGCCACTGTCCATCCAGTGCTGGCCCATGGCACAGCCGGCGTAAGGGGCGATGTACTTGAACGGTGCCGGCTCGGAGGCGGGCGCGTTGACGACAACGGTGTAGTCGAGCGCGCCGTGCTCCCGAAGCGTCTCGACCACACCGGCGACGGTCGTGCTCTTCTGGCCGATGGCGACGTAGATGCACTTCACTCCCAGACCCTTCTGGTTCAGGATCGTGTCGACACCGATGGTCGTCTTGCCGGTCTTGCGGTCGCCGATGATGAGCTCGCGCTGCCCCCTTCCGATGGGGATCAGCGAGTCGATCGCCTTGATGCCGGTCTGAAGCGGCTCGTGCACGGGCTGGCGACCGGTGATCCCGGGCGCCTGGATCTCCATGCGGCGGTTGCGGACGTTCGTCAGCGGACCCTGCCCGTCGACGGGCACACCCAACGGGTTCACCACGCGGCCCAGGAGCCCATCGCCCACGGGAACGCTCAGGATGTCGCCGGTGGCCTTGACGTGCTGGCCCTCCTCGATGTCGTCCACCGTGCCGAGCACCACGCAACCGATGGACTCCTCGTCGAGGTTCAGGGCCAGACCCACGGTGCCCGTCTCGAACTCGAGCAACTCGTTGACGGCGGCGTCGGGCAGGCCGGCCACTCGCGCGATGCCGTCGCCGACCTCGATCACACGTCCCACCTGCGTGAGCGCCACATCTGGTTCGAAGCCGTCGAGGTTCCTCCTGATCGCAGCGGCGACGTCGGCGGCGTTGATGGTCAGCTCGGCCATTTTCAGAACGCTTCTTTCAGCTGGTTGAGCCGGCTGCGCACCGACCCGTCGATTACCTGGTCGCCGATCGTGGTGACTATCCCACCCATCACGCTGGGATCGACGACGTTCTTCACGGAGATGCTCCGGCCGGTTGCCTCGCTCAACACGCCCGCGAGACGCTCGACCTGGGCATCGGACAGGGCCACCGCCGATCGGACCTCGGCGACGGCTTGAGAGCGGTCGGCAGCACTGAAGTCGACCAGTTGATCGACGATCTTGGGCAGGTCATGTCCCCTGCCCAGGCCGACGATCAGCGAGGCCAGCGCCACGGTGACTTCCGATGCCTTCCCCTCGAGGAGGTCCTCCACGATCTGCTGGCGACGGGCTGCGGGGATGTGGGGGTCCGAGAGGGCCGACTGGAGGTCGTCGTTGCCCTCGACGACCCTGGCGAACCGGAAGAGCTCGTCTTCGGTCTCCTCGAGGTTGCCCTCGGATTTGGCGATGGCGAACAGGCCCTCGGCGATGGCGGTGATCCTGTCAACGTGAAACATCAGTTCTGGGCCCCCACCCGGTTGATGTAGTCGTCGATCAACTGCTGTTGGGCAGCGTCGTCGAGCGTGTTCACGACGACCACCTCGGCCGCCCCGACCGCCAGCCTCGACAGCTCGCCCTCGAGGTCGACGAACGCCTGCTCCCTGGCCGTCTCGAGATCGGTTTCGGCCCTCCGCTTGACATCGGCTGCTTCGGCTTCGGCCCTCTCGGCCAGCTCGGTCGTCATGGCGTCGGCGGCGCGGCGGGCATCTTCGATGATGCGGGCTGCCTCCCGCTTGGACTCGGCGACCTTGGCCCGGATCTCCTCGAGACCAGCCTCGGCCGTGTCGCGTTCCGCCCGGGCGTCGTCCATCTCCCCACCGATGCGCTCGGTGCGCCCGTGCATGGCCCGGATCAGTGGGCCCCAAGCGAACTTGTACAGGACCGCGACGACGACGAGGAACGCGATGCTGCCCCACAGGACCTCCAGGAGGTCACCGGGCAGGATCGAGGCGTTCGGCTCCTCGCTCGCGAGGACAGTCACAATCTCCGGCATTTGATCTCGTGCTTCTCCTGTTTGGTCAAGCGCCCGGCGAGCGGCGCTAGAGCGATCCCGTGCCGCTCACGTAGTGTTCGACTGCTTCGCGGTTGCGATCGCGATCGACCTCTTGTCGCAGCACCTTCGATGCCGCGTCAACCGCCAGGTCGAACACCGCCGAGCGGAGGTCCGTTGATGCGACTTCGCGAGCGGCCCGCACCTCTTCGTTGATCTCCCGACGGCGTTCGGCCACTTCCTGCTCCGCGGCGGCCACCACCTCCAACCGGTGTTCGTCGGCGGCAGTACGGGCCTCGTGGATTATCCGCGTCGCCTCGCCGCGGGCGTCGGCCAGGGTGGCCTCGTACTCGCGGCGCAGCGTCTCGGCCTCGACCCTGGCAGCCTCGGCCTTCTCGCGGTCGTCTCGCACCTCGTCGTCGCGCGCGCGCATGGCCCGCTTGATGGGCGGCAGCAGCACGGCCCAGAACAGTATGAGGAGCGCCGCGAAGAAGATCCCGCCCCACACCATCTCGGGGACGGTGGGCAGGATCGGGTTGACCGTCTCCTCCTCGTGGACCGTCTCGGAGACGGCCTCGTTCTCGGTCTCCTCCAGGTTCTCGACCTGGTCGGTCTCCCCCTGGACAAGGACCAGCGAGTACTCGACTGCCATCAGACGAACTTCAAGAGGATGAAGACCACGAAGCCGATCAGCGCCAAGGCCTCCGTGAAGGCGATGCCGAGGAACATCGTCGTTTGCACTTGGCCGGCAGATTCGGGCTGGCGGGCCATCGCCTGCACCGCCTGGCCGACCAGGTAGCCGATGCCGATGCCGGGTCCGATGGCGGCCAGGCCGTAGGCCATGCCGGCACCGCTGGCTGCTGCGTTGGCCTTGGCTTCGTCGGCAGTCAGGCCTGTCGCGTCGGTAGCTTCCTGCGCCAGCTCGACGACGTCTTGGGCGACATCGGCCAGCCCGTTGGCCACTTGGGCTAGAACGCTCATTGTCTGTTGCTCTCCTAGGTGTGGGGTCTAGTGCTCTGACAAGCGATTGGTTGGTGATGGGGCTAGTGGTCCGGATGCAGGGCTCCACCGATGTAGACGGCGGTGAGGATGGTGAAGATGTAGGCCTGCAGGAACGCCACCATGATCTCGAAGGCGGTCAGCGCCGTGAGCATGCCGAACGCGAAGGGGAAGATCACGACCAGCAGGCTCAGGGTGAAGGTGGTGATGCACAGCACCGAGAAGGTCACCAGCAGGATGTGGCCTGCAAGCATGTTGGCGAAGAGCCGCACCGCCAGCGAGAAGGGCCGCACGATGAAGGTCGACAGCAACTCGATGGGGGTGACCAGGACATAGAGCGCGGTCGGTACGCCGGGAGGGAACAGCGCGCTCTTGAAGTAGCGGAGGGGCCCGTTGTGCTTGATGCCAACCGCTATGAAGATCACCAGCACCATGACGGCCAGGATCATGGGATTAGCCATGCGGGCGTTGGCCGGCATGTGGAAGCCGGGGATCACCTCGAAGAGGTTGCCGACGAGGATGAAGAAGAACAACGAGATGAGCAGCGGCAGGTACCGCAGGCCGTCGGGGCCGATGGTCTGCATGATGATGCCGTTCTCGATGAAGCCGATGGCGCTCTCGGCGATGGTCTGGATCCCCTTGGGGACCCGGCGGGACTTGTACTTCGCCGCGGCCACGAGGAAGATCACGACCGGCACCAGTACCGCGATCAGGTTGATCAGCCCGATCTTGTTGAAAGCGACCGCGGTGTCCTTGAAGAAGATCTCGGGCCACTCGACGATGTTTTCGATCGGGGGGAACTCGACTTGGGCGAACACCGCTTCTGTTGACTCCTTGATCTACGCCGACGGGGTCGAGGCCGACGCTTCTACCGGGGGGGGCTTGAGGCCGGGGAAGGCCAGCGACGCCGAGACGTACTTCAGCTCCCAGAACAGCAGCGCCAGGTGGGTGATGATGATCGTCAACCCGAGCGGTATCAGCTCCACCCAGGCCTGGTCCTTGACGAGGAGCACCGCGAGGAAGATGAGGCCGAGGCGCAGCAGGAACCCGAACATCGCCGCGGCACCCATCAGGGCGAACGAGATCCTTCCCGTCACCTGGAGCAGCCAGGCGGCCAGGAAGAAGTTCACCAAGACGATGGCCAACCCGTAGGCGGTGGACGCAGCGCCGGCGCCGCCCCAGAAGACGGCCGAGGCGATCAGCGCCACCGGGGCCAGGTACAGACCGCGCTTGACCAGGTCCAGCGCCACGCTCATGGCAGGCGCTGGTCCTTCGAGTCGTGTCGTCATCGGGCTGCCCATCGGGCCTCCCTCGACAGTTCTGCCATCTTGGCCTTGTAGGTGTACACGAGCTTGATGAACGCACCGAGGAACCCCACGGCAGCGAACACCGCGGTGAACACCGGTACGGTGCCGATCGTCCGGTCGAGCCACAGCCCCAGCAGGGCGAGGATGACCGGGCTCAGGACCAGCTCGAAGGAACCGTGGCTCCGGTACAGTCCCTCGGTGAACTCGCGCTTGTTGTCAGCATCCAACGGCTGCGATTCCCGTACTACGCGCCTGCACACAGGCGCTTGTGAAACGATTCGCAATCTACGAGAGCCGGCTCGCGGACCGCAAATCCGCACCGGGCATCTTCAGAAATCCACCCGGTGGGTCGAAGAACCCCTCAGAGCCCGAAACAGGCTCGGGCTCCATGGAAAGGGGTACTTGATGAAGTCGGCGGGAAAGACGATCGCAGCTCTCGTGGCAATCCTGGGGCTCGTCCTCGTGTTGTTGGCGGTGCCGGCGGGCGCCACCGGGGACGGAGGCGGAGGCCTCGGTGGCTTCTGGGAGTTCCTGATGTGGCTGCTGGCGCTGCTGAAGGAGTGGTTCTGCGGGCTGATGGACTCGATCGGGATGTCCTGCCCCTTCTGATCCTGCAACGGAGGACGCCTATCGACGGGAGCCCGATCACAGGCCGGCTGCTTGTGGTCGGGCTCCTCAGAGCGCCGAGGGAGCGAAGAGCCGGTTGGCAACCTGGCGAAGCTCGGCACGCAGGGCGTGCTCCTCGAGATCGGCGTCGCTGACGCCGGAGAGGTCGAAGGGAGCCTCGAGCAGCAGTTCTGTGTTGCGGTCCTCGGGTTTGCCCAGCTTGGCCTGAGGATCGTCGAACCAAGGGTTCGCCGACAGCTCGCGGCTGATGGAAGCGAGCCGCTCCTGGGTGTAGTCCGAGCCCTCCGACGAAGGGTTGGCCGCGTGGTCGAGGGTGACGGTGAAGATCGAGATGGTGCCGTCGCGGTTGTCCACGATGTCGAGCAGCCGGCTCTGTTGGCCCCAGTCGATGCAGCTGGCGGTGTTGATCTCCCAGAACCCGCCCCCTCCACCGACGCTGCTCTTGTGCGGGATGATCGTGTTGGTGTGAGTGTGGCCGTTCACCCAGGCGATCACGTTCGGGAAGCGCAGGAGCAGTTCGACGACGTCCTCGCCGCGGTGGAGCTCCGCCGCCGCCTGGTCCGGGTCAGCCGCCAGGTTGTTCATGGACCAGCTGGTGTGGTGACTGAAGATGACGAACAGCTGGTCGTCGACGGGCTGCTCCCTCGGGGTGCCGTCGGGTTCGTAATAGCGCGATGAGTTCTTCTTCAACTCCTCCTCGAGCCACTGGTACTGATCTTCGGGCAGGCACCCGCCGGCGCCTACGTAGTGGTTGCAGGTGTCGAGTCCCATGAAGCGGACCACCTCGGTCTGCTGACGGGTCCACCAGGTTGTCTTGTCGCGCCGGTTGCCGTCGCTGAACCCGTGGCCCACCGGACCGGGCCGCTCGGGTGAGTCGAAGAACGACTCCACGAACTCCTCAGGCGTGAACAGGCGGCGGGAATCGTCGGGGGTGACCTCTCTGAGGCCGGGTTGAGATCCGATGCTCGCGAAGGCCTCGGTGAAGGCCCGCTGCAGGTTCGCATCACCGGGGAGTTGCGCCGCGAGGAGCGTGCCGGAGAAGGCCGAGGGGGTGGCGATCTTGTGGGAACCGGTGACGAACTCGTCAAGTGTCGCCGACCCTGTCCCGAACGTCCCTATCCAGGTGATGTCGTGGTTGCCGAACACGGCCAACCAGGGCACGTCGAGCCCGGCACAGGTGACCTCCTTCACGGCAGCAGCCAGCATGCCCCGGTACTCCGGATAGTCGTGCTCGCCCCAAAGGTCACCCGAAGGGTCATCTGGGTGGTAGGCGTAGGTGGCCTCCGCCCAGGCGTGCACCCCCTGGTAATCCCCGGCTGAGCCGCTGTCGGGTGTCACGTTCTTGCCGTCGAGCGTGTCGATGAACCACCTGAGCTCGCTGTGTGCACGGCTGTCGGAGTTGTCACCGGTGACGACCGCGACGGCGAGTGGGGCCTCGGTGACCGGGCTCTTGGGGACGGCGTTGACTGCCCGCACCATCTGATCGAGGACGTGCACGGTGAGGACGTCTTGTGCGCGGGTCGAGCCGGTCTCTTGGAGTTGGGCGAAGGTGTACTCGATCCGTCCCGGGCTCTGGTCGTCGATGATGTGGGTATCGCTCAGCTGGGCGAAGTAAAGGATGGAGCGACGGTTCCTCGCCCTCTCGGCGCCGGCGGTGACACCGAGATCGTCCCTGACGGTGAAGCCCTCGCCCGGGCCCCAACCGAGCCTGCGGTACGCCCCCGAACCCTGCCTGAGGATCGTCGCCTGCAACGTGGTCGGCGCATCCCCGGCCGAGGTGGTGGAGGTACCGCTGCCCGGGTCACCCCCCGAGCAGGCCGTGAGGAGCTCGGGCATGCTCGCCGCGGCAGCCGATCCGGCCACCACTATGAGGAACCGACGGCGTGAGAGCATTCCACCTACCTCCCGGAGATCGCCAGGCCGCAGTCTGTCATGTCGCCGTCCCCCGCGGTGGACCGTCAGCGGCTCAGCCCAGTTGGCAGACAGGCCGAGCTCGTCGCGCCGGGAGCTTCGTCTCGCCGAGCTGCACCTGGCTCGACAGGGCACTGTCGCAGTGGCCCTCGCCTATCCGCTCGGTCCCTCGGCCACCCGGTCAGCGGCCTCACCATCCTCTTGGCCGGCAGCGTTCCGGCTCCGCCTGACCTGCGGGTGGAACACCGTGTACAGCAGCAGGGCAAGTGCCGCCAGGCCCAGCGGGACGATGGCGTCGCCCTTGCCGGTGTACACGGGATAGAGCGCCAGACCCGAGAGCAGTGCGGTCCAGGTCCACAGGATCAGCACGCTGCGGCGCTGGCCATGGCCCAGCCGCATCAGGCGGTGATGCAGGTGCTCCTTGTCGGCGGTGGCGACCCCGGAGCGGCGCGTCGCCCGCCGCACGATCGCCATCAACGTGTCGAGGATCGGCACCCCGAGGATGACGATGGGGATGACCAGCGGGGCGAAGAAGAACCACGCCTGCCCGCTGAAGGGGTCGTCGGATTGACCGCCGACGGCCATCGTCGAGGCGGCCAGCAACAGCCCGAGCATCAGCGCTCCGCCGTCACCCATGAAGATCCTGGCCGGATGGAGGTTGTGAGGGAGGAAGCCGACACAGACACCCGCGGTGGTGATGGCGATGAGCGGGCCCACGTTGCTCGGATCGAGTACGCCGGCTTCGTCGAGCTTGGTGCCGTAGAGGAAGAACGCTCCCGCGGCGATTCCGACGATGCCGGCAGCCAGCCCGTCGAGACCGTCGATGAGGTTCACCGCGTTGGCCATGCCGACCACCCAAAGCACCGAGATCAGCGCAGAGAGGTCGGGTGAGAGCACGACGAAGCCGGCGAAGGGCACCCGGAAGTAGATGATCGTGACTCCCGCCAGCGTCAGTATCGAGCCCGCGAGCACCATCCCGGCGGTCTTCGCCGGAGCCGACATCTCCCGCATGTCGTCGATGAATCCCACCCCGTAGATCACCGCGGCGGCGACGCCGGTGCCGATGATGGCCGTCGGGGTCTCGAACACCGGTTCGAACTCGTCCAGCTGGGAGGCCACCGTCAGCGCGATCCCCACCCCCAGCAGCATCGCCAGCCCGCCCAGCGTCGGGGTCGGGTCGCTGTGCACCCGCCGCTCGCTGGGACCGACCACGGCTCCCAGGCGGATCGCGTAGCGGCGCACCAGCGGCACGAGGAGGTACGTGGACAGAGCCGCCACGCCCAGTATGACCAGGTACCAGGCCACTTCGGAACCCTAACCCCTCTGCCGCACCCGGTACGGCCAGCCACCACGCCCTTCGAACCGTACCCCCGACGAACCGCTCATCAGCCGTCGGTTCACCAGGACCTGACCGGATCTTGACCTGTCCTTTGCAGCGCCGTGACCTGAGCAGGTCGACCTTTGCTCAGGCCGGTGGGAATAAGAGAGGGTCGATCTCGCCTTTTTTCAAGCAAGCCGACGATATGCGTGGTAACAATCGGTCGGCGACGCTCTGTGGTGGTCCGGCGGCGGATACCAAAGAGAGGCGGAGTGACCGACATCCGAAACGGCGGCGACGCCAGCCCCACACCCGGAGGTGAGCTGCGCGCCGGCGAGGTTTCCCGGCCGCCTGTGCAGGCCGGGGGTTCTCGCCGTCGCTGGTCCCACCATCCATGGCGGATCAAAGCCGTGCTCGTCATGGCCGATACCCTGGCCATGACGCTGGCCCTGACCGGCGCATACCTCCTTCGCAACTGGACGATGGACGGCTTGGCCGTGGCCAATCGCCACCTCCAGCTCGGTCTGGTCACGCTGGTCGTGTGGCCCATCGTCTTCGCCCGCCAGAACCTCTACAACGCCCGCTTCATCACCAGGCGTCTCGATGAGTTCCGTAGGGTCTTCGTAGGGGTGCTGAGCGGCGTCATCTTCGTGATGGTCGCCGGCTTCCTGTTGCAGAACTACGCCAGCCGAGCGTGGCTGCTGCTGCTGTTGGTGCTCGGCGTGATGACCGTGATGATCGAACGGGAGATCGCGCGCCAGGTGTTCATCAAGATGCGGGCCAAGGGCCGCTTCCAGCGCAGCGTCGTCATGGTCGGTCACAACGCCGAGGCTCTCGAGATCAGCTACATGCTCCAGACCCAGCCCAGCCTCGGCTACGAGGTGGTGGGCTTCGTCAGCGACGGCCCGCACGATCCCGACGTCGCCGGCAACGCCCTGGGAACCGTCGAGCAGACCATCGACGCCGTGCACAGGACCGGTGCCACCGGGGTCATAATCGCCACCACCTCGATGGACCTCGACAGCACGAACCGGCTGATACGGGAGCTCACCGACGCCGACATATACGTCGAGATGTCTTCGGCCCTGAGAGACATCGCCTCGCAGCGCCTCGTGGTGCGGCCCCTCGGCCGGTACCCGGTCATCTGCGTCGAGCCCGTGCGCCGCAGCGGCTGGCGGCCGGTCGCCAAACGGGTCTTCGACATCGTCGGATCGCTGGCGATGCTGCTGATCACCTCGCCGTTCCTCGCCCTTGCCGCCCTCTCGGTGCTCGTCACCAGCGGACGGCCGGTCTTCTTCAAGCAGACCCGCGTGGGACGCGACGGGAAGCTGTTCACGATCTACAAGCTGCGGACCATGGTGCCCGACGCCGAGGAGCGCGTCATCGACCTCCGGGAGCACAACGAGGCCGACGGGCCGCTGTTCAAGATCGAGGACGACCCGCGGGTCACCCGCGTCGGCCGGTTCCTGAGGAAGACCTCGATCGACGAGCTGCCGCAGCTGTTCAACGTCCTCAAGGGCCAGATGAGCCTCGTCGGGCCACGGCCAGCCCTGCCCTCCGAGGTCGAGAGCTGGAGCGATGCGCTCCATGGCCGGCTCAGGGTCCAGCCCGGCATCACCGGCATGTGGCAGGTCAGCGGTCGCAGCACGTCGTCGTTCAAGGACTACGAGCGTCTCGACCTCTACTACGTGGACAACTGGTCCCTGGTCAGCGACCTCGCCATCGTCGCCAAGACGATCCCCGTGGTGCTCTTCCGCAAGGGCGCCATGTAGAAGCTGGCCCAAACCCGTTCTGTGAACGCGCGTGGCCCCTATAGGGGCCTTTTCGGTTCACAAAACGAGTTACGGATCAGCCATAGGGCGTGAACTTGGCGCAGAGCGTGCGAACTTCCTCGCGCACGGCTGCCAGCTCGCCGCGATCGCCCGGATCGCCGAGAACACGGGCGATCCATCGACCGATCTGGTCCATCTCGGCTTCCTGCATCCCCTGGGTGGTGACCGCGGGGGTGCCGACACGCAGTCCTGACGTGACGAACGGCGAGCGCGGATCGTCGGGAATGGTGTTCTTGTTCACCGTCATCCCCGCCTCGTCGAGGGCCAGCTGAGCGTCCTTGCCGGTCAGCTCCTCGTCGATGGACCGCAGGTCGATCAGCATCAGGTGGTTGTCGGTACCCCCTGACACGATCCGCAGCCCTTCTGCTGCGAGGGACTCCGCCAGGGCCCGGGCGTTGGCCACGATCTGGTGGGCGTACCCGGCGAACTCGGGCTGGGCGGCCTCGTGGAAGGCGACCGCCTTGGCGGCGATCACGTGTTCCAACGGCCCTCCCTGGAGCCCCGGGAAGATCGCCTTGTCGATGGCCTGGGCGTAGTCCTCACGACAGATGATGCACCCGCCACGCGGCCCGCGGAGCGTCTTGTGGGTCGTGAACGTGACGATGTCGGCGTGAGGGGTGGGATTGGGATGGACTCCCCCGGCGATCAGGCCGGCGATGTGGGCTGCATCGAACACGAAGAGCGCCCCGACCTCGGCCGCGATGTCGGCGATGGGCTCGGGATCGATGATCCGCGAGTAGGCGGTGGCACCGGCGACGATCATGCGGGGACGGTGCTCGAGGGCGAGGTCACGGATCTGGTCGTAGTCGAGGCGCTCGTCGCTCCTCGTCACCCCGTAAGCGACGAAGTTGTAGGTGCGGCCGCTGATGTTCACGGGTGATCCGTGTGTGAGGTGGCCACCGTGGTCGAGGCTCATGCCCAGCACCGTGTCTCCCGGCTCGAGCAGCGCCAGGTACACGCCCAGGTTCGCGTTGGCGCCCGAATGGGGCTGCACGTTGGCGTGGTCGGCACCGAAGAGAGCCTTGACTCGGCTCCTCGCGAGCTCTTCGGCCTCGTCTATGACCCAGTTGCCCCCGTAGTACCGCTTGCCCGGATAACCCTCGGAGTACTTGTTGGTCAGTACCGACGCGGTGGCTTCGAGAACCTGGGGTGACGCGAAGTTCTCCGAGGGGATGAGCTGCAGACCGGTGTTCTGGCGTTCGGTCTCCCTTTCGATGATCGAGAAGACCTCGGTGTCGCGGGTGGAGGGCCAGGGCATGGACCTGATTGTAGGCGCGGCCGGACGCGTCCCTATCCTCGACGACACGAAGCCCGAGGAGGCCAGATGAACCAACCGCGCCTACCGGTTGTGATCGGCGTGGGCCAATACCTGAACCGGGTCGACCGGGGCTCTGAACCGGTGGAGCCCGTCGAGTTGATGGTGGAAGCCGCCAGACTCGCCGGCGCCGACTGTGAGGCGCCGGCGGCGCTCGGCGGCCTGGAAGCAATCAGCGTCGTACCCGTGATCTCGTGGCGCTACTTCGACCCCGGCCTCCTCGTCGCCGAGCGGCTCGGCTCCGATCCGAAAGAGACCAGCTACGGCGCCTTCGGTGGCAACACTCCTCAGCTCATGCTCAACGAACTGGCCCGGGCGATCGATGCCGGCCAGCTGGACCTCGCCCTGATGACCGGGGCAGAGGCCTGGATCACCCGCATAGGGCTCAAACGCAAGCACGCCACAAAGCCCGAGTGGACCGTCCAGCCCGACGACCTCGAGCCCACTCACTGGCTCGGTGGCCACTTCGAGATGGCTCACCCGATCGAGATGGCACAGCAGATCTTCACGGCTCCACAGTGCTACCCGCTGTTCGAGCAGGCCATACGTCACCAGGCCGGCCACTCGCCGGACCAGCACGTCGACCTCATCGCGCAGCTGTGGGCCACCTTCAGCTCGGTGGCGGCCACCAACCCCTACGCGTGGGATCGGACCGCGTACACGGCCGAGCAGATCAAGACGCCCACCGAGGGCAATCGGATGATCGCCTATCCCTACACCAAGCACATGGTGGCCAACAGCAACGTCGAGATGGGTGCCGCCGTCCTCGTGGCCTCGGCCGCGCGGGCTGCCGAGCTAGGCGTACCGAAGGACAAGTGGGTGTTCCTGCGTTCGGGCACCGATGGCAAGGACGTGCAGTACATGTCGAACCGGGCGGACTTCCACTCCTCGCCCGCCATGCGCATCGCCGGACGGCGGGTGCTCGAGCTCGCAGGCACCACAGCCGACGAGCTCGCCCACGTCGACCTCTACTCGTGCTTCCCCTCGGCAGTCGAGCTGGCCGCCGCCGAGATCGGCTTCGGTCTCGACCGGCCCCTGACCGTCTACGGAGGCCTGTGCTTCGCCGGGGGACCGTGGAACAACCCGGTCACCCATGCGGTGGCGACCATGACCCAGAAGCTGCGCGAGGACCCGGGCACCATGGGGCTGGTGACGGCCAACGGCGGGGTGATCGGCAAGCACGCCTTCGGCGTCTACTCGACCCAACCCCCGCCGGCGGGCTTCTCCTACGACCAGCCCCAGGACGAGATCGACACCCATCCCACCCGGGAGGTCACCGACGAGCACGTCGGGGCGGTGAGCATCGAGACCTACACCGTCATGTACGAGCGTGACGGGTCCCGGGCCAGAGCGCACGCCGCCTGCCTCACTCCCGAGGGAGTCCGCGCCTGGGCTGTGTCGGAGGACGATGACCTCATGCGTGCCCTGGAGGCTGACGACATGTGCGGCCGGCCGGCCCGGATCGGCCCGGACCGATCCCTGCTGCTCGACTGAGTGGACCTGGGCCGGGGCTGCGGAGCCTGCGGCGCAGCAGCGGCGATCCAGCACCCGATGGCGCAGCCCGCGCTACCTGCGGTAGCGCCATGTGGAGATGGGCCGG
>QEUP01000051.1 GCA_003577145.1 Acidobacteriota bacterium | reverse complement strand
TCGAAGGCGCCGAAATCGCACAGCTCGAGCTGACCCCCGCCGGCGACCCTGCAGTGCAAACCCGGCGGGCAGATGTCGTACTGGTCATCCCCCGGCCGCAGCCCGGTCGGGTCGACGTTGTTGAGTGGGTCGTTGTCAGCGCGCGAAAACGAACCCGTGACATGAGCCCCGCAGAACCTACGGGGCCGTCGTAGACGTAGAACCGGAGCCATCGCCAGTCGGGGGATCTGTGGAGGGGGTGGTCGTAGACGCATCTTCCGCATCTATGCAGGGTGTACTTCCCCCGATCGCCAGCTCCTTCGAGGCCGGAAACCAGTCGGCCCCGAGGGAGTACGGCCCCGAGACTGCGAGCAAGCTTGCCCATGATCCGTCATCCTGGAAGGGTTCTGGCCCATTGAGTTCGAACTCACCGACGTTCCAGGCCTGCTCCAAGGCACGCAGGTACTCGACCCCACGATCGTGAGAGGGCTCGTCATAGTAGAACTCGATGTTCCGTCCCTCACCTCCGGGTCCGATACAGGAGTTGTCGTCAAGCTCGCGCCGTGCCACTTCAGGATCAAGGCCGATCTCGACGATCGACGCCCGGAGGATCCGGTCCAGCTCGTAGACGTGGTCCTCCAACGTTCGTGGTGCGGTCGATGTAGCGCTCGTCTCGGCTGTCGTCGTACCGTCGTCGTCCTCGCCACAGCTCGTGAGTGGCAAGACCATCGCTACCACGGCTAGTAGGACGATCTCCGCTCGCCCTCTAGCGTTCCGCACAGGCATCACGGGCAGTCCGGATCCCCGTCGTGTGCCACGACGCTGCCGTAGCGGCCGATGATGATGTTCAGGATGTTGCGAAACGAGTCCGTGTTGCGGTCGAAGTAGCCGGTGTTGTCGTCGTTGTGGGACTTGTGGCCGTGGTTGGATGAGGTGTCGAAGCGGCAGGCGCCGTCGAAGTCACTACCGTGTGGGTCGGTGCCGAACAGGCCGTTGGGCATGTACCAGCCGGTGACGGTGTCGCCTTCTGCGATGCCGGCCCACACCTGAGTGCCGCCTAGGTCCTGTTCGCTCCCGATGTGGGGCCCGAACCCCGGACTGCCGACTGTGACGACGTTGTCAACCTCGGCTCCGTAATCTCGGATCGCGTACCCCGCCACCAGGCTGCCGTAGCTGTTCGTCACAAGCGACACCGTCTGATCCGTCGCATGCCTCCCCATGCCGAACGTCGAGACGAAGCGGAGATCGCTCGCGAGCCACCCGCCACCCTTCTTCGCGTCATCGAGCCCGAGAGCGTCAACCGTCATTCCCCCGGGTGGGTCGTAACCAAGCCACGCCACAGTCGCGACGGCGTTGGAACCCACGATCTTCCTGGCATCACCGTAGAAGTTCTCTGCGGCCCGGTCGAACTCACCAAAGTTGCCGGAGTCCGTGCTCATCCCAGGGATGAAGAGAGCGACGTACCGGGCGCATCCCACGTCCCCGCGAACTTTGACGTTGATTCCATCACCCTCTTCGGAGTAGCGAATCTGCTCGCCACCCGAGCTCTCGTACCGCTGGGAGCGACCAGGGAAGATGTCACGGCTCTCAGCAGTCAGACCACAATCGCTCGGCCTTTTCCCGGTTGGGTCAATGAAATCGATGGGGTCGTTGGCTGTGTAGTGGTAGGGGCTGGTGACGGTTGGGGTGCCGGCCACGCCATCCAGGGGGTCCCTGGTGGTGAACAGGCCTTCGGCGGGCACGTAGGTGCGGGCGCGCAGGTGGATGGTGTTGTCGAGGGTGAGCTCGCCGCGGTAGCCGAACGCCGGTGTGTGGGCGAGGGGGTCGTTGAACGCCGAGTTGGCGTGGGCGCCGTAGGGGCTGTAGCTGTCGGCTCGCACCATCTCGGCGGTGGCGGGGTTGCGGATGGCCGAGCCGAAGATGTCATAGGAGAACAGCGCGGTGGTCTCGTCGGCACGGTCCACGCCGATGCGGTTGGCGCCGTAGACGAAGCTATCGGCGCCGCCGCCGTCGTCGACGCTGAGCAGCTGGGGTACACCTGTGGTGGCGTCCCAGCCCAGCTCGTAGCCGGTGGTGAGACCCGTCGGTGAGGTGACATCGAGTCCGGCGAGGCCGCCGTCACCGTCATAGCTGTAGGCCTCTGACCAGACCGAGGTGAAGATCCACCAGCGGGTGCTCACATCACAGCTGGCGAGCCGTCCTGCGCCGTCATAGGCGTAGCCGGCGGTGTTGGCGCCCTGGGTTGGTGTCAGGTCATTCATCCTGAATGGCCTCAGCCCCGCCCTCAGACCCGACACTTGACGAACTCGTCGACGTACTCGCAGTGCTCGAGCTCGATGACAAGGGTGCCGGCACCGTCGAAGTTGTCGTCGACGACGTTTCTGGCGCAGTCGTTGAGCTCGACAAGACCGGGGACTCCTCAGATTGTGCTGGTTCTGGCCATTCAACACAGTCCCCCTCAACCGCGAGACGACCGAACTCCTCCTCACTCACCTCCGCCAGCGGTTCAACCTGGAACACCAGCACCGAATCACCCTCGGGCAACTCCTCGACCCTGAAGATGGCCCATGAGGGAAAAGCAACGCTGCGACCCTCGCGTCGCCCTTCATACTCCGCCCAGATCTCCAATTCGACACCAATCGGGACATCTCCAGTGAACGGAGTCGTCTCTATGAAACCTTCGGGTGTTTGGCCAAGTACGATCGAGGCAACGGGGCTCGGCCCAGTCTCGGTGTCTGCTGAGATAGCCCAAATCTCCTCCCCTATACGACCGTCATCGGTTCTCGTAGCGACATACAGGCCTTCAAAGCTCAGGTACTCGCAGCCGGGCACGATCATCTCGACGCCGTGATCCTGGCGCAGTCCCAGGAGTACCGATCCGATCTCTTGGCCCTCCCGATTTGCCTCAACCCAGTCGTCGCTGCACGCACCGAGTAGGAGAACGGCGAGAGCTGAGATGGCAGGAAATAAGAATCTACGACTCATGGCAGAACGGGGTTGTCACAGAGGTCGACCACCAGTGTTCGACCGCAGCCACCCATGAACCTTCGATGGCGGCCTCCCATGGACCGAGACGCCAGCCAAAGCGCAGGTTCGCTCCCTCGATGGCATATACCTCGGCCTTGCGGCCGGGAACAAGCTCATGTTCGTCGGACCCTCCCAAGTCGAACTCGGTCTTCACGTGCAGGTTCAGTATCAGGCATTCACCGCTTCTAGCCGCCTCGTCCAGGGATTCCCTGACATCGCCGTCTACTTCGAGCAGATAGCCCACGCAGCTCGTGGGAAAGCCCTCCAGCCGCCTAAACGACGCGAGAATGCCCTCAATCACGCCACCCAATTCGCCATCGCCTACCGGCGTTCTGCAGAAGTCCGAGAGGAAGTCGCCTTCCGAAGAGCCGCTGGAAGGAAGAAGATCCAGCCTCTCGGTAACTAGCCGGCTTAGGTACACGCGGCACTCGAAGGCGCCGAAATCGCACAGCTCGAGCTGACCCCCGCCGGCGACCCTGCAGTGCAAACCCGGCGGGCAGATGTCGTACTGGTCATCCCCCGGCCGCCGTCCCGTCGGGTCCACCTTGTTGATGGGGTTGTTGTCTGTGTAGTGGTAGGGGCTGGTGACCGTGGGGGTACCGGCGACTCCATCCAGGGGGTCGCGGGTGGTGAACACGCCCTCGGCGGGCGCATAGGTTCTCGCCCGCAGGTGCACGGTGGTGTCGATCATCAGCTCGCCGCGGTAGCCGAAGGCCGGTGTGTGAGCCAACGGGTCGTTGAACGCCGGGTTGGCCTGTTGCCCGTAGGGACTGTAGGCGTCGGCTCGCACCACATCGGCAGTGGCGGGGTTGCGGATGGCCGAGCCGAAGGGGTCATAGGAGAACACCCCGGTGGTCCCGTCGGCGCGGTCCACGCCGATGCGGTTGGCGCCGTAGACGAAGGCATCGGCGCCAGCACCGTCGTCGACGGTGAGCACCTGGGGCACCCCCGTCGTGGCGTCCCAGGAAAGCTC
>QEUP01000012.1 GCA_003577145.1 Acidobacteriota bacterium | reverse complement strand
GCGCAGCCCGCGCCACCTGCGGTGGCGCCAAGTGAACGCTGCGGAGCCGTCGGCGCAGCAGCGGGTACCCCAGAACCCGATGGTGCAGCCCGCGCCACCTGCGGTGGCGCCAAGTGAACGCTGTCCACCTAGCTCCAAGTCTCGGGGTTGTCCTCCACCCAGTGCTCGATCGGCTCGCCGTTGATCCCGTCGATCAGCACCAGGCCACGCTTGGCCGGGGGGTTCTCCGCCGAGTAGAGCAGTATCCGCCAGGTCGGGCGGCTCAGCAGTCCCCGCCAACCCATCTGGGCCGAGGCGTGCCCCACGGCAAAGCCCACCTCGCGAGTCGCAGCCACCAGCGCCTCGCGCTCGTCGACCCTGAGAGTCGACCCGGCGACCAGGTTGTACAGGCCGAACAGGGCCAACCCCAGCCCTGCCCAGGCGAACCCGGCGTTAACCAGCGGTGAGGAGGGTTTGGCCAGCCACAGGCCGAGGCAGGCTGCGGCGATCAACAGGTAGAGAACCCCTGGCACCCGGCGGCGGTTGTTGTTGGGAAACGTGTGGGGCCCTACGAGCCGGCCTACGTCCAGGTCCTCGGGGAGTGCGTCGGTGACCTCGTCGTCGGGAAGGTCCGCGGCGTCGGCGCTGATACCTGCGTCGCCGTTCGCCGCGGGATCCGCTCGATCGCTCGCGTCGTCTCGGGCGTCCTCACCGGTGGGATCCGGCTCGCCCCCACCTGGCTCCTCCATCCCGAAGACGGTACCGCTTGCGCCGGTTCTCGGCCGAACGCCACCCCTGCGCCCGGGCAATGCTGCCACTGACTGGCGGTGCAGCGAATGTGAACGCCTGAGGTATCAGGGTCAGCCGCTCGGCCAGGCGTCGCGAAGCCTGCGCCAACTCGAGTCGAGAGACTCGGGCATCACACGCGTCTCGGCGATGCTCGTCATGAAGTTCGTGTCGCCGTGCCAGCGCGGCAGGCAGTGCACGTGCAGATGGTCCGGGAACCCCGCGCCGCCCGCCCGACCCAGGTTGAGGCCCACGTTCACGCCGTCGGGGTCGTAAGCCGTCTTGATCGCCCGCACGCTGTCGGTGACGAGCGCCCACATCTCAGCCGTCTCGTCATCCGTCAGGTCGTCCAGCTCGGCAACGCAGCGATACGGCAGGACCATCAGGTGGCCGTTGGTGTAGGGGTAGATGTTCAGGATGACGAAACAGGTGCGGCCCCTGTGGACGATGTAGGTGCGGTCGTCGGGTTCGTCGGTTGCAAGGATCCGCTCGAAGATCGAGCCATCCCCGTCACCGATGTCGACCTGGTGCTCGGCCACCCCTGTCCCGTGCGACTCGACATACCTGAGCCGCCAGCCCGACCAGATCCGATCCAGGCTCATGCTCACACGCGCTCGTGCTCGTCGACGTCGGCAGCCAGACGCTCGAGGAACCGGTCGACCGGAACGCCCCGCTCGACCTCACTGCCACGCGCGTTGACGCCCACGGTGCCGTTGGCGATGTCGTCGTCACCGACTACCAGCACATAGGGGACCTTCTCCACCTTGGCCTTCCTGATCCGCGCACCGAGCGACTCCTCGGCAGGGCGGATCTCTACGCGGTAGCCCTCTCCTCTCAAGCGACCGGCGACCGCAACGGCGTAGTCGTCGTGGGTTTCGGCCACCGGCAGCACCTCGACCTGCACGGGCGCCAGCCAGGTCGGGAACGCACCCGCGTAATGCTCGATGAGGACGCCGAAGAAGCGCTCGACGGATCCGAACAGCGCGCGATGGACCATCACCGGCCGGTGGCGTTGCCCGTCGGCGCCGACGTATTCGAGATCGAATCGCTGGGGAAGCTGGAAATCGACCTGGAGAGTCGAGAGCTGCCACCGGCGTCCGATGGCGTCGCGCACATGGATGTCGATCTTCGGGCCGTAGAAGGCACCGCCACCCTCGTCGAGCTCGTAGGCGATCCCGCTGCGGTCCAGTGCGACGCGCAACGCATCGGTGGCGGCGTCCCAATCGTCGTCTGCACCGACGTACTTCTCCTCCGGCTTGGTCGACAGGTTCGCCTCGAACTCACCGAAGCCGAAGGCGCGGAGAACCGACAGCACGAAATCCAACAAGCTGCTTATCTCGTCGACGGTCTGGTCCTTGGTGCAGAAGATGTGGGCGTCGTCCTGGGTGAAGCCGCGGCTCCTCAACAACCCGTGAACGGCCCCACTGAGCTCGTAGCGGTAGACGGCGCCCAGCTCGAAGAGCCGCAGCGGCAGCTCGCGGTACGAGCGCTGACGGCTCTTGTAGATGAGCACGTGGAAAGGGCAGTTCATCGGCTTCGGGTAATAGGTTGCGCCGTCGAGCTCCATGGGCGGGTACATGCTGTCGGCGTAGTAGTCGAGGTGGCCGCTGGTCTCCCACAGCCCCGACTTGGCGATGTGGGGTGTGTAGACGAACTGGTAATCACCGTCGGCGTGTCGCTTCCGGCTGTAGTCCTCCATGACCTGGCGGACTGCCGCACCGCGCGGATGCCAGACCGCCAGGCCGCTGCCCAGCTCCTCGGGCCAGGACACGAGATCGAGTTCGTGAGCGAGGCGCCTGTGATCGCGCCTGGCAGCCTCTTCGAGGCGGTGCAGGTGGGCCCGGAGATCCTTGTCGCTTGCCCAAGCCGTACCGTAGATGCGCTGCAACATGGGCTGGCGCTCGTCGCCGCGCCAGTAGGCGCCGGCAACCCTCATCAGCTTGAATGCGCCCAGCCGGCCAGTCGAGGGGACATGCGGGCCGCGGCAGAGATCGACGAAGGAGTCACCGTTGCTGTAGTAGCTCACAGCACCCTCCGTGGAGACCTCTCCCGGATCGGCTTTGCTGCGGATGATCTCGCACTTGTACGGGTGCGCAGAGAAGAGCTCGAGAGCCTCCCCCGCAGTCGTGTCGTGTCGCTCGAACGCCTGGTCCGCCGCGACTATCTCGCGCATCTTGGCCTCGATGCGCTCGAGGTCCTCATCGCTGAAGGTCTGCCCCTCCGGCAGGGCGAAGTCGTAGTAGAAGCCGTCCTCGATCGGCGGCCCGATCGCGAAGGTGGCCCCCGGATAGAGGTCGAGCACAGCCTGGGCGAGAACGTGGGCAGTGGAGTGACGAAGTGTGTAGAGCCCACGGGGCGAGTCGGCCGTGACGATGGCCACCTCGTCGCCGTCATCGAGGGTCGTGGCCAGATCGCGCTCGATACCGTTGACCTCGGCCACCAGCGCCGCGCGGGCCAGACCGGGCCCGATGTCGGCAGCCAGGTCGGCGGCTGTGGATCCGTTCGCCATCACCCGGCAGGAGCCGTCGGGCAACGTGATGGTGATCTGGTCGGCCATCCGTCGAGGCTACCGCCGCGGTCG
Organism: Acidobacteriota bacterium; assembly: GCA_003577145.1. Taxonomy (GTDB): domain Bacteria; phylum Actinomycetota; class Acidimicrobiia; order Acidimicrobiales; family Microtrichaceae; genus ATN2. Next base: position 92,018 of record QEUP01000012.1, on the reverse strand, counting down.
CCCCGGCCCTGACGATTTCGGCCAATGGAGTGCGCTCTCAATCGCCCTCGGCGATCGACGTGGGCCGTAGCACCTCAGCCGAACTCCGGCGCATCAGGGCTGTGCCCTCAACGGCACGACCGCCGTTGCCAGAAGGCATCTCCTCCACAGGGATCACGGTGGTGGCGGCCGCCGCAGGTGCCTCCTTCGTGGCATAGGAGTCGACGTATTCCTGGCCCGACAGGCGCCGGATCTCGTACATCACCTCGTCGGTTATCTGCCGGTACAGCAGTCGGTCGTCGACGCGTTGGGTGTAACGCTCGGGCCAGATGGCCTCACCGAAGCGGATCACGACCGGCATGAACGGCTTGGGCAGCTTGGCGTCCGGAGGCTGGACATCGACGGTTCCCTTGATGCCAACCGGGACTATCGGAGCGTTCACGCGCACAGCCAGCCGTGCCGCTCCGGTATGCCCCTTGTGCAGGAACCCGTCGCGTGATCTGGTCCCCTCGGGATAGATGCCGAACAGCTCGTCCCGTTGGAGAACCTCCGCAGCTGCGTCGAGGGCTGCCTTGCTTGACTCCCCGCCTGAGCGATCGATCGGGATCATGCCCATGGCCGGCAGGAGGTAGCGGGTCTTCCAGTTGTCGAGGTACTCGGCTTTGCCCACGTATGTGACCTTGCGTTCCAGCGCCAAGGGAACGAAGAACGAGTCCAGGACCGAGATGTGGTTCGGGGCGATGATCGCCCTGCCGCGGGGCACGTTGTCGAGCCCCTCCCGGTAGACGTGCCAAAGGAAGCGAAACGCCGGAGCGAGGACCGCCCTCGCCACGGGATACAGCTTCCCGGTTGTGTCTGCCACCGCGCTCCCCCTGGATCTCGGAGACCGTTCAGGACGTCGACGGTTTCCATACTGCCCCAGGCTGGCCCGGCTTGCATCAGTCGACGAGATCGACGCCCAGGAGCGATGCCGCCGATGACACACCCTCTCCTCGCTCGACAGCGTCGTCGATCGCCGCCACCGCCCACACCGTGTCCAGGTCGTCGTCGAGAGCCCGACGGACCTCGTCAACGGCTCCGGAACCCTGCCCCGCACCCACCCAACGGTCGAGCCGTCGGTCCGCGGTCTCCATCACGTCCTCACTCCACTCCCAGGAGTCCCGGTAGTGGTGGCTGGTGACCGCCAGTCGGATGGCCCGCGGATCGTGGGACTTGGCCAGATCCGAGACGAACACGAGGTTGCCGAGCGACTTGGACATCTTCTCGCCGTCCTTGCGCACCATGGCCTGATGCATCCAGTGGCGGACGAAGCGCTCTCCCGTAGCCGCTTCCGACTGCGCCGCTTCACACTCGTGATGCGGGAAGATCAAGTCGGTTCCCCCGCCATGCAGGTCGATCGTCGTACCGAGTTCCCGCAGTGCCAGGGCGGAGCACTCGATGTGCCAGCCCGGCCGGCCCGGACCCCACAGGGACTCCCAGGACGGCTCGTCGGGGGCGGCGGGCTGCCACAACACGAAATCGAGTGGATCGCGCTTGTGCGGGTCCTCGGGGTTGCCGCCGCGCTCGGCCGCCAGGGCGAGCATCTCGTCGCGACCGTAATGGCTCAGATCACCGAAACGGGGAAAGGCGCCGACGTCGAAGTACACGCCACCCCCCGACTCGTAGGCAAACCCCTGATCGAGGACCATTCCGATGAAGCCCCGGATGTCGGCGATGGCGCTGGTGGCCCGAGGCTCGCTCCAGCACTCCAGCACGCCCAACGTGACCATGTCCGCATCGAAGCGAGCCGTCTCGGCAGCGGCGAGGTCGAGGTAGTGGACGCCCAGCTCACGGGCCCGGCGGAGGATGTCGTCGTCGACGTCGGTGATGTTCCGCACGCAGCGGGTCTCGAAGCCGCGATCGCGGAGCCGGCGCTGCAGGATGTCGTAGGTGATGTAGGTCGCCGCGTGACCTACGTGGGTGGAATCGTACGGGGTGATCCCGCACGTGTACATGGTGACGATACGCCCGGGCTCGAACGCCACGATGTCCTGGCGGGCTGTGTCGTAGAGCATCATCGGTCCGGTCATGGCAGGCGGCACCGGGCTGGGACTTCAGGTCTCGAGCCCGGTGAACCTCACAGCCACGCGCGTCCGGTATTTCACGTTGAGCTGGAGCAGGACGGCGGCGAAAGCCTCGATGGGCGCGGCGTTGGAGAGCTCGCCTGCATCAAGTGGCCTGATGTTCGGGATCTTCCCGACGATGTCGATGGTGGTGCTGGTCGCCGAAGGGTGATCGCTGCAGATCAACACGTCGCTCTCGATCGGCCCGTCGAGATCGCCCAGCTCCTTGGCGGGAACGTGGTGCAGGGCCGCGGCCACCTGCGACTGCGGAAGGGCCGCCTGGACGGAGGCCGCAACGGATCCGCGGGGCGGGACGAGCGGCTGGAACTCTCGTCCCACCTTGGCCAATGCGTTGGCCATCGAGATGACCACCTTCCCCCGAAGCTGCTGCGAGACCGATTCCGCTGTTGCGGCTGCGGCATCCCACGGCGTGGCGACAACGACGACATCGGTGTCGCTGGCCATCTCGTTGTCGCCCGCGCCGATGGTGAGCTCGCGCCCGTGCCACCTCTGCAGGAGCGTGTCACGCGCCTCCATGGCGCGGTACTTCGATCGCGACCCGATCACGACCTCGAAGCCGACTGAGGCCAGCCGTGCGGCCAGGGCGTTCCCCGCAGGACCTGTCCCGCCTAGTATCCCGATTCTCACGGCCTCCAACGATACCGTGAGGTAACCTCCGCGGCGCCATCCGGGTCGGTCGGTACGACTCATGGCGGGAACACCACCGATCACCGAGGTACACGACAATGGGAATGCTCGACGGCAAGCGCCTGCTCATCACCGGAGTGCTCACGGAGGCGTCGCTCGCCTTCGCCACCGCTCGCCTGGCTCAGGCCGAGGGGGCCGAGGTCGTCCTCACAGGGGCCGGCAGAGCGCTCTCGATCACCCAGCGGACGGCCAAGAAGCTCGAAGGACCCCCTCCTGTCCACGAGCTCGACGTCTCGGTCCGGGAGCACGCCGAGGCGTTGAGGACCACCCTCGCCGAGGACTACGGGCGCATCGACGGTGCTCTCCATTCGATCGGCTTCGCGCCGCCATCGTGCATCGCCAACCCCTTCATGGAGGCCCCCTGGGAGGACGTCGCCACAGCCATTCACGTGTCCGCCTACTCGCTCAAGACCCTCGCCGACGTCGTGATCCCTTGCATGCCCGACGGCGGGAGCATCGTCGGTCTCGATTTCGACTCGACGCTCGCCTTCCCCGAATACAACTGGATGGGGGTCGCCAAGTCAGCCCTGGAGTCCACCTCGCGCTACCTGGCACGCACGCTCGGGCCCCGGAAGATCCGTGTCAACCTGGTCTCGGCAGGACCGATCAAGACGATGGCGTCCAAGGCGATCGCCGACTTCAGCGACTGGGAGGAGACCTGGGACCAGCGAGCACCGCTCGGATGGAGCCTGCGCGACAACTCCGGGGTGGCCAAGGCGTGCGTGGCGCTGCTGTCGGACTGGTTCCCCCAGACCACCGGCGAACTGCTCCACGTCGACGGCGGATACCACGCCATGGGCGCCTAGTCGAGGTAGTCGGGATTGGCCACCCTCAGCTTGTCCTCGACGGACTCACGGATGGCTGCTTTGACCTCCCGGTAGCGTTGGTCGAGGTCGCCCCGCCGGATGGCGACGGCCAACTCCCGCTCATCGGCGTAGCCGAGCTCGTTCAGCCGGTGCTGCTGGCGCATCGCCATGTCGGGTCCGAGTTGGATCTCGCGCTCGACCATGCCGAGAACGTTGATCGCGACCCGGGCATGGAACCGCACCCGTCCTTCGGTCCTGTCGAGCACGTCGCTCTCCAGGTACTCGCGGACCGCCTCCACCAGCTCCACGACGGTCGGTCGGTCGTGCGGCGCGCTCATGTGGACTCGGGCTCCCGGTTCACGCTTTGCCCCCGCCTCCCCTGGTCAGGGCAGCAGCTCCAAGAGGTCGTGCTCGGTCTCACAGGTCCGGCGGCCGATGGCTGCCAGCTCGACCGAGCGCGTCAGGCCGTGCAGGTGGGTCGACGCCTGCACTATGCACATCACACCCCATTTCAGAGTGGCCAGGACCTCCCACCAGTGAACGGTGTCGGCTTCGACGCTGCAACCCGACTCCTCGGCATAGCCCTCGAGCAGATCCTCGAGGGTGGCCAGTCCTGCGACCCTGCCCTCACCTCCAAACCTCCACGCCTTGGCGCAGACCCAGCCGATGTCCTCGATGGGGTCACCCACGTGGGCCAGCTCCCAGTCGAGAACGGCGCGCAGGCCTTCCGGGCCGACGATGAAGTTCCCGAGGCGGTAGTCGCCGTGCACGATGGTGCTGCGCCCGCGCGGAGGCCGGTTCTGCTCGAGCCACCGGAATGCCAGCTCGAAGGTCGGGTGGGGCTCACCCAAGACATCCACGAGGTCACGGAACTGGACTACCTGGTCGATGTCGGGCAACCCCGGAATGCTCTGCACATCGATGCTGTGTATGCGTGCAAGTGCGATGCCGAGCTGACGCCCGAGCAACCGGCGGGCACCGGCGAGCTCAGGGTCACGAAGGATCCGGCGGGCGATCGTCTCGCCGTCGATGTGTTCGAGCACCATGAACGGAGCGTCCAGATCGCTGCGCCCATCGTCGGATGCAACCAGCCGCGGAACCGGCACCCCGCGCTCCATCGCGGCCCGCAGCAGGGCAACCTCGGTGGCCATGCCGCCTGACGTGCGCATTCCACCCGGCCGCTCCCGTTGCAGGACGAGCTTCGTACTCGCGTCACCGTCCACGAGCACGAAGGACCAGGTCTCCCGCGATGCCCCTCCGGAGAGCCGCGCCAGCTCGCGCACCTCGATCCTGGAGTTGAGGCGGTTCCGCAGGGCTTCGGTCAGCAGTTCGTCGAGATCCCCCGCCATCGCCTCACCATAGTGGCGAGAGTCCACCGGACTTCGTGTTTCCCGGCTCGAAGGGCGGCTCGAAGGGTCGCGCCCGGCGCGGAGCAGTGTCCCAGAGCAGCTTCAGTGGAACTGCTACGGGCCAGCGGCTGTTCGCCGGTCGTACTCGTCGACGATGTCGCCGACCAGGCGCTCCAGGATGTCTTCGAGCGAGAGCAGCCCGGCGGTCGTGCCGGTGGAGTCGACGACCAGCGCCAGGTGACGGCGCGACGTGCGCATGGCGACGAGCACCTCGGCCAGTGGCCGTTCCGGGGAGACGCTCAACATCAATCTGAGCACCGCACTCGGCAACGGCAGATCCTTCGCGTCGTCGGGAAGCCCCAGGAGGTCCTTGGCGTGCACGAACCCCAGGACGTGTTCGATCCCGTCATCGGTGACCAGGATGCGGCTGTGGCCGGACTGGCGAATCAAGTCCTCGGTGGCGGCGACGGTGGCGGTGCGGGAGACGGCGACGATCTCCTGACGTGGGACCATCGCCGACCCGGCCGTGCGCGCCCCGAACCCGAGCGCGCTGCTCAACAGCTTGCGCTCCCCCGCCGCTATGAGCCCTTTTTCGTGCGACTCCTCGACCATGTACGCCAGTTCCGCGGTCGTGTGGGCGCTGCGCAGTTCGTCGGCGGGCTCGATGCCGAGGGCGCGCACTCCCGCGTTGCCGAGCACGGTCAGAACCCGGACGACGGGGCCGAACACGAAGAGGTAGATCCGGTTGGGAAGGGCCAAGCGCAGCAACGACCGTTCGGGATTGGCTATCGCCAGGTTCTTCGGCACCATCTCGCCCACGACCATGTGCAGGTAGACGACGATCGTCAGCGCGAGCACGAAGCTGATCGTCCTGAGCGCCGTTTCCGGAAGATCCCAGAACCGCCCGACTGCGGACTCGACGAGGCTTCCCACAGCCGGCTCGGCCACGAACCCGAGGCCCAGCGAAGCCATGGTGATGCCCAGCTGAGCGCCCGCGAGCTGCACGTTGAGATCCGTGAGCGATCTCAACGCCGCTCGCGCCCGCCGGTCACCCTGGTCGGCCAGCGGCTCGATCCTCGTTCGCCGGGCAGCCACCACCGCGAACTCGACAGCCACGAAGAAGGCATTCGCCAGCAACAGGACTGCTGCTGCCGCCAGCGCCCACCCCGAGAAGCCCTGGGCAGAAGAGGCCAAGACCGCGTGGCCCGGGATCATGGTTCCCCGCCGTGCGCCGCAGGTCTTTCGAGCCGCAGCGTGACGATCCTCCGGGGTGTCGCTTCCAGCACCTCGACGGTCCAGCCCTCGTACTCGAACCTCTCGCCCACCTCCGGGATGTGGCCGAGCCGCTCGAGGACGAAGCCTGCGAGCGTCTCGAACTCGCCTTTGGGCATGGCGAAGCCGCTGGCTTCTGTCACCTCGTCCGGATGGAGGTTGCCGGGCACGATGAACGACGAATCCCACGCAACCACGCTCCGTTCCACCCCGAGGGGATCGTGCTCATCGGCGATCTCACCCACCAACTCCTCGAGGACGTCTTCGAGGGTGATGATCCCGGCAGTACCGCCGTACTCGTCCACCACCACCGCCATGTGGCCGCCCGAGGCCCGCAGGTCGGCCAGCACCGGCTCGAGATCGAGGTATTCCGGTACAGCTCGCGCCTCGCTCATCAACTCGCTGACCGATCTGGTGCTCCACGCCTCGGGCGGCAGCCGGTACACGCTCTTGACGTGCACGACACCGACGATGTCGTCGAGGTCGCGCCCGAAGACCGGAAATCGCGAGTACCCCGTGTCGCCGGACAGCTCCACGAGGTCCCCGGCGGTTGCGTCCTGTGGCAGCGCGGTGATGGCGACCCGCGGGATCATCACGTCATCGGCGGTCTTCTCGCTGAAGCGGATCGTCCGGGTCAGGAGATCGACGTCGTCGGCGGCAATGGTCCCTTCACGGCCCGATGACCGGATGAGCGCTTCCAGTTCCTGCCGGGTTCGGACGGTGATGAGCTCCTCGCTCGGCTCGATGCCGAATCGCCGCACCAGCCAGTTCGCCGATCCGTTGAGGACGCTGATCAGGGGCTTGAACACGGTGTTGTGCAGCCGGAGGGCTCCGGCGAGCGCCAGGGCGCTCGATTTCGGGCGGGCTATCGCGAAGTTCTTGGGTATCAGCTCGCCGACGACCATCTGGAAGGCCGTCGCCAGTGCCAGGGCAAGGACGATGGAGATCGCCAGCGCCCGCCCCGAGCCGAACAAGGGGTCGATGGCCGGCTCGATGAGCTCCGCTATCGCGGGCTCGGCGACGAACCCGAGCACCAGCGACGAGATGGTTATGCCCAGCTGCGCCCCGGACAGGTGAAAGGAAAGCCGCTGCAGCACCGACAGGGCCACGCGGGCCCGTCGCCGGCCCTGTGAGGCTTCGGTCACGATGCTCGAGCGATCGACGGCCACGATGGCGAACTCGGACGCGACGAAGAAGCCGTTGGCGACGACGAGGACGATGACCAGGAGTAGGCCGAGAGCGGTTTCTATCGCTTCACTCCAGGCAGCGACATGCGGGCCTTGATGTTACCGCCCCCCCGCTGATGCGACAGGACAAAGCAGTTGCGAGGTCCGACAATAGTTAGATTGACTAATGATGTGGCTATCAAATCAACTGCCGGGGTACGTCGCCGTCGGCGCCGGAGAGCGGGCGCGGAATGATCAGCGCCGGCGCCGGGAGGGCCGCTGCCCGCTTGGCGAAGGTCCTCGAACTGTCCCTCGCGGAGCTGGAGATCTCCCTGCCCCAATACCGGATGCTGGCGTTCCTCGCCGAAGGCGAGCACGGTGCGTCGACCCTTGCCGGGAACCTCGACGTCAGCCGCCCGACCGTAACCGCCCTCGTAGACGGTCTCGTGAGCCGGGGCTGGGTGGCACGGGCGCAAGACGAGCGCGATCGCCGGAGGGTGACCCACACGTTGACGCCGGCCGGCGAGACGGCGCTGCGCCACGCCGATAGGCAGATCCAGCAATGGCTGGACCAGGTTCTCGCTGAGCTCGAGCCCGAGCAGGCGGCCTCGGTGACAGCGGGGCTCCGCTACCTCGGAACGGCCCTCGACAAGGCTCGACGCCGGCGCGCCGGCGCGGTGCAGCAAGGGACCACGTCTTGACCACGACGGCCCCTGCCTCCGCGGCTGACGATGCCCAGTTGAGCGATCCGGCCGCTCCGGATGACAGGTTCGAGCCCGTGGGCGTCACGCCGCGCTACACCAGCCCCGGCGTCACGATCAGCCCCGACGCCGCGCGGGGCTGGGTCCGGCGCCTCGGGCCGGTCATCAAGCGGCACCGGCTCCTGTTCGGAGTCTCCGTTGCGGCCGCCTTCATAGCCCTCACCGCCCAGCTCGCGGTTCCGGCGGTCATTCGCTCGACGATCGATCAAGCCCTCGACAGTCGCTCCCGGGAGCTGACGCCGTTCATCTGGGCGCTGGTCGCGCTCGGCCTGACGAGGGGCGCCTTCGCGTTCGCCTACCGATACGGGCTCTACTCCATGGCCTACAAGATCGATTACGACCTGCGGGCCATCATCTATGAGCACCTGACCCGCCTCTCGTTCTCGTTCTACGACCGCATCCAGTCGGGTCAGGTCATCTCGCGGGCGAACTCAGACATCCGCTCTGTCCAGATGTACCTCGCCTTCGCGCCCCTGATGGCAATGAGCCTGCTCAGCTTCGTCATCGCCTTGGCCTTCATGCTCAGCATCAACGTCGTGCTGACCCTGTTGGCCATCTTCGCCCTCCCCGGCGTCTACCTCGTCGGAGTCCGGCTCCGCAACTACATCTTCCCGCTGTCTTGGATCGTCCAGTCCAGGCTCGCCGATGTGGCGACGATCGTCGAGGAGAACGTGACCGGCGTCAGGGTCGTGAAGTCGTTTGCTGCTGAGGGACAGCAGGTGAAGCTGCTGGGGCGCGCAGCCCAGAAGCTCCAGTGGGCGATGGTTCGTCAGGTCCTGGCTCGTGCTCACCACGCGCCGATCATGGAGAACCTGCCGCGGGTGGGTATAGCACTCGTCCTGCTCTACGGTGGCTGGCTCGTGATCGAGGGGCGCCTGTCGCTGGGCACCATCGTCGCCTTCAACGCCTACATCCTCATGCTCCAGGCGCCCTTCAGGCTCCTGGGCTTCTTCATGATGCTCGGCCAGCGGGCGAGAGCGTCCGCCGAGAGGATCTTCGAGATCCTCGACGAAAAGCCCGACATAGTCGACCCCGTGGATCCCGTGGTGCTCGACGAGCCCGCAGGGCGCGTCGACTTCGAGGGGGTGGTGTTCGGTTATGGAGAAGGGCCGGCCGTGCTCGACGGTCTCGAGCTCCACATCGAGCCGGGAGAGACCGTGGCCATCGTCGGACGAACCGGCTGCGGTAAGTCAACCATCGCCCGCCTCCTTCCCCGCTTCTACGACGTCCGCACCGGCCACGTGTCGGTGGACGGCGTTGACGTGCGTCAGCTCCAACTGGCCAGCCTGCGGGCGAACGTGGGGCTGGTCCTCGATGAGCCCTTCCTGTTCTCGACCTCGATTCACGACAACATCGCCTACGGACGACCCGACGCCGACCGGGACGAGGTCGTCGCCGCTGCACGATCGGCGCAGGCCCACGGGTTCATCGAGCAGTTGAGCGACGGTTACGACACGATCATCGGCGAACGCGGCTACACGCTCTCCGGCGGCCAGCGTCAAAGGATCGCCATTGCCCGGACGCTGCTCGTGAATCCGCGGATCCTGATCCTCGATGATGCGACCAGCGCCATCGACGTGCATGTCGAAGAGGCGATTCACGATGCCTTGCGCAACCTGCTGAAGGGGCGGACGACCATCGTGATCGCGCACCGCCTCTCGACCATCAGCCTGGCCGACAGGGTGGTGTTGATGGAAGGCGGCCGGGTCGTGGCATCGGGATCCCACTCGTCGCTCATGGCCGGCGAACCACGTTACGCCCAAGTGCTGGCACATGCCGAGGACGAGCCGGGAGACGACGAAGCGCCGGACGGGCTCGAACGCGAGATCGAGGCCACGCGCAGCCGTGGCCTCCTCGAGGGCATCGAGGCGACCGTCAACCCGCTCGGTCCGGGCGGGATGGGGCCGATGGGGGGGGTCAGCTGATGTCGAGCTGGGGACCGCCGGCGGGGTCACCGTTCAGCGGGCAGTCGGCTGCCGCCAGCAGCGCCAGGTCGGGGCTGCCGTTTGCGGGCATCCCGTCGGAACTGCTCGACAAGGTCGAGCGGATAGCCGCTGAGGAGCCGGACCATCCCGATCCAGCCGTCGGCTTCGACCCCGTCGCCGGCGACGCCCCGCCCTTCACCCTTCGGTCCTTCCTCGGGACCCATCGCCCCGCCCTGGCGGTCGCGCTGTTCCTCGTCATCGTGGAGACCTTGAGCATGCAGGCAGGGCCGCTGTTGACCCAGATCGGCATCGACGGCGGGATCGTCCCAGGCGACTTCAGCGTGCTCCTGGCCGTGGCCGCCGCGTACATGGGCGTGATCGTCATGAACACCGTGGCCGGCTGGGCTCGCATCTCCTGGACGGGTCGCCTCGGCGAACGCCTCATGTACGAGCTGAGGGTCAGGGTCTTCTCGCACCTCCAACGGCTCTCCCTCGAGTTCTTCACCGGTGAGAAGGCGGGCCGCCTCATGACCCGCATGACCAGCGACATCGAGGCCCTCACCCAGCTCTTCCAGGAAGGGCTGGTCCAGATGGCAGTGCAGGGTCTGACGATCGTCGTGATCACGGTCATCCTGTTCGTGCTCAATCCCACACTCGCCGGGGTCACCGTCTTCGGCGTCGTGCCGGTCCTGTTGGTGCTGACGCTGTGGTTCCGCCGGGCATCGGACCGCGGTTACACGCTCGTGCGCGACCGCATCGCCGAGGTGCTCGCCGACCTGCAGGAGAGCCTCTCCGGCATCCGCATGATCGCAGCCCACAACCGCAGAAGACACAACGTCATCACCCACACCAACATCGTCGGCGAGCACCTCGACGCCAACCTCTACACCGCCAGGGTGGGAGCCATCTACGGCCCCGGCTCAGAGGCGCTGGGCATCCTGGCCCAGGCGGCAATAGTCCTCGTCGGCGGACGGATGGTGCTGAGTGGGTCGCTCACGATTGGTGAGCTGACCGCCTTCGTGCTCTACCTGACGATGTTCTTCGCACCGATACAGCAGCTCGTTCAGCTCTACAACTCCTACCAACAGGGCCAGGCCGCCGTCGCCAAATTGCGTGACCTCCTGGGCACCCACCCGACCGTGTTCGAGAAGCCCGGTGCACTCGAGCTCCCTGCGATCCGTGGTGAAATAGCGTTCTGCGCCGTCAGCTTCGGCTACCAGCCCGGCAGGCCCGTGCTGAGAGATGTGGATCTCCGCATCGCCGAAGGCGAGACCTTCGCGCTCGTCGGTCCCACTGGTGCAGGGAAATCAACGATCGCCAAGCTCGTGACCCGCTTCTACGATCCGGATTCCGGAGCCGTGCTCATCGATGGTCACGACCTCAAGGACCTGACCCTGCACTCCCTGCGGCACCAGCTCGGCATCGTTCCCCAGGAGCCGTTCCTCTTTCACGGCTCGATACGGGACAACATCGCGTTTGCCGACCCGGACGCAACCGACGACGAGGTCATGGAAGCGTGTCGAGCCGTGGGCCTGGCCGAGCTGGTCGCCCGACTCCCCGAAGGACTCGACACTCTCTGCCATGAGCGGGGCATCTCGCTCTCCTCCGGCGAGCGCCAGCTACTCGCGCTCGCCCGTGCTTTCATGGCCAAGCCGCGCGTGCTCGTCCTCGACGAGGCGACCTCCAACCTCGACCTCAGGTCCGAACGCAAGATCGAGCAGGCGCTGGACACTCTGCTGGGCGGGCGGACGGCGATACTGATCGCTCACCGGTTGGCGACGGCCATGCGAGCTGATCGGATAGCGGTCATAGACGACGGCCGGGTCATCGAGCTCGGCAGCCACGACGAGCTGGTCGCCCGGAAGGGGACCTATGCGGCAATGTACGACACCTGGATGTCCCACACCTGAGCCCCCCGGCAACCACTCGAACACCAGTACCGCTCAGCCCCTGCTTCGACCCTCGGCCGTCCCCCGTGCAAGCTGGGGTGAAGGAGTCATCCTTCGGGAGTCACAGCCGATAACCTGACGGTGCAGCGCGGGCCGAGTCATCAAGGAGTGAACCACTCGATGCTACGCCGCAGCGCAGTCATGGCCGGGGTGGTGGTGCTCCTCGCCGCCTGCCAGCCGAGCTTCCTCAGGGTCGAGTCCAGCGACCGTAACTTCCCTGACCCTTTCGTCCTCCAGGTCGACGGGCTCTTCTATGCCTACGCGACCAACACCGACGCCTGGCACGTCCCCGTCATGGTGAGTGACGACCTGTTCAAGTGGTCGGAACCCGTCGATGCCCTCCCGGTATTACCGGACTGGGCAGCAGAAGGCGCGGTGTGGGCACCCGGGGTGATCCGGCTGGCCGGCAGGTACGTCCTGTACTTCGCCGCCTCCGACGAAGGCAACGCCCGGCACTGCATCGACGCCGTGGTCTCCAACAGCCCGTCGGGGCCCTTCACCGACCCTGACGGCGCCCCGATGATGTGCGGGTACGGCAGCGGCAGCGGGTCGATCGACCCCTATCCCTTCGTCGCGCCTGACGGCAATGCCTACATCTACTGGACCAACACCAACACCGAGTACCAGCTCTGGGGCGCGTTGTTGTCCAGCGACGGGTTGCGGGTCGCCAGCTGGCCCATCCTCATGATGTGGGCCTTCGTGGATTGGGAGGCCGGCTGGATCGAGAACCCGGCGATGGACTACTCGAACGGCGACTACCGTCTCTTCTACTCCGGCGACAGCTGGTGGGACGGTGACTACGCGACAGGCATGGCGCTGTGCGAAGGCCCGCTGGGGCCTTGCTTGAAGCTGACGCTGAGCGGCCCCTGGATGGAGAGCAGGGGCGACGTCGCCGGTCCGGGCGGGATGAGCTTCTTCAACGACAGCCGCGGTTGGCGCTGGGTCGCCTACCACGCCTGGCAGTCCGACAAAGCCGGCTACAGCAAAGGCGGAAGGCGCGCCCTGCACGTCGAGCCGATCAGCTTCGCCTCGGGCTGGCCGGTCCTGGTCGACCACCTGCCCTTCGGGACGTTGGACTCGTTCTCCCCCTGGCTGTTCCCCGGCAGCGTGTGGGTGCGCGGATGGGCGCTCGACCAGGACACGGGAAGGCAGGTGGTGGTACGCGTCTATGACGACCATGGCGAGTTCGTGGCCGAGATCTGGGCCGACAACCACCGACCCGACCTGCCCGGTCACTACCCGCACTCCGGGGTTTGGCGCGGCATCAGCGATCCCGTCCCCGTGTCGGCGGGAGCGAACACCCTGTGCTTCGAGGCGCTCGACGACGTCCCCGCTGCCAACGTCGACCTCGGCTGCGAGCAGTACCAGTACGACGACACGCCTACCGGCGCCCTCGAGGTCGCCGAGGTGGCCGGTGACGGGGTCCACCTGGAGGGCTGGATCCTCGATCCCGACACCCATGAACCGGCCACCGTCAGGATACGAGCCGACGGTCAAGTCATCGCCGACACCCCCGCCGACGTCCAACGCGACGACATCTGGGCGCAGCACTTCTGGTGGGGTCCTTTCCACGGCTTCGAACTGGACCTCAGCGTCCCTCCCGAGACATCGGACGTGTGCGTCGAGGCCGTCAGCCGCGACGGGGACCGCACCGTTCAGCTCTCCTGCGTGAGCCTGGGCGCCGGCCAACCACTGGACGGTGGAGCACCCGCCGTTGGATCAGGCGGCGGTGCCGGCGAGGACGACGTGGCATCGACAACTACCACCTCCTACGATTCGCCCTCCTGAGCAGTCCCTTCTCGATAGGCATTGCCCGGATCGAAGGACGCGGCTCGCAGGGGTGGGTACGGTAGGCGCTCATGGCCGACGTCGAAGCCACGGTACTGAGCGGTACGGAGATCCTCCTCGACGTGCTCCGCTCCGAAGGTGTCGGTTACATCTTCGGCAACCCGGGAAGCACCGAGTTGCCGTTGATGGACGCCCTGGCCACAGCCGAGGACATCCACTACGTCCTCGCCCTCCAGGAGGCAACCGCGGCGGCCATGGCCGACGGCTACGCCCAGGTGACGAGACGCCCGGCCTTCGTGAACCTCCACAGCTCGGCTGGGCTCGGCAACGCCATCGGGAACCTCTCCAATGCCCGAGCCAACGGGACTCCCCTCGTGGTCTCCGCCGGTCAGCAGGATTACCGCCACATCCACCACGAACCGTTGCTGGCGGGCAACCTCACGGGAATCGCCGCGGCCGTGTGCAAGTGGGCACACGAGATCCGCTCGATCGACGAGCTCGCCACCATGCTCCGCCGCGCCTTCCTGGACAGCTCCTCGGCACCGACGGGTGCTGTCTTCTTGTCCATACCTCTGCATGTCCTGGGCGAGCACAGCGACGCGTCGCTGCCACCGCGGACGACCATCGACCGGGAAACGGTCGGCGGCGGCCTCGAGGAGCTCGCGGACCTGCTGACCACCACCGCTCCCGACGAGCTGGCGATCATCGTGGGAGACGAGGTCGCGACCTCAGGCGGTGTGGCCGCTGTCGCAAAGCTGGCCGAGGCACTGGGGGCGGACGTCTTGGGTTCGCCCCTCTACGGACGCAGCGTGTTCCCCCAGGAGCACGCCCTGTGGGCGGGTATGCTCCCGCCGATCGCAGCCATGCTTCGCAATGCGCTCGAGGGTTACAGGCGTGTGCTGCTCGTGGGCGGTCAGGCGTTCCTGGTCTACCCCTACACGCCCGGCTCGCCCTTGCCCGAGGGGACCGATCTGCTGCACCTCTCGCCCGACCCGGCCTTCATCGGGCAGGCTCACCGCGCCCGACTCGGTGTCGTCGGCGACCCGCGGGCCACCCTGGAATCGCTCATTCCGCTGGTCGAGACACGAGCCGACCGAGACGCCGCCAGGCACAGACTCGAGCTGAAGCGCCGGGAGCGAGCCGCCGAGATCGAGCGCCTCGAAGAAGCAGCCCTGGCGCGCTACGGCACGTCTCCTCTGGATCCGATGGCCGCTGCGCACGCTCTCGTGCGCAGCGCCCCCCGCGACACGCCGATCGTCGACGAGGCCATCACCTCGGGCATCTACGTGCGGGGGTTCCAGCACACCGACGAGCCCGACCGCTACTTCTTCTGTCGCGGTGGTGGACTCGGCTGGGGCATGCCGGCCTCGCTGGGGGTCTCCCTCGGCCACGACCGCTCGCCCGTGCTCTGCGCCGTCGGCGACGGCTCGGCCATGTACTCGCCCCAGGCGCTGTGGACCGCGGCCCACGAAGATCTACCGGTCGTGTTCGCGGTGTTCAACAACTGCCAGTACCTCATCCTGAAGAACAACCTCAGGGGCATGGGCGGCGAGTCAGCGGCGCTCGACACCTTCGTGGCCACCGACATCGACGATCCCCCGATCGACTTCGCCCACCTGGCCCGAGCAATGGGTGTCGAAGCAACGGTTGCTGCAGAGGCCTCGGAGGTGGCCGACATCGTGAGAGATGCCATCGAGAGAGGCAAGCCGCACCTCGTCGACATACCCATCACCGCCCCGTGATCGGCCTCGACCACCGTCGGCTGGCACTGGGCCGCCGGCCGGCCCCGCCGCGGTCACTCGGTGGGCGCGCGCCGGATCGTCCCCTTCAGGAGGCCTGCTGGAGGACCCTGAGCAGGCGAGCCCGCGAGTCCTGGATCGCGTCCCGCAAGAGCCGCTCGATCACCGGCCCCCAGAGCGTCCCCCCGTAGTGGAGTTGCATGGTCAGCCGGCTGCCACCGTCCACCTCGCCGACCTCGGCTCGAAGGACCCACGGGCTGTGATCTCGCCGGTCGACCTCGCGTCTCTCGAACACGACCAGCCTCGGTGGTTCGTGACGGGTCCGCACCATGCGCAGCCGCTTCGAACGCGCCAGGGGACCCAGCTTCCCACGAAGGTCCACCATCCATGCCGGCCCCTCGTCGGCTCCGTTGGGTCCCGCGGGCACAGCTCGCACGACGATCTCGAGCCAATCCGGGTAGCCGTCCAGCACCTCGACCTGCCGGAAGAGCCGCTCCACGGACACCCCGGTGTCGAGATCAGCGGTGACATCCACCGCGACATGATGGCCCGTCTGGCACCGGCGGGACACGTCGGGAACCCCGGTTCGCCAGGCCGGGCGGTCCGCCCCAGGGTGGGCCGGCGGTGCTTCGCTGTCAGCTATCGAGGTCGGCGAGGACCTGCTCGCGGGTCTCGTAGGCGACCTTGAGAACCGGGTAGGGGTTCACCGGCTGACCGTCCTTTTGGATCTCGAAGTGGAGGTGCGGACCCTGCGCGTTGCCTGTCTCCCCCACGTAGCCGACGACCTCACCTGCCTCCACGACGGTGCCGTCCTCGATGCCTTCGGCGTAGGCGCTCAGATGCGCGTAGTAGTACTCGACTCCGCTCCGCCCCTCGACCCACAGTCCGGTCCCCCCGAGAGTGCTGTTGCTCAGCCGCACCACGCCACCCTCGGCAGCGACCAGTGGCCGGCCGCTGGGCGCCATGATGTCGGTGCCCTGGTGCCAGTGTGAGTAGGCGGTACCGGACATCCGGGGCGCGCCCCAGCCGTCGGTGAAGCTCACCTCTCCTGCGACGGGGAAGACGAAGCCGTTGACGGCCACCTGCCCACCCGCTTCGTACACCTTCACCGCGAACGCGCGCTCGAGTACCTGCTGGTCTGCCGCCTGAAGTGAGCGCTGGGCGTCTCCGAGCTCGTTCTTGGCGTCGGCGTACTGTTCGGTCATCGCCAGTAGATCCTCGTTGAGCTCTGAGCGCGTCTTCTCGTAGTCGCTGAGGGCTTCCTCGTCGGCATCGAGCACCGCTTCGAGGAGCATCTGGTGTGACGCGATCTCCTGCGCGTCCTCGGCCTCCAAGTAGACGGTGAGGCCCGGGTCGGAGCCCCGGATGAAGGCATCGGCGACCCGGTTCTCGAACAGCACCTGAGCATCGGCGGCCGCCGAGATGCTGGACTCGAGGTCGGCGCCGAGAGCTTCGATGGACTCCTCCATCTCGCTCAGCGAACCCTCCAGCCTGGAGACCTCGGCCTCGAGCCGAGCCTTGAGGTCCTGAGCCTCTCGCAGACGGGCTCTCGCCTCCTCGATCTGCTCCTCGCTCACCAGCTTCGCCGCTTCGGGGTCGTACTCGTACTCCATCGCCAGATCCGACCCCGCGTCGGCACCCTCCAACTGCTGGAGGTATTCGCCAACCGCCCCGGGATCGAGGTACTCGCCTACGGGCGCGTCACCGCCCCCGCCGCTGTCGCCGGGGACGGTCGTCGTCGGCGGAGGCTGAGGCGGGACCGTCGTCGTCGTGGTCGACGTCGTGGTCGACGACTCGGGCGGCTGTTCCCCCTCTTGCGCGAGCACCGGCGCTGACAGAAGTGCAGAAGCTACCAGGATCAGCGCCAGTCCCGGCGATCCAATGCGTGACATTCAACCCCCTGTATCGGACACGATGCCTCGGGGGTGAAGGACAAGATCCTCACGCACACCCACCCCTCCGGCAGACCCACACGACTTCGGTTGCCAATCGCGAAGAACGATTGCGAGCATCGCCTCCATCAGCCGCCTTGCTGCGGTCGAAATGACCGCCCGCCTTTCGGGTAAGGATACGGGCAAAGACCGCCTCTCGCCAGCGCCCTCTCAGGTTGCCCCTTACGTTTCTCAGTCGCCTCCCAGGCCGTCCATGCGAGCGAGGGTGCGAAGCATCACCTCGTCGGCTCCGCCACCGATCGACCACAGGCGCGAATCGCGGAAGAACCGCGCGGTCCAGGTCTCCTCCATGTAGCCGATCCCCCCGTGGAACTGAAGGCACACATCGGCAACCCGCCGCGCGGTGCGCGCCGCCTTGAGCTTGGCGATGGTGGCGAACCTCGTGATGTCGTCGCCTCTGATGTAGGCGTCGGCGGCGGCGTAGTTGAACTGCCGCACCAACTCGAGGTCGGCGATGAGGTCGGCGAGCTCGAACTGGATGTGTTGGTTGTCGATCAACGGCCGACCGAACACGGACCGTTCCTTGAGATACACCACCGTCCGTTCCAGTGCGGTCTCCATCGCACCGACCGACTGGTAGGCGGCGATCATCCGCTCGTTCTGGAACTGCATCATCTGTTGCTGGAAGCCCCGACCGATCTCGCCGATCGTGTTCGCCACCGGAACCCGTGCGTCATCGAAGACGAGCTCCGCGGTGTCCGACGAGCGCTGGCCGAGCTTGTCCAGCTTCCGGCTCACCTCCACGCCGTCCACCTCGGTCGGGATCACCACCTGCGACATCCCCTGGTAGCCGCCTTCGTCGGAGGTCCGGACCAGCGCACACAACCAGTCCGCCTGGGTTCCGTTGGTGATGTAGAGCTTCGACCCGTTGATGACCCATTCGTCGCCGTCCCTGACGGCGTGACTGCGGATACCGGCCACGTCCGAGCCGGCATCCGGCTCGGTCACCGCGATCGCCGCGACATGCTCACCTGAGATCGCCGGCCGCAAGAAGCGCTCCTTCAGCTCGTGGGTCCCGAACCGCGCGAGTGACGGCGTGGCCATGTCGGTCTGGACGCTGATCGCCATCGGGATGCCGCCGCAGTGCGTGCGGCCGACCTCTTCACCCAGAATGACCGTGTAGCTGTGGTCGGCGCCACCGCCCCCGTACACGGGGTCGTACTCAACCCCGAGCAGCCCCAGGTCGCCCATTCGCCTGAAGAGGTCATGGGCCGGGAATCCGCCCTCCTCCTCCCACTTCTCGACGTGGGGATTCATCTCGTTCTCGACGAACTCCCTGACTGTGCGCCGGAACAGCTCGTGCTCCTCGGTGAACTCCACTTGCTCCTCGCATCTCTCGGTCCCGGTAGCTTCTACACGGCGTCGGGTCGTACCACCCATTCTCGGTCGTGGCGCCCTCCTCCACCAAGGCGACAGTTCCTGAGCAGGTCGGCGCAGTTGATACGGTGTTCGAGCTCTCTGTCGACGGGAGGCGGGATGCGGTCCATCGCAGGTGTGCTGGGGCTGGCGGCGGCCACCGCCACGGGCCTGGCGCTTTGGGAACGTCTCGCGGTCCAGCGCGATCATCGGCGCTACCCTCACCCGTCCCAGCTGATCGACATCGGGGGCCGCTCGCTCCACTACGAGGAAGCCGGTGAGGGACCCGTCACGGTGGTGCTCGAGGCCGGGCTCGCCAGCGACTCGACCAGTTGGGATCGAGTGTTCCCCCTTCTGAGCCGCACAGCTCACGTCATCCGTTACGACCGGGCCGGCATGGGTTGGAGCGAAGCCGGACCGCTACCGCGCACCTCGACACGCATCAACGAGGACCTGTGGGACCTTCTCCAAGGAGTTGCGCCCGATCACAGGTACCTGCTCGTGGGACATTCGCGTGGAGGGATCTGGCAGCGACTCCTCGCCGCTCACCATCCCGAGGCCATCGCCGGCCTCGTCCTGGTCGATTCCAGCAGCGAGTACGAGCTCGACGACCCCGGCCTCTACGCCTCACATCGCAGGCTCTCGTTGGCCCTGAACAGCGCCTCGTCGGTCCCGGTAGCCCGTCGTCTGGTCACACTGGCTGCGCACCTGCGTGCCTCGAGACTCGAATCCGGTGAGGTGCCCACACCACCCGCCCTCGTCGCCAACCTCATCTCACCCAAGGGAGCAGCCGCGTTCGCGTCGGAGGTGGACCAGACCGCCGCCACCTACACCACCGTCAAGGCGATCCGCGACGCCGAACGCGGTTTCCCATGGCCTGTCGTCGTGCTCAGCCGCGGCTACCACGGGCGGAGTGCCACTGCTGACGCCGAGGCCCGCCTGCAGCACCGCCTCGCCGAGCTCACGCCTGACACACTCCATGTCGTCGCGCCCCACAGCGGGCACTTCATCCCGATGAGCTCGCCCGAACTCGTCGCAGAGGCAGTCGATTCGGCGCTGAGGGCCGCTGTGCCGACATGACCTGTCGAGGGTGCCGTCGGTTCCGACCGCCCATGCCCAATCCCGTTCTTGGCAGCGTTTTCAGCGTATGGAGGGGGTATTGCTGCCAAGAAGCGAGGGGGGTGCAGGCCGACGGGCGGGCACAGGCCTGTCACCACCGCGTCGGATCGTGTCACGAGCAAGCACTGCCGGCCGGCGCCTCTTGTGGTATCTGTGGCTGCGATGAAGAGGGACCTCTTCGAAGAGGAACACGAGCAGTTCCGGCAGAGCTTTCGCGCCTGGCTCGAGGGCGAGGTCGTGCCCTACGCCGACAAGTGGGAACGTGACGGAATCGTCCCCCGGGACCTCTACAGGAGGGCCGGCGATCACGGCTTCCTGGGCTTCGAGGTTCCCGAGGAGTACGGCGGGGCCGGCGTACGGGACTTCCGCTACAACCTCGTCGTCGCCGAGGAGATCACTGATGCCGGGGTCTTCGCCGCGGCGGTCGGCATCTGCCTGCACAACGACGTCACGCTGCCGTACCTCCTCAGATACTGCTCGGCGGAGCAGAAGAAGCGATGGCTCCCCGGCGTCGTGTCCGGTGAGATGATAACCGCCATCGCGATGACCGAGCCGTCCATGGGCAGCGACCTCGCCGGCATGCGTAGCACAGCCGTCCGCGACGGCGACGACTACATCCTCAACGGCTCCAAGACCTTCATCACCAACGGGATCAACTCCCACCTCGTCATCGTCGCCGCCAAGACGGCCCCCGAGGAGCGCCACAGTGGGATCACTCTGCTCGTCGTCGAAGAGGGCATGGCGGGCTTCGAGCGGGGACGGAACCTCGAGAAGGTGGGCCTCCATGCTCAAGACACTGCTGAGCTCTTCTTCACCGATGTCCGCGTTCCGGCCGCCAACCGCCTCGGCGAGGAGGGCAACGGCTTCTACCAGTTGGTGGCCAACCTCCCCCAGGAGCGGTTGAGCCTCGCCGCTGGCGGGCTCGCCTACGCCCGGGCGGCGCTCAACTGGACCATCGCGTACTGCCACGAGCGCGAGGCCTTCGGGCAACCGATCGGCACCTTCCAGAACTCCCGGTTCGCCCTCGCCGAGATGAGAACCGAAGTCGAGATCGGCATGACATTCGTGGATCGGTGCGTGCTCGCCTTGAACGAAGGAACGCTGTCCCCCGAGGACGCGGCCATGGCGAAATGGTGGTGCACCGAGCTCCAGAACCGTGTCGTGGACAGGTGCGTCCAGCTGCACGGTGGGTACGGCTTCATGATCGAGTACCCGATCGCTCGTGCCTATTCCGACTCGCGCGTGACGACGATCTACGGTGGCACGACAGAGATCATGAAGGAGATCATCGGCCGATCGATGGGCTTCTAGTGCCGTGAGCCGGAGAGACGGGCGGGAGCAGATGGTCGAGCATCAACGGGACGTGGGAGCAGCAGCGGAGACCGGCGGGACGAATCAAGCCGGCCGGGCCGAGCCCTGGGCGAACGCGCCCAAGCCATCGGCGCCCTCGCCCGATTCCCCGACCAGGACGGGAGGCTGGCAGAGCGAGGGTGTTCACGTCTCCAGCAGCTGGGCCCGCGAAGCGCCGCCACCATCGACCCGCCACTGGGTTGCCAAGCTGGTGGTGACTCTGCTGGTCGTCGCGGCCGCCATCGTGGGCGGCTGGTTCACCGTCCACTGGGTGATGGGCGACAGCCCGGATACCTCCCGATCAGATGATGACGCAGTCGGATCCCCGCCTGAGTCCGAGACGGTCATAGTGAGCGAACCGCTCACCGACGAGCAGTTCCTGGCACAGGCGACTGAGTGCGGCGTGCAGACACCCCCTCTCACCCCGCTCACTTTCGGTGAGGCTCGGTTCAATCCTGTCATCCGTGGTGCGGCCAATCCACAACTGAGCGAGGGAGAAGCTGTCGTCGTCGGAGAACAGACCGCGATGGTTGCGGAGCGTCTGGGAGCGACTCTCGACCCTTCTTCTTGTGATTGGACCCGCTTCGAGTTCACCATGTGGACGATCTACGGATGGGAGCAGGCGAACCTCGTGTGGAACGTGATAGATGACCCAGGCTTTGCCATCCCGCGAGACGAGTTCGTCGTTCCGTTCGACAGGTCTCTTCAAGGTTCTCGGGCCGCGGTGGCCGCAATTGAAGACCCGGGACTGAAGGCCTACGCCCAGGGCCTCATCGACCGTATGGCCGCTGCCCACCAGGTCATCACCGACGAGATAGCCAGTTCTGGCGACAAGTCGGCCAATCAGCAGCGCTACGAATCCGCCTTCTATGACTGGTGCGCGATCCTGACCGACTACACCACCCGCCTCGAGGGAATCGTGAGCCTTCCATCGCCGATAGATCCGCTGGTCGTCTCCGACATCGTCGGAGACGACGACCTTCGCTGTCCGACCAACTGACCCGCGAAAGAGCCCCGTGAGTTCACAGGCCACTGCAGCTCAGTAGCCGTTGTCGAGGTCGTGGCGAGCCCGGCGCCAGAGCGCCCCGGGCCTGGCGTCCCAGTCGTAGACGACCGCGCTCTTCGCGATGTGGTCGTGCCAACCCCGACGCTCCTTGCTGAACATGATCCAGATGAAGCCGAGCATGAACACCGCCGCCGAGACCAAATAGCCGATCACCCGCATCGCAGAGCGACCCGGGCCGAGAGGTCCTCCGTCGTCCCGCACGACCCGCAAGCCCAGCAAGGCCTTGCCCACCGTCTTGCCCCACATCGTCCAGCACCCCCAGAGGTAGACGAGCACCCAACCGGAGAAGACGATCGCCCAGACACCTGTCTTGGCATCCGGCATCTCGTAGTCGCGATCGAACAGGCCCAACACGAGGATCCCGAACCACACGATGGCGTAGAACAACAAGACGCTGGCAATTCCGTCGACCCACCAGGCGGCATAGCGGCTCACCGCGCCGGCGTAGTAGCCGTGCCAATCCCTGGCTTCCACCTGGTCCACCAGGCGCTGCGACTGCATCACGTGTCCTCGCCGGGCGGAAGCTCGGCCACGGCCCTGATGCCGGGACCCTTCGGCAAACGATCGGCGTTGCGTCGCAGGATGCGTGACACGACCCGCTCGACCATCGAGTCGGCGCCGACAGCCTGGGCTCGGGCCGTGTCCAGCGACTTCTCGGCCAGGCCACCGGTCGAGTGGACGATCACATCGGTGAGATCGAGGTCGTTGATGACCTGATTCAGATTGAGCTTCTCGATGATCACGTTGAAGTCGAGACGGTCCATCACCCCGTCCATGGACTCGTTCACGGTCTCACCCAGCGTCGCCGCGGTCTGCTCCTGCGCGGACGCCTGCTCGCTCACCCCTCTCTCGTACAGTTCGAACACCACGCGCTCCAGCCGGCCTCGCAACGGTGCAGCCAGCGGGCCGTCCCAGATCCGGTTGGCCACCGGCCCGACAACGGCTCGGCCGGCGTCGACTCCCGACCAGACGGCATCCTGGGCCCTGTAGAAGAACCCGAGCGCCGCCCCCGGTAGCGCAGCTGACACCGAGGTCGGACGCCTGGTCGCCACGGGGCTCATTGAGCCCTCGCGGTGATCACCGGCGGCCTCCCTCGACGCCCTCGCCGACTCGCGCAGGATGCGGGTCATCCCCTGGCCCAGCAGGGACAGCGCGCCGACCGCGATCCGGGTGCCCTCCTGTGCCAGCTCGCGGCCCGACAGCTCCGCCTGGTCCGCTGTCGTACCTCGGGGCGCACCCGGTTCGTCGGCAGGGACACGCTCGATCGCATCCGTGGGGTCTCGTTCGGGGTTGCCTGCTTCGCTCACGTCAGCTCTCCGTGACAAGCGCTCCTCGGCGCAAGACAAAGCGTAGGTGGCCCGAGGCTGGTCGCGGTGAGAAAGCTACGAGCAGCCACCAGAGCGAAGCTCACTGCGCAGCTGGGACTAGAGGAGCGGCGGGGACGGGGCAGACGAATGCGGGACACACCAAAGAGCGGTAGGGGTGCCGTCGGGTTCTCCCACGAGAGTGTTCGGACCTGACGGCACCCCTGGGTGGGCGCTCTTGTTGCGCGATGGCGTATGGCACGCTACGAGCTAGTTCGCCTGGCTGCTCCCGATCCCCGTGCAGTTTCCCACTCGCTGGTCAGGGTGAGCGGTCACCACGCCGGAGCCGCTCCTGCGCCATCTCGACCCTGCTGCCCCCGTCCTTCGTTGACCAGCACGGAAACTATGTGATCCTGAGACAAGAATCAACTTCTGTTTCAGGGCTCCATGCCGGGTCAGCGCGGTCGTGAGCCGGCCGTGGCGGCGGCGGCGCGCTCGAGCGAGTCGTCCAGACCTGTCAGGTCAGCATCACCGTAGCGGCGTAGGAGCGCCCGCCCGATGAGCTCGTCGGCGAAGCGCGGGTTGCGCGGGAGCACGGGGCCATGCAGATAGGTCCCGAACACGTTCTCCGACACCGCGCCCTCTTCCCCGCTCCGGCCGTTGTTGCCGAAGCCCTTCACGACGCGTCCCAGCGGCTCCTGACCCGGTTCGAGCTGGGTCCGACCGCCGTGGTTCTCGAAACCCACCATGCGGCCGTAAGGGGTGTCGATCTCCACGTTGCCGATGAGGCGCCCCCGGCCAGACCCGGTACGCACGCAGAGCAGGCCGATCCCAGGCAACTCGGTACCGTCAGCAGCCAAGTACGACATCCCGAGGAGTTGGTAGGAGCCGCACACGGTGAGCATCACCACGCCGTCGGCTTTGGCCTCCTCCAGCTGTGAGCGCCTGGTCATGAGGTCGCCGGCGACGACGATCTGTCCGGAGTCCTGCCCACCGCCACCGAAGACGATGTCGGTCGAGTCCAGGTCGAGGTCCTCTCCCGGCCTCAGCTCTTGCACACCGGCGGTTATGCCTCGCCACTCGAGTCTCTTGACCAGGGTGATGATGTTCCCCCTGTCGCCGTAGATGTTCATCTCGTCGGGGTACAGGTGGACTATCTGGAGGTGGCGCGGTCTCACTCCCACATCTCCTTCAGCTCAGCGCGACCCCTGAGCAGCTTGCGGAGATCGAGCATGGCCGTGTAGGTGGGGACGACGTAGGCAACCTCGCCGGCGTCGGTACCCTTGACGAACTCGTCGAGTGCGCCCGCGAGGTTGTTGTCCGCCGTGGAGGGCACCTCTGCGTACTTCAGCCGCAACGCCAGGTCGGTTCCTCTGATGCCGGAGGCGACAACTGTGTCGCCCCGGCCTGCGAGCGCCTCGAAATCGACGTCCCACAGCCACGACACGTCTCGTCCGTCAGCGATGTTGTCGTTGATGGCGAAGAGGATGCGCCGGGGTGGTCCGACCGCGAGAAGGGTGTGGATCACCTGGTTGAGCCCCGAGGGGTTCTTCACGAGTTGGAGAACGATCCGGACGCCGTCGACCTCGACGGGCTCCCCCCTCCCGAAGGCCGGCCGCATGCCCGACAGCGCCTCGGCTGCCCGCTCCACGTCCTCACCGAGGGCGTCCATCGCGCAGATGCACGCCGCTGCGTTGTAGGCGTTGTAGACGCCCGGCATGGGCAATCGAGCCGGGTATGCCACGGAGCCACACCGGAGCTCCAGGACCTGCTCCAGGCCGGCGGTGTCGGCCCTCGTGAGCTCCACGGCGAGCTCTGATTGGGGCACCACCCGCTCCCTCGCCCGCTCGCCCGTCAACAACCCGGCATCATCGGGCAGAGCCGCCCGCAACTCGTCACTGGCGCCGAAGAAGTGGACCGGACCACCCAGCGCCGACCCCAGTCCCGCCACAAGCCTGTCGTCGCCGTTGAGCACCACCGCCTGCGCCGCAGGCAGTCCTCCCGAGATCAACTCAGCGGTCCTTTCGAGCTCCCCGTAGCGATCAAGCTGGTCACGGAGCAGGTTGAGCACCACGGCCACCCGGGGAGCGACCGCGGCTGCCACGGGAGCGACGTTGCCCTCGTCGACCTCGAACACGCCGATGTCGAATGGGAGCCGGCCGGTCCAGGTGGCCTGCTCGACAAGCGTCGACAGCAGCCCTCTCACCATGTTGCTGCCCGTACGGTTGGTCAGAACGACGTATCCCGCCTCGCTCAACATGAGACTCAGCATCTTCACGCTGGTGGTCTTGCCGTTCGTACCCGTGACAACAACGCATCCACCGCGGAGTTCGCCGGCGAGCTCCCCCAGCAGGCGGGGTCGCAACCGTTGCACCACGAGCCCGGGGAGCGCGGATCCCCCGCCGCCCCGCAGCCGAGCCAGGACGACCAGGATCTTTCCGAGCCAGATGACGAAGAGGCGCAGGGCACGGACGGGGGACCGGCCGCGATCATCCACGATGGGAGCGCCGGTCGCCATCGGCTGAGGGGCCGTCGCGGTGTTCAGCCAAGCGCGGCAATGTCGACCTCCCGGCGTTCAGCCGCCGAGAGCTGCGCCGCGAGCGCGAAGGCCAGAGTCTTCCTGGCCTCGGCTGCGTCCAGCCTCGGAGGCCGACCTTCCAGCACCGCATCGATGAAGTCGAACGTCGCATCCCGGAACGAAGCCGCCCAATCGGATTCGACGCGGTGAAACGAGCGCACGACGCCGTCGCGGTAGTGGACGACCGGCGGTTCTTGGAGAAGCTGCCCACTACAGCGGTTGACCCAGATGATCCCGGACTGGCCCCGGATCTCGAGGCGGTCGTCGCTGACGTAGTACCGGGAGATCACGTCGAGGTCAACCGAAGGCACCACTTCCCACGAGCCCATCCGGGGTACACCCGAATAGCGCCACGTGATGAGCGCCGGCACGTCGATGACGCGACCCTCGCCGAGATCGACCGTGTTGATGAAGGCATGCACGGTCTCCACAGGATCATCGATGAACATCCGTCCGAGCTGGAAGCAGTGAAACCCGTGATCGAAGGTGATCATGCCTCCGCCGCACAACTGTGGGTCGATTCGCCATGCGTTGGATTCCGGAGGCACGTCCCAACCCTGATCGCCCATCCGCCCGGCGCCGGTGACGATCCTGACCGAGAGCACCTCTCCGACCGCACCCTCCTCGACAAGTCGGCCGGCCAGGACATGTGGCGGATAGAACATGAAGTTCTCGTAGACCTTGAAGGTGGTACCCGCGTCAGCGGCAGCTCTTGTGACCCGGTCGAACTCCTCGAGGGTCATCGTCGGCGGCTTCTGCAGCGAGACGTGTTTGCCCGCCTCGAAGGCGGCCACTGCCTGCTCGGCGTGGAGATGATGTGGTGTGAGGATCTCCACAGCATCCACATTCGGGTCTTCGAGGAGTTGCTCGATTCGCTCGTACCCGGGCACCGACCACTCGCTGCTCCTGCGATCGCGGGTCACCGCGTCCACATCGCACACGGCAACGACCTCGCCCGCAGGGTGATCGAACCAGCCGATGCAGTTGAGATCGGCGATGCGCCCCCCACCGACGATGCCCACCCGCAGGCGGCCCAGCGACTCCATGCCCTGGTAGTAGCAGGCTGGACACCGCAGCGCACGCCCGTCGGCTGGCCAACCTCCCCGCACTGGGGAAGACTCACACCCGGCAACACCGACGAAGGGCGGGCTGGTGATCACCCGGTGACACGTGGTTCCTCGATCCTCGATCGGCTCCCGGACAGGGAGCGTGACGAGCTGCTGGCCGGCGCAACCGAGCGATCCTTCGAGGACGGCCGGGTGCTGTTCTGGGAGGGTGACCCTGGCGACTCGTTCTGCGTCGTCACCGAGGGAAAGGTCATCATCGAGACCGCAGACGCCCAGGGAAAGGCGATCACGCTCGCCGTCCTGGCCGAAGGAGAGGCCTTCGGCGAGCAGAGCCTGTTGAAGGACGAACCAGTCCGGACCGCCACCGCTCGCGCTCTCGGTGGCGCCCGGGTGATCTCGATCTCCAGAGCCGCCTTCGATCTCTTGCGGCGCGCCAATCCGGTGTTCGACCGATTCCTCCTCAGTGTTCTGACCGAGCGTGTCGACCGGCTGTCGGCGCTGGTCCTGGAGATGGCCCACCTTCCCGCAGAGGAACGCGTGCTGAGGCGTATCGCCTACCTCGGGGCCCTGTTCGAGCCGGCGCTCGACGGATCCAGGATGCTGCCCCTGAGCCAGGAGCAGTGGGCCAACCTGGCAGGCACCACGCGGGTCACGGTCAACCGTGCCCTACGCCGACTCGAGCGGGACGGGGCGATCGAGATCCGCCGGGGAGGCCTGTTGCTGCGCGACCTTGCCGCACTCGACAGCGCCGCCTCGTGATTGCTCGCGTTGTGTCAAGTAGTTGACAGACACGAGCCGGCCGATCTGCTCTCCTTGAACAAGGCGCAGCTGGTGGATGCTGCAGAGAGGAGCGGTCGATCGCCGCCGCCGTCGACCCGACGGGCGGGCGGTCCGAGGAGGTCCCTGTGCGAGGTCCGACACTGCGTAGAGGGCTCTCGAGAGGCAAAGCGTGCTCCGGACCGACCTCCGGAGCACGGGCTCGGAGGACGAAATGGTCACTCTCCTGATGCTGCTAGGTATCTCCTACCTCGGGCTGTCCGCCCTCTCCTCTCTGCTCATCGCCCGCTTCCTCAGCGCGGGTCGCCCACCTCAGCGCCCGCTTCCCCAGCGCGGCCCACGCGCCGAAGTGGGTCGCGCCGCTTGACCGACACCTCGAAAGCCATCATCGACTGCTCAGATCGGAGATGAGCGAGTACTCCGGCTTCACCGGCGCCTTCTACAATCTGGTGATGACCGGCACGGGGGAACGCGCGCTCATGACGGTTGTCGTCACCGACATCGTCGGCAGCACCGCGCTACGTACCCGCATCGGCGACCCGGCCATGAACACGGTGATGGACGAGCACGACAAGATCCTGGGCGAGGTCATCCTCCAGAACGGTGGGGAGGTGGGCTGGAATCGGGGTGACGGGCTCGGTGCCATCATGAGCTCCCCCAGCCGAGCCATCGACTGCGCCATCGAGATGCAACAGGCAATCCATCTGCGAAACCGGGCGACCAGCGCCCCGTTCGAGATCCGAGTGGGGATGAGTGTCGGAGAGGTCACGCTCAGCGACGGCGACTTCCGCGGCACGCCCATCGTGGAAGCCACCAGGCTCTGCGAGGCCGCCCACGGTGGCCAGATCCTCTGCAGCGATCTCGTCCTCTTGCTGGCCGGCTCTCACACCACGGCCGCCGGGTCAAGCGTCGCAGGCCTTCACCTCAAAGGCCTGGAAGCACCGCTGGCCACCCGGGAGATCCACTGGACACCGGTTGCTCAGATCGACCTTCCACTCCCCGAACCACTCGGCCGGCTGCTGGCAGGTCGTTTGTTGGGACGCCTCGACGAGCTGGGCCGGCTCGACTCGGCCTGGTCTCGCGCGGCGGGCGGCAGCCTGCAAACCGTCGTCGTCGAGGGCGAGCCCGGCGTGGGGAAGACCCACCTGCTCGCCGGCTTTGCCGATCAGGTCAGACGCCGCGGCGGGATCGTCATGTACGGACGCTGCGACGACAGGATCGACTTCCCCTACCAACCTCTTGCAGAGGCACTTGCCGAGTTGGGCGACAGTTGCCCGACAAAGGATCTCAAACGCCTGCTCGGGCCCGATCGTGACGAGTTGGCGCGCCTGGCTCCCTCGCTGAGACAAAACGCCGACCTGGTGCCACCCGCTGACACCGACGACCGGGCCGCCGACCGGTTCCGGCTGCTCGAAGCCGTCGCGGGATGGCTCAAGGCCAGCAGCACCGCCCAACCCCTCTTGCTGGTGGTCGACGACCTCCACTGGGCCACCAGACCTACGCTTCAGTTGCTCGATCATGTCATCCAGCACTGCCATGACTGCCGGCTGCTGCTGGTGATGACCCACCGCAGCACCGATTGGGACCGTGATCATCCGCTGGGATCGCTGCTGGCCGGCCTCTTCCGGTCACCGCACACCGAGCGGATCGCGCTCGACGGGCTGCCCATCGAGGACGTCGAGACACTGATCACCGACCTCAGCGATGAGGACCTCGCCCCGATGCTCGACGTCATCTTCGCCGAGACCGACGGCAACCCCTTCTTCGTGATCGAGCTCACCAAGCACTTCTCCAGACCGGTCGCCGGCGGCACGGCCGCAGAGCACCTGGCATCCGCCAACCTCCCCGCATCGATCAAAGAGGTCGTCGCCCAGCGACGCGCCCATCTCGCTGCTGACACCGACGCCGTCCTCGAGCTCGCTTCCGTGATCGGAATCGACTTCGATTTCGCGGCTCTTTCCGACGCCTCCGATGCCGACGAGGATTCGCTGCTCCTCTCTCTCGACGAGGCAGTCACTGCCGGCCTCTTCAAGAGCCTGGCGGACGAGAAGCTGAGGTTCGCCTTTGCTCACTCGCTCATCCGATCGGCTGTCTACGAGGAGTTGACCCCGCCGCGGAGGGTTCGGCTCCACCGCCGGGTCGGGGAGGCGATGGAACGTCGCTTTCCCAGCGAAGCTGCAAGCGCGGCGGCTGTAGCACACCACTTCGTGATCGCCGCCCAGGCAGGACAACCGGCCAAGGCCATCACCTTCACCATGAGAGCAGGTGAGGAGGCCATCGCCAAGGTTGCCTACGACGAGGCAATCCAGTGGTACGAAACGACGCTGCGCCTCCTCGACGATGTCCCCGGCAACCATGAGCTTTCCCGCAGCGACGTCCTGACCCAGCTCTCCATCGCCAAGTGGCGGGCAGGTGACAACACCTTTGGCGAGACCGCAGCAGCAGCCGCCCGTTGCGCGTTGGCACTTGCCGACCCGGGTCGCGCCGCCAGAGCGCTGCTCATCAACCAACCCGTCATCCAAACCAGTCTCTCGGAAGCCAACCCCGCGCGCATCTCGTTGATCGAGCAGACCCTCGACCTCCTCGACGAGTCCGTCAGCGCCGACAGGTCGCGGTTGTTGAGCCATCTTGCCCTCGAGCAGCTCGCTGCCGGCGAACCCCCGGAAGAAATCCGACGGCTCAGCGACCAGGCATTGACCATGGCGCGGGCAACCTCCGATGTCACAGCATTGGCTGAAGCGCTGCTGCGTGCCGAGAGCGTACTCGTGCACGGCTTCAACAACCTCGACGACCGGCTCCACAACACCGGCAAGCTGATGAACCTGGTGCCCAGGCTGAGGGATCCCTCCCTGGTGGTCGCCGCCTTGCTGGTGCGGGCTCTGGCCGCGGGAGACGCGGCGCAGTACGACGAGTTCAGCATGTGCCTCGATCGCGCCATCCACCTGGCGGAGAGGATCAGGGTGCCCTCGCTCCTCTACTACACGCGACTGGTGGAATCAGCCCGCTCGGCCCTGCATGGTGACTTCGGGCCGGCCGAGGCTCTGGCAACAGATGCCGTCTCCTATGGTCACGTCGCGGGCCTCGGCGAGACCGATTTCGTCCTCATCCTGCAGATGACCAACATCCGACTCCAGCAGGGACGGGCTGAAGAACTGGCCGACCTGGCCTCGGCGCTGACCGAGCACCCCGACCTGACGACACCCGGCCAGCCGCTGATGGGCCTGGCACTGCTGCGAGCGGGCCAAACCGACGACGCCGCGCGAGTACTGGAGGGGCTGATGGCAGTGTTGGCCGAGCGACCCCCGACGAGCTGGAAGAGCAGCCACAACGGCCTCGGAGAGCTCTGCGCACGCCTCGGCAACCAGTCCTTTGCAGCCCGCCTGTACGAGATACTGCTGCCCTTCGGGCATCAGCTCCACAACCTGGCGCTGTTCCTGCCGGCGCATGCTCAGGTTCTGGGAATGCTGGCTGCCACCCTCGGCGATTTCGGGGCTGCCGAAGGCCATTTCGCCACTGCGGCCGAGATCCATGACGCCATGCACTCACCGCCTCTGCTCGCCGCCACCAAGTGCGAATGGGCGGCGATGCTGCTTCGCTCCGGCGGGCCCGACTCGATCGATCGAGCCGAGCAGTTGCTGTCGGAGTCACGAAAGCTCGCCGAGGGATGCGGCGCACGCCAGGTCCTCACCGACATCGACCGGCTGCCGGTCGCGAGGTCCGTGTCCGATTCCCGCCAGTCCGCTGCCGGTGGGCGGTAGGACCCTCGGAGCGCGTGGCGCCGGGGGAGGCAACCAGCATGGAGCGGTTCGCCATCGGTACGGGCAGGTGCGGGTCAACGCTTCTGACCACCATGCTGGCCGAGCATCGAGAAGTGGTCGGCATCAACGAGTTCTTCACCGGGCTCGACTGGACAAGACGTTTCCAGCCGGGTGAGGTCACAGCCGGCGAGCTCGTCGAGCTGATCTCGGCAGACAACCCCGTGACTACCGATGTGCTGGCTCGCGGGTATGACGCCCCCGAGATCCAGTACCCGTTCTCTGCTCGTTCCCGCTTCAGTCGTGGCGACCCGGTTCCCTGGCTACTGGTCGCAATGGTCCCGCGCCTGACCGACGAGCCCGATGAGCTGTACGACGAGATGATGGAATTCGCCTCGTCGCGCGGTGACGCCACGCTCGCTGTGCACTACCGCGAGCTGTTCGAGTGGTTGACGCAACGGGTCGGCGGCTCGATCTGGATCGAACGCTCCGGTTCGTCCATCGACTACCTCGGCGAGCTCCTCGACCTCTATCCGGAGGCGAAGTTCCTTCACATCCATCGTGACGGTAGAGAGGCAGCTCTCTCGATGAGGGCCCACCCCTTCTACCGGCTGGGGGTCGCCTTGCTCCACGGACTCGTGCCCGAGATCGAGGAGGGTGAGGACGAAGTCGTCGCCCTCCTCGAGCACCTGCCCGCTGTCGAGGCCTTCGGTCGTTACTGGACCGAGCAGCTCGCACGCGGATTCCGAGCCCTTCCCCGCCTCGAACCCGGGCAGTACCTCGCCGTGCGGTTCGAAGACCTCATCGAGCGACCGGAGGAGACCATCAGCGCAGTCGCGGACTTCTTCGAGCTCCCGGCCGACGTGGGCTTTGCCTCACGCGCAGCAGCGCAGGTCCACGGTCGCCCGTCCCCGCGCTTTCCGGACCTGCCGGCAAACGAGCAGCAGAACCTGGCCGCGGCCTGCCACGCGGGGGAGGTATTGCTGGGTCGCCTCGACCGCTGAGCCCGTCTCGGAGTCAGGATCGACGTGGTGGGCTTCAGGCGCCCGCTGTCATGGAGCTGATCGGCACCACCTCGGCACCGTCAGGGGTGAAGGTCACGCTGTCGCCCGGCTGGAGAACGGCTGACTCGTCGCCGTGGGCCACGGTGATCGGCTCGGCGACCGTCGGCTGGGACTCGATCCTGACGGTCCCATCCGTGATCTGCACACCCAGCCAGTGCCCGCGGTAGCGGAGATTGAAGCCCAGGTGAGGCAGCTCGTCCGGCAGGAGCGGGTTGATGTAGAGGACCTCGCCTCGGGCCTCGAGGCCAGGCCAGCAGCGCTGGACCAAGTCGACTGTGCCGGCCATCGCACCAAGGTGGATTCCCTCCTTGGTCGTCCCCCCCTGGACGTCGTAGAGGTCGCTGCGGAGGGCCTCCACGAAGAGCTGCCAGGACCGGCGCCGGTCGAGCCGGCTGTGGATCCACGAATGCACGACGTTGCTGAGCGTCGAGCCGTGCGAGGTGCGATCGCAGTAGTAGTTGATGGTCCGCCTCAGCGCCGCGTCCGAGAGCTCGTACCCCAGCCGCTCGAGCAGCTCGCGCAGCTCCTCCTCCGACAGGAGGTAGTACAACATCAGCGTGTCGGCCTGTTTGGACAGCTTGTAGTTGTTGGGGGAATCGCCCTCGGCCTCGAGGATCCGGTCGAGCCTCTGGATGTTGCCGTACCTTTCCCGATAACCCTCCCAATCGAGCTCCGCCAGATCCTCGTAACCGGAGAACTGGCTGATGATCCCCTCGTCGTGGAAGGGGACGAACATGTGACAGGTGATGTCCTCCCACAGCTCGACCTCGGCAGGCATCAGCCCGATCCGCTCGATCAGCTCGCCCCGATACGGCTCGGGCAGCGTGTCGAGGACATCGAGGGCACGCAGGAGCACCCAGACCGCCATCACGTTCGTGTAGGCGTTGTTGTCGAGTCCCGGCTCGTCACGGTCGGGGTAGCCCTCGTGATACTCGTCCGGCCCGACCACGCCCAATATCTCATAGCGGTGCGTCAGCCGGTTGAACGTCGCCACACTGGCCCAGAAGCGTGCGATCTCCAGGATCATCTCGGCTCCGTGCTCGATCAGGAAGTCCTGGTCGGCCGTCACCTGGTAGTACTCCCACACGTTGTAGGCGATGGCGGAGTTGACGTGTCGCTGCAGGTGACTGTGGTCGGGCAGCCACCGACCGGACTTCGGGTTGAGGTGCATCGTCTGAGTCTCCTCGCGCCCGTCACTGCTCGACTGCCAAGGGAACATCGCTCCCTCGAAGCCGGCCTTCCTGGCCGACCAGCGGGCCTCGTCGAGACGCCTCCAGCGGTAGGCGAGGAGCGATCGCGTGACCTCCGGCAGGCTGAAGGTCAGGAAGGGGAAGATGAACAGCTCGTCCCAGAAGACGTGGCCGCGGTAGGCCTCGCCGTGAAGCCCCCGCGCAGGTACACCCGCGTCGAGGTCGCGGACGTGCTCGGAGCACACTTGCAGCAGATGGAAGACGTGGAACCGCAGGACCAGCAGGGCCTCGGTCTGCTCGCTGTCGAGGTCCAGGTGGGTACGACGCCAGAGGTGATCCCACGCCAGGACGTGAGCTGCCAGCAGGTTCTCGAAACGACCGGCCCGCTCGACAGCGGTGCGGGCTGATTCGAGCGCCTCGGAGATCCCCCGGTCACGGCCGGTGTAGACGGCCACGACCTTTTGGATCGTCATCTCGTCACCCTCTGCGACATGGAGGGAGAAGTCCTGAGCGACGTACTCGGGCTCGGAGACCTCCTCTCGCTCCACGGCCGGCAGGTAGCGACCGTTCCGGAAGACCAGGGTGCGAGCGGCCTGGGCGATCCGGATGTTCGACTGGTTGGTCTCCACCTCCAGGTACATCCCATCCTCACCGAAGAAACCGGTACCGACCGCTGCAAGGTTGTCGTTGTTCAATTCCTGATACCGCTTGACCCCGGTGTTCTCGACCGTGCCGTCCAGCGCGCTCCTGAACTCGACGCGACCCGACCAGTTCTCCGCTACGAATGTGACCTCCTGGCCGGCCAGGTGAGGATGGGCCTGCGAGACGAAGCGGCGCTGGGAAACCCTCGTGCGTCTCCCCGCCTCGTCCACCACCACGAACCTCCTGGTCAGCTGCCCGCGCTTCAGATCCAGCTCGAGTTGGTGCTCTGCCACCTCCATGCCGTCCACGTCGACCCATCCCCCGTCCTGGGGACGGAAGGTGAGCGGCAGCCAGTTGGGTACGTTGACGATGCAATCGTTCTCGACCGCGCGGCCCGACACGTCACTCACCAAGCGGTTGTAGAGCCCGGCGATGTAGGTACCCGGGTAGTTGATCTCGTCGGCGACTGCTTCGGGAGCAGCGCCGCGCGTGGCGAGGTAGCCGTTGCCGAGAGTGGTCAGCGCCTCGCGAAGCCCGACCTCCTCAGGGTCGTAGCCCTCGAAGGTCAGCACCCAGTCACGCATCGTCTACGCCGCTCCTTTCCATTGCGGTCGATTCAGGCTCGCTCCGGTGGCGGTGACCCCCTTCGGGGCATGCCTCGCCTGAGACAACGGTACTGACCGGCGACCGCCTGCCGTGCCGCCGATTCGTGTCACACTGCCAGGCGTGTCGGGTGAGTTCGAGTTCATCGAGAGGCTGACGAAGCTCCTAGCCGGTCCCCCCGCCGGCCAGGTGTGGATCGGGGACGACGCCGCGGTCCTCGACGGCGGCCAACTGCTCGCCACCGACGCCCTGGTGGAAGGAGTGCATTTCGACCGGGCCTTCTGTGACCTGGCCGATGTGGGCTGGAAGGCCCTGGCGGTCAACGCGTCGGACATCGCGGCGATGGGTGGTACGCCCCTCGCGGCGGTAGCCGCGCTGGTCACGCCCCCCGGCACCGGGCTCGCCGACGCCGTCGCTGGGGGCCTGGCGCAGGCCGCCGAAGCCCTCAGTTGCCCTCTCGTGGGGGGTGACACCACCGGGGGACCGGCGCTGATGATCAGCGTGGCGATCCTGGGCACCAGCCCGACCTCGGGCCCCGTCCTGCGATCCGGTGCCCGGCCCGGCGATTCGATCTACCTGACCGGCACGCTCGGCATGGCCGGGGCGGCGCTGGCTGACCTGCGGGCCGGACGCGACCCCGCCCCCGAGGCGCTCCTGCGGCTCAACCGGCCCACGCCCCGCCTCACCGAAGGTCGTGCTGCCGCCGCCGCAGCCGCCACCGCGATGATCGATGTCTCCGACGGCTTGGTGGCAGACCTCCGCCACATCTGCGACGCATCAGGTGTCGGCGCGACGATCATCGATGGAGCGGTGCCGGTGACCGGAGGGACCTTCGGTGAGTCTCCGTCGGTGGGGGGGGACGACTACGAGCTCTGCTTCACAGCCGCCGACCCCCGAGCTGTCGAGACCAGCTTCGACGATGCCGGGCTGACAGCACCCGCCCGCATCGGCCTCATCACCGCCAGGGCCGACCTCACCCTTCGTCTCGCCGATGGCCGCGACAGGCGACTCTGCGAGACCGGATGGGAGCACCAGATCGGCTGAGCCGAAACCTCATGGAGCGTCAACGAGCCGCGAAGACCTCCGCTGCCGGATGGGGGTGGTTCGGCGACGCGAACGCAGGGCTCTGGTGACCTTCGGCCCTTTTGGAGGCGGCGAGAATGGGTCAAGCTTGTTTCGGCTACGCCACCGGAAGAATGTGCTGCTGATGCGTTGCTCACGAGCAGTCATCGTCGTCGGGCTTGACCAGGCGGGACCAGGGCCGCTGTGCTGGTCTGCTGTCCGATGCGGGGGGCGCTGAGCCGGGAATGCCTCGAGCCCTCCCCTCCGAGCCCCGGCCTCGCCGGCACCGGGTGGCCCCCATCGACGACAGCTCCAGCCACGAAGGTGAGGTTATGTCTGACTTCGACGGAATCCTCGATGTGTCGACAAGTGGCAACGTCACGGATCAGTCCAAGGCGTACGCCACCGAGAAGGTGACCCGCCTCATCAGCCGGATTCGGGATCCGGTGCTCCAGGCCCAGATCCGGTTGACGGCGGAGCCCAATCCGGCACGTGACCGCCCGGCCATAGCCGAAGCGACCCTGGACGTGAACGGGTCCCCGGTGCGCGCGCAGGTGGCGGGCGGTGACATGGACGAAGCAGTAGATCTCCTGGAGGAGAGGCTCCGCCGCCGGATCGCCCGCCACGAGCAGCGGCTGCACCACGAGGGTCGCGCTCGTCACTGGACGGGTCAGGCCGACCGTAGTGAGTGGCGCCACGGTGACCTCCCCACCCAGCGACCGGAGTGGTACGAACGCCCCCCCGAGGAACGTGAGCTGGTACGCCAGAAGACCTTCGCCCTCGAGGCGATGACCGTCGACGAAGCGGCCTTCGACCTCGACATGCTCGATCACGACTTCTACCTCTTCACCGAGATCACCACGGGCGCCGACAGCCTGTTGAGCTACGACCGGGATCATGGCCTGGAGCTGAGGCAGCCCGAGGGCACGCGGGGAGATCCACTCGACGGCACCGCCGCGAGTGTGCGCCAGGAGCTGCCCGCCCCCACCCTCAGCACCGCGGAGGCACTCGAGAGGCTCGACGCGGGAGGTGAGAAGTTCGTGTTCTTCGTCGACTCCGACAGCCGGCGGGGCACCGTCGCCTACCACCGCTACGACGGGCATTACGGCCTGATCAGCGCCGGGTGAGGCGAGGGCGCCCTCACACTTTGTTTCCTCAGCCTTGTTTGCTCACCCCTCTTCGGCTCCGGTCCCGACTGCACCCGGGTCGAGCGCGCTGAGCAGGAGCGGGCGGAGCAGGTCACGAACCGAGACAACACCGACGACCTGATCAGCCTCCATGACCGGTAGGTGACGGACTTCACATTCGAACATCTGGAGGGCGACATCGTGTATCGGGTCCATCGCGCTCGCCGAGATCACGTTCCGGCTCATGACAGCCTCGACATCGATGTCGTCGGGATCGGTTCCTGCCGAGAGGGCCTCGACGAGGTCACGCTCTGAGAGCATGCCCATGGGACGAACCCCGTCCCCCACCACCAGCACGCCGATCCCCGCAGCAACCATGCTCGAGGCTGCTTCTCTCAAGCAGGCATCAGGGCTCACGAAGACCGGCTCTGCAATCATCACCGACCGCACCGGGTCCCCGATGTAAGTCGTCATAGCCCCTCGGTTTACTCCAATGCTGCCGAGCGTGCTTCGCATCGAACGGCAAAGCTCCGCATCAGCGGGTCTTGTTCGAAGGCTACGATTCGACTCAGCCCGGCCGGTAGGGACTTCCTGCCCTTGCCGGTGACAACGCAGCGCGGAACGCTCAGACTGATGGATGGATAGGCGCGCCGATGACAGGAGGCGCCAGATGCCGAAGGATCAGTGGAAGTTCATCCCCTCCGACGACGAGCTCGGCGAAGATGCCGACGACGAAGGCCCTGAGGCGGCCGCGGTCCACGTGGAAGCCGAGCACGATTCGACTCGGGCGGAGGACCCCGGCCGCAGCGACGTACAGCTCGGCGATCGAGGAACCGACGACTGGGAGGATACACCGGTGCGCTACCTCGAGGACGAGCAGCCCGAGTTCGGTGCCGATGGGGAATCGTCGGACAGCGATACGGAAGAAGACCTCGAGGAGATCCTCGAGGAACAGCACTACGCCTTCGAGAGCCAAGATGAGGAGAGCTGAAAGTGGATCCAGAGCGGGCAGGGCAGTTGCTCGGCGATGAGCACTCCCGACTCGACCACCTGAGGGAAGACCTGTCCAACGAGCTCAATGGGCAGACCGAGACCGACAGCGTGTCCGAGCTCACCGAGGTCGACCAGCACGCCGCCGATCTCGGCAGCGAGACCTTCGAGCGGGAGAAGGACTTCTCGATGCTCCAGCTCATCGAATCCCAGCTCGACGATGTCGATCGGGCACTTCGCCGCCTAGAGGACGGGACTTACGGAAGATGCGAGGTTTGCGGCGCGATCATCCCCGACGACCGGCTGGAGGCGGTACCCGCGACCCGCTTCTGCCGCATCCACGAGGTTCAAGCCGAGGGAATGGCACCGCTGGAATGACAGCTAGGAGGCGACCATGACAAGGAAGCACACCTTCACGGTCGAGGTCGAGATCCGCGAATCCGAGGACGAGACCGACGCAACCGCGACGTTGCGCATCGCCGGAGCGAGCGTGGCGAGCCACGGCCACGCGCAGCGCAACCCCGACGATCCGGAGATGCCCGAGATCGGCGAGGAGCTGGCGGTCGCCAGGGCACTGTTGGCTCTGGCCAAAGAGCTCAACGACAAGGTCGATGAGGGCATCGCCGCTTTCGAGGGACGGCCCATCCACATCCGGCTGTGACACCCGGAGCGTCCGCCGATGGGCGACGCCCGGCGCCCACCCGGAACACGACCCATGCGCCGACTGAGGCAACCGACTGGGCCCGCCAGACGAGGCACACGCGGATGACGATCGTCGAGGCGCTCAGGAATGCACTCACGGCGCCACGGTACGAACGGTGACATGTGGATCCCGTATGCAACCGTCTCGCTTCAGCCGACGGCCTTCAGCACCTTCTCGGCAAGGATGGCGGCCGCGTCGGGCTCGGGAATCAAGGTGTTGGCCACCATCACCCCGAATCCGCTCGACCGGATCTCGGCAGCTTCGGCTTGATCCGCCTCGTCCAGGACGAACACGTCTGCCAGGTTCCGGTACAGGCCGGCAACATCGACGGCTCTGTGATCGAGTCCCCTGGCTGACAGCTGCGCCGCGCGGCTGCGCGCTCGCCGTCGCTCCCCTTCAGCGGAAATGGGCACGCCCGAGACCACCGGGGTGACAGCCACCACCGGGGCCGCCGACGCCTTGATCGCATCTCTCATGCCCGGGACGGCGAGGATCGGCCCGATGCTCGACAGCGGGTTGCTCGGTCCGATCACCACCAGGTCACAGGCCTCCAGGGCCCGCCTCGTGAGGGGGTTCAGCGTGCTCTGGTCGATCCCCTCATAGGACACGTCTTCAACCCGCGGCCGCGCTCCCAAGCGCACGAAGAAGTCCTCGAAGGGGATGACACCGTCCGGTGTGTGGATCATGGTGCCGACTTCGGCTTCGGTCATCGGCAGGAGCCGTGCGTTGATCCCGAGCCGCCCGGCCAGCTGCTGCGTCACCTCGGCGATCCCCATTCCCGCACCGAGGAGGGCGGTCCGCAGCAGGTGCGTGGCCAGGTCCCGGTCGCCGAGACTGAACCAGGGGTCATCGCCCAACTCCCGTAGCCGGGCCATCGTGGTGAACGTGTCGCCCGCCAGCCCCCAGCCCCGCTGCCGGTCCTGCAACCCGGCCAGCGCATACATGTTCGTGTCCAGATCAGGGCAGATCCTCAGGCCGTAGCGCCAGTGGTCGTCACCGGTGTTGACGACAAGCGTCAAGTGCGCCTCGCCGAGGACACGCTCGAACCCCACGGCCAAACGGCTCGATCCGACTCCCCCGGCCAGGAGAGCAACCCGCGGGACCTGGCTCATTCACGCCTCGGCGAAGACGTTCGCAGCATCGGGTGCGAAATCCTCGATGAGAAATCGCTCTTGCGGCTTCTCCGATGCCGTCTTGGGGATCTCCTCGACGACCTGGATGTAGCTCGGCACGAAGTTCGACTCGAGACCCGCGCGGCAAGCAGCGAAGACCGAGGCGGCGTCGAAGCCCCCGGGGCGTGTGAGCGTAACCGCCGCCACCACGTCCTTCTCACCCGGTGCACCCGAGGCCGCAGGAACGCCGTACACGAACACGTCCGACACCTGAGGATGTTCGGCCACCACCTTCTCGACGAAGCCGGGGTTCACGAAGTCCCCGTTGTGGCGGATTCCGCCACCCTTGCGGTAGTCGAAGAAGAACCAGCCGTCCTCGTCGGTGTGGCCCATGTCGCCGCTCCGGAGCCATCCGCCCCTCGTCTTCTCCGCTGATGCCTGCGGCTTGCCGTGGTACTCGACCTCGGCGTCGCCGCCGAAAGGACGCGAGCAGATCTCGCCGATCTCGCCCGCTGGGCATTCGATGTCGTGCTCGTCGAGTATCCGCATCTCGAGCCCGGGTACCGGCTTGCCGAACGAGCCGATGGGGCCCTCTCCAACGGGTTTGAACGCCAGACCCCCTTCGACCGCTCCGTACCACTCGAAGACCCTCACGTCGAAGCGTCTCTCGAAGGCCTCCCATATCGCCGAGGGCATGCCCGCACTCACCACGAAGCGAACCGGGTTGTCGCCATCATCTGGCCGAGGCGGTTCGCTGTAGACCGCAGTTGCCATACCGCCGAGGAGGGAGAAGGTCGTGCACCCGTGCGTGCGGCACACGTCCCACAGCTTCGACTTGGTGAAGCGGCGGCTGAACACCGCGCGCAGGCCCATGCTCAGAGAGGGGGCCAGTGTCACCGCCTGGGCGTTGCCGTGGGTGAGCGAGAGGCCGGTATAGGGACGCTCGTCGGGCTGGTAACCGACCATGAGCCCGAGCATGGCGTACAACCCGAACCGCTCGTTGGTGAACACCACACCTTTGGGGTCGCCGGTCGTTCCGGAGGTGTAGATGATCTGCAACGGGTCCTGTGGGCTCTCGAGGCGCACGTCGACGGTGTCGGTGGGCTCTGCCAGGATGTCGCTCAGCGACTCGACCCCCGGCACCGCCTCGAGTGCCACCGCGTCCTTCTCGGCTGTGGCAAGGGCGAGCAGCGTCTTCACACCCGGCGTCTGCCGGCACGCCTGCTCGACGGGTTCTAGGCAGTAGTCGGCGCAGACAACTCCGGTGCAGCCGGCGTCGGCGAGCATGAAGGCGAGCTTGTCGCCGCGGGTCCGCGGGTCGATCGGCACTGCAATGGTGCCGGAGACAGAGGCGGCTATGAGCGCCTCGACGAACTCCGGGTGATTGCGCATCATGAGGGCGAAACGGTCGCCCCTCTCGAAGCCGCGCTCGATCAGCGCGGCTGCCAGGCTATTGCCCTTCTCGGCGAGGCCGGCGAAGGTACGCACCTCGTCGGGGGTGTCGCAGCCGTCAAGGCTCAGATGCTCGAACGTGAGGACGTCGAGGTCGGGCTGCTCGTCTGCCCTGGCCGCCACCAGGTCGGCCAGCACTCGTTGGTCACGTTGCCGCATCCGGGCCTCAGCTCGTGAGGATCGTGACGCACATGGCGGCGACGTCGGTGCCGATCGTGCCCCCCCCGTTGTGGGCCAGACCGACGTTGGCGCCCTCTACCTGGCGGTCACCCGAGCGTCCTTGCAGCTGCTCGGTGAGCTCGACGATCTGGGCGATCCCGGTGGCGCCCACCGGGTGGCCCTTGCGCAGGAGACCACCTGAGGTGTTGACCGGGATCCGGCCACCGAGTGAGGTGTCGCCGGCCTCGACCAGCTTGCCGCCCTCCCCTTTGGAGCACAGCCCGAGCGACTCGTAAGCCAGGACCTCGGCGGGGGCGGTGGCATCGTGGCACTCGACCACTGACAGGTCGGCGGGGCCCACGCCGGCCTCCTCGTAGGCCTCGCGAACGCACAGACCCGCGGCGTCCTCCTCGTCCATACCGTGATCCCAACCGGAGTGGAGCACGCTGGAGCGGATCCGTACCGGCTTCGAGATGCCCAGGTCCCGCGCCCTGTCCTCACTGACGAGGACCACTGCGGCTGCGCCGTCACCTATCGGAGAGCACATCGGTCGCGTCAACGGCTCGGCGATCATCGGTGCTGCCAGTACCTCGGAGACCGTGAGCTCCTCGCGGAACTGCGCCCGGGGGTTGAGGTGACCGTGCCGGGAGTTCTTGGCCGAGACCGCTGCGAACTGCTCCACCGTGGTGCCGTACATATCCATGTGGGCTCTGGCGACCGCGGCGTAGATGTCCATGAACATCGAGCGCTTCTCGCCCGCCCCCTCAGAAGCCGACTTGGCCCCACCGGCTTGGGCCGATTTCTGCATGGCGGTCATGAACGCCTGGAGGAACTCGACATCGACGGCCCCGCTGAACGCGCCAAAGGACTTCTTCTTGTCCTCGTGATAGAGCTTCTCTACGCCGAGCGCGAGCACACAGTCGTAGAGGCCGGCGCTGACCATGGCCGACGCCTGATGAAGCGCAGTGGACGCACTGGCACAGGCGTTCTCGACGTTCACGACCGGGAGCTTCCCCAGACCCACCGATCGTAGGATCACTTGACCCCGTATCGACTCCTGGCCGGTCACCAGGCCGGCAGCGGCGTTGCCCACGTAGGCTGCGTCGAGATCGGCTCCCTCGATTCCCGCATCGGCCAGCGCCGCCGTCACCGCCTCAGCCCCGATCGACTTCAAGCCCCTTTCCAGGTGCTTGCCGAAAGGCGTCATGCCGACCCCGGCCACAATCGCGTTCATCTCCATCAGCTGACGGCTCCTTGTCTTCGTGTCGTCGCTGCCGTGCGGCCATGCCGGCACTGCCCGACAGCTCGTCTTGGCTCCCGTCCTGTCACAACAAGCCGGTCCCCTCGAGCCCCAGAGCCCGCTGCAGGTAGGCGAGCTCCTCCTCGCGCCACGGTAGCGGTGCTGGGGCCGTGAACATCTTGTCCCCGGTCAACTCCTCCACGACCTCCTCGGAACGGGGGTAGGAGGCCCCGTACTCGTTCATGTGGAACAGGTCCCCGAACGCCTGACGTGGCCTCTGCCCGCCGGCTTCCCAGGTCTCCGCCGGATATCCGACCGTCTGGAGCAACAGCACCCGGCAGCTGTCGGGTAGGCCGAGTCGCTCTCGGATCATGTCGGTGTTGGGCGTGCCCAGGCAGCAGGTGCCCAGGCCCTGCTCGTAGGCCATCAGGGTCGCCTGGGCGATTCCCTGGCCGCAGTCGACCTCACCGAGCCCCGGCTGCTTGAGGCTCTCCAGGATGGCATCGAAGACCGGGATGAGCTTCTCCTCGAGATCGGTCTTCTTCTTCTCGCCAAAGCCGAGCGCGCCGGCGTCGACCAATTCCCTGAGCCGATCGCTCTGCTCGTCCACGGCCGCGGTGTCGATGAACCAGACGATCACCACGGGAGCGAGGCGGATCTGGTACCCGGCGATCGGTGCATAGAGAGCGTCGAGCGTCTCGCGGGGTGCGGAGTCCCTGAACACGACCACCGCCCGCAGGGACTGGACGTTCCCCCAGTGCGACGCCAGCCGTGCTGCTTCGAGCATGCGTTGTATCTTCTCCGGCTCGACCGGCCGGTAGGGCCTGATGAACCGGATCGATCGCCGACGACCGATGGCTTCCCTGAGCTCCATCTCCGTTACTCCCTCTGCGCGCCCGGCACCGGGCTCTGCTGAAAGACGACAGCCGTGCGGGGGTGCCGAGCACGGCTCGGCCAGACGTCGGACCCGCCGGCCAAGGACGCTCCCGGTAGGTAAGACCCTCCCGGTACGTCGGACCCGCCGGCCAAGGACGCTCCCGGTACGACCTCTGCTCGACCCACCGTCTTCCCTCCGCCTCAGAGCTTCGCTCCGGCGACGATGGAGAGCACCTCGTTGCACCCGTCCTCGATCATCGAGGCTCGGGCATCGCGCAGGACCTTCTCGATGGGGTACTCACGCGAGAGACCGTTGCCGCCGAAGATCTGCAGCGCCTCCGAAGCCACCTCGAACGCCGTTGTCGTGCAGAAGGTCTTCGACGCGATCGAGTACTGGACCGGTGGCGGGCCGCCCGCGCCGAGGAGGGCGACCCTGCGCGAGAGCGACTGTGCCGCCTCTACCCGGGCGAACATCTTGAACAGCCGAGAGCGCACGCTCTGGTGCGAGATGATGGGCACCCCGCCCTGCACCCGCTCGCGAGCGTAGGCCAGGGCCATGTCGTAGGCCGCGCGGGCTACGCCGGAGAAGGTGCAGCCCATGTAGGCGTTGGCAAAGGCCAGCACCATCTCGACGGTCGGGCCGTAGAAGTCCTTGCCGACGACCATGTGCGATCCGGGCACGCGGACGTCGTCGAAGTGGATCTCACCCTGGGGCAACGCCCTCTGTCCCAGCTTGTCGAGGGGTCGGCCCCGCGAGACACCGGGCAGGTCGAGCGGCACGATGCAGACACCGCCACCCGCGAAGCCCTCGTCGCCGTCGATGGTGCAGAACAGGCTGGCGACGTCGGCGATGGTTCCGTTCGATACCCAGGCGGCCTTGGTGCCGTTGATGACCCAGTCGT
Organism: Acidobacteriota bacterium; assembly: GCA_003577145.1. Classification (GTDB taxonomy): domain Bacteria; phylum Actinomycetota; class Acidimicrobiia; order Acidimicrobiales; family Microtrichaceae; genus ATN2. The sequence goes on along the minus strand of QEUP01000012.1, from coordinate 47,028 downwards.
CGCCGTCCCGCCGGGCGATGCAGTCGGCGCGGATCGACGCGTCCGCGAAGTGATCCTCGGTGAAGGCAAGGGTGTCGCTGCCGTGGTCCGGCTCGGTGATCGCCCAACAGCCGATGCCGGTGCTGTCCGGACCAGCGAACTTCTCGATCAGCTCGTCGTTCCCGGTGAGCGGGACGAAGAAACGGTGGAAGTTGCTCACCGCGAAGCTGAGGGCCAACCCGGCGTCACCCCAGCCCAGTTCTTCCTCGATGCGGGCGCGTAGCAGTGCTTCCTCGGCCCCCGCGTATCCGCCGGTGCCCTGCTCGTGCAACCCGAGCTGGCGGTAGCGGTCGAAGACCTTCCAGAAGGCTGACCCCTCGGCGATCACCTCGGAGGGATCAGCGAGACGGTCGAGCTCGGTTCCGACCGGGCGCATCTCCTCCTCGGCGAAGCGGTGGACAACCGCAAGCATCTCCCTGGCCTCGGCGCCCAGGCCTGGTTCGGCTAACGCAGCGTTCATGACCCTCCCCTGGTGGTGTTTCGCCTGCAGGGCACGGGCTGGTGGCCCGCTCCTGCATGGCCGAGTGCTGCCGAGCGCGGCCTCTGGCGGCGCTGCTCGTCCTCGTCGCTGCGGGGGACGTGGGTGTCGCCGTCGGCGGGGGCTCCCGCCGCATCCCCGGGGCTCATCGTCCACCGATCGAAAAGAGAAAAAGGAGGACGGCGGTCGGAGCTGCACTCACCCAAAGCACCCCGGGTAACGACCAAGGGGGAATCGACCCGTTCGTCACAAGGTGCTTCAGCAGACCCGGACCTGCCGCTCCGGCCACCGTCCTCCGAGCCACTCGGTTGTGCGGCTATATTAGTTAACTTCTCTAGGTTTGCAAGCATTTCTTTCGATGCTCCTCGGCAAGGCTGCAACTCCGGTGAGAACTCGCTTGGTGCCCACCCTCAACCGCTGGGGTCATCCGGTCGCATCGGCCAACTCCGCCTCGCGGGCCAACACGGCGGGGAACAACACATTGCTCTCCTTGTGGATGTGCAGATGGAGATCGGCCTCGAGCTCCTCCAACCCCGCATAGAGCGCCCGGTAGCTCTCGCAGGCATCATCAGGCGGGGTGTAGTCGGAGCTGAGGCGCCGGAGACGAGCAAGCAACTCGCCGGCCACGTCGTGTTCTTGGCCCATGACCCGGATCGGGTTCTGCAGCGTCCCGCAGTGGAACTCCGGGGTGCCCTCGGCTGAGTCGAGCTCGCGGCACATGGGGAACAGCACCCGCTCCTCTTTCATGAGGTGCGATTCGAGCTCGCTGCGAAGTGCCTGGTAGGCGCCTTGGATCTCGCTCAGCTCGGGATGGCGATCCCCGTGTACGCCTACCACCTTGTCCGCCAGGCTGCCGAGGCGCGGCATGGTTTCGTGCGTGTACGTGTGGTGCACACCCTCGATGTGGTCTGTCAGCTCGCCGATCCGCATGGTCGCCCAGGCAGCAGAGACCTCGGTGTCGGCCTCGTCACTCGACGCGTCGTGGTTCTGCAGGGCGTCTCGGAGCTCTGCCACGCCTATCCCCGCGCTGGCACAGGCTTGGACAACCGTTCGGTGTCCGTTGCAGCAGTAGTCGATGCCGAGGGCATCCAGGACCGTTGCCCGTGAAGGGCGCTCGGTCACCAGCGAACTCACCACCGTGTCAGGATCGAGCGTTGACATCTTCCTACTCCTCCCAGGGGCGGCCTAAGCCGTATTGATCGTAATTACGGACAGGATATCGCGATTTGGCCCGCTACGGCTTGCGGTCGAGTCGCCGGCCCTCCACGGTGTCAGCCAGCCTCACCGCGTCCGCAGCCAGCCCCGACAACCCGATGCCGCGATAGCACCACCCGCCGAGCAGCAGGCCCCGCCAGCGACCCAACTCGGTGTCGAGCTCGCTCAACCAGCGCAGATGGCCCACGTCGTACTGGGGGATCCCCGACCCGGGCCTGACCACGCGGACCCAGCTGGGCCGCACCGTGACGCCGATGACCCGCCCCAGCTCCGCCACCGCCAACTCGACGAGATCGCCATCGTCGAGCTCGCTGATCGCCCGATCGGCTGCACCCCCGTAGATCGCCTTCGCCAGGCGGTGCCGGCGCGGCGCCCGTCCCGGAGCGTACTGCGACTCGAAGAGGAACCCCAGTGCGCGGATGGCGGCAGCGGGACCGGCCAGCACCCCGAACCCGTCCGGTACGGGAAGGTCAGGAGCAGGCCCGCCGAGACCCACCACCGCGACCGGAGCGGTCTTGGAACGAGACAGGATCCCCGCCAGCTCGCGGGGCACGAAGCGGGCCGCCGCCGCTGCCGAGCAGGTCACGATGACGTTCGTCGCCTCCAGCTCCTCCCCCGCATGGACCACCCAGCCATCCCCGCGTTGCTCGATGGCGCTCACCTCGCGGCCGGGCCGAAAGCCCGGGCCGAGGTACTCAGCCAGCGAGTCGGCCACCTCACTCATGCCACCGCGTGTCACATGGGTCCGGGGACGCGGAGCGCCCTTCGGTCGCGCCCGGAGGCGCCTGACGGCACCACGGAGGATGCTTCCGGCCGCGTCCTCCAGCTCCACCATCGCCGGGAAGCCGGCCCGGGCGCTGAGCTCGGCAGGATCTCCGGCAAACACCCCGTGGGCCATGAGGGTGGCCACGAACCTGCCGGCCTCCGGCCCGAAACGCCGAGCAAGGAACGCCGACAGGCTCTCGTCCGAAGCCGCGTCGCCAGTGCGTCTGATGAACGGCTCGGCGACCGCACGCGCCTTGCCCCGCCAACTGAGGAGGGGTGAGAACACCGTTGCCGGGGACTCGCTCAGCTCGCTCAGGCTGCCCCGGTCGTATACGAACCGGCGACGGGCCGCCGGCGTGGCCGGCTCTACCGCAATGCCTGCGGCTTCGACGATCGGCGACAGCGCGGGGTGTGGCAGGATCACAGAACCCGCGGCTGGGTCGAACAGCCAGCCGTTGTCGACGATGCTGCGGGCGACGCCTCCGGGCTGCCCACACGATTCGAGCACGACCACCTCTCCGCCTCGGCGCGCCAGCTCTGCCCCGGCGAGCAACCCGCCCAACCCGCCGCCGATCACGACCGTGGGACTCACAGCGCCTCCTCGACCACGCCGGCGAGCAGCGGGCCGACCTCGGGCCGCGTGTTGAGGGCCGGGACCCGAGCGAAGTGGGTGATCCCGGCCTCCAGCGCGGCTCGACGCAACTCGATGTCGAGCTCGTGCAGGGTCTCGATGTGATCGGACACGAACGAGACGGGGATGACGACGACGGCCCCGACTCCGGCCGCGCCCAACTCCTCGACCACCTCGTCGGTCCCCGGACCCGTCCAGGCCACCGGCCCGGTGCGCGACTGGTACCCGAGGCGCACCTCGCCTGCGAAAGCCAGGCGGTCGAGCACACCTGCCACCGTCGCTTGCACCTCCTCCGGGTAGGGATCGCCCCGCCGCACGAGCCGCTCCGGCAGGCCGTGGGCGCTGAAGACCAGCGCCACACGGTCAGCCCGCGACCGCGGCAGCTTCTCCAGTTCCTCGCTCACCAGCCCGGCGAGAGCGTCCAGATACCGCGGCTGTTCGCACCAGGATCGGATGGCTGTCACGGGCGGCCCGCCGGTCCCGGCCGTCAAGCGCATCACCTCCGCTTCGGACGATCCTGTCGTGGCGAAGCTGTACTGCGGGTAGAGGGGCAGCAACACGATGCGCTCGACACCTGCTGTGGAAAGAGCCGACAGGGCCGCGGCGGTGTCGGGTTGGGCGTAGCGCAGCGCTACTACGACCTCTGCCGCGTAGCCTCGCGACAAGAGCTCGTCCCGCACCAGCACCGCCTGTTCGGCCGTGATCCGCCCGATCGGAGAGCCACCCCCGATCTCGCGGTAGCGCTCACGGACCCTGCGCCCCCGGACCTTCGCTACGAGGCTGCTCACGAGCCTGCGTACGCGTGGGCCTCCGGGAAGAGGCACCACCGCTGGATCGTTGAAGACCGACCTGATGAAGGGTTCGACCTGGTCGAGATCGGCAGGTCCACCCATCTGGGTGAGGACCACGCCCAAAGACGCCGCCATCACACCGTTCTCGAGAAGACCGGGCGGTCCCGGGTCGCTCCGAGGTAGGCGTCGAAGGTCATGGCCACGTTCCTGATGAAGGGCCGACCCAGCTCCGTGGCCCGGAGCTCCTCTTCCTCGACCACGGCCAACTCCGAGCCGGGACCTGCCAGCTCCTCCAGCTCCGACGCGAAGTACGACCTGGAGTCGATACCGAAGCGCTCGTCCACCTCGTCGAACCTGATGCGGCTGTTGCACATGAGCTCGGTGATGACATGGCGCCTTATGAGATCGTCCCCACTCAGACGGATCCCGCGCTCGACAGGTAGCTCACCCGCATCGACGGACCCGTAGTACGACGCCAGCCGTTTGTGGTTCTGCACGTAGGCACCCTGGACGTCGCTTATGCCCGAGGTACCCAGGGCGACTACGTCGCCGACATTGCGGACGGTGTAGCCCATGAAGTTGCGTGACAGGGTCCCGAGCTCGCTGGCGACCGCCAGCTCATCGCCGGGCAGGGCGAAGTGGTCCATGCCGATCTGTCGGTAACCCGCCCCGGTGAGCGTTTCCACCGCCAGGGCCAGCAGTGCGAACTTCACCTCTCTGTCCGGCAGTGTGGCGGTATCGAGACGCTTCTGATGCGGGCGGATCCACGGGACGTAGGCGAACGAATACGCCGCCACGCGGTCGGGGCGAAGCGCGACAACCCGATCGAGGGTGTCGGCGAAGCTGTCGGGCGTCTGGCCCGGTAGCCCGTAGATGAGATCGATGTTGATAGAGGTGAAGGCGAGACGCCTCGCCTGCTCGAAGGTGACAAGCGACTGCTCCCAGGTCTGGCCCCGACCGATCAGCTCCTGCACGGTCTCGTCGGCGTCCTGGACCCCCATCGACAGCCGGTTGAAGCCGAGGCAACGCAGCGCATCGAGGTGATCTGCCGTGGTCACACGCGGGTCGACCTCGATGGCGACCTCGCAATCAGCCGAGAGGTCGAAACGATCTGTCAACGCAACATGCAGCTCCCTCAGCCGCTCCGGCCGGTAGGAGGTCGGCGTTCCGCCACCCAGGTGGTACTGACCGAGCGTCCGGCGCTCGCCCAACAGCCCGGCGACCCTGTCGGCTTCGGCCACGACTCTGTCGAGGTAGACCTCAGCCACCTCTGGACGCCGAGCCACCACCACATGACAGCCACAGAACGAACAGCGAGCGTCGCAGAACGGCAGGTGAACGTACAGCGACAAAGGCTCGGAGACCGCCTGCGAGGCCGCCCGCAGTTGGACCTCGTAGTCGCCGGGGCCGAAGGCCTCGCTGAACTCGACGGCGGTCGGGTAGGACGTGTAGCGCGGTCCCGGGCGGTCGTGACGAGCGAGCAGCTCGGGCGTGATCGACAGTGAGGTCATGTCGAGGTTCTCTGCGGCGTGGGGCCGGGTATCGAAGCAGTGTCGGGTTGCTGCGCCGGGACCTGCGGCTGCTGCTCCTTTGCGCCGAGCCCGACCTGCTCGCCTACCGGTGGGCGGCGAGCCGAGGTTGCGGTGGCAACGAGCAGAGCCCAGACCACAGCCGCCACCAGCAGGTGCAGGGCCACGATCGACGTGGACCTCACCTTGGTGAACACGTGGGCCGCCCCCAACCCGACGTTCACCGCGTAGCAACCCAGCGCCGCCCACAGGAGGTACCGCTCCGGGCGCGGTCGGTCACGTCGACGCTCCGCCAAGAGCAGGAACACCAGATACAACAGCCCCGCCGCAGCGAGGATGCGATGGGCGAGGTGCACCACAGCCCACTTGTCGTCGAGCACCGGGAAGAGCTGGTTCTGCACCAGGGGCCACCCCGGTACGTAGCGGTTGTGCACATAGGAGCCGAGCAGAACCAGCACGTAGGCACCGGCCGCGCCGACCGCGGTCAGCGCTGCCCAGTTGCGGTCTCGAGTCCGCTCCTCCGGCGTAGCCGGGGAGACCGCCAGGGCATTCACGGTTACCACGACCAGCAGCCCTACGACGATCATCGAGATGGCCAGATGCAGTGACACCAGGTCGGCGTCGAGTTCCTGCTGCACCACGACGCGTCCGATCCAGGCCTGCAACCCCACGACGCCGACGGCCGCCGTCGCCGGCCACACGACTGCCTTGCGAGCGCGTTGCTGCCGCCAGGCAAGCACTGCTGTCGCAACGACCAGCACGCCCACCGTCGCAGCCAGCCAGCGATGGCTCCACTCGATGATCATGTGATAGTCGGCGCGGGGCAGCAGCCCACCCAGCGCTCCTCCTTCGCACAGCGGCCAGCGGTCGGCACAGCCGTAACCGCTGCCGCTGCCACGCGTGTAACCGCCGACGAAGACCAGCATCAGCGTCGCCACCAGCGTCACCAGCGAGACCGAGCTGAGCTTCACCCGGAATCGGCGCGGCGATTCCTCCTGCCGGGCATCGCGGGCCACTCAGCGGCCCTCTTGCCCGGTCAACTGCACCGTGCCGGCCTTGCGCACCTTCGGGCAGATCACCCGACTGCCCTCGTCACAGCGCACGCAGACCCAGCCGCTTGCATCAGGGGCCCACCACAGCGCGTTGTTGCAGGTCGGACATCTGCGACGGCCCTCGCTGCAGCTCCACTCGTCGTAGCGCCTAGAGGACATCGGACACCCACGCCCCCAGCATGCGGCCCAGGCCGGGTCCGGCGCCAGCACACGCTGAGGACAGACGATGGCGCACTTGCCGCAGTCGTTGCACTCGAGGGAGACGACCTCGAAGGGTGTGTCAGAATTCACTGATACGCGGATCGCGCCGCGAGGGCAGGCCAGGGCGCACATGCCGCATCCGTCGCAACCCTCTGCTACACGAAAGCTCATACTGCCGGCCTGGGATCCCCGCACCCCATCGAGGCACGGTAGCACCGGCGCCGGGTCAGCAGCGGGGGCGCCCCGGCCCGATTCCGGATGTTGACAAATATAGCTAGAATAACTAGCAATAACTAAGGACGCCGCACCACCGGTGAATTGCGACTGCTACCGGGTAGAGCCCCTTCTCAGCACGGTTGGCTCCACCCCAAAGCGGCAGTCAACGAAGGGGCCCACTCATGTTACGGCGGATCCTGCCGCTAGTAGATCGACCAGCCATGCGCAACGAGGGGTGAAACGTGCCGACCGTCGTTTCTGTCGTAGGCGCCGGCGAAGCCGGCAAGACGAGCCTCATCGAGAAGCTCCTGCCCCGCCTCCAGTCCCGCGGGCTGAGGGTCGGTACGGTCAAGCACGCGGCCCACGGGCACCAGGTCGACCGCGACGGATCCGACTCCTCCAGGCACCTCGCGGCCAACGCCTCCCCGGTCCTGTTGACCGGCCCCGACGGCTACGTCCTGTTCTCCAGCGCCGGCGAGAGCTCGCTGCCCGACCTGATAGCGCGCTACTTCCACGACACCGACCTCGTCCTCGTCGAGGGCTACGCCGGCACCCCCGGCCGCAAGATCCTCGTGCATCGCCGGGACATCGCGCCCAAGGAACCGCCGCCTTCCACCGAAGTGCTGTTCGCGGTCACCGACGAACCGCTGGGCTTCCCGATCGAGATCGACCACGAAGGCCTCGACAAGGCGGTCGACCTGATCGTCGAGGCACGCCGAGACGACGACGCCGGTGGCACGTCGCCGATCGTCACGCTCCGGGTCGACGGCCGGGAGGTCTCGCTGCGCGACTTCGCCGGACGAGCCATCGCAGGTGTCATCACCGGCCTGGTAGGCGAGCTGCACGGGATCCCGGCTGAGCCAGAGGAGATCGAGCTGAGCGTGGCATTCCACTCGGGTGCCGCAAACGGAGATACCGGCGAACCGGAGAACGGAAGACCGGGCAAGCGATGACAATGGACGCCGCGGCCGGCCCGGAATCGCCGCAAGCCACCGAGAGGAGCTACGCCCAGCGCTGGACCTGGGAGTCCCACGCCTGGGGAACGCATTGCCTCAACTGCCTGGGAACCTGCCCGTACCGGGTCTTCGTACGCGATGGAGCCGTAGCCTTCGAAGAGCCCGGCGGCACCATCCCACAGGTCGAAGAGGGCGTCCCGGACATGAACCCCCTCGGCTGCCAGAAAGGCGCAGCCTGGAGCCGGCAGCTCTCCTCGGAGGATCGGGTACTACATCCGCTGCGCCGGGTGGGCGAGAGAGGCGGCGGTGAGTGGGAGCAGATCTCCTGGGAAGAGGCGCTCGAGGAGATCGCCGAGGCCCTGGTCGAGGCCATCGACATGGAAGGACCCGAGTCCATCATCTTCGAGGAGACAGTCGAGGGCGGCCTCCTCACCCAGGCCCCGTTCCTGCGGTTCGCAGGGCTGCTCGGTGCGGTGACGCTCGACGCCAACGGCCTGGTCAACGACTTCCCGGTCGGCCAGCACCTGACGTTCGGCAAGTTCTCCAGCATGAGCAGCGTCGACGACACCTTCCACACCGAGCTCCTGCTGCTGTGGCACTCCAATCCCGGGTACACCTGGATCCCCTACCACCACTACATAAGCGGCTCCCGGTACAGCGGCGGCACCGTCGTCACCATCGCCCCCGACTACAACGCCTCGGCCGTCAACTCGGACATGTTCGTACCGGTCACCCCCGGCACCGACGCTGCCCTCGCTCTGGCGATGTGCAACACCATCGTCGAAGAGGGTCTCGTCGACGAGGCCTTCGTACGGTCGCAGACCGACCTACCGCTGCTGGTCCACGCCGACACGGGCCGCTTCCTCAGGGGACCCGAGGTCTTCGAGGAGGAGTCCGAGGACCGCTTCTTCTGGTGGGATCTCGAATCGGGCCTCGAACCGGCTCCCCGCGACTCACTGCTCCTCGACGGCAGCAAGCCCGCGCTGGAGGGATCCTGGGAGGTCACGCTCCAGGACGGCTCCCAGGCTCCGGTGACCACGGTCTGGGAGCTGCTCAAGAGAAGGCTGGCCGACTACACCCCCGAGAAGGCGAGCGAGATCTGCGGCGTCAACCCCGAGACCATCCGCCGGCTCGGCCGGCTCGCGGCGACCAAGCGAACCAAGATCCTGGAGGGGTTCAACGCGCCGAAGTACTACCACGGCGACCTGATGGAACGGTCGATGGTGCTCCTCCTTGCCCTCACCGGGAACTGGGGAAGGCCCGGCGCAGGCATCCAGGGGCTCGCGCTGGCCGGGTTCGACGGCTACCTCCTCTTCCCCATGAAGTCGGCGAGCGGCGTGGACGAGACGGCGCGCATCCTCGACGGGATCGACGGCGCCATCGAAGACCTCAAGAGCAGGGACCCCGATGCGACCGACGAGATCATCGGCAACCAACTCCTCCAGATGGCGGTCGTATCGGGCACCTCCACGCCCCCGGTCTTCTTCAACTACCACCACTGCGGCTACGAGGACGCCTGGAACCGGTCGGAGTGGTCCGACCCGCACATGACGAAGTCCTTCGACGAATACCTGACCGAGGCCGTTCAACGTGGCTGGTGGGGCGGCCTCAACAAGCCAGGGCGCACCCTCGACCCTCAGGTTCTGTTCATCGTCGGCACAAATCCGCTCAGGCGTGCCCGCGGCGGTCGCGCCAAGCTGCTCGAGAACCTGTGGCCCAAACTCGAGAAGATCGTCGTGGCGGACTTCCGGATGTCCACGACCGCCCTGCACGCCGACATCGTCTTGCCGGTGGCGATGCACTACGAACGGCCGAACCTCCAGTACGCGGTCACCAACACCTTCCGTCTCACCTTCTCGGACGCAGCCACCCAGCCGCGCGGCGAGGCCAAGACGGAATGGGAGATCTTCCGGTTGCTCGCCGAGAAGGTACAGGACACCGCCAAGGAGGAGGACGTACTCGAGTTCCTCGACGGTCGTCGCCAGACGCGCCGCCTGGACAACCTCGTCGACTCCTTCACGTCACAGGGGGCCTTCGTGGACGAGGAGGCGGTGATCGACGAGTGGATACGCGATTCCGTCGAGGCGGAGACACTCCCCGCCGGCACCTCCGTCGACACCCTTCGCCAGGACGGCAGCGTGCGCTTCACCGGCCTCGGCATCTTCTCGCCCGGTCTGTCCGTAGCCGGCGACGTCTCGTCGGACAAGGTCTTGACCTCGTACCAGTGGCACACCGAGGACGGACTCCCGTTCCCGACGCTGACCCGGCGGGCGCAGTTCAACATCGACCATCCCTGGTTCATCGACGCCGACGAAGCGCTACCGAGACACAAGGACCCGCCCAAGATGGGCGGCGAATACCCGTTCCTCGTCACCAGCGGCCACTCACGATGGACCGTTCATTCGATAAGCATGGGTAACCGCAGCCTGCTCGAGACCCACCGGGGTCGACCCCTCGTCGTGCTCAACTCCGATGAAGCCGCTGCTCGCGACATCAGCGACGGGGACACGGTGCGGGTCTTCAACGACCAGGGCGAGTACGAGGCAATGGCGAGGACGACGGCTCGCGTGCGACCGGCGCAGATGATCATCTACAACGGTTTCGAACCTCACATGTACCCCGGGTGGAAGGGGGCCAACGAGGTCGAGCCCGGCATGGTCAAGTGGCTCCACCTCGTGAGCCGCTACGGCCATCTGCGCTACCTGCCGTTCGGCTGGCAACCGGTACCGGCCGATCGCGCCGTCTTCGTCGACGTCGAGAAGGCCGGCGGCTGATGCCCGCCACCGCTGTCAAGATCTGTATTGCCCGGCACCCGCGTTCAGAGGAGGAATGCTGATGCCCGACCTCCATTTCGAGCCTGCCTACCAGCAGGGAGTCGAACCGATCACCCCGGCGCCCGAGGAGCAGGCGGCGATCGCCCGGGCGTTCGAGGGCGCCTCCTCGGTCTTCGGCGCGCTCTCGACGCTTCGTACCCGCCGCATGGGCCTGGGCTACCAGTTCGAATCGGGCGAACCCGAGACCTTCGAATGGTCGAGCGGGCGCACCGTGACGCAGCCGGCGGGACCACTCGCCTACGCATCGTCGGCACCGCCCGTGCCGTTGAGCGAGGTGGAGGAGGCACTCCTCGCCTGGGCTGCCCTCGGTCCCAACGGCGTGGTCCTCGCCGACGTCCCGGTCCAAGGTGGTCTCGCCGGGCTCGTGTCCTGGGCCGGCCGGACCATTCCTGCATCGTCCAACGACCTGTCGGTCGACCTGTTCGTGATCAACGACGAAGGTGTCTGGCTCTACCGGCCCGCACCTGAGCGCCTCGCCGCCGTGGAGATCGCCGGCCCCGACGACTACTGGAAGATCCTGCACTGGTACCGCAACGACCGGGTGCAGGTGTCGGACCGCCGACCCGACGTCGGGTGGTTCACCGCACCGGAGGGGACGCACAACGTCAACGCTCTCGGGGCAGGCCAGTACAACCTCAATCGGCCGGGCAGCACCTGGTTCCTGCCCGTGGGCGACGTGGGCCTCGAGTGGTTCAACATGCTGCTGGCGTCGTATGAGTGGTCGGGCTTCTACCTGATGGATCCCGACACCCAGAAGTCCACCGGCGTCGAGGACTTCATCCGGCCGGGGTTCCTCGAGGTCGGCTTCCCGGTGCCCGTCTTCGACGACCTGGTACTGCTGCTGCACGCGAGCCAGGCAGCCTGCTCGGTCCAGAACATCCGGCTCGCCAGTGAGGCTCTCGGCCTCGGTGCCTGGCCGGTGGGCTCGTACGCCGACGACCTCGTGCTGGGTGCCTACCCCGAGGTCGCGGTCGGGCTCGGCTTCGACTTCCTCGAACGCGATCCCGACACGAATCCCTCCGCCACGGTCACCTGCCTCGGCAAGCCGGGTGTGAAGGAGCCGGTCGTCGTACCGTCCCCCCAGTTCCCGACTGCCGCCGACGCGGTCCGCTACGTCCGCTCCCTCAGGTACGGACCCGGTGGCCAGCTCAGTCGCGACGCGAACTGGGCAGAGCGGAACCATGGGCCCTACCAGTCCGAATCGATGCGGGAGATCATCGAGCATCCCAAGGCGCACATCGCCGACTGGGTCGAGCAGGCGGCGGTCGCGACCGTCGAGTACATCGTCGCCAAGCACGGCTGCTGCCCGGCCTACGTGAACCCGGTACGTGCCAAGTTCTCGGCTCAAGTCCATCACGTCGACGTCGAGTACTACCGCCGCTTCACGACTGGCAACGGCCGGCCCTACTCGATCACAGACGCCATCGCCGGTCACTTCGCCGACTGGCACCCGGGCATGGCAGACCCGACCGGGGGTGAGCGGTGACCTCGAAGTTCGTAAACGTCCTGGCGGCCTATCTTCACGTGATCGGAGTGGCCACCTACCTCGGCGGCTCGCTCATCATGGAGTTCGTCGTGGGGCCCGCCCAGAAGGCGATCCCGCCGGCCCAGGCCCAAGTGATGGGAAAGAAGACCGCCGACCGCTTCCTCTGGTTCGCCTGGGGAGCGCTCGCTTTGATCCTGGCCAGCGGGATACTGCGCCTCTACTCGACCAACAGGGAGAGCTTCTTGTTCGGCGACAGCCTGTTCGACACCGACTTCGGCCGCACGCTTCTCACCATGGTGATCCTCTGGCTGGTGCTGGTGATCAACGGCTCGATCATCACGTTCGTCCTCCGCCCCCGCCTGACGGGCAAGACCACCGCCGGTGCCTCTGCGGCGCAGGCCCAGGCGCACCAGCAGGGCCAGATGCAGGCCGTGAAGTGGCTCACCTGGCTCACTCGCACCGATCTCGGCATCGCCTTCGTCGTGGCGCTCCTCGGGTCGTCGCTCCAGTTCGGCGGAATCGCGTGAGATGGCCGCTCCCCAGAAGTGATGGACCGATGGGCGACCGTCTGGGCGTTCGTGCACGTGCTGAGCTGGGCCACCTACATGGGTGGAGCACTGGTGATGGAGTTCGTCTGGCGGCCCGCGCAGCAGCACCTTCCCCCTTCTCAGACAGCGGTTGCGTGCCAGTGGATGGGTCGCCGCTACCGCTGGGTCGCCCTCGCGGCGCTCCTGGGAGCAGGGTCGAGCGGCGCCGCTCGCCTCGTCGCCGCCGGTCAGATCTCGCTCTCCCCTCCGGTCTTCGGAGATCAGCTGGCCTTGTCGAACGGCTACGGCCGTACCATCCTGGCAACTACGGTGCTTTGGGCCGTGATGCTGGGAACGGTGGGGCTGTTGAGCCTCGTCGCCCACCCGGCCCTGCACGTGAGGATGCGCTCGGACATGACCGACGAGGAAAGGGGGGCGGCCCGCTCCGCGGTGATGAAGGCCATCAGACGGATGGACATCGTGTTGCGCGTCGATCTCGTCCTCGCCGCCGTGGCGGCGCTCCTGGGGGCATCGCTGTCCTTCGGGGGCATCCTGTGAGGCCTGGTGCCGTGACCAAGACGTCCACCCTGCTCGCACGCCTCGGCCCTTTCCGGGGGGTGCGTGAGGATGGCGCGAAGTCGCCTGAGTGCTACGCCGTCCAAGAACGCTTGTACTGTCGGTCTGGTGGGGCTCGGGCCCTCACCGTGAACGATCAGGGCTAGGAGCTGGAACGAATGCCGAAGACCATCGCCATCACCCCCTCGTGGTACTGGCCTGCCAACGTCGCCCGGGTGACCGGTGTGCCACCGTTCCATCTCGACGAGCAACTGGTCGAGCGCTGGGCCCGCCACCGTCCCGACGACGTCGCGGTGGTCGCAGGCGACGAGCGGGTCACCGGTGAGGAGCTCCTCGAGAAGGTGTCGACCGCCGCGGGTGCCCTGCGGCAACGGGTCGGGCAGGAACAGCGGGTGGTCCTCGCCGCAGGGCCGAGCCTCGAGGGGACGATCCTGTTCCTGGCCGCAGCACGCGCCGGTGTTCCCCTGCTCCTCGTCGACCCCGACGATCCTGGTGCAGCCGGCGGGAAGGGTGCGGCCCTCGCCTGCGCCGACGAGCGCGGAGCGGCGGGCCTGGCCGGCAGCGGGCTCGAGGTGGCTCGGCTCGCTGAGCTGTCCGCTGAGCCGGTCCAGACCTCCGGGACCGAGCTGACCTCGGGCTCGATCGGCTTCGTGTCGGGGGACGACGTCGTCTGGCACTCTCACCGCTCGCTTCTCGGCGGGGCCATCTCCCTCCAGACCTTCCTGCAGGTCGGGAGCGAGCGACCGTGGCTGAGCACCCACAGTGTGTCCTCCTGGGAAGGCGTGTACGGAGCGATGGTCCCACTCGTGGCGGGCGGCACCCTCGTCCTGTCAGAGCCCGGCGAGGCGGCGATAGACGCAGTCGCCCGCGAAGGCGTCGGCCGGATGTTCACCGACCTCGACAGCGCTTTCGCCACGACCCGCGACGCCAAGCGTCAGCTCAAGGCCATACGAGGGGTGCTCGAGTTCGTTCTCCTCTCGACCAGCGGCTTGTTCGACCCGGACGAGCGACGACGGGTCTCCAAGATGTTCGACTGCCCTGCGCTCACCCTGTTCGGCATGCCCGAGGTGGGCCCGATCTTCGCCTCTCATGCCTCCTGGTACCTCGACGAGTCGATTGGCATCCCGCTGTCGAACGCCCACGTGGTCCCGGTCGACCCCCGATCCCAAAAGCCGATCCCGACGTTGTGGGAGATGGTCGAGTCGGCGATGGTCACCATCTGGTCACCGTCGCTGTTCGTCGGCTACGAGGCCGGGGACCGCAACGAGCGCTTGGTGGACGGTCGACTCGTCACCGGAGTCGTCGCGTCCTCCGACGCCAACGGGATGATCTACCTGCTCCCCGACTGAGCCGGACGGGGTGTGGCGGACGAGCCCAGCTCGGCCAGCCCGGCGCACAGCTCGGCCAGCGAAGCGCCATCGATCGGATAACGCCGGGGGAAGTAGGAGCGGGTCATCTCTCCGAGCAGGGGCCCGTCGGTGGCGACGTCCATCCGCGCGGCACGGTCGACCACCGCGAGGGCGACACGGGCGAAGTCCCTCTCGGGCTCGGGTTCCTCGGCGAGTAGACCGGAGCAGATCTCCGCCGCCCAACCGATGGACCCCTGGTGGGCCGACCACAACAGGCTTTGGGACCGCGTACTTCGCGTGGCGACGCCGTCGAGGAGCTCGGCCCAGCCCACCACACCCGGAGATTCGATCGCCGCGGGGCTGGCCGCCTCGGGTGGTTCCCGTCGGGCCGCCGCGGTCATGTCGAGCAGCAGCAAGCCGTTGATGGCCGACCACCAGGGCGAGCCCCCACCGTCGCGGATCCGGCCGCTCGAGATCTCCCAGTGCAGGAAATCGGCGATCGCTGTTCCCAGCCCGAGCCCAGGGGTTTCGTCGGCGGCCGCTCCGTTGAAGAAGCCTGCCAGCAGGTCCCGGCGTTGGCTACAGGTGAGCAGCCGTGCTCGGCGGATGCGCTCGGAAAGGCTCGATCCGAGGTCGGCAGGGGGGGTGTGGGTCATGGGAACGAAGCTCGGCCAGATCGACGGTGCAGCAGTTGTGGATGGCCGCGGCGACGGCTGATCACGGATACATGTGACGCCCGCCACAATTCCTGGTAACTTTAGATGCCATATCGAGCGATACCCTAGATCCGACGGTAGGGCAAGCCTGAGTGTCGAAACGGTGATGTGACGTGCGCCTCTCTTTGACCAAACGCGGCGAGTACGGAATCCGGCTGCTCCTGCACCTCGCCGACCAGCCACCCGGTCACCGCATGACCGCCAGCGAGCTGGCCGACGTCTGTGACATCCCGGCAGGGAACGTGCCGACCATCGTCAACATCTTGTCGCGAGCAGGGATCCTGCAGTGCAGCCCCGGTCGCAGCGGCGGTTGCGCCTTGGCCCGCGACGCCGCCGACATCTCCGCTTTGGAGGTGGTCGAGGCGCTCGAAGGATCCCTCGAGATCTCCCACTGCCTGCTCGACTCGAGGCGCTGCCACGATCGCGACCCTGAGTGTGCGGTCCATCACGCCTGGAGCGAGGGACGAGCCGCGGCTCTGTCGGCCCTGGCCCGGACTTCACTGGCCGACGCGATCAAGCGGGAACAAGAGATCGCCGCCGAGTTGTCCAAGCGCTGAGCCGGCGCTCACCCGCCCGGGGAACCGCTTCTCAGGTGTGACCCATGTCGTGGGACCTGGCCTTGTCAAATCCTCGTAAATATCACTAAAGTAGCGAGGAATTAGATGGTTTAGGGTCGATGTCCCGGCCGCGCCCATCGAGGGGATTCCATGACACAGGGGGTCGAATGAGCGTCACTGCGTCCGCAGAGGGATACCGCAGCCACGAAGGCGCCTACCGGAGGCGCTGGACCTGGGACACCGTCGCCTGGGGCACGCACTGCGTCGACTGCTACCCCGGCAACTGCCCCTACCGCGTGTACGCCAGCGGGGACAAGGTTCTGCGAGAGGAGCCGGCGGCGACCTTCGGCACCATCGAAGAGGGGGTCCCCGACTTCAACCCCATGGGCTGCAACAAGGGCGCGGCCTGGAGCCAACAGCTATACGACGGCGACCGCCTCACCCACCCGCTGCGACGCATCGGCGAGCGGGGCTCCGGCCAGTGGGAGCGCATCAGCTGGGACGAGGCCACGACCCAGATCGCCGACGCCATGCTCGACGCCATCGAGTCGGGCGGACCCGAGGACATCGTGCGCGAGGGTACGCCCGAGATCGCGACAGTGGTCCCGACCGAACGGTTCTTCAACATCTTCGGCGGCCGGGCCATGGACCTGCACGCATCCTTCAACGACTTCTCGATCGGGCTGCACGAGACGTTCGGCAAGTTCTGCCCGGTGTCATCGGGTGACGACTGGTTCAAGTCCGAGCTCATCCTGATCTGGCACATGAACCCGGCGTTCACCCGGATACCCCTCTATCACTTCATGCTCGAGGCCCGCTACCACGGCGCGGAGGTGGTGTCGATCTCCCCCGACTTGAACGCCTCGCACATGCACTCGGACCTCCATGTGCCCATCAGCTCGGGCAACGACGTCCCCTTCGCCTTGGCGATGGTGCAGGTGATCCTCGCCGAAGGCATCGCCGACGAGACCTTCATCCGCGAGCAGACCGACCTGCCGATGCTGGTGCGCACCGACACCGGACACTTCCTGCGCCAGACAGACCTCGAAGGCGATGCCGATGGCGCCTCCGAGGAGCAGCTCTACCACTGGGACCCCGCCGAGGGCCTCACCAAAGCCAACCGCGGCAACCTCTTGCTGGGCGGGAGGGAGATCGCCCTGAGCGGCACCTTCACGGTGGCCCTCGCCGACGGCTCGCAGGTCGAGGTCGAGCCCGTCCTGGACCGGCTGAAGCGCAAGCTCGATGCCGAGTACACACCCGAGCTGCAACAAGAGACGACCGGCGTGCACCCGGAGGTGGTTCGCAAGGTGGCCCGCCTGGCTGCGGCCAAGCGCACCAACATCATGTTGGGCTGGAACTCCTGCAAGTACTACCACGGCGACCTGATGGAGCGATCGATGTGCCTGCTTCTCGGCGTCACCGGGAACTGGGGCAAGTTCGGCACGGGAATCCGCTCCTGGACCGCCGGCACGATGGACGGCCAGGGCATGGTCATCGCCAAGGAGCGGCCAGGCGTGGAGGGCACCGAACAGATCCTCCAGACCAGAGACCTCGCCATCGAGACGCTCCAGCAGCTCGATCCGACCCTCACCGAGGAGTTGGCCACCCGCGAGCTCCAGCTCCGCCTCGCCGGTATCGAGGGCCTCGGTGGCGGCGGGGCAGCAGCCCTGGGCATGGCGACCGGTTCGGTGGAGGCCTTCTGGTGGTACTGGCAGGCGGGCTTCAAGGAGCGCTGGAACACACCCGGCTGGGGCGACGACACCCTGCCGCGGAGCTTCGACGAGTACTTCGAGGAAGCCCTCGAAAAGGGCTGGTGGACCGGTGTGGACAGCCCCCGGCCCGAACACCCGCCCAAGGTGCTCATCGAGTGCGGCGGCAACATGTTGCGCCGCACCCGTGGCGGGCGCACCGCTTTGCTCGACACCCTCTGGCCCAAGCTGGAGCTGATCGTCTCCATCGACTTCCGGATCAACGGCACCGGCCTCATGTCGGACCTGTTGTTGCCGGCCGCCCAGCACTACGAGAAGCTCAGCTACCACATCCCCACGCCGCATCAGATGATGATGACCTTCTCGGACCGTGCCGCCTCCCCGGCAGGCGAGGCCAAGCCCGAGTGGGAGATCTACGGTCTGATCCTCCAGAAGTTCTCCGAGCGGGCCAAACAGCGCGGCATCGAGACCTACAAGAACCGCCGCGGCTGGAGCTTCAACGCCCAAGACGTCTGGGAGCGCTTCACCCTCGAAGGCCACATGGAGAACGAGGAGCAGATGGCCGACGAGCTCATACGCGACGCCGCCTACATCGGCGTGGTGCCCGACGACTGCACCCTGGAGACCATGCGCGAGCTGGGCCACGTTCGCCTCACCGGCTGGGGCATGTCCATGTTCGCGCTGGCTCAGGCCTCTCCCTTCGAGGACAAGTTGACCCACACCCCCTTCCGCAACCACGTCGAGAAGGGTGATCCGTTCCCCACCTACGCCAGGCGGGCCCAGTTCTACATCGACCACCCCTGGTTCATGGAGGCCGGCGAGGAGCTGCCCACCCACAAGCCGAACCCCAAGGCGGGCGGCGATCACCCCCTGCGCATGACCTCGGGCCACAACCGTTGGAGCATCCACTCCATGAACCAGCTCAACCCGGTCCTCATCCAGACCCACCGGGGGGAACCGCTCGTCGAGGTGTCGGTCGCAGACGCAGCTGCTCGTGGCGTCTCCGACGACGATGTCATCAGGGTGTGGAACGACATCGCCGAGTTCAGGTGTCGGGCCAAGGTTGCGCCCGGTGTCATGCCCGGCCAGATCATCTCCTACAACGGGTGGGATCCCCACCAGTACCGCGACTGGATGGGTGCCAACGAGATCGAGGCCGGCATGGTCAAATGGATCGCCTTCGCCGGCGGTTACGGCCAGATCAACTACACGATGGCCGAGTGGCAGCCGATCCCGAGCGATCGCGGGGTGCCGTGCAACTTCGAGAAGGCGAGTGACTGAGGGAAGGACCGGACATGATCGTGACCAAGGTTTCGGGCGAACTGGCCGAACCGACAGGCGGGGGCTGGTCGGGTGTGGACGCCGAATCGGTGTCCCTCGACCCGGTACCGCTCGACTCTCAACCAACCGAGTACATCCGGACGGCCTGGGCCGACCGGGAGTACGGCAAGGTCGGCGAGGTGAAGGTGTCGACCGCCCATGACGGCCGGCGAGCCTACGTGCGACTCGAGTGGGCGGACAGCGATGCGCCCGACACCGAGTTCGCCGACGCCGCCGCGGTGTTCTTCCCTGCGGAGGAACAGGGGGCTCCGGCAGAGACGCTCGGCAGCGAGGACCAGGCCGTCAACCTCTGGCTCTGGCAGGCCGACCGCGAGGCACGTGATCTCACGTCGACTGGACCGGGCAGGTTCCGGCTACGCGGGACCGACGAGGTCTCCGCCAGCGCCGAGCGCGACGGCGGGCGCTGGTCGGTGGTGTTGAGTCGTGGGCTCGACGACGTCCGCAACGGTGGGAAGCTGGGCGTCGCCGTCTGGGACGGTTCCAACGAGGAAAGAGCGGGGATCGGCTCGGTGTCCACCGAGTGGATCCCGCTGGAGATCGAAGGCTGAGGAAGGGACAGAGATGACGAGCGTTATGAAGCCGGAAGCGGGAGACATGCGCCAGGTCGCCATGGTCTTCGACCTCAACAAGTGCATGGGCTGTCAGGCCTGCTCGGTGGGCTGCAAGGTTCTCTGGACCCAAGAAGAGGGCGAGGACCACATGTGGTGGATGACCGTCAACACCCAGCCGGGTAAGGGAACGCCCAAGGACTGGGAGGAGATGGGTGGCGGCCTGCGCGACGGCAAGCCCGTCGCCGGACACCAGCCGCGGCGTGAGGAGTTCGGCGGGGGCTGGGACTTCAACTACCAGGAGGTCTTCTACGGCGGCAAGGGCAACAGCGTTCACCTGAAGCCCATCGAGACCGGCGACGGCACCACCCAATGGGGCATGAACTGGGACGAGGACCAGGGTGGAGGCGAGTACCCCAACGCCTACTACTTCTACCTGCCCCGCCTGTGCAACCACTGCACGCGCCCGGTCTGTGCCGAGGCCTGTCCGACGGGGGCGATGTACAAGCGGCGCGAAGACGGCATCGTGCTACGCAA
This sequence comes from Acidobacteriota bacterium, assembly GCA_003577145.1. Classification (GTDB taxonomy): domain Bacteria; phylum Actinomycetota; class Acidimicrobiia; order Acidimicrobiales; family Microtrichaceae; genus ATN2. The sequence goes on along the minus strand of QEUP01000012.1, from coordinate 26,975 downwards.
CGAGGACGCCTGCCAGGGCTTCCGCTTCTGCATGGAGGCCTGCCCCTACAAGAAGATCTACTTCAACTACGCCCGCCACGTCTCCCAGCACTGCATCATGTGCTTCCCACGTCTCGAGGAGGGCGTTGCTCCGGTCTGTGCCCGCCAGTGCCCGGGGCGCCTCGCGTTCGTCGGCTACCTCGATGACGAGGAAGGGCCGATCCACAAGCTCGTGAACGAGTGGGGCGTGGCGCTGCCCCTCCACGCCGAGTACGGCACAGGTCCGAACATCTTCTACGTCCCTCCCCTGGCGCCCTACCGGCTCAACGACGACATGTCCATCGACTACGAGACCCCCCGCATCCCGCCGGAGTACCTCGAGTCCCTGTTCGGGCCCAAGGTCCACTCGGCCCTCGACACGATCCAACAAGAGCTGTCCAAGGTCAGAGACGGTGGGCACTCCGAGATCCTCGAGACCCTCATCGTGTACCACTGGCTCGACCTCTTCGGGCCGTTCACCACCGATCCCGCTACCCTTGAACGTCCACCCGAAAGCGTCCCCGTCGAGATCGGTTCCAAGGACTGACAAGCAAGGAGCTCTGAAGAGATGTTCGCCTACTCCCTCAGCGGACTCGAACTCACCGAGGATTCCCAGCAGGTGACCGAGGTCGAGGAGAACGAGATCACCGCCCGCAGCGCGACCTATCAGGTACTCGGTCGCCTCTTCACCTATCCCGACGACGACCACTTCGAGATGGCCCGCAGCGGCCAATGGGCCAAAGAGCTCGAAGAGGCCGGCGCACTGCTCGACTTCGACTACGAGATCGGCGAGATCGAGGTGCCGGGCGAGCTGGACAAGGACGTCTACACCGGCGAGTTCGAACGGCTCTTCCTGGTCGACAGCAACGGCGGCAAGCGGATCTGGAGCGGCACCTACGGCGACGACCGCGACCAGACGCTCACCGAGCTGGCGCGCGCCTACGAGTACTACGGCCTCGGTGGCGCCGACGACGGCGACGTGCCGCTCGACCACCTGGGCTCGGAGCTCGATTTCATGCAGTTCCTGACATTCAAGGAGGCTGCAGCCTCCTCACCGCGGCTGGGGAAGTCGTTCCGCCGCGCGCAGGGGGACTTCCTCGAGAACCAGCTCGCCAACTGGCTGCCCGACTTCGTGTCCCGGGTGCGGGCCGACCAACCGCTGCCGTTCTTCGAGTGGATGATCGGTCGCCTCGAGTCCTTCGTGGCGGCCGACGCCGAAGCAGTCGCCGGCTGAACTGAGCCGGTCAGCGATCACAACCAGGCGTCGGTAGCGATTGCGCTGCTGCCGACGTGACTCAGGCGGGGACCTTCGCCACTTGCCCGGCGCCGGCGCGCTTGCACATCGGGCACACGGCGGTGTAATCAGGAACGGTGCGCAAGGTGCTGATGTTGTCAAGGTGATCGGATCTGGTGGTGGTTGGCGCCGATACTTCGGCGGAAGCAAGGTCTGTGCCCGAGCCGACGGTGGTGATGCCACGTGTCGAAGCCCACCTGGCAACGGTACCTCCGGATCCATTTCTGGGTCCTGGCGTGCAGTGGTGGGTTTCCCATGCCGGCAGGGTCTTGACCGCCGGCGCTGCCGGGGTGGGCTTTCCCGGCCGAGACCTTGGCGTCGACGCGTTGTTCCCGCTGTTCTGCGCCACCCGGCCTGTGATGAGCGTGGCCATGGCCAAACTGGTCGAGGACTACGACATCGACATCGAGGCTCCGCTTCGAAACTGGCTCTCGCACCCGGTCCTGGAACATTACGAGATCCGTCTCGCCGACGTGTTGTCCCACACCGCGGGGCTTTCCGCCCCCGACGCGTTGACTGCGGTGTTGACCCCGCCTGCGTTGCGCAGTGGCCTGGTGGCCGGCTTGGCGCCCAGTGCCGGCTGGGACAGCTCTAAGCTCAGCGACTACTCGGAGTGGACGTCGGGCGTGTTGTGCGAGTTGTTGATCGGCGAACTCACAGAGCAGCGGCCCTCTGAATGGCTGCATACCAAACTCTTGGCTCCGCTAGGGACCGATGAGGTCAGCTTCGGGCCCGCGGCTGATCCTCAGGCCGGTGAGGATACGAAGGTGGGGCTAACAGATCGAATCGCCTGCTACTGGGGGAACGAAGGCAGCGGCCCGGCGGTGCCGGGGCTGTGGTTCTCGACACCGCATTTCGTGGCGGAGCTGGGCCCGGCGCTCGGCGGGTTGGGATCCATGCGTTCGCTGGGCCTGTTCCTCACTTGTGTCGTCGAGCATCTCGGCGGCAGCTGCATCCATGCCAGCCTACCCTCACCCAAGTTCTTGGCCCGCTGGTTGAGCTGGCGGCGGCCACCACGTTGGGATCGGGTCCTGGAGCGAAACTGTGCTTTCGGTCTGGGAGTGATGGTCGATCTCGAATCCCACGGATTCGGGACACGCCCATCGGCGTCGTCGTTCGCTCACACCGGTTGGTGCGGGCGCTGCCTCGCCTTCGCCGACCCCAGAGATCGCCTAGTGGCAGCGGTTGCGGTGACAGGTACGGGCGGAGGTGAGGAGGTCATACGCCGCTGGCGGATCGAGTTCATCGATGCCCTCTATGAGGACCTGGCCGAGGCGGGCCCATGGGGTACCTGAGCCCGGGGTGGCGGGCCCGAGCGGTAGAGGCCGCCCGTGAGCTGTTGGCACCGAGAGCAGGCCTGGACTTGTTGGTGCAGATCTCTGCCAGCCAGGTCGGGGGCGACATAGACCACCATCTGCTCTTCTGCAACGGGGTTCTGGAGTGCTGGTGCCTGGGCACCCACGACGATGCAGCGCTCTGCTACCGGCGGTCCCTGGCCCTCGACGAGGCCTGGTTCTGTGCCGGCGCCACCCCCGAGGCGCTGTCCGAGACCACGGTGCTCACAACCAACGGTCATTGCTTCGTGGTCCCGCCGTTGGTGGACACCGAACCCTCCGCAGTCGCCTCGCTGCCCGCCCTGCCCAGCGCCGATGGCGTGTTGCGCTCCGAGCTGCACAGTGGGCTCACCGGGTCGTTGGTGATGCAGACCACTTTCAGCGACGGCCGGCCCAGCGCTTGCGAAATCAAAGACGGCACGCGGACCGCCAAGGAGGCGGACCTGACAATCGCCGGACCGTTCGTTCCGGTGACCCTCTTTGCTGCCGGCATGGCGTCTGCCTATGACGTGTTGACCTGCTCTCAGATCTCCGGCTCGGCTGCGCACCTGGCCATGTTCGCCGGCATCTACGAGTCACCAGCGTGGCAGTCCTGGTAGCGGGGTTCGGAGCGTGCAGCGGTGGCGGCCCACATCTGTCGGTGGGCGACGCTGGCCGAACACGACGGTTATCGGGCCTGGAGCAAGGAGCTGAGGGAACTGGACTGACGATGGCGTCGCCTTGGTGGCCTCGTTTCCCTCAGCCCGGGACATCCTTGTCGGTAACAGTCCCCATTGACAGCTCACCCTGGCCTTACTAGGCTAATCAGCCACACGAGTCCAGCATTTCACAAGTAACTGAGTCGTGGGCTGGGTGTGATGAGTTGTGGGGGTAAGTGCGATGAGAGGCCGCGGCGTGGTTGATGGCGGTGACCGGCAGGGGCCATCGCCTCGGTCACCGCGGTTTGCCTACAAGACAATGGCAGCCGGAGTAGCAACTGCGGGTATGGCTGCAGGGCTGGGCCTCTCCGCTGAACCGGCACAAGGCCACCGAGACCCAACTCTTCCCGTCCGGCTGCCAGTTTCTCGCCACAGCTCCAACCGCCGGTTATCAGCTTTTCCCCAGCGGTGACTCAACGGCTGACCAGGTCATGTTCTGGGCTGCCGCGGGGGGAGTGAACGCCTGGAACAGCGCCGTGCATGAGGGGCCCGATTACGCGGCCGGTGGTGGCATCGACATCTCTGTGACCGATCTCCCCGGGCTCACCGTTGGATACACGACCGGGACCTGCGGGACCTACGCGTGGTCGGGCACGGTGCACGTGTACTACGACGGAAGCTATTTCGCGGCCGCTTGGTTCATAGGGAACCCGGAGGTCACCGTCGAGATCGCCGCCCACGAGTTCGGTCACACACTGGGACTGGACGAGAACGGTACGGGGGCCATCGCACCGCAGAACTGTCCCAGCATCGCGTTGATGCACGGCCACACCGACGTGTGGAACGTGTGCCAGTTCTACTGGCCGAAAAGCGTAGACATCGGCTACGTCAACTCGCGGTACAAATGAGGACGAGGAGGGGCGCGATGACAGCGATGCGCTGGAACTGGGTTCTCGTCGCGGCGGTCATCGCTGCCGCCTGTTCCGGTCCCGATGGCACAGGAGCCGCTTCGGGCGAGGTGGTAGCCGGCGCCGAGGTCCTCGCCGCAGAGGAGGCCCCGGCCCCCCGGCCACATCCTATCCCTGATGCGACACAGGCGTCGCCGCCGCCCCAGGCCACTGCAGAAGACGGTGCGATCGTCGTTTCATCTGGAATCTCGGCGGGCTGGTCCTCCCAGGGCATCGCCGAGATGACCCTGGTCTCAGAGCTGTTGGGTGGCGTCGTCATAGGCACCGCCACCAGCGACCCCGCCACACCAGATTGGGGTTGGGGCGGCTGGGAGGTCGACATCGAGGTCGACGAGGTGCTGGCTGGTCAGTTGCTCTCACCCGGCGACAGCATGGCCTTGCGCGCGACACCGGCCTACCCCGACCTTTACGCGGGCGAGACGGTGGTGCTCTTCATCACTGTGCATCGTCGCCCCGACGGCATCGAGTACTGGGAGATACTCGATGCCGGAGCGATCCTTTGGGTCGAAGGCGACAACGCCGTCTCCGAAGGCCCCCTGGGCACCATGCCGCTAGTGGACCTCAGAGCCCAGGTGGCTGCGGCCGCCCATAACCCAGACGGCGGCGGCTCAGCTTCGTCGACGACGGGTGCTGTGACGATCGACCCGACATCGGTGACCGCCGGTGACACCACAGCCGTCACCGCCACCGGGTTGACACCGGGCGCCCAGGCCTTGGCTGCTCAGTGCGAGAACAACGAGCCTCTCGACGTGACCCGCTGCATTCTTCCCAGCGCCATTGCTACCGTGGACGCTGACGGAGACGCCGACTTCGGCGCCATTACCGTTAGCGGGCTGATCACGTCTATCGACGGTGATGCCATATCGTGCACCACCGGACCCGAAGCCTGTCGTATCGCTGTGCTGGAGGCACGAGGCAACGCATTGGCTGTTCCCTCGACCGCGATCACCGTCACTCCCTAGCACAGATCATTCGCGCGTTCGCACAAGCAAGCCGACACAGTGCCGGTTGCCATCAACTTGTGCGAACCTCGTCCCGATCCGATGACTGATCTGAGCTCAGGCAGGACCTTCGCCACTTGCCCGGCGCGCCTGGCTACCCGACACTCTCCGAAGGGTGAGCCTTCCCGACAGCAGCACAGCAGATACCGCCTCGGAGCATCCGCCAGCGAAGGTCGGCGGCAAAGGTCGCGGCGACGTCAGCGAGGATGAGAGCGGCTCGAGTCGACGCGCTGCATTCGGTGTCGGCTGGGCAGGGTCGCGGGCACTCCTGGCCGGTCCGTTACGAACCCTCGTCAGCGGCCAGTCACTCGGTCAGGCCGCCGACGGCTTGGCCGAGATCACCTTCGCCCAAGTCGTCTTGTTCGAGGTCGGGCAGGGCGCGACCCCCTGGGAGATCACCAAGCTGCTGGCGGTGACCCTCCTGCCCTTCACCCTGGTCGCCCCCTTCGCCGGCGTTCTCGTAGACCGCTTCGACCGTCGACGCGTACTCGTGTGGGTGTCCATCGCGCGAGCCGCGTTGGTGACCGCCACCATCGTCGTGCTGCTAGTCGGTTCACAAGCACTCGCCTACGTCGCCGTCGTGATGCTCCTCTCCTGCTCACGCTTCGTCCTCACCGCGAAGGGCGCCGCCCTACCCAGGACGGTCGATCCGGACGGGCTGGTCACCGCCAACGCGATCTCTGGCATTGCCGGGATGAGCGCGGCCTTCATGGGTGCACTCATCGGTTCTTCATTCGTCGCGACCACCCCGACCGCGGGTTTTCTCAGCGCCGCCGCGCTCTACTGCTGCGCCTCGCTGGTTTTCAGCCGCCTCCCGCCGGTGGGCGGCGGCTCGACTCGGACGACCGCTGCGGGACTCCGCCGAGTGGCCGTCGAGCTGCGTGACGAGATCAGGGCGGTGACGAAGAACTTCGCTGTTCGCCGCCCGCTGTTGGCCGTCTGGGCAAATCGGCTGCTGCTCGGCGCAGGGTTCATCCTGCTGGTGCTCGTGGCCGAGGAGCGCTACCACTTCGAGGCACCTGGATACGGACTGGCACTCGCAGTCACCGGTGTCGCTGCGTTTGCCGGTACCTGGGCAGCGCCGGTGCTCGCTTCCCGCTACCAGCCCCGTGCGCTCCTCCCGCTCGCCTTCCTCGTAGGCGCCCTGGCTGCCTCGGTAGCCGGTTTCCTCACCAACGTCACGGTGCTGGTAGTCGGTGTCGGATTGACCGCGTTCGCGTTCCAGGTCCTCAAGATCAACGTCGACGCCCTGGTCCAAGAGGCGAGCCCCGACCTTGTACGAGGTCGCGTATTCGCGGTCTACGACCTGCTGTACAACCTCGCCTTCGTCCTCGCTGGGCTGACGCTGGTTCCACTCTGGTCACCCCAGCGAGCGTCGGAACTGCTGTGGTGGCTCGCCCTTGCCTTCCTGCTCGCGGGGCTAGCGCTGGCCCGCGCCGGCCGGACCTGGCCCTTCACACCGGCCGCGAGCTACAGCACACCCAGCCCTGCCGGGCCGCACGATCCCGCCCCGGCCTTCCGGCCCGGACCGGTGTCCCGCTGGTCGCGCAGAGCCCTGGCGATCGCCCTCGGTGCCATAGCCTCCCTCGGTTTCCCCGAAGCGAGCGCCTGGTTGCTGGGTTTCGTCGGCCTCGTACCCCTCTTGATGCTGGTCTGCACGGCCGCCAGCCGTCGCGAAGCCGGCATCCTCACCTGGCTGGGCGGCGCCGGCTTCTTCATCGCGATGCACCACTGGATCGTCTACAAGACACTCCTCTTCACGCCGCTGCTGGCGCTGGCTCTCGGGCTCCTGTGGATCCCATGCGGTCTGCTCGCCTGGTCACTTCTGCGGCCGTCGCGTCTCACAGGGCGCCGGCTCGGCGCCGCCGCGCTGCTCGTACCCAGCGCTTGGGTGACCGCCGAGTTCGTCCGCTCCTGGGAGAAGCTGGGCGGACCGTGGGGGCTCCTCGGTGCCTCCCAGTGGAACAACACCGAAGTGCTCGCGACGGCCTCGCTGGGCGGGGTCTGGCTAGTGAGCTTCGTGCTCGTGGCGGTCAACGTCCTCCTGGCGGCCGCCCTGCTTCCCGGCATTGCCAGCCGTCGGCGCATCTCGGCACTAGCAGCCGCCACAGCCATCGTCAGCGCCAGCTTCGTCTACGGCGCGAGCCGACCCGCCCCCGACGTGACGGCGTGGGTACGTGTCGCTGGCGTGCAGCCGGGCAACGTGCGCGGGCCACAGGAGCGCCTCGACGCCAACATCGGCCTCACCTCCCAGCTAGACGGCACCAACGTCGACCTCGTCATGTGGGGTGAGAGCAGCGTCGCCTACGACCCCGATCCTGACCAGCCGTGGGTAGACGAGCTGGCACGGCTGTCCCGCGAGGTCGGTGCTCCACTTCTGGTCAACGTCGATGCACGCCGAGGGCAAGGCGGGATCTACAAGAGCTCGGTCCTGATCGACTCCGCTGGAGTGGCCGACCGCTACGACAAGATGCGCCTCGTGCCCTTCGGCGAATACGTTCCACTCCGACCCCTCCTCGGTTGGGTGAGCTCACTGACCGACGCCCCCGAGGAGGACCGGCAGCGAGGAGAAGACCTGGTGGTTCTGGAAGCCGACGACATCCGGCTCGGGCCGCTGGTCTGCTTCGAGTCAGCTTTCCCCGATCTCTCGCGCCAACTCGCGAGCCGCGGAACGGACCTGTTGGTGCTGCAGACCGCGACAACCACCTTCCAGGGATCGTGGGCTCAGGCTCAGCACGCCAGCCTTGCCGCCCTCCGGGCGGTGGAATCCGGTCGTCCGGTCGTTCACGCAGCGGTCAGCGGCACCTCCGCGATCTTCGATTCCCACGGCAGCCGCCTAGCGTGGTTCGACAACGACGAAACCGGCACCTACGTCGCGGAAGTCCCGCTGGCGACCGGCCGCACACCCTACGTCCGCTTCGGTGACTGGGTTCCGGCGCTTTGCGTCGTCCTCCTCCTCGGTGCCGCACTCTCGAGGGGCATGCATGCGGCCCGATGCTCGGCGATGTCGGACAACGACCCAGAGGTCACGACCGTCGGGAAGAAGGGGGGGTCGTGACGTCGGAACCCTCGGCTCCGGTGCTCAGCTTCCTCGGAGCAACCCGCACCGTCACCGGCAGCCGCTTCCTGTTGGAAACCCCAGCAGCGAGGGTGCTCGTCGACTGCGGCCTGTACCAGGGTCTGAAGGAGTACCGCCTCCGCAACTGGGACCCACTCCCGATCGACCCGTCATCGATCGACGCCGTCGTCCTCACGCATGCTCACGTGGATCACTGCGGCTACCTGCCGAGGCTCTGCCGGGGAGGGTTCGCCGGACCGGTTCACGTCACTGACGGCACCGCCGAGCTCTGCGGGATCGTCCTGCCTGACGCCGGGCATCTCCAGGAGGAGGAAGCCGCTTACGCCAACCGCAAAGGCTTCTCGAAGCACCGGCCGGCGCTACCGCTCTTCACGGAACAAGACGCACGCGCCTCACTTCGACAACTGGCGCGGAGCAGGTTCTCCGAACCCCAGGAGATCGCTCCCGGCCTGACCATGACCTTCCGCCACGCCGGCCACATCCTCGGGGCGGCCACCATCACCATGGAGATCGACGGACCCACCGAACGACGGATCGTGTTCAGCGGCGACCTCGGCCGTCCCACGCATCCCGTCCTGAAACCGCCCGAGCCGGTGGGAGCCGCTGATCTCATCGTCATCGAGTCCACCTACGGCGATCAACGCCACCCTCGAGACGATTTCGGCGACGACCTCGCGGGGCTAATCACCCGAACCGCCGAGCGGGGGGGTTCGGTCATCATCCCCGCCTTCGCAGTCGACAGGACAGAGGTCGTGCTCTTCCGCCTGCGTCAGATGTTCGAAAGCGGAACTACCCCCCAGCTCCCCGTCTACGTCGACAGCCCCATGGCGCTGGCCGCGCTGGGCGCGTACCGCCGAGCCCTGGCCCGTCGATCACCTGAAGTTCGAGCCGACTGCCTCGACGGCGGCGACCCCTTCGACACCGGGACCCTCGTGGAGGTGCGCGACGTGGAGGACTCGATCGAGCTCAACCGTCCCCGCTACCCCTCGGTGATCATCTCCGCCAGCGGGATGGCCACCGGCGGAAGGGTCGTCCACCACCTCAAGGCCATGCTGCCGGATCGCCGCAACGCTGTTGCCCTTGTCGGATTCCAGGCGGCCGGCACCAGAGGCCGGACGCTCGCAGACGGCGCCGCTCACGTCAAGATGCTGGGCCGGTACGTGCCTGTCAGGGCCGAGGTCGTCAAGTTCGACGGGCTCTCCGTCCATGCCGACGGCGATGAGCTGGTCGAATGGCTCCGTACCGCGGACCGAGATCCGGACGGCGTCTTCATAGTCCACGGCGAACCGCGACCCGCCGAGGCTCTCCAGTCCCGGATCCGTCACGAGCTCAATTGGCTGGCCATGATCCCGCGTTACCGGGAACGAATCCGACTCGATTGAGCCCAATCCGGGTCCGGGACTAGGCCTGGCGACGACGCCGATGGGCCCGCGCGTTCCGGATCCAGACGCCGACCACGAGCAGCATGGCCGCGCCCACTATTGCGATCGACCAGTAGAACGACACGAAGTCGACGACCGCGCCAGGTGGGGGGCTCCCCGGAAGCGAGTTCCTCAGGGGAGGAAGAGCGAACAGGACACCGACGAAGTAGGCGTAGACCCAGATGGGTGGTTCCACCCTCCAGATGACGATCGCCCAGGAGATCAGGACCCCCGTGATCGCCAGACCCCACATCAGCGCCATGATGCCGATCGAGTAGACCGTGGTGCTCGTGTTCCGCTCTATCTCGAAATCGACGACATTGAAGGGACCTACGTCACCGGAAGCGACCGATGCCCTCACCTTGAAGTCCGTCACCGAGGACCGCACGCTCAGGGAGACCTGCGGTCGTTCACCACCGTCGTCGGCGTCGGTGTACACGACGTTGTAGATCAGCGTCGAGTGGTAGCTGTCGAACGGGTACTGCGTGACGGCGCCGTCGGCCAGCAACAGCGAGACCTGGACACCGGAGACCGGCTCCCCCTCGGCAAAGGTGTAGGTGGTCTCGCCGCGCACATCGTTGACCCGCAGCTCCAGACCTCTTGTGAGACCGTTCTTGCTCAGCAAGCCGGGCTGGGGCTCGAGCACCAACAGGACGCTCAACTCGCCGCCGACTGCGTTCACGCCGTTGGCCGTCGCCTCCAACTCGAGACCGTCCGCGGGCGGTGACGGGCCCTCGACGAGATCGCTCGTCGAGCTCTGCGGTGTGTGCAGGACCACGACGAGAGCGACGAACGGCCCGATGGCCAACACGGTGAGCAAGACCAGGAAGGCGATCTGGACCCAACTGGGACGCAACGTCAGGAGCTGCCGGAACCCGAACTCGCCTCGCTCCTCCTCGAGGTCCCGCTCCTCGCCGGCTATGGGCTGTCCGGGCTCGTCCCCACCCGGGTCATGGCCGTGTGACGCTCCCGAGCTCATGGTCACAGCCGTTCGATCAGCTCCGCTGCCACCCGCTCACCGCTTCCCGCATCACGATCCGTTCACCCAGCCCAGCTCGTGCAGCGTCCGTTCCAGGAGAGCGACCTCTTCCTCGCCGGCTTCACGACACGGCGACTTGACGGTCGGCCCGAGAGGATGCCCGCAGAGCCGCAGCGCCGCCTTCAGCAGGCCTTGGGAAGGCGCTGGCCTGGTCCCAGATCCGCCAAACGGGCCGTGCGCAGCAAGCTTGAACCCGTCGATCAGCTGCTCGACCGGCGCGTCGATGCCGCTCATCAAAGGAATCGCCCGGAGCAGATCGGCCTGAAGGGCTTCGGCTCGTTGGCGGCGGCCGTCGCGGAGCGCTACCCACAGCTCACGCACGGCCGCCGGACCGAGGAGCGGCAACGGGCAGAAGACTCCGGCTCCGCCCGCCTCGACACAGCTGGCGAGCAGGAAGCTGGTGCCGCTGAAGACCTGCCAATCACTTGGTCGGGTGGCTTCGATCACCTCACGCTGGAACGTCGAGTTGACGACGGTGATCTTCGCGCCGACCACACCTGGCACCGCTGCGACCTGCGCTATCTCGGCCGGCGACAGCTCCACGCCGGTCACCTCGGGGAAGTGATAGAAGAAGACCGGCACATCCCCCTCGCTCGCCAGCGTCTCCATGTGCGACACGACTTCGTCCGCGCCGATCTCGAAGTAGGCCGGGACCGCCGCCATCACCGCGTCGCAGCCAGCGTCGTCGGCCGCCCGGGCAAGGGCGACGGCCTGATCGGTGCCCGCTGCCGAAGCGGTACCGATCACCGGTATCCGCCCCGCCGCGGTCTCCGCGGCAATCCCCATCACCTCCCGCTTCTCCTCGAAGCTCAGGTAGGGGAACTCGCCGTTGGAGCCCAGCACGACCAGCCCGTCCATGCCCTGTTCAACGCCGAACTCGACCAGGTGCCGCAGAGCGGGCTCGTCGATGGCTCCGTTCGGCGCAAGTGGGGTCGGGAGGATCGCAACGATGCCCTCGAGCCGTGAGATGTCCATGACACAACCCCCCGTGCTTCCCGGGTAGGTGCCCCGCCGCCGTGGGCTACTACACGATGTGGGTGTCAGTCTCGCCGTCCTGAGGAACGGGTGCCAGCACGAGGGCGCACTGGGCGGCGTGGGACAGCTTCGACGAGACCGAACCCAGCACGAAGCGCTTCACGGAACCCAGCCCACGATGCCCGACGACGATCATGTCGACCTTGCGTTCCTCGGCGATGTCGAGCAGCACGTCTGCAGCGCGGCCCGGCTGCACGACCTGCTCGTAGTCCACCCCCGACTCCCCCAGTATCTCCCCCGCCCGGGCCATGACCTCGCGCGCCTCTTGCTCGAGGTACTCGTTCAGCTCGTCGGAGATGGCCTGGTCGACCCCGTACACCAGCGGTGGCATCGGCACGACGTGTACGAGGATCAACTCGGCGCCAAAGGCTCGCGCCAGCTCGCCGCCCACCCTGGTAGCAGCCTCCCCCCCGCGTGACCCGTCTGTTCCTGCGAGGATTCGCTCGAATGCCATGACGTGTGACCTCCTCGCGCCCTTGCTCGCAGCTCTACCCCTCAGCAGGGGTGCGGGGCGTTCGGTCGGGCATAGAACCAGAAGTTGATGAAGATGTTGATGGCGTAGAAGACGGCGATCCCGTAGAAGAACATGTTCGGCGACCCCGAGGCGCTGGCACCGATTGCCCAGGCGATGAGGACCGAGAAGACGAAAGGCCCGTAAGCGGCGATCGCCGCGGTCCAGCCCAGCACGCCACCCGCCTGGCGGGCCGGGAAGATCATCGGCATCTGCTTGTATGTCGAGGCGTTGCCGATGCCCGAGAAGAAGAACAGGCCGAGCATCCAGCCCACGAACAGCGGGAATGAATCGACCGAGGTCGGCTCCGTGGCGGAGGTGACACCGATGGCGCAGACGAGCAAGCCGATCGAGGAGACGACTGTCACCTTCGACCCGCCGAAGCGATCCGAGAGCGGACCTGCCAGCACTCGCATGGTCGAGCCCACCAGCGGCCCCAGGAAGGCGTACCTCAACGGGTCGGGCGCGTCAGGGAAGTCGCCGTAGAGCTCCTTGATGAGCAGCGGGAACGATGCCGAGAACCCCGCGAACGAGCCGAACGTCATGATGTACAGCGATGTCATCCACCAGGTGTGGGCGTTCCCGAAGATGTCGAGTTGCTCACGGAAGCTCGCCCGCACGGGGACGCTCTTGAGGCCGAACCAGGCCAACACCGCCAGCACAGCCACTACCGGGATCCAGATGAACGTTGCGTTCTGGAGCCAGACGTCCTTGCCGCTCTCTTCGAGCTCTTGGGGCCCACCGAGGAGAGATCCGGCCAGGGCGAAGCCGATTATCCAGGGTGTGGCGAACTGCACGAGGCTGACGCCGAAGTTCCCCACCCCGGCCTGTATTCCGAGAGCAGTGCCCTGGAGCCGTTTGGGGAAGAACAAGCTGGTGCTGGGCATGAACGACGAGAAGCACCCACCGCCGACGCCTGCCAGGAAGGCGAGCAGCAACAAGACCGGGTAGGGGGTGTCGTCGCTTTGCACCGCGAAGAACCATCCGACGAGAGGCAGCAGCAGCGTGAGAGCGCCCACGGTGACCACGTGACGGGTCCCGAAGATCGGGACCATGAAGGTGTGGATGATGCGGAAGGTCCCGCCCGCCAAGCCGGGCATGGCTGCCAGCCAGAAGAGCTGGCTGGTGCTGAGATCGAAGCCGACATCGCCGAGCTTCACGACGAGCGCGCTGACCACGAACCACACCGCGAACGCCATCGTCAGGTTGGCGGTGGTGATCGTCAGGGTCCGCCACGCCACCGGTTTGCAGTTGGCATCCCACTCGCTTTGGTCCTCGGGATCCCAGTGCTCGAGCCAGGTCGAGCCTGACTTCGGCTGCTGTTGTGTCTCGGTCATCGTGGGCCTTTCGTCACGACCATGCCGTTGGGGGCCGGCCGCGCTACGTGTCCTGAGGCGCCGGTTCGGCGGTACTGGAGGGCTCAGCTCCTGCGTGGCCGGCAGGCGTCACCTCGTAGTCGAGGCTCTCCGCAAAGGATCGCTCCGGCTCTCGCAACATGAGCAGGGTGATCGTGAAGCTGACCAGCGCGCCCCCGGCGAGGATGTAGAAGAACGTCTTGGCGTCGACGAGGGAGTAGACCACCAGGTAGACGACCCCGCCGATGCTGCCATAGGCACCGGCCATCCCGGCGATCTGGCCGGTCATCCGCTTGTTGACCATGGGGATGATCGCAAAGGTCGCACCCGCGCCGCCCTGCACGAAGACTGAGGCGAAGAGCGCGAAGCCCACCGAGATCACCACCCACCACAGCGTGGCGGAGGTGGGCAGCACGCTGCGCTCGCCGTCGACGACCGGCCCCCATTTGCCGATGAAGCCCATGAGCACGAATCCGACGGTGATCCCGAACATGTAGATCAGCATGGTGTGCTTGCGACGGCCCATTCTGTCCGAGAGGAGCCCACCGAGGGGACGGGCCACCAGGTTGATGAACGGGAAGGAAGCAGCCAGCACCCCCGCGACAGTGGCGGTGACGAGCGGTGAGCCCGAATCGTTGGTGAGCGGCTTGAAGACCGTCTCGAAGAAGGCGGGCAGCATGGACACGACCGCCAACTCGGCGCCGAAGTTGGCGAAGTAGGTGCTGTTGAGGGCGGCAACGCTACCCCAGTGGTACTTCTCGCCTTCCGGTACGCCGCGGCGCAGGTAGGGAAGGTTGAGGTGCAGCGTCTTGATGACGTGCGCGACGTAGATCAACGCCAGGGCCGCGTAGATGACCCACAGCGTCGTGGAGGAGAGGAACGGCTTCCCGTTGACGTCGACGTCGCTGATGCGCCAGGCGAGCAGGCCCAAAGCCCCGACGAGAGGGAACGACCAGACCAGGTACTGGGCGAGGTCCCCGTAGGAACTGCACATCATGGGTTCGGTCTTCTTGGCCTTGGGGAGCTCCTTGCCCTCGGGCGTGTCCTTGACCAGGAAGTAGTAGAGGACGCCGTAGGCGAACAGCACCGCCGCGTTGGCAGCCAAAGCCCAGCGCCAGGAGTCGTCGTCGAGCCCGAACCACTCATCCATCACGGTGAGCGTGATCCAGGGGAGGGTCATGGCGGCGGCGGCGGCACCGAAGTTGCCCCACCCTCCGTAGAAGCCCTCAGCTCGGCCGATGTACTTGGGTGGGAACCACTGGGCGACCATCTTGATGCCGATCACGAAGCCCGCGCCGATCGATCCGAGCACCAGCCTGGAGATCACGAGCTGCATGAAGCTGTTGCCGAACGCGAAGGCCACGGTGGGGATGGCCATCAAGCACATCAGGGCGGAGTACACGATCCGCGAACCGAAGCGGTCGACCAGCGCGCCGACGACGATGCGGACCGGGATGGTGAGGGCGACGTTGCAGATCAACAGGACCTTGATCATGTCCTCGGTCAGCCACTCCTCCGAGTCCAGCATGGTCGTGGTGAGCGGCGCCATGTTGAACCAGACGTAGAACGTCATGAAGAAGGCGATCCACGTGAAGTGGAGCACCCTGATCCGTTCCTGGCTGAAGTCGAGGAGCTTGGGGGGCCGCTCGTCGGCGGCGGGGGGTGTGCTCATCTGTGAGGGGGGCGTGTCGTAGGGAGCGGGCTTCCAGGGCCCGCCTCCTCTCCGAGGTCAGGCCTTGATCCGCACCTTCTCCCTCTTGCGGTTCCAGATGACGACCTGGCGCGGACGCCACAGGTACGAGAGGGGGAAGGTGACGAGGTGGACGAGGCGCGTGAAGGGGAAGATGGCGATGATCAGGAAGCCACCGATCAGGTGGAGCTTCACGATCCAGGGAAGGGTGGCGACGTTGCCGATGTCGGGCTGGAACTTCACCAGCGAAGCCAGCCATGGTGCAGCCTTGTAGGCGCCCCACTCGGCCCCCCAGCGGTAGAAGAGGGCGACGTAGGCGCCGAGCACCACCTGGGCGAGCAGCAGGGCGAGCAGCAGCCAGTCCATCGGCGAGGTGACGATCATGATCCGGCGGAAGCTGAAGCGACGGACGATGAGCGCGCTGAGCCCGATGATCGTCAACAGGGCGAAGGAGAACCCCATCACCTCGAAGACATAGAGGCGGGAAGGCTCGCCGATTATCCCCTTCCACAACCCCGGCAACAAGAAGACGAGCAGGTGGGCGAGGAGGATGATGATGATGCCGTAGTGCCACGGCACCGACCCCCAGAACAGCGTGCGGCTCTCGAGGAACTCCGACGACTGGCTGGAGTACGAGAACCGGTCGCTGTAGTAGCGGTAGAGCCCCCCCAGCACCGCGAGTAGCACCGCCATGTAGGGGATGGCGATTAGCAGGAACTGATCTAGCATCTCGACACGCTCCTCAAGCCCTCAACCTGACTGGTGTTCCGTCGGACGACATCGTCGGCTGGCAGGGTGGTTGTTCCATCAGCGACGGGCCATAGGGCTCCGGGTCGCGGATCTCCTCCAGTCGGGATGGTCCGTAGATCTCGTGCAGCACGGCAAGGAGTGCCCCCAGCAGGACCCTGTAGGGCTGGGGCGGCTCCTGCTGCCCGTCATCGCCCGGATCAGCGGCTACGGCCGGCCCGTCGGCGGTGGCTTCCTCGGGTTCTGCCTCTGACTCGGCGGGCCGCTCGGTCTCCTCGTCGACAGCCTCTTCTTTGTCGACCTCTTCTTTGTCGACGCCCTCCTTCTTGGCGCCGAGCATCTTCTCCAGGACCGGGGTGAGCCCTTCGGTGACGATCTCTTCGAGCAGACCGTCGTCGTCGCAGACCGACAGGAAGCGAAGAACCACCGGGAGGTGGTCCGGTAGCTCGGTCTCGACCTCGAATTCGTGTCGCTCGTAGCGCTCCTTGAGCTCCACGAGGAACACGCTGCGCTGATAGGTCTCACCGAAGAGGTGGTAGCCGAGGTAGGGGTGCCAGGTGGCCTCGAGATCGAAGGTCTGGGTGTAGAGCTCTTGCAGCGAACCCGTGTCGTACGGCTCGATCGCTGCAGCGAAGACCTCCACATCGGCGGCGATGCCCGGATCGAGACCCTCGACGATGACAGCGCATGAGCCGGCCGCAGACGTGGGGACGCATTCGGGGTACTCCAGCAGGTCGGCGAAGAGCCCGAGCATGCGGCGGGTGTGACCAGGTGCCTCCATGCTGCTCACCACCTCCGCTCGGGAGCGGTGCGGTACCCGAACCCGGTCTCGCGCTTCTCACGGAACGGGTCCTCGGTGGGCTCGATCGCCATCTCGCGCCCCATCGGCGGTACCACGAAGCGCTCGTCGAAGGTCGGCTGGGCAGTCAGGCGGAAGATCGCCTCGGCGGTGTCGGTGTCGAGCCCTCCCACATCGAGCGCCTCCTTGGCCTCGGCCTCGGTGATGTCGCCCACCTTCTGAGACCGCATGTGGACCCTCACGGCAATGAGCTTGCGGTAGACGGCCTCGACGACCTCCTCGTTGCCCGCCGCCATGAGGCTGGCCAGGTACTTGATGGGGACCCTTGCGCCTTCGAGTGAGCTGAGCAATGGGGCCAGCGACGAGGCACCAACCTCGTCGACATCGTAGGAGTTGTCCTTGATGTGGGCCTGCACCGGCAGCATGGGTGGCACGTAGAACAGGCTGGGCAGCGTCCTGAAATCCGGGTGCAGGGGCAGCGCCAGCTCCCACTCCTTGACGAAGCGGTAGACCGGCGATATCCGCGCGGACGCCAGCTGGGCATCGGTGATCCCGTTGGCCTTGGCGTTGGCGATGACCTCTGGATCGTTCGGGTCCTGGATGAGCCGGCGATGCGCTTGGACCAACTCATCGTCGGGGACCGAAGCAGTCTCCACGATGCGGTCGGCGTCGTAGAGGATCAGGCCCAGGTAGCGGATCCGCCCTACACACGAATGGAAGCATGCCGGAGCGTGGCCGGTCTCGAGCCGTGGGTAGCACAGGATGCACTTCTCGGACTTGCCGGTGTTCCAGTTGTAATAGACCTTCTTGTAGGGGCAGCCCGAGATGCACATGCGCCAGGCGCGGCACTTGTCCTGGCTGACGAGCACGATGCCGTCCTCGCCCCGCTTGTACAGAGCCCCAGCCGGGCACACCGCCACGCAGCCAGGGTTGACGCAGTGGTTGCAGATCCGGGGCAGGTACATGAAGACGACCCGCTCCAACTCGTTGAGCAGCTCGCGGTCCTCGTCGCTCACCGCTTCGAGGTTCGGGTCGTTGGCTGCATAGATCGGGGAGCCACCCAGGTCGTCGTCCCAGTTGGGACCGGCCTCGATCTCCATGTAGTCACCGGTGATCAGTGAGACGGCACGAGCGGTCGGCTGGTCGTCACCCTCGGGGGCGCTGAAGAGGTGGTCGTACTCGTAGGTCCAGGGCTCGTAGTAGTCGTCGATCGTGGGGAGGTAGGGGTTGTGGAAGAGGTTGGCCAGTGTCCGGCCCCGCCCCTGGAGCTTGGGGACGAGCTTGCCGTTGCGTTTCTCCCAGCCGCCCCGGTACTTCTCCTGGTCCTCCCACAACGTCGGATAGCCGGTACCCGGCTTCGTCTCGACGTTGTTCCACCACATGTATTCGGTGCCCTTGCGATCGGTCCAGATGTTCTTGCAGGCGATACTGCAGGTGTGGCAGCCGATGCACTTGTCCAGGTGGAACACCATCGACACCTGAGCACGAATATCCATCTTCATTCGCTCCGTTCGGGATGGTTGCTGCTGCGAGGAGTCACCATTCGAGCTTCTCCAGCTTGCGGACGACGGCGTAGGTGTCCCGGGTGAAGATGCCGATCGGGCCCCAGTAGTTGAACCCGTAGTTGAACTGGGCGTATCCACCGGCGAGCAGCACCGGGTTGATGCGAGTGCGGGTGAGGCTGTTGTGACCCCCGGCGCGCCGACCGCCTCGTTGCTGGGATTTCGGTACGTAGATGGTGCGCTCCACAGCGTGGTAGTAGAGGCAGGTACCGGGTTGGACCCGTGCGCTCACCGCGGTACGGGTCACCACCACGCCGTTGTCGTTGTAGACCTCCACCCAGTCGTTGTCGACGAGGCCGACCCGCGCGGCGTCCTTGTCGTTGATCCAGATCGGATCCATGCCCCGCGACAGCGTGAGCATCCGGTGGTTGTCCTTGTAGGTCGAGTGGATGTTCCACTTGCCGTGAGGGGTGATGTAGTTGAGGACGAGCGACTTGTCGTCCACCTGGCTGTGCACGATGTCGCGGGTCTTCACCGGGTCGAGCTTGGGCTTGTAGGTGGGCAGGTGCTCGCCGAAGTCGAGATAGTAGGGGTGGTCGACGTAGAGACCCTGGCGGCCCGTCAGCGTGCGCCACGGGAGCAGCCGCTCCACGTTCATCGTCCACGCGGCGTAGGCCCGACCCTGGTTGACCATCCCCGACCAACAGGGACTGATTAGGGTGCGCCTCACCTGTCGCGTGATGTCGAGGAAGGTCATGCGCACGTCGCGCACGTTCTCGGCCATGTCGGCCAGCGGGAGGCCCACCCGCTCCTCCTCGGCTTTGAAGCCGGCGTATGACACCTCGCCGTTGGTCTCGGGAGCGAGGTGCAACAGCATGTTGCAGGTGTCGAGCGCGTCCTCGAGGCTCGGGTAGCGCTGGCCTCCCCAGGTGATGCAGCGGCCGTGGCGCGGGTCGGGTGAGCCCCCGGTCGGGTTCTCGAGCAACTCGTCGTAGAACTCGGCGATGGGGATCTTCATCCCGTGGCCGGTGATGCCGTCCTCGCGCACCTGACGACCGAGGGAAGTGAACCGGTTGTAGAGGTTCTCGTAGTCACGCTCGACGATGCGCAGGTGCGGGGCGGTCTTGCCGGGAATCAGCTCGCACTCGCCCTTCTTCCAGTCGAGTGGCTGGGTCTGGGCGAGCATGTCGGGCGTGTCGTGGGCGAGGGGGCTCGACACTATGTCCTTTTGCGGGCCCGAGAAGACCGTGGGAGCGAGCTCGCTGACCTTGGCAGCGAGGACCTTGAAGATCTCCCAGTCGGTCTTCGACTCCCAGACCGGCGGCACCGCCGCTCCCAGGGGGTGGACGAAGGAATGCAGGTCGGTGGTGTTGAGGTCGTTCTTCTCGTACCAGAACGCCGACGGCAAGATGATGTCGGAGTACAGCGCTGAGGTGTCCATGCGGAAGTTCAGGTCGACGACGAGGTCCATCTTCCCCCGGGGTGCGGGCTCGCGGAACTCGACGCTTTCGACCTTCCCCTTCGCGTGCTCCTCGGCGATGATGTTGTCGTGGGTGCCGAGATAGTGCCGGAGGAAGAACTCGTGGCCCTTGGCACTGGACTGGATGGCGTTGCCCCGCCAGATGATCCAGACCCGTGGCCAGTTCTCGGGCGCGTCGGGGTCGTGCACCGCGAAGTCGAGCGAGCCGTCGCGCAGCTGGTCGGCGACCTTGCCGACGATCTCGTCGTCGGTGTTGGCGCCGGCGGCCTCGGCCTCCTTGACGAGGTCGAGTGAGTTGCGGTTGAACTGCGGGTAGTAGGGCATCCAGCCCTTGCGGACCGCCGCCGTCTCGAGGTCCATGGCGTGGCCCTTCGCCCACTTCGTCTCGGGTGGGATCGGCGCGTAGTCGGTGAAGTCGCCCTCGTAGCGCCACTGGTCGCTGTTGACGTAGTGCCAGGTGGGCGATTGCTGCAGACGCGGCGGCTTCTGCCAGTCGAGGGCGAACGCCATGCTGGTCCAGGGCGCCACGAGCGTCAGCTTCTCCTGGCCGACGTAGTGGTTCATCCCCCCGCCGTTGACGCCCGGGCAGCCGCAGAGGATGAGGGCGGTGATGGGCGCCCGGTACGAGAGGTTGTTGTTGTACCAGTGGTTGATGCTGGCGCCGATGATCACCATGGACTTGCCCTTGGTGTCCTCGGCGTTCTTGGCGAACTCACGGGCCAGGCGGGTGACGGTGTCGCGCCCGATGCCGGTGTACTTCTCCTGCCAGGCAGGGGTGTATGGCGCGTCCTCGTCGTCGTAGCCCTCCGGGTAGTCACCCGGTAGGCCGCGGCCTACGCCGTGCTGGGCCATCAACAGGTCATAGACGGTTGCCACCGGCACCCGGCCGCCGGACGTCTCGACGTAGCGAACCGGCACACCGCGCCGGAAGGTGTTGCCTTCGGCGAACTCCCAGAAGTCGACCTGGAGCACCTCGTCGTGGCGCTCGAGGAAGGTGAGGTCGGGGTCGAGCGGCGAGTCGTCGAGCTCGTCCTCCATCTTGAGGTTCCACTGGCCCTTCTTCTCCTGCCAGCGGTGCCCGCCGGTGCCCTTGGGTGCGCGCACCTCGCCGCTGGTGGCGTCGTGCAGCAGCATCTTCCAGTCACCGTTCTCGGTGTCGGCGTAACGGGCCACCCGGTTGGCCCGCAGGAACTGACCCGGCTTGTACCCGTCGGAAGTCGGCATCAGCTCCACGAGGAGCGGGCTGTCGGTCAGGCGCTTGAGGTAGTCGATGAAGTACGGCACCTGCCGGTCGGCGTGGAACTCCTTGAGGATCACGTGGTTGACACCCATCCACAGGGCGGTGTCCTGTCCCGCTTGGATCGGGATCCACCAGTCGGAGTACTTGGCGACCTGGCTGAAGTCGGGTGCGATGACGACGAACTTCGCCCCCTCGTGGCGCGCTTCGGAGACGAAGTGCACGTCGGGGGTTCGGGTCATGTTGAGGTTCGCGCCCATCGAGATGATGTACTTCGAGTTGTACCAGTCGGCGCTCTCACAGACGTCGGTCTGGTCGCCCCACATCTCGGGGAAGGCGTTGGGCAGATCGGCGTACCAGTCGTAAAAGCTCATGTTCACGCCACCGAAGAGCTGCAAGAAGCGCGAGCCGGCGGCGTAGGACAGGTACGACATCGCCGGGATCGGTGAGAACCCGAAGATGTGGTCAGGCCCCCACTTGCGGGCGGTGTACAGGAGGGAGGCGGCGACCAACTCGGACACCTCGTCCCAGGTCGAGCGGCGGAACCCGCCCTTGCCGCGGGCGCGCTGGAAGCGGGTTCGCTTCTCGTCGTCCTCGGCAATGGACGCCCACGCCTCGACCGGATCGGGGTGGTCGGCCTTGGCCTTGCGCCACATGTCCATGAGCGCTCCGCGCATGTACGGGAACTTCACCCGGATCGGGCTGTACACGTACCAGGACGCGGAGATCCCCCGCTGACAGCCTCGAGGCTCGTACGGCGGCAGCCCCGACTCGAGCAGCGGGTAATCGGTCTGTTGCATCTCCCAGGTGATGACGCCGTTCTTGACGAACACCTCCCAGGAGCAGCCACCGGTGCAGTTCACGCCGTGGGTGCTGCGAACCGTCCGGTCGTGCTGCCATCTGTTGCGGTAGAAGTCCTCCCAATCACGTCGCTTGGGATTGACCAGATCCTGAATCCAGCCCACAACGATTCCTTTCCAGGCTCAAGAGGTTCGCTTGCTGCGGGCCACCATCGGCTTGCGAACACCGTTCAGGTGCCGCATCCAGACAAGGCCTGCGAGTACCAACAGGACGACGGCGCCACCCACCCCCCACAAGAAGAGGGTCAGGGTTGCGTTGCCCGAGCGCTTCTCGACGCTGGCCTGCTCGAAGAAGGCCAGCAGGTCGTCCTGCTCGGCAGGGGTCAGCGGGCGGGGTCCGAACACGGGCTGCATCGTCGGGAACGGCAAACTGCCCAGGGTGGCGGCAAACCCCTGCGCTCCTCCGTACTTGTCGAAGGCGGGGGTGAGATCGGGACCGAGCTGGCCGCCCCCGAGGGCTGCCATGTCCCCGGCGCTGTGACACGCCATGCACGGAGGCCCGCCGTTCTCCAAGGGCTGCGCGCCCGTGAAGAGGTCCTCGCCCTCCCCGACGTTCCCGCTGCCCTGAGCCGTCGCCTGGGTGAGGAACAGCCCTCCGCTGACGCAAAGGAGACTCAACACGAACAGGCCACGCCGCGTGACTTTCACAAATCGGCCCACTTATCCCTCCTCGTCCACCCCGAATCGCGGCCGGCGATGAGTGACATCGATTTGAGCGGCAGCTGGTGCGATGCGGGTCGGGCGCACATCGATGCGTCGAACACTTCGCGCATCTTCCCTCGGCTCGAACGTCAACAACAGGGTCCTTGGTCCGGCAATCTTCGTTTCGCTATCTAGTTATTCGTGCATAATGCCCCGGCACCTGCCTCTCCTTCCACTCCGGACACGGCGCAGCCGGGCGTCGGTGAGCGTCAGCGAACCAACGCCAAAGTCAACGCTGCGCAGGCGCAAGCCGTAGCAGCGGGCAGACCAGAACCGGATCGGCGCAGCCGGGCGTCGGTGAGCGCCAGCGAACCAACGCCGAGCAGAACTACCGGCTGTAGGTGCCCACGACGCGAGCTTGCTCGATGATGTGTTCGTCGATGCGCTCGAGCACCTCGTCACGACTCAGACCCGGGCCGGCACCCAGCTCGGCGTCGATGGCGTAGAGATGGAAGTAGTAGTGGTGAGTGCCGTGGCCCGGCGGCGGAGCCGGCCCGCCGTAGCCAGTCGAGCCGAAGTCGTTGGACCCTTCGGTGTGAGGACCACCGCCCTCTTCGATGCCTCCCGAGTCCGGGGCGATCCCGTAGGCAACCCAGTGCGTGAACCCGTCGGTGAGCGGGGCGTCGGGGTCGTGACAGATGATCACCAGCTCGCGTGTGCCCTCGGGCACCGCGGACCACTCCAGCGGAGGGGACACGTCCTCACCCTCGCAGGTGTGCTCGTCGGGGATCCGGCCACCGTGCTCGAAAGCGGGGCTGCTGACCGTCAGGTCACCGAGATTGAGTCCGGCCATGGTCACCTCCAGCGTGTCGGCCACCTGGACAGTAGCGGGCCGTACCCGAGTTGCGTAACCCGGAACCAGGGCCGGTTCGCCGCGGGCCACTGGGGTAACGATCGCGCGTGCAACGAGGTCTGAGCCGCGAGATGATGACTCCCGAGTCTTGCCCGCGCCCACACCTGCTCTCTCGTCGGTCCTGGCGAGCGACTCCTTTGGCCCGCCGATCACCTGCCGAGCGATGTGCACATGCCTATTAGCCGAACCGAGGACGAAGCGGCGCTGCTGGCCGAGGTCAGCGCTCTGCTGTCCGAGCTGAGAACGTCCCACACGGCGGCGCCGGTTCGTCTCGACAGCGAGATGGAGCGAGAGCTGGGATTGAGCAGCTTGGAGCTGGCCGAGCTCCTCGTGAGGCTTGAGGATCTCTTCTCGGTGAGCCTGGGAACCGAGGTGCTCGAGTGGGTCGAGACACCAGGCGACCTCCTTGGCGTCGTGCAGCGGGCTCCCCGCCGGGAAGCGCGTACGCCGAGAGCAACACCCCGCGCCGTCGGGCCCCTGCCAACCGAGACCACCCCCGAAACAGCCACGACGCTCGTCGAAGCCCTCGAGTGGCACGTCTCGGCACATCCTGACCGTTGTCATCTCCGCATCCTCGGCGACGAGGGCATCGACGCCGAGTTGAGCTATGCCGCACTGATGGAGCGTGCCTCAGCGACAGCCGCGGGGCTGCTCAACCGTGGCGTGGTTCCCGGCGATCCGGTAGCGCTCATGCTTCCCACCGGACACGACTACTTCGTCAGCTTCGCCAGCATCCTGCTGGCCGGCGCGATCCCCGTCCCGATCTACCCGCCCGCGAGGCCCTCGCAACTCGAGGACCACCTCCACCGACACGTGCGCATCCTCGACAACGCCGGCGCGGTGATGCTGGTCACCGTTCCCCAAGCCCAGCGACTCGGTCGGCTGACCCGTTCGCATGTCCCGACCATGAAGGATGTGACCACACCGCCGGAGCTGCTCACGTCCGGCTCCGTGGGTCCCCTACCTCGGCCGAACGGCGACGACATCGCTCTCCTCCAGTACACCTCGGGAAGCACGGGCAATCCGAAGGGTGTCGTGCTCACGCATGCGAACCTGCTCGCCAACGTGAGGGGTGTCGGCCGAGCCGCCGAGCTCGGGTCATCCTCGGTCTTCGTGAGCTGGTTACCGCTATATCACGACATGGGGCTGATAGGCGCGTGGCTTACCAGCCTGTACTCGGCCACGCCGCTGAGCGTCATGTCGCCGTTGACGTTTCTCTCCCGCCCGGCACGATGGCTCCAGACGATCAGCGATCACGGCGGAACCATCTCCGGCGGGCCGAACTTCGGCTACGAGCTCTGTGTTCGCAAGGTCACCGAAGCCCAACTCGAAGACGTCGACCTCAGCTCCTGGAGAATCGCCTTCAACGGCGCCGAACCAGTGAGCCCCGACACCCTCGAGCGCTTCAGCGAACGGTTCGCCCCCTACGGGTTCGATCGGGCTGCAATCACTCCCGTGTACGGCCTGGCCGAGTCGACCGTCGGACTCACCACTCCGCCGCTCGACCGGGGTCCCGTCATCGACCGCGTCGATCGCGACGCGATGGTGAAGAACGGACGTGCTGTTCCGGCCCCCGGGGACGACGACCCACTGCGTTTCGTCGCATGTGGCTACCCGCTCCCCGGCCACGAGCTGAGGATCGTCGACGAATCGGGAAACGAGCTGGGCGACCGCCAGGAGGGGCGGATCGAGTTCCGCGGCCCGTCCGCCACCAGTGGTTACTACCGCAATCCGCAGGCGACCAGGGAGCTGTTCCATGGCTCATGGCTCGATGCCGGCGACCTGGGCTACACGGTCGATGGCGAGCTCTACGTCACCGGTCGCGTGAAGGACATCGTCATCCGAGCCGGCCAGAACCTCTATCCCCAAGAGCTCGAGGAGGCTATCGGGGGAATAGCCGGTGTCCGCCAGGGTTGCGTCGCCGTATTCGCCTCGACCGATGCCGACTCCGGCACGGAGCGACTGGTCATCCTGGCCGAGACGCGCGAGCCGGGCGACGAGAACGACGAGCTGCGGGGCAAGATACTCGCCGTGACCCACGAGCTGCTCGGCGCGCCGCCGGATGAGATCGTCCTGGTCCCACCGCAGACGGTCCTCAAGACGTCGAGCGGCAAGATCCGCAGGGCAGCGAGCCGTGAGCTGTACGAGAGCGGGCGCATGGGTGCACGACCCCGGGCCCCCTGGTGGCAGGTGACGCGATTTGCGTGGGCCGGCATCCTGCCCCGGCTGCGACGGATCCGCGCGCTTGTGACCTCGGTGGCGTTCTCCGCCTACTTCTCCCTTTTGTTCGCATCGATCATCGTGCCGACGTTCGCCGCGGTCATGGTTCTTCCCCGACTCTCCTGGCGCTGGGCAACAGTTCGCCTTGCCGCGCGGTCATTGCTCAGGCTCTCGGGAACTCCCCTGTCTGTCCACGGCACCGATCGCGTTCCCGCCGGCGACGCGTGCGTGATCGTGGCCAACCATCCGAGCTACCTCGACGCCTTTGCGCTGGTGGCCGGCCTGCCGGGACCGTTCACCTTCACCGCGGGCGAGGTCTTCGCCCGGAAGCGGGTCGTCGGTCTATTGCTTCGCCGCATCGGCACCGAGTTCGTCGAGCGCTCCGATCGCGAGCAGGGCGTTGCCGACACCCGTCGTCTCGCCATGGACGCGAGCAGCGGCCGCAGGCTCGTGTTCTTTCCCGAAGGTGGCCTCGATCGCATGGCCGGCCTCCGCCCCTTTCACATGGGTGCTTTCGTGATAGCAGCCGAGGCCCGCTGTCCGGTGGTGCCGGTCTCGCTACGAGGTAGTCGATCCATGCTCAGAGCGGGACACCGTTTCGTGCGGCGTGGGGCGATCCAAGTCGTGGTCGGGACGCCGATCCACCCGACGGGGACCGGCTGGGACGCCGCGGTCGACCTGCAGCACCAGGCCCGCGCCTTCATCCTCCGCCACTGCGGCGAGCCCGACCTCGGCTGACCCATGCGGATTCGGGATCGCCGGATCGCGCCGTGCGCGGTCGAGCGGTCCAGAGCCACTACGGTTCCGCCATCACCTCGGCGAGACGAACCTCGATCTCCGAGCAGCTGACCTCGTCGTCGGTGACCCCCCAGTCGCCGTTCAGCGTCAGCGGCAGCTCGGGAACCTGCCAGGTGGCCGAGCCGGCATGCAACAGCGTGCCGGCGAGGTCCCACGACCCCTCGTCAGGCACCGTGCCGCGGTCGAGGTGCGCGGTGATCGCCCGCTGTATCCCGGGATCGTCGAGCAGTCCGCCGTGGAAGGCAGGGACGACGACCAGTTCGACACCTCCTCCACCGTCCTCGACGATCGGTGCCGCCACCGCATCAGCCAGCGGGTACAGCACCAGTTGGCTCGTGCCTCCCACCGGGCAGAGCAGGGCCTGCCGTAGTTCGGGCGCCAACTCCAGGATGGA
>QEUP01000035.1 GCA_003577145.1 Acidobacteriota bacterium | reverse complement strand
GGGGGAACGATGAAGACCGTCCCCTGGTCCTACGCCGACGTCCTCGCCGCCGCCGAGTCGGAGGTGTCCCTACCCCTGCCCTGACCCCGGGATACCTCGGGACACCCGCCGTCCCACGGCATCGAGGAAGCGCGCTCGGAGGGATTCGAACCCCCAACCTTCTGATCCGTAGGCGTTCCCGACGGGTCCGTCTGGTGATGTCGAGTGCTGTCGTAGCAGGTCAGGTGCGGTGCCCGGTCCGGCGCGTGCCCTCGAATCCGGCCTCGTGACACGAGGTGGATTGCCGAGGGGATTACCGACTCGATCGCCCCACGACAACCTGCCCCCAGGGCCCCGAGGGTCAGTCCTCCAGTTCCTTGGCGAGACGGTCGTAGGCGGGCATAACGCTGAGCACGGCACGCGCTGCGGCCTGACGGCCAGCATCGAGAGCGGCCTCGTCGAGAGGCTGGCCGGCCCGCTTGGCCTCGCGGGCGTCTTGGTCGAGCACGAGAAGAGCGACCCCGACACCGACGGCGTAGCGCTCGCGAGCCTGCTCCTTGCCCTCGTCGGTGAGTTCGGCAGCGCGGGCCTGCACGTAGGCCTTGAGGGGTGAGTAGGTGCGGTTGAGGACGATGGTGGGGATCTCCGCTTCGACCTTGGCCAGTTCGGCATATTCGGGGCGCTTGTCGGCGAGGGCCTTGCCAGAGATCATCTCGACCTCACCGACCGTCGCGGGGCTCCAGTCGTCGACGCCGTCGTCGGTCTCGCTCTTCCAGATGAGTGCGACGAGCCCCCCGTCGCCGGGGCCGGACTTGCCGTCGCCGGAGCCAGGCTTGGAACCGGTCGGCTTGGGCTTGATCTCCTCGACGATCTCGATCTTGGTGGTCCAGTCGAAGCGGGGGCCGAGGCCACCGGAGGTCCTGGACCACGTCGGGATGCCGACGGTGAGCTTGTAGGTGCCGAGGTCGGCGTTGTCGGGGACGGCGACCGAGACGCGCACCCGTCCAGAGCGGAGTTCGCCGACGGTGATCTCCGAGGCGGTGATGTCGGGGTGGTCGCAGGTGACCTGGAGCGGGGCGCGCTTGCTGATGAACCCATCCTTGGCGTTCAGCTTGAAGTAGACGCCCTTGACCTTGCCGAGCTGGGCTTCGAGCGACTCAGGTCCCTCGAAGTGAGTCGGGTCGTCGTAGAGATCTTCGGGTGGGGTGGGGTCCGGAGGCTTCGGACCGCGGCCGCCACCGGTGCCATTGCCGGTCCCACTGCGGGAGAACCCCTTGGCCTTGACTGCTCGGGCGATCTGCTCGGCGATGGCGATCGTCGGCCGGTCGTTGTTGTCGCCGGTGATGGCCTCGCGGATGAGGGCGTTGTTGGCGTCGCGCAGCGCCGGCCACTCGTTGAGGAAGGCGGCGATCTCCTTCTCCAGGCGCATGGCTACTGCCATGCGCACGAGCTGGGCACGGTCGGCCGTGAACAGTTCGGTGCGGATCTCGATGGGGAGGGCGTCGCTCTCGACGACGACCAGGATCCGGTCGTAGAGCTTGTTGAGCTCGGTGTGGAGCTTGAAGTCCTGCGGGGTCCAGTGGGAGTGGACCTGACCGTTGGAGGTGATGAGCAACGCGTGTCCGTGGGCGACGAAGTTGCGGCGCTCGCCCTTCTCGCCACGTTTCGCGAACAGGCGGAACCGGATGGGGAGCTGGTAGGTGGTGCCCTTGTGGTTGAAGGGCAGCGTGTCGGATCCCTCGGTGCCGGGGTTTCCGGGGTTGTTGTCGAGGCGGTAGGCGAGACCGCGAAGGGTCTCGTCCCGGTCGGCCCGGGTGATGTTGTTGCGGTACTTGATGGGAAGCACCGGCCGGAACAAACGGGTGTTGAGGATGGTGTCGAACGACTTCTCGTCTCCGGAGCGCCGGCCTAGGCCTTCGGTGTCGTACGCGATGAGCGCGAGGTGGGTGCCAGGCTCGAAGTCGGGGAAGTCAGCGGCGGGGACGGAGAACGGGGTCGCTGCCGCCCACTTGGCCGGGTCGTCCTCATCCCACGGGTGGGTGACGAGGTAGAAGGCGTTCGTGGTGGTGCGATGGCGCTCCCACTGGACGACGGCCACCGTAATCTGATCGGGTTGCCCGCCATCGAGGAGAGTGGGGTGACGACGCGTGACGAGCACGACGGCCTTCGCATTGCGGTAAGTGGTGGCGCCGCCGAGACCGAAGGTGCCCTGCTGCCAGTCGATGCCGTCCTTGTGCTTGGCGCCGACCCGGAAGATCCCGCGGGGGACGTCGGTGTCGGTGATCCCGCATCCCAGATCGCGCATCACGAGGGTGACGCGCTTCTTGGTGGTCCCGGCCTCGGCCTTGTCGATGGTGACGCTGGCGAGGTCGGCCTGCTCCTTGTCGCTCAGCCCGGCGAGGAGTGCGGTTGCGGCGGCCTGGGGCGTGGAGAACGGCGTGGCCGCCCGGCTGCCGTAGTCCTGGATCGCGCGGAGTTCGAGCACCGCGTCCTGCATGTTGGTGACGACTTCGAGGGCCTTGTGGTCGTAGCTGGAGCCGGAGCTGGTGAGGATGCCCTGGTTGTTCCAGGTGTCGCCGAGCGGCCGCTGGTGGCGGGTACCGATGGACTTGGCGATGAGCTGCTGTACAGCGTCGGCTTGGTCGACGGTGCGGGCGGCCAGCGCGGCCTTGACGATCTTGTGGTTGGTGGTGTTCATCGTGCTGCTCCGTTCGTGTGCTCGTGGCCGAGCGAGGTCAGGTGGTAGTGGGATTTGGTCTGCTTGGGTTCGACGAGGCCCCACTCGCGGGCACGGGCGATGTATCCCGCTGAGTTGGTGGAGACCTCGTTCTCGGTCCAGTCGCTCCAGGCGCCCGCCATGTGGTCGAGGACCTCCTGGCGGGTGGCGCCGTCGGGTCCGATGGCGCGGATCACCTCGGTGAAGCCCTTCCAGTCCGCCGGCGCCCGGTCCGCAAGGTGGGCGAAGAAAGCCTTGGCGGCGTCGGCGGGGTGGGGTTCTTCGACCGAGATGCCCGTGACGGCCGCGAGCAGCGCCCATCCAGCGGCGGTGACGCCGGCGAGGGGCCGGTTGCGTTCGCCTGCGGTCAGGCCGATCAGGTGCCACTCGAACAGCGGGCCGTTGGTCGCGTACTTCTCGCCGTCGGTGCGGTAGTCGCCGACCGCGAAGGATCGGAACCCCATCTCGGCGGGCTTGCGCTTCGCGGGGTTGGTCGGGAACAGCGCCGTGCACTTGGTGCCCGTGTGCTTCTCGATCGCGAGAAGCAGCTCACCGAACCGCCAGGCCTCCTCGAGGACCTCGGTGAAGTAGTCCTCGATCGGCACCGGCCGATCGAGGGTCATCGCCCCGAGCTTCGAGAGCGCCCACAGCGATGGGTAGTCGCGATTGTGGAGCCCGAACAGAGGACGCCCCTCGGGTCGGCTCAGGTCGGCGTCCTCGGTGACGACGAATCCGTCTTCCGGGGCGGCGAGGGCCGTCATCGGCATGCTCGCCGAGGTCGGCGCCGGGGTCGGACCGGCGACGACGGGCACCGCCCGTTCGGCAACCCGTGTGGTCGTGATGTGCGCGACCGGTGCGACGGGGGGCGGCCCAGCGTCCTCGGTGCCGTCGGCAGACAGCTCGAGGACGCGCTCCTGGATCGCATCGACGATGAACTCAGCCCGGGTCGAGTAGCCGCCGATGCCCTGCAGGATCACGGCGTCCATCTCCCGGATCAAGGGCACCGGGATGGGGATGCGCATTACGCGGCGCTCGGTTTCGGGCATCTCGTACACCTCTTGTGCTTGTCCGATGCGTGGACTATATCTGGGTCACCCTTGATATGCAACCTGTATCTTGGCATATCTCTCGGAGATGGGGGATACAGGGGTATATCTGGGCAGGCAGGCGCCTGCCACGGTCGATCGGCTCGGCTCCGAGGCGATCTCCGGAAGAACGGCATCGGTTCGCGCACGCAGGGCGCGTGGTGTCGACTTCGAGGAGGCGAGGAATCGTGTCTCAGAGACCTCGGGAGCCGACACCGTCGGGACCTGGGCGGGCTCAGATCTGCCGGGAGCGAACGGCCCGCGCCACCCGTTCTGCAGCAACCACCGGGTCCTCGTGTTCCCAGACCCGAACGACGAGCCAACCCGCGTCGGTCAGTTGGTGATCGGTGTCCACGTCGCGCTCGACGTTCCTCGACAGCTTCGCTGCCCACCACTCACCGTTAGTGACCGGTGCGGTCCCATGCTCGGGGCAGGAGTGCCAGAAGCATCCATCGACGAACACCGCCACCCGGGCCCCCCGGAAGACGATATCGGCGGTCCGCCGGAGCGGTGGGAGTGGCCTGGTGTGCACGCGGTAGCGGAGCCCGGCAGCGTGAAGATGCCGCCGGACCTCCATCTCCGGAGCGGTGTTGCGAGTCGCCTGTCGACTCATTCGCTCGCTGCTGCCTGGCGCAGCCGTGACGGCGTCGGCGCGTGCGTGTTTCGCCGCCCGGCGATTCGAACGTCCAGGGACACTCGGCTGGACCATCGTCACCTTCTTACAGAATCGTGCCCGACTCCTTCAGGTCTCGGAGCAGGTCGGGGAGCCCCGCTAGACCAAGGTTGTCGGCCACGCTCCGGCCCTGGGCAACTAGGTCATCCAAGGTCGGGAACTCGGCCCTCGGCTCGTCACTTTGGCCGATCGCGAGCCACGCCCCGACCCAGTCGGGACATAGGTGATACGTGCGGTCCTCCACGCTCTCCCTCGCCACGACCTTCGCCCGCGAGAACTCGGCCGTCACCAGCGTGTAGGGAATGTCCGGGCGGAACTGACGAAGCGGAACCATCTGCGCCGCCTCGGTCCCCCGATCGGACCGCCACGTCCACTTCGACGAGATGACGGCGACGAGCCGTCCGCCGTCGTCGATCACGACGATGTCGCTCTTGCGGCCGCCTACTCCACGACGCATGTGAAGTCCGCGGATCGAAGTCAAGGAGACCTCGTGCCGGGCCTCCCAGCCCTGCGGCAGTCCGGCGTTCAGCACGTACACGAGGAAGTCGCGGAATCTGGCACCGCGAGTGTTGCCTACGATGTCCCCCGACGGGCGCATGTCGCCGACGCCGCTCTCCTCGATTGCACGATGCCATAGTGCGAGCAAGGCAACTTCCCCGGCGAGCCGGCGCTCATACCTGGCCGATCCCGCCGGTGTGCTGTTCGGCACCTGGTCCTCGACACGACACATGCGTACATCGGGCGACCAGGTGATGGGTCCCCCGCCGATCGACGGTTTCCGGTGCGAGACAACCGCTCCGGTCTTGTCGGTGGCGACGAATCCGGCGTCAACAAGCCAGCGGGGCGACCAACGGAGCTTGAGGCGATCCGCTGCCTCGGTCAGGGTTTCGCCGGCGCGGATGGAGATCTCCGTGGCCGCGCTGAACGGCGAGGTGTTCGGCCAACAGATGCCGAGGCCGACGGCCGCCAGGCCATCACCGTCGCTGGGCAGCGCGTCCACGATCGTTGCGTACTGCTCGTCGAGAGGCACGGATGCAACCCTAAGGCCAACGATCGCCGCTACGGGTCGGCACCGAAGGCATGCTCATGGACGAAGTGGGCGATGGCGGCACCGAGGAGGGGAGGCACAGCGTTGCCGATCTGGCGGGCGATCTGGATCTTCGACCCTTCGAACACGTACCAGTCCGGGAAGGTCTGAAGTCGTGCTGCCTCGCGATGCGAGATTACGCGGTGCGCACTCGGATGGAGGTAGCGGCCCTTCTCAGGCTTGAAGAACTCTGTCCGAATGGTTGGCGAAGGCTTGTCCCAGTGCATCCGGCCCATGACGTCGGTGGTACCCGTCGGCTTGTTGAGCCAACAGTCGGGCGTGAGGTCGGGGCGGTTGGCCATAAGGTCGAAGCGGTTGCCTCCAGGTGGAATGACTCGGTAGCGCTCCAACGACGTTGGGCGCGGTCGCCGCCCGAAGTGAAGATGCTGTGTGTCGCCGACAATCACAGGGTCGGTTCCCTTGGTCCGCGAGGGAAGGCCCTTGAAGGCGTCTCGGACTGTCCGGTAGGGCCGACCGTCAGACGACGCCGGTCCGTGTGTCGGCTCGGGCGGCCACGGTAGGACTCCCGCGTGGTCTCTGATGGCCACCAGAATCCCTCGGCGGCGGTTCTGGGGGACCCCGTAGTCGGCAGCGTTGAGCACCCCGTAGGCGAGAACGTACTCACGGAGCTCGGTGTCGACATCCAAGAGATGCAGAAGCTCGGCGAACTGCATGGACCGCTGAAACTCGGGCACGTTCTCGATGACGAACGCACGTGGCCGGAGGGTCCGCACCGCGTCGAGGTAGTGCTTCCAGAGCCCATTCAGCTTCGCCCTTGACTCGTCGTCCCGGTCGCGGCCGAGGGGGCTGAAGCCCTGGCAGGGCGGTCCGCCAATGATGACGTCGACCTCAGACGGGTACTCCGGGCCATCCTCGATGTCGCCGGCGTACACGTCACACCCGAAGTTACGCGCGAAGGTCTTGGCGGCCGCCGGATCATGTTCGACAGCGAAGACCGGTACGCAACCGAGGTTGGCCAGGTGGAACCCGAGGCTCAGCCCACCAGCGCCGGCAAACAGGTCGAGCGTTGTGATGGTCCCGGTCTGTGCCGCCTCTGACCGATCGCCATGCGATCGCACCGCAGTGGCGTCATCGAACATCGTCATCTGCCTGAACTTCCTGGGTCGACGCATGGAGACCTCCCGTGACCGTAGCGGTGTCGGGGAAGGTCGGATCGAACATACGCTCGGGGTGTGACAGGCATCGGCCGGTGATCCCGGGGCGACCTGTCAATCCCCCGGGCGCGGCCAGCGTAGAGGCGGAGAGGCGTTGGCCTGGTGGACCCGCGCAGGGGAGTGGCGGCCTACATTGGTGAGCTTCGGATCACCGCGTGCCCGTTCGGCGGCCCACTCGCGAGCGTTCTCCGCGGTAGTTCACGTCGTCGTTGACTCGGCAAGTCCGGCGCGCACACACTTGTAGGTTCCCCTACGGGGCACCTACGGGACCTCCCGTTCGATCTCCCGGCGGGCGTTCACCGTCAGAACAGCGTCGGGGTTTCGACGGTAGCCATCGCCCGGCGTCTCGCTGGTTGCTGCTCGGACGGCGCGGCACGAGCGGGACTCGACGTTACCGGCGCGTCCACGCTGATCACGCTCCACACGTCGGCGCGGTCGACATCCAGCGTCTCGGCGAGGTGCGCTACGGGGACCACGATGCGACGGCGGAGGCGGATGCACTTGAGGTCACCGCTGCAGACGGGTTCGTAGGCGGTCGATCGGCCGACGCCGACGACCACAGCAGCTTGCTCGACGGTGAGGGTGGTGGGGGGGTTGTCGCTCATACCCATGTAGGCCCCTTGGCCAGACAGAACTTCGCGGGCGATCTCGAATCCGTGCTGTCCACCACCCTCGGTGGCCGCCGTCGGCGAACGGGAGGTCGCGCGGGAGGTCGACAGGTTGCCCGGAGGGAAACCTGTACGTGTGTGCGCGCCGGACCTGCCGTTCATGGGAGACGCTCAGCGTGGCCGAGGGCCGGTTCCAGTTCGGAGACGGTTGCCGACGAGGAGGCTTCCGAGGTAGTCGGCTGCGGCCTGGTCGGTGGCAGGCATGGCGTGGGTCTATAGGTTCAACGTGGTCGCGTTCTCACTGTGGCCCAGCCGCCCGCTGATCGTCGCGATCGGCAACCCCGCGCCGCCCAGCACGGTGGCCACGAAGTGGCGGAGATCGTGCAGGCGTACCCGCTCCAAGCCCACCCCCGCCCGCAGGCGGCCGAAGCGGTTCGTGCACACGTCGGGGCGCCACGGTCGACCCTCCGCGTCGCTGAACAAGAGCGCGTCGTCGGCAAGGCGCCCGCCGAGCGCCAGAGCCCGCTCTCGTGCGCGCAGGCGCAGCGAGCGCAGCACAGTGACCGTCTCGGCATCGAGGGCGAGGCGGCGGGACTGGTGGGTCTTGGTGTCCTTCTCCCGCACCTCCTGGCCGACCTGGGAGATCGACCGGCGGATCACCACCTCGGCGCGCTCGAGGTCGATGTCGGTCCACCGCAGCGCACACGCCTCACCGCGGCGGCACCCGGTAGCGGCCAGGACCCACAGGTACGCGGCGAAGTCGGCGTCCTCGGCCCGGGCGGCGTCGAGCAGTGTCTGCACCTGCTCGACCGTGGGCGGCACGATCTCGCGTCGGCGCTGCACCGGCGGCGTGGCGTCGACCGCCGGGTTGCGGGCGATGAACCCCCACCGCCGCGCCTGCTCCAACGCCTGACGAATCACCGTGTGGCAGATCCGCACCGTCCGAGCCGACAAGCCCCGTCCGTACAGATCGCTGTAGAGCATGTCGAGGTCGATCGGTCGCAGTGATGCCACCTTCCGGTCAGCCAAACCCGGGCGGATGTAGGTGCGGGCCACCCACTCGTAGGACTCGATCGTCTTCGGTTCGACCATCCGACGCTTCACGTCGAGCCACCGGTCGAGCAGGTCGCCGAAGGTCACCGGCGCCGCCGCGGCGTGCCGTCCCTCGTCGACCTCGACCAGGAGCCGCGACAGCTCCCGCTCGGCCTCCCGTCGCGTCCCCCGAACGGTGCGCTCGACGTACCGCCGTACCCCACCGGCGTCTCGGCCGACGTAGGCCTTGACCCGCCAGCTTGCCGTCCCTCGTTGCTGGATGTGTCCTCGCATGGCACTCCTCCTTGGCCACGTAGGCCCATCGGGAGTGCCAAGGGATTGCCAGGTCGGCGAGATATCGTTCCGCCACTGTGCGAGAAGCCCGGAATTCCGGGGTCTTCGGCGCGCTCGGAGGGATTCGAACCCCCAACCTTCTGATCCGTAGCGAGCCACCTACCGATCTCGACCGACGCGCTCTCCCTGCTCAGAGGCCATCTACCAGGGGTTTCGGGGGATGGGCCGTCCGGCCAGCACCGCCCTATACCTCGCCGTCATGTTGCGTTTCGGCCGATCCGTTAGAAGATCCGTTAGAAGCCTGGACCCGCCCCACTACGTGGATGCGGTTCGAGCGAGAGCGAGGTATTCGGATTCGGTCGCATCCCACGGACCATTGCGGCCCATCCGCTGACGTGCTCGGCTGAGCCTGAGAACTCGACTCGCCCTGGTCACCGCTACGTAGAAGCAGTGGAGCTCAGCCCGACGTTCCCGATCTGTGGTCTGACGGAAATCCGGGAACTGCCCGTCGTTCAGTCCGACCACGGCGACCGCGCGGAACTCGCGCCCCTGACTCCTGTGGACAGTAAGCAGGCGGACACCCGGAGCGCTGGGCTCACCTCGTTGAGTCCGAGCGATGTGCAACTGCAAGTTGACGTAGGTGCGCTCGTTCGGCCGGACTCGGTCGAGGAACGCGCGCCACGTGCTCTCCAAGATCGCCTTGTCGTCAAGCCACTGCGGTTCGATCTCGACGACCTCGTCTGCCGCCGCGATCGCGCCGAACAGTTGTGCCGGGTCGTCGCCATCACTCTGTGCAAGAAGCTCGGTGAAGCCGGGAACTGGCGAGGATCCCAGGTCTTCGATCGGGGCGTTGGCAGAAACGGCGAGATGAGCTTGCGCTGAGGGGTGCGCTGGGCCAGCGCGGAACGCGACCAGATCAGCGACGGCCTGACCCAACCGGCTCGACATCCAGTTGCGAGGGTCGCTGCCGAGCACGTACTGGATCCCGTGGACCTCCAGAGCCTCCGCAGTCCAGCGGAGGGCCGCGCCAGTCCTGGCCAGCACAGCGACATCCTCGGGCTGAATCGCGGTGCTCTCGCCGGGGGCGAGCGCCTTCCCAGGCAGTCCGTCAGCGATCAGTGTGCCGATCCATTGCGCAGTCGTGGTCCCCTCGTCCCGCTCGGTGGGCGAGACAGAGAACTCGACGATTCCGTCGGCAGCCGAGACCACCTGCAGGGGCGAACCGTCTCCAAGCTCGGCCGTCACGGCGTCGGCAACAGCCGCGATCGCTGTGGAGCTCCGGAAGTTCTTCGTGAGCTCGATCTGTTCGGCTCCATACTCAGCCTTGAAGCGCTTGATCAGCGTCGGGTCAGCACCAGCGAACTGGACGATCGACTGCTTTTCGTCGCCGACCAGCATCGCGTTGATCGCCGACGGGGCCGGCCCAAGTACGGCTGTTAGCAGCCGGTACTGAGCCAGGGTGAGGTTCTGAGCCTCGTCGACGATGAGATGCCGGTAGGTCTGGCTGATCTGCGTTCGAAGCCACCCGTTCTCGAGGAGCCGGAAGGCGACGTCTAGCATCGCTGGGTAGTCGAGCGCGCCGCGGTCGGCAAGAGCGTCGTTGTATTCGGAAAGGAACTGGGCGTGTTCGCATCGCGCTCGCGCGAGATCAAGCTCTTGAAGCACGCTCCGTGCATGGTCGGGATCGAGGAAGGTTCCAAGCTCTCCGAGCCATCCGGTGAGCAGCTCAACACGATCCTCGTCGTGATAGAGAACCTCCGGCTCGGGCGGCAGCGCCGCCCACGTGCCATGTTGCCGTATTATGTTGTGGGCGAACGCGTGGATGGTGTCGGTATCGACTCGCCGCGCGTCGCCCAGTCGGTGAGCCAGTCGGTCCCGCAGCTCGTCGGCGGCCTTCACCGTGTAGCTGAGTGCGAGCACACGGAACGGCTCATTGGGCGACTCGTCAAGGAGGCGCTCGACGCGGCGCGCGACAACCTCGGTCTTGCCCGACCCAGCGCTGGCGGTGACGACGATTGCCGACCCGACGGCGTTCACCGCCTGTAGCTGTTCAGGGCTGAGTTCCGGCGCCATTCAAGTCACCAGTGTCGCCGGGCTGGGCCCGAGTGTGAGGTCGCTCTCGATGATCCGGACCAGGTCCTGAAGTGGCTGGGGCCAGTCCGCTACGTCCGGGTACCGGCGGACTAGTTCATCGGCCAGATAGCGCCCTGCCGATCCCTTCACCTTCTCAAGGGCACCCTGCACTTGCGGATCAGGGACTGCGGAATCGAGCGGCCGGACCGCGGCAAGGGCTGCCTTGCACAGGTCGATGTCGAAGCTCGCAAGCAGCGGCTCGATGGTAGTGCCCGTCGGCAGCTGGACGACGCGGTCGGTTCTGATCTGCGGGTGTTCCGCGGCGTCCGCGATCTGGGTGAGCAGCGAATCAACGGCAGCCGTACCCGGATCGTCACCATCCGCGAAGAGGAACCAAGGAGTGCCGAGAAGGCGAGCAGCCTTGACAACTGCGACCGTCGCCGGGCTATTCATTGAACCGGGGTCGACCACACAAAGGCCATGTGCCTTGCTACCCAGCGCGTGGCGAAGTGCGATCGGCAGGAAGGCGCGTTCGGTGGCTCCATCGCCGATGACCACGGCTGACGCAAAGAGCAGCTCGCCGAACGGCCGTTCAACACCCCGCCGTAGCTTCTCCATCTCGTCGGCGTAGAAGCGAGGCTGTAGCTGACGCTTGGTGCCAGGGGGCGGGTCATCGACGACTTCCAGGGTGGTCACCTTCGCACCCGCTCCACTGGGGGTGATGATCCGGAGATGCGCTGGATCAAGCTCACTGACCAGGTGCGTCGAGTGGGTGCTCACGACAACCTGGCCGGGCACCGCATGCAGAAAGCGCGCTAGGTCGAATTGCGCCTGCGGATGAAGGTGAGCCTCCGGCTCTTCAACCAAGGTGACGGGGTGGGGTCGCAGATCGCCACCGTCCGCTCCGAGGCGGCGCTCGTACAGCAGTCCTTGCAGTTGCAGCGAGGCCATGCTCCGTGCGCCCGTTCCATGTAGGTGCAGCGGCAGCGACTGGCCGTCGTGCCCGGCCAGCTCTACCGACGCCACCGTCGACAGATCTCGAACCTTTCCCGGTATAGGTCTGATCGTGGGAGTGCCCACGGCGTCGACCTGAGTCGAGAGGTCGGTAAGCGCCTCCTCGATACCTCGCAGGGTGAAGCTGCCCTTCACCACATCGGCGCTCAAGGCGTCGAGTTGTGCCTGCAATTCCTCGACTACGGCATCGTCGAGTTCGAGGTCGTCCACGAGGCGATGCGCGGCCGTGCCGCGTTGCCGCAACTCCGTTGCAAGATCCCGGCCGGTCTCGATGAGGTGGCCGCGGCACAGTCGGACCACGTCAGTGCTCACTTCCCCCTTTCCATCGGTCCATGCATCCGCGCCCGCATCCCATTGTTTGACGAAGCGGTCCGTTCGCGCTGCGAAGCCCTCCGAGGACTGCCGGATGGTGGTACGCCAGCTGACGCGCTCGCGGTGTGGCGAGGTCGAGATCGTCTGGCGGTGTGGCGGAAGCAACCGTGCGCCAACTCGTGCGTCAAACGTCTCGGACCCATCTGAGTTCGCTGGCGCGATCACAACATCGATATGTGCCTCCGTGCCGCCTCCCGCGGTGAAGTCGTCGCGATCAGCGGGTGCCGATCCGAGCGCGATGGCGAGTGCACGGAGCAGTCGAGACTTGCCAGCGTTGTTGCGACCGACAAGGACGGTGACCTTCGGATGCAGGTCGACCTGGACGTCGTCGAGCCCACGGAACCCGAAGCAGCGC
This sequence comes from Acidobacteriota bacterium, assembly GCA_003577145.1. GTDB lineage: Bacteria > Actinomycetota > Acidimicrobiia > Acidimicrobiales > Microtrichaceae > ATN2. The sequence goes on along the minus strand of QEUP01000035.1, from coordinate 11,733 downwards.
ACGGACTCGACTCGAATGGCAGCCGGGTCAGCCATGCGGGGCGCCGTGTTGGGCCGTCACTCGAACGCTCGCGTCAGGATTCGAACAGGGTTGGCTCGGGCGTTGGTGTCGAGAGCCAGCCGTGGTCGACGAGGTGCTGCCACGCGTCTTGCACGTCCGATTCGGGGAAGAGCCGGTTCTTGCGGGTGCTCCACGCGCCGATGCGCTCGTGTGCGCTGGCGGGGTCCGATGCCCCGTTGTCCTCAGTGGCAACCCAGTGCACGGTGCTGAGCAGCTCAAGGCCCCAGGCACCCTCGAAGCCGTCGACGAGCGCGGCGACGGCGCGAAGGTCGTTGTCGAAAGCGGCCTCGGAGCGGACGACCTTGTCGGCCGCTTCCGCTGCACCGGGAAGCACCTCCAGGGAGCTGAGCTCCCACGGGCGCCTACTGCGATCGCCGTAGCCCTTCAGAAAGTGACCTTCTGCTCGCTGGAGCACGAAGTGGAGGTCTTCGCAGTAGGGACCGTAGGGACCCTTCACGAACTGGAGTTGGAGGTTGGGTCGACGGACACCGAGGAAGTAGGCGAGCTTCTGAACCTCGATATCGGTGATGCCGAGGACATCGGCCCAGTACCCGTCGAGAAGGCGCATAATGCCAGCGAGGGTTGGGCTCATGCGAGGAGCGTGAGTGCCGACCACCATCGACTCAGCGGCCGGAGCGCCTTCCGGCGGATAGATGACGACGTCGACACCGTCGAGGCCATCGAGCGCCGTCTCGATCAGGGGGCGAACGTCGTCCCAGTTGAGTCCGCCGTTGCCGCAGCCGAGCGGGGGCACTGCGATCGAGGTGATGGCCAGCTTCTCGATGAGGGCGCGCAACTCGGCAAGGCCCGCATCGATGTCGGGCAGCTTCGAGCGCGAGCGCCAGTGATCCTTGGTCGGGAAGTTGATGACGAATCGCGGGCCGTCGCCGAGGCCACCGCGCTCGACGACGTGCATGTGGCCGAGGGCGACCTCGCCCCGCTTGCTTGCTGCCCGATAGGCGCGATCGACCTCTGGCCAGCGTTGCTTCACTTGCAGAGCAATGCCCTTGCCCATCACGCCGCGGGTGTTGACCGTGTTCACGACAGCCTCCACCGGCGCGGCCAGAAGGTCGCCGTGCTCGTAGCGGATGCTCATCGGCCACCTCCTTCTGACGACGAGCCCATCGGGAAGTACCAGTCTGGCCGATCGTTGAAGTGCCAGCCCGGATGATTCAGTTGGCAGATGAGCCGGGCCTGCTCGAGCTCGTCGACAGTCCGCGCGGCGATGCCCACGATCGCGTCGAGGGGCACCTCCTCATGCACCAGGACCTCAGCCTGACGGCGCTCTGGTCGCTCGGTGTCCGTCGCAGAGGTGAACCACGGGTCGAACATCACGTCCCAGTCGATGAAGTCGGGATCGTCGAAGAGCGAGAGGTCGTTCGTGAAGCGGGGCCGCCGGGCGGGATGCTTGCTGGTCAGAACCACCTCACCCACGGCGGCAATACGCTCGATGGTGGTCACCAGGTAGACGATGCCTGCCTGACCTGCGGATCGGCCCTCGACGTTGCCGTAGTGGTTGGCGGCGAGCATCGGCGAGCGCGGCGCCAGATAGAAGGGCACGTAGTCGCCAACCACCCCACCCGGCGCCACCGGCACCTCGACCCTTCGCCTCCGCTCCTTGATGTGAGCATGCGCGATCGATTTGCCCGGCAGCTCGGCGCCCACCAGGGCGGCGTCGCACAACAGCCGACCATCCTCCACGATGGTTGGCAGCCGCTCGATCAAGGTCATGTGGAACAGCTGGCCCTTCTGGAACCTCAGGCGGTCGGTCACCTGTGCCCCTCGCAGCACCGCGGCGGCTCGCGCGTTGCCGTCGGGCCACCAACGCATTCGCGGGCCGAAGGAGGCAACATGCGCTACTCGACGACCCGCAGGTGGGGGCGCGCTCCTGAAGACGAAGGCCCTGACAGGCTTCCGCCGTCCTGAGCGAGCATGACCAGGCCGAACACGAGGCGGTCGAAGTCCTCGACCTCCAGATGAAGCGAACGTGCAACGTCGCGGCGCGTGATGCCCTGAGCACGGAGGTAGTCGAGCACCTTGTCGAGAACCTGGGAGGTCTCCCGCTGCGCCGGACGAGGCTCTTGGGAGCGGTACCCCTTCTTCGATGCCGCGATGTAGAGGCTCCGGTACTGCCAGTCGGTCAAGATGCCGAGGGCGTGTAGCCGGTAGATCAGGGCGACGACCGACACCTTCCATTCGGCCTTCCGCGTGACCAGCGTCGGCAGAGTGGCGTGCGCCAACCCTGCCGCAAGGATCGCTGGCCGAGGCATGAGGAACGCTGAGGCGAACTGGTTGGCATCACGCTCAGCATCGCGACCGCGCTCCCCCGTCCGGTGGAGGACGAGATGACCGAGTTCGTGGGCGGCGTCGAAGCGGCTGTGCTCGGCGGACTTCTGGGTGTTGAGCATTACGTACGGTCGCTGGTCCCGCCAGAACGAGAAGGCATCGACGGAACGGCCCGCCTCGTCGAGTGAGAAGACCCGGATGCCGTGTAGTTCGAGGAGGTGGATCATGTTCTTGATCGGCTTCGTGCCGAGGCCCCACTCGGCCCTCACGATCTCCGCTGCGGCTTCGGGGGTCTCGTCATCGGCCTCGGGAACATCGGGCGCGGGCCGACTGAAGCGATCTTCGATCCATTCGTCGATCACCAACGCGAGGGTGCCGGCGCCGAGGGCCTGATCGCGTTTGGCGGCGGTCATGCTGGTGAGCGCCCGAAAACTGGCTGCTTCCTCCGCTATCGCTTCGAGATCGGGCTGGCTGAAGAACCCGACAGGAAATGCCATCGCCTCGGCGAGAGTCGCGAGCGTCTCCTCAGTGGGGTTCTGGAGACCCTTTTCGTAGTTGGTGATGCTCCGAGCCGAGAGCCCGGTGAGCTTGGCGAGGTGGCTCTTGGTGTAACCACGCCGCAGGCGCGCGAGATGGAGACGAGTCGGATTGACCATGGCCGACCTCAGCGCGGCGAGACCGGCACATCGACCGAGTCGTACCCTTCATCGTCAGGTCCCGGCTCCCATGCCTCATGAGTGTCGAGCGGCAGGTCCGGAAGAAGAATCCGCTCGCTCCACTTGTTGATGCGGCCGGAGTCATCGACTCCTTCGGGGCAGGAGAGTTCGGCGCGGACAACGTCACCCGCCGGGTACTGGAGAAGAACCCAGGTCTGTCGAGCATTCTCCACCGACTCGTCATCAGGCTGGGTGGCAGGTCCGTCATCGAACAAGGACAGCTGTTGGTTTTGGCGAACGCGCCGCCAGGTGAGCTCTCCCTTGGGGTACTTCGTGCGTGGAGTGTGCCCATGCCGTCCGGTGGCGGCGTCACCTGAGGTGACAACGATCGACACCCGGTCATCGGGGGACACGACCGCGCCGATGTTGCCTCCGTCGTCGGCGGTCCAACCGTGGGGGATCAGCACCTCGCGCAGATAGCGGACGGTGCGGATGTGGCGGATGTGGCCACGCGCTCCCGGTGGGTCGAGGGCGGTGCACTCGTCGACATCGTGCTGGGCGCGTTCGCGCGCCTCAGCCAGCCGGTCGAGCGTCAGCCCTAGGGCCGCGAGCGCGGCTGCGGAGTCGTTCGGGTCCTGGGGGCTAGAGATGGGGTCAAGCTCGGCCATGAGTCCTCCGATCCGCGGCACTTCCAGTTTTTCTACCACAAATGAGAGACGGAAAGTGGAAGCTCCGGCCGGAGCAGCTTCTACAGGTACGGCACCGCGGCAGCGGAGTCGTAGAGGGCGGTGACCTTCGCACCGTCGAAGTCGCGTACGGCGGTGCGGACGTGGGGTTCGAGCAGGTCGAGGACTCGTAGCGAGCCGTCGGTGCCTTTTGCGATGGACACGACGCGGATGAAGCGGTCGCCGTGGGTCTCGGCGAAGTCGGCGAGGGCTCGGAGCTTGGCCTTGGCGTCGGCGAGGTGGTCGCCGTGGGGGTCGACGATGGATGCACCGAGGGTGCCGTCGTCACGGCGGGACAGGACGAGGAAGTCGACCTGGAGACTGGCCCACGCGCCGGCGTCATCCTGGTAGGCGATCCGCAGCGCGTTCGGCGTCGCCCTCGACGGGTTGCGGTACCAGGCCACGAACGACGGTCGACCGGTCTCGGTGGTGACGACCTGGGTCTCCCAGTCGTTGAGGTCGGCGGGATAGTGGCCGCTGGCATCCGCGTAGAGGTGGCCCTCGAAGGTGGGCAGGTCGTCGCCAGCGCCGTTGCGGGTGGCGGCCTTCTCGTTGGCGCGCAGCTCGATGGTGACGGTCTCGGGCACGGCGGTCTGCTCTTGGACCTTGCGGTAGGCGTCGCGGGTTGCGCCGGTCGTGTTCTTGATCTCGACCTCGAACTTGGCGAGGTGCTCGGTGACGAAGTCGGTGGCCGCTGCCTCCACCCCGGTGATCACGCCGTCAAGACGCAACAGGGCGGCGACCTCGAGCCGCACGTCGAGTCGGCTTCCCTCGGGGTCGGCCTTGGCGGCGCGGTGGGCGTAGTAGCCCTTGCCGACGCCCTCACGCACCGAGTTGATGATCTTGCGGGTATCGCGGTCGATGTCCTTGAGGTGGGTCTCGATCAACCGGGTTGTCGTCTCGGCGCTCTGCCCGGTCGGGGTCACGCCTTCCCGCCGGACGACGGCGGTGCGCAGATCCTCGACGCCCGCAGCGACCGCGTCGGCGTGCTCGGCGGCGAGGCCGTCGAGGCGGGCGTTGAGTCGCTTGGTGAGCTGCTCGTCCGCGTCGGCGACCAGAGCAGGTCCGGCGCCGTCATCAGCCAACAGCCGCACCAGGTTCTTGGCCCGCCGCAAGGGGCTGGCAGCGGCGTCGGGGGTGGGGATGCTGGGGAGGGTCTCGACGAAGTCGAACACCTCGGCGGACAGAGCCGGGTTGCGCTCGAACACCGCCGGCGCCCGCACGACCTCGGGTCCGACCCGGTGATCGCCGCCGCCCTTACCTTCGCCTTCGAGCTCCTCCTTGATCGCGTTCAGCTTCTTGGAGTCGAACAGCGGCAGATAGCACGCCACCGAGTTCAAGACGTCGTCGGTGGCGATGCGATGGGCGAGCGGCTGGCGGACCATCCGGCCGATGACCTGGGCGATGTGAGTGGCGTCCTTCGCTGGCCGCTCCGAGTAGAGGACCTCGGCTCGGGGGCAGTCCCAGCCGGTCGAGATCGCTTCCTTGGCGATCACGACGCGGATGTCGGTGTCGGACTGGATGGACTCGGGGTGCACCCACTCGACGGTGCGCGAGCCCAACACGATCGGTTCGTGCTCGCCGAACACGTGGGCGATCGCCTTGGGGCCGAGGTCGGGCCACTCGGAGGTGATCACCGACACGATCTCGGCGAGCTTGTCCTCGTTGGCCTTGTCGGGCACCTGCACCACCATCGCGGGCAGCACCCGAGGTTCGCCTTCGGAGGTCGAGTAGGCGGCCCAGCGGTGGTCGTAGCTGAGGGTGGTCCGCACCGCGTCGCGCAGCAGCGTCGTGGAGAACGTGCCCTTCTCGTCGGGCTGCTCCAAGCCGATCTCGTCCTTCACCAGGCCCGAGGCGCGCACACGATCGATGTCGACGCTCACGTGCGGGTAGCCGGTGCGGTCCGGGGTCTCGCCCATGGCGGTCGTGAACCGCTCGATCGTCGCCGAGATCCCCCACACCACCGGCACCGCCGGGTTCGAGCCCGGCTCGCCACCGATGAGCCGCTGCACGATCGTCTTGCGATCCGCGGTGCGCTTCATGCCCCGATGGGCCTCGTCGAGGATCAGGTACAGCGTCGCCTTGGTGCCGGTGATCGTGTTGGCGAGGACATCCCAGAACGACGCCTGGCGCAGGTTCGTGCCCGACTGGGTGAGCCGGCTCGAGCGCGACAGCTTCTGGATGTTCAGGAAGTAGACCCGGTTCGCCAGCAGTTCGTTGTTGAGGTAGCCGTCGTTGACCTCCACCAGTGTCCTGGGTGCGAGCAGGTCCGACGCGTCGAGCATTCGGTTGCGGGTCTGGCGGTTCAGCGCAGGGTCGTCGGTGATCCACAGAAACGTCGCCTGCGGATCGGGGTCGGCACCCAGGTCCGCCGAGCCGTAGAAGGTCGCCTCGATCGCAGCGGTGGCGATGACCGTCTTGCCCGACCCAGTGATGGCCGACAGCGCGAACGACGACCGCTCGCCGTCGGCCCAGTCGCGCCGGGCCCGGCCGAGACGGTTCAGCACGTCGATCGCCGCGGTGCGCTGGTAGTCCATCAACTCGTAGCGCATCAGCCGAGACCCTCGTTGATCCGGAACGTCGTCAGATAGTTCTCGTAGAGCCGCACCACGTCGAGATTGCCCGGCAGCTCGGCCGCGACCCCGGCGAAGATCGCCTGCGAGTCGGTCACCACGAATGCGGTGGTCGCTGTCTCCGGGAGCTTCTCCACGAACCCTCGCCACCGGTCCGGGTTGAACAGCACGCCGTAGCGATCGGTCCACGCGTACGGCTTGCGTCGCCCCGCCGCATCCAAGCACTCGTCGATCACCGGACCCTGCGCCCCCGCCCGCAGCCACAGCAGAGGCGCGACCGACGCGAACGCCAGATCGAGCTCGACGTCGTCTGGATCGAGGTAGACCAGCTCGGCGAACGTCACGTTCTCCTCGAATCCCTCCGCCATCGGGAACTCGTCGGTGTACCTGTACCTGCGTCGCACGGGCGTACCCCGGTGGGTGACACCAATGACGGCGGCCTCGACGCGGGGCTTCGCGATGTACTCGAAGATCCCGATTGCCTCCCACTCGGGGTCACCGGGGCGGAAACCGTCGGCAGTCAACCGTGTGGCTTCGCGTTCGGAGACTTCATTGTTGGTGACCAGAATCACCTGACGGTCGCCCGCATCCTGCCTATTGAGCCGCATCACAGCGTGAGCGGTCGTGCCGCTCCCACCGAAGAAGTCGAGTACGACCGCATCGGGTTTCCCTCCCAGGGCGAAGCGCAGAGCGTCCTCCACCGCATAGAGCGACTTTGGGTACGGAAAGCGGCGACCTGGTACGAGTGCAGAGAGGACGTTGGTGCCCCCCGTCTCAGCGTTGTGAGAGGGCAGGTGCCAGACCCGTTTGGGGGTCAGCCCTTGGACCACCTCAGGGGTGAGGTAGCCCACCACAGAACCGTCAGCGGCTCTGCCAGTAACGGTGATGGCGCCAGAGTGAATCCGGTCGATGGTTCCACCAGGTAGGTACTGAACCGTGCCCTTCTTCGTGTCTGGCTTCCAGTTGTTGACTCGTGCCCAGCCTTGCCCCCAGTTACGTCGCAGCACATCGGGTGTCAGTCCCCACAACATCTCGCTGCCATCAGGCTTGAGTGGCCAGAGAGCCACAGTGCCCTGAGGCACCTCGACGGTCCCCCGATCAACGCCGTCGTCGATCGCGTCGCCGATGGAATGAAGGCTGCCGTCCTCCTCATGAACGAAGATCGCATAGAACTGATTGGGTCGTGAGCCCCGCGTGCTGGACGGCTCGCGCCGCCGCAGACCCAGCCACTCGATCGGCTCAGGAGGTGGCTCGTCGGCTTCTGTTTCGATGTCCGCGTCGCCATCGTCGGCATCCGTATCGTCGCTGTCGCCGAGGTCCTTGTAGGTCGGCAACATGTTGCTGGTCCACGGATGGATCGTCGCACCGCCGATGCTCACGAAGAAGACGTGCTCCTCGACGCGGGAGAAGTGGCCGCGACGGTAGGCGCCCTTGGCGCTGATGATGCTCGTCACCATCTCGATGTACGCGTCGGCGAACACCTGCTCCAAAAGCAGGCCGAGCCGATAGACCTCCTTCTCGTCGATCGTCACGATGAGGACGGAGCGCTCGGGGTTCAGCAGCTCCTTGGCCAAGAGCAGGCGACGCTCCATGAAGGCGAGCCACTTGCTGTGGCGGTACGCGTCGGTCTCGTCGACGTAGCGGTTGTCGTACTTCCAGTCCCTCGCACCGGTGTTGTACGGCGGGTCGATGTAGATGCAGTCGACCTTGCCGGTGTGGCTGAACTGGAGGGCCTGGAGCACGTGGTGGTTCTCGCCCTTGATCACCACGTGCGCGGGCTTGTCACCGCCCCGGTCGATCGAATCGAGTGTGCGTAACCCAGGGTAGACCGGCTCGCCGAAGTCGGCGATCACAACGAGGTCACCGACCGGCAGTTCCTCGTCGACGACCTCGGCGGCCTCTTCGGCAGAGAGCCGCGACCCATCCGGGTGGCGCACGGCGCGGACCGTTGCCTTGCCGCCACGCGCTCGCAGAACCTGGAACGTGGTGCTGGTCGGATCGTCGCGCCGGGCGACGTTGGCGCCGGGCCGGATGGGGTGCTCGGGGAGACGTACGCGCTCGGGAAGGTGCGACTCGAACACCAGGCCGAAGGTCCGCTTGGCACGGATACGGTTGACCTGGGCGCGCAGGTCTGCTCGAAGCGCAGGGTCATCGACCCGTGCCAGAAGACCGTCGAGCTCATCAGCCATGGTCCGTTGACCTTATGGCCACCCGGAGACGGCGGTGGTGAGGATCGCCCGAACCTCGCCGAAGGGCGGTGTCCACGGCGGACACCTGACGACGAGGAGCGAACGACCCCCGGCCACCACGCGTGGTGAAAATCGTCAGCACGATCCCGAACGGGCGGTCCGGCGGGTTGCCCGGAGGGAAACCTGCAAGTGTGTGCGCGCCGGATCGCTTGTTCCAGGGGAACGCTGAGCGTGGCGAGTGGGTGGTGGCCGCGACGGCATCGGGCTGCCGCGGCGCGTGCCGGCGCGTGCTGGCCTGTCCGGAAGAAGCGACGCGTGTGAGACCGCGGCGCGACGTGTTGGTCACCTCGAGCCGGTGGACACCCTGCGCGCTGGCGCAGCCACTTCCCGACCCTGCCAGTCGACCGCCGAACCGCTCGCTCAGCGTCCCCGCTCGGGCCGCGTGGCCGCTCCCGAAACCACGTCTATCCCGCCACACGCGCCCTCAGGACCGGGAGATCCAGCGCGCACACATTGACAGGTTTCCCTCCGGGAAACCTCCCGCGCTCCCGTTCCATCTCCCGCGCGGCCGCGACGACCGACGAGCGCCACTCACCAGGGAGGCCACCTGGACCCCTCCCGGAAGCCTCGTCGCCGCCGTGCTCACGTCGTCTCGGAACGGGAGATCCGGCGCGCACACACTTGCAGGTTCCCCTACGGGGCACCTGCTCGACCTCCCGTTTGCGGCACCGGACTCGGTCACGGTCCGAACAAGGTCGGCGCCTTGACGGTGGTCGTCGTCCGCCGTCTGGTCGGGGCGGGCTTGGACGGGGCATCACGAGCCGGACTCGATGACGGCGCTGCTGCCGCGTCGAGGGCCGCCCACACGACGTCGGGAGTTCGAGGCGGACGCTGAGCCTGGCCGACAGCCTGTTCCGGTGCGGCGACGGCGTGGGTGAGCAGGCTTCCGAAGGGGCCGGCGGCGGCTTGGTGAGCGACGTGATCGGCGTAGGCACTGACGTTCAAGTCGTGGCCTCTGGCCGGTCGTAGAGTTCGGCGATCCGGCAACCGTCGAGCACGCTCGCCGAGCGTCCGCCGACGGCGCTCGGCGACCTCCCGTTGACCTCCCGTTTCCCGAACGGGAGGTGTGCTGACCTCCCGCGCGACCTCCCGTTTGGCCCGCGGGAGGTTGGGCAACCTCCCGTTCGGTCTCCCGCGCGACCTCCCGTTTGCGGTCCGAGGCACCTTCCCTCTTGCCCGTTCGGGAGTCAGATGCGACGATCGCGCCACGGGATCGAGTTGGGCCTCGACGCCATGCCCTTCGATCTGGTTCCCGGTGGCGTCCTCCAGACCAGTTCATCGGAGGACCCACCGTGCGCGGACACGTCGCCAAGAAGGGCAACAACTACTACGCCGTCGTCTACGAGGGAATCGACCCCAGCAGCGGCAAGGAGCGCCACCGCTGGCACGCCGCCGGCCCCCGTCGCATCGACGCCGAGCGTCTCGTCAACGAGCTGGTGAAGCGCCGCCACAACGGCGAGACCACCACCTCGGACCGCACCACCCTCGCCGAGTACCTGACCGAACGGTGGCTGCCCCTACAGCAGTCACGCCTGCGACCCAAGACCTACAAGTCGTACAAGAGCGTCGTCGACCTGCACATCGTGCCCCGCATCGGCCGCATCCGGCTCGGCAAGCTCCAGGCCGCCGACATCGACGGGCTCTACGTCGACCTGCTCCGCGACGGCAACCGCCGCGGCAAGACCCGGAGTGGGCTGAGCCTGAAGTCCGTCGCCTACGTCCACCGAGTGCTCCGCAAAGCCCTCGGCGACGCGCAGCGCAAGGACATCATCGGTCGCAACGTCGCCACCCTGGCCGACCCGCCCAAGCCCGACGCCGACGGCGAGCCGCAGACGATCCAGGCCTGGGATGCCGACGAGCTGCGCCGGTTCCTCGACGCCACGACCGAGCACCGACACCACACCCTGTTCACCATCGCCGCCAAGACCGGCATGCGCCGCGGCGAACTGATGGGCCTGCGCTGGCACGACATCGACTTCGAGCGCTCGACCATCACCATCCGCCGGGCGCTCTCGGTCGTGGGCTGGGCGATCAGCTTCTCCGACGTGAAGACCCGCACCGGGCGCCGAACCATCGACATCTCCGGCACCGCTCTCGACGCGCTCCGTCGCCGTCGCACCTCTCTCGAGAAGGCCGCGGCCGACGCCGGGGAGGACTTCGACCCCAAGGGCCTCGTGTTCGCCCGGCCCGACGGTGAGCCGATCCACCCCGAGTACATCAGCCGCACCTTCGACCGCCTCGTCGCCAAGCACGGGCTCACCCGCATCCGCTTGCACGACCTGCGCCACACCCACGCCACGCTCCTGCTCAAGGCCGGCGTCGCGGTGAAGGTCGTCTCCGAGCGCCTGGGTCACGCCAGCCCCGGCTTCACCCTCAACGTGTACCAGCACGTCCTCCCCGGCATGCAGGCCGAAGCCGCCCAAGTCTTCGACCGACTCCTCGAAGCGTCACCGGCTGGGTCGACCTCGGACGAACGCTCCGCACCGCCATCGGCCGACATCTCCGCTGAGCTGACCCGCAAGCTTGAGGCAGCCGCGGCCGTCCGCGGGGTGGCCATCGAAGGGTTGGTGACCGAGCTGCTCGACAGCCTCGGCTCCGGTGAGTGATCGGGGCGACCAACGCCGACGGTCCAACGCGACATCGACCAGGGCTTCGCCGACGAGGACTCGGCCCAGTTCGAGATCGAAGACCTCGGTGAGGACGAGCACCCGGCGGACGGCACACCCTGACCTTCAGCTGCTCGTAACCGGCGACCGGCGAGGCTGCTGCCCGGGCCGCTCCGTGCCCTCTCGTTTCGCCCCGTCACGGGCCGTTCCAACTGATCCGTTAGAAAACCCGTTAGAAGCGGACCCCTCCCGGACGCGAGAGAGGCGGCTCCCGATCACGAGAACCGCCTCCTGTCAGGGCCTTCGGCCAGCGCGCTCGGAGGGAATCGAACCCCCAACCTTCTGATCCGTAGTCAGATGCTCTATCCGTTGAGCTACGAGCGCAGCGTGCGAGGAGTCGAGTGTAGACGACCTCCCCGTCCGCCTCCCGGGCCGGCCGCGCCCGGCTGTCGACCGGTGCTGACGGACGGCGGCTCCCCCGATGGGACCCCACCCAGCCCACGGCTCGTCGCCGTCGGGACCGGCCGGCCAGGCGGTACCTTGCCGCGATGGAGTCCTCACCGCCGTCCGGGGCCGCG
>QEUP01000011.1 GCA_003577145.1 Acidobacteriota bacterium | reverse complement strand
GCGCCGCGGCTCGGCTCAGAGGAACTTGGCGGCGGTGAGGATGAGGGCGGCGAGGGTGAAGATGGCGCCGATGAGCCAGATGGTCTGGAGGCGCAGCAGGCGGTGCAGCTCGCCGATGAGGCGGGCTTCGCTTGCCCGCAGGTCGGCCTCCAGCCCGTCGATGCGCGCCCCGAGCCTGGTTTCGAGGTTGGCGAGGTCTTGGTGGGTCGCCAGTTCGGTCCATTCGGTGGGTGGTGTGAGTTGCATGAACGTCTCGGCTTCGTCGGCCCCGAGCACCTGTTCGAGCTTGGTGTAGAGGGCGTGTCGTCGTGCTTCGTCTACCGGCATTGCTTCCCTCGATTGCGGTAGCTGGTGGGAGAGGGAAGGCGAGGTGATCATACCGTTGCCGGCTGCCGGGCCGGCACGCCTCAGGATCTGACGAACGGTCAGGCCGGCGTGCAGGCGTTACGCTGCGGTCCCGTGAAGTTCGTCCAGGCAATGATCGGGGCCCCCGCGGAGCACATGGTCGGGCTGGCGCAGGTGGCCGAGGAGGCCGGCTTCGACGGCGTGGCCCTGTCGGACCACCTGTTCCTGCCCGAGAGGATCGACTCGCAGTATCCCTACACGCCCGACGGCAGGCCGCAGTTCGAGTCGGACACGCCTTGGCCGGATGTGTGGGTGATGATGGGGGCGATGGCGCAGGCGACCGAGCACCTGCGGTTCCTGACCAACGTGTTCGTGCTGCCGGTCCGCAACCCCATCGCCGTCGCCAAAGCAGTCGGGACGGTGGCCACCCTCTCGGACAACCGGGTGGTGCTCGGAGCCGGGGCCGGCTGGATGCGCGAGGAGTTCGACTACCTCGGCGAGCGCTTCGAGCGGCGTGGTCGGCGCATGGAAGAGATGATCGAGGTCATGCGGGCCCTGTGGTCCGGCGAGATGGTCGAACACCACGGCGAGTTCTACGACTTCGACCGCATCCAGATGCTGCCCGCGCCGCAAGAGGCGATCCCGGTCGTGATCGGCGGTCACTCCGACACCGCTTTGCGCCGCGCCGCGCAGGTAGGCGACGGTTGGCTCGGGGTGCAGTACACCCTCGACGAGCTCGAGGAGGTGCTGAGGCCACCTGCGCCCGCCTGATCGAGATGGGCGTGGACACCCTCCTCACCTCGTCATGGCTGGTAAGCGGCAAGGACCCCACCGACTTCGAGCAGGCGTCCGAATCGCTTCGCTCCTACGGCGAGCGCTTCATCGAGCCCCTACGTTGAACGCGCCGCGCTCGGTTCGCGGGGCGTTCCTGAAATGGCGTCAGGTGACGGGCGGGACAGTACTGTGATCGTGTGAGCGAAGCAGAGGCGGTGGGTTCTGGCGTCGTCGCCGAGCAGGACCTGCGAGCTGCCGACGGGCGGGTGCCGGGACGGCGTGGCCGGGCCACCCGCGAGAAGCTGCTCGAACGCACCCGGCAGATGCTGGCCAACACCTCCTACCGGGATCTCAAGGTCGTCGACATCGCCCGCGAAGCGGGAACCTCACCGGCCACCTTCTACCAGTACTTCCCCGACGTCGAGGCCGCCATCCTCGTGCTCGCCGAGCGGATGAGCGAGGACGGCACGACCCGCCTTCCTGCGTTCGTGCGTGGAAGGAGATGGAAAGGCCGGGCCGGCTACCAGACAGCCGAGGAGTTGGTGGACGGCTTCCTCACGTTCTGGGAGGAGTACCGACCCGTCATCAGGGTCATGGAGTTCGCCACCGAGGAGGGCGAGCCGCGCTTCCGCGGGATCCGCAGCCGCCTCCTCAACGAGTTCACCGTCGCTTTGTCGGAGGTCATCGGTGCCGAGAAGGTCGAAGGTCGTCACCCTGATGACCTCGACCCGTATGCCACCGCGGGAGTGCTCGCCGCCATGCTCGCCCAGGTCGCCGGACACCGCTACGGCTTCGAGTTCTGGGGGATCCGCACCGACGACCTGCGGCTGTCGATGACCCGAATCGTGTTCAGCACCGTCACCGGCCAACGACCTCCCCGCGAGAGCTGAGCGCTGCGGACCACTGAGGTCTGCCGGATCACCGCTGGGCCTGTGGCCCAATTCACGTCTATGCGGTGACGGCGGTCATTTGAGCCGGGTTGCACCCGACGCACACTCGAAGGAGCCGTGCTCCGAGTGCTAAGGGGATTGGACCATGGCGTACAGGGCTTCAGACGCCGAACGGGCGATCGGGTCGATAGGTCAGTTCAGCGACCTCGCCGGCTGGGACAGGCGGGTGCTCGTCGAGATCGCCGCGGCTGTCGATATCGACGCCGGCTCCACTCTCGTGTCCCAAGGGCAGGTTCCCGAGCTCGGCTACATCGTCGTGAGCGGCACCGTCGGCCTGTCGTCGGACAGCGGCGAGCACCGCCGAGCAAACGCCGGTACACCCGTGGGCCTCGTCGACGAGGTGAGCGGGGAGGCAGCGATCGTCACAGCCATCGCCGAGACGCCGGTTCACGCCGTGGTCTTCGACCGGCGCAGCCTCGAGCGCGTCGTGTCGGCCCGGCCCGCGATCCGCAGGGCCTTCCTCCGCCTGCTCAGCCTGGAGGTCCGCAAGCGCGACCTCGGCCTCATCTGACGGTTGGACGTGACTGAAACCGGTTCAAGGCAATCGGCCGGCAGGGCACAAGAAGCGGGTGGCGCGGAACAAACCCAGGTGCGCGGGTGTTGGCACCCGTACAGACCCGGGGTGATGCATGACCCAACGCACACTCCTCGGGGAAGGGTCCGCCACCACCTACTGCCACACGTCCCATCAGGGAATCAGCCGCCCGGTGTCACCTCCAGCCACTCCAGCCACCGCAGGTGGGGGTGGCACCGGGTGAGCGGGTGGCTAGCGTGCACGGCAGTGAAGTTCGGAATCCTGCCTCCCTACCGGGCGGGCGTGACCGCCGACCCCGAATGGATGTCGGCGTTCGCACGCCACGCCGAGTACCTGGGGTTCGAGTCGATCTACACCGTCGAGCACGTCGTTGTTCCCGTCGGTTACGCCGAGCGCTACCCCTACAGCGACAGCGGCCGCATGGCGCTCCCCGACGACTGCCCGATCCCCGATCCCCTCGACCTGCTGGCGTTCCTCGCCGGACGTACCGAGCGGCTCGTCCTCGCCACCGGCATCCTCGTGGCGCCCCACCACCACCCCCTGATCCTGGCCAAGCGCCTCGCCACCGTCGACCGGCTCTCCGGTGGCCGCATGCGCCTGGGCGTCGGTGTCGGATGGATGCGCGAGGAACTCGAATCGACCGGTATCGGCTTCGAGGACCGGGGTATGCGCCTCGACGAGATCCTCGGCATCCTCAAGCTGTTGTGGAGCACCGACGAGGCTTCCCACCGCGGCCACTTCTTCGCATTCGAGACCGTCCACAGCCAACCCCGGCCTGTCCGGCTCGAGGGGATACCAATTCACGTCGGGGGGCACAGCAAGGCCGCCGCTCGCCGGGCCGGGCTCTACGCCGACGGCTACCACCCCCTCGGCCTCGACGACGAGACGCTTTCGCAGCGGGTGGCGCTGGTGCGTCAGACGGCCGAGGAGAACGGCAGGGACCCCGACTCCATCGAGCTCACCCTCGGAGCGAACATGACTGCCTTCGACGACGCTGCTCTTGAGGCAGCCGAGGCCAAAGGTGCCGATCGTGTCGTGGTGTCGAGTGTCGCCGGGGAGATGGCCGAGATGCGCGAGGAGATGGACGTCTTCGCCCAGCGCTTCGGCCTCACCGCGTGATGGACCGCACTGCGCCCGGTCGCTCGGTCGTCCCAGCCCGGGGATGTCACGGATTCGTCGGAACCTTGCCGGCGCTTCGAGCGTCTGATGAGGCGATGGCTGTTCGTGAGCACCCCGGCTTTCGCCCGCTCCAGCGGGCACGGCGCGGCTTCGTGGAGCGCGCCGAACCATGGGTGCTGCTGGGGTTGATGCTCACCCTCGTACTGCTGCGGTTCCTCGCGTAGTACCCCGGTCCCCGGACAACAGGCCCTTTGTCAGGTCGCGGCGGGGTTGCTTCTCGCGCCTTTCCCTGTGGCTTTCCGCTGTGCGAATCGCCGCTGAGCTGACGGCACGCGACGGCACGGACCCGGCCGCGCCAGCCGAAGGGGGAGGACGGTCGGGTCCGGTCGCCCGCCTCGCTCCCGGAGGTCGTGAGGGAGTCCAGGAGCTACGACGAGGGTTGGCGGTGAACCGGCCCCCGGAGAGGGACGGACGGGGGATCAATAGGTCAGGACCGGGGACCGGCCGCCGCCATGTCTTCGTGCTGATGCCTTGGCGCCAGCGTTGTCTTGATCCGAAGGTAAGGCGCGAACCTCTCCTTGCAATCGGGACGATCCCCGGTCTGTCGATGGGCCGGTAGGGGATCGGCGGGGCAGACCCCTAGCGCTGAGCAGGCGCAGGTGCCCGGCGCGGTCGCGCCGGGCCGGATCAGCCGTTGTCGGCCCGGATCTCGAGCAGCTCGTCGTCGAGTGCCACGCAGCGACGCACCACGCCTCGCAGCAGGCTCCGGGAGAGCGACGGTATGTCGTCGAGCAAGGTGTTGAAGCCGCGCTTGTCGATCACCTCGAGCACCACCTGGGTGTCGGCTACGACCGAGGCGGTGCGCACGATGCTGTCGAGCAGCGCGATCTCACCGAAGTAGTCGCCGGGGCCGAGGGTGCTGACCTTGCGGCCGTCCTTGATGACCGAAGCCTCCCCCTCGATGATCACACCGAACTCGTGTCCGAGCTCTCCCTGGGTGGCGAGGGTGGTGCCGGCCTCGACCTCGATCTGGGTGGCCATGCGGGTGATCTCGGCCAGCTCGGCCTCCGAGCAGTCCTGGAAGATCGGTACGTTGCGCAGGTGGGGATCAACGGCCATGTGCCCTCTCCAGTTCGATCCGGGCACCGGCCTTGCACGGCGCCGCGGGCAAGACCGTAGTTCACCCGAGCGGTCGGAAGCGGCCCGCCGCGGCCCTGGCTGCCAGGAGGTAGCTTGACGCTGATCATGACGCCAGGCGCTGCTCGCAGCTTTGAGGGGAAGGTCGCGGTCGTCACCGGGGGCGCCGCCGGCATCGGCTTGGCCACATGCCGTCGTCTCGCCACTGCCGGCGCCTCGGTGGTCATAGCCGACATCGACGACGAAGCGGGACGAGCGGTCGCTGATGAACTGGGCGATCAGCCTGGCGGGGTGTCGTTCCATCGCGCCGATGTCTCTGCGGAGACCGACGTCGCCGAGCTCTTCGCCCACATCCGAGGAGACCACGGCCGCCTCGACATCGCCATCAACAACGCCGGTACCCCGGGAACGTTCGGACCGATCGCCGAGCTGAGCTACGACGACTGGAAGCGCACCCTCGACGTCAACCTCGGCGGGGTCTTCTTGTGCATGAAGGCAGAGATCCCGCTGATCCTCGAGTCGGGAGGCGGCAGCATCGTGAACCTGTCCTCAGGGGCGGGGACGCGGGGCTTCGCGTTGCTCCCCGCTTACGTCGCCAGCAAGCACGGCGTCATCGGCCTCACCAGGAGCGCCGCGCTCGAGCACGCCACGAACGGCTTGAGGATCAACGCGGTGTGCCCCGGGATGATCCGCACGGCCATGCTGGAGGAGTTCAGCGGTAGCGAGGATGCCCTCGACCGGATGGGGCGGGCCGCACCGATGGGGCGCCTCGGTGTACCCGACGAGATCGCCGAGGCCGTCACCTGGCTGTGCTCAGAGTCCGCGTCCTACGTGACGGGGCTGGCCCTGGCTGTCGACGGAGGGGTGGTGGCCGGCTAGTGGAGATCATGCTCTTCGGCCTGTTGTGGGTTCTCATCGCGGTCGTGGGACTGGGCGGCTTCGTCCTGTGGGTCGTGGCGATCGTCGAGCTGGTGAGGTACAACGACTTCGTCTGGTGGGCGTCGGGCAAGGACAAGACGACCTGGTTGCTGGTGGTGATCCTGGTCGGCTGGCTGGGCGCGATCATCTACTGGTTCTCGGCGCGTCCGGCGCTCAGGGAGGCCCAGCAGTGGGTGGAGGTCTACGGGCGGGACTACCTGGCCCAGTACGGCTACGGCGGCCCCGGTGTGTTCGGCCCCGGTGGCTATCAGGCGCCTCCGCCGGGCTCGTACCCCCCGCCGGGCTCGTACCCCCCGCCGGGCTCGTACCCCCCGCCGGGCTCGTACCCCCCGCCGGGTGGCTATCAGGCGCCCCCGCCGGGAGCAGGACCGCCGAGGCCCCCTGACCGCAGCGAGGCGCCAGACGACGGGCCGGGGTGAGGCGCCCAGGGCCGCGCAATCGGATGCGAGCGATCAGGGAACCACGACCGGGGGCTCAACCGGGAGCGCAGGTCGCGCCGATACAGACCTGAGCGATCAATTCAGCCAGGGGTAGCCGAGGCCAGGAGGAAGAGTGGTCCAGCCAGCGGTCCAGGTCGCCGAATCCCTCGATGGTCGCGGCGAGGAGCTGCGACGGGTCCAGTCCGACGGCGGCGGCCTCGGGTTCCGCTGGTTCCATGTCGTCGTCCTCGTTTCGCTCAACGTCCTCGATCTCGGCTTGACCGCGCTCGTGCTCGAGGCTGGGGGCCGGGAGCTCAACCCGCTGCTGGCTGCCTCGGTGCAGAGCTGGGTGCCGGTCCTGGTCAAGGCGGCGGTGATGTTCGTGGTGGTGGTCGCCTTGCTCCGCTGCCCGCGGGGCTCGCAGCTTCCCGACCGGGTCCTCAGCGCCGTGATCTGCATCTACGCGCTGGTGGTGGCCTGGAACATGGCCGTTTTGTCCCTCGGCTGAAGAATCCGGTCTTGAACTACCACTCAGCGTGATCTCGCGCGATCATAGGGGTCGGTGCCGAATGGTGCCCAGTGGCGATTGGCGAGCGGCGCCGACTACGGCGGGAGGGAGTTCTGATGATCGGCGTGGAGACGATGCGGCCTGCGATGAGCGGCCGATGGATGCTCACGGCGTCGCTGCTGGTCCTCAACTACCTGGACGTAATGGTCACGCGCCTGGTGCTCGATGCGGGCGGCCGGGAGGTCAACCCGCTGATGGAGCCGGTGATGGACGGAACTCTCGGCCCGGTCCTCGTCAAGACCGCCGTCGTGGCCGTGATAGCGCTGCTGCTACTCGCCTGTCCGCCCCGCTCCCGTCTGGTCGACCACGGCTTGGCGGTCGTGGTGGGGGTCTATGCCGTGGTGGTGAGCTGGAACGCACTCGTGCTCGCGCAGGTGCCCGGCGTTTGACGGCACAGGCCGTGAAACCCCCGCGAAGCAGGACACGTTCTCGAACTCGGCCCGCACCTAGGTCACCTAACCGGTTTTGTGAACGCGCGTGGCCCCTATAGGGGCCGTTTCGGTTCACAAAACGAGCTAGGGGTGCCGGGGCGATCGCTGCGACAGCGGGATCGAGGAGATGCCACCGGTGATCACCCGGGGGATCCTTGCCGACATTGCATGGTTGTCACCGGTGCCCGTGGCACGCCGGTGAACCCGGTCACCGTGAAGTGACGGCGACCGGGTCCATCGGGCGGGAACCTCAGGCGGTACACACGTCCATCGGCTTCACACACCGCCCAACTCGAACTGGTACTGGCGACCTCGTCCCGGCGAGGGTCGAATGACTACCGGACAAGAAGTGTGCACCGGGCCCGAGGCGCCGGTCCATGGGGACAAATCCCCATGGACGCAACCTCGGCGGTCACCTCCTCGGTCGCCGAGGTGCCCAGGGCAACCTGGACCCATGGCCCAGTGGACAGCGGTTGGTACCTTGGTGCCATGGTGGTCGCGTTGGCACTCGACGGGTTCACCGAGCTCGTCGAAATAGGCCGCGGTGGCAATGCCATCGTCTACCGAGCGACGCAAACGGCGTTGGGACGGTCGGTCGCGCTCAAGGTCCTCGATCGCCAGCGCCTCGACGAGAAGGGCATGCGCCAGTTCCGCCGGGAAGCGGCCGCGCTCGGCGCCTTGTCCTGGCACCCCAACGTCGTGCAGGTCTACGACACCCGGATCACCGAAGGGGGGCTGCCGGTGCTCGTCATGGAGTACCTCCCAGGCGGGACGTTCTCCGAGATCGTACGCGTTACGCCGCTCTCGTGGCAGCAAGCTTCCAGGGTCGGTGTGTGCTTGGGCGATGCCCTGAACGCCGCTCATCGAGCCGGGGTCCTTCATCGTGACGTCAAGCCGGGCAACATCCTGGTGGGACCACGGGGCCAACCCAAGCTTGCCGACTTCGGCGTGGCCGCCGTCGAGTCGACCTTCGACACGACGGGGGGACAACTCGGCATGTCGATCGCCCACACCGCGCCCGAGGTGCTCGACGGCAGCCGGACCTCGGAGGCGTCTGACATCTACTCCTTCGGCTCGACCCTCTTCGAGCTGCTGGCAGGCCGTCCCGCCTTCGTGGAGTACGGCGACGAGTCGATAATCCAGTCGATCAAGCGAGTGGCCGACGCCCCTGTGCCCGATCTCGGGTACCGCGAGGTGCCTCCCGAGCTGGTCACGGTAATAGAGCGATGCATGGCCAAAGACCCAGCTGATCGACCGGGGTCCATGAGCGAGGTTGTCGACGCGTTGCAGGCGGCCAGGATCGCCAACGGCGCCGACCCGGTGGAGCTGCCCGCCTGGGATCATCGCACGGCACCGGTCAGCATCGTCGAAGCGAAAGGCGTGGCGCCGTCGCCGTCGGATGCCGAGGAGACGATCGTCCCACCACAGCGCCGGGTGCGCGTCAGGCGCGCTGTGGCGCTGCTCTCCGGGGTGTGCCTCCTGGTCACCCTTGCCGTCGCAGCAGTGGTGACCGGTGGTGATGACCGGCGGGCACCTTCAGATGACGAAGGGGAGGTGGGGGCGCAGGCCGGTGCCGGCTCGAGCCTGGGGGCGGGTGAGTGGCGGCTCGACGAGATCCAGGTGGAGCATCCGCTGCACATTGCCGGCGACGGGAAGTCGGTGTGGGTCACCAGCGCGACCGAGGGGCGTCTGGTGCAAGTCGACGAGGATCTCGATGTCGTCCGGAGCACCCTGTTGGACTCACCGGGTTTCTTCGAGCTCGACGGCGAGACCCTGATCGAGCGGGTTGACCCCGACAACGCCTTCGGTGCCCTGATGCTCTGGATCTACGAGAACTTCGACGACTTCGTGTTCGCGTCAATCGACCGGGCCAACCACTACGACCACGTTGCGGTTCTCGGTGAGAAGGCCTACGTGGCCGTGGGCACCGACAGCCTGGTGTACGAGGTCGACCTTCAGACCGGCGCACTGGGTCGTTCGGTGCAGGTCGGCTTGTTCCCGGCCTCCATCGTTGCATGGGACGGGTTGCTGTGTGTCGGCAACGCGTTGTCCTCCTCGGTGAGCGTCATCGATCCCGAATCCATGCAGGTGGTAGCCGAGATGGACTCGCCGGCTCAGGTGCTGCAAGCCGGCCCGGACGGCATCTATGCGTACGGCTCCCGAGGCGACATCTGGCGGGTCGATCTGCAAGACGGTGCCCACCTGGCAGCCTCGCAGATCCCCGACGGGCTGCGCTCTGCCATGGCCGTCGGCGAGGACGCGGCATACGTGTCGAGTGGCCAGGGAAGGGTCGAGGACTGGACAGACCCGGGGTCGTTGGGTGCTGAAGTCGGCGTCGAGCTCGAGACCGGGCGGGGCCACGGTCTGGTGACACGTGTCGACCTCGAAACCGGCGAGCTCCTGAGTGTCCCGATCGGTGATCTCACCCAGGGCGTGGCAGTGAATGCTGAAGGCGTGTGGGTCATCGACCGCAACAAGGGAGTGCTGCACCTTCTCGACCTCGACACCCTCGAGAAGCTCGACACCCTGGCCGTCGAGGGTCAGGGGGTGTACAACGCCAACGGCGCCATCTGGGTTCTCGACCCGACCCGCGATGTCATCACCCGGGTGGCGAGGAGCTAGGCGTGTTGCCATCTGAACTACTCACGCGACCGGCGCCGGGGAGCCGGGTCCGGCGCATCCGGAGGCGCGGCCCGAAGTGCTCGTGAGCAAGCGGCTGGCTGTCACGTTCCTCGACGAGGAGCACACCCTCTATCCGGGGGCAGGTCTCACCTTCGGCAGGATGGCCGATCTGGTCATCGACGACAACCGTTACCTGCACCGGCACCTCGGACGGTTCGTCTTCCACGACGACATGTGGTGGCTCGAGAACCTGGGGTCGGCGATTCCGATCAAAGTCGTCAACTCCGAGACAGCGTCGTCGGTGACCGTCAACTCGGGTGACAAGATCCCATTGACCTTCCCGCATGCGAGCATCCGGTTCAACGCCGGTCCCGCGGCATACGAACTGACGACGTGGATCGAGGGGCTCGGTCTCGGGGTCGCCACCGACGATGCCGACGCCGGTATCGAAGCTCTCGACGCCGAACAGACGGTGTCCTACGGCGAGGTGCCGTTGACCGACGAACAGCGGCTGCTGATCGTCGCGCTGTGCGAGCAGCGGTTGCGCGATCCGGGCTTCCCGGAGTTGCTGCCGACCAACCGTGAGCTGGCCGAGCGGCTGGGCTGGTCGGTCAAGAAGTTCAACCGCAAGCTGGACAACGTGTGCGACAAGCTGCGCCGGGCGGGGGTGTCGAACCTGCACGGCGGCTCGGCGGGATCGGCCTACGACCGCCGACGGGTGCTGATAGCGCACGCGATCGTGACCCAGTTGGTGACCGGCGACGATCTCGAGCTCCTCGACGGTCAATGAGGGAGGGTGAGCCCGGTCGGAAACGCACGCCTGGGCAGCATCCCGTAGACTGACGCTCCGTCAGATCTTCCCGCGTCGGGGGAAGGCGCAGTGGGTCACCGCAGCGGAGGAGCGAGAATGAGCCTGCTCGAGGGTCGCACACTGTGGGAGCTGATCGACCGGCGCGTCGCCGAGACTCCGGACGCGCTGATGGCGGTCGACGAGGACATGCGCACCCTGACCTTCGGGGAGCTCGCCGAGGATGCCGAGCGTGCGGCGGCGGGGCTCCGTGAGCTGGGGGTCGGTCCCGATGTGGTTGTGAGCTGGCAGCTGCCGACCTGGATCGAGTCCATGGTCCTGGTGGCCGCCCTCTCGCGTCTCGACGCAATCCAGAACCCCATCCTGCCGATCTACCGGGAACGCGAGGTCCGCTTCTGCACGAACCAAGCCGACGCCAAGCTCATCATCGTCCCGTCGGTGTGGAACAAGGTCGAGTACGAGGCGATGGCCACCGACATCGCCCGCGACAAGGGCGACATGCAGGTCCTCGTGGCCGACAAGACCCTGCCACAGGGAGACCCGGCGAGCCTCCCGCCCAGACCTGGCGCAGCCGACCCCGGGGATCAGCCGGTGCGCTGGCTGTTCTACACGTCGGGCACCACCGCCGACCCCAAGGGCGCCCGCCACACCGACGCCAACGTCGCCGCCGTCGCCAGGGGGATGGCCGAGCGCCTGGCGGTGAGCACCGGGGACCGCAACGCGATGGTGTTTCCCTTCACCCACGTCGGCGGCATCACCTGGCTGTTCCTCAGCCTGCAGACAGGCTGCTCGAACATCTTCTTGGAGGCGTTCGATCCACAGAAGACGCCGGAGGTGCTGTCGCGCGAAGGAGTGACCCTCGCGGGGGCGGGCACGGTGTTCCACAAGGTCTACCTCGCTGCTCAGCAGGCGAGTGACACGCCGCTGTTCCCCCGCGTCCGGGGATTCACGAGCGGGGGCGCACCCAAACCGCCACAGCTGCACTACGACCTGCTCGAAGCCTTCGGAACGGGGATCTACTCCGCTTACGGGCTGACCGAGGCGCCCATCCTCACCATGTCCGGCCTCGACGACACCGACGAGGAGCTCGCACATACCGAGGGCAAGCCCCTGCCCGGCGTCGAGCTCAAGCTGGTGAAACTCGACGGCACCGTTGCCGGGGAAGGTGAGGCGGGGGAGGTCAGGGTGAAGGCACCCCAGGTCATGCAGGGCTACCTCGACAGCTCCCTCGACGCCGAGGCCTTCGACGAAGAGGGGTACTTCCGCACCGGCGACCTCGGCCGACTCGACGAGAGGGGCAACCTGGTCATAACGGGGCGGCTCAAGGACGTGATAATCCGCAAGGGTGAGAACATCTCGGCGAGCGAGGTCGAGGCTCACCTCTACGGCCACGACAAGATCGGCGACGTTGCCGTCATCGGGCTGGCCGACCCCGAGCGTGGAGAGCGGGTCTGTGCGGTCGTCCAGACCGCCGAGGGCGCAGACGACATCACCCTGGCCGAGATGGCGGCTCACCTGGAGTCACAGGGGCTGATGAAGCAGAAGATCCCCGAGCAGCTCGAGATCATCGAGGTGATACCCCGCAATCCGAGCGGCAAGGTCCTCAAGCACGTGCTCTGCGACAGGTACTCGACGAGCTGAGCGCGCTGCTCAGGTGGTCCCGGCCCATTCGACCAGGCTGGTGGGAACAGGTGGCCAGTGCCGCGCCGGCCCCGGCATCGCCCGTGGGTGAGGGTCAGGGGCCCTGGGCCCGCTGGGGCATCGAGTGGGCCAAGCGGTAGCTTGGCAAGCGAGTAGCACAGACCACCAGGGTCCTTGCGAGGGGAACAGCGGATGACAGACACCGCCCAGGCCGACACCGCCCAGGCCGACACCGCCCAGGCCGACACCGCCCAGGCCGACACCGCCCAGGCCGACACCGCCCAGGCCTACGATCAGCTCCTCGACGGGTTGCGCAAGACCTTCCGCTCCGGCCGCACCCGCTCTCTGGACTGGCGGCGCGACCAGCTCGACGCGCTCCTCGCGTTGCTAGACGAGAACGAGAAGCCCATCATGGACGCCTTGGCGGAGGATCTCGGCCGTCCCCCGACCGAGGCCTACGGCGCCGACATCGGGCAGCCCAAGTTGGAGATACGGCATGCCCGCAAGAACTTGGAACGCTGGGCGCGGCCACGGCGGGTGCTGGCTCCGCTGACGAGTCAGCCCGGGCGGGCGAAGATCGTCGCCGAGCCGCTGGGTGTGGCGCTGGTGATCTCCCCGTGGAACTACCCGATCCAGCTGTTGGTCAATCCGCTGGCGGCCGCGCTGGCCGCCGGGAACTGCGTCGTCGCCAAGCCCTCCGAGCTCGCTCCTGCGTGCTCGGCCCTGCTCGCCGGCCTCGTCACCAGCTACCTCGACACCGATGCCGTCGCCGTCATCGAGGGGGGAGTACCCGAGACCTCGGCGCTGCTCGAGCAACGGTTCGACCACGTGTTCTTCACCGGCAGCACCCGCGTGGGCCAAGTCGTCATGGAGGCCGCCGCCAAGCACCTCACGCCGGTGACCCTGGAGCTGGGTGGCAAGAGCCCCACCATCGTCGCCGCCGACGCCGACCTGGCGGTCGCCGCCCGCCGGATCACGTGGGGTAAGTACCTCAACGCCGGCCAGACCTGCATCGCGCCCGACTACGTGCTCGCCGAGGCGTCGATCCGCGATGAGCTCGTCGAGCGCATGGTCGACGTGCTGGGCGAGTTCTACGGGCCCGACCCGAGGTCCAGCGCCAGCTACGGCCGCATCGTCAACCAGAGCCACTTCGACCGGCTGGTCGGGCTGCTCGGGGGGGACGGTGCCGGTGAGATCGTGTGCGGCGGCGAGCACGACCGCGAGCAGCGGTTCATCGCTCCGACGATCGTGATCGACCCCAGCCCCTCGGCGCCGGTCATGCAGGACGAGATCTTCGGCCCGGTGCTCCCGGTGCTGCGAGTCGAGGATGTCGGGCGGGCCGTCGAGTTCGTCAACGACCGTCCCAAGCCGTTGGCCCTGTACCTGTTCAGCTCCAGCGCAGACACCGTCGAGGACGTGATCGAGCAGACATCCTCGGGTGGCGCCTGCGTGAACCACTGCGTGGTCCACGTGCTGCCGTCCAACCTGCCGTTCGGGGGTGTGGGCCCCAGCGGTATGGGCGCCTATCACGGCAAGGCGGGCTTCGATGCCTTCAGCCATCGCAAGCCGGTGCTCACCAAACCCATCTGGCCCGACCCGAAGGTGATGTACCCGCCCTACACCGAGCTCAAGGACAAGGTCTTGCGCAAGGCGCTCTAGTTTCCTGGGGCACACCAACCCCGCCGGCGGCGCTTGGGATAGCCAACCTGCGTTCGATATCGCACCCCCAAGCGGCCGAGGCGTCACGGGTCTCGCCGGGTGGGACCGCCCAGAGCCTTGGTCATCGGTTTGTCTTCGAACGGGCTGGCCGCCAGGTCTGGCGCATCAATCGGATACCCCGAGGTTCATTGATTTCTCTTCACACGGAGGACAAGCTATAAATAAGTAGGTACATACATATGAATGGGATCCGGTCTGTTCCTTGTCTCGGCACAACTGCGGCCGGTGATTCCCCTTGGCACCGCCTCGGACGGCGAAGGAGGTCGCGATCGATGACAGCGAGCAAGGAGCTGACGACGGGCATGGCCGGGATCTACGGCTGGCGTCCGGGTGAACCTGTCGGGCGGGCTGACGGCACGCCGATGTACGAGGACGCCCGGATGATGATGTTCACGTACACGGCAGACCCGACCGGCGTGGCATCGATCCTGCCCGAGCCCCTCGAGCCCGTGGATGCGCCGATGGTGACCATCAGCGTTTGTGACTACCCGGTCTGGTGGGGCAAGGATGGCGTCAACCGTCCTTACAACGAGGTCATCTTCTTCGTGCAGTGCGAGTGTGAGGGCGAGGTCGGCTTCACGATTCCGTACATCTACATCGGGACCCGGACGGGTGACTTCACAGACGGCTGCGACGCCGCCCTTTGCATGGGCCGCGAGTTTGCCGGCTTCCCGAAGAAGCTCGCGAACATCTCCATCAATCGCGACGGCGACGAGTGGTCGGCGACGATGGATCGGCGTCGGGTCCGCCTGCTCGACTTCCGGGCCCGCTTCGAGGCCCCACTACCCGCGGATGCGCTCCCGGCGGCGTCGATGGGGCGGCTCCTTCTCGTGAAGGAGATCCTCGGGACCGACTGGCTCACCTACGACACCCGCAAGGTCGTGGGCGTGGGAGCCGACTGGCTCCAGTCCCCCAAGTCCGTCATGGCGGGATCGGCCACAGCCCACCTCGGCCACTTGGACGAGGATCCCCTCGACCTCCTAGCCCCCAGGGAGCCGATCATGGCCGTGGACATCATCACTGACATGGCCGGCGACATCGACGCGCCCGAGGTAATCGTCGACCTGCGGGAGACCGCCGCCATCTGAGTCATGGCGAAGTGGATGTCCGGCTCGGATGTCACCGAGACGGCGCCGCCCGCGACCCGCCGGAACGTCACGAGGAGGTCCCATGTACACAGAACTCGACACCGGACTCACCCCCGAGCAGGTGGAGCTGAAAGAGCAGACCCACCGGTTTGCCGCCGAGGTCCTTCGGCCCGCGGCCGCCGCCCTCGACGCTCTGGACCCCGAAGCGGTGATCGAACGCGACTCGGTTTTCTGGGACGTCTACAAGAAGGCCTATGAGATCGGGCTCCATCTCACCTTCGTCCCCGAAGCAGCAGGAGGGAACGGGCTCGGGCCGGTCGAGGCCCACATCGTGCTCGAGGAGTTGGGCTGGGGCAGCTCCGACTTCGCCGTCGGCCTCCTGGTGGCCGCCACTCCCTTCGCCTGGGTGGCGCAGTTCGCACCCCTGGCGGGTAACGCGGCCATGTTGGACGAGGTGGTGAAGCCGTTCGTGAACGACCAGGAGGCCCGCTTCGTGGGGTGCCTCGGTGTCACAGAGCCCGGCCACGGCTCCGATCTCCTCTCCATTGCCACTGAGCACTTCACCGACCTCACTTGCGCGGGTGATTGCCGGGCCCGGCCTGACGGCGACGAGTGGGTGATCAGCGGTCAGAAGGCGTCGTGGGTCACGAACGGCACCATTGGCAACTACGCCCTGATGTTCGTCACCATCGATCCCACCAAGGGCCCGTCGGGTGGCGGTATGGCCTTCGTGCCCCTCGACGTGCCGGGCGTAAAGCGCGGCAAGCCCTGGGACAAGCACGGCAAGCGAGCCATGAACCAGGGGGAGATCTTCTTCGACGACGTCCGCATACCGCGCGAGTACATGTTCGTCGAGCCTGCCACCTACGCGATGGCCTTGGAGTGGAGCCTCACCCTCGGGAACGGCTCCATGGGCGCCATCTACACCGGTGTGGCCCGGGCCGCCTTCGAGGAGGCCCTGGAGTACGCCAAGGTCCGGGTGCAAGGGGGCAAGCCGATCGCCGACCACCAGCTCGTGGCCAAGAAGCTCTTCGACATGTTCGTACAGGTCGAGCAGGCCCGGGCGCTCTCCAGGGCCGTCGTTGCGTACAACATGACCATGTTTCCCCCGAAGCTCTACTACGCCAACGCCGTGAAGGTGGCGTGCACGCAGGCGGCCTACCAGGTGGCCAACGACGCGGTGCAGGTCTTCGGTGCCATCGGGCTGACTCGCGAGATGCCTGTCGAGCTGCTCCTCCGGGACGCCCGGATGGGGCTCATCGAGGACGGCACCAACGAGTTCCTCAGCCTGGTCGGCGCCCGCAATCTCATCGAGGACTACAAGGTATGACCGGACCGCTGGCAGGGGCCCGGCGTGTCGTCGCCTGGACCGTGGCATCGGCCCTGGTAACCACGGCCTGCTCGTTCCTGCGCACTCCCTCGGGCGCGTTGCCTGTCTGGTGGGGGGGACGCGCCCTCGATGGGCGCGAGGTACCGCCGACCCATCGCGACAGCCCGCCCGGAAGGGCCTGCCCGTGAAGAGCACCGCCGCCAACAAGCGTCAGCGGCTCACCCGGGAGGAACGCCGCGACCAGATCATCGAGGCGGCCCGCGGGGTCTTCCTCTCCGTCGGCCCCCGCGCGCGGACCCGCGACATCGCCGAGGCGGCCGGCGTCAACGAGGCCCTCCTCTACCAGCACTTTCGCTCCAAGGAGGAGATCTTCGAAGAGGCGGTCGTCTACCCCGTCGAACGGGTGGTGACCCAACTGGCGGCCGATGTGGCCGCCTTGCCGGACCACCTCGGCTACGAAATGCACCGGGAGATCACCGAGTCGTTCATACGGGAGCTGTTGGTGGCCACGCGGGATTCGGTCTCGCTCCTCACCACGGTGCTCTTCTCCGAGCCCGAGGCGGGCCGGGCCTTCTATCGGAACCGCATATGGCCCCTCATCGACACCGTGGCGGCGATCGTCACCCGCAACCTGCCCGCCTGGGAGCACCGCGACTTCGACGTCGAGACCACGGTGCGGGCCGTCCTCTGGATGTCACTCGGGGTTTCCATCGACAGCGAGCTCACGGGCCGGGAGTTCGACCCCGAGGTCGTCGCGCGTCAACTCACCGAACTGATCTTCCGGGGTCTGTTGGCCGGGGACGTGGGTGGTGGGGAAATCGGTGAGTGAGAACGAATGGGTTGGCTGCCGAGGCCGGCAATAGCACTCGGGGAAAGGGAGATTTCGATGCGCAAGCCCAACACCAACGAAGGCTCAGGGGTCGCTCGGTCTTCGAGGGCGCTCGCCATGCTCGTCGCGCTGGCGCTGGTCGTGGCGTCCTGCACGAGTGACAGCGAGGACACCTCTGACGGTGGCAGCGGCGGCGACAACGGGGCACAGGGCAAGGAGCTGCCTGCAGGCGAGCCGATAGTAGTCGGGTTCGTCAGCCTCGAGGAGAGCGCCATCGCCTCGTTCCCCGAGGCACGCGAGTCGGCGCTGGCTGCTGTCGACTACATCAACTACGAACTCGGCGGTGTCGATGGCCGGCCCATCGAGCTCGAGGTATGCGTGGCAACAGGCTCACCGGAGGAGTCCGAAGCCTGCGCCAACCAGATAGTCCAGGCCGAGCCGGTGGTGGTAACGGCTGGAGCCGATCTGGGTACGGATGTCTCGTTGCCCATCTACGCATCAGCCGGCTTGTCCTTCGCCGGCACCGGTCCGGTGGGTCTGGCCGAGTACACGTCGGACAACTCGTATCTCTTCGTAGGCGGCAGCCTGGCCGAGTTCGCCGCACAGGCGGTCTTCATCGACGAGACTCTCGAAGCCGACAAGGTCTCCATTCTCCACGCCGATATCCCCCAGGGCGCATTGGCGGCTACGACCTTCGGCGAGGATCTGCTGGAGGAGTTGGGCATCACCGACGTCACCTTGGTGCCGGAGGACCAGAACGCCACCGACTTCACCTCTGCTCTCAGCATCGCCGCTGAAGGTGATCCCGACGTGATCATGGTGATGCTCGCCGGCCAGGCCTGCGCCGGCATAATGCAGGCGGCTCAGGCCCTGGGTATCGAGTCAGCCATGACTTATCCGGGTGGCTGCACCGATGAGACCATTCTGGAAGCAGCGGCGACTGCGGCCGAAGGCGCCTACTTCAGCACCGAGATGGTCTGGTACGACGACACCTCCGATCCCGACGTCGAGGTCTTTCGCCGATCCTTGGACGAATACGCCGATGGCGAGCCGACGCTGTCCATGCTCGGCCAGTTGGGCTTCGCCAACATCATGAACCTCTACGAGCTGTTCGTGGAGATCGGCGGCGACAAGGTCACGCCCGAGGCGGTCACCGAGGCGTTGAACGCCACGGTCGACCAACCCAACTTCATGGCCCACCCCTACACCTGCAACCGTCAGCAGGTGTCCTTCGCGCCAGCGGTGTGCGACGCTCACGCGCTCATATTCCGGTACGAAGGTGGCGAGATGAACGACGTCGGGGGCGGATGGGTCACCGGTGTCGACCTGTTGTGACCGGCTGGCGCGCTGCCGGCACCTCTGCTCGTCAGGTGCTGGTTGGAACAGCTTGCAGTTCCGAGGCGCGCTCAGCCGCCGGTGTAGTCGCGCTCGACGTCGAGCACCCCGGGGTGAGCGCGGACGGCTCGGTGAACCGCGGTGTCGGCTTCACCCCGGATGACCCCGAGATTGGGGAACACGTCACGGACGCTGAGTCCGCTCCGCTGGAGGTCCTGGGAGATGCGGGAGACGTTCGTCACGTCGTCTTTCAGGGTGACCAGCACCGGCTCCATTGCCGTGGCTCCTCGTTGCTTCTCGTGGTCGATGACTGTGATGCCCGACCCACATATTGTTACAGATGTCATCAGACTGTAACAAGTCACCCCCGTTCATTTCCGGACCGATGAACCGCCCGGGCACGGCTCGACGGTCCCCGGATCATGGGGGAGGCCTCACCGTCGGGCGAGCCGGTCCCAGAAGTCACAGGCCTGCTCCCCGTACCCGGACGAGGTGGTGACGTCGCTGCCGAAGACGACGTGAGCGCCTGTGGTCGGGTCGTAGGTGGGCCAATCGAGCCCGCCCACCGATCCCGGGTCGCCGCTGGCGGAGAACGCAGCCCACGCTTCGAGCATGGCGCGGGACAGCGCCGACTCGGTCGCGTCGAAAGGCAAACCCTCGGGCGGTGTGCCGAAGACGAAGCTGACGTCGGAGGAGTGAAGCGCACCCAGCGGCATGTCCGGGTCGTCGTAGGAGAACTCGTACAGGTACACCGGCTGATGCTCGGCGAGCGCGGTTGCCGCCGAACGTGTGGGGCAGGTGAACAGCCAGTCGGTGATCACCGAGGACAGCCTGTGAGCCGCATCGCCGTATTGCTCAGGCGGGTAGAGAGCGGCGGCCTCGGAGGCGACGTCGGCCGATCCGGTGTAGCGGGTGAGGTAGGTGAGCAGCTCGGCGTCGCTGACCTCACCGACGAGCGCCAACAACACATCCCCCTCGTCAGACGTCGACCCCATCAGCACCGGCATCGCGTCGGGCTCGCCGGCGCGGAAGGCGTCGAGAGGCTGCTCGGGCAGGATCCAGCCGTCGACCGTGGGTCCCCAGTCGCCGTCCTCGCCGAAGGTCAACGTGTTGCCGGCCGGCCCTGCTGCGGCCAGCTCGTGTGCAGGCACCGAGCGCAGGCACGACAGCCGCCCCGGCTCCTCCCCGCACCCGAGGTCTGCGGCGAACCCGACACCGCTGGCCTCGGCCGGGACCAGCTCGCGCAACGGCAGCCCGCACGGCGCGCTCTGCATCACCGCTCGCTGGAACAGACCCCTGCTGTGCGGGGATGCCAAATGGGCGCACACGCTCCAGCCACCGGCTGAGACACCGGCGAGGGTGACGTTGCCGGGATCGCCCCCGAAGGCGGCGATGTTGTCGCGCACCCATTCCAGGGCGAGGACCTGGTCCTCGAGACCGAAGTTCCCCGAGCCGGGATGCCCCGGTACCTCCGCGGAGAGCTCGGGCAGCGCCAGGAAGCCCAGCGCACCCAACCGATAGGCCGGGACCACCACGACCGTGCCGGTCTCGCGGGCGATCGTGGCGCCGTTCTCGGTTGCCGCTGACCCTGCGGTGAAGCGGCCTCCGTGCAGCCACACCATCACCGGCGCCGGCCCGTCGGTCTCGGCGGGAGCGTAGACGTTCAGGTAGAGGCAGTCCTCGCTGCCCATCGTCTCACCGTCGAGACCCGCGGCTTGCAGGCACGGCGGTGCCGCCGAGACCGCCGAGACGGGCTCGCGCCAGGGGGCGGGCTTCTCGGGGGACTTCCAGCGCAGGTCGCCGACCGGTGGAGAGGCGAAAGGGATCCCGAGGAAGGCGGCGACGCCCTCGACACCGAGCCCGCTCACCGGTCCGGAGGTGGTGTCAGCACTGGGTGGGACCGCGCCGATCGCCACAGACGGAGACATTACCGCCGGGTCCGAATCATCCAGGGGTGCGGTCGTGCTGCCGGCGGGTGGTTCCTCCTCTTCGGCGGGGCCAAGGGCGGAGTCGGCCTGCTCGGAGCTGCCCCCGGCGGCCCCGGAGCATCCGGCGAGCGCCAGGAGGGCGCACACGACCAGCGGGCCCAGGCGATGCTTCGCTGACCTCATCGGAACCGAAGGTAGTGGCAGTTCCCTGTTCCACCACAGCCGCCGGCGACTGCGTGATCAGTTCGACCAGTCGTACTCGACCTCGAGCACTCCGCTCATCGCCCTGACAGCGGTCTGCATGCCGGTGTCGGCGTTGCAGGCGATGACGCCGAGGTTGGCGTAGGTCCGCCGCACGATCATCCCCGCCTGCCGGAGCTCGGACTCGACCAAGCTCGGTACTGCTTGTTCCTTCAGCGTGACCAGGACCGGTTCCATCTTGATCGACCTCCTCTCGGCTCCTGTGACTTGCGTCTCTTCGGCCAATCAGATGCGGTTGCCACCGCAAAGGTTCCCCCGCGCCTGCACCGACCGAGGTCGAGGCTGCGGGCGGAGCGACCCGCTCAGGCGAGCGGTCGACCGAGGCACGCCCGACCCCGCTTCCTCAGCGTGGACGATCGGCCCTGACGAAGGTGTCGATGAAGCGGTCGACGAGGACGGCGCAGGCGGCCGCGCTGGCGTGGCGGCGAGCACGGGACTCCGCGAGAACCTCCTCGACATCGGCGCCGACCTCGTCCCACTCCTCGGTGCCCGACAACCGCAGCCAGGTCTCCATCTGCCCCGGGGTGATCTCGGGATGGAACTGCACCGCCAGGGCGCGCCGGTAGACGAATGCCTGCGGGTGATGGCTGGTGCAGGCGAGCTCGGTGGCACCCGGCGGGACCGAGAAGCGATCGGTGTGCCACTGGAACCACGGCCCGGGCGCGATCAACTCGGGTCGCATGGAGGTGACCTCGTACCAGCCGATCTCGGGGGGAGTCGCCGGGGTGACCTCACCACCGAGGGCCGCGGCCAGCGCCTGCGCGCCGAAGCACACCGCCAGCATGGGCACCTCGCCGATCGCGGCATTCCCCAACATCTCGAGCTCGCGGTCGATCCATGTTCTGATGCTCGCGTGGTCGTTGAGCGAGTAGCTCGCACCCATGACCAGCATGAAGTCGAAGTCGAAGGGATCGGGGAAGGGGCTGTGCGATTCGGGTCGCGCCGAATCGGATGTGACGAGGTGCTCGGTGATCGATACACCGCGCTCATCGAGGCGGTCGCGGATGGTGCCGAGGTGGCAGGTAGGCTCGTGGATGACCGACAGCGCGCGCACCGGTGCTACTCCTGCTTCTTCGGTTGCTGGTTCAGCTTCGCGCGGAAACGAAGTTCAGGACCCAGGCTATGACCACCTGTTCGTGGGTCTCCTCTCCGATCGTGGCCAGGGCTGCTCGGGCCGCATCTGATCCGACGATGTCAGCGCGTCGTCGGATCAGCGCCGCCATGTAGTCCTGGTCGAACTCGGGGTGTCCCTGGATCGCAAGGAAGTGGTCGCCGACGGCGAAGGCGGCTACCGCACAGTGAGCGCTGGTCGCCAGCAGCCGTGCGCGCTCGGGCAGTTCCTCGACCTGGTCGCGGTGGCTCATGTGAAGCGCCAGCTCGTCGAGCCGGGGCTGCATCCACCCTTCGCGGCCTACCACGACA
Organism: Acidobacteriota bacterium; assembly: GCA_003577145.1. Classification (GTDB taxonomy): domain Bacteria; phylum Actinomycetota; class Acidimicrobiia; order Acidimicrobiales; family Microtrichaceae; genus ATN2. The sequence goes on along the minus strand of QEUP01000011.1, from coordinate 125,974 downwards.
GCGCGCCTGACCCCCATGCCCCAACCCTTGTCGGACTGCCTGACGATCCCGCCCAGCGCCTGCGCCATCAACTGGTGGCCGAAGCAGATCCCGACCAACGGGTGGCGAGCCTCGTCGAGTTGGCGAATGAAGCGCTCCAGCTCCGTTATCCAGGGCTCGTCGTCGTAGGCCGAGAGGCGGGAGCCGGTGGTGATGTAGGCATCGCAGTCATCGAGACGGCTGGGGTAGGTTCCCACCCTGACGTCGTAGGTGACGAGGTCGACCTCCGGCGCCGCGGCGAACAGGGAGTTGAACATCTCCGGGTAGTCGCCGTGGACGGGCCTGAGCTCCTCGGCCACCGAGTCACAGACCAGCAGACCGAGCCTCAATCGCCTGCTCCCTGATCAGGCATCGGCGACGAAGACCGACTTGTACTCGCTGTAGTGCTCCAGCGCGACCATGCCCTGCTCCCGCCCGAGACCGCTGTGCTTGACCCCGCCGAAAGGGGCCTCGATGTGGACACTGCTCGACGAGTTCACCGAGATCATCCCCGTGTCGAGGCGGCGGACCAGGCGAAGCGCACGGGCGAGATCACGTGTCCACACCGAGCCCGAAAGCCCGTACACGGAGTCGTTGGCCAGCGAGACCGCTTCGTCCTCGTCGTCGAAGGCGCTGATCGCGACCACCGGTCCGAAGATCTCCTCCTGCATCAGCCGACTGTCGCGGGCGGCGTCGACGCACACGGCCGGGCTGAGGTAGTTGCCCCGGCCAAGCGCACCGGTGGGACGATCACCGCCACACAGCACCCGGGCACCCTCTTCCTGGCCGATCTGCAGGTAGCGCTCGACGGACTCCCGCTGGGCGGGGGTGATGAGCGGGCCCATCTCGGTGTCGTCGCTGGCGGTGGGGCCAACCCGGAGGGACTCGGCTCGCGCCACGAAGCGGCTGACGAACTCGTCGAAGAAGCCGCGTTCCACCAGGATGCGGCTGCGAGCGCAGCAGTCCTGGCCGGCGTTGTCGAACACGGCGAAGACCGAGGACTCCACGCACGAGTCGGGGTCGGCGTCGGCGAACACCAGGCTGGCCGACTTGCCGCCGAGCTCGAGCGACACCCGCTTGATGCCTGCCGCGGCCGTGGCCATCACCCCGGCGCCTATCTCGGTGGAACCCGTGAAGGAGATCTTGCGTACCAGCGGGTGGCGTACCAGCACCTCTCCCACCACCGAACCGGCGCCGGGGACCACGTTGAGGACCCCCGGGGGAACGCCGGCCTCGAGCGCGAGATCACCCAGGGCGAGGGCGCTGAGCGGGGTGACCCCGGCGGGCTTGACGACGACCGAGTTCCCCATCGCCAGAGCGGGGGCGACCTTCCAGGCGGTGATCACCAGTGGGAAGTTCCAGGGGACGATGGCCGCGCACACGCCGATCGGCTCGCGGAAGGTGAGCAAGGTCCCGGGTGCGGAGGCAGGGAGTGTCTGGCCGGCGAACTTGTCGACCGCGCCGGCGTAGTACTCGAAGGTACGGGCGACCGCCCCGATCTCGCCGCGTGCGGCGGCGATGGGCTTGCCCGCGTTGGCGGATTCGATCCCCGCCAGGCGCTCGAGGTTGTCGGCAACGAGGACCGAGAGCCGCTGCAGAGCAGCGCCACGGTCGCGGGGCGACCGGCTTCTCCATGAGCCTTCGCTGAACCTTCGATGGGCGGTGTCGACGGCCTGTGCCATGTCGGCATGGGTGGCCGCGGCAACCGACGCGATCTGCGAACCGGTTGAGGGGTCGAGCACCGGGGCCTCCGTGCCGTCCGAGGCGGGCACGCGCTCCCCGTCGATGAGCAGGCCCTCGAGGTCCCCGGTGCCGGTCATGGTGACGCCTCGGGGGCGATGGCATCGGGGGTCACGTAGGCGGCGGTGATGCCGCCGTCGACGGTGAACGCCGTCCCTGTCACATAGGAGGACTCGTCCGAAGCCAGGTAGAGAGCCGCTCGGGCCATCTCGGCGGCCTCGCCGAAACGGCCCATGGGTATGTGGACGAGCCGGCGCTGCTTCTTGTCCGGTGTGTCGAGGTACTTCATCAGCAGTTCGGTGTTGAGCGGACCGGGGCACAACGCGTTGACCCGGATGCCCTCGCGGGCGTGGATGACCGCCAGCTCCCTCGTCATGGAAAGGACCGCGCCCTTGCTGGCGGTGTAGGCGAGCTGTGGCGTCGCCGCACCCATCAACGCCACGAACGACGCGGTGTTGATGATCGAGCCGCCACCGGATCGCCGCAACGCCGGGATCCCGAACTTGCAACCGAGCCAGACGCCCTTGACGTTCACGTCCATGGTGAGGTCCCATACCACCTCCTCGGTGCCGACCGCGTCGGCATCGTCAGCGTGGCTGATCCCTGCGTTGTTGAAGAGCACATCGAGCCTGCCGAAGGTGGCCTCGGCGTCTTCGATCATGGAGCGGGCATCGTCGGCGTGCGACACGTCGGCGTGCGATGCGGCCGCCGTTCCACCCCGGGCCCGGACCTCGGCGACGGTGTCGGCGTTGGCATCCTCGTCGAGGTCCACCGCCATCACCGACGCGCCTTCCGAGGCGAAGAGCAGCGCCGACTCGCGCCCGATCCCGCTACCGGCGCCGGTGATCAACGCGACCTTGTCCTCGAGTCTCATGTCCCCGCTCCGATCCGTCAGATCCGCTCGAAGTAGCGGCCGCGTTCCCAGTCGGTCACAGCCCGGTCGTAGGCGTCTTGTTCGACCCGGAAGAAGTGCGTGTAGTGGTCGACTACCTCGTCCCCGAAAGCCTGCCTGGCGAAGTCGCTGGCGGCGAACAGCTCCGTGGCGTCGCGCAGCGAGCGCGGGACCAGCGGGATCTCCTCGGCCCGGTAGGCGTCGCCTTCGAAGATCGGTGGCGGTTCGATGCGGTTGGCTATGCCGTCGAGCCCTGACGCGAGCGCGGCCGCGTACACGAGGTAGGGGTTGCAGTCGGCGCCCGGGATGCGGCACTCGATCCGGAGGCTGTCGCCGCTACCGACAACACGGAACCCCGCGGTCCGGTTGTCGTAGCTCCAGGCGAGGCGCGTCGGCGCCCACGACCCGTCCTCGTAGCGCTTGTAGCTGTTCACGTTGGATGCGTAGAACACCATCAGATCAGGGACGTGAGCCATCCAGCCGCCGAGGAAGTGGCGGAAGTGATCCGAGCAGTCGATCCGTCCGACCCGGTCGTTGCCGGCGAAGGCGTTGTCGTCACCGGACCAGAGGCTGAGGTGGACGTGACAGCTCGACCCGGCGGCGCCGGATCGGGGCTTGGCCATGAACGTCACCGACATGTCGAGCAGCTCGGCTGTCTCCTTGAGGCACTGCTTGAAGATGACGTGACGGTCGGCCATCTCGAGCACATCCGCGTACCGGACGTTCAGCTCGTGCTGGCCCTTGCCCCATTCGCCCTTGCTGTTCTCCACCGGGATACCCGAGTCGCGCAAGTGGCGGCGGACCGCCGCGGTGAAGTGCTCCTCGCGGACCGGTTGCAGCAGGTGGTAGTCCTCGATGTACCAACCCATCGGGGTGAGACCCGTATATGCGAGTTCGGCCGCTTCGCGGTAGCTGTTCCGGAAGATGTAGTACTCGAGCTCGGATGCTGCAACGGCGTCGAACCCGGCGCTTCCGGCGGCGGCGATCTGGGCCCTGAGGATCGACCGGGGTGCGACCGCGACCGGCTGGTGGGTCGCCTCGTCCTCGGTGTCGCATATCACCAGAGCCGTGCGGTCCAGCCAGGTGGCTAGCCGCAGCGTCGGGAGGTCGGGAGCCATGTGGAGGTCGCCGTAGCCCTCCTCCCAGTTGGCGTAGCGGTAGCCGGGGACGGGCTCCATCTCCATGTCGACGGTGAGCAGGTAGTCGCAGGCATGGGTACCGTGCTCGGCGCCGTGATCGAGGAAGTACTCGGCATCGAATCGCTTGCCCATCAGACGGCCGTAGAGGTCGGGGAAGCCGACGACGACGGTATCGATCTCACCTACGTCGACCAGGCGTCGGAGCTCCGCCACGTCGAGCATCCCCCTACCCCGACCGGCCATCGTCATCCTCCTGCCAACAAACGCATGCTCTTCCGAGTCCTTGAAGGGCCTTTCGCACATGCCGAGAGGACACTACCTCCCCATGTCCCCCCGGCCGAAGAGCGGTATCGACCGGAGATCCTCACCGACGACCGCGCTGGTTCAGTTCAGCGGGGGCCGATACGGGTGCTGTCCTCGGGCAGGCGCAGCGAACCGCGCACGACCTCGTTGTGCGCGACGTCGATGCGGAAGTGCACGATCACGCCGCTGTCGGTGGGGACGATGAAGGTGACCTCGGCGTCGGCCCACCAGCCGTCGTTGTCGACCAATACCGCCATGCCGGGATGGAACTCGGTGTGAACGCCGCCGTCGTTCGTCACACCCTGTGGATCGACCGCTCCAGCGCCACCGTCCATGGGATGTCCGGCCCAATCTGGCGGGGTCCCGAGCCACAGCCCCGATTGGGTCAGCCGACCCTGGCCCCGCGTCCCGCCGGGCTTGTCAGCGCGCACCCGGCCACGACAGCATCGTGGCGTCCCTGTACTTCCCCGCGCGTGGAGAGCGGAGCCCTCGTGGACGATCACAGCCGGTACATCCTCGCCATCGACCTCGGGACCGGGGGCCCCAAGGTCGCCCTCGCCGATACCGACGGGGGCATCGTCGGCCACGAGGTGGAGTCCAACCGCCTGCTCCTCGGCGGGGGTGGAGCGGCCGAGCAGGACCCCGAGGAGTGGTGGTCATCGATCGTCACGGCGGCGCGGCGCCTCATGGCGCGCTCGCTCGTACCGGCCGAGAGCATCATCGCGGTGAGCGTCACCGCGCAGTGGATGGGGACTGTGGCGGTGGATGCCGCAGGCAGCCACCTGCACAACGCGCTCATCTGGATGGACGCGCGGGGAGCACCGTACGCCCGGGCCCTGGCCGGGGGCCCCTTGCGGGTAGCGGGTTATGACCCTCGCAAGATCCGCAAGTGGCTCCGCTACACCGCCGGTGCCCCTTCCCTCACCGGGAAGGACTCCCTCGGGCACATGCTGTGGTTCAAGAACGAGCTACCCGAGGTGTACGAGGCGACCGACACCTTCCTCGAGCCCATGGACTACCTGAACATGCGGTTGACGGGGCGCAAGGCCGCCTCGTTCGACACGATCGCCGGAACCTGGGTCGCCGACATCCGCGATCTGACCGAGGTCGCCTACGTGCCCGAGTTGTTGGACCTCGCCGGCATCGACGGCGGGAAGCTCCCGGAACTGGTTCCCACGGGCTCGGTCCTGGGGACGGTCCAGCCCGAGGTGGCGCGCCGGCTCGGGATCCCCCCGACGGCGCAGGTGGTCACCGGCACACCGGACACGAACTCGGCTGCAGTCGGCTCCGGTGCGGTCGAGGACCGGGCGGCTCACCTGTACGTCGGCACGTCCTCGTGGCTGAGCTGCCACGTCGGCGAGAAGAAGACCGACGTGTTGCACACCATCACCACTCTCCCCTCCGGCGTCCCCGGTCGCTACCTGGTGGCGTGCGAGCAGGACACGGCGGGAGCCTGCCTGACCCATCTCGTCGACAACGTGCTCTATCCCGACGACCACCTTTCGGTCGTGGATGCGCCGGAAGACGCGCTGGAGCTCCTCAACGAGACCGCTGCCGGAGTGCCGCCCGGCGCCGGAGGTGTGATCTACACGCCGTGGCTGAACGGGGAGCGCACGCCGGTCGACGACCATGTCACCCGAGGCGGCTTCTTCAACCTGTCGCTTACCACCAACCGGGCCCATCTCGTGCGGGCCGTGTTCGAAGGGGTCGCGTACAACACCCGCTGGATGCATTCCTACGTCGAGAAGTTCGCCGGGTGCCGCTTCGAGGCCGTCACCTTCGTGGGTGGCGGAGCCCAGTCCGACCTCTGGTGCCAGCTGATGGCCGACGTGTTGGATCGGCCGGTGCGCCAGGCGCGAGAGCCCCGCCTCGCCAACGCCCGGGGTGCTGCCATCATGGCCAGCGCCGCGCTCGGCCGTCTCGACTGGGCGGAGGTGCCCGACAAGGTCGAGACGCTGAGGACCTACCTCCCCGAGCCCTCCAACCGCGAGGTCTACGACCGCCAGTACCGGAGCTTCCTGGCCCTCTACAAGAAGAACAAGGGCGTGTACGCCAGGCTCAACCGCTGAGCCCTGGGTGGTCAGCCGCTCGGGAAGCGGCGACCGCGGACGACGTCGGGTGGGAAGAGCGACGGCAGGATCTCGCCGTCGCTCACCCGCTTGATCTGCAGCTTGTGACCGCTGCCGTCGGTCGCGAGGACCTCGGCGATCTCGAAGCCCGATGTCCAGGATCCGTCGAAGCTGCATCTGATCTCGACCTGTTCGCCGGGCAGCGCGGCGGGCTCGGTCGGGGAGTTGGGAGGGGACGCGTTGGACGGGAGCATCGTCAACCTCGAGGGTCGAGGGTCATGGGCGGGCCTGGCACCCGGCGAGTCGCCGGGTACTGCATTTTCGGGTGCGGGCGTGACTGGCAGGTCACGAGGTTGTGAAAACTACGCGAACTGTGAGCCATTGTCCCCGCGGCGTCAAACGGGTTTCGCCGGGTTCACGGCACGCGCCGAGGCATGGCGGGCAGCCCACCGCAACGCCTGTCAGCGGAAGGTGGCGAGGATCGCCGGGGTGAGCATCAACGAGGCCCGCTCGGCGGCCGCCTCGGGATCACGGTTGTCTGCGTCCAACGTGGGAGTGTGCACCCGGCACAGGACGAAGCGGACCACCTCCTCGAGGGCGATCCTGCCCATGACCGGGCCGGTGGCCGGCAGGAGGTGGCCCTGCATCGGCTCGAGCACCGCCCACAGGCCGTCCACGCACAGCCGCACCAGCCCGGTGCTGTCGGTCGTGAACCGGGGGAGGTTGGTCTCCAGGTCCGGGCCGGCCATCCTGGCCATCAGTGGGCGGTCGTTGATGACGCGCAACGCGCTGGCAACGCCGGTTCGCACCAGCCCGTCGACGGTGTCGGCGCCCTTGAGGGCAGCGCCGACGACCTCGATGAGGTTGGCCGCCTCCTCGATCATCACCCGTGCCACGAGCGCCTGCTTGTTGCCGACATACCGGTACACCGTCGCCCGGGAGACCGCGGCCCGGTCGGCGACGTCCTCGATGGTCGTCTCCTCGAATCCCCGGTCGGCGAAGCACTCGGCAGCCGCTTCGAGTACGAGACGCTCCTCGGTCACCCGGGCCGGCATGGAGCTCACCCTTCCTGCTGGCGTAACCCGCGTTGTCACGCGGGGCCGGCTCGACTGATACGTACGGGCTCCAAGTGTCTCACATCTCCTGATGGAGCGTCAGTTCATGCCGGTGCGGCCGGCCTTGAGCCGGTCGAGCAGTTGCTTGCAGGGTTCGCAGACCGGGTAGCGGCTCGGGTCCCGTGTGGGGACGAAGCGCTTGCCGCACAAGGCGGTTATCACCTCGCCGGTGACATAGGCGCGGGTGACGTCCTCGGCTCTGCCGATGTGCGCCAGGCGGTCGCCTTCCTCCTCGTCGACGTCGGAGGTCGACGGCTGCTGTACGACTTCGGTCTCTGCCACACCTCCACCATAGGAGTCCTGGTCCGGGGATGGCACCGCTCGGCCGCATGGCCCGCGAAGCCATGTCAGTCCTGCTGGATGGCGTCGAGGATGTCGAGGCGGCTGGCGCGCCGTGCCGGCGGATTGCCCGAGACGATTCCCGACACCAGGCCCACGGCGGCGATGATGGCGAGCTGCATCCAGGGCACCGCGAAGTCCGGGAAGGAGTCATCGGCGGCCTCGCTGCCGAGGAAGCCGCAGAACAGGCCGAGACCGAGGCCGAGTGCGGTACCGATGAAGCCGATGATCCCGGCCTCGTAGCGCACCGCGGACCTCAGCTGCCGGCGGGTCATCCCCACGGCGCGCAGCAGGCCGAGCTCTCGGGTGCGCTCGAAGACCGACAGCGCCATGGTGTTGGCCACACCGAGCAGCGCGATCAGCACCGAGAAGCCGAGCAGCCCCCACATCAGATACAGGAGGGTGTTGATGCTGCCCGCCTGGTCGGCTGCGTACTCTTCGGGCGTCTGCACCTGCGCGGTCGGGTTGTCGGCGAGGAGATCGTCGAGGCGCCTCTCGACCGCGGCGGTGCGTCCTTCCTCGGTGTCGACCAGTATCAACGAGTCGAGCGCGTGCGGTGTGGCTCGGGCTATGACCGAGTTGTCGACCACCCAGTTCCCCACCAGCTGATCCTTCGCGTACTCGGCGACGATCCGCAGGTCGATGGTCTCGAGCTGGAAGCGCAGGCTGACGGTGTCGCCGACCTTCAGGCCCGAGTCCTCGGCGTAGGAGGAGTAGACCGCCACCGTTCCCGCCGCGAGGTCGGTGAGCGAGCCTTCGCTGACACCGAGGTCGAGTACCCGGCTCACCTCGGCAGCGCTGACACCGCTGACGGTGTCGGCCGCCCGGTCGCCGTACTCGGCGAAGGTCGTGCGCACGGGTACCGCGGCGCTCACCCCGTCGATGGCGGCGATCTGGGTCTGGACATCACCGCTGAGGCCTCCCCCGAACAATGCGATGCCAGGGTCGACAGCGACCACGAGATCGGCGGTGATCTGGTTCCGATACTGGTTGTCCAGCGATGTCTGCATCGTGGCAGCGAACACCGTCGCCGCAGAGACCAGCGTCATGCCGATGGTCAGGGCCAGAGCGGTGATGGCGGTGCGCCTGGGGTTTCGAGCGGCGTTGGAGCGGGCGATCTCACCGACGATCCCCCGCAGGGCGACGAGGGCGGCACCCAGCAGTCGCGAAAGGGGCCCGGCGAGGATCGGGCCGAGCACCATCACCGCCACCAGGAGGAAGACACCGGACCACGCCAGGCTCCGGACGTGGTTGCCGATGAGGCCACGTGCGGCGGCGGCGGCACCCAGCAGCGCCAGCAGCAGGCCCAGCGTCAAGCGGCTACGCGAGATCCGCGTCGCCTCCAGAGAGGTCGCGCGCATGGCCTGCACAGGGGGGACCCGGGCGGCTCGGCGCGCCGGTATCAGCGCGGCGAACAGGGTGATGACCGTTCCCACCAGAGTGCCCAGCCCCAGCGCCGAAAGGGGGACGGCCAAGGAGGCCGCGAAGCCCACACCGAGGCTCTCGAGCACCACGAGGATCAACTGGGCCAGCCCGACGCCGGCGAGCACGCCGATCAAGGACGAGACGATCCCGACGAGAAGGGATTCCAGTAGGACGCTGCGGGTCACCTGGCGGCGGCTGGCGCCGACGGCTCGGAGAAGCGCCATCTCACGGGTTCGCTGGGTGACGGTGATGGAGAAGGTGTTGTAGATGATGAAGGTCCCGACGAAGAGCGCCACAGCTGAGAAGACCAGCAGGACCTGGTTGACGACGCCGGTGGCGGTGCTCGCCTGCTGCTCGAACTCCTCGATGGCCTCTGCCCCGCTGACCGCTTCCAGGTCGTCGGGCAGGCTCTCGTTCAACTCCTCCTCGAGCTCGCGGGGTGTGACCCCGGCTTCGGCGGCGGCCCAGATCTGGTTGGCCTGATCGGTCCCGAATACCTTCTCGGCCCCTTCCAGAGTGAACGCGGTCGTCCGTTGACCGCCGAAGCTCGCCTCGTTCCCGGCGGAGAAGACGCCCACCAGCGTGAACGGCTCGTTCTCGCCGAGGGGTAACACCCTGACCTGTTGACCGATCCGGAAGCCGCCGTCTTCGAAGCTTGCTTCGTCGATGACGATCTCGTCCGCTGCCGCCGGTGCGGTGCCCTCGGAGATCCTGAACGGGTTGAGCCTCTCGTCGTCGACCCAGTTGAGGCCGAACGGCGTACCGGTGCTGCTCAGTGCCTTGCCGTCATCCTCGACGACCTGGGCGTAGCCGCGCAGGACCGGCGCGGCGACAGCCACACCGCTCACCTTCTCGACGTCGGCTGTCTCCGACGCGGGGATCGTCGCGCGGATCTCGAAGCCACCGAACTCGATCGACTCCTTGGACCTGACGATGGCGTCGACGCCGGCGAACGCCTCCTCGATCGAGTTGGTGATGGTCGACTGGAGGGTGTGGGAGAGCACGAGGGTGCCGACGAAGAAGCCTACGCCGAGGACTATCGCCAGAGCGGTCGACAGGAACCGAACCGGGTTGTCCCGGATCCCGCGCAAGGCGATCTTCAGCACGTGGCCTGCCCCCTCGTCGTCGTGACTCCGGGACGAACGCTACCGGCGCGCGGGGCCCCGACCGTTCACGGTCGATGACCCGGGCCCGGAGCGGTCTGTTGCATCTGCCTCGCGACGAACTCGACGATCGATGGATCGGCGAGTATCCGGTAGTCCGGGGCGAGCTCCTTGGCGTAGCGCTCGAAGTAGATGAGCTGCTTGACGATCAGCACCAGCTCGCGCGGGAGTTGGAGCCGGTGACGGAAAGCAACCCTGAGCACCCCCATCAGCACCTCCGAGTAGGAGATCTCCGATAGCGGTTGATCCAGCACAGGTTGCACGAACTTGCGCACGTCGTCTTCGACCCGGTCCAGGTCGGCGTTGCCGGAGGAGACGCCGAGGTCGTTGAGTCCGCTCACGAGGGGATGTACGTCACCGGCGATCAGCAACGGGGGCAACGAGCGGCTGAGCACCTCCCGGACCACCTCCGGGAGGGTTCCGGTGATGCCGAAGTCCAGGAATGCGACCCGGCCGTCGGGGGTGATGAAGATGTTCCCGGCATGGACGTCACCGTGGAACAGCCCGTGTTCCAGCGCCGCCTCCAGCCACGCCCGCACACCGGACCGGAGCAGTCCGGGGAGGTCGTGACCGGAGTCCCGTAGTGCGGGCCGGTCATCGATCGAAACACCCTCGATGAACTCCATCACCAGGACGCGCTCGGTGACCAGCTCGTCGACGGGCTTGGGCACGATGATCCGGTCGTTGGAGCCGAACGAGCGCAGGTTCTCCTCGAAGGAGCGCATCCACCTGGCCTCGTTGCGGAAGTCGATCTCGGCCCGCAGCGTCGTCTTGAAGTCCGCGACGATCCCGGCGGGGTTGATCACCGAACCGGCCGTTCCGGCCCGTTCGAGCGCCCTGGCGCCAAGGGCGAGCAGCCGTAGGTCCCTGTCGACCACGGATCTCAGGCCTGGCCGGCGAACCTTCACCGCGACCTTGGTGCCGTCCTTCAGGTAGGCGACGTGGACCTGGCCGATCGACGCGGCGGCGATGGGCTCGAAGTCGAATTCGGCGAACACGTGACCGAGGGGCTGCCGCAGCTCGCTCCGCAGCGTCGCCTGGACGATCTCGGGCCGTTCGGGAGGCAAGGAGTCGAGCAGCCGCCGGAACTCGAGCGACAGCAGATCCGGGAACAGGCCGGGGCTGGAAGCCACGAGCTGGCCCAGCTTGATGAAGGTCGGTCCCAGATCGGCGAAGGCGCGACGCAGCCCGACGGCCAGCCGTTGCGGGCCGACCCTCCGGGGTTCGGCGACCACCTGCCGGCCACCCTGGCCCACCGCCACGATCTGGTGTCGGCCCACGGTGACGACGATGTCGGCGAGGCGCCCGGCGTCGGCCATGCGCGATCCCCTGCGCGGCGGCTTCCGTGTCGGTGTGCTCGGATGGATGATGGTCATGGCAGCGGTTCCAGCAGCGGCGTGAGCGTCTGGTCGAGGAGGGCGTCGAGGCGCTCGTCAGCGGGTGCGACCACCAGTGTCACCGCCAGCCGCACCAGGAGCTCGGCGAGGACCTGTGGGTCGCGCCGCATGAGGTCGCCGCTGTGCATCATGGCGTCGAGCACGGGTGCGACAGCGGCGCTGCCCCGCTCTATGACTGCGGGGAGCTCGTTGAGGAACGGACCGATGACCTCGGGCTCGTCGGCGAGCACCTTGGCCATCACCGGATGCCGGCGGCAAGCCTCGACGACGGTGGCGACGAGGCGCCGCACCGAAGCCGGGCCGTTCTCGTCGGCGAGGATGACCGGCAAAGCCTCGAGCATCCGGTGCAGCTCTCGGGCCAGCAACAGGCGCGCCACCGAGCTCACGTTGCCGGCCTGCCGGTAGACCGTCACCCGATTGACACCCATTGCCGCGGCGATGTCGGGTACCCGGGTGCGGCTGACGCCGTGGCGCAGGAAGCAGTTGGTGGCGGCATCGAGCAGCGGGTCCAGCTCGGGTGGGGGAACCTCGGGCAGGCCCTTCAGGGCCTGGGGCAGTCGGATCATGGCCACGTCGGTGCAACAGAGTAACGAAAGTGTTGCATTGTAGCAGCAATCGCACAGCCCCGTAACCACGCCCGTCAGGTCGGCACCGACCCGGTGAAGGTGAGCGAGATGGCCGGTACAGTTCAGTCCACGCCAGTGGAGGCCGGAAGGGTTCAGGGTAGAGGCGCCACGATGTCCCGAGGGGAATCGCTCCCACCCCAGGGAGAGGTCCAAGACTCCAGCCGACTGCCGGTCGACCAGCTCCTCGCACTCATCGAGGCAACCGACCAGCTCGTGGGCGTCGCTGACGACAGCGGCCATGTGATCTACCTCAACCCGGCGGCGCAGGCGCACTACCGGGCGCTGGGCTTCGACGAGGCCGCGCTCACCACCGCGGATCTCTTCGCGCCCGAGGCATTCGAGCACTACTACCGCGATATCCGCCCGGTAGTCATACGGCGCAAGATCTGGGAGGGTGACATCCCCAGCCGGCGCCCCGACGGCGAGCAGGGGACGATGCACGTCACCATCGTGGGTGAGCCCGACCCACGTGGAGGCGACATGCGCTGGCTCGCCACAATCGGACGTGACGTCACCGAGGAGCGGCAGCGCGCGGCTCAGCTGGCCACACCCGAGGTCGACCTGCTCACAGGGCTCGCCGGACGCGGGCTGCTCCGCGATCACCTGCAGCAGGCCATGGCCCGTTCGGTCCGCGATGGCCACCGTTTCGCCCTGGTGTTCGCCGACTTGGACAACTTCCGCTCGATCAACGACGAGAACGGCCACGGAGTCGGTGACAAGGTCCTCACCGCTGTCGCAGACCGGCTACAGGCACAGGTCCGTCCTCACGACACCATCGTGCGTTGGGAGGGTGACGAGTTCGCGCTGCTGATAGACCCTGTCGAGGCAGAGGTGTCCCTGGTCGCCGACCGCATTCTCTCCTCGGTCCGCGAGGCGCCGGTCGAGCTCGACGGTCAGGCCATAGGCATCACCGCCAGCCTCGGTGTGCTCATCACCAGGGGGGAGGGCGACGTCGACGACCTTTTCGGCGCGGCCGAGACCGCGCTCTACCTCGCCAAATCGCGCGGCGGTGACCGGTTCGAGCTCTACGAGGAGGGCCTCCAGGAGGAGATCCGCCAGCACCGAGCGCTCGGTCAGGAGCTCGCAATCGCGGTCACCCGGGGCGATCTCGAGGTCACCTACCAGCCGGTCATCGAGATGGCCAGCCAGAGGGTCCTGGGCGTCGTCGCCGAGCCGTGCATGAAGCGGGACGGGAGGCTGCTCACCGAGGCCGAGCTCGCACCCGCGGCCGACGTCAGCGGCGTGGCCACCGCCCTCGGTTGGCAGGTCATACGGGAGGGCGTGAACAGCGAGGGTCAGTGGTTCCGCCAGCTGGGCTCCACCGCGCCGGTGCTTCACGTTGCCGCCAACCGTGCCCAGCTGCGTGACCCCGAGTTCGTCAGGGGGGTGGCCGACCTCCTCGACGAGGCTCACCTCCCCTCTGGCCATGTCTGTCTCGACATACCCGCCGAGGTGCTCCACGAGGAGTGGGAGCGGGTTCGCCCACAGGTCGACTGCGTGTGCGAGGCGGGAGCCATGCTCGCCGTCGATCACCGCGAAGTCGGGGAGTTCATCACCGAGCCAGGAGGTATGCCCCGCGCTTACGCCGTCCGGGTCGACCTCAGCACCCCCCACGACGACGACTCGATCAGGAACATCGTGTCGGCCGCGGCACGAGCCGGCACCAGGTCGATCGCCACCGCGGTCAACGACATGGACTCGTTGGGAAGGGCGCGCGATCTCGGCTTCGACCTCGTCGTCGGAGGCGCCGTTCACAGCCCGATCTCTGCGGCCCACGTCGCAGATCTGGTCATCACCCGCGGTTGAAGCTGCTGTTGCCGCTGGTTCCGAGCGCGGCAGTGCGCCGAGCCACGGCCGGGCAGTGTCCGAGCAGGGAGTCGGTACACAGGCGCCTCGACCCGCCTTCGTCCTGATACGGCTGCAAGTTCTGTTCGCGGTAGCGGATGGTTAGACGCAGCAGCAGCCGACCGTTGCCAGCCCCGGCTGCTCAAGCTGCGTTCTCCAGGTCCGGCGCCGCTCTCTGGCCCGGCTGTGCGGCGGTTTCCCTGGCGGTCTTCGCCCAGTGTTTCCTGCCCCGGATCTCGTCGAAGGTCCCCCACCAACTCGCCGCCACCCAGATGTAACCGTAGAGGAGGTAGACGTGACCGAGGCCGACTGAGCGGACGAAGGGATGACGAGTCCGCCTCCAGTAGATGTAGCCGAAGACCGGCCCCAGCCCGAACCCGAGCCCGTAGAAGAGCAGGAAGTGCCAGAGGGTGCTCGGGAACCCCCAGGCGACGATCTCGTCGGGCAACAGCGCCAGGCCGGCGGTCACGAGGAACAGCGAGATGACCAGCGCGGGGGTGATGAACAGCAGATACCAGGGCAGCAGCAGGCTCACCCTCAGATCGGTCCGTTGCCTCGCGGTCGTCGCCGGCGACTTCCTTATCCTGCGGATGAGGCGGCGGCACTGGATGTATCCCTGGAACCAGCGGGCGCGCTGTCGCACCAGGCGACCGACCTCGGGAATGGCCTGTTGGGCCACATCGGCGTCGGGTGTGTAGCGGTTGAGGCTGCCGCTGAGGACGAGGCGGATACCGACGTCGAGATCCTCGGTGAGGCAGTCCGACCATGGTTCGTCGCCGAGCGCCTGGAGGGCTGACAGGCGGGTGAACTGACCGTTGCCGCCGAGTCCGGCCGATGCCAGCTTGTCTCGGGATCGCTGGAACACCTCGGTGAAGCACACGAACTCCACGTCCTGCATCCGGGTCAACAGGTTGTCGTCACGGTTGTACATGCGTACGCCGATCTGCACTGCACCGACCCGCGGTTCGGCGAAGTACGGTAGGACCGCGTCCAGCACGTTCGGGTCGAGCCGGCCGTCGGCGTCGACGACGCACATCAGCACCGACGCCGTATCCCGATCGGCGAGCTCACAGAGCCCGGACACGAACCGGTACATTTCGTTCAACACCGCCCCCTTCCCCTGCCGACACTCAGGGGGGTGACGGCGAAGCAGCCAGACGCGCTCACCGAGGTAGCTGCGAGCGACCTCTGCGGTCCCGTCGTCGGAGCCGTCGTCGACCACCAGTACGGCATCCCCCGGCCGACAGATCGCCAGCAGCCGCGAGATCGAGTCGCCGAGCACCTCCGCTTCGTTCAACGCCGGGATGACGAACACCACCGAGAGGTCCGGGAACGGGTTCGCTAGCGCCGGCAGCTCACGGGTCCGTGAGATCAGGAACATCACCAGCGTGTAGGCGACGAGTATCAGGAAGGCGATCGTGAAGACGAACACTCAGTCTCCGCTTCGACAACGGGTCATCTTCATCATCGGAACCCGGCCTGAGGCGGTTAAGGTCGCGCCGCTGGTGTCCGCCTTCGGTGAAGCCCACGAGTTCGAGCCGCTGGTCGTGATCACCGGCCAGCACCGCGAGATGCTCCAGCAGGTGCTGACGGTGTTCGGCATCCGGCCGCACGTTGATCTCGACGTGTTCTCGGGTGGCCAAAGCCTCACCGATGTCACCACCCGCGTGCTCGAGGGGTTGCGACCGGTGATGCGTTCAGCGGCTCCCGGGTTGGTCGTGGTGCAGGGCGACACGACCTCGGCATTCGCGGGCGCGCTGGCCGCCTTCTACCAGCGGCTCCCGATCGCGCACCTCGAGGCCGGTCTGCGGACCTTTGATCGCCGGAACCCTTATCCGGAGGAGGCCAATCGAACCCTCATCGCCGACCTTGCCGACGTCGATCTCTGCCCGACTGTCACGGCCCGCGACAACCTGCTGAGAGAGGGGGTGGACAGCAAGGACATCTTCGTGACCGGCAACACGGTCATCGACGCCCTGCTGTGGGCAGCGGAGATGCCCCCTCCCGACACGCCGCTGCTACGCCGGCTCGACGCCGACCGCGACAAGCGGATGATCCTCGTCACGGCCCACCGGCGCGAGTCGTGGGGAGCCGGGATGGTGCGGATCGGCCAAGCCTTGCGTCGCGTCGCCGCGGAGCATCCCGACGTGCTGCTGGTGTTCCCGACACACCGCAACCCCCGCATCAGAGAGGTGATCTGGCCGTTGCTGTCCGAGCTCGAGAACGTCGTCTTGAGCGAGCCTTCGCCCTACGGCGAGTTCGTACATCTCCTCAAGCGCGCGGCCATCGTGCTCACCGATTCCGGCGGGATCCAGGAGGAGGCTCCGTCCTTCGGGACCCCGGTGCTGGTCTTGCGTGAGACGACGGAGCGTCCCGAGGCGGTCGAGGCGGGGACGGTTCGACTCGTGGGCACCGCCACCGACGTCATCGTCGAGGCCGTGAACCGGCTGCTCGAAGACCCGGTCGCCTACAGCCGGATGGCGCGCGCCGTCAACCCCTACGGGGACGGGCGGGCCGCCCAGAGGTGCCTGGCCGCGGTCCGCCATCGCTACCACGGAGGTCCCGCGGTAGCCGAGTTCCGGCCCCCGCCGCCGGTCGTGCAAGCCGTGGCCGGCTAGCCCTGATCATTCGCGGTGAGGGGCACGGGTCATCGCGGTGCGTGCTCAGCTCAGCCGGGTCGGGGCTCGTCGAGGACGGGGTTCTCGAGGACGCCCAGGCCCTCGATCTCGATCCTCACCACGTCGCCGTGCTTGAGGAGCACCGGTGGCTGTCGCGCGATGCCGACACCTGCGGGGGTGCCGGTGGATATCACATCACCAGGTTCGAGGGTGAACGCAGCCGTCAGGTGCTCGATCTGGTGCGGGATGTCGAAGATCATCTCCTCGGTCGAGGCGTCCTGCATCACCTCGTCGTTGACCAGCGTTCGCAGGTGGAGGTCATGGGGGTCGGCGATCTCGTCGCGGGTGGTCAACCAGGGCCCGATCGGTCCGTGGGTGTCGAAGGACTTGCCCATGGTCATGGTCGGGCTGGCGAGCTGCCAGTCACGTACCGACACGTCGTTGACGATCACGTAGCCGGCCACGACGCCCATCGCCTCGTCAGCGGGGACGTGGCGGCACCTGCGGCCGATCACGACCCCCAACTCGCCCTCGTAGTCGACGAGCGAGGACACCAGCGGGACTTGCACGGGCTCACCGGGGCCTATCACGCAGGTACTCTGCTTGTTGAAGAAGATCGGGACTGCGGGCGGATCCTGGCCGGATTCGGCCACGTGGTCGGCGTAGTTCAAGCCGATGGCGAGGAACTTGGGCGGGCGTGGAATCGGGGCCAGCAACTCGACGGCGGTGAGGTCGATGGCGGTAGCTGCTCGCTCGGCGGCTTCGTTGGCGACGTCGAGGGCGACCGGTCCTGCCTCGAGGAGATCCAGCATGTCGCTGGGCAGGCCGGCGTCGGCGAGGTCGACCAGGCGGTCGTCGAGGACAACGCCGAGCCCTTGTCTGTGGTCGTGCCTGAAGCGGGCGAGTCTCATGTCGGCACCTCTCGAACCTCCCTCGGATGTCAAGGGATCTTTGCCACAAAGGCCGGTCGTGGACAAGGGGAGTTGTCGAAGGTGCAGCGCCTCGGCGCGTGCAGCGCAACGATGCCGACCGGGTAGGTTTCGGGGATGCCATTCCCGGAGGAGTTCTGGTGGGGGACGGCGGCCTCGTCCACCCAGACCGAGGGCGCGGCGCCGTGCGCCGACTGGGCCCGGTGGGAGAAGGAGGGTCGGGCTCCTCCCTCGGGCGACGGCAACGGCTTCGCCACCCGCTATGGGGAGGACTTCGCCCTATATCGGGACCACGGGTTGACCCATCATCGCCTCTCGATCGAATGGGCCCGGATCGAACCCCGGGAGGGTGAGCGGGACCACGACGCCGTGGAGCACTACACCGAGGTGTTGAAGGCCGCCCGCGCCGCGGGTGTGCAGGTGTGGGTCTGCCTGCACCACTTCACGCTCCCGGGCTGGTTCAGCGACGACATGGGAGGATTCCTCGACGACAAGGGCCTGGGTTACTTCTGGCCCCGCCATGTCGACTTCGTGGCCGAGACCTTCGGCGACCTGGTGTACGGGTGGAAGCCCATCAACGAGCCGGTCGCGTTCGCTGCTGCCGGTTGGCTCGCGGGCCTGCACCCGCCCGGCCGGAGCGACCCGCAGCGCTTCGCCGAGGCGCTGCGGGCCACCCATCTCGCCAACCACCAGGCATGGCGGCTCCTGCGCAGCGGTGGTCGGCCGGTGGTGACGATCCACAACCTCAGCCCCCTCTTCGCCGCCGCCGATGACCAGCGGACCCGTGACGCCGTGGCCCTGGCCGAGGAGGTCCTCTGGCGGTCCTGGATCCGCGCCCAGCGCGATGGCGTGCTCGAGATACCCGGTACGGCTCCGATCGAGGTCGACGACATGGCAGGCTCGTTCGACCTGATCGGGTTCTCCTACTACTCGGCGCATCAGGTGACCGCCGAGCTGGCCCTGCAGCCCTACCCGGTGGGCGCTCGTGTCGGGCCGCTGGGCTATTCCCCCTGGGGTGAGGGGCTCGGGATCTGCCTGCGGCGGCTGGCCGAGGAGCTGCCGGGCCGGCCGTTGCTGGTCTGCGAGCTCGGGGTCGGCACCGACGACGAGGAGTGGCGCGAGGAGATCCTGCGCGACTCGGCTGCGGAACTGGAGTCAGCCCTCGGTGACGGGATCGATGTCCGGGGGTGCTTCTTCTGGACAGGGGTGGACAACTACGAATGGCTGCACGGCTTCGACGTCGCCTTCGGGCTGTTCGACCGGGAGCGGAACCCCCGACCGAGCGCCGAGCTCGCCCGCTCGCTGGCTCTTCGCTGAGGTCTGCCGACACCCGGGCGGCGGACCTCCACCGGTCTCATCCGTGTTGGGCAGGGACTCAGCGGGTGGTGCCCCGGCTGAGCCACTTGCAGCCCAGCAGCGGGTAGCCGTGGTCGCGGGCACGATCTGTGAACGACCACGCCTTCGACATGAGGTCGCGCCCGTGGACCGGTCGGCCGTGCCCGGGAAGGAGGTGATCCACTGCCAGCGAGCGGAGCCGATCCTCGGTTGCAGCCGAGAGCGACTCGTCGGTGATCTCGGGGTTGAACCAGCCGTGGCCTCCGAAGGTGAGCACGGCGTCGCCCGACAGCAGGGTCCTGCCGGCGGCGTTGTAGAACGAGATGGAGTCGTCGGTATGGCCGGGTGTGCGGATGACCTCCCAGTCCGGGGCCTGGGGCAGGGTCTGGCCGTCGTCGAGGAAGCCGGTTGGCTTGATCGGCATGGTGAACGGCCCCGACCCGTAGCCGGCGGCCTTGGCGTTGCGCACGAGGTTCCACAGGCCGGCGATGTCGAATCGCTGGTCGGTCAAAACCGGGGTCATCCTCGCCATCTGTCGCAGGCCCGGTGTGCGCGGCTCCTCGCCGGCCAGGTAGTCGCGGGCCTTGGCCGGCAGATGCACCGCGGCGCCCGTTCGCTCGTGGAGCAAGGGCGCGCCGGCAACGTGGTCGACATGGCAATGGGTGGCGGTGACCAGCGCGAGGTCCTCGCTGGACCGGCCGAGCTCGCCCGTGAGGACCGCGGTGACAGCGGCGGCGTTGAGAGGAACCCCGGCGTCGACGACGAAGGGTCTGCCGGCGCCGCCGTCAGCGACGAGATAGCAGTTGAAGATCCACCGGCTGATGTGGTGGACGCCGATAGCGGTGAGCACGTTCAGCACGGCCGCAGCTTACGACGCCGGCCGGGGCCGGGAGGCCGGGGTGCTCGAGGGTCCGGCACGCCGTCGCCTCTCTCCTCGGGACCGGTGCCGAACGAGCGGCCACGGCGGGCAGCGTTGAGGAACGACTCCGCTGCCCGCCGCACCTGTTGCCGCCGGTTCCGTGGCACTCGCAAACCCGCAGGGCAAGGGGCACGGGAGGGCGCCCCCGACTGCCAGGCCGGGCGGCGGGTTTTCCGGCCTGGCAGAGCGAAGCCACGTCACCGTCGTGTCGACGGTTCCTGCGGTCGAGGAGCTTGCGGGGATGTTGGCAGGACTCACACGCCGACCTCCCGTCCACGCCTCACCTGATCAGACGCTCCACCCCGTGCCACCGTTTACACGGATGGAGAAAATAGTGATTCCGGCGTTCAGACGGCGGGTTCGGAGGTCTCGGAGAGGAACCGCTGCAGCGCTGCCCACCACAGGACCGGTGCCTCGAACATGATGTTGTGACCCGCGCCGAGGACCCGCAGCCGGGCGTCGGGTATGGCGGCGGCGATGCGACCGGAGCTCTCGAGGAACGGTTGATCCTGGTCGCCCACCATGACGAGGGTGGGGATGGCGAGGCCGCGCAGCCGGTCGAGGCGGTCTTCGCCCTCGATCAACTCCCGGCACACGGCGGCGTACATCGCCGGCGAGCTGGCCCGGAAATGCGCTTCGAGCCACTCCGAGTAACCGGGGCGTTGCTCGATCAACCGGCGATGTGCGTCGGTTTCGGGCAACTGCGCCCTGGCTATCAGGTCGGCCAGGGCGTCCATCCCCTGCTCGCGGGCGACGCCGATGGACAGGCGCAGCACCGACGCGATCTCCTCGGCCGCAGGGCCGTGGTGGGTGTTCATGAGCACCAGCCTGCTCACCTGCTCGGGCCGCTTTAGCGCCACGACCTGGGCGATCATGCCACCTACCGAGTGGCCCACCAGGATGAACCGGTCCCACATCAACTCGTCGACGATTGCGAGCACGTCGTCGGCGAAACGCTCGAAGCTGTAGGCGGCTTCGTCGTCGGGCTTGTCGCTGTCGCCATGACCCCGCAGGTCGGGGACGGCGACGTGATAGCCGGCTGCCACGAGGTCGGGCAGCCATTGGTCCATCGTGTCGCGGCCACTCGTGAAGCCGTGCAGGTAGATGAGCGGTTCGCCACCCAGCCCTGCCTCGGTGACGGTCAGCGTCACGCCTGGCTCCACGCGGATCTGCTCGGTGTATGCCCGGACAGGCTCGTCGAGGTGCGCCTCGATCGCGGCCCAGCCGTCCTCGATCGACACCGCCGGCCCGGTACCGGATCCCAGCTCGGCCTGGAGTCTTGCCTCCAAGTCGTTCAGCGCGCGGCTCATCGTGACCCCTCGAGCTCATCTGCCATCGCGGTCAAAGCCCGGTGCAGGTGTGACTTGACCGCTCCCTCCGAGAGGTCGAGTTCGGCGGCGATCTCATGGAGCTTCATGTCGTGGTAGAAGCGGAGGACGACCACCTCGCGTTGGCGGGTGCTCAACTTGGTCAGCGCTTCGAGGACCTCGCTACGGTCTTCTCCGGCCAGCGCACCCGTCTCGGCCGGCTCGCCGTGAGGTGGCGGTGCCGGCTGGTTGTCGCGTGCCACCCGGCGGTGCCGCAGCCGCGAGCGGGCGAGGTTGCGGACGATCGTCCGGAGATACGGGAGACGCTTCGACGGCTCTTCCACCTTGTCCCACGACTGGTAGAGGCGGACGAACGCGTCCTGAGCAATCTCCTCGGCCGTCTCGAGGTCGTCCACGAGGAACCGGGCCAGTCCGACCATGTTGCGGTACTCGGTCTGGTGCAGGGCACGAAGGCCCGCCTTGGCGGCGTCGTCGTGCGCGGGACCTCGGGTTGAACCGGCCGCCGGCACCCCCGTCGAGCCGCTGCTGTGGGAGCTGTCGGCATCGGATCCGGGCGCGCCGGCTCCCGAACCGTCGGGCTCGTCGTTTGAGGCGGATGGTTCGGGGCGCACCGCACAGGCCTGACGTTCGACACCTTGACAGATTCGGCCTTCACCGTATCCCCGGTGCGGACTGCGGCGGTGCGGACTGCGGCGGTGCCGGCTTCGGCGCCGGGCCTCGATCTGACCGCGGCGAAGCGATGCCGCCGTGATGGTTCCCCTGACCTTCACGCCCTACTCGACGCCTTCATGAGTCGTTTGGTTCACGCGCCGGGAAGAACGGGAGCTTGGGATGGTGGCGAGGGCGCCGGAGTACCCAGCTCATTACGATCATGCCGATGAGCGACGAACTGGTCCGACTCGACACGATCGCCCAGGCGGAACTGGTCAGAGGCGGGGAGGTCAAACCGGTTGAACTGGTCGAGGCTGCGATCGAGCGGATCGAGCAGATCAATCCGCAGGTGAACGCGGTGATCCACCGCCTCTACGAGAAGGCGATCGACGTTGCCTCCTCACCGGATCTGCCCGACGGTCCGTTCCGCGGAGTGCCATTCCTGCTCAAGGACTTGTGGCCGGCCAGCGCCGGCGACCCGTACTGCCTCGGAGTCAAGGCAATGAAGGAGGCCGGCTACCGCCACCCGATCGATTCCAACATCGTGACCCGCTACCGCCAAGCCGGCTTCGTCATCGTGGGCCGCACCAACACCCCCGAGCTCGGGCTGGTGGCCACGACCGAGCCGTTGGCCTTCGGCCCGACCCGCAACCCGTGGAACACGAACCATGGGACCGGCGGGTCGAGTGGCGGTTCAGCCGCCGCGGTGGCGGCCGGGATGGTACCGGCCGCCAATGCCAGCGACGGCGGCGGCTCCATTCGGATCCCCGCCGCCCTGTGCGGTCTGGTGGGGCTCAAGCCCTCCCGGGGCAGGGTGTCCATGGGACCGATGCAAGACGAGTCGGGTCTGTCGTGCCAGCACGTGGTGACCCGCACCGTGCGCGACTGCGCGGCGATCCTCGACGTGAGCGCCATCCCCTTCCCTGGCGACGCGGTGATGGCGCCCCCACCCCAGAACACCTACCTCAGCGAGGTCGGCAAGCCCCCCGGTCGGCTCGAGATCGGCCTCATGGACCGCTCGGCGACCATCGAGACCCACCCGGATTGCCGCGCTGCGGTGACCATCAGCGCCAAGCTGCTCGAGGAGATGGGACACGGCGTCGAGGTCGCGCACCCGCCGGCGCTGGACCGGATACCGGATCTGGCCGGCGACTTCATGACGACGTGGTCGGTCAACGCCAGGGCCAGCCTCTCGAGACTGGGTAACCTGCTCGGCCGGAACCTCACCGAGGACGATGTCGAGCCCGGGACGTGGTTGCTGGCCCAGGCCGGGGAGGCCGTCACGGCTCCTGACTTCGTGAGCTCGCTGGGTCGGCAGAGCGCGGTGAGGCGAGAGATGGCGGGCTGGTGGGCCGACGGTTGGGACCTGCTGGTGACTCCGACCACGGTCCAGCCACCACCCCTCATCGGCGATCTGGTGCCGACCGAAGCCGATCCTTTCCGCGGGATGACCGGGTCGCTGCCCTACGCCACGATGACCTCGACGTTCAACGTCACCGGACAGCCGGCCATCTCGCTCCCCGTGCACCGCACTGCCGACGGGCTGCCGGTCGGTGTTCAGCTCGTGGCCGCCTACGGCAGGGAGGACCTTCTCATCCGGACGGCTGCCCAACTAGAAGCCGAGCTCCGCTGGTCCGATATCCGGCCGGCTCTGCACGCCTGATCGAAGGCCACGACGGAGCTGTTCGTCCGGCGGGGCTGCGCTCGAAGCGGTCGAAGGTCGCCCGGGGCCATCCAGATGGTGCTCGCCGCCGGTGCCCCGGCCTCAGTCGCCGCGCGGCTCATTGGCGGCGGTGAGGACGAGGGCGGCGAGGGTGAAGATGGCGCCGATGAGCCAGATGGTCTGGAGGCGCAGCAGGCGGTGCAGTTCGCCGCTGAGGCGGGCTTCGCCGGCTCGCAGGTCGGCTTCGAGGCCGTCCATGCGGGCCTCTAGCCCGACTCGTACGTCGTCGATACGGCTGTCGAGACCGTCCATGCGGCTGTAGAGCCTGACGCGGACGTTTTCGATACTCATGTCGAGACGTTCGATGTCCTGGTAGGTTGCCAGGTTGGTCCATTCGGTGGGTGGCGTCAGCTGCATGAACGTCTCGGCTTCGTCGGCTCCGAGTAGCTGTTCGAGTTCGGTGTAGAGGGCGTGTCGTCGTGCTTCGTCTTCAGGAATTGCTTCCCTCGATGGGGTTGACCGGTTCAAGAGGGAAGGATGGGCCGATCGTACACGTCTGTTGCCCCTCAGCTCCGGGCTTGGCGGGCCCGCCTGTCGTTGTCCCCGGGATCTCTTTGCAGGTTGGCGAGGGCGAGCTGTCACGCCCGTTGCGATCCCGGCGTCGGTGTGGCGAGAGATCGAGCACGACGGAGTGCACGGTCCGGGAACCCCACTCGCTGATCGGGACGACGCTGTTGCCTGAGCAGAGCAGAGCGTCGACTGCCCACATTTGCTCCGGGGTCAGGTGGTGGCTGAGGATCTGGTGATGGAAGCCCGGCGGCGAGCGAAGATGATGCGTCTCGCCGAGAAGTACTCCTTCAACCGCATCTTCCGCTTCCTCGTCCTGAAGGGGCTGGCGCCGGGCTATGCCGTCATCGAGACCACCGGCCGCAAGACAGGGCAGCCGCGGCAGGTGCCCGTCGCCAACGGTCTTCGAGGCGACACGTTCTGGGTCATCGCCGAACAAGGTCGCCACGCCGACTGGGTGCGCAACGTCGAGGCCGAACCGGCCGTGAGGGTACGCGTCGGCAGGCGCTGGCGGAGGGGGAGTGCCGAACTGCTTCCCGACGACGACTGGACCGCCCGGTTCGGTAGCTGTATCCCACGCTGGAACAAGCCGTTCATCCGGGCTCTCGGCACCGACCCGCTCACGATCAGGATCGACCTCGACCCTGCCCCGAGCCCCGAAGGCCACTAGTCCACAACATCGCCCATCACCAGGACGTCCTCGAAGGTCATGCCTGACATTGCGAGCGCGACCGGTCTGTCCCCGGCCCAAATATAGAACCGGTTATCGTTTTCGTGTCAGGATGGCCGGCATCGAGGCGATGCGAACCACGGGACTGACCAAGTCACAGCAGGCGCGCCGGACGCGAATGGTCGAGGCGGCGACCCGGTTGGCAGCCGAGGGCGGCTACGACGCGGTCCAGATGCGGGAGGTGGCCGCCGAGGCCGACGTTGCGCTCGGCACCCTCTACCGCTACTTCCCGTCCAAGGAGTACCTGCTCGTCTCGCTGATGATGCAGGAGATGGAGAAGCTGGTCGGGCGCATGTCGGAGAGGCCCCCCCGGGGCGACACCCCCATCGAGCGGCTCGTCGACGTGATGGGGCGAGCCAACCGGGCCCTGCAGCGCCAGCCCAAGGTCAGCGCTGCCATGGTTCGCGCCCTGGTGTCGGGTGAGACCGAGATCGCCCCGCTCGTCAGCCGCAACCGCGACATGATGAGCGAGATGATCGCCGTGGCGTTGGCCACGCCCGAGCTCACCCGCGAACAGGAGGCTGCCGTCGAGGTGCTCGCAGGTGTGTGGCTGTCAGCCCTGGTGGGCTGGATCGGTGGTGTGACACCGGCCTCGGCGGTGATGACCAAGCTCGAAGACGGTCCGCCGAAGGCTCTCACCGACGAGGATCTATGGGGCTTCGCCGGGCCCTTCGGCATCGAGGTAGCGGACGGTCCGCCGAAGGCTCTCACCGACCGGAGCGGTCTGGCAGGATCTTGGCGTTGCCTGACTGCACGGGGGAGGACACGTGGACGGTGGGCCCGAATCCCGGGTGATGGACGGCCGGATATGGCAGGCGTTCACCGGAGCCGTGGGCCGGCTGGATCGGCTCGTGTTGGGTGACGGCGTCCCCGATGCGCCCCAGGACCGCGCCGAGGGGTTCAGGTACCTGCTGCGGGCCCTCGCCGCGGGTTTCATCCTGTGCGTGGAGCACGGCGACGCCGAACACCCCGAGTTCGGCCGGATGGTCGATCACCGCATGGCATGGGGCCTGGACTGCCCCGACTGCCTGTACTTGTACACCGCGGTCCGGGGCGATGCCACCTACCGGATATGGGGCAACCGCGGCTCGGCCAACCACTTCGACGTGCAGGTCAACGCCGGCCACTTCGCGTCGGGGAACATCCAGGACTGGACGGTGATCACCAACGTCAGCGGCGACGACCTCGAGGTCGGCCCCGGCGGTGAGCTGGAGATGGTGCTCAGCCCGACCGAGCGGGAGGGCAACTGGTTGCGCAACGCCGAGGGAGCCGAGTTCATCCTCATCCGGCAGTACTTCGACGACTGGTCGGCCGAACGCCCCGCCGACCTGGTGATCGAACGCCTCGACGCCGACTACCCCACACCACCTCCCGCGCCGGCCGACCTCGCCCAGCGATACGACCGGTTGATCGAGTGGCTCGACACGGGCGTCGACTACTGGGAGGAATGGAGCCGCAACTGGCTGGCCTTGGCCCCGAACTCGATGACCTTCGTCGTCGACGACGTCTCGGTGGGGCTCAGGGGCCAGGCCTACGGGTTGGGCAACTTCTACTGCGAGCCCGACGAGGCGGTGCTGTTGACCTGGGAACCGGTGGTGTGCCGGCACTTCAGCTTCAGCCTCGCCAACTGGTACTGGGAGAGCCTCGACTTCGCCACCCACCAGAGCTCGTTGAACCGCAACCAGAGCACGGTCGACCCCGACGGCAAGCTACGCATGGTCATCGCCCACCAGGACCCGGGTCATGCCAACTGGCTCGACCCGGTAGGTCACACCAAGGGCTCGCTGGCCGGTCGGGTGCTGCTCCCCGAGGGGCCGGTGGCGCAGCCGGCGAGCCAGGTCATCCCGCTGGAGGAGCTGGGCGAGATCCTGCCCCCCGACACGGCGCGGATCTCGCCCGAGGAACGCACCACGGTGCTCGCAGCCAGACGGCGCGCAGTGTGGCACCGCTACCGGCGCTGAGCCTGTTCTGTGAACGCGCGTGGCCCCTATAGGGGCCTTTTCGGTTCACAAATCGCGTGTCAGGTGCTGTCCGGCGGTGCCACCGTCGGTGAACAGGTTCGCTCCGCTGATGTAGCTGGCCTCGTCGCTGTTGAGGAACAGCAGTGGCCAGGCCTGCTCCTCGGCCGTCGAGTCCCGACCCACCGGGCGCGGGTAAGCAGCCATCATGTCGGCGCCGACGGTCTCGATGAACACCGGCATCATCGCCGTGTCGGTGGGTCCGGGGCTGATGCAGTTGAGGCGGATGCCGGTGTCGGTGGTGAGGTCCGATGCCCTTCGCAGCGTGTAGGTGATGGTGCACACCTTGGAGAAGCTGTACGAGTCCCAACCGGTGCTCTCGAGGTTCTCCTCCACCCACCGCTGGGCCTCCAGCGGGTCCTCGATCCCGAGGAGCGGCGCGGTGAGGCTCATCGGCGGGTACACGCCGGCCGCCGACGCCACCGATGCAATGGCAGCGCCCGCCCCCAGGCGGGGGATGAGCGTCTCTGCGAAGTGGCGCATGGAGATGAAGTTGACCGTCATCACGTCGAGGTCGGGGAACTTCGCGCCGGGAAGGCCGGCCGAGTAGAAGAGGCGGTCCACCGGCCCTGCGTCGCAGATCTCGGCGACGGCGTCTTCGATGGCGCCGAAGTCGCGCAGGTCGAGTTGGCGGGATTCGAAGCGCTCGTCGGTTGCCTTGTTGATGTCGATGGCCACCACCTCGGCCCCGAGGTCGGCGGCGAGCGCCGCGGTGGCCGCACCCATGCCCGAGGCGGCGCCGGTGACGATGACCCTCTTGCCCCGGTAGTCGAGCACTCCATCCCCTCCCCGTCGGGCCGCAGCGGCAGAAAGCTGACACGCGAGTCAGTCATCCTACAACGCGCACGGCTGCGGAGCCTGCGGCGCAGCAGCGGATGGGGAGAAGCCGATGGCGCAGGCCGGGCCGCCTGCGGCGGCGCCAGGTGGCTAGCGACGGGTACCGAGGGCGAGCTTGGCTTCGACCGACCAGGTTTGGTCGGCGTTGCTCACCATCAACTGGACCTCGCCGGCCCGTGCCTTCAACGGCAGATGGCCCGCTATCCGGCGGCGGAACTCGGCGTCGACCGCGGGGTACTCATCCGGGCGGTCATGGCCGTGGATGACGGTGAGGTGGGGGACGATGTCGTCGAACCGCCCGCAGTAGGGGGGGAACTCCGGGAAGCAGGCGACGATGGCCTCGGTGATCGCGATGAAGCGCTCGGCCGGGGACGGCACCAGCCAGGTGATCAGCGGGAAGCGGCTCACTCCGTTCAACTCGAAATCGAAGGGTTCGAAGCCCGCGACGACCCGGGCGAGGTCCTCGACGAGCGCCTCGTCGATGCCGTTGGGGGGGCAGAAGGGGTAGAGCAGCGTGACGTGGGCGGGAACTCCGTGCTCCGCCACAGGGTCATAGCGCATGCGCCAAGCGCCCACGAGAGCCTCGGCCTCGGGGACGGGGATGACGATCGCTGACTCTGGCTGCTGGGATTCCACTGCTCTTAGTGAACCAGCCGTCACACCTCAGGTGGTGGCACTCCGTGAGAGGGGGGCTCCAACCGGCAGGTGCTGGCCGGTCGTCTCGTTGGGTGTTCGGGCGCTGAACTCTTCCACTCCATCGGCCGCCATGACAATTTCCTTACATCCTCTCGAACCAAGGCGGAACTGCCCGCCCCTGCCTGATCTCGGAAGGCCACACCGCGCCAGGCGCGACTGAGCGGGGCCGGATCACTCACCGACCTGGCGGACGCGGAATCCCGTCAGTCCCTCAGGCGCCTCCTCGACTACCTCGACCCTGACCACTCGCGCGCGGGGCGGGCCGAGGCGACACCACTCCACCATCGTGCTCACCGGTTCGTGCCCTCCTTCGAACACTGCTTCGACACGCCCGTCGCGCAGGTTGCGCACCCAGCCGCAGAGGCCTCGGGCCTCTGCTTCCCGGCGGCAGCTGTCCCGGTAGAACACGCCCTGGACCAGCCCGCTCACCCAGACATGCCGTCGGATCCCGCCACCTTTGGGCATGCCCATGCCCGGAGTAGAACACATCGTGATTTCGTCGGCCAAGCCGCTGCAGCCGCTCGGGGGAGCCTCGCTGCTGTGACCGCGGCGTACGGCTTGCGGCCGGGTGAACCGCCGTGGGAGCCGGCCTGACGCCGGTGTCAGCAATGGCTCGTAGCTGGTAGGTTCGCTCCTCATGGGCGAGACCGGCGAGGGGCTGCGCACCTTCAACCTGGCTGACATCTGGGAAGCGGTGGCGGACCGGATCGGCGACCGCGAGGCCGTGGTCTGCGGTGAGCGGCGCCTCACCTTCAGCCAGCTCGAGGAGCGTGCCAACCGCCTGGCGCACCGGCTCGAAGCGCTCGGCGTCGGACGGGGCGATCACGTCGGCGTGTACCTCGAGAACGGCACGGAATACCTCGAGGTTGTGCTGGCGGCCTTCAAGATCCGCGCCGTGCCGATAAACATCAACTACCGGTACGTGGCCGAAGAGCTCCGGTACCTGTTCGACGACGCCGATCTGGTGTCACTCGTCTTCCACCGCTCGCTCACCCCGCGGGTCGCCGAGGTCGCGCCACAGCTAAGCAAGCTGAAGTCCTTCCTCGTAGTCGATGACGGCAGCGGCGAAGACATCTCCGTGCTGGACGCCGCGGACTACGACGAGGCCCTCGAAGCATCCGAGTCCGGCCGGGGCTTCGGTCCGCGCTCGGGCGACGACCGCTACATCCTCTACACCGGGGGAACGACCGGACGACCCAAAGGCGTCGTGTGGCGCCAGGAGGATGCCTTCTTCGCCTGCATCGGAGGCGGCGACCCGCTGCGACTGAAGGGTGTGGTCGACGAGCCGGCCGAGATCCTCGGGCGGGTCATCGACTTCGACTTCGTCGGCTTGCCGGTGGCACCCCTGATGCACGCCGCCGCGCAGTGGACCTCGCTCTCCTGGCTCTACTGCGGAGCCAAGGTCGTGCTGATCCCGGGTTCGTTGAACCCGGCGGCCATCTGGCGCGCGGTCGAGGACGAGAAGGTGGGTGTCCTCGTGGTGGTGGGCGACGCGGTGGTGAGGCCGCTCCTCGACGCATGGGACGCAGACGGCCCCTTCGACGTGTCATCGCTGTACTCGATCGGCTCCGGCGGTGCGCCTCTCTCCCCGAAGCTGAAGGACCGCCTCGTCGAGATCGCCCCCAAGGCGCTCGTCGTCGACGGATTCGGATCTTCCGAGACCGGGGCGCAGGGATCGCAGATACTCGAAGGCGGCAAGACCACCGGTGGCGTCACCCGCTTCGAACGTTACGACGAGAGCACCGCGGTGCTCGCCGAGGACCTCGAGGTGGTCGAGCCCGGCTCGGGAACGGTGGGCCGGGTGGCCATGTGCGGGCGCATACCGCTGGGTTACTACAACGACGAGGAGAAGACGAACGCCACGTTCGTGCAGGCCCACGGCCGCAGGTGGGTCCTCACCGGGGACATGGCCACCGTCGGCGCCGACGGGACGGTTGAACTGCTGGGTCGCGGTTCTGTGTGCATCAACACCGGCGGAGAGAAGGTCTACCCCGAGGAGGTAGAGCTCGCCCTCAAGTCCCACGACGGCGTGTACGACTCGGTGGTGGTGGGCTTGCCCGACGACCGGTGGGGAGAGAAGGTGGCCGCCGTCGTCAGGCGTGTAGAGGGTGCCGGCGTCGACGCCGAAGGCCTGGTGGCGCACTGCCGCAAGCTGGTTGCGGGCTACAAGGTCCCCCGCGAGTTCGTGTTCGTCGACGAGATCCAACGGTCGCCGGTCGGCAAGGCCGATTACCGCTGGGCGAGACAGGTCGCCGCCTCCGCCACGAGCAGCTGATGGCCGGTCCCCTCCAGGGCGTGCGCGTCGTCGAGATCGGGGCGCTGGGCCCCGCTCCGTTCTGCGCCATGCTCCTCGCCGACATGGGAGCCGACGTGTTGCGGGTCGAGCGCCCCCACAAGACCGGTGTGCTCACTGCCGACGCCCAAACGGCCGAGTTCGACCTGTTGAGCCGCGGGCGCCCGAGCGCCGCCATCGACTTGCGCAACGAACACGGCGTGGCACTCGTGCACCGCCTGACACAACGTGCCGACGTCTTCATCGAAGGCATGAGACCGGGAGTGGCCGAGCGCCTCGGCGTCGGTCCCGAGGACCTGTGCGCTGGGAACGACAGGCTCGTCTACGGCCGGATGACCGGATGGGGGCGCACCGGGCCGATCGCCGATCGGGCCGGTCACGACATCAACTACATCTCAGTGTCGGGTGTCCTCGCAGCGATCGGCAGGCGGGGCCAGCCGCCCACACCGCCACTCAACCTGGTCGCCGACTTCGGCGGCGGCGGGCTGCTGCTGGCTTGGGGAATCGCCTGTGCGCTCGTCGAACGGCAGTCCTCGGGCCGGGGGCAGGTCGTCGACGCCGCCATGATCGACGGCTCCGCCCTGTTGATGACGCCCATCTTCGGCGCCCACGCGTCGGGCTTCTGGTCAGACGAGCGGGGCACGAACATGCTCGACTCGGGCGCCCCTTGGTACGACGTGTACGAGACCGCCGACGGCAAGTGGATGTCGGTCGGAGCGGTGGAGCCGCAGTTCTACGCCGAGCTGTTGGCGACCCTGGGACTGGGCGACGACCCAACCTTGCCGGATCAGCATGACGTCAGCCGCTGGCCCGAGTTGAGGCGACGCCTCTCGGAGGTCTTCCGGAGGCGCACCCGCCGCGAATGGGAGGAGGTCTTCGAGGATGTCGATGCGTGCGTGGCGCCGGTCCTGACCATGGCCGAAGCGCCTGATCATCCCCAGAACCGCGCGTGGGGGACCTTTTGTCGGATCGGTGGCGTCGTGCAGCCCGCACCCGCGCCACGCTTCGACAGATCGGTCCCCGACCCGCCGTCGGTCCCGCAACCGGCGGGAGCCAACACCGACGAAGCCCTTCGGTCCTGGGGGGTGGGCGACGCCGACCGTGAGCGGCTACGTACCAGCGGTGCCATCCTCTGACCGCGATGCATCCGGCGCGATGACTCGTGCGCCAACCGGATGCCCTGTTGTCGTGGCCACCGATCAGTTACCATCGAAGGACTCAGTCACCTCAGGTGGGGTAGTCACGGGGAATGCGACGTCTGGTCCTGACGATGGCCGCGTTCGCGCTCTTCTCGGCGGCATGCGGAAGCAAGGTCGACGAAGAGGTGCGTGGTGAGGCGGTCGAAAGAGAGAACGCAAATGAGAGCCAGGCCGGTGCTCTCGATGCAACCGCGGCTGCCGGTGAGTTCCCGATGGTGGGCACCCACGAACTGAAGTGCTCGCCGGGGGACGGCGACAACACCGATCCCGGCATCCAGGGAGTCACCGCCGACACCATCACCATCGGTGTCATGGCCGACATCACCGGTCCCAAACCCGGACTCGGCCAACCTCAGTGGGATGCCATGGACGCGTTCGTCGCGCTGTGCAACGAGCACGGCGGGATCAACGGGCGCCAACTCGAGTTGGTGAAGATCGACAGCGCCCTGTTCGACTCCGCCGGCGCCGCCGCCCAAGCCTGTGAGAGCGTGTTCGTCACCGTGGGGGACGGGGTGGTGTTCGACAACGAGAGCGCCCAGGTGCAACTCGACTGCCAACAGGTGAGCATCCCGGGCTGGTCAGCCAACCCTGAGAAGTCCCGAGCCGAGTACACGTATTTCCCGATGCCCAACACCGTCACGGAGTGGATGTACGGCGGGGCCCGCTATCACGCCGGGACCAACCCCGAAGCGGTGAAGAAGGCGGCGATCTTCTACATCCCGCTCGGGACGACCCAGCTCAACCACGACCAGGTCGTCGAGGCGAACGAGTCGGCCGGTTTCGAGTACATCTCCGACCGCGCGATCAACGTCGTCGAGACCGAGTGGTCTTCCCTCATCCAAGAGATAAGGGACAAGGGCGCCGAGTACGTCTACGTCGTCGCCGACGTCGCAGCTACTGCCCAGATGCTCAACGCCATGGCTGAGGAGGGCTGGAAGCCCGAGATCGTCGACGGGGGTCAGCAGATCTATGACCCCGACCTCATCGAGATCGCCGGTGACGCCGCCGAGGGCACCTTCGCCGTCTCGACGACCTTCCCGTTCGAAGAGGCCACCGAGGGCAACGCCATCCAGGTCTACCTCGACTACATCGCCGAGGTCTCCGAAGACGCCAAGCCCTCGGCACTCGGGGTCCAGGCGTTCTCGGCGGGGATGCTCTTCGCCGAGGCGATGCACGCGCTCGGCGACGAGATCACCATGGACGGGCTGGCCGAGGCTCTCGAGAACATCACCGAGTGGGACGGTGGTGGCATGCACGTCCCCACCAACCCCGGCGGGTTCGAGGGATCGGAGTGCTTCATGATCATGCGGGTCGAGAACGGCGAGTTCGTCCGTCATTTCCCTGCGACCTACGACGAGGGTGACGTCAACGGCTTCAGCTGCTCGCCCGAGAACCGCTACGAGTTGCAAGAGCTCGAGGTCGCCGAGGGGGCCAAGCTCCCCGAGTGACTCGCCGAGTGGACCCCGGCGCTGCCTCGGGCCGACTTCTGACAAGGCGTCAGGTTTCCTGTTAGTCTTGGTGCTCTTCACGGATCCCCGAAGCACCGGCGGCGGAGCCGGTGAAGGGCCGATGGCTCGGGGTTGGCGACAAGGAGTCGGGGCGACAGTGGCAGCTCAACAAGCGGTGAGAACTACTCGGCGGCCCCGGGTGCTGCCGGCCCTGTTGGCCTTGGTCGCGCTCATCGCGGCCGCCTGCGGCAGCAAGCTCGACGAGCAGGCCCGCCAGGAGGCCATAGCCAACGAAGCCGAGGTCGAGGGCACGTCGAGCGTCAACGGCGAAACGGCGGCGGGCGAGTTCCCGATGGTCGGCACCCACGAGCTGAAGTGCTCGCCGGGGGACGGCGACAACACCGATCCCGGCATCCAGGGAGTCACCGCCGACACGATCACCATCGGGACGATGGCCGACATCAGCGGTCCCCAGCCAGGTCTGATGCAGCCCATGTGGGATGCCATGGACGCCTTCGTCAACCTCTGCAACCGCTACGGAGGGATCAACGGGCGCCAGCTCGAGCTGGTGAAGATCGACACCGCGATGTTCGAGGTGGCGGGCGCCGCGGCCCAGGCCTGCCAGGATGTCTTCGTCACCGTCGGTGACGGTGTGGTCTTCGACGCCGACGGAGCCCAGGTCCAAGTCGACTGCGGCCAGGTGAGCGTGCCGGGCTTCACCGCCACCGCAGAAAAGGCCCTGTCGGACCTCATGTGGCAGGCCATCCCCAACCCGACCAACGTGTTCCCCGCCGGCCCGGGCAAGTACATCTCCGAGCAGTACCCGGAGGAGGTGAAGAAAGCAGCCATGTTCTACATCCCTGTCGGGACCACCGAGTTGAACCACGACCGCATGAAGGAGGCCTACGAGGAGATCGGCTTCGAGTACATAGCCAATGACACGATCAACATCGTCGAGACCGAGTGGAAGGCCGTGATCGAGGGCTTGCGCGACAGCGGCGCCGAGTACGTCTACGACTGGGCTGACGTGGTCTCCGCGGCGCAGATGGTCGAGGCGATGGAGGAAGTCGGCTGGCGACCGACGGTGGTCGACGGCGGCCAGCAGGTCTACGACCAGGACCTCATCGAGATAGCCGGCGACGCCGCCGAGGGAATGCTCGTGTACGTGACCACCTACCCCTTCGAGGAAGCCGAAGAGGGAACGGCTGTCCAGGTCTACATGGACGAGCTGGCCGAGCTCGAAGGTAGCCCCGAGCCCGCGGGCCTCGGTGTCCAGGGCTTCTCGTCGGCGATGCTGTTCGCCGAGGCGATGCACTCGCTGGGCAACGACATATCGATGGAGAACCTGGCCGACGCCCTCTCCGGGATCACCGAGTGGGACGGCGGTGGGATGCACGTACCGACCAACCCCGCCGACAACAGCCGGCCCGACTGCTTCATGTACATGCGAGTCGAGGGCGGGCAGTTCGTGCGCCACTTCCCCGAAACCAGGGAAGATGGTGATGTCAACGGCTTCGTCTGCTACGACGACACGATCATCGAGCTCGACCAGGACATCGCACAAGGGGCCAGCGCGGGGTAGAGGCCGCGTGAGCCAGGGGGGTTCACAGGGGTGAGGGACAGGTGGAGAATCTCAGCGGTTTCCTGATTCTGGGCATCGCCACCGGCTCCCTGTATGCCATCGCCGCCAGCGGCCTCGTCGTCACCTACACGACCTCGGGGATCTTCAACTTCGCTCATGGCGCCACCGGCATGGTGATGGCCTACATCTACTGGCAGATCACCGATCCAGAAGGCTGGGGCGTCCATCCCATCCTTGGCCTCGTCGTGGTCCTCTTCATCGTCGCGCCCCTCTTCGGCGCGTTGGTCGAGCGGGTGATCATGCGCGGTCTGCAGGACACGTCGCTGGTCACCAAGCTGGTCGTGACGATCGGCTTGATGGTCGGCTTGCGCGAGCTGGTCAACCAGGTGCTGTGGCCACCGGCGGTGCGTCCGGCAGCCAAGTTCTTCCCTGGGGACCGCTGGACCCTTTCGGGGGTGTCGGTTACCGCCCACGACCTGATAGGCATCGCCGTCGCCATCCTCGTGGCGGCCGGTCTGTACCTTCTCCTCTACAAGACCCGAATCGGGGTCAGCATGCGAGCCGTCGTCGACGACCGCGAGCTCGTCAGGCTCAACGGCGGGCGGCCCAACAGGCTGTCGATGTTCAGCTGGGGGCTGGGGGCATCCCTGGCGGCCCTGGCCGGCATACTCGCCGCCCCCATCGTCCAGTCGACCCTTCAGGTCGACCCGCTGACGATCTTCGTGATCAACGCCTACGCCGCGGCGGTCATCGGTCGCCTCCAGAGCCTGCCGTGGACCTTCGCCGGCGGCATCATCATCGGCGTGGCCCAGAACCTCGCCGTCGTGTACCTCCCCCAGACCGAGGCGCTGACCGGCCTGCGCCCGTCGGTGCCGACGATCCTGCTGTTCATCACCTTGCTGGTGCTGCCCCAGACCCGGCTCCGTACCCACAGCTTGCAGCGCCTGCGGGAGTCGGTTCCGCACTCGACGCTTCAGGGAACGCTGCTGATGACCGCCGTGTTGATGGCTGCGGTAGCCCTGGTCGCCCAGGTCTCCGACGCGCGGATGGTGCTTGATCTGAGCCGGGCCCTGGTGCTTTGCATCATGATCCTCTCGCTCGTCCCGCTGACGGGGTTTGCCGGTCAGATATCGCTGGCACAGTGGACCTTCGGGGGGATCGGCGTGTGGGTGGCCGCCACCTGGATCTCGTCGTCGAACCCGCTCTCACTCGTGCTGGCCGCCCTCGTCGCGGGCGCGGTCGGCGCGGTCGTCGCCCTCCCTGCGCTGCGGCTCCAGGGGATCTACCTCGCCCTTGCCACCATGGCCTTCGCGGTGTTGATGGACAACCTGGTGTTCAAGCAGGAGTGGATGCTGGGCTCGAGCATCGTGGTCGACCGACTACCGGGCCTGGAGAACGACAAGGTGTTCGCGATCTTCCTGGCGCTGATGTTCGGGCTGTTGGCGCTCTTCGTCGTCTGGCTCAGGCGCGGCCCCTTCGGGAGACGGCTGCAGGCGATGAAGGACAGTCCCGCGGCGTGCGCCACGCTCGGCCTGGACCTGACGCGCACCAAGCTCGAGGCCTTCGCCATCTCCGCGGCCATCGCCGGCATCGGTGGAGTGATGCTGGGGATGCTCAAGCCGAGCGTCGGCCCCAACGACTTCTTGATGTTCAACAGCCTCCCCCTGCTCTTGATGGGCGTGGTGGGTGGCATAACCGCGGTCGGCGGTGCTCTGTTCGGCGGGCTGCTCCTGGGGGCCTTCCCGGTGCTGGCCCGTGTTCTCGCCGATGTCCCCGTCCTCCCCGAGCTGTTCCTCCTCGGCCCGGCGCTCGCAGGCATCAGCCTGGGCCGCAACCCGAACGGAGCGGTGAACGAGATCACGAGGAGCTTCCGAGATCGCAACGAAGCACGCCGGCGCCGCAAGGAGCTCCGCGAGGTTGCCGACGTGCGGCCTGAGGGCGACGGGGTGGCGATCGGTCCCGAGGCGCCGGCTCACGCCGGGGACGGAAGGGTGCTGATCGACCCGCTCGACGAGCCCGAGTGGCTCGGGATCGACCGGCCGTTCACGCAACGGGAGGTGCAGGCCCTCAACGAGGCACTCGACCTGAAGGAGTCTGATCTGGATGTCACTGCTCGAAGCTAGAGGCGTGACCGTCCGCTTCGGCGGCCACATCGCGGTGAAGCAGGTCGACCTGGATGTCGATGCCGGCCGGATCACCGGGCTCATCGGCCCCAACGGTGCCGGCAAGACAACCCTGTTCAACGTCATCACCGGTCTGCAGGACACAGTGGAGGGCAGCGTCAGCTTCGACGGGCGGGAGATCTCCCGGCTGGCGCCCCACAAGCGGGCCCGTTTGGGTATGGCGCGCACCTTCCAGCGCCTGGAGGTCTTCGGCTCGCTGACGGCGCGTGAGAACATCCTGGCTGCCGCGGAGTTCCGGAACAGGTACGCCAGCGCCCGTATGAGCGCCGCAGAGATGGCCGACATCGTGCTGGAGATCGTCGGCCTGCGCTCGGTGGCCTCTGAGCGAGCCGACTCCCTACCGACCGGGCAGGCCCGCCTCATCGAACTGGGACGAGCGCTCGCGTCAGAGCCCAAGCTGTTGCTGCTGGACGAACCCGCGTCCGGCCTGTCCGAGGTCGAGACCGATCAGCTGGCGAACCTCCTGGTCAGGCTGGCCGAGGCGGGGCTGGGGATCCTGCTGGTGGAACACGACATGCCGCTGGTGATGCGGGTCTGCCAGGTGATCGCGGTGCTGGACTTCGGCTCGATCCTGGCGCAGGGGCCGCCTGAGCAGATACGGCAGAACCCGCAGGTCCTGGAGGCCTACCTGGGCAGCCACAGGCATTGACCGCGGAGCTAACGACATGGATCCACGACAGCCGAGCGAAGCGAACGCCAGGGCGGCAGCGATGCCGCCCGA
The DNA here is from genome assembly GCA_003577145.1 of Acidobacteriota bacterium. Taxonomy (GTDB): domain Bacteria; phylum Actinomycetota; class Acidimicrobiia; order Acidimicrobiales; family Microtrichaceae; genus ATN2. The sequence goes on along the minus strand of QEUP01000011.1, from coordinate 88,186 downwards.
GCTCATGCAGGACCCCCTGCTCGAGCTGGAGGCTGTCACCGCTGCCTACGGCCGGATCCAGGTGCTCAACGGAGTCGACCTGGCTGTTCCCGCGGGGACGGTCCTCGCTCTCCTCGGGCCCAACGGGGGAGGCAAGAGCACCACGCTCAAGGTGGCGAGCTGCCAGATGGAGCCGACCTCGGGCAGGGTCAAGATCGCCGGGCGCACCGTCAACGGGGCGACATCGGAGCAGCTCGCCGAGCTCGGCGTGTGCACCATCCCCGAGGGCCGGGGCATCTTCGCCAACCTGACAGTGCGCGAGAACCTGGAGCTGGCCACCTACACGGGGAAGTCGCTGTCTGCCATCGAGGACAGGACCTACTCCTTCTTCCCGCGCCTGGCCGAGCGGCGCCATCAGCTGGCCGGGACCATGTCGGGCGGGGAGCAGCAGATGCTCTCGATGTCCCGCGCCCTTTCGAGCGACCCGGTGCTGTTGATGCTCGACGAGCTGTCGATGGGGCTGGCGCCGTTGGTGGTAGAGGAGCTGTACGCGGTGGTGTCCCAGGTCGCCGGGGAAGGTGTTTCGATCCTGGTCGTCGAGCAGTTCGCGCGTACCGTTCTCGGTGTCGCCGACTGGGCGGCCATCATGTTGGGCGGACGCATCACGCGGGTGGGACCGCCCGGAGAGCTCGAACAAGAACTGACTGCCGCATATCTAGGAGACCGTTAGGTGAACGAGAACCCACAACGCGTCGAGGAGTTCCGCGAGGCCATCTCGGAGATGAAGATCAGCCACCCGCCGCCGGCTGTCGAGCGCGCCTACCTGTGGTTGGGCGTCATCGGCGTCGCCGTGGGGTTCGTGCTGATAGTGATGGGCTACAACGGCGCGGCGACAACCGAGTTCACTCCCGAAGCCGTCTCGTACCTCATCTCGGGTGGGGTTGTCGGGCTCGCGCTCATCGTCGTGGGGGTGGGCCTGTTCCTCCGCTACTCGATGGCCCGGTTCCAGCGCTTCTGGCTGCTGCGGGACATCTTCGAGCAGCGAGCCCAGACGGATCGCATCATCCAGGTCCTCGAGCGCATCGAGAAGCTCGACATCGAGATCGAGTGACCGTGGTGCAGGCGGGAGCCTCGTGAGACGTATAGCTGTGTCCGGCTCGGCGTCGGGCATCGGCGCCGCGGTGCGGCGCCGATTCGGTGACGGCGGCGCCGAGGTCATCGGCGTCGATCTCGACCAGGCAGAGGTCATCGGCGATCTCTCCACACCCGATGGCCGCGCCTCGGCCGTCAGCGAGGTGCTCGAACGAAGCGGTGGGTCCCTCGACGCGGTGGTGGCGTGCGCGGGGATCGGCCCTCATACGCCGGAGGTCCCGCGGATCGCGGCGGTCAACTACTTCGGAGCCCTCGGCTTCCTCGACGGTCTGCTTCCCGCCCTGCAAGACGGTGAGGACCCGGTGGCGGTCGCGATCGTGTCCAACAGCCTGGGGATCATCCCTCGCGACGACGCGCTCGTCGCCGCGCTCCTCGAGGGAGACGAGCAAGCAGCCTCGGCTGCCGCGGCAAGCGTCGACGGCGTCACGGCTTACGGCAACAGCAAGTACGCACTGGCCGTGGCCGTGAGGAGGCGTGCCGCGGTGTGGGGTGAGGCCGGTGTGCGCCTCAACGGTGTGGCACCCGGACCGGTCGACACCCCGTTGCTGCAGGCGACGATCGACGACCCGGTGCTCGGGCCCCACGTCGACGATCTACCCATGCCCCTGGGTCGGCGCGGAGCGCCGGAGGAGATCGCCGGGATAGTGGCCTTCTTGCTGTCGGATGCGGCCGCCCTGGTCCACGGGTCGATCGTCTTCGCCGACGGCGGCACCGACGCGGTGCTCCGCCCGGACGCGGTGTAGGTGCCACCCACCTGCGGTGACCGACCACCAGACACCGCCTGGCGGGCGGTCCGCCCAGGGCTGGGACGCACGAGCTGGTTCAACGCATACTGGGTCCGATGTTCGTGCTGCGAAAGCGCCACAGAGCCGTGACGACAGTGGTGATGCTGGCTCCGGTCGCCTTGTCGTCGGGCTGCGTGATCGGCACCAGCTCCGATGACGTCGCCCAGCTGAGCGAGGTGGCCGTCGAGCGCGGGCCCGAGGACGTGGGCAAGGTGGCCACCAGGATCCGTGCCAACGAGGCGGCCGCGGCGTGGGAGACCTTCGCGTTCTTGGAGTTCGAGGCCGGCTCCTTCGATCTCACCAGGCGCGAGGACGGGCAGCTCGTCGATGCCAACCCGCAGGTCTACATAAACCGGTACGGTCCCGAGAGCAGCTTCGTCGTCGAGGGCGAGGACGGCGAGCTGGAGATGATCCCACCCGACGAGATGACGGCTCTGCAGCAGATGGCCTTTCGCGCCTGGCTGCAGAACCCGCTCGTCATCGAAGCTACCGAACCCCAGGTGCGAGAGCTGCTCGAGGGAAGCGACTCCGTCGAGGCCGGCACCGACGAGCAGTCCGAGGAGGCGGAGGACTCGACGACGAGCACGACCGCCGGCGAACAGCCGAGCAGGTAGTCACCCCGACCGCTACGACCCCATCAGCTCGCCCCTGGCGACCCGCGTGGCCCACGGGTAGTCGGGCTTGCCGCTGGGGGAGCGGACGACGACGTCCACCTGGTGCATCTCCCGTGGGACCTTGTAGCCGGCGATGTGCTTGCGGGCGTGCTCGCACAGCTCCTCCAGCCCGGCGGACCGGCCCTTCCGGAACTGCACGACGGCTGCCACCCGCTGGCCCCAGCGGTCGTCGGGAACCCCCACGACGAGGCAGTCGAAGACAGCCGGGTGGTCCTTCAGCGCCTGCTCCACCTCTTCGGGGTAGATCTTCTCGCCACCGGAGTTGATCGAGACCGAGCCCCTGCCGAGCAGCGTCATGTGGCCGTCGGCCTCCCAGCGGGCGAAGTCGCCCGGCATCGAGTAGCGCCTGCCGTCTGCGGCCACGACGAAGGTGCTGCGGGTCTTCTCCTCGTCCTTGTAGTAGCCGAGGGGGATGTTGCCGCCCCGCCCGATCCTGCCCACCTGCGAAGAACCTTCGGGTATCACCTCGAGATGCTCGTCGAGGATCACCAGGTCGGGCCCGGGCGCCACGGTCGGACCACCGCCTTTGAGCTGGGTCTGGCCCTTGCCCACCTGGGCGATGCCGTTGAACCCCGATTCGGTCGACCCGATGGAGTCGGTGATCACGAGGTTCCCGAAGCGGTCGAGGAAGCGGTCCTTGACGGTGGGGGAGAAGATCGCCGCGCTGCTGCTGACAGAGATGAGCGAAGAGACGTCGTGAGCGTCGGGGTTGTCCTCCAGCCACTCGATGATCGGGCGACCCATGGCGTCGCCGGTGATGATCAGGGAGTTGATCTGGTACTCCTCGACCAGACGCCAGACCTCGGCCGGGTCGAAGCTGGGCAACAAGACGATGGTGTTGCCACGGAAGTGCTGACCCATCGTCGCCCATTGGGCCGCGCCGTGCATCAAGGGGGGGATGACGAGGAAGACCAGGGCTCCGCCCGACTCGGCCGCCTGATCGGCGAGCGTGTGGTCGTCGCTCACCCGTACGCCGCTGAGCTGGTCGATCCCGCCACCGAGTGCCATGAACACGTCCTCCTGGCGCCACATGACCCCTTTGGGCATGCCCGTGGTGCCGCCCGTGTAGAGCACGTACAGGTCATCGGGGCTCCTCTCGGCGAAGTCACGCGCGGGGGAACCGGCGGCGACCGCCTGCTCGTAGTCGATCGCGTCGAGCCCGGAGAGATCTGTGCCGGTGGGGTCGTCCACACGGACAAGGGTTTGAAGGTCCCGGGCCGAGTCGCGGACCGCCGCGAGCCTCGGAGCGAACCGGCGGTCGAAGACGATGGCCTTCAGGTCGGCGTTGTCGAGGATGTACGCCAACTCCCCCTCTATGTAACGGAAGTTGATGTTGATGGGGATGGCTCTCGCCTTGAACGACGCGTACATCGTCTCGACCCAGGCGGCGGAGTTGTTGGCGTATATGCCCACGTGGTCGCCGCGGCCGATGCCCTCGCTGCTCAGGAAGTGGGCGAGACGGCTCGCTCTGTCGTCGAGCTCCCGGAAGGTCAGCCGCACGTCGTCACACACCAGGGCGAGCCGCTCAGGGACCGCGTCCGCCGCGTGCTCGAAGAGGTCGGCGATGTTGTAGGACATCGCGCCAGTAGAACACGTTCCACTTGAGGCCTTCAACCAACCGCACTTGCCGGAACGGGGACCAGAGGCCGGGCCGGCCCCCCCGGCGGGTGGTCAACCGAGGTTCTTGGCGGCTTCGCGGAGCTGCTCGAACGCCGGTGCCACGCCCTCGGCGAGGTCCCAGACGTCGGGCACCAGCTCTCGGTCGGCGAGGAACCCGAAGTCCACATGGTGCCGGTAGGAGAGCACGGTGGCGTTCAACCCGGCACCTTCCATGATCGGACCCATGGGGTAGGCGGCGACGAGCTCGGCGCCGGCGAAGTAGAGCGGGAACGGGGGCCCCGGGACGTTGGAGATGACCAGGTTGTGTATGGGGCGATGACGGTTGGCCAGGTGCATGCTGGAGTAGGCCCTCACGGCCACTCCGAAGACCCGTCGCGGCGCGTATTCGGTCCAGTCGGTGAGCATCCGGGCCCCGGCGGCGTTGTGCTCTTCTTTGGCCCCCTCGGTCGATTCGGCGATCGCCCGGAGTCGCTCGACAGGGTCGTCGATGTCGGTCGCGAGGCTCGTGAACATCGCCGACACCCGGTTGTTCTGTTGACCACGTTCGTCCTCGGCCCGGACCGATATGGGTACGACGGCCAGCAACGGTTCCGGCGGGAGCTCCTCGCGCCGCTCGAGGTAGGCGCGAAGTGCCCCGGCGGTCACCGCCAGCACGACGTCGTTGACCTTCACACCGAAGATGTCCTTGACCTCTTTGGTCTCGTCGAGTGGGATCCGGGCGAAGGCCGCCTTGCGGTGAGCGGTGATCGCACCGTTGAAGGAGGTTCGTGGTGCGGTGAGCGGGGTGGCCCCCACCTTCGCGGCCGGATCGCGCCGTCGCCGGTAGACGTTGGTGGCCGATTCGACGGTCTTGCCGAGCAGGCCGGGCAGCCGCCAGGCGTTCCTGGCCTTGGAGACGAGCGCGTAGCCCACCAACTCGGCATCGGTCGGGATCTGTTCCTGGTCATCAGGGTCAGGTGGGGCGATCTCGCGTCCCTCGGGTTCGACGTCGTACAGCTCCGTCATCAGCTCCGCGCCGGATGCACCGTCGATGCAGGCGTGGTGGATCTTGATGAGGAAGGCGACTCGGTCGTGCTTGAGGCCCTCTATGACCCAGGCCTCCCAGAGGGGGCGCGTGCGGTCGAGTGGCACGCTCGTCAACTGGCCGACGAGGTCGCCGAGCTCGCGCCTGCCTCCGGGTGCCGGTACGGCTATGCGCCGGACGTGGTAGTCGATGTCGAAGTGTGGGTCGTTCACCCACACCGGGTGGTGGAGCTTGAACGGCACCTCCACGAGCCTCTGGGTGAACGGTGGCACGAGATGGAGGCGCTCGGAGATGGTGTCCTTCAACAGGTCGAACCGGTACCCGCCGGGCACCGTCGTCGTGTCATAGATCCCGAGCATCGAGACGTGCATGTGAAGCGTCGGGGTCTCGAGGTACACGAACGAGGCATCCATCCCTGACAGTCGTTCCATGCTCGGCTCCTTGGCGATCGTCATCGAACCCGCTGGGCGGGTGGTGGGCAGGTCTGTTCACGCCATTGTTGCTCACGGCGCCGGATCTGGCTGCAGCAGGGTGGAGATCCGCGCCGGTAAGGGCCGGCGGGGCCCGGGTGGGTGCGTGAACGGCCAGGTCAACCCGGTGGTACCAGTACCGGTGTGAGGTAGGTTCTCAGGTACTCACGCAACTGCTCGGCCCCGCGGCGGTGGGGCCCTTCGACGGTCATGAGCGACAGCGTCATCCGCAACAGCCACTCCGCCATCTCGCCGGGTTCGAGCTCGGTGTTGAGGAAACCGGCTTGCTGGCCCATCTCGAGCCAGGGCCGCAGCTCGTTCTCGTGGTAGCGGAAGAGCAGCTGCGACGCTCCCGAAAGGGTCGCCCGTACGCTGTCGCCCTCGTTGTCGAGCAGCGCGGCCAGCTTGGGATTGCCGCGGATCGCCGACAGGATGCGGACCTCGACCTCTACCAGCGCGGCGACTGCGTCCTCGGGGGTGCGGATGGAGCCGGTGACCTCGCCGTCGGAGATCTCAGGCGGTGCCGCCCGTTGCAGTTCGACGAGGAGAGCTTCGAGGAACAACTCGTCGCGACTGGAGAAGTACCGGTAGACGGTCTGTCGCGACACGCTGGCTTCGGCAGCCACATCCTCGAGGGTCGACTTGGCCAGCCCGAACCGGTCGATGCAGGCTCCGGCGGCCTCGATCAGGCGCTGCCTCGCCGCGGCGGTGTCGGCCGGGACGTCCTCACCCCAGCGCAGCCCGCTCATGACCGCGGCGCGTTGGGTGGTGTGATGGCGCCATTGCTACATGCTACGGGGTTTGTAACATGCAAACGGCCCGTCGCATTCACACCGGACAGCGGCGCTGCGCCCTGACACCGGATGACCGGGCTACAGTTGGTGTCCACGGCGTCGGAGCGGGCCGGCCGCCACTCGTGGCAACCGCTCCCTGGCACAACCCGGTGACAGGACGACGCTGTGACGATCTCGGAGCACTCCCGCCATCAGATGCTCAACCGGCTCGAGCAGGCGCTCGGCAAGGAGGCGGCTATGACACTGGCTGAGCACCTCCCACCCGTCGGATGGGCCGACGTTGCCACCAAGCGCGACATCGAGTCGCTCGAGGCCCGGCTCGAGTCGCAGGAGGCCCGGCTCGAGGCCCGGCTCGAGTCGCTGGAGGCTCGCATCGAGGCCCGGCTCGACCGCGAGCTGAGGGACCTGTCCCTACGTCTGATGGTGGCCTTCGTGACGACCATGGCAGCCTTCGCGGGAATCCTTCTCACCGGTATCCGGCTCTTCGTGACCTGACCGGCAAGCCACCCGACGAGCCCCGATCTCTCGAGCGGTGGTGCGCGGAGCACCGGAGGGTGGCATCGATGACCGAAGGTTACGAATCCGTGTCGGTCGGGAATTACCAGGCGTCGCGCTTCATCTGATGGGTGTAGCTGCCGATCGGAACGGTAACCGGAGCGCATCCGGTGGAGGCCGGCATGGCGACAATCCTGAGGATCTCGATAGCCCTGATGGCTGCGGGGCTCTCGCTCGCCCGACCTCGCCGGCGAGGCGATGTGGAGACCAGCTCGTATGCCCAGTTGCTCCGCGAGCTGCGCCGGATCGGGGAGGAGAACGTCGATCGGCCCCGGTTGTCGGTCGTGCCTGCCATCGGCCCCCGCATAGTCGGAACCACCGACAGCACCGTCGTGCACCTCGACACACGGCGCCGGCATCGCAGCGGCGATCCCAACCCGCCCCCACTCACCGCTTGAGCAACCGTCAGGTGGTGTCCGTCGCCAGCGACTCGCCGGCCACGGCCTTGGCCCACCGGTAGTCGGGCTTGCCCGCCGGGGTCCGCTCGATCCCGTCCACCAGCACGAGTCGCCGTGGGAGCTTGTAGTCGGCGATGCGCGAGCGGCAGGTTGCCCTGAGCTCCTCGAGGTCGGTCGTGAGGCCCGGGCGGGCGCAGACCACCGCGGTCACCGACTCCCCGAAGCGCCGGTGGGGGGTGCCCACGACGAGTGCGTCGAAGACCGCCGGGTGGGCCTTGAGCGCCGCCTCCACCTCCTCGGGGTAGACCTTCTCGCCACCACTGGTGATGCACACGGATCCGCGGCCGAGCAGCGTGGCGGTCCCGTCGGCCTCCACGGTCGCGTAGTCGCCGGGCATCACGAAGCGGCGCCCGCCGATCTCGACGAACGTCTTGGAGGTCCTGGCTTCGTCCTTGTAGTAGCCGAGGGGGATGTGGCCGGTGCGGGCCAGCCGGCCGATCTCTCCGGATCCGGGCTGCACCGCCACGAGGTCGTCGTTGACGACCGTCGTCTCGGGGCCGAGGGTGAAGCGGGGCCCGGCCGAAGGCCCGTCGGCGTCCATGACGGTTCCGTCGTGGCCGGTCTCGGAGGAGCCGAAGCTGTCCAGGACGAACCTGCCCGGCAGGGCCCGGCGCAGGCGGTCCTTCACCGGCGGTGACAGGATCGCCCCGCTGGAGCCCAACATGATCAGCGACGACAGGTCGTGGCGGTCCGGGTCGGCCTCGAGGGCGTCGGCGATGGGCAGCGCCATGGCGTCACCGATGATGGAGATGCTGTGCACCCCCTCGCGGGCGGCCAGCGCCAGGATCTCGTCGGCGTCGAAGCGCTGACCGGTGTACAGCACGAACTTCCCGGCGCAGAACAGCGAGATGAGCACGCTCCACTGCCCGCTGCCGTGCATCAGCGGAGCGGGTGTCAAGAAGGTGCCCTGCAGCTCGACCGGCTTCACCAGGCCGGCCAGCTCGTCAGGCCGCCTTATGGGATCGCCGAGCGGGTTCCCTCCCTGTAGCGCCCCGAAGAAGATGTCCTCGTGGCGCCACACGGTTCCTTTGGGCATGCCCGTCGTACCGCCGGTGTAGACGATGTACAAGTCGTCGCCGGACCGATCACCGAACTCCCGGCTCGGCGAGCCCTCGTGCACCGCGCGTTCGTACTCGACAGCGCTGAGCGCGGTGTAGTCGTTGCCCGAGTCGTCGGCCATGGCGATGCAGTGGCGAAGGGACGGAACCCTGGGGAGCACGGCGTGGATCCTGTCGGTGAACTTCGCCTCGAAGATCAGAGCCGCCAGATCGGCGTTGGCGAAGACGTAGGCCAGCTCGTCCTCCACGTAGCGGTAGTTGACGTTGATCGGCACTGCTCGGATCTTGTAGGAGGCGAGCATGGCTTCCACCCACTCGGTCCGGTTCAGCGAGTGGACGCCGATGTGGTCACCTGCCCCGATCCCCGAGTCGAGGAGGTGGTTCGCGAGGCGGGTCGAACGCTCGTCTAGCTGGCGGTAGCTCTGGCGAACGTCACCGGCAACCAGCGCCGGGTGGTCGGGCGCGGTGTCGGCGACGATCTCGAAGAGGTCGGCGAGGTTGAACACAGGAGAGGATGCCGCCACCACACCAGTACACCAGAAGCCCCGGTCCATGTCTGCGGTCAGGCGGACGCCGAGCACGTCGATGGGCGCGCGTTGCGTGAGAGCACCGGTCTTATATCTCCTTTACGACAGCTCTCCTAGACTCACTTGGGCAAACGCGTGGGTCCGTGTACGCGCGCGGCTCCCCGATCCGGTTACCCGAGCGTGGAACTGTTCATAGTCGACTTGGTCGCAGTTGTCCTTCTCGGCTCGAGCTATGTGCTCTGGCGGTGGAGGAACAGGGGCCGTCACGTCTCCTACTACCACTACAACGTGTGGGTGAAGCTCGCCATGGCGATCTATGCAGCCGGCGCCGTCTTCATCGTCACCCGTCGCGGGCAGTTCCAACGAGCCGGCGAGACCTTCGACGAAGCCATGTTCGGCTTCGCGGCACGCTTCACGATCGTGTTCTGCGTGACGTTGCTCCTCTTCTTGCTCGTGCGGCGGGCGACGGCGCGGGTGGTGGCCGACCCGGATCAGGTGGAGATCAGGGAGGGCACCAAGGTCTTGGTGGTGATCGACTGGCTCGACGTCAAGAAGATCCGTGAGACCGAGCACTACCGGGACGGTTCACCCCGCTACTGGGCCAAGAGCTCCAATCTGATCGAGGGTCCCTACGTGCTGGAGATGTCGAAGGGCAAAGGACCCTCACCGATCGTGTTCGTACCGAGGGTCAACAACAACCGGGCCCTGTACCGCAACCTGCGCCGTAAGGTCATCGCCGCCGCTCAGGAGCGGGCGAGACGTCCGCAGCCGCGGGCACAGCCGGTGAACCGCAGCCAGTGGGCCACCGAGGGCACGCACCAGTACAGCGATTTGCGCCACGAGTTGCCCAAGGAACGCCCCATCCCCCAGTGATCCGCGGAGCTGTCGGGGCGTTGCCTGTGGCAACGCCAGGGTGGAGGCTGCGGAGCCTGCGGCGTAGCAGCGGTGGTGGCGAGTACTGGATCCGCGGAGCGGGGCGTTGCCTGTGGCAACGCCAAGGTGGAGGTTCAGATGTTGCGGTCGCGGCCTTCCCAGTAGGGGTCCCTCAGCTTGCGCTTGTACAGCTTGCCGTTGGGGTCGCGGGGCATCTCCTCGATGAAGTCGATGGTCCGGGGGCGTTTGTACTTGGCGAGGCGCTCCTCGGCGTAGGCCATGATCTCCTCGCGGAGCTCGTCGCCGGGCTCGTGTCCCTCGGCGGGCAAGACGACGGCCTTGACCTCCTCGCCCCAGTCCTCGTGAGGGATGCCGAACACGGCGACGTCGGCGACACCGGGGACGTAGATCAGCTCGGCCTCTATCTCCGCGGGGTAGATGTTGACCCCGCCTGAGATGATCATGTCGGACTTGCGGTCCTTCAAGAACAGGTAGCCGTCCTCGTCGAGGAGTCCCCAGTCGCCGACGGTGAAGTAGCCGTCGTAGCGGTTGTCGGCAGTCTTCTTCCGGTCGCCCTTGTACTCGAAGTTCGCCTGCGCCAGGGACATGTAGACGGTTCCCTCGGTACCGGTCGGGACCTCGTGGTGTTCGTCGTCGAGGATCTTGACGTCGGATCCCGGCCACGCCTTACCGACCGAGCCGGGCTTGTCCAGCCATTCGGCAGCCGAGATGATCGTACCGCCGCCCTCGGTGGCGGCGTAGTACTCCCAGATGGAGTCACCCCACCAGTCGATCATCTCGCGCTTGATGCCGGGCGGGCAGGGGGCAGCGGCGTGGACCATCGACCTCAGCGACGAGACGTCGTACTTGTCGCGCTCCGCGGGAGGGATCGCGGTGAGGATTCGGTGGAACTGGGTAGGCACCATGTGGCTCCAGGTGACCCGGTGCTCGTCGATGAGCTCCATCATCCGCACCGCATCCCATTTGTCCATCAGCACGACCTTGTGGCCCATGTGCAGCGCGCTCCCACACCACATGAGCACCGCCGTGTGGTACAGCGGCGAGCCGCAGATGTGGACGTTCTCGCCCCCCGGGGTGATGCCGAACATGCCCTGGAAGCCGGTGAGCAATGCGCCGAGGTCGCTCGGGTCGATGTCGATGAGACCCCGCTTCACCCCCTTGGGCCGGCCGGTGGTGCCCGAGGTGTAGTGCATCGCCATCCCCGCCGTGCGACCTTCCGGCGTGGAGGTCGCCTGACCCTCCCACAGGTCGGCGAAGGGCTGGAACCCCGGTACCTCGCCAACCGCGAAGCACGCACCGGCGGACAGGTCGAACTCCTCTTGTGCCGCGGCGCACTCGCCGGCGAAGCGCTCGTGACCGATGAACACCCTGGCGTCGCTGTCGTCGACTATGTAGGCGATCTCCGGCCCGACGAGGTGATGATTGATCGGGGTCAGGTACCAGCCGGCCTGTAGCGCCGCCAGGTAGATCTCGATCATCTCGGGTGCGTTGGGCTGCACCACCGCCAGGGTGTCGCCCGGCTTCATGCCCTGGGCCCGCAGCCCGTGCACCAGTTGGTTGGCTCGGCTCAGCAACCGGCCGGCGGTGTGCTCGGCGCCGTCGGCGGTGACGAGGGCGACACGGTCGGGATCGGCCTCGGCGTTCCTCCAGAAACCCAGCTCCACCTGGCCCTCCTCAGATCTGACGCCGCATCAGGTTAGGAGCGGCCGGCGCGCACGGGCAAGCGACCCAAGGGCCCGAGACCCCGCGCCGGGGCCTCGGCCGTGGGGCGCCGCCTTAGCGGTCGGGACCCGCCAGCGACTACCCTCCGCGGTCGGAGTAGGTTCGATCACCCAGAGTCGAGGGGGACCAGTAAATGCGTGCAGCCCTGATGCGCAACGTCGGTGACGACAAGCTAGAGGTCGTCGACGACATAACCGTGGCCGATCCCGGCCCTGGCGAGGTCAAGGTCAAGATCGAGTGCACCGGGGTGTGCCATTCGGACCTTTCAGGTCTACGGGGGGTCATCCCCCAACCGCCACCGGCGGTCCTCGGTCACGAGGGGGCCGGCCAGGTGATCGGCGTCGGCAAGGGAGTCACATCCGTCTCCGAGGGCGACAAGGTGATCGTCGCCTGGTCGCCGCCCTGCGGTAACTGCGTGTTCTGCGTCGATCACAAGTCGCCGCACCTGTGTTCGAACATCCAGATGATCATGGGCGCCACCCCGCACTTCAACCAGGGCGGGACGCCGATCTTCGGCTTCGCCGGGGCGGGCACCTTCGCCGAGTGCTGCACCCTCCCCGAGCAGGCCGTGATAAAGATCGACGCGGACATCCCCATGGAGGTCGCCTCGCTGATCGGCTGCGCCGTCATGACCGGCGTGGGGGCGGCCATCAACACCGCACAGGTCCAGCCGGGCTCGAACTGCATCGTGTACGGCTGCGGCGGCGTCGGGATCAGCGTGATCCAGGGATGCAAGGTCGCCGGTGCCGCCAACATCGTGGCGGTCGACCTCGTCGAGTCCAAACACGACGACGCCAAGAGGTTCGGCGCCACTCACGCCTGCACACCCGATCAGGTCGACGCCCTCAAGGGCGAGCTCACCGACAGCCAGGGATTCGACTACGCCTTCGAGGCGATCGGCCTGCCCACGACCATGCGTGCCGCGTTCGACATCGCACGGCGGGGCGGCACCGTGACGATCGTGGGGGTCGGGCGGATGGACCAGATGATCGAGTTCAATGCCTTCGAGCTGTTCTACCTGGAGAAGAAGTTCGTCGGCTCCTACTACGGGTCAGCCGACGTCCGCTCCGACTTCCACCGCATCCTGCGGCTGTGGAGGTCCGGAGCGCTGGACCTCGAGGGCATGATCACCAAGCGCATCAAGCTCGACGACATCAACGACGCGTTCGGCGCGATGGAGCGCGGCGAGGTCATCCGCCAGGTCATCGAGATGTGACCGGCCCGGACTCGACCGGATCGTGAACAGGCGGCCGATCCGACTCCCCGTTTCGCGCTACGCCGGCGTTGCACGGCTCGCGGCGGGTTTCACCGGCTGACGGCGCCGTTGGCCCAGGACCGGTGTCCGTCCTAGAGTCGCTGCCTCAGCCTGACCCGCCTCTGCTCACACGACAGGGAGCCCATGACCGAGCCCGAGATCCTCAGTGCGCCGCTGGTGCTCGAGTTCCCGTTCTCGCGGACGACGGGCCCGGTGATAGGAGCGTTCCTCACGGGCCTGCGGGAGAAGACGGTGGTCGGGATGCGGGGAGCCGATGGCCGGGTCATCTGCCCGGCGGTGGAGTACGACCCCGAAACCGGTGCTCCCTTGACCGAGCTCGTCGAGCTGAGCGACACCGGCACGGTGACGAGCTGGACGTGGGTCTCGCAGCCGCGGCAAGGTCAACCCTTCGCGCGCCCCTTCGCCTTCGCCCTGGTGCAGATCGACGGTGCCGACACCGCCATGGCCCACGCCGTCGACGTCGCCGACGCCACGGAGATGTCAACGGGTATGCGGGTGCGAGCCCGCTGGGCTGTTGAACGGGAGGGGCTGATCACCGACATCGAGTGCTTCGAACCGGAGCTTGCCCGGTGAGCGAGATCGCCGAGCTGCCGGAGGGCCTCTGGTACCAGCCCGACGTCGACACGTCGCAGATCCCCGCCATCGCCGGTGTCGAGGCGGTCCGGAGCATCCGCGTCCCCGCCCGGGTCGAGTACCTGTACACGCCGGGCCGGGCGCCCACCCGCTTCCTGCGGGCGCTCGCAGAGAAGCGGATCATGGGTGAGCGCTGCCCGGTCACCGGCAAGGTCTACGTGCCGCCCCGGGGGGTGTCGCCGGTGGTGGGCCTGCCTACCGAGGAGCAGGTGGAGCTGGGGCACCGGGGCACGGTCACCACGTTCTGCGTGGTCGACATCGCCTTCACCGGGCAGGTGACCGAGACGCCGTTCGTCAGCGCGCTGGTCCTCATAGACGGCGCCGACATCACCCTGCACGGTCTGATCCAGGGGATACCGCCGGCCGATGTGCGGCCGGGGATGCGGGTCGAGGCGGTCTGGGTGCCCGACGACGAGCTGAGCACGTCCTTCGAGAACATCAGGTGGTGGCGGCCCTCGGGCGAACCCGACGTGGACCCCGACACCATCAGGGAGTACTTGTGATGCGCGACGTCGCCATCGTGTCGTTCGCCCAGACCGTGCACTCGCGCCGCCGCCAGGACGTCAACGAGGTCGAGCTGATCCAGCCGGTCATCCAGGAGGCCAAGGAGAGGGTCGGCCTCGACCGGCACGACATCGGCTTCACGTGCTCGGGCAGCTCGGACTACCTGGCCGGCCAGGCGTTCTCGTTCGTGATGACGCTGGACGCGGTCGGCCCCTGGCCGCCCATCAGCGAGTCGCACGTGGAGATGGACGGTGCCTGGGCGCTCTACGAGGCCTGGGTGAAGATCCAGACGGGTGCGGCCGACACGGCGCTGGTGTACGGCTACGGGAAGTCATCCCCCGGCGACCTGCCCCGTGTGCTGTCCCGTCAGCTCGACCCCTACTACTTCGGGCCGTTGTGGCTCGACTCGGTCAGCGTCGCAGCCCTCCAGGCGAGAGCGATGATCGACTCCGGGAAGCTGACCCAGCGCCAGATGGCCGAGACCGCTGCCCGCAGCCGTGCCGCGGCGAAGGCAAACCCCTTCGCCCAGGTGAAGGGTGATTTCGACGTCGAGGCGATCCTCGCCGAGGACTGCCTCGCCGACCCGTTGCGCCGCCACGACTGCCCTCCGGTGAGCGACGGCGGGGCGGCGGTCGTGCTGGCGGCCGATGACACCGCGCGGCGCCTGGTGGAGCGGCCGGCGTGGATTCGCGGCATCGACCACCGGGTCGACAGCCACAACCTCGGCGCCCGCGATCTCACCCGGGCCCCGTCCGCCGCCCTGGCAGCCCACGAGGCCGGGGTGTCAGGGGGGAAGGTGGACGTCGCCGAGCTCCACGCGCCGTTCACCCACCAGGAGGCGATCCTGAGAGCGGAGATCCCCTTGGACGGAGCCGAGGTCAATCCCTCCGGCGGAGCGTTGGCCGCCAACCCGATGATGGCGGCGGGACTGATCCGCCTCGGTGAGGTCGCCCGGCGCATCATCGACGGGTCCGCCGATCGGGGGGTCGCTCACGCCACCGCGGGGCACTGCTTGCAGCAGAACCTGGTGGCCGTCCTCGAGGGGGACGGCTGATGGCCCGCAACGAACGGGTGGCCGTCGTGGGCGTCGGCCAGACCAAGTACGCAGCCACCCGCGGTGACGTGTCGCTGCCGGGCCTGCTACGGGAGGCCGTGTTCCGGGCGCTGGACGACGCGGGGATGGCGATGGGCGACATAGACGCGGTCGTGTTGGGCAAGGCGCCGGACTTCTTCGAGGGCCTGATGATGCCCGAGCCCTACCTCGCCGACGCGCTCGGTGCTGTCGGCAAGCCGCTTCTGCGCGTGCACACCGCCGGCTCGGTCGGCGGCTCCACCGCCATCGTCGCCGCCGGCCTGGTGGAGGCGCGGGTGCACCGGCGGGTGCTGACCGTCGGCTGGCAGATGCAATCGTGCTCGGAGGCGATGTGGGCGCTGAGCCTGCCCATGCCGTTCCAGCAGCAACTCGTGGCCGGCGCAGGCGGCTACTTCGCGCCGTTCATACGCGCCTACATGCAGCGCAGCGAGGCGCCCGACGACATCGGCATCCTGGTGGCGCTGAAGGACCGGCGCAACGCCTTGAAGAACCCGTACGCGCACCTCCACGAGCCCGACATCAGCTACGACTCGATCAAAGAGTCGCTGATGCTGTGGGACCCGATCCGCTACGCCGAGACCTGCCCGTCCTCTGATGGCGCCATAGCCATGGTGCTGACCGATGAGGCGGGCGGCGACGCCGCGGCCAGGCCCCCGGCGTGGGTGCACGGCATGGCGTTTCGCAGCGAGCCGGTGATGGCCGTGGGCCGTGACGAGGTCAGCCCCCTGGCGGGCCGGCAGTGCGCCGCCGACGTGTACGCCCAAGCGGGTATCACCGATCCCCGCGAGCAGCTAGACGTGGTCGAGATGTATGTCCCGTTCAGCTGGTACGAGCCGATGTGGCTCGAGAACCTCGGCTTCGCCGAGGTGGGCGACGGCTGGAAGCTCACCGAGAAGGGCGTGACCGCCCTCGACGGCGATCTGCCGGTGAACCCCTCCGGCGGGGTGTTGTCGTCCAACCCGATCGGCGCGTCGGGTATGATCCGCTTCGGTGAGGCGGCTCTCCAGGTGCGGGGCCAAGCCGGTGAGCACCAGGTCGACGGCGCCCGCCTGGCGTTGGGTCATGCCTACGGTGGCGGTGCGCAGTTCTTCGCCATGTGGGTGGTCGGCGCCGACAAGCCGTAGGTCGCGGCGGTGCCGTCAGTCGCTGGAACGCACGCCGCGAAAGGCGCGGGACAGCAGCGGCGAGTCGGCGTCGAGGATCGCGTCGAGGTCCTCGGAGGTCTCGGTCTCGGCGAAGCGCTGGAACACGCCGGTCTCGCCTTCGGGATCCGTCGGTGGGCCCGCGGCGCTGTCCGTCGAGTCGCTGTGTGTCACGGTGCTGTCCGTCGAGTCGCTGTGTGTCACGGTGCTGTCCGTCACGGTGCTGTCCGTCACGGTGCTGTCCGTCGAGTCGCTGTCTGCGGTGGTGGCCACCGCCTCGTCGAGCGCTCGGTGTTCGGCCTCCGTGTCGGACTCGTCCTCTCGGCCACCGAACAGGCCGGGCTGGGCGACGCGGGGACGGCGCCGCTGGGGGCGGTGCGTACGACGCGACCCGCCGCCGGTACGCGGATCACTTTCGGCTGTCGGGCCCGGGACGTCAGCCGGCCGCTTGGTCCTACTGCCGACGAGCATGCTGGTCTGGTCCTCACGTCCGTCGGTGAAGGTCCAGCCCCGCGGGACCGAGGTCCCCTCGGCATGGAGATCGCACAGCGCGTTGCCCAACTCGAAAGGGTCGTCGGCGAGCGAGACGAACAGTGCCTGCCTGCCGCCGGCGTCGATGCGCAACACGATGGTGGCGGGCCTCGAGCAACCCGGTCGCGCACATCGCCTCATGCGCCGAGTGTAAATAGATTCCGCTCGCTTCGCGTGCCTCCGCTGCCGCGCGGTGACCCAGGGCGGTTGGCAGCAGGGATGATCGGTGATCGCCGACCGGTGGTGGCGGAGATCGGTCCCCGGGTGTCGCCCACTGCGTGGAAGCGTTGAGCCATCTCACGGTGAGGTTGACCGGGGGAGATCGCACCCGGCGATTGCCGTTGCAGCGCCGGTCGGCTGCCCCGTAGCTTCGCGCTATGGAGCACAGCGCATACCTGCGTCCCTTCGCCCGCCCCACCGACGGTGACCTGATCAGGATCGTCCGGGGCGAAGGTGCCAGGGTCTTCGACGACGAGGGGACCACCTACATCGACGCCGTGGCCGGGTTGTGGTACTGCAACATCGGTCACGGCAGACCCGAGATGGCCGACGCCATCACCGCCCAGTTGAAGACGCTGGAGAACTTCCACTCCTTCGACCGCTTCACCAACCCGGCGGCCGAGTCGCTGGCCGAACGGATCTCCGCGCTTGCGCCGCCGGCCGGCAGCCGTGTCTTCTTCACGACTTCGGGATCGGAGGCGGTCGAATCGGCACTCAAGCTTGCTCGCCAGGCGCACGCGCGTGCCGGGCGGAAGGATCGCACCATGTTCGTGGGCCGCCATCGCTCCTACCACGGGGTGGCCTACGGCGGGCTGTCGGCGCTGGGCCTGCCGGCCATCCAGGAGGGCTTCGGGCCCTTCCTCGAAGATGTCGCACTAATAGAGCACGACGACCTCGCCAGCGCCGAGGCGGTCTTCGCCGAGCACGGCGAGCGGATCGCGGCGGTCATCGCCGAGCCGGTGATGGGAGCAGGCGGGGTGCGCCCGGCACCCCCCGGCTACCTCGAAGGGCTCCGCCGCCTCTGTGACCAGCACGGCGCGTTCCTCATCTTCGACGAGGTCATCTGCGCCTTCGGCCGTCTGGGCCGCTGGTTCGGAGCCGAGCACGTGGGTGTGCAGCCCGACCTCATCACCTTCGCCAAGGCGGTCACGTCGGGATACCTGCCGTTGGGCGGCGTGGTGGTAGGGCCCGCCGTGCGCCAGCCGCTGGAGAGCGACGAGTCGTTCGTCCTGCGCCACGGCCACACCTACAGCGGCCACCCGACGTCATGCGTCGCCGGCCTCACCAACCTCGACATCATCGAGAAGGAGGACCTGCTGGCACGGGCACCTGAGATCGGCGAGCGCCTGGGAGCCGCTCTGACCCGCATGGTCGATGACTCCCTGGCCGGCGAGGTGCGTGGCACCGGTGGGATGTGGGCCCTGGACATGGTCGAGGGTGTGAGCGCCGAAGCCGTCAGGGACGCATGCTTCGAGCGCGGCGTCCTCCCGCGCTCTTTGGGCGAGACCATCGTCTTCTGCCCGCCGCTGGTCATCGACGACGCCGATCTGGACCGCATCGCCGAGGTCACCGCTGAGGTGCTCGCAGAGTTGGCGGGTGCGGTGTGAAGCGGCCGGCGCGAATCGGCCCGGAACGCGTCAAGCCTGATCGGCCGCCGCGCGCAACTCGCTCACGGCGTCCACGAAGCCCTCGGCCAGGCCCCAGAGGTCAGGTGCGGTGTCGGGGCACCCGATCACGCCGAAGTCCATGTTGTCCATGTTCGACAAGACGGTGAGGTTGATCCCCGCGCCCTCGATGAGAGGCCCGAAGGGGTAGACCCCTACGACCCTCGCACCTGCGATGTAGAGCGGCACGGGAGGCCCGGGGACGTTGGAGATCACCAGGTTCTGCACCGGAGGTAGCGAGTCGACCAGGCCGGTGCGCGAGTACAGGCGCATGGCCCGGTTGTAGACCCCGCCCGGCGTCACCTCGGCCAGGTCCTGGATCAGGTGAACCCCCATCGCGTTGTGCAGCTGCTTGGCATCGGCGGTCTCGCCGCGGATGGCCCGTAGTTGCTCGACCGGGTCCTCTATCTCGACGGGCAGTCGCACGAACATGTTCGACACCTGGTTGGTGCCCTCGCGCTCGGACTGGCCGTGCACCGAGACAGGCACCGATACGATCAGTGGCTTCACCGGCAGGTCGTCATGGCTCTGGAGGTACCGCCGCAGCGCGGTGGCGCAGGCCGCCAGCACGACGTCGTTGACCTTCGCGTCGAACGCCTGCTTGACGACATGCACGTCGTCGAACTTGACCTGGGAGAAGGCAACCGCGCGTCGCGGCGTCAAGGGCTTGTTGAACATCGTGCGGGGAGCGGTGAACGGCAGCGCAGGTCGTAGCCTGTCGGTCTGGGCGCCGATCAGGCCGAACGCCATCGTCGCCACCGAGCGACCGGTGCGGATCAGCGCCTTCGTGGCGCGCAGCGGGTTGCTCACCCGGTGAACGACGGCCTGGCCGATCAATGACAGGTCACCCGGCAGCCGCTCGGGGTTCCAGGTCTCCTCCGGCTCGGGTGGCTCGGCGACCTCGGGTTCGAAGTCGACGAGATGGGCCATCAGATCGGCGCCCGTCACCCCGTCGATGGCCGAGTGGTGGATCTTGGTGATGATGGCGACCCGGTCGCCCTCCAGACCTTCGACGAGGTACATCTCCCAGAGCGGTTTGGAGCGGTCGAGCGGCTTGCTGGCGACCCTCCCCGCCAGGGCGGCGAGCTCCCGGCTCGTGCCCGGGGACGGGATGGCGGTCCGGAAGAGATGGCGGTCCAGGTCGAAGCCGGGATCGTCGACCCACACGGGATGGTCGATGCCCAGCGGAGGGGAGAGCAACCGCTTCCGGAACGGTTGCATGAGGGGGAGCCTGGACTCGATGATCTCCCGGGCGTGCCCGAAGCTGTAGGGGACCGGCGCGTCCGACGGATCGAGGATGAGCATCCCCGCCACGTGCATGTGGGCCGCGGGCGTCTCCATGTAGAGGAACGACGCGTCCATCCCACTCAGCCATTGCATGATGTGCCCACCTCCGGAGCCGGTGGACCACATCCTAGAAGGCTGCCAGGAGATCGCTTCACCCCAAACGGAGCCGTCCCTGCCCCCGGCCGTGTCGGTACCATCTGGTATGGCGATCGCGACCAGTCCGGCAACCGACACGGTCGCGTGAGCAAGGGGGGGTGCGAATGGAGCGGCTGAGCGGGCTCGATGCGGGCTTCCTCTACGGTGAGACGCCGACGCTTCACATGCACACCCTGAAGCTCGCCGTTCTCGACCCCAGCTTCTTCGGCGGGGCGAACGTCGAGGTGCTGCGCGAGGAGCTCGCCAAGCGCCTCCACCTCCTCCCCCCGTTCCGTCGCCGCGTGGTCGAGGTGCCGGGCCACATCAGCCATCCGGTTTGGATCGAGGACCCGGAGTTCGAGATCGAGCGCCACATCCGTCACCTGCGGGTCCCCGAGCCGGGGACGCGAGCGCAGATGGACGAGGTGGTGGGTCAGCTCGCGTCGCGACCACTCGACCGCTCGCGACCCCTGTGGGAGCTCTGGCTCCTCGACGGGCTCCAGGACGGCAACGTGGCCATCCTGGCCAAGATCCATCACGCCGCGGCCGACGGTGTCGCTGCGCTGGCCATGATGGCCAACGCCCTCAGCGCCACTCCCGCCGAGCCCGAGGAGCCGGAGGCCGAGTGGGAGCCGGAACCGTTCCCGTCGAGATGGAGGCTGTTCTGGTCGGCGCTGGCCGATCGGCTGCGTGACGTCGCCAGGCTGCCCGAGCTGGTCATCAGGACGACGAGGAGGATGCTGCGGCGTCGCCGCTGGAAGAAGGAGACCAGCTCTTCGCCGCCGAGGCCTCTGGTCCGGACCCCGCCGACCTCCTTCAACGGTGCGCTCACCGCCAACCGCTGCTTCGCATCGTGCTCCCTGTCACTTGCGGCCGCCAAAGCAATCAAGCGCGCCTTCGGCGCGACGGTCACCGACGTCATCCTGGCGTGCGTAGCCGGTTCGCTCCGCGGTTACCTGCTCGCCAACGACGAGTTGCCGAGTCGCCCGCTGGTGGCGAGCGTCCCGGTGTCGTCGGGGGATGACACCGGGCGGCTCACCGGCAACAAGGTCTCCAACCTCTTCACCGAGCTCCCGGTGAATCGACACGACCCTCTCGTTCGACTGCGCGCCTGCCATGACGTGACCCTCGTCGCCAAGGAGGCGCTGAACGTGCTGGGCGTAGAGCTGATGGAGGAGTGGGTGCAGTACGCGCCGCCGCGGCCGTACGCCTGGTGGGTCAGGACCTATTCCGAGCGCCGATGGGCAGATCGGCACAGGCCGCCGGTCAACCTCGTCGTGTCGAGCGTGCCCGGACCGCGCGACAAGCTCTACATCGGTGACGCCGAGCTGCTCGAGATCTACTCGGTCGGCCCACTCGTCGAGGGGGTCGGGCTCAACGTGACGGTGTGGAGCTACGGCGAGGATCTCAACGTCGGCGTTCTCTCCTGTCCCGAGTTCATACCGGACCCCCACGTCATAACCGGAGGGATGGTCGACGCCATGGCCGAGCTGATCGAGCTCGCGGCCGGCGCCACCGCCGCGCCGGTCGACTCACCGTGACGACGACCCGCGCTACCACGCCACGTGCTGTGAGGAGGGCCTCACCGCACTCTCAGTGGCCTTCAGGTCAAGACTCGGTCAGAACGTCCGATGGAGCCCTGGACACACGGGTCTTCTCGCGATTCCCTGGTGAGTCGGGGAGGGGGACATGGCAGTTGCGGACCGTCTGGGGCCGGTCACCGAAGCGATGCCGGGGGCCAGCGAGGCCTACATCGACCTCGACGCGGGCACGACCCACGACGAGGTCACCGGCCTGGCGAGCAGCGGCCTGTTCCTCTACGAGCTCGAGCGTGCGCTCGATCTCGCCGCTCGCACAGGCAGCCATGTCGCGGCCATCGCGCTAGAGGTCCACCGCATCGAGCCCATGCTCGACACCCTTCCCGACGACGGAGCCGCGCGGTTGCTCATCGAGATCGCCGACCGGCTCCGGCGGGTGGTGCGCCCCTCTGACGTGGTCGCTCGCCAGACGCGGGGACGTTTCTCGCTGATGCTCCAGGACCTCGACGCCATCGACGGCGCCATGGCTGTCGCCGATCGCATCACCCAGGAGTTCGAGCGCCCTGTCGACATCGACGGTGAGCAGGTGCATCTCGAGTTCAACATGGGCGTGACGCTGTGCGGGCCGCGGGCGACCGCGTCCCAGCTCGTCAGCGAAGCCGACACCGCGCTCGACCGCGCCATCCGGGCTGCTCCGGGGAAGGTCGAGATCTTCGACGACGAGATGCGGGCGTGGATGCGGAACCGGCGCGGGGTCGAGCACGGGCTGCACGACGCCCTCGACCTGGGCCACCTCCGCCTCCACTACCAGCCGATCATCGACGTGGCGCAATCCGAGCTGGTTGCCTTCGAGGCCCTGCTGCGATGGGAGCGCCCCGGCATCGGGCTGGTCGGCCCCGATACCTTCCTGGACGTGGCCGAGGAGTCCGGGCTGATCCTGCCCGTCGGCCGCTGGGTGCTCTACGAGGCCTGCCGGCAGCTCGCGGAATGGAGCCGGGCGAGACCGGGGGCCGCCAAGGTTGCGGTCAACATCTCGGCGCGGCAGCTCCTGCACCCCGGCTTCTTCGACGCGCTGAAGGGGGCGGTCCGCACCACCGGCGCGCCGGCGCGCGGTCTCATGCTGGAGGTCACCGAGGCGGTCCTGCTCGATCATCTCAGCCTCGTGCTGCCCACCCTGCACCGCATCCGCGAGCTGGGTGTCGGGATGGTCCTCGACGACTTCGGGACCGGCTACTCGTCGCTCACCTGCCTGCGCCAGCTCCCCTTGACCTGCGTCAAGGTCGACGAGGGCTTCGTGCACGACCTCCCCGAGGAGGCGACGACGACCTCGATGGTCGAGCTGGTCGCCGCGGTGGCAAAGGCGCTGGACATCAAGGTGGTCGCCGAAGCCGTCGAACGACCCTCGGAGCTGCGGGCACTCGAGTACCTCGGCTGCGACTGGGCGCAGGGCTACCTGATCAGCGAACCGGTGCCTCCCGAGCGGGCCACAGCCATGTTCGACCACTTCGAGTTCAGCAAGCCCCAGGGCGATCTCGAGGTGGCGTTTCCCACCGAGCGGCTCGACCGCGCCGAGGTCGCGGTCCCGGCCACGACCCGGGACAACCCCGTCGTGGAGGTGTGAGGGGCCCGCGGGGCGGCGGTCGGGTTCAGCGGGTGTCGGCGATGAAGGCGATGACGGTGCGAGCCAGCTCTTCGCCCTTGTCCTCCTGGAGGAAGTGCCCGGCCCCGGTGATCGTCGCATGTGACCGACCCTTGGCACCTGGGATCAGCTCCTGGAGCACCCGGTCGCTTCCGGCGGTGATGGGGTCGCTGTCGCTGTGGGCGGTCAGGAACGGCTTGGTCCACGAAGCCAGCACCTCCCACGCCCGCCGGTTGGCTGCCGCAGCCGGGTCGTCGGGTGAGATGGGTACCAGCACCGGGAACTGGCGTGCACCCTCCTTGTAGCTCTCGTCAGGGAACGGTGCGTCGTAGGCGGCGCGGACCTCGTCGGTGAGATCCGACACGCACCCGCCGTTCACGATCTCGCCGACCGGGAACGTCTCCACCGTCTGGGAGAACTCCCGCCACGCCAGGAACGCCGGACCGGGGTCGTTGTCCCCGGTCGGCAGGAAGGTGTTGGCTGCCACGATCCGCTCGAAGCGCTCGGGCTGCTCGGCCGCGAGGCGAAGGCCCAGCAGACCTCCCCAGTCCTGGCACACGAGGGTGATGCCGGTCAGGCCCAGGGCACCCACCAGCGCGCTCAGCCAGTCCATGTGTCGCTGGTAGGAGTAGTCGTCGCGGTCGGCGGGCTTGTCGCTGCGACCGAAGCCCACCAGGTCGGGCACGACGACGCGGTGGCCGGCCTCGGCCAGGCCCGGGATCATCTTGCGGTACAGGTAGCTCCAGGAGGGTTCCCCGTGGAGGCACAGCACCAGCTCACCGTCCGCCGGGCCCTCGTCGAGGTAGTGCATGCGGAGGGTGCCGCCCTCGCTGTCGGGTACCTCGACGTAGTTGGGCGCGAAGGCGAAGCCGGGGAGGCCCGCGAACCGTTCGTCGGGCGTACGCAAGGATTTCATCTCAGCTCCTCGAGCGAGGGAGGTCCGGACCCGCCGGAACCTTAGCCCCGTCCGGACCCGGCGACCGAGGGCGGCTACGTTCGCAGACGCCGGACTGCAGTTGGGGCATGATGTCGCCAGCGATCGAGCAAGGGAGTCGAACATGAAGGTTGTCGTCGATTACGACCTGTGCGAGAGCAACGCCGTTTGCATGGGGATCCTGCCCGAGGTCTTCGAGGTCCGCGACGACGACTTCCTCTACGTTCTCCAGGAGAACCCCCCCGAGGACCTCCGACCCAAGGTCGAGGAATGCGCCCGCCGCTGCCCCAAGCAAGCCATCTCGGTCGAGGACTGACAGGTTTTGTGAACCGAAAAGGCCCCTATAGGGGCACTTTCCGTTCACAAAACGCGATTGGGTGACGCCGGATGGTCGAGGTGCGCAGGGTCGTCATTGTCGGCGCGTCGCTCGCCGGTCTCACGGCTGCCGAGACGCTCCGCGACGCCGGCTACGAGGGCACCATCACCGTCGTCGAAGCTGCATCGTCGTTGCCCCCGGATCGGCCGCCGTTGTCCAAACAGGTGCTCAGCGGTGAATGGGAACCCCACCGTGCGGCGCCACCGTCAGCTGAGCGTATCGACGACTTCGACCTCGACCTGCGCTTCGGCGTGCGTGCGGCCGGCCTCGACGTCGGCGGGCGCCGGCTGGAGTTGCCGGACGGGACCCTCCGGTTCGACCGGCTCCTGGTCGCCACCGGTGCCTCGCCCCGCCACCTGAGCCGGCCCGAGGCGATGGAGGGCATCCATGTCCTGCGGACCATGGAGGACTGCCTGGCGATACGGTCCGACCTCGACGCCGAACCGGGCCGCGTCGTCGTGGTCGGCGCCGGCTTCATCGGTGCAGAGGTAGCGGCCACCTGCCGGTCACGGGGCCTGGAGGTGACGGTCCTGGAGGCGCTCGACGTGGCACTCGGCCGGGTGCTCGGTCCCGAGATCGGAGGCGTTGTGGGCGACATCCATCGCGACAACGGCGTGGACCTCAAGCTGGGCGTCGGCGTCGAGGGCTTCGAGGGATCCGACCGGGTCGGGGGAGTCAGGCTGAACGACGGCTCGCTCGTCGCGGCCGATGTCGTCGTCGTGGGTGTCGGCGTGGTCCCCAACACCGGTTGGCTCGCCGGCTCGGGGCTCACCGTAGACGACGGCGTGGTGTGCGACGAGACCTGCCTGGCGGCCCCCGGGGTTGCCGCTGCCGGCGACGTGGCGCGCTGGCCGAACCAGCTGTTCGGCCGATCGATGCGCGTCGAGCACTGGGACAACGCGCTCGAACAAGGTGCCGCCGCCGCCCGGCGGCTGCTGGCGGGCGCCGGCGAGGCGGTTCCGTACGCTCCGGTCCCGTGGTTCTGGTCCGACCAGTACGACCGCAAGATCCAGCTCGCTGGTTGGATCGACGGCGCCGACGAGTGCAAGGTCGTGGAAGGATCGCTGCCGGAACGCCGTTTCGTCGCTGCCTACCGGCGGGGCCCCAGGCTCACGGGTGTGCTGGGAATGAACCGGCCGAGGCAGGTGATGCAGTTCAGGACGAGGATCGCTGAAGGGATCACCTGGGACGACGCCCTCGCCGAGCTCGACCAGGGTGGGGACGAGAGGTGAACGGTCCGTCGTGGGTGCT
Source organism: Acidobacteriota bacterium (assembly GCA_003577145.1). GTDB lineage: Bacteria > Actinomycetota > Acidimicrobiia > Acidimicrobiales > Microtrichaceae > ATN2. The sequence continues at coordinate 62,471 of QEUP01000011.1, read as the reverse complement.
GCTCGCTGCCACAGTCGCCGCGGCGATCCTGGACTGGTGGGCGGTCGGCGCGGGGGCCCGCCGGGTCGAGCTGATCGCCAAACCGGTCACCTTGCTGTGCCTCCTCGCCGCCGCGGTCGCCGTCGATCCGACCGACGAGGCGGTCCGGGCGTGGTTCGTGGCAGCCCTGGGCCTGTCATTGCTGGGGGATGTCTTCTTGCTCTTCCCGGATCGCTTCTTCCTCCCCGGCCTGGTGTCGTTCCTGTTGGGTCACCTGGCGTACATCGTGGGGTTCTGGGTGGGTGATATCGACACGACCGCATTCCTGATCGGCGTGCTGGTCGTGGCCGCGGCGCTGGCGACGCTCGGTCGCCGGATCCTCGTCGGCGTTCGCCACAGCGACGAGCCCGAGCTCAGCGCACCGGTGCTGGTGTACGTGGTCGTCATCTCGACGATGGTCGCCAGCGCGATCGGCAGCACGATCCCGGCGGCCGTCGCCGGCTCGGTGCTGTTCTACGTGTCCGACGCCCTCATCGCATGGAGCCGGTTCATCGAGGACCACCGCTGGACGAGGTTGGCGATCATCGTCACCTACCACCTGGGTCAGATCGGCCTGGTGCTCTCGCTCGTGTCCTGAGCCCAACCGGCGCGCTCCCTCCGCTAGGGGCGATCGACCCTCAGAGCACGCCGCGGACGGCCCGGCGGCCCCGCGCGGGCCAGGCGTGCACGAAGCAGCGGTGCCCCAAGTGCCCCGGGGCCCACAGCCCCCAGGCACCCGCGACCGCGCGCTTGGTGTACTCGGTCCAGGCGATGGCCTCGGGCGCGGCGACGCGGCGGACCACCTGTCGCACCGCGTCCTCGTAGAGGACGTAACCGCCCCACACTCCGGGGTAGTCCTTGGGTGAGCCCACCTCGCTGATCGGGATGCCGAGCTTGTGGCGGAGACGGTTGCGGTGGGTGTGGCCTGCCGTCATGAACGACGCCGGGTTCGCCTCGGCCAGGCGGCGGATGAAGCGGTTGGCGGCGAGGGAGGGCACGCCGGGTGGCCAGAAGTGAGGGACGGGCAACGGCTGGGGATAGTGGTGGGTCGCCAGGAACACCGGCTTGTCGGTACGGGACGCCACACGGACCACGTCGTCGGCGAGATGGTTGTACCTGCCATAGCCCCAGTTCGGGACGGTGCTGTCGAGCAGGACCAAGCGGGCGCCGGGCAGGTCCAGCACCTGCAGACCGTGCACCAGGCGGAGTCCGTGCCGGGCCAACGCCGGCTGGGGCTCGACAGTGCGCTTGCGGCCCCGGTCGTGGTTGCCGGGCAGGACCTCGACGGGGACCGGCAGTCCCCCCAGCAGCTCACCGGCTGTCTCCCAGTGCTCGGGGAAGCTCTCGGTCGTCACGTCGCCCTTGACGATCAGCAACTCGGCGCCCCACTCCAGGGCCTCGTTGATGGCGGCCCGGGCACACATCACCGGGTGCGGGGTGGCAGCGCCGGGGTCCTCCCTGACCAGCCCGAACAAGCCGAAGCGGGTCGCGCCCAGGTGGAGGTCGCTGATGGTCGCGAAGCGGAAGAGCTCCCGACCCGGAGCGTCGGCAAGGGTCCGCAGGCTCAGCCGCGGCCAGCCGCGGCGGGCGCCGGCGCCGTGGAGGACCACCTCGTAGTCCGTCCCCGGCTTGAGGTCATCGAGGATCACCGCGCCGGGCCCGCCGTTTGTCTCCACTGCATGGCGGCGCCCGTCGATCTCGAACTCCACCCGTCCGGGGCCGAGCCGTGACCACGCGATCTGCGCGGTCGTGTCCTCGACCGCGAACACCTCCAGGCGCTGAGGGCGGCGAGGTCTGGTGGGATGGACAGTCATGGCGAGTGCGGCAGGAGGCCCGACACGAGCGCCGAACCCGTAGGTCACGGTAACGCCGCGGGCTGGTGATCGGTACGACTGAACGATCTGGGAGCGCCGGCTAGCCCTCGAGGAGGCGGACCAACCCGCCGGACTCCCGCTGACGGAAGGCCACGTTCACCCTCAGTCGTTCGAGGTGCTGGGCGAGCGTCACGGCTCCCTGGGGAACGGAGTGGGTCTCGAAGAAGCGCAGCACCTTGCCGGCCTCCTCAGGGCGGGAAAGGCTCCGCACCCCCTCGAGCATGCGCACGATGCTGTTGCTCGGGAAGCGCTGGTTGAGGCGATCCCACTCCCGCTCGACGAAGTCCCAGGCCCGCTGCCCGTGGTTCCTGTTCCCGAGGGCGCGACGCACCAGGTACGGACCGTTCTGCGAGCGCACCTCGGTGACGGCCAGGGCCAGGGTCCGGTCCAGCAGGTCGGGGTGGTCGAAATCGGCGAGCGCGTACAGGTAACGGATCTCCTCCTGCGGTGTCGAGGAATGCCTCCAGCGCTCGGCGAGCTCGTCGTACTCGGGCCGGCCGCCGGTCGCAGCCACCACGTCGACGCTGGCCGCGACCAGGCTCGGGTCGGCACCCCCGCCGACGTCCTCCCAGAGGATCTCCCGGGCTCGCGCGGCCACATCGGGGTCGCGTCCGATGGTGCCCAGGAGGTTGAACAGCGCGCCGCGAAGCTCGCGGGCTCGGTCGGGTGAACCCGGTCCGATCTCCTCGTCGAGGCGCCTGAACCGTCCCTGAGCCATCTCCCGTACGAACCCCGCGGCGGCGTCGGTGGGATCATCGGCCGCCAGGCGATCGAGGGCGTGCATCGCCGCTATCAGCCGGCGCCACACCACCAGATCCGTCTCGTCGCCGAAGCGGCGGAGGAGCGCGATGAAGGCGGCCATCGTCGAGCGGCCGGCGAGCAGCATCGCCCAGGCATCGTCGAGCAGCCCGTAGCGGTCGATGGGGTCAGGTGCTCCGCGCTCGAGCAGCGCGTCGAGCGCCTTGGCTCCGTAACGAACCCGGTAGAAGCCGCCGGCGCCGCGGTTGAGCTGCACCCAGGTGGTGTGCGGGGGCAGGTCGAGCCGTGTCGTCCCTCCCACGAGGAGAGCGCGCAGCTCCTCGCTGCCACCCTTGACCCCGACCGTGATGACCGCCGGTATGTTCCAGGTCGGACCTCGGCCGTTCTGCTCGCCCCCGCTCGGCGCGTCACCGGCCTCGAACTGGAAGCGATGCTGGCTGAGCCGCAGGCTACGCTCGTCCCACTCGACGTCGACCACCGGGTACCCGCCCTGGAGGATCCAGGAGTCCATGATCCGGCGGGTCGGCTCGCCGGTGACCGCCTCGAGCGCATCCCAAAGATCCGTGGTCTCGGTGTTGGCGTAGGCGTTGTCCTCGAGGTAGCGGCGGATGCCCTCGCGGAAGGGCTGCTCGCCGATGTACTCCTCGAGCATCCGGACGACCGCCGCGCCTTTCTCGTAGGTCAGCACGTCGAACATCCCTTCGGCTTCCTCGGGGGACGTGACCGGGTACTCGACGGGGCGGGTCGAGACGAGCGAGTCCACGTCGAAGGCCGCCGTCCGGGACAGACCGAAGTCGACCCATCGCTGCCAGTCGGGGCGGAACGCGTCGGTCGTCTTCATCTCCATGAAGGTGGCGAACGCTTCGTTGAGCCATATCCCGTTCCACCAGTTCATGGTGACCAGGTCCCCGAACCACATGTGAGCGAGCTCGTGGCCGATGACGTCGGCGACGTTCTGCAACTCGGGCTGGGTGACCGATTCCGGGTCCACCAGGAGCAGCACCTCGCGGAAGGTCACGCAGCCGAGGTTCTCCATGGCTCCGAAGGCGAAGTCGGGAACCGCCACCAGGTCGAGCTTGTCGCCCGGGTAGGCGATTCCGTAGTAGTCGGTCAGGAACCTCAGCGCGAAGGCCGCCACCTCGAGCGGGTAGGCCGCCAGATGGCCCTTGCCCAACGGGTGCACGATCCGCACCGGTGTCCCGTCGACCAGTGTCGGGTCCGTTGCCTCGAGCGGCCCGACCACGAACGCCACCAGGTAGGTGGACATCCTCATCGAGTCGGCGAAGGTCACCCGGCGCCGACCGTCACCGGCAGCCTCACTGGCGATCTCGCGCGTGTTGGAGATCGCTGTCAGCTCCTCGCTCACCACCAGCGTCACCCCGAAGGTGGCCTTGAGGGCGGGTTCGTCCCAGCACGGGAAGGCCCGCCGGGCGTGGGTGGCTTCGAACTGGGTTGCCGCCAGGGTCCGCTCGACGCCTTCGTGGTCGGTGAAGGTCGAACGGTAGAAGCCCTCCAGCCGCTCGTTCAGATCGCCGGAGAAGGAGCACTCCAGCCTCCACCGGCCGGGATCCAGGGTCCGCGAGAAGCGAAAGGTCGCCCGCTCGTTCGCCTCGTCCATGAAGGTCGTGGCGCGGATCCGTTCCCCGGCCGGGTTCACCACCGAGACCGCACGGATCTCCAGGCCCAGCGAGTTGAGGACCATCTCCCTGACCGCTTCGGTGACCTCGACGTCGACGCTCTCGCTGCCCTCGAAGCGTGCCTGTTCGAGATCGGGCTCGAACTGGAGCCGGTAGTGCCGGGGGATGACCGTCGCCGGCAGACGCTGACCCCCGGGTTCTGGCGCAGCGGATCGGTCTGGCACGGCCTGGCCTCCCGGTTTGGCAGTCGACGGCAGAGTTGCAGGAACAGCAGCGTATAGGCAGGCCGACCCCGTCAAGGAGTGGGTGTCAGCAGTGCGGCTCGATACTGTGCATAGGCCCCGAGGCCCCGGTCCTGGAGCCGGTGACGAGACCCGAACCCAAGGAGCTGCCGTGACCGAGAAGCGCCTGGATGTGTTGTGCATCGGCAACGCGATCGTGGACGTCTTGTGCCAGGTCGACGAGGACTTCGTGGAGGAGCAGGGCCTCCTCAAGGGCTCGATGCAGCTCATCGACGAGTCACGATCACACGAGCTGTACGAGAGCATGGGCCCCGCCACCGAGGTGTCGGGAGGGTCGGGAGCCAACACCGCGGCGGGGATCGCCAGCCTGGGCGGCCGGGTGGGATTCATCGGCAAGGTCCGCGACGATCAGCTAGGGGAGGTGTTCACCCACGACATCCGATCCGCCGGGGTGCGGTACACCACCGACGCTGCGACAGCCGGTCCATCGACGGCGCGTTGCCTGGTGCTGGTCACGCCCGACGCCCAGCGCACCATGAGCACCTATCTCGGCATCTCGGCCGCGCTCACACCTGACGACATCGACGAGTCGGCGGTCGCCGCGGCGAGCATCACCTACTGCGAGGGCTACCTCTGGGACGCGCCGCATGCCAAGGCCGCGATACGCAAGGCGATGGAGGTGGCTGCCGGCAACGGCGGCCGGGTGGCGTTCACCCTCTCCGACGGCTTCTGCGTCGACCGCCACCGTGCCGAGTTCCTCGACCTGGCCGAGAACCACGTCGACATCCTCTTCGGCAACGAGGCCGAGATCACCTCGCTGTACGAGGTGGACACCTTCGACGAGGCGATGCAGTTCGTGCGGGGCCATTGCGAGGTCGCCTGCCTCACCCGCAGCGAGCACGGTTCGGTCATCATCTCCGGCGACGAGGTCCATGTGATCGACGCCAGCCCGCCGGTCGAGGTCCTCGACACCACCGGTGCCGGTGACCTCTACGCGGCGGGCTTGCTGTACGGCGTGACATCGGGTTTCGACCTCGCCACTGCCGGGCGGATCGCCTCGATCGCCGCGGCTGAGGTGATCGACCACATCGGCGCGCGGCCACGAGTGTCGCTGGCCGAACTGGTCCGGGCCCGGCTGTAGCCGGCACCGGCGCTCCTTGTGCTGGTGGCCGCCTGCCCGAGGCGCTTGGAGCTGGGGATAACCGCCGTTATCGTCTCGGTGTGGCCGTTCCGGCGATGGAGGACGAACCCGGGGGACGCGACGAGTTGCGCCGACGCCTCATCGAGGCGGCAGCCGACGTGTTCAGCGAGCGGGGCTATGACCGCGCCGGGGTGCAGGAGATAGCCCGGCGGGCGGACCTGACGACCGGTGCCATCTACGGGCGCTTCACCGGCAAGGACGAGCTGTTGCTGGAGGCCATCAGGGCCCGCACGGTCGCCGAGCTCGATTCGCTGTTCTCCGGCATGCCCAGCACCAAAGCCGACATGCTCTCGGAGGTTGGGGCGCACCTGGCGACCAGGGAACGACGTCAGGGTGATGCGCTGCTGCTGGAGGCCTTCGCTGTCGCTCGCCGCGACCCGGGTTTCGCCGAGCTCCTCCAGTCCCTTCTCGCCGAGCGGACCCAACTCATCGAGGCTCTCATAGAAGGGGCCAAAGAGGAGGGCACGATCGATCCCGACCTCGACACCGAGGCGATCGTGCGGTTCGCCTACACCGTCGGTCTGGGTTGGGCGCTCGTGGACTCGATCGGCATGCCCCGCCCGCAGGCCCGTCACTGGGAACAGGTCATCCGACGAGCAGTCGCCTCACTCGCCCCAGCAGACCCATCAACCGACCAGGGAGCCGGATCATGAACTACAACTGCTTCGACGTGACCATCTCGGGCAAGATCGCCCATCTCCAGCTCAAGAGAGGCGACGAGCTCAACACCATGACACCGGACTTCTGGCGGGAGCTGCCCGAGATCGTGTCGGGGATCGACGCCGACGCCTCGGCGAGGGCCATCGTGATCTCCTCGACCGGGCGGCACTTCAGCGCGGGGATGGACCTCGCCGTCTTCCAGGGGGGCGGGGGGCTGTTCAACCTCGATGACGGGCCCAAGGAGATCGGTCGCCAGCGGTCCACTCTGCGTGCCATGGCCCTGCGGCTCCAGGACTCCTTCAGCGTGCTGGAAAGGGCGCGGATGCCGGTCCTCGCGGCGGTGCAGGGAGGCTGCATCGGTGGTGCGGTGGACATGATCAGCGCCTGCGACATGCGCTACGCGAGCGCCGACGCCTTCTTCTGCATCCAAGAGATCAACATCGGTATGACCGCCGATGTCGGTACCCTGCAGCGGCTCCCGAAGTTGATCCCCGAGGGTGTTGCCCGTGAGCTCGCCTACACCGGTGACCGCCTGCCGGCCGGCCGTGCCCGCGAGATCGGTCTCGTGAACGAGGTCTTCGACACCCACGAGGATCTCGTGGAGGGGGTGCTCGACATCGCGGCACGCATCGTCAGGCATTCGCCCCTGGCGATCTGGGGGACCAAGGAGATGATCAACTTCACCCGCGACCACTCGGTGGCCGACGGCCTCAACTACGTGGCCACCTGGCAGGCGGGCATGTTCCACGGTGCCGACATGATGGAGGAGTTCGTGGCCAAGTCCGACAAGCGCGACCCCGAGTTCGAGGACGTACCCCGGCTTCCCGAGCAGCTGTGACGACAGGTCGGTACTACGCATGAGCGAGACCGGCCGGCGCGATACCGGCGAGAAGACCGTGGTGATCGTCCGCCACGGTGAGACCGACTGGAGCAGGTCGGGACGCCACACCGGGTCCACCGACCTGCCGCTCACCGGTGAGGGTCGCCGCAAGGCCACACGGCTCGCCCCCGCTCTGGGACGATTCGACTTCTCCCACGTCTTCACCAGCCCGCTGCAGCGGGCCGTCGAGACCTGCGAGCTGGCAGGGCTGGGTGGGCGAGCCGAGCGTCTCGATGACCTGCTCGAGTGGAACTACGGCGAGCTCGAGGGCGTCACCACCGCCGAGATACACCAGAGCTCACCGGATTGGAACCTGTGGATCGACGGCGCCCCCGGGGGCGAGAGCCCGCCCGAGGTGGCCGGACGCGCCGACGACGTGATCGCCTTGCTGCGGCGGATCCTCGCAGAGGAGGCCGGCGACGTCGCCCTGTTCGGGCACGGGCACTTCAGCGTGGCCTTGTGCGTCAGGTGGATACGGCTCCCCATCTCCTCCGGGCGGGGCTTCAACCTCGACACAGGGTCGTTGAGCGCTCTTGGCTGGCACCACTCCGACCCGGTCATCCGGCTCTTCAACGAGCGGCCCGAGGCGGGGGTCGCGTAAGCCTCGCTCGTGGGCGATCAGGGTTAGTCTCCGAGCAGTCCAGGGAAAGGTGGGGGACGATGGGACTGCTGGCAGGCGAGACGGCGATAATCACCGGAGGCGGCTCGGGCATCGGCCGAGCCGCCGCCCACCGGTTCGTGGAGGAGGGTGCGGCCGTCGCGGTGTTCGACGTCGACGGTGACTCCGCTCGGGCCGTGGCCGACGAGCTCGACGGTGTCGCCTCGGAGGTCGACGTGACCGATGCCGACGGGCTTGCCGACGCGGTCGCCGACGCCGCCCGGCACATGGGCGGTTTGTCGATCATGGTCAACAACGCCGGCATCGGCGGGCTTTCGCCGCTGGCGAGCTACCCGCTCGACGAGTGGGACAGGATCGTGCGAGTGAACCTCCACGGTGTCTTCAACGGCATTCGCGCCAGTGCTCCGCTCATGCGCGAAGCCGGTGGCGTGATCGTCAACACCGCCTCGATAAGCGGTGTTCGCCCGGCTGCGGGCGAGGGTCCCTACGCGGCCGCCAAGGCGGGTGTGAGCGCGCTGACTGCCAGCGCGGCGCTCGAGTACGGGCCCCGGATCCGGGTCAACTCCGTCGCGCCGGGCTCTGTCCGCACCGCGCTGACCGAGCCGCTGCTGGAGTCGCTGCCTGCTCAGATCGAGCGCCAGATAGCCGGTACCCCGTTGGGGAGGATGGGCGAACCCGAGGACGTCGCCGATGTCATGGTGTTCCTGTGTTCCGGCCTGGCGCGCTACGTCACCGGCCAGACCATCGTCGTCGACGGGGGGATGATCCTCCACGGGTCGGGTGTCGACGGGTTGCTCGACGCGGTCAGCGCCGAGTTCCCCGGGGTCTTCGACCAGAGCTGACCCCTGATGCGCTACCTCTCGCAGCCGCCGCGGCAGGCGATGTGAGGCGACGGTGGGACGGGAAGGTCAGCCGGCGGCTTCCCAGTAGCGCCGCTCCTCGGCGCCGGGATCCCCGAGGAGCCTGAGCTCGTCGCCCAACTCCATGGTTGGACGCCGCTCACGGTCGTAGCAGGGCCATTCGGGCAGGAGCTCCGAGGAGGGTGAGCCGTTGCGGGCGAATGACATCCAGGCGTCCTGCATGGCGGCCTGGAGGTGAGCGGGGGCTTCGGTCCCCACGAACGGCGCCAGGCGCGGATCGCGGCTGTGGCCGAAGACGAACGGGAGCTCGAGGGCATGGCACGATCCGAGCACCCCCCCGAGGGCGGGCGTAGGCCAGGTGAAGAGGTACTTGTACACCTCGGCGTGGCTCAGCTGGGCCTCGGCCAGCCGGATCGACGGTATCCGGAACACCAGGTCGGTCATGAGGGCCACGAACAGCTCCTTGTTGGTGGCCCCCGGGCGGGTTGAGCGGTATAGGTCCAGCGCCTTGCCGCCCGCACCGGTGAGCGCGTCGAAGCGCGCTCGGATCACCCCGTCGTCGACGGGCTGGGGTTCCATGAGGTCGAAGAGGCGCCACTCCTCCAGCGTGGTGCCCGCCATCAGCGCGACGCCCGCGGCCGAGCCCGATGCGATGGCGTCGAGCAGCGATCGGGGCAGGACCTCACCGTCGAGCACCGGCCGGAACGGCAGGATCCCCATGGGGTCGCCGCTCTCGGCCAGCGCCTCGGGGTTGGCCATGGCCTCGATGAACATCGCTCCCTGAGCATCCAGGATCGCGCGGTCGGGGAGCCGCACCAGCTCCGCCACGGTCTCGACCCCGGCGTGACGCATGAAGTCGAGTGCGGTGGAGGCGACCTGGTCGGGCGTGGTGGCCGCCGAGGCGGCACCGGACTGGGCGATGGCTTTGTGGAAAAGCCCTCTTGCTGCCGGAGTGCCCATCAGGGTGGCCACGCTCATCCCGCCGGCCGACTCGCCGAAGATGGTGACGTTGTCGGGGTCGCCACCGAAACCTGCGATGTTGTCCCTCACCCACCGCAGCGCGGCGACCTGGTCGAGGATCCCGACGTTGCCGGACTCGGCGTAGGAGCTGTCGAGGGAGCTGAGGTCGAGGAAGCCGAGGGCGCCCAGCCGGTAGTTGACGCTGACGAGCACGACGTCACCCCGCGTGCAGAAGTCCGTCGTCTGGTACAGCGGTGTCGAACCGGAACCCATGACGAAGCCACCGCCGTGGATCCACACCATGACCGGTCGGCGAGCGCCGTCCAAAGCCGGGGTCCAGATGTTCAGGAACAGGCAGTCCTCGTCATGAGGCTCGGGATCCTCGGCGAAGAGGGCGTTGAGCGGGCTCTCGTTCTGCAGCGAGATGGGACCGAAGGACGACGCGTCCCTGACGCCGTCCCATGGCGCGACCGGCTCGGGCGGGCGGAACCTCCGGCTGCCGGTGGGTGGAGCAGCGTAAGGCACGCCGGCGAAGCGGATCACTCCTCCGGTTTCGACGCCTTTGATCTCGCCTGAGGTGGTGCTGGCAACGGTCATACGTCCCCCCTACTGTCCCGACCCGTCGGTCCCGCCTGGGTTCCCGAACCCGGCAGTAGTGTCGCACAACGTGGCGGAGACGGCCATGCGGCGGGTTGAGGGGGGAGGGCCGGCTGTCGACGGGCCGGCATGCGGCCCGGCAATGCGGTCAGAGTTGGGAGCGTCCCCGTTCGGTCACGGCTCGCCTCCGCTCCTCGATGTCGCTGGCCTTGACGCCGGCGAGCCACTCGCCTGCCCGGCGTGCCTCGAGATCCCACGCCTCGTCGGCGCTGAGCAGGGCGCCTTCGTCGTAGGTTCGGTAGATGTGGCCCACGCCCGCGGAGTCGTTGCCGGCGATGTCTGCGGCTAGCGACAAGGTGAACGGGAGCAACTCGTCGTGAGGCACGACCTGGTTGACCAGGTTCCATTCGCACGCCGTCCGGGCGTCGAGGAAGTTGCCGGTGCCGCTGAGCTGCTTGGCTCGCCTGATCCCTATGGCCTGGGGGAGCAGCACCGTCAGGCCCCACCCGGGCATGACCCCGATCCGGGCGTGCGTGTCGGCGAAGCGGGCCCGCTCGGAGGCGATGATGAAGTCGCAGTTCAGCGCCAGCTCGAAGCCGCCCGTTATCGCCACTCCGTTGACCGCGGCGATCAGGGGCTTGCTCAGCTCGGGTAGGGGTCCCCGGCGCCGGGTGATGAACGATTCGCCTTCCTCTGTCAGGCCGGCTCCACCCGAACCCAGCTCCTTGAGGTCGAGTCCCGCGCAGAACGCCGGATCGGCTCCGGTCAACACGATCACGTCGATGCTGTCGTCGGCATCGAGGGCGGCCATGTTCTCCCCGATGGCGCCTCTGAGCTCGGCGTTCAGCGCGTTGCGGGCTGCGGGACGGTTCATGGTGACCACCGCGATCCGGTCCCCGGTCTCCACCAACAGGACATCCGGCATCTTGTTCAACTCCGTCTTCGTCGTGTGAGGTCTCTGTCCGTTGCGCCTCAGTCGCTCGATGGGCCGTCCTCGGACGGGAGGAACTCGAGGTCTATGTCGCCGAGCCTGACCAGCGTCGATGCGATCCAGCCACCCATCGCGTTGAAATGGTCGTCGAGGATCGAGCCGTCGGCAAGGCACTCCTCGTCGAGCTCGTAAGACCCTTCATAGGAGACCTCGATGGCGTAGGCGACCTCGGAGAGGTCCCCGCTGTAGGAGGTCTCGATCGTCGGGCCGGAGCGCTCGAGGCGCTCCCCGCCGAGCTCGGGGGTCCTCACCGGGAGGACGCGCAGGACCCGTTCGGCGTCGGGCGGGTCCTTCAACCGTTGGATCCGCAGGACTATCTCGATCTCGATGCGCGGTGCCTCGTCGAACTCCTCGTCGATGTACCAGGACCGGTAGGCGGTCTGGGACCAGGTTGGCCAGTCGAGGGTCACATCGGCGCGCACCCGGGGAGGCAGCCCCTCGCCCGGAAGCCCGTAGGAGGTCTCCCAGGTGATGTCACCCAACAAGACATCGGCATGGAACCGCTCCTCGAAGGCCTGTCGTTCGAGGAGGGCCTTCTCGAAGGTGTCGCGCAGCGCGCCGATGGCATCGGTGAAGACGTGGTCGAGCATGACCGTTGGAGGCTACCCCGTCACCTGAGGTGGCGAGCCCGGCAGGGAGCCGTGGGGGCTCATCACCGCCAGTGGAATCGAGATGCCGATCTCCTTGTGGCGCAGGGTGGCGATCCGGCGACCGGGTTGGACCGCCTGCTTCGGTCGGCCGATGCGGTCGCCGAACCAGGCGGCGGTGAAGTCGAGGTCCTCGGCGACCAGTGCGAGGCCGAAGAACGACGCCGGCCCGTCTCCGGCGGGCTCCTCCGGGCCGATGACCTCGAGGATCGTCGGGCCCGCCCAGAAGAAGACCTGTCGCAAGGGGGTCCCGTGGCTCTTGCTGAGACGGCCCCGGCGGGGTTCGAAGCCGGCGGCCTCGAGTGCCGCGACGGTGCGGCCACAATCGGGTGTGGCCACCACGAGGTGATCGACCCCGCTGACGCCGTTGGGGTGGGACGCGCCGGCAATGGCTGTGTCGGAGGTGGAGACGTCGGTGGGGAGACCGTCTATGGCAGCACCCGTCACCGCATCGGAGAGGTGGCGCAGCCCCCACGACCGGATTCCGCCACCCGCGGCTCGTCCGCTGAGGTCGATCCGCAGTGAGGCGATGCGGCAGCAGCCGCTCTCCACCCGGAATCCGGCGCGCGCCCAGGCCTCGGGGCTGTCGCCGACGGTCAAGGTGTCGAGTACCGGAGTCATGGTCTCGCCGACCTCGATGGGGGGCGGAAGTCCGCCTCATACACGTAAGGTGCTCCAGGAACCACTGTGAGTAGTACCCCTTGCCAGACCAAGTCACCCTCTGTAGTGTCAACGGTCACGTCACCCAGTGTGGCATCAGGGATCGCACCCAGAACGCACACCGCAGTGACACCGATGTAGGTGGTGGGAGATATAGGCAGCCCTCGTGGCGACTTGCTCGAGGGGCGACGCAGGCGGCGGATGCGAAGCCCCGGGTCTGGCGGAACGGAGCACGTCGTCACGAGGGCTGGTCGATCTCACCAGCGATTCTACCGTTGCGGGGCCCCGGCGCGGTCGACCGGGTCGATGCAGGACAAGGCGCTAGGCTGGGAGGCACCAGGCAGAGAAACGCCGGCCATCCGCCGGCGAGGAGTGCACCCATGACCTACGCCTATCGGTCGCCCCAGCCACCAGCGCAACCTCGACAACTCGTGCCCGTCATCGAGCGTGACGCAGACACCCGGGCGACCTTCCTCAGCCGTGTCTACGGGCACCTCCTCATGGCGGTCCTGTTGTTCATCGCCGTCGAGATCGCCTTCTTCATGTCCGGCTTCAGCGATACCGTCATCGACTACATCTCACAGCGCAGCGGCATCGTGCTGGCGCTGTTCTTCGTGGGGATCATGGCCGGCTCCTTCATAGCCACCAAGGCCTCCTACAGCCCCAACGTCGGCACGCAGTATCTGGGGCTCATCGGCGAGGTGCTGATATACGCGGTCCTGTTCATCCCCTTGCTCGACTACGCCTTCCGCAACGATCCCGGCGCGATCCCCTCTGCGGCGGTCGTGACCGCCATCGCCTTCGCCGGGCTGACCCTCATCGCCTTCTTCACCCGCCACGACTTCAGTTGGCTGAGGGGCGTGTTGCTGTTCGGCTTCGTGGTGGGCTTCGCTGCGATAGTCGGGGCCTTGTTGTTCGGCTGGGTGCTGGGGCTGTGGTTCTCGGTGGCGATGGTCTTCGTCGCGGGTGCCGGCATCCTCTACCAGACCCAGCAGATCGTGCAGCGCTACCCGGCTGAGTACTACGTGGGTGCCGCGGTGAGCCTGTTCGGCTGGGTGATGATGCTCTTCTACTACGTCCTGCGCATCTTCGCCCGCAACTGAGCCCGTTCTGTGAACCGAAAAGGCCCCCATAGGGGCCACGCGCGTTCACAGAACGGGTAGAGGCAGGCCGCCAACCAGCTCAGCGGGGGGATCAGCAGCAGCCACGCCAGCGGCGACCACCATCTCCGCATGGCCACGACGCTGCGTGCGATGGCGGCGTGACCCCGGTGCGTGGTGCCGTCGGTGTCGACCCACCAGGCGGCTCGTCGGACGTCGGTCTCGGTGAGCCCCAACATGTCGAGGTCGGGCAGCTGCTGCCACGGGACAACCGGTATGCCCACCGGGAGCCGCTGTTCGGCCCAGCGGGCGTAGCGGGTGCAGCAGGCGCAGTCAGCGTCGTGGATGAGCACCTCTGCCCCTCGGGTCGTCAGTTGCGACCCGCGTTGGGCTTGCGGCCGTGGTTGGCCTTCTTGCGGCGGGCGTTGGCCCGCCTCTTCTGCGTGCGCTTCGACATGGTGCCTGACGATACCGGACCGGTGAGTGACCGCCCCAGCGCGGCTTGCGCCTTTGGCGGATGGACCGACAGATGGACCGACAGATGGGGCTGGTGTGTCAGCTCCCCGGCCGCGTCAGGGCTCAGGGTGGCTGTTCGTCCAGCGGAGGAGATCCTCGGCGCCCCAGCTGTTGACAACGGATTCGAGCGGCACCGCGCAGCCGGCCGCCTTGTCGCAACCCGAGCTCAACCACTCGAGTTGCCCCGGGGCGTGGGCGTCGGTGTTGATGACCAGCTTGCAGCCCCATCTCAGCGCCGTCCCCAGCAGCTCCTCGGGGGGATCCTGTCGCTCGGGCCGGCAGTTGATCTCGACCGCCTTGTCGAAGCGGGCACAGGCGGCGAAGACGACGTCGGCGTCGAAGTCCGATTGTGGCCGGCCCCGTCCCGTGAGGCGCCGACCGGTGCAATGGCCGAGGACGTCGGTGTGCGGGTGCGCCACCGCCCGCACCATCCGGCGCGTCATCTGCTCGGCGGGCATGCGCAGCTTCGAGTGGACGCTGGCCACCACGATGTCGAGGTCGGCCAGAACCTCGTCGGCGAGGTCGAGGGTGCCGTCCTCGAGGATGTCTACCTCCAGCCCCGTGAGGATCCGGAACGGTGCAAGCTCGGAGTTGAGGGCCGCGATGTCGCCCAGCTGCCGTCTCAGCCGCTGCTCGTCCAGCCCGTGGGCAACCGTCAGCCGGGCCGAGTGGTCGGTCATGGCGAGGTACTCGTGGCCGAGATCCATGGCGGCTCGGGCCATGCGCTCGATGGAAGCCCCGCCGTCGGACCACTCGGAGTGCACGTGGCAGTCGCCCTTCAGCGCCTCGCGGAAGCGGGCACCCTCGCCGACCGGGATGGCGGTTCGGGCCTCGAGGTCCCTGATGTACTCCGAGGGCCGGCCCAGCACCGCGTCGGTGATGACGCCGCCCGTGCTCGGGCCGATCCCCTCCAGGTCGCTGAGCGTGTGCTCCCGGACGCGCCGCTCGGTCTCGGCCGGGCCCAGCTCGTCGATGATGGCGATTGCCCGCAGGAAGGCCCGCACCTTTGCCGGCGGGGCCTGACCCCGGTCGAGGAGGTACACGACGCGATCCAGGGCTTGGCGCGGGTCCACACCGGGATGCTAACGGCGATCGTCCCGCTCGTTCCCGTGAGGAGACCGCCGCCGGTACCCTGACCGCCGATGGAACGGTTCGGTTTCGTCGGCCTCCCCAATTCGGGCAAGTCGACGCTGTACAACTCCCTGACCGGCGGAGCCGCCCTGGCGGCGCCGTACGCCTTCGCCACGACCGACCCCAACGTCGGCGTGGCCCAGGTTCCGGACGCACGCCTCGACCGTCTGGCGCAGATGAGCGGCTCTGACAAGGTCGTTGCCGCCCGCGTGGAGTTCCTCGACATCGGCGGCCTGGTCGAGGGGGCCAGCAAGGGCGAAGGGCTCGGCAACCAGTTCCTGGCCGGGATACGAGAGGTGGACGCGGTGGTGTTCGTGCTGCGCGCGTTCGAGAACCCCGACGTACCGGGCTCCCCGGACCCGCTCGACCAGCTGCAGGTGCTGGAGCTGGAGCTCACCCTCGCCGACCTGGAATCGGCCGAGCGCCAAGTCCAGCGGCGCCGCAAGGCGGCCACCGGGGACCCCGCGATCGCCCTGGAGGTGGAGCGGCTCGACGGGGCCGTCGACGTGCTGGAGGGTGCGACGCCGCTGTACCGCAGCGGGCTGGACGAGGCCCGGCGGCGGGCGCTGGACTCCTTCTTCCTCCTCACCAACAAGCCCATCATGGCGCTCGTCAACGCCGGGGAGGAGCAACTCGACGAGCTGGAGGACGTTCTCGCCCCGGTCCGCGACGCGCTGGGAGATCATGCCGAGGTGATCGGGATGTGCGTCCAGCTCGAAGCCGAAGCAGCGCAGCTCGACGCCGAGGAGCGCGTCGAGATGCTCGAAGGCCTCGGCCTCGGGGAGGGAGCGTTGCCCCGTTTCATCCATGCCGCATACCACCTGCTCGGGCTACGCACCTTCTTCACCACCGGGCCCAAGGAGACCAGGGCTTGGACCTTCCGCGCCGGCTCCAGGGCGCCTGCTGCTGCGGGGTTGATACACACCGACTTCCAGCGGGGCTTCATCCGGGCCGAGGTGATACAGGTCGACGAGCTCCTCGAGATCGGTGCTTGGACAAAGGCCCGCGAACTGGGCAAGATCCGCGTCGAGGGCAAGGAATACGAGGTCAAAGACGGCGATGTGCTCGACATCCGCTTCAACGTCTAGTGGGGAGGTGCACGACCGTCGGCTGGTGATCGGTGAGCCAGGAGCCGTGTCTCGTGGCGGAGGATCACCGGCGTCGCCGTGCGTCGTCCCACCGGCCCGACAACTCCCGGTGAGGAGCGTAGGGGGCTCTCGTGTCGTGGCTAGTTCGCAACGGTGAGGTGTTGGCGAGCATCGAGATCGCCGAGGGCCGGCGGGCCCGGGCCAGGGGCCTGCTCGGCCGCGACGGCATCGAGGGGGCGATCCTGTTGCGCCCCGCTCGCTCGGTGCACACCTTCGGCATGCGCTTTCCCATCGACGTGGCCTTCTGCGACCGCGAGATGGTCGTGCTCCGCACGCTCACCATGCCCCGGCACCGCTTGAGCCGCCCGGTCATCGGTGCCGCAGCCGTGATCGAAGCCGAAGCAGGGGCGTTCTCCGCCTGGAGGCTCCAGCCGGGTGACCGGCTGGAGGTGGTGTCGTGACCGGCGCCGGTGAGCTGGTGATCGTGGCGACTCCCATCGGGAACCTGGACGACCTGTCGCCTCGGGCCGCGGAGGCACTGCGAACGGCTGACGCGGTGGCCTGCGAGGACACGCGGCGTACCGGACGGCTGCTCGTCCATGTCGGTGCGGACGCACCCGTCTACGTCGTCGTCAACGAGTACTCGGAGAGCTCGGCGATCACCGAGATAGCCGGGAGGATCGAAGCGGGCGAGACGGTGGTCCTCGTCTCGGACTCGGGCACTCCTGCGGTGTCGGACCCGGGCGAGGTGCTGGTCGGGGCACTGCTCGACCGCGGGCTGCCGGTGCGGGTTGTGCCCGGTCCCAGCGCGGTTCTGGCGGCGCTGGTGCCGAGCGGTCTGAGCGTGAGCCGGTTCTGCTTCGAGGGCTTCCTCCCCCGCAAGGGTGCGGCGCGGAGCCGGCGGCTCGAGGCCCTGGCGGACGAGGAGCGCACCATCGTGCTCTTCGAGGCACCCCACCGGCTGCGACGCAGCCTCACCGACCTGGCCGCCGCGCTGGGCGGCGATCGCTCCATCGCCTTGTGCCGCGAGCTGACCAAGCTGCACGAGGAGGTCTGGCGAGGCTCACTCGACGCCGCCATCGCCCTCTACGGGGAGCGTGAGCCACGGGGGGAGTACGTGCTGGTCCTTGCCGGTGCCCCGGGTCGCGAAGATCCGAGTGACACAGAGATCCGTGCTGCGCTGCAGCGCCACGTCGACGGGGGTGCGTCGACCCGCGACGCTGCAGCCGCGGTGGCCGCCGAGCTGGCTGTCAGCCGTCGGCGGGTGTACCAGCTCGCAGTCGAGCGGACGTGAACGTCTCTCAGTCGAGCTGGGCGGAGAGCCGCGGCGGGAGGTGGAGCCCGTCGAGCCACTTCTGAGGCCTACCCTCGCTGAACCAGACTGCGGCCAGGCTCGCGGCGAAGGGGAAGCCCAGCCAGGCGAAGCGGGGGCTGAGGTCTGCGGCCGGCGTCACCCACAGGCAGAGGGCACCTGTCATCGCGATCCCTACGACTGCGGGATCGAGGGCCGTCTGCTTCCACCCTGCCTCGCGGATCCTTTGACCCACGACCAGGAGCGCAGGCACGAACAACCAGAGTGTCGCCAGGAGGAACGACGCGATTCCGATCGGGTCGGACACGTTGTCGACAAACGTCCCGACATTCGGGGCCAGCTCCCAGGTCGCATCGGCTGACAGGAACAGCAGCCGTGAGGAGACGACCGAGCATCCCGCGGCGACGGCCGCTGCCAGCGTCGGCCAACCGGCGGCCGCCCCGCTGAGGCGACCTGACCGGTGTTCGCCCCACGCCCAAGCTGCCATCACCGGCAGCACGACCAGTGCGACGGTCTCCTTGAATGGATACGAGACCAGGAGAACCGGCCAGACCAACCACGGTCGCCGGCTGGCCAGGAGATACCAGCTCAGGGCAGTGAGCCCTACGGCCCCTGCATCGACGAGGATCGCCGAGGAGAAGAAGAGCGTGTTCCAACCGACTGCGAACAGCGCAGCGACCAGCGCCACCACACGACCGGAGAACCCCTGTGAGCGCAGCGCGAAAACCGTCGCCCAGGTGCCGAGCAGGACCATGGACAGGTTCACCAGCCCGATCGAGACGCCTTCGTCGAAGGGAAGCCACGAAGCCAGCCATGGGATCGCCGGCCGGCCGGCGAAAGGATCCAGCAGGCACGTCACGTGCAGTTCGCTGCGGGGAGTGCCCCTGAAGTAGGCCACCAGCGACAGGTACTGCTGCTCGTCGACGGTTACGGGTTCGATGACACGCCCGCCTTCGGTCCGATACGGGCGGATGACCTCGGTGCAGTCGTCGCTGACCACCCGCTCGACCGTTTCGGTGTTGCGCTCGAAGGGGATTCCCGTCCAATCGATGCGCCCGAACCGCACGGAGCCGAGCAGGATCACCGCGAGGCTCAACACCAGGGCGATCTTGGCCGCAGTGGCTACCGTGACGGTCGGCGAACGCTCTCTACCACTCCACATGACCAGCTCTCGGTCGAAGCCGCCATGCGACTACAAGTTCGTCGAGCAGTCAAGGTCGCCGACTGCTCATGGCTTGTGGTCGCACCGGTCTCTTGACGGGTTTGCGCCTCTGTTCCTCGACGGGCTGCGCCTCTGGTTCCTCCACGGGCTGCGCCTCCGAGGCAGGCCTGCGGTGGCTAGCCTGGGAGATGTGAGCGACCCGCCTTCACTCGAGGAGCTCTACCATCCCGACACCGTCGCCCTGATCGATCGCGGGCTCACGCCTGCTGAGCTTCCTCGGCCCAGGCGGGTCAGAGCCACCGCCTCGGCGGGCGCGATGGTCCTGGCCCTGGGGCTGGGGATCCAGCAGGTCCTCGAGCCCGAGGAGGCGGAGCCCGAGGTCGCCGAGATCACGCCCGACGGCCTCCCCGACCCCGCTGCCTCGGTGCTGCTGTACCTCGTGCCCGACGACCCACCGGCATCTCTGGCGGTGATACGTCGTCAGGCCGCGATCGCCTGATCCGCCACAGCCAGGTGCCGGAGGGCCCAGCCCTGAGCATCCCGCTGCCTGTCACTGCCCGCCTGCATACTCGGGTACATGGACGTGTTGATCCCACTGGCCGCTCTCCTCGGAACGCTGCTCGTCGCCGGTCTGGCCCTGGCGCTCTTGCGACGGGCCAACCGGGCCGACGGCGAAAGGGCCATGCAGGCGGTGATCGACCGCGTGTATGCGGCCGCCGGCGACAAGCTCGACGATCACCTGAGCAGCGGCTCCCGCCAGCTCGAACTGCTGGCCCACTCGTTGCGCCAGCAGTTCGAAGCCATCCAGGCCGAGACGCAGCGGTCGAGCGATCTGCGTGCGGCTGCGGTGCGCGAACAGCTGGCGGCCCTGTCCTCTGAGGCAGCGCAGGCCCAGGTTCATCGCGAGCAGTCCATGGAGCAGCAGTTCTCCGTCATGAAAGGCGAGCTCCACCGGGTCAGCGAGCTGGTTGCGGACATGCAGAGCGAACGCGCTCGCCAGCACGGCGAGGTCGTCGCCACGCTCGAAGAAGCCGCCAAGGCGCAGGCGGCTCTGGCCGATACCGCCCAGGGCTTGCGAGAGGCTCTTGCCAACCCCAAGGCGCGGGGTAACTGGGGTGAGCGAACCGCCGAGGACGTGCTGCGCCTGGCGGGGTTCGTGGAAGGAGTGAGCTACCACCGCCGACGTCAGTTGCCGTGCGGGACGGTTCCCGACTTCACCTTCGAGCTCCCGCACGGCCGGTGCGTGCACATGGACGTCAAGTTCCCTGCCGACAACTACCTGCGGTCCCTCGAGGCCTCCACCGAGGAAGCGGCCGACCGGTTCCGGATGCAGTTCCTGCGCGACGTCAAGAGCCGGATCGCTGAGTTGGGCGATCGTTCCTACATCGACCGCCAGAGCACCGTCGACTACCTGTTGCTGTTCATCCCGAACGAGAGCATCTACTCGTTCATCCACGAATCCGACGCCGGCATGGTCGACCATGCCCTCGGGCAGCGGGTCGTCCTCTGCTCGCCGTCAACGCTGTTCGCCGTTCTCGCAGTCGTGCGCCAGTCCGTCGAGAACTTCCGGCTCGAAAGGACGTCTGACGAGATCCTCGCATGCCTCGCCCGCTTCGCAGAGCAGTGGGAGAAGTACTCTGAGCACGTGGACCGCCTCGGGAAGCAGCTCAGCACGGTCGCGCGGACCTATGACCAGCTCGCAGGGACGAGGCGGAGCTTGCTCTGTCGCGAGCTCGACCGGATCGATGACCTGCGGGCCCGCTGCCACGACGACGGTCCCGAGACGCCCTCCGGAGAGGCGGGCCTGGTGGTGCTCGACGAGCGCCTCACCGGCTGACGCTGCACCGTGGCTGCCCGCTGGATCGACAACCACTGCCATCTGGATTCGGGTGAGGACGCCCGGGCCCAGGTCGAAGAGGCGCGCGCCCACGGTGTCCTGCGCCTGATCAACGTCGGTACGACTGCTGAGCACTCCCGCCTATGCATCACCACCGCCGCCGAGCTCGAGGAGGTGTGGGCCACCGCCGGGGTGCATCCCCACGACGCCACCGAGGGTTCAGCGGGCATCGCCGCGCTCCTCGACCTGCCTCGGGTCGTGGCAGTGGGAGAGTGCGGTCTGGACTACCACTACAACCACTCGCCGCCCGAGGTGCAAAGGAGGGTCTTCGCCGAGCAGATCAGGTTCGCCCACGAACGGGGGCTACCCCTGGTGATCCACTCCCGCGAGGCCTGGCCGGACACCTTCGCCATCCTCGAGGCCGAGGGGTACCCCCGTCGCACCGTGTTCCACTGCTTCAGCGGTGGCCCCGGCGAAGCCGAGACAGCGCTCTCGGCGGGAGCCTGGCTGTCGTTCAGCGGGATCATCACCTTCCCCGGGGCCGATGACCTCAGAGCCGCGGCGACCGTGTGTCCCCTCGACCGGATGATGGTCGAGACCGACTCGCCCTACCTCGCCCCCGTCCCTCACCGCGGCAGGACCAACCGGCCGGCATGGGTTCCCGCCGTCGGAGCGGGCCTGGCCACGGCCAAATCAGTTGAGGTGGACGAGATCGCCGAGGCCACCTGGAGTACCGCTTCGGCCTTCTACGGCCTTGATTGACCGAAGAACGACGATCAGGTTGCAATTCTGTTACAGCCTTCGTAACGTTTCGTCTCTCGTACCGGGAGAGGAACGGAGCACTGGCGGAGGAGAACGGGGACACGCCCAGTCCCAGGAGGCCCGCTCGCATCGAAGCGAGGCGCCTGCTCGTGGCGTTGATCGCCACAGCTCTGGCCATTCCTGTCCTGGTCTACGACTACGTGTCCCGCACAGCAGACGCCGGGAGCCACGAGATGATCGTGGCGGGCGGTGCCGAGACGCCCGCTCAACCCGCCGGGGCCTCCCGGGCGCCCGCCCCGGCACCCGATCCGGCGGCCGAGCGAGCGGCCGGATCGGAGGTCATCCGGACCACCGGCGGAGACGCCGAGGGCGACGGTCGACTGCTCATCGACCCCTGGTCCCTCACCGCGAGCGCGGCCCCCTCGCCGACGTCTTCGAGCACCACCGCGGCGCCGACGACGACCACGGCACCCACCACCACCACCACGACGACGGAGGCACCGGCGGCGACTGCTCCGCCGCCGCCGAGTACCGCACCTGTGCCCTCGTCTCCACCGTCTGTGTCCAACAGCGAATCAGGCCAGGCGACCTGGTACAGCCACATACCGGGAACCTGCGCGCACAAGTCCCTCCCCTTCGGCACCGTGGTCACCGTGCGCAACCTGGCCACCGGCGCCACCACCAGATGCGTGGTGGGCGATCGTGGTCCCTTCGGCGCCGGCCGCATCATCGATCTCGATCCCCGGGAGTTCGCGCAGCTCGCACCGCTGTCGGCAGGGGTGATCAACGTCACCATCAGCTGGTGACCGGGCCCGAGTGCTCACCAAGCGCGACATCAGCGCCCTCCTCCATCGCTACGAGTTGAGCCCGAGCCGGGCGCTGGGTCAGAACTTCGTCGCCGATCCCAACACCGTTCGCCGCATCGCTCGACTGGCGCGGATCGGCGCAGGGAACCGCGTCGTCGAGATCGGCGCGGGACTCGGTTCGCTCACGCTGGCGCTGCTCGAAACCGGTGCTTCGGTCACTGCCGTCGAGCTTGATCGCCACCTGCTGCCTGCGCTCGAGGAGGTTCTCGCGGGCTCGTCGGCGCAAGTCGTGTGCGCCGATGCCACCGAACTCGACTGGGAGGAGCTTCTCGGTGATGGCGACTGGGTCATGGTCGCCAACCTCCCGTACAACATCGCCACTTCGCTGATACTCGACGTGCTCGACGAGGTGCCACAGGTGCACCGCATGCTGGTGATGGTCCAGCGCGAGGTTGGCGAGCGGCTGGTCGCAGAGCCCGGTTCCCGCCAGTTCGGAATCCCCTCGCTGAAGGTCGGGTACTGGGCCGAGGCCGCGGTCGTTGGCCGGGTCGGGCGCGCTGTCTTCGTCCCGAAACCAAAGGTCGAGTCGGCTCTGGTCGAGATCCGTCGCCGTGGCGCGCCGGCGGTCGCTGCCGACCCGGCGCGCCTGTTCGACCTCGTCAGAGCCGGTTTCTCGCAGCGGCGCAAGATGATCCGACGGTCATTGGCCGGGTTGCTGTCCGCAGACGACATCGTCGAAGCCGGAGTGTCACCACGGGCCCGGCCCGAGCAGCTCAGCCTCGATGAATGGGCAAAGCTGGCCGAACAAGCCGGCGATAACGTCTGAGCCGGTGACCGCCATCCGAGCCAATGCCAAGTTGACGCTGTCGCTGCGAATAGTCGGCGTGAGGTCCGACGGCTATCACCTGATCGATGCCGAGATGGTCACACTCGACCTGTCCGACTCGCTGACCGTCGAAGCCGGCGACGGCCTCGAGGTCGTCGACTTGACCGTGGACCGGGAGGGAGTCGGGCCGGCAGGCGTCGTGCCGACCGGAGCGGAGAACCTCATCAGCAGGGCACTCGAGCTGGCCGGTACGACCGCCTTCGTCCATCTGACCAAGCGCATACCTGCCGGAGCGGGGCTCGGTGGCGGCAGCGCCGATGCCGCCGCGGTCCTGCGGTGGGCAGGCTTCACCGACCTGGAGCGTGCGGCGTCAGTGGGCGCAGACGTACCGTTCTGCCTGACCGGCGGGCGAGCGCGGGTGCGAGGGATTGGTGAGCGCGTCGACCCGCTCCCGTACCGCAAGCAGGTCTTCACGCTGGTCATCCCGCCCCTGCGCTGCCCGACCCCGGCGGTCTATGCGGCGTGGGACGGGCTCGGCGGGCCCAGCTCGTCGAGCGGGAACGATCTGGAACCTGCCGCACTGCAACTGCTGCCGGAGCTGGCACGCTACCGCGATCGCCTCGGGGAGGAGACCGGCCGGACGCCGATGCTGGCGGGCAGCGGGTCGAGCTGGTTCGTGGAGGGCGCCTACCCGGGGGAGGGCAGGCTGGTGGTTCGGGCAACCCCGCCTGGGCGGTGAGGGCTACTTGCCGCGTGCACGACTTGCGCGGCTCGTGATCATCGACGGGCCGTTCCCACCTGGGCGGTGAGGGCTACTTGCCGCGTGCACGACGCTGATGACGGGTGCGGCGAAGCATCTTGCGATGCTTCTTCTTTCGCATCCGCTTGCGGCGCTTCTTGACAAGTGAGCCCATACCGACGTGACACGGTAGGAGCAATCGCCCGAAGATGCGAACCGGCGTGCTCTACCCACCGCTACCCATGTGACGCCGCCTGGGAGAAGAGAGCGCTGAACCTCTCGGCCACCTCGTCCCAGTCGGGCAGCTGACTCACGAACCGGGGTCCCTCGGCGCCGACGAGCTCGCGGCGTTCGGGGTCGAGCATCAGCGCGACGATCTCGGAAGCGAGCGCTTCGTCGGAGCCTGCCCGTACCACCGGGCTGTTCTCACCCAGGCCGCGTGCGGCCTCGGGGGACGCCACCACGGGACAGCCGGCGGCCAGCGCTTCGATGACGGTGTTCTTGGTGCCGGTGCCGGTCAGTCCCGGTGAGACCGCCACCGCGGAGGTGGCGAAGACGTCCTCCACACGCTCCACCTCCCCCAGCACCTCGATCCCTTCCAGGCGCATGTCGAGCAGAGCCGGTGCGGGCTTCCTCCCGGCGATGAGGAGCCGGGCGTCTCGGTGGCGGCGCCGCACGAGCGGGAAGACCCGGCTGATCAGGCGCTCCACTGCTTCGATGTTGGGCGCGTAGTCGAGAGAGCCCACGAAGGCCACCGTGTCGGTCTGCACTCCGGACGCATCGCGCCTCACGGCGGAAGGGAACTCGACGCCGTTGGGGATGGCGGTGACGCGGCGCCCCAGCCGTTGCTGGAGTCCGAGTGCGTCCTCGCGGTTGACGACCACATACGCGCTCACCCGTTCCCCGGTTACCTGCTCGAGCCTGGCTGCCCGCCTTGCCTGGAGCGCGTAGTACAGGCGCTGTGGCGCGGGTGCTCGGGCGGCCACCTGAGACCAGAACACCGACAAGGGATCGATCTCGTTCGCCACGACTGGAACCCTCCGCCTGTTGGCGAGAGAGAAGGTGTGGAGTCCGTGCAGATAGACGACGTCGGCGTCCACCTCGAGGGCGCCTATGAGATCCCGAGCGGCGCTCGTGTCGCGCTGCCATGTGGCTTTGGGCAGCCTGGTCATCACCTGGCCGACCAGGGCAACGGGCGCCGGGCGGGTGGGCAGGCGGCGGACCGTGCGGCAGCGGTCGACCACGTCGCGCTCGGGGCCGACCGGGCGATCGTCGTAGTACACGAGATCGAGTTCGGTAGCGCTGTCGAGGCGGGGGAGGACCTTGCCGAGGATCAGGGTGGCGCCGTTGCCGTGCGCTGGGTCGAGCGACGGTGGGCTCTCGCTGACGACGAGGACTCGTGTCGGTCGGCTCATCTCCGGCCGAGAAGGCTCTCGTAGACATCGCTGAGTCGTCGGCTCAGCAGGTGCCGGTCGTAGTGGCGGGCGGCTCGCTCCCGCGCCGCAGTCCCCATCCGCTTCCGCAGATCCGGGTCGGCCAGCAGCCTGTCGAGAGCGTCGGCCAGCGCAGGTGGGTCGTGGGGGGCGACGATCAACCCCTCCTGGCCCTCCCTGACCATCACGGGTATCTGTCCGACAGCTGTCGCCACGATCGGGAGGCCGGCTGCCATGGCCTCCAGGATGGCCAGCGGCTGGGCATCCATGTGGGACGGGAGCACGAACACGTCGGCCTGGGACAGGTGACGACGGACCTCCTCGGCGTCCAGCGGGCCCATCAGCGAATCGGCCAGGCCGGCCTCGACGGCTGCCCGTTCTACGATGTCCGCCTCGAGTTGGCCCGCTTCGGACACCCCGCCGATGATCTCGAGCATCCATTGCCCCGAGCCGGTTCGACGCAGTTCGCCGAGCGCAGCGAAGAGGTCGAGCAGGCCCTTGCGAGGGGTCAGCCCGCCCACGTAGACGACGACCGGTGGGTCGTTGTCGAGGGCCGAGATGGAGATCGCGTCCACCTCCACCGCGTTGTCCATCGTCTCGACCGAGGCACCCGGCATGCGGTTGCGAAGTATCACGGCGGCGGCGTCGGCCACCGTGATCACCCGGTGCGACAGCCGAGCCACCAGGCGACAACTGAAGCGGAACAGCCACGATGCCTGCTCGTCATGGGCGATGAGGCGACCGGAGTGCACATGGGTCACCACCGCGGCGCCGGCCAACCGGGCCGCGGCACAGATGGCAGCGGTCCGCAGCGCCACGAAGCCCGGCCACAAGGCGGTCTGAGGGTGGACGATGGCGGCCTGCCGAGCGCGCAGGAAGGTGCGGGCTGTGTCCCTCAGGGCCCTGACGACGTTGCGCCAATTGAGCCGGCCACCGGTGCCTGCGACTTGTTCGGTGTTCAACAACTCCATCCGGTACCGCGTGCCCAGGATCGGGTCGTCGACGAGTGATCGGGCGAAGGTTGTTATCCCCCCGCGGGCCGGGGGACCGTGGGCAACGACGAGAACTGTCGGGCGGTCTGGAGTGGATCTCACGGTGCGTGCGATTGTAGCTACCACCTGCCACGATCAGCGGCTAAGCTCGGGCGTCGGGCGGGATCTCGAAGTGCTTCGACTATCCACGCCCGGCTCCGCACCGTGCTGTATGCCGGTGGATCACCGGTTCGATCAGCCGAGGCCACACGTGACAGCTGCGATCAAGACCAACATGGCTGGGCGAGCGGCCGCCCTGGTCGGTCTGATCCTGGTGGCGCTGGTGGTGGCGCGCGTCGCTCTGGCCGGCATCGAGATTGCGGGAGTGCTGGCGATCGCCCTCATCGTCGGTGTGGGTGTGTACATAGCTCGTGACTGGAACCTGCTGCTCTACGCCATGGTCCTGTCCCTCTTTCTCGAAGGAGTTGGTGTGGGGCCGGCAAGCGTGGGGCGTGTCCTCTCTGTGACAGCCTTCTTGGCGATCGTGGCTCGCTTTCTCCTGGCAGGCTGGCGCCCTCTGGTCCCGAGGGCCAGTGGCTGGATCCCCATGTTGTTGCTGACGACCTGGGCCTGGGCCAGCGGGCTCTGGGCCGCCGACTCCGCAGCGTGGGTCAGCGGATTGGGGCACCTTGCCGTGGCCGTGGCCTACTTCGCGGCCTTCGCCTTGTTCGTGACCAGAGCCGAGCAGGTCCGCCCACTGCTGTACACCTACCTTGCCGCGGCCCTGGCTGTCACACCGATCGCGCTGCTCGAGTACTCGATTGGCATCAGAGCGGTGGGATTGCAGGGCGACCCCAACCAGTTCTCGCTCTACCAGGCAGCGGCGATCCCGATCATCGTCCAGCTGTCTCGCAGGGGTGCGTCACCCAAGAACCGCCTGTGGCTCGGCGCTCTGGTCCCCCTGATGCTGTCGATAGTCGTGTCCGGGTCGCGCACCGGGCTGCTGACGGCATTCATCCTGCTCGTGCTTCTTCTTGTGCCGTGGCGGGCATTCCGCGCGCGGCGAGGGCGGAGCCGGCTGATACCGCTCGCCGTTCTCATCGCGGTGCTCGGCGGTGTGGTCTGCGTATACGTGATCGGGACCCGGGCTGACACTCGCCTCGACATCCAGTCGCTGATCGATGATCGTGGATCGCACCGGCTCGAACTGTGGTACGTGGGCTGGACCGTCTATGTCGATCACCCGTGGGTGGGGCTGGGCCTGGAGAACTTCGAATCACAGTCGGCGCGGCTTCTCGAAACCACAGTCGGAAGCAAAGTCGACCGCCTGATCGAGGTCGGCGGTGTCGGAGTGCACAACTCCTACCTCGAGGTCATGGTCAACCTCGGTGTGATCGGCTTGGTCCTCTTTCTTGCCGTACTGCTGACCGCCGGGGTCAAGCTGTACGACGCGCGGCGGCGATGGCCATCGCTGGGACTCCAACCCCTTCTGCCCATGCTCTTTGCCGCCTGCCTTGGTGCCGCAGTCCTCCCATTGAGCAATAAGCTGATCTTCATGCTCGCTGGCATGGGTGCGGCGTTCACCGCCATCGAGCGAACTGTTCACGCCCCGGCCGCCCCAGTGCGTACTGCTTCCCGATGACCGTCCCGAGCGAGACGACGACCAACGCAGAACCACGCTTCAGGTTCCGACTCAGCTGGGGCGTAGCCTTGCTCATCGTGTCGTTCACCGTCGTGTGTGGAGGGCTTGCGGCGCTGGCCACCATGGCGTTGCCGACCGAGTACACCGCGACGCAGACCCTCATAGTCATTCCGGGTGAAGCGCTCACTGCCAACGACGTCGATACGTTGGTCTCGAGCCTCGACGCCGTTCTGGGTAGCGACGACTTCTACAGCCGGCTCATCGAGGCCGCCGGCTCCGACCTCACGGTCGAGAGCCTGCGGGCGTCGAGCAAGACCGAGCGGGTGCCCAACACCGGAGTCGTCGACCTGAGGGTGACGACCGGTGATCAGGATGCTGCGATTGCGCTCGTCCAGGCGGCGGAGCCAACCCTCGGCGTCATGCTGGAGAGCGAGCTGGACCAAGAGGCGCAGTTCGATCCGCTCAGCTACATCAACTTCGGCGGAATACTGGTTTCGCAAGAGCCCAAGCCAGTCGAGCTCAATGCCATGATCGGCGCCGGGCTCGGCTTCGTGGCGGCCATCGCGCTGGTGGCCCTGTACCAGTACCTTCGTCCCGTCCTCAGGACACCCGAAGATGCCGAGGAGGTGTTCGAGCTGCCGGTACTGGCATCCTTGCCGCCCATCGGTGCCCACGACGTCGACTGGAACGCGCACGATGCCGTATTCGGTGTTCTTCGTGCCATCAGCACATCGGGCTGGGAGGAGCCCATCCGCCGACTCGTCGTCGTCGGACCCGACCACGACGAAGCCAGAGCCGAATTCGTGATGGCTCTGGGCGCCACCATCGCCAACAACGGAGTGCCCGCCGTCCTGATCGACGCGGACCTCGAGAATGCCTCGCTCAGCCGGGCCCTCGAACTAGCCGAGCGCGACGGCCTTTCCGAGTGTCTCGCCGGCTCGGCGAAGATCAGCGAGGTTCTCGTCGACTTCAAGAACGGTACGGCACCCGCCGCGGTGGAGCCGATCATCGGTGGTCAAGAGGAAAGACTGAAGTTCCTGCCTGCCGGTGTGCTGCGCGACGAAGGCATGTCCGGGATGAAGAACGAGCTGACGCAGGTGCTGGCGGACCTGGCCGCCAAGCGGGTTCTGGTGATCGATGCACCGTCGATTCCGGGTCCCGTGCCCAGTGCCAGCATGATCTCGACCGCCGACGCCTTGCTCGTGGTGGCCACCGAGTCCTCCACTCTGCTGAGGAAAGCCGATGTCACGAGCCGGGCGTTGCAGGCGGTGTCCCGAAAGCCGAGTGCGGTTGTGCTGCTGGAGAGCAAGGAGCTGCGGATCCGATCGGGTCGCAACGACGAAGCACCGAGCAAGAGCTGAGTGATCCCGACCGCTTCGAGTGGCCGCGGATCCTCTGTGTCTCCCATGACGTCCCCTGGCCGGTCGACTCCGGCTTCCGGCACCGTTTCAGCAGCATCGTGAAGGTGCTCGCCGAGGTCGGTGAGGTCGACCTCTTCACGGTCACGACCGACACGCGGCCGGAGGACCAGCTGGCGGCACCCGCCGATGTCGCCCTGGGCCGCCACATGATCTTGCGTACCGCCGGCGCGCCAGGTGGCCTCGCCCGGCTCATGGCCTGGAGCCGTGACGATCGCCCACGGGAGCTCGCCCGAGCGGGCCGGGAGTGGGCAGGTGCCGAAGCTGAGCTGAGGAACTGGGCCCATCCGCCGTACGACCTCATCTGGTACGAGCACACCCTCGCTCTGCACGCCGTCGGGAACACGCTCGCCGCGCTGGCCCCGGACGCGGCGATCGTCGTTGATCTCGACAACCTCAACGACCGCCTCATGAGGTACAGGAGGCGGGTACCACCGCTGGGTTCCAGTGCCACCGGGCTCGTCGGCACGCTGCCGCGGTGGGCCGCATCAAGGGTGCTCGACCTGGTGGACGAGAGGCGCTGGCGTCGCTGGCAGCACGAGGTTGCCTCGGCCGCCACGATCGTAACGGTGTGCTCCGACCTCGATCGCCGGTGGCTCGGCGTGCTCAACTGCCGCGTGGTTCCCAACTGCTACGAGCCGGCCGGACCGGTCGAGCGGGTCCGCAGCTTCGACGTCGAACGGCCGGTGTTCTGCTTCGTAGGTCTGCTCGACTACGCGCCGAACGCAGATGCCGCTACCTGGTTGGCCAGGAAGGTCTTTCCTCTCGTGCGAGCCCGTCATCCGGGAAGTGAGCTGCACCTGGTGGGGCGCTACGGTCCGGTGGTGGAGAAGCTTGCCGGCGCCGAGGGGGTGAAGCTGTGCGGGCGGGTCGCCGACATGGGTGAGGTGCTGCGCCGGGTTGATGTGGTGGTCGTTCCACTTCGGTACGGTGGCGGGACCCGACTGAAGGTTCTTGAAGGCTTTGCGTGGAAGGTGCCCGTCGTGAGCACGACGATCGGGTGTGAGGGTCTGGAAGTGACCGATGGGCAGCAGTTGCTCATCGGCGATACCAAGCACGATCTCGCAGACGCTTGCAGCAGGATCGTCAGCGACAGTGGCCTGCGAGAAGGCCTCGTCGGCCGTGCGTACCGTCATTACGAGGATCGGTTCGGCGGTGAACTGGTACGAGGCGAGATCTGCCGTGTCGCTCGTGAGGCCATCTCGTCGCGCCTGAGAGGTGAGCGAAGTTGAACTTCCAGCGCCGTATCAGATCGCGACTCGCTGCCCTGGCCCCAGCGGACAAGAGCCGGCTCTACCAGCTGGGCGAGCGACTGGGGCTTCCTCGTGCGAGGCGCCTGCTCCAGCCGGCGCTCTGGGGGAGCCTGCGTCGCCGCTCGCCCTTCCCGAGCGGCCGCATCCGCCGCGGCACGCCGGTCTTCACCCACTACTCCGACCGCTTCTTCGACAGGCACTGCGACGACATCGTTGGCGAGGTGCTCGAAGCCGGAAGTGCAGGCCTGTCCCGACGCTCGAGTGGCGCGGTCAGCTCAGTGGAAGTGATCGGCACGGTGGTCGATGACGATGAGATAACGATCTACGGGGAGCTCGACGCGTGTGGGTTGCTGCCCGAAGCGCGTTTCGACACCGCCGTGATCCCGGGGGCGTTGGGCTCCACGCGTGACCTCGGGCAGGCAATAGCCAACGTCATGAGCAGCCTCAGCCCCGGCGGAGTGCTGCTGGCGACGGTGCCCGTCGTCGGACCCGTCTCGGGCGACGGGACCGGCGGCGAGCGGTGGCACGTACCGCCGGCTGCCCTCGAGCGGATCGCGCGAGACGCCTGCCCGGGGGCCGACGTCTCCGTCGAAGCGCTCGGATGCCTACCCGGCCAAGTGGCGGCCACGGTCGGGCTGGCTGCCGAGGAGCTCCGCGACACGGAGCTGTGGAGCGACGATCGGAGACACCCGGTTGTCAGCGGCCTCAGGGTTGTGCGCCCATGAGTCGCATCCACGGCGACACCGTCGTGCTCGGATATCACCGCGTCGCCTCTCCCCCCGACGATCCGTACATGCTGAGCGTCCACCCCGACAGGTTTGCCGAGCATCTCGATGTCATCGGGGCAGGTGCGCAGGTCGTCCCCCTCCCGGAGCTGCGACGTGCGGTCCGCAGCTCCTCCAAGAGGCCACTGGTGGCGCTCACCTTCGACGACGGCTACAGGGACAACCTGACCACGGCGCTCCCGCTGTTGGACTCGGCAGGAGTCCCGGCGACTTTGTTCGTCACCAGCAGGGTGATCGAGGGCGGTCCACCGTTCTGGTGGGATCGCCTCACCGGCCTGCTCGGCGACTCCGGAGACCCCGACGACCCCCGGCGTCGCGAGGTCCTTCGTGTCGAGATCGGCGGCCGTCAGCTCATGCTCGACGCGCGGACCGATGACGACCGCCGGCGGGCACTGCAGGTCCTCAGCCGGCGCCTGCAACGCCGGGCGCCGGTCGAGATCGACGGCGTGCTGGCACAGATCGAGAAGCAGCTCGATTGCGACAGCGCCGCTCTCGAGGCGGGCCTGCTCGACGAAGCCGGCGTGGCCCGGCTGGCGAGCTCCGCTCTGATGACCATTGGGAGCCACACCCACAACCATCCATGGCTGGCGGTGCTGGACTACGAGGAGCAGTTCGGTGAGATCAACCGCTCCTGCCGGCTGCTGGAGGAGGTCACGGGGGACCGTGTCGACCTCGTCGCTTACCCCTTCGGCGGCCACGGGTCCTTCGGCCCCGACACCGAGCGTGCCTGTCGTCGAGCAGGGATCGAGTTCGCCTTCACGACCGTGCCGGGCAGCTTCTCGTGGCTGACGCCCCGCTTACGCGTGCCGAGGAGGGTCGTGAGGGACTGGCCGGGCGAGGAGTTCGAACAGCACCTCGCAGCCTGGTCCCGCGGCCACGAGGTCGGCTGATGGCCGCAGTCGGGCCGGGATCCGAGGGCGACACCGCGGCGGATACCTCACAGGCGCGGACTCCGGGCTCGCCGGCGGCCCACGATCTGACCACTCAGACCAGCAAAGGCATGCTGTGGACGACACTGTCGTTCCTGATCACGCGAGGCTCGGGCTTCGTCGTCTCGGTCGTCTTGGCGAGGATCCTCGGTCCCAGCGAGTTCGGCCTGGTGGCTGCGGCATTGGTGATCGTGACCTTCACCGAGGTGGCACTGGACCTCGGTGTGGGGGCCTTCCTGATCTACGAGCAGGAAGAGGGCCAGTCACGCAGGGTCCACACGGCGTTCACCCTCAACGTGATCGTCGGTTCGGTGGTGACCGCGGTCCTCGTGGTCGCCGCCCCGGCGATCTCGGAGTTCTTCAAGGCCGACGACGTGGCGATCTTCCGGGCCATCGCGCTGCTCGTCGTGTTGAGGAGCCTGGTGCAGATCCCCAATGCGCTGTTCAAGCGCGACATGTTGTTCAGCCTTCGCACGGCTGTCGACCTGACCCGTGGCGTACTGCGCATTGCCGTAGCCGTGGTGCTCGGGTTGGCCGGCTACGGTGCCTGGGCGCTGGTGTGGGCGCTCATGGCGGCTGAGATCGCAGGCACAGTCATGACGTGGGCGCTGTTGCGGTTCCGGCCGACGCTCGCCTTCGACACGGCGTTCTTGCGCCAGATGTGGGGCTACTCGGCGTCGGTCCTCGGCGTAGGGGTCCTTGGCGAGGTGGCGTTGAACGCCGACTACTTCGTCGTCGCCAACCGCTTGGGTCAGGAGCAGTTGGGTGTGTACTTCGTCGCCTTCCGCATCCCGCAGATGGCGATGCTGCAGGTCTACAACGTCTTCGCTCAGGTGACCTTTCCCGCCTACAGCAGGGCACGCGAGATGGGAAGCGCCAATCTGCGCCGGGGTGCGCTGCGGGGGATGAAGCTGCTCTTCCTCTATGCCGCTCCGGTCGGGACCACTCTCGCACTTCTCTCCCGTGACCTGCTCAACGAGGTGTTCGACACCAAGTGGGCGGCCGCAGAGGGGCCGATGATGATCATCAGCATCGCCGGCATCTTCGTGAGCCTCGGCTACGCCTCCGGCGAGATATACAACGCCATCGGCCGGCCCCAGATCGTCTTCAAACTCACCGTGGTCATGGTTCCCATACTCATCGCTGCTCTCGTGTACGCCGCGCCTCACGGGCTCAACGCGGTGGCCATGGTCCACCTCGTCGTGGCGGCGGCCTACTCGCTGGTACGCCTGGCGCTCGCCGCCCGGCTCCTCGGGCTGAGCTTGGTCGAGAACCTGAGGGCGCTGAGCCCGGGCCTGGCGACCGCCATGGGGGTTGCCCTGCTGGGTACACCGGTGAGGTTGTTGACCCCGGGCGGCTGGCTGTCGCTGGCCGCCATCGCCGCGGCGTGCGGGCTCGGTGGTCTGATCGCGCTGACCCTGACAGATCGCTCCGCCTTCGGGGAGATCGCCGACCTGGCACGCCGCGCCACGTTCAGATGAATCCGCGATCGGTCACGGTTCAGGACCCTGCGGCGCCAACGGAACCGGCCTTCAGCTCTCCTGGCGAACAAAGCTGCTCGCGTGCGGTGATGGCCGCAAGCGCCGGCCTTGCCGCTCCCCGGGCGCGGCGGACCCGCCACAGCCTGCGCCGGCCGGTTGCCCAGTCCCCCTTGTAGGGCTCGTCGCCCCGGAGGAGGTCGAACTCGCGCCGGCCGGTCTTGCAGGCCCACTCCACCACATGGGATTTGAGGGCTGTGCCCGCACCCCGCCACCGGCGGTCGTCGCTTCGTCCGGCCTGGTAGAAGCTCACCCGACCGGCTACGTCGAACTCGACCTCGGTGGCGATCACGGTGTCGTCGTGGACCAACTCGTGGAAGACCACCTCGCCGTCTCGCGCGCCGAGCCGCACCGCGGCAGCAAAGGGCTCCCAGCACGAGAGGAAGCTCGAGTGCTCCTTCCAGCGCGCTTCGTGAAGACGACGCAAAGCGCTGAGGGCTCGATCGATCTGGGTGGCGGATGTCTCTGCGCCTCCGGTCTGGCCACCGACCCGGCGGTGGTGGACTCCCTCACGTTCCAGGCGCCGGCGGCCCCGGGCGACGGTGTTGCGCAAGCGGCCGGGTCGGGCTGAGAGGTACTCGGGGAAGCTCGGCGACAGCTCGGCGTACGGTGCCACCTCCATCTGGGTGACGGCGCCCCTACCGGGTACCGCCGGGACGAGGCGGGCCCCCTCTGCCAGCCCCTGCAGGTCGATCAGTCGTCCGCCGGGGCGGTCGAGCCACCTCCTCACGGCGTAGAACACCGAGGTTTCGCGGTCGGGCTCGCACACCAGATCGAGATGGTCGGGTGCCAACGGCCCCTGACCGAGCATCTCTATCAGCTCCAGCCCCAATCGGCGGCGCCGCTGGAAGGCCGCCCCGCCGACCAGGCGCGAACGCTCGACGAGCAGCACGAAGACGGGATCGCCGGCCGGCATCCTCTCCAGCCACCATGACCGGAGGAACGGCGAGGGCAGGTGGCCGGCCGCGGCCAGCTCGTCCCACGCGGCAGCGCGGTGACCCAGTTCGGGAACTACCAGCAGTTGCACAGCGGCAAGTCTTGCAGCCCTGGTCCCGAACGATCTCCCACCCAGGGTGGTGCGACTTCGCGCGAAGGGTGGAAAAATCCGCCCGTGGCCAGTGACAACCGCCACGATGGCGGGTACCCTCGCGATCGTGGCGGCCCAAGGCAGGAGGCCAAGACATGGCGATTGGTGTTGGTGAAGGGCTGGCGGGGCTTGCGGGGCCAGCGGATTCCAAGAGGCTCCAGCGCGCATGACGATCGAAGACACGAGGACCCTCGATCTCGGAGTGGTCTTCAGCGAAGACTTCTCGTGGGACCCGGTTGCGGTAGATCGCCGCCGTGGGGCGGCGGCCGGGTTGCGCCTGCTGGGCGCGGCGCTCGACCTGGCGGCCCTGGCGGTGGCGTCCCTCCTGATCGCCGGGACCGACGCCGCCGTCGGCTGGACCTTCGCCGTGGCTGGGATCCTGTTGCTGTACCCCACTTCCCGCAAGGGCCGCTTGCTGCCCCGGGTGAGCGAGACGTTCTTCGAGGTGCTGGCCCGGATAGGTGTCGCCGCTCTCGTGGCGGCAGTCGTGCTCATCTGGACGCCTGAGCAGGGAGAGGCCCTCCTGGAGGCCGCCCTCTATGCCGTCCCGCTGGTGCTGCTCGGGCGGGTGGTGATGTTCGCCGCGGTGCGGACAGCCCGCCGCGCCGGGGTGGACGTCGAGGACACCCTCATCATCGGAGCGGGCCCCACCGGCGTTGGGGTTGCGACAGCCCTCTGCGAGCATCCCGAAGCCGGGCTCGCACCGATCGGCTTCGTGGACCGTTTCGACGACTCCGATCTGCCTCTGCCGATAGTCGCCCGCCCCGAGCATCTCGAACCCGCCCTGCGCGAGCTCAAGGTGAGACACGTCGTGTTGGCCTTCGGCGCGGCCTCAGAGGAAGAGGTCGTGCAGATCGTACGTCGCTGCAACGTCCATCCGGTTCAGTACTACTCCGTGCCTCGCTTCTTCGAGTTGGGTGTCGTCAACCGCGACCTGGCCGACATCGACGGGTTCCCGCTCGAGCCGATCAGCCAGCCCGGCGTCGTCGGTGGCGGTTGGTGGCTCAAGCGCGCGTTCGACGTCGTCGTCGCCAGCACGATCCTGGTGCTCGCCCTGCCGGTACTGGGTGTCACTGCTGTCCTCGTCAAGCTGAGCAGCCCTGGCCCTGTCCTCTTCCGCCAGAAGCGCGTGGGCATGAACGGCGAGCTCTTCGAGATGCTCAAGTTCCGGACGATGGTCGTCAACGACGACGACAGCGAGTGGTCGGTTGGCAACGATGACGAGCGCATCACAAGGGTCGGAAGGGTTCTGAGGCCCACCCATCTCGACGAGCTGCCCCAGCTCATCAACGTGTTGCGAGGCGACATGTCGATCGTCGGGCCGCGACCGGAAAGACCCCACCACGCCGATCGCTTGACCGCCGAGGTGGACGGCTACGAGCACCGCCACCGCGTCCCGGTGGGAATCACCGGCCTGGCACAGGTGCATGGGTACTTCGGCAACACCTGCATCCACTCCCGCGTACGCCTCGACAACCGCTACATCGAGAACTGGTCCATATGGCGGGACCTGATGATCGGGATCCGCACGCTGCCGAGCGTGTTCCACCGGCGTCGTTGAACAGCGCGCCTGCGACCCGCGATCGCGTCTACCGTCGGCGGCACATGCCTGACAGCACCGGTACCTCGAGCGACGACATCGCAACCGTGGTGATACCCGCTCGCAATGAAGAGCGGTTCATCGGTGGTTGCCTCGAGAGCGTGCTCTCCCAGACCTACCAGCGGCTACAGGTTCTCGTCGTCGACGGCGCGTCCAGCGATCGCACGGTTGCGATCGCGGAGCGCTACGCCGATACCGACCCGCGAGTGGAGATAATCCACAACCCGGATCGCACCGTACCCACCGGCTTGAACCGAGCCCTGGCTGCGGCCAAGGGCCGGTACTTCGTGCGCATCGACGCTCACAGCACCGTTCCTCCCGAGTACGTGGCGACCGCGGTCGGGCTGCTCCGGAGCGGCAAGTGGGGCGGCGTCGGTGGTCGCAAGGACGGAGTGGGAGTCACTCCGACCGGCACCGCTGTCGCATGCGTCATGTCGACCCGCTTCGGCGTCGGCGACTCCCTGTACCACTACGGTGAAATCCCGCAGCCGGCGGAGCACGTGCCGTTCGGTGCCTACGAGACCCTGCTCGTGCGAGAGCTGGGCGGCTGGAACGAGTCACTGCCGGTGAACCAGGACTACGAGTTCGACCACCGGGTCAGGAAGTCGGGGAGGGAACTTCTGTTCGATCCCCATCTCACCGTCGAGTGGCACTGCCGGCAGACGCTGAGAGAGCTGTTCCGACAGTACCGACGCTACGGCCAGGGGAAGTCGATGGTCGCTCGCCTGCACCCCGACTCGTTGCGTGCTCGCCACCTCGCAGCGCCGGCCCTGGTCGCGGTCATCGGTGCCGCGCTGGTGACGGCTCCACGTCGTCCAAGGCTGGCTGCGGCGATGGTGTTCCCCTATGCCGTCGCGCTGGGAGTGTCCAGCTGCCTCGCCGGCCGTCGAGTCGACGGCGTCCGGGCCAAGCTGGCGGTGCCGGTCGCCTACCTCTGCATGCATGTCGGCTGGGGTGTCGGGTTCTGGGAAGGCGTCACCGCCCAACTGCTCGGGTCGACGCCGCGCCCGACGCCGACCAGCGCCGTTGGTAGCGTGTAACCGACGCATTGGTGAGCGCTCACGGTCCGGGGTAGTTCAATCGGCAGAACGCCTGGCTTTGGACCAGGAGGTTGCAGGTTCGAGCCCTGCCCCCGGAGCGCGCTGCTGACCCCGGGGGCAGTTCAGGGGCCAGAGCGACGGCATCTCGTGGTGGCCACCACATCACGCTCATCGCCGAAGCGCGTCACCGCGTGGAATACGCTCCCCCTCAGAGTTCGAGAAAGAGGACCCGACATGAGCGACACCCAGCAGGGTAGTGATTGGTGGCAGGCCTCGGATGGCAAGTGGTACCCACCCGAGTCACGGCCTCAGAGCCAGGCGAGCGCCAATGCCGCGACCCAGCCCTTGGCGGCCGGGGGCGCCCGCCGCGTTGGCAAGACCCGCAACCCGTGGGGTGTCTGGCTGCTGACGCTGGTGACCTTCGGGATCTACGGCCTCTACTGGTACTACAAGGTCAACGACGAGGTCCGCAGCTACGACCCGACGATCGAGGTCGAGCCCGTGCTCTCGCTGCTGGCCATGTTCGTGCCGATAGTGAACCTCGTGTCGGTGTTCCGCACCGGTGGGCGCATCCAGCAGGCCCAGATCGCTGCCGGTGCCGCCGAGCGTTGCTCGGGAGGGCTCGGGTTGCTGTTCGGCATTCTCGGGGGCTTCCAGACCGTCTACTACCAGTCCCAGTTGAACAAGGTCTGGGACCGGCACGGCAACCCACCCGAGAACACCGCCGTTTGAGCCGAGTTCCCTGGCAAACGCTCATAGTGCTTGGACAAACGCGCGTCCGGCAGTAGAAAGGAGTACATGGATCCGATATCAGCGGTCATCCTCGCAGCGGGCGAGGGAACTCGCATGAAGTCGGTGAGACCGAAGCCGCTGCACCTGCTGTGCGGGCGGGCCATGCTGCTCTACGTGCTCGACGCACTCGACGGCTGCGACATCGACCGGGCCGTGGTGGTGGTGGGTCACGGGGCCGAGAGGGTGACAAAGAAACTCCAAGAGGACGCCGACGACCTGCTCGTGGAGTTCGTCGAGCAGCATGTCCAGCGGGGCACCGGTGACGCCGCGCTCGTTGGTCTCACCGGGCTTCCCGAGATCGACTACGACGGCAGCGTGCTCGTGATGCCTGGTGACACGCCGCTGCTGCGAAGCGCGACCGTCGTCGACCTCGTCACCCGGCACCAGGCCGGCGACGCAGCCGCGACAGTGTTGACCGCGGTGCTCGATGACCCGACGGGGTACGGCCGGGTCATCCGCGGGAAAGACGGGTCGGTGATCCGTGTCGTCGAACAGGGCGACGCCACGCACGACGAGCTCGAGATCAGCGAGGTGAACACCTCGATCTACTGCTTCCGCCGCAGCGTGCTGGCGCCGGCGCTGCGCCGTCTCAGCCCTGAGAACGCCCAGGGTGAGTACTACCTCACCGATGTCATCGGGGTTCTCTCTGACGCCGGCTACACCGTGCAGGCTCTGACGGTGCGCGACGCTGCCGAAACCGAGGGTGTCAACGACCGCGCCCAGCTCGCGCGCGCCGAGGCCGAGCTGCGGCGGCGGACCAACGAGAAGCTGCTCCGGGCCGGCGTCACGATGCTCGACCCGGCCAACACCTATGTCGACACCACCGTCACGCTGGGAATCGACGTCACGCTGTTCCCGGGGACGATCCTGCAGGGCAGCACCTCCGTCGGTGACGGAGCCGAGATCGGCCCCGGCACTCGCCTCGTGGACTGCGTCGTCGGTGCGGGGGCGGTGGTCGAGCAGAGCGTGGGGCGCGACGCGGAGATCGGGGAGAGCGCCGTCGTCGGCCCCTTTGCGGTACTCGAGCCGGGGTCGCTCGTCGCCGGCGGTTGGCGGACGGGGCCGTTCCACACTGCCCACGGGCCCGACGCCGACGATTTCCTCAGCTGAGGAAGTAGGACATTCGGGCCGCGGGCAGCCAAACTAGTGCCATGACCACGAGCTCGGCTCCGAGCACCGGGCCGAGACCACACGAGGCAATGCCGTGGAGTTGCTCACCAAGAAGAAGCTGACCCTGGTCTCCGGGCGGTCAAACCGACCGCTGGCCGAGGAGATCGCCGCCGAGCTGGGGGAGGCTCTCGGTCCTGTCGAGCTGTCGGCCTTCGCCAACGGCGAGCTGCACTGCCGGTACGGCGAGTCGATCCGGGGCAGCGACGTCTTCATCATCCAGACCCACGCCAGCTGCGACGGGCTATCGATCAACGACGCCATCATGGAGCACCTCATCATGGTCGATGCCGCGCGGCGTGCCTCCGCCAAGCGCATCACCGTGGTGGCCCCGTTCTTCGGCTACGCCCGACAGGATCGCAAAGCTGAGGGACGCGAGCCGATCACCGCCAAGCTGCTGGCCAACATGTTCGCAACTGCCGGAGCGAAGCGACTCGTAAGCGTCGATCTGCACAGCGGTCAGATCCAGGGTTTCTTCGACGGACCCGTCGACCACCTCACAGCCATGCCGGTCCTCGTCGAGTGGATGGAGGAGAACCTCGACGGCGATCTGGTGATGGTCTCCCCCGACGCCGGGCGGGTGAAGGTGGCCGAGCGGTACGCCAACCGGCTCGAGGCAGACCTCGCAATCGTCCACAAGCGGCGGATCAAAGGCGAGAAGCACCTGGTCGAGGCCCGCGAGGTCGTGGGCGAGGTCGAGGGCCGGACCTGTGTGCTGATCGACGACATGATCGACACCGCCGGCACCATCGTGGCGGCCGCCGAGCAGCTCAAGGCGCACGGGGCCAAGCACGTGTACGCGGCCGCTACCCACGGCGTGTTCTCCGACCCTGCGATCGACCGGCTCAAGAACTCCGTGCTGGAGAAGCTGGTAGTGACCAACACCTTGCCGCTCCCCCCCGACAAGGACATCGACAAGATCGAGGTCCTCTCGGCGGCACGCATCATCGCCGACGCTCTCGACGCGGTCTTCGAGGACACCTCCGTCTCGGAGATCTTCGACGGCGCCAACCAGAGCTGAGCGCCCGCGGCGACCAGCAGCACGCTGGCCCGGTTCGCCCCGGCTTCGGTAGAATCGCAAGCCGGCCCGACGTAGGGCGACTTGCCCGCACACCCGCCCGGAGTCGTCGGCCCGTTCCACCCCGTAGGAGATCATCATGGATCAGGTCACTGTCGTCGCCGACACAGGACGGGCGCTCGGCACGCGATCGTCGAAGCGTCTGCGCTCGGAGGGACGCGTACCGGGAGTCGTGTACGGATTGGGCCAGGAGTCGGTCGTGGTGAGTGTTGCCTACCCGGACCTGCGGCGCGCCCTCACCACCGACGCGGGCCTCAACGCGCTGATCGACCTCCAGATCAACGGTGAGAGCCAGCTGAGCCTCGTCAAGGATCTGCAGAGGGATCCGGTCCGGCGTGACGTGATCCACGTGGACTTCCTCCGCATCGACCCCACGGCAGAAGTCACCGTCGAGGTGCCCATCTCGGTCGTCGGTGAGGCGAGCGAGGTGCATGCGGCCGAGGGCATCACCGAGCAGGTGCTGACCTCGCTGACCGTTCACTGCCGGCCCGACTCCATACCCGACCGGCTCGAGATCGATGTGACCAACATGACCATGGACGACACCTACATGGTCAGGGACCTCGTCCTTCCAGCTGGCGTCACGACCGATGTCAACCCTGACGACCCCGTGGTCGCGGCGACGCTCACCCGGGCGGCACTCGTCGAGGAAGAAGAGGTGCCGGAGGGCGAAGAGGGCGAAGTCGTCGAGGGCGAAGAGGGCGAAGTGGCCGAAGGCGAGGCCGCCGAGGCCGGCGGCGGAGAGCCCGACGAAGAGGGCTGATGCCCCTCTCCCGGAGAGGCCGAAGGAGAGGCGAACGAGCCGAGCGGCGGGGGACGCCAGCGGACCTGCTCGTCGTAGGTCTGGGCAATCCCGGACCCGAGTACGAGGGAACCCGCCACAACGTCGGTGCCGAGGCCGTGGGGCTGCTCGCCGAGCGTCACGGCGGACGCCTGCGCAAGAGCAAAGAGCTCGCCCTCGTCGACGTGGTCAGGATCGACGGCCGGCAGGTTGCCCTGGGGTTCCCCCAGACGTTCATGAACGAGTCGGGGCAGTCGGTGCAGAAGCTGGTGAGGAGGTTCGGCATCGCCGACCTCACCCGTCTGGTGGTGATCCACGACGAGCTGGACCTGCCACCCGGCCGGATCAAGGTCAAGGTGGGCGGGGGCCTCGCGGGGCACAACGGGCTCAGGTCGATCACCTCCCACCTCCATTCCGCCGACTTCCTCAGGGTGCGGATCGGGGTCGGCAAGCCGCCCAGCAAGGAACACGGTGCCGACCACGTCCTGCGGGTACCGCCGGGACGGGACCGCGACCTGCTCGAACAAGGCATCGTCGAGGCGGCCGACGCGGTGGAGGTCATCCTGGCCGGAGGCGTCAGCCGGGCCATGGAGCAGTTCAATGCCGACCGTACCCCTGGTTGAACTGCCGCGCCTGGTTCGCGAGGAGCCGGCGTTGGCGCGTGTGCTGGGCCGGACGAGCGCGGTCCTCGCTGTAGCCGAGCCGGCCCGGGCCATCGTCGCCGCTGCCATCGCGGACGTGAGCAGCCGCCGTCCGCTCGTCATAGCGGTCCCGACCACGGCCGAGAGCGAACGGCTCGCCGCTGACCTCGGCCAGTTCCTCGGTCGCGATCAGGTCGAGCTGTTCCCTGCCTGGGAGACGCTTCCGTTCGAGCGGGTGAGCCCCAGCGTGGAGACGATGGGTCGACGCCTCCGGGTGATGTCGCGTCTGCGTCGACCCGAGCAGGTCCCCCGAGTGCTCGTTGCTTCGGCTCGGGCGCTGGTCCAGCGACTCGGTCCCCATGTGGAGGACGTCGATCCCGTCAGAGTTCGCCGCGGGGCCGTCCTCGATTCCGTCGGGCTCGTCGAAGCTCTCGTGGCAGCCGGCTACCGGCGGGAGTACCAGGTCGAGCACCGGGGCGAGCTGGCAGTACGAGGATCGATTATCGACGTGTTCCCCAGCACCTCTGACGCTCCGGTGCGGATAGATCTCTGGGGAGACGAGATCGACCGGATGACGCGCTTCTCGGTGGCCGATCAGCGCTCCACAGAGGACATCTCCGAGGTCGAGATCCATGCCTGCCGAGAGCTGTTGCCCACCGCGGAGGTGAGACAACGGGCCGAGGCCCTGATCAGCAGCGCTCCGTGGGGCCGGGAGCAGTGGCAGCGGTTGGCCGACGGGGAGACCTTCGACGGCATGGAATCGTGGTTGCCGTGGCTGACCGAGAAGGAGCACGTCCTGTTCGACCTGCTGGGGTCCGATGCCCTCGTGCTGCTGGTCGAACCCGGTCGGATTCGGGACCGAGCCACAGACATCATCGCCGAGGAGCACGATCTCGCCGGAACCCTGGCTCGGACCTGGGGCGCAGCCGTCGAGGATGAGATGTTCCCCGAGTTGCACCTGCCCTTCGACCGGTTGCTCTCACACACCGACGCGCCGGCGTGGACCTTGACCTCGGTCCCCGAAGGACCCGATGTGCCCACCGTGAACGCGTCCGGTTGGCAGCCGGTCGCAGGCGACGGCAGCGGACTGATCAGACAGCTCGGTGGCATGCTCGCCGACGGGTACACGCTCGTGGTCTGTGCCGACGGGGCGGGTAGCGCCAAACGTCTCGAGGGGCTTCTCGGCGAACGGGGCCTCACCCTTTCGGCTGACTCGGATGCCGGTTTCGACCTGACCAAGCCCGGTGGATCCATCGTCGTCGCTCCCCTCGAGCGCGGCTTCGTCCTGCCGAACGTGAGGCTGGCTGTGCTGGCCGAGGCCGATGTCACCGGTCGCCGCCGGGCCCACCGCCGGGCCGAGCCCCGGCGTCGCGACGCCCAACGGTTCTTCGATGACCTCGCGCCGGGTGATTTCGTCGTGCACCACCAGCATGGCGTTGCCCGTTACGGGGGAATGGTGAAGCGGGCGATAGGCGGGGTCGAGCGCGACTACCTGCTACTGGAGTACCGGGGAGACG
The DNA here is from genome assembly GCA_003577145.1 of Acidobacteriota bacterium. Lineage (GTDB taxonomy): Bacteria > Actinomycetota > Acidimicrobiia > Acidimicrobiales > Microtrichaceae > ATN2. The sequence goes on along the minus strand of QEUP01000011.1, from coordinate 18,915 downwards.
ACCGGCTCTATGTCCCGTCCGACCAGATCGACGCGGTCCGCCACTACACCGGAGGCGATTCACCCAGCCTCAGCCGGATGGGCGGTACCGACTGGCAGAAAGCCAAGGCCCGCGTCAGATCTGCGGTACAGGAGATAGCCCAGGAGCTCGTCGTCCTCTACCAGAAGAGGGTCAACGCCGGGGGCCACGTCTACAGCGCCGACACTCCATGGCAGCGGGAGCTCGAGGATGCGTTCCCCTATGAGGAGACGCCCGACCAGCAAAAGGCCATCGACGAGGTGAAGCAGGACATGGAGCAGGCGCCACCGATGGATCGTCTGGTGTGCGGTGACGTGGGGTTCGGGAAGACCGAGGTTGCGATTCGGGCCGCGTTCAAGGCGATGCAAGACGGCAAGCAGGTGGCGATGCTCGTACCGACCACACTGCTCGCGCAGCAGCACTTCCAGACCTTCGGTGATCGCTATGCCGGCTATCCGGTCCGAGTAGAGGTCCTCAGTCGCTTCCTCACCCCCGGTCAGGCCAGGAAGGTCGTGGAGGGCCTCCGATCAGGTCAGGTCGACATGGTCATCGGCACCCACCGGCTGCTGAGCGAAGACGTCGGCTTCAAGGACCTGGGGTTGCTGATACTCGATGAGGAGCAACGGTTCGGTGTTCATCACAAGGAGGCGATCAAGAAGCTGAAGACCGACGTCGACGTCCTGACGCTCACTGCCACTCCGATTCCGCGCACACTGGAGATGAGCCTCACCGGGATCCGCGACCTCACCATCATCGACACCCCACCGGCGGAGCGCCAACCCATCCTCACCTACGTGGGTGAGTACGACGAGCGAGCCGTCGCCGAGGCCATTCGCCGGGAGCTGTTGCGCGAGGGTCAGGTCTTCTTCGTCCACAACCGTGTCATGGACATCGAGCATGTCGCGGCTGATCTCCGCGGGCTCGTGCCCGAGGCACGGGTAGCCGTCGCGCACGGGCAGATGGACGAGGCCTCTCTGGAGAGGGTCGTGCTGGACTTCTGGGAAGGCGAGTACGACGTTCTCGTGTGCACCACCATCATCGAATCAGGCATCGACATGCCCACGGTCAACACCTTGGTCGTGGACCGGGCCGATCTGCTGGGGCTCGGTCAGCTCCACCAGCTGAGGGGTCGGGTGGGCAGGGCAGGTCAGCGGGCCTACGCCTACCTGTTCACACCCCAGGACCGGGTCCTCACCGAGGAGGCCTATGAGCGCCTGCGGACGATCGGGGAGAGCACCGAGCTGGGATCGGGATTTCGCATCGCCATGCGCGACCTGGAGATCCGTGGTGCGGGCAACATCCTGGGCACCCACCAGTCAGGCCACATCGCGGCGGTCGGCTACGACCTCTACTGCCAGATGGTCACCGAGGCCGTGGCAGAGCTGAAGGGTGAGGAGCCGAGCGAACCCGTGGAGGTCAAGCTCGAGCTGTGTTTCGACGCCCACCTGCCGGTGGACTACGTGGCCAAGGAGGAGCTGCGCCTGGAGGCCTACCGCCGGCTGGCCTCGGTGGACACGGCGGAGGAGGTCGCCGACATCGCCGCCGAGTGGGTCGACCGGTATGGTCCCATGCCCGAGGTGGCCGAGGCACTGCTCGACGTGGCCCGCCTGCGGGCAGCCTGCATACGGACTGGGGTCAGCGAGGTCACCGTGACCAGGGGGACAGGGATGGGTGGGCCCGACTGGGTGGCCCGCCTCGCACCGCTGCAGTTGAAGGCCTCCAAGCAGGTGAGGCTGGCGAGGCTCCACAAGGGGGCGCTCTACAAGGAGGACCTTGCTCAGGTCCACCTCCCGGTGAGCGGCGGAAGGGCAACGGCGTCGGAGGTGCTGGCCTTCCTCGACGCCTTCTGTTGATCGTCTGCCCAAATCGACCGGGAACGGCGCGAGTCCGTACCATCGGCGGTCTGTGAGTCGGTTCCTGATCCTCCTCATCGCCACCGGCAGCCTCGCGGCGAGCTCCTGTGGCGTCTTGAACAGCGGAGACCTTGCCACCGTGAACGGCGAGGCGATCACCCGTGACGAGGTGTACGAGCTCGTCGAGAGCCAGGCCGAGCCGGCGACCGCCGACACGGCGGCGGCAGACGAGAGCGAAGGGGTGCAGATCGCCGACGTCGCCGTCGCCCTGACGCAGCAGATCCAGGGAACCCTGATCGCCCAAGCGGCGCAAGACCTCGGCATAACCACCGACGACTACAGAGGTGCCTTCCTCGAGGCTGCTCAGGCGCAGGGGATGACCGACATCAGCCAGCTCGGTAGCGAGGACGAGGTAGAGCTGCAGATCCTGGCATTCGGCCTGCAGGTGCACTACACGCCGGTCGAGGGCGGTGGCGAGGGCAACACCTTCACCGAGGAAGAGCTGCGCACGCTCTATGACTCCCTCCCGGACGAGCAGTTCGAACAGCTCGAGGACATGCGCTGTGTGAGCGCGCTCTCCTTTGACACCGAAGCCGAAGCCGAAGCGACGCGCGCGGCGCTTGCTGCGGGCGACGTGACATTCGACGAGGCGCTGGCACAGCTCCAGGCCGATGCGCTGGCAGCTCCGAACCCGTCCAGCTTGCAGGGCGGCTCCGAGATCGGTTGTGTCACCGGGGAGAACCTCACCACCGAGATGGGGCTCTCCCAGGAGACCGCCGACGCGGTTCTGGCTCTGTCCACCGAGGGCGAGGTCACCGAGGTTGAGAAGGTCGAGACGGCTACCGCGAGCGGGACACCGGCGACCGGCTACGTGATATTCCACCTGGATCAGGGGACGGGCACCGAATTCGAGGATCTCGTCGACGATCTCGCAGCCCAATCCCTCCAGGATCCGGCTACCACAGTGGCCGTGCTCGCCGCCGCCGAGGCGGACATCACCGTGGACAAGACGATCGGCAAATGGGATCCGAGCACCTTGCAGGTGGTGCCACCCGAGGGTCCGCGGCCGGCGTCGGGAGCGCCGGATCTCGACACACTCGAGCTGGGGTGAAGCCCGAGGTCGTCATAGTCGGGCTGGGTCCTGCGGGACCCGACCTGGTGACGGCCGGCACCCTCGAAGCAATCGCGTCGACCGAGCACCGCTTCGTCCGCACCGCGCGGCACCCGTCGGTAGGGGTGCTCGGAAGATGCCACAGCTTCGACCATGTCTACGAGGCGGCCGGCTCGTTCGACGAGGCCTACGAGCGCATGGCAGCCGACCTGCTCGATGCAGCCGATAGCCACGGGCGGATCCTCTATGCGGTTCCAGGTTCGCCACTGGTGGCCGAGACCACCGTGGGATTGCTGGTCAGCGACGACCGGGTTGCGACCATGGTGGTACCGGCGCTCTCCTTCGCGGACCTGGCTTGGGCCCGGCTGCGCTTGGATCCGGTGGCTGAAGGAGTCCGCCTGGTGGACGGCCGGCGCTTCGGCGTGGAGGCCGCGGGCGAGCGCGGCCCTCTGCTGGTGGCCCAATGCGACAACCGGATGGTTCTCTCGGAGATGAAGCTGGCGGTGGATGAACCCCCGGCAGATCCGGTGACGGTCCTTCACCACCTCGGCCTCCCCGAGGAACGGATCTACGACGTCAGCTGGGACGAGCTCGATCGTCTCGTGGCCACGGATCACCTCACCTCCGTCTACATCCCGGAGCTGGCTGCGCCCATCGCCGTCGAGCTGAGCCGGTTTGCCGAGCTGGTCCGGCGGCTCAGGGAGGAATGCCCCTGGGATCGGCAGCAGTCCCATGCGTCCCTGAAGCGCTACCTGCTCGAGGAGACCTACGAGGTGCTCGAGGCGATAGACGGGCTGGACCCCGAATCCGCAGGCGGCTTCGATCAGCTCGAGGAGGAGCTCGGCGACCTGTTGTTCCAGGTCGTCTTCCACGCCACCATCGCCGCCGAGGAGGGTCGCTTCACCCTCGCCGATGTAGCCCGCGTCGTGCACGACAAGCTCCGGGCGCGCCACCCCCACGTCTTCGGCGACGTGGAGGCTGCCGACGCCGAAGAGGTCCGGCGGAACTGGGAGCAGATCAAACGAGACGAGAAGCCGCAGCGGGGCGTGATGGAGGCGATACCGCAGGCACTTCCGGCGTTGGCGCTGAGCACCGAGGTACTGAGGAGCGCAGCCGCGCTCGGCCTGAACCCAGTGGCGGCCGAAGCAGACCGGCTACGGCTGGTGGAGCTCGTCGCGGAGCTCGGCACGGAGGTGAGCGGCGAGGAGATCGGGCGGGTGCTCGTGGCGCTGGTGCAGGTCTGCTTGGCGGCCGGGGTGGACGCCGAGGACGCCCTTCGCCTCACGGCCTCGGGCCTTCGCAACCGTTGCCGGGAATGGGAGCAGCTCGCCAGACGGCGGGGCCGGCAGTTCCCAGAACGCTCCGCGGACGAGATGGCGGCGCTCTGGTCGGAGATGACCGGGGCCACGGATTCCACAGGGTGACGAGCCCCTCACGGGTCGTGGCCGAAGTGCCGCGTCTTTGCAGGGTGGGGGTACCTGTGCTCGGATTGGTCCGCCACTAGCCTTGAGCAACACCCAGGAGAAACCAGTGAGCAGCATCGAGTTCATCGCCGGCCGCCAGGTCCTCGATTCGCGCGGCAACCCGACCGTCGAGGTCGAGGTGATGCTCGCCTCCGGGGCCCGCGGCCGGGCGATCGTTCCCTCAGGTGCATCCACGGGGGCCTTCGAAGCCGTCGAGTTGAGGGACGGCGGTGACGCCTACGGCGGCAAAGGCGTGTCGGTTGCGGTGGAGCACGTGAACGCTGAGTTGGCCGACGCGCTGGTCGGCGTCGATGCCGCGGAGCAGCGCCAGGTCGACCAGATCATGGCCGGCATCGACGGCACCGACAACAAGGCTCGCCTCGGGGCCAACGCCGTTCTCGGGGTCTCGCTGGCGGTCGCCAAGGCCGCCGCGGACGAGTTGGACCTCCCGCTCTACCGCTACGTCGGCGGCACCAACGCCCACGTCCTGCCGGTGCCGATGATGAACGTCCTCAACGGCGGGGAGCATGCCGACAACAACGTCGACGTCCAGGAGTTCATGTTCATGCCGGTCGGAGCGGCTTCGTTCGGGGAGGCGTTGCAGTGGGGCGTGGAGTGCTACCACGTGCTCAAGCGCGTGCTGCACGACAAGGGGCTCTCGACCGCCGTCGGTGACGAGGGTGGTTTCGCTCCCGACCTCGCCTCGAACGAGGAGGCCGTGCAACTCCTCTGCGACGCCATCGAGCAGGCGGGCTTCGCACCCGGCACTGACCTCGCCATAGCCCTCGATGCCGCGTCGAGCGAGTTCTACAAGGACGGCAGCTACGTCCTTGCCGGCGAAGGCCGGAGCCTCTCCGCCCCCGAGTTCGCCGAATACCTGGAGCGGTGGTGCGCCAAGTACCCCATCGTCTCGATCGAGGACGGCATGAGCGAAGAGGACTGGGTGGGCTGGAAGGCGCTGACCGACGCCATCGGTGCTCGCGTGCAACTCGTCGGTGACGACCTGTTCGTGACCAACACCGAACGCCTCGCCCGCGGCATCGACGAGGGCATCGCCAACTCGATCCTCATCAAGGTCAACCAGATCGGATCGCTCACCGAGACCCTCGACGCCGTCGGGATGGCCACCCGGGCAGGGTACACCTCGGTCATGTCCCACCGTTCCGGCGAGACAGAGGACACCACCATCGCCGACCTCGCGGTGGCCACCAACTGCGGGCAGATCAAGACGGGCGCGCCGGCGCGCAGCGACCGGGTAGCCAAGTACAACCAGTTGCTGCGCATCGAAGACGATCTCGGCGAGTCCGCCGCCTTCTGGGGCGCCTCGGCGCTGGCGCGAGGGAAGGCCGGGACGTGAGGCGCCTGCGGCGAGTGCTGGCAGCCGTCGCGGCCGCGGTGGTCGTGCTGGGGGTGCTGCTGATCGTGGTGTTCCCCACTCGGACGTACTTCGCCCAGCGCGCGTCCATCGCCGATGCCGAGTACGAACTGCACCGCCTCGACGACGAGCGTCAGCGGCTCGAGGCCCGCGTCGAGGACCTGCAGAGCTCCGAAGCGGTCGAGGAGATCGCACGCGGTGACTACGGCATGGTCTATCCCGGCGAGGAGCCCTACGGAATCCTGCCCACGCCCCCTCCGGAGATCGATCTGCCGGACGTCTGGCCCTTCGACGCGCTCGAGGAGCACCTCGCCGATACCCGTTCGTGAGCAGGACGCCTTGGTGCTACGCAGGGAGCCATGACGCACGAACGGGGCATCGAGATCGCCGGACGGATCACGAGCAGCTCCGGCCGGGGCCTCGAGGGCGTGTCGGTCAGCGACGGCGAGACCGTGGCGCTCAGCGACGGCAAGGGGCGCTATGCGATTCGCGATGCCAGGCCCGGCTTCGTGTGGGTCTCCCGCCCCGATGGTTACGAGTGCTCTTCCTGGTTCGCTCGTTCCAGTGAGCCCGGCGGGCGGTTCGACTTCGAACTGGTGCCGGCCGATCACGCTCCGCCGTTCAGGTTCGCCCAGCTCACCGACACCCACATGAGCACGGTCCCGGAACCGGCCCGTGTGCCCTTCGCGGACAGCCCATTCGGTGTCGATGACGACGGCAACCTCGCGCATCGACCGCTGACCAGTCCCGGGCAGCTGAGCGCGGCCATCGATCTGGCGGTCGGCACCGAGCAGGACGTCAGGTTCGCCCTGCTCACCGGGGATCTCACCGACCACGGGACCTTCGACGAGTTCGTCATGCTGGCAGAGGTGGCGGCGAGGTCCCCTGTCCCTGTGCACGCCATCGCCGGCAATCACGACCACTACGGCCACCTGCACGCGGCAGAGGAGCGCGACGACCCGGTCGACTCGCGCGGCATGGGAACCGCGACCTTCTGGCGCTGGGAGGCGGCGGTGGGACCGCGCTGGTGGTCGCTCACCCGGGGGGGCCTGCGGATCGTGGCCGTGGACTGGTTCAGCCACCGGCTCGGCATCGATCGGGTCGAACAGGAACGCTGGCTGGCGGCTGACCTGCACACCGCGCCTGAGGGCACGCCGGTCCTGTTGCTGTCCCATGATCAGATGCCCCGGGACTTCTTCGACCGGCTGAGAGCGGCTGCGCCCCACGTGCGGCTGCTCGGCTCGCTCTCGGGCCACTGGCACACGAGTCGAGTCGTACGGGTCGACGGCGCTCTGCACGTCAACACCGGCAACGCCACCTTCGGGGGATTCGACTGGCATCCGCCTCACGTGCGGCTGTTCAGATGGGACGGCGAGTCCCTCGCCATGCGCACCGTGGTCGCCGGTGGGCCCGCTGCTCTGGACCGGGTGACGTTCGGCACCGTCCCCTCAGCACAGGATCCGGTCCCGGAACAGCCGGGAAGGCCGCGGTGGTCCGCCACCCTGCCGGGTGCGTGCCATCTGGCCGAACCCGCAGCCATCGCCGACGGCGGAGTGGTCGTCGCGTGGTCAGACGACGACCGGGCCGTCGGTGGCTTGACGGCCTTCGATGCCGACAGCGGCGAGCTGCGCTGGGATGTGGTGCTGGAAGGTCCCGTCAAGGCGGGTGTGGTGTGGGCCGGTGGTGAGAGCGGTGATGCCGACGACCCCGTGGTGGCCGTCACCGTCCACGGCGCGGTGACCGCAGCAGACCCCCTTACCGGTGAGGTCCGCTGGAAGGCACAGATCGGCGATCCGCTGATGATGTGGGTGCATCCCGCACCCGTGATCTTCGACGGCAAGGTCGCCTCCGGCGCCGTTCCCTGCTACGCCGCTCTCTCGCTGGCAGACGGTTCCCGGATCTGGGAGCGCAACGACCTGTCGAATCCCGAGAACGTCTCCACCTACGGTGCCGGTACGTATCAGGGCGAGACGCTGGTGTTCGGCTTCGGATTGTTCTCGCCCAACACCTTCGGGCTCGATCCGGCGACGGGGGAGACCCGCTGGGTACACGAGCCCGAAGCCGCCTCGCCGGGGGCTGACTTCCTGCGCCTGCCGGACGGGCAGGACGTGGTCGTGATGCGGCTCGGTGGTGGCATCGAGCGCATCGACGCCGCCACGGGTGAGCGTCGCTGGCGAGGCCGCCTGGACGCGGCGTTTCCCGCCGGACAGGCCGTGGTTCTCGGCGAGCTGCTCGTCGCGTCCACCGGGGTTGGTTCTGTTCACGGCTTCGACGTCGAAAGCGGCGAGAGGATCTGGTCCCGCCAGCTCGGCGGCGAGGCCCTGGTTCCGATGGGTCCGTACCGCAGGGCGGGCCAGGCGTGTCCCGCCGGGCCGGTCGTCGCGGGTGACTCGCTGGTTCAAGTCGCCGCCGACGGCCGAGTGCACCGCATCGCCGCCGACGGCACCGACGCGGTGGTCATGGCCGACCTGGGTGTCCCCCTCACGGCCGAGCCGGTCGTGGTGGGTGGCCAGCTCGTGGTCGCGACGAGCGGCGGGACCGTGCTGGCCCTCCCCCTAGGGTCCTGAGGACCGGCGACGCCTGTGGCGAGGCAGGGCGTGGTACACCGGTGAGCAGTATCCCCCAGCAGGTTTCTCCCCCATTGTGAACGACCTGAAGTCGCGACCTTCCTGCCTGCGTGCCGTCCTCATCACTGCGGGCGCGCTCGTTGTGTTCCTCGTCGTCGGTGTTGTGGTCCTGCGCCTGATCGCCGGCCGGCCTCCCCCGGGTGACCGGGTCGAGTTGGAGGAGGTGGGCAGCGATACCGACTTCGACGCTCCGGGTGTCTTCGACAGCGGTGACCTCGACGGGGACGGCGACGCTGACACCGTCGTGTTCACCCAGGGGGGCCTGCCGCTCGATGACGTCGAAGGATCGACAGGCGACGTGTACGTGGCGCTGTCGGACGGCACGACCCGGTTCGGCGAGCAGGAGCGGGTCCAGGACTGGTTCGCCCCCTTCGCTCACCAGCAGCCCTCGGTGGGCGACGTGAACGGTGACGGGCTCGCAGATCTGATAGCGGTCGATCTCGGTGAGGGCTCGGTGAGCGTGGGCCTGAGCGGCGCCTCGCAAGGAGCGCTGACCACGACGGTCCAGGACTGGTTCGGCGGCGGCTTCGGTGCCGGTGCCGAGGAGGCCCTCGCCGGTGAGTTCAGCGGCGACGGGCTCACCGACCTGGCTGTCCTCGGCCCGCAGGGAGACGCCGGCCGCTCGTTGTCCCTGGGCGTGTCCACCGGCTCGGGCTTTGCCTTCGACGAGCAGGCGTCGACGGTCCCGGTCGCGCCCGCCTATTCGAGCGGAGACGTCGACGGGGACGGGACCGACGAGATCCTCGCGATCGACACGGCTGCGGGCAACGTCGACGTGGTGGTGCCCAAGGACGGGTCCACCCGGCGGTGGAGCGACGGCGGGTTCGCCGTCGACAGCGAGGCGCTGCTGCTGGGGGACTTCGACGGGGACGGTCGCGACGACCTGGCGGCCGTGGTCGCCGAGGACCCGCAGGCCCCCAGCCTGGTCCTCGCCTCGGCCGGGGACGGATCCTTCTCCGACCCCGAGCACCTGACCGAGCTGCCCGAGGCGGACCGCTACGTGAGCGGCGACGTCGACGGCGACGGTGTCGACGACGTGCTGGCAGTGAACCGCGCCGACGGTCGGGTCACGGCCACCTTCCCGTCGACGCGAACCACCGGTACCTGGTACGAGGAAGGGTTCGTCTCCGCTCCCGCAACGGTACCCGGTGAGGTCGTCGTCTATTCGGCCATCGAGACCCAGAGCCCCGGAGCGGGAGGTGAGGACATCTGGCTGACGTCGTTCGACGATCCTGCCCCTGAGGTGCTGATTGCCGACGAGCCCTCGGGCAGGGACGAGCTGAACTTCGTGTGGCCCCGGATCTCGCCGGACCGCACCCACCTGCTCTACCACTCGTTGCCCGACGGTCACACCGACACCCATGCCGATCGACGCGGGCTGTGGATCGCCGACGCCACCGGCGAGCACCGCACCCGGATCCTCGAGGTGAACGACGCGGATCCGAGCAGCGGCATCACCTTCACCGCGCTGAGCCACGCCGAATGGTCCCCCGACGGGGACCAGGTCGTCTTCTTCGCCAGCCAGTCGACGGACACGACTGCTTACGACCTCTACATCCTGAACGTCTTCACCGGCGAGATCCGTCGTCTCACGAACTGGTCCGATCACGGTGGCCTGGCGGCGGACCCGTCCTGGGCGCCTGATGGCTCGGCCATAGCGTTCATCGGCTACGACGGCACCGACGAGGACTGCGATACCCCCCTGAAGTGCCTCGACCTCTACGTGATCGACCCCGGCGTCGAGAACGACGAACCGGTCGGCACTGCTGCAACCCGTCTGAGCGATGATCCGCAGTTCCGGTCCGATCCGTACTTCTCACCAGACGGTCGATCCCTCGCATGGATCGAGTACGACGAGGGACCGCTCCTCCTGCCGTTCGGCTCGTGGATCGCCACCCAGTCCTTCGATCCCGACGAGGTCAGCCTCACCGGCGCTGTCGAGGACATCGAATACGGGCGTTTCCTGTCGGTCCCCCGCTGGAGCGAGGACGGACAGCGGATCTTCACGGTAGGCAAGGCGACTCTGTCGCCGTTCGCCTTGGTGGTCGCGACGATCGAAAGCGGTGAGGTCAACCCGATCGCAGGGCTTCCCCACCACGAGGTGTTCCAGCTCGACGTCTGAGCCTGGTCATTCGCCCGAAGCCCGGGGGATCGTGTTGGCCGCGACCCGACCGATCTCTAGGCAGCTGCGGCTTGGCGTCGCCGCGCCGACTCGCCACCCCCGAACCACGAGCTGAGGTCGAGCAGGAACCCGAGCACCACCAGCAGCCAACCGATGCCGGTCACACCCTCGATCGGATCATAGGCAATCGCATACAGCAGGGTGGCAAAGGGCAGGAACAAGAAGCCCAGGAACGGCACGATGAACGAGTCGAAGGCGATCTGCAGCCTGGCGTCGTCGAACAGCCACCACAGGAACAAGGCGATACGGGGAGCTCCCATGAGCAGCAGGGCGACCAGACAGCACATCCATTCATTCCTCTCTCTGCGCCGACGGCAGGCACGGGTACCCCCGCACGGTAGTACCTCCCGGCTCCCGAAGTCGGTGTCGTCGGGTTCGCCGGGTAACCTCCTGACGATCTCCAACGGGAGGAAGGGGGAGTCGTGAGCATCCTGGGCAATCGCCTGCTTCGCAAGGAGGATCCCGAGCTGCTCACCACCGGTGCCAGGTACACGGCCGACGTCGACGACCCCCGTCTCCAAGGGGCCGCTCACGTCAGCTTCGTCCGCTCGACCGAGGCTCACGCCAGGGTCAACTCGATCGACGTCGCGGCCGCGCTGGAAGCACCCGGCGTCGTCGCAGCGTTCACCGCCGCCGACATCGACATCGACCCCCCACCGCTCGTCATCCCTCCGCTGTTCCCCGAAGAGATGCGACGGCCGTGGCTCGCGTCGGGTGTGGTCCGCTTCGTCGGGGAACCAATCGCCATCGTGGTGACCGACCATCCCCACCAGGGCGAGGACGCAGCCGAGTTGGTCTTCGTCGACTACGAGCCCCTGCCGGTGATCACCGCAGCCGAGCAGGCCATGGAGGAGGAGACGCTTCTCTTCCCCGAGTTCGGCTCGAACATCTCCGTGAGCTACGGCGACGGTGGCGACCCGGACCTGTTCGCCGGTTGCGAGGTGGTCGTCGAGCAGCGCATCGTCAACCAGCGCCTGGCGGCGTGCCCCCTGGAGGTCCGTTCGACAGCTGCGGTGTGGGACGGCGAGACCCTCGTCATGTGGTCAAGCAACCAGAACCCGCACAACTCACGGAACCGGCTGGCCGGCATCTATGGCATCGACCGCGAGTACGTCCGTTTCATCTGCCCTGACGTCGGCGGTGGCTTCGGCCCGAAGATCAACCAGTACCCCGAGGACATGATCCTCCCGTGGGTCGCCCGCCGGATCGGTCGAGCGGTGCGCTGGACCGAGACCCGCACGGAGAACATGGTGGCGATGGGGCACGGACGCGACCAACTCAACATCGCCACCATCGGCGGCAGCCGTACCGGCGACCTGCAGGCCTACCGGCTCGTCACCATCGCCAACGTCGGTGCCTACCCGAGCCTGGGGGCTTTCATGCCGAGCCAGACCGCGTCGATGGCGCCGGGCGTCTATCAGTTCGATCGCGTCGAGACGCGAGGGGTCGCCGTCGTCACCAACACCACACCGACCGAGGCCTATCGGGGTGCGGGTCGGCCCGAGGCCAGCGAGGCGATAGAGAGGATCGTCGACGTCTTCGCCGCCGAGATCGGGATGGATCCGAGCGAGCTGCGCCGCCAGAACCTCATCTCTCCCGACGCCTTTCCGTACGAGACCGGGACCGGGCTGCTCTACGACTGCGGCGACTACGAGAAGGCCCTCGACCTGGTTCTCGCCGAGGCGGACTACCCGGCGCTGAGAGCCGAGCAGCGCAGACGCCGGAGGTCAGGGGAGACGGTGCAGCTCGGCATCGGGCTGTGCACCTACGTGGAGATAACAGCCGGTCCCTTCCCCGGGTCCGAGTTCGCCGAGGTGCGGGTGCACGAGGACGGGTCGGCCACGGTGTACTCGGGGACCTCGCCCCACGGCCAGGGGCATGAGACCTCCTGGTCGATGATCGTCGCGGACGAGCTTGGCATCCCCGTCGACCGGATCCGGGTGGTCACCGGCGACACGGAGGAGGTCGCCAAAGGCAGCGGGACCTACGGTTCGCGTTCGCTCCAGCTGGGAGGGGCGGCGGTCAAGAAGGCCGCCGCCGAGCTCGCCGAGTACGCCCGGAGCTTGGCGGCCGAGCTGCTGGGGGCCGAACCCGTTGAGGTTGTTCTCGACAAGGCCGAGGGCGCGTCCTTTCACGTCGCCGGGTCACGCACCCGGGCCAAGGGCTGGGCGGAGCTGGCGCAGGCCGCTGCTTCTTCGGGTGGGCTCGACGCGGCCGCCAGCTTCAAGGCGAGCCAGCCGACTTTCCCCTTCGGCGCCCACCTGGCGGTGGTCGAGGTCGACGTCGAGACGGGCGCGGTCCACCTCACCCGCTTCGTGAGCTGCGACGACTCGGGGCGGTTGCTGAACCCTCTCATCGCCGAAGGCCAACGCCACGGCGGCATCGCCCAGGGCGTGGCCCAGGCGCTGCTGGAGGAGATGGTCTATGACGAAGCCGGCAATCCCCTGACCACGAATCTTGCCGACTACGCCATGATCTCGGCGACCGAGCTACCCTCCTTCGACCTGGTCGCCCTGGAGACGCCCACGCCGGTCAACCCCCTCGGGGCCAAAGGCATCGGCGAGGCGGGAACCATCGGGGCCACCCCGGCGGTGCACAACGCCGTCTGCGACGCGCTGGCCGTCTTCGGGGTTCGCCATCTCGACATGCCGCTCACCGCCGAGAAGGTGTGGGCAGCGATAAAGGCCTCGACGGCGGGCGAGGTGCCGTCATGACCCGCGCTGCCGTCCAGCCGATAGAAGCCGAGGCCCTGGTCCGCTGCTTCGACGAGATCCGCGCCGTCGACGGCATCGACATCGTCGTCGACAAGGGGGAGATCTTCGGGTTCCTCGGTCCGAACGGGGCGGGCAAGTCCACCGCGGTGCGCGTGCTCACCACCCTGCTCAAGCCGACCTCGGGCACGGCGCGAGTTGCGGGCTATGACGTGGAGTCCCAGGCCGACAAGGTCCGCGAGGTCATCGGAGTCGCCCTCCAGGACGCCGCCATCGACCCCCTCATGACCGGCAAGGAGCTGCTGCGCCTACAGGCGACCCTGCACGGCATCCCCCGCCGGCTCGCCGCGCGGCGAGCCAAGGATCTCCTCGAGCGCGTCGGGCTGACCGAAGCAGCCCCTCGCCTGGTCGGTCAGTACTCCGGTGGAATGCGTCGCCGGCTCGACCTGGCCCTCGCCTTGATGAACGAGCCCGACGTGTTGTTCCTCGACGAGCCGACCACCGGCCTCGATCCCATGAGCCGCCGGAACCTCTGGGAGGAGGTACGTCGTCTCAACCGGGAGTACGGCACGACGGTCTTCCTCACGACGCAGTACCTCGAGGAGGCCGACCAGCTCGCCAATCGCATCGCGATCATCGACCACGGCAAGATCGTGCGCGAGGGCGACCCGGCAGCGCTGAAGAAGTCCGTGGGCTCCCCGACCCTGCGTGTCGACGTCGCCGATGAGCAGCAGGCGATCGCCGAGCAGACGTTGCAGGCCTTCGGTGAGGAGCGGCCGTCCCGGGTCGGCCGGGTCTCCATCGGGCTGGAGGGGGGAGCCGAGAGGATGGCCGACGTGGTTCGCGCCCTCGACGAGGCCGGGATCGTCATCGAGCACATGGAGCTGGACTCGCCGTCGCTCGATGATGTCTTCGCCGATGCGACCGGCCGCCGCCTCGAAGGCGCCGCAGACGCCGAGGAGCCCGCGGAGTGAGCGTCGATGACAGCCTCGAAACGTCCGCCGAGCACGTCCACACGGCAACACCGCCCCTGCTGGTGCAGACCGCGGCGCTGTCTACACGGGCGATCCGCGGCTTCTTCCGCCAGCCCCAGCTGTGGATCCCCGGCATCGTCTTCCCGCTGCTGCTGGCGGCGGTGAACTCATCGTCGCTGTCACGAGCCTCACTGATCCCCGGCTTCCCGCCTGACACCAGCTACCTGCAGTTCCTGGTGGTGTCGGTGATCGTCCAAGGCGTGATGTTCGGTGCCATCGCCAGCGGCAACGAGCTCACCACCGACATCCAGAACGGTTTCTTCGAGCGGCTGCTCTCGGCTCCGGTATCGCGGCCGGCCATCCTCTTCGGGCGCATTGCCGGAGGCTGGGTCTTCGCCGCCTTCCAGGCGCTGCTGTTCGTGGGGATCTTGTGGCCCTTCGGTGGGACGGTCCGCGGGGGGATCCCGGGAGTGGCGGTGCTGGTGGTCATGGCCGTGTTCTTGGCGACTGCCATCGGTGGGCTCGCCGCAGGCCTCGGAGCCCGCACCGGTGAGCCCGAGGCGGTACAGGGGTTCTTCCCGCTGGTGTTCATCTTCCTCTTCATGAGCTCGGCTTTCTTCCCGACCGCGCTGATGTCGGGCTGGTACGGCACCATCGCCGAGAACAACCCGCTCACCTGGATGATCGACGGGGCTCGTTACCAGGTCATCGTCGGGTTCGACCTCACCGAGGCCGCCAAGGCCCTGGGCATCTCGGGTGTGCTGGCCCTGCTGGGGCTGTGGTTCGCCACCACCCAGGTTCGCAGGCGCTGGAGGGTGGCGGCGTGACCGTCGATGTGGCGCAGCGGGCCGACACGGCCGGCGACCGTGTCGACCATCATCGGCCCCGGCCGTGGTCGATCGTCTGGCGGCTGACGGCGCGCAGCTGGCTCAACCTGGTGAGGATTCCCGCCGCGACCATTCCCATGGTCATCATGCCGCTGTTCTTCACGGTCGCCTTCGCGGGCGCCTTCTCGGCGCTGGTGCTGATCCCGGGCTACCCGACCGACAACATCTTGTCGTGGATGGGCCCGTTCGCAGCCTTGCAGGGTGCCGCCTTCACCGGCCTCGGTGCTTCCTTTGCGCTGGGCAGGGACATCGAAGGTGGCTTCTACGACAGGCTGCTGCTGTCCCCGGCGAGCCGGCTCTCGATCGCAGGCGCCAACGTCTTCTTCGTCCTCTTCCGCACGGTCATACCTGTGGCCATCGTCTTGCTCATCGGCGCCATCGGAGGGATGGACATACCGGCGGGCATCCTGGCCGCCGTGATGTTGTTGCTCGGCGCGTGGGGGGTGGCGGCGATCGCCGCACTGTGGGGGATGGGCGTGACCTACCGCATCCAGAAGCAGTCCGCCGGTGGTCTCGTCCAGGTCGGGGTCTTCATCGCCATGTTCCTCTCGATCGGGATGATGCCCGTCGACTTGATGCAGGGGTGGCTGCCCCACGTCGCCAAGTACAACCCCATGACCTACATCATGGAACTGGCCCGCCAGGGCTTCATCGGCGAGGTTGCCTGGGAGAGCACCTGGCCCGGCCTGGTATCCATCGCCTGTGGGGTGACGTTCTTCGCGATCTTCGCCTGGCGCATGTTCCAGCGGGTGACGCCCTGACGGTGATTTCCCCGTAGAATGCCGTCGCCGCCGACGAGCAGGGGGGACTGTCGTGAGGACCCGGCTGGAAGTGAACGGGGAGGTGCACGAGCACGAGCACGAGCCGCGCTTGTTGTTGGTCCACTTCATCCGCGACCTGTGCGGGCTCAGCGGCACCAACATCGGGTGCGACACCACCTCGTGCGGTGCCTGCACCGTCTTGCTGGACGGCGAGTCGGTCAAATCGTGCACGATCCTGGCCGCGCAGGTGGACGGGCAGTCCGTCACGACCATCGAGGGGCTCGGGACCGTCGACGACATGCACCCGATGCAACAGGCGTTCCACGAGCACCACGGGCTGCAGTGCGGCTACTGCACGCCGGGAGTGGTGCTGGCCTCGATCAGCCTGCTCGCAGAGAACCCCGATCCGACCGAGCGCGAGATCCGCGAGGGCCTGGAGGGCAACCTCTGCCGCTGCACGGGGTACCACAACATCGTCAAGGCGGTGCTGGCGGCTGCGAGCGTCCCCGGGGCGGGTGAGATACCGGCATGATCCCGGTCGGCTTCGAGTACGAGCGGGCCGAGACTGCCGAGCATGCGCTCGAACTGCTCGCCGAGCACGGCGACGACGCCAAGCTGTTGGCCGGTGGGCACTCGCTGCTGCCCCTGATGAAGCTGCGCCTGGCCGCGCCGGCCGTGGTGATCGACATCGCCAGGATCGAGGGGTTGTCCTACATACGGGTGGATGGCGCTTGGCTGGCGATCGGCGCACTGACCCGTCACCGCGACCTCGAGATCAGCCCCCTGGTGCTCGAGCATGCCCCGCTCCTCGCCCGTGCCGCCTCGCAGGTGGGCGACCCGCAGGTGCGTCACCGGGGCACCATAGGTGGTTCGCTCGTCCACGGCGACCCCGCTTCGGACCTGGCGGCGGTGGTCATCGCGCTGGGAGGCGAGCTGGTCATACGAGGCCGCCGGGAGCAACGCACCCTGGGTGTGGACGAGTTCTTCACAGGCTTCCTCGAGACCGCCGTCGGGGCAGACGAGTTGCTCACCGAGATCAGGGTGCCCTGCGTGGGCGGTACCGCATGGAGCTTCCAGAAGTTCAACCGCCGGGCACAGGACTGGGCGATCGTCGGGGTGGCCGCGGTGGCCCTCAACGGGGGCGCCGGCATCGGTTTGGTCAACATGGGCGCGACCCCACTGCGGGCGACTGCCTCCGAGCGGGCTGTGGCGTCGGGTGCTGGGGCGGTCGAAGCAGCCTCCCTCGCTGCCGACGGCGCTGCACCGCCGTCGGATGTGCAGGCTTCGGAGGAGTTCCGCCGGCATCTCGCCGGTGTGCTCACCCGCCGGGCACTGCAAGAGTGCGGGCTGGAGTGAGGTGAGTTGCGAACCCGGCCGGCTCAGCCGGCGGGGATGACGGCCGACAGGGGAGAGATGGCGTCTGACGCAAAGCACGTGGTCATCGTGGGAGCGGGCTTCGGCGGGTTGAGCGCGGCTCAGAAGCTGCGCGGCCAGCCGGTGAGGGTCACCCTCGTCGACCGCTACCCGTACCACACCTTCTCGCCGTTGCTCTACCAGGTGGCGAACGCCTTGATCGACCCGGCCGCTGTCGAGTTCCCGATCGAAAAGGTCGTCGGCCACCATCACGCGCTCACCGTGCAGCAAGGCGAGGTGACGGGAATCGATCTGGACGGCAAGGTCGTGCACCTCGACGGCCAGGACGACCTGGCTTACGACTACGTGGTGATCGCCGCCGGGTCGACCACCAACTTCTTCGGCAACTCCAAGATCGAGGGTCTCTCCTTCCCGATGAAGACCGTCCCGGAGGCCCTGCGGATCCGTCGGCACATGATCGATGCGGTGATCGAGGCGAAGAGCTCACCCGACGACGAGGAGGTCAGCCGGCTGCTCAGCTTCGTCGTGGTGGGTGGGGGCCCAACCGGCGTGGAGTTCGCGGGTGCGTTGGCGACAATGGCCAAAGCTGTGCTGCCCCGCCAGTACCGCCGGGTCGCCGAGCATCACACCTCGGTCACCCTGGTCGAGGGCAGCGACGCCTTGCTGGGGCCCTTCGACAAGAAGCTCCAGCGTTACGCCAGGAAGAAGCTGGAACGCCTCGGTGTGCGGGTCATCCTCGGTGAGCACGTCGTCGATGCCGACGAATCCTCGGCGACGCTGGGCTCAGGAGCCGTGCTGCCGTGCCACACCTTGTTCTGGTCGGCGGGCACGACCGCCGTTCCCCCGGTCGCCGATCTCGACACCGCAAAGGAACACGGCCGCATAGCGGTGGACGAGTACCTGCGGGTGCAGGGCCATGAGGACAAGGGTGCGTTCGCCATCGGCGACGCCGCCGCCTTCACCTGGCAGGGCAGCATGCTGCCGGCGGTGTCGCCGCCGGCCATGCAGCAGGGGCGCCATGTGGCCAAGAACATCGTGGCTGAGGCCACAGGCGGCAACGCCGCGCTCGAGCCGTTCGAGTACTGGGACAAAGGCTCCATGGCGACCATCTCGCGCACCTCCGCGGTCGCCCAGACGGGTCGCCTTCGCTTGAAGGGCCCGCTGGGCAAGCTGACGTGGATGTTCGTGCACATCTGGTACTTGAGTGGGTTGCTCAACCGCTTCCGCCTGATGTTCAGCTGGTTCTGGGACTGGCTGCACTACGACCGGATCTTCCGTCGCATCATCGAGGCGCGTGAGGCCGAACTGGCCAAAGGCTAGGGCGGCACAGTCGCTTTGGTCACGACGGTCATCGATACCAGCCGAGCCCCGGCCGGATCAGCCGTCATGGGTGCTCGACGACAACAAGTTGTCGATGCTCCGTCAGCGCAGTGACTGCGTCAGGGCGGCGCGCGTGTCGGGGTGGGGATGGTCCGCCAGTCGAACCAGCGGGCGTCGAGGGTCTCGCCTGTGGGTGGTCGCCAGTTGTGTTGGATGGGCGGGGGCTCTGCGGGTGCTTTTGGCCGGGGTGGTTGCAGCA
>QEUP01000010.1 GCA_003577145.1 Acidobacteriota bacterium | reverse complement strand
CAACCGGCTGGTGCTCGCCGAGGGCCAGTTGCGCCTCGGCCGCGACGGCTGCTGGTACCGCTTCACCAGGCAGGGTCGCGCCTGGGGACTCGACGCCGGACCGGTTGACGACCCCGACGATCTCATCGACCCGTAGGGGTGGGGCGGTCGGCAGGGACGCCCCGCCGTGCCGACCGGTCGTGCCGCGCGGGCTCCCCTACCCCAGGGACGGTTGAAACCGATTCAGATAGCAAATAGTATCTGAGATGCCTAGAGCTGGGAGGGCGCAGATGTGCGGAGGTGGGATGGCCCGCTCGCCCGAGAGAGGGCGTGGCTGGTGCCGCTGACGCGAGCCGGCTTCGCCAACGTTCCCGAGGTGCCGTTGAGCGGACGGCACCTGATCCTCGAACGTAGCGGTCGACTCGCCCGCCAAGAGCTCGCCCGCTACCGCGCCGGTGACCTGGCGGCGCCGTTTTGCTGCTTCGTCGTGCGCCGCAACGACGGCGGTGAGCCGCTCGGTGTGGCGCTGACCCCCGACCTCGACGTGGAGAACGAGAGCGCGTCGATGGCGGTGCGCATGGTTCGGGAGCTGGCCGGGTCCGAGCTCGAGGCCGAGGCGGCGGGCCTGTTCCTCAACTACTTGTTCGAACTGCACCGGCTCCGGGAGGTCCGCGTCGATGTCGGCCGAGTCGGTCCGGGGGTGGCACGACTGGTCTGTGACCTCAGCTCCGGGCACCGGTCGGCCTCCTCCGATGAGGCGTCCCCGGCGTCGAGGGCGGGGGTGAGGCTCAGCTTCGCCGATTGGCGGGCGAAGCGAGGCCTGGTGGAGCAGATGTGCGGTCTCCCGCCAAGACCCGGGGGCGAGGAGCGCTTCCTCACCTGGGAGGCAAGAACCCCGAACGGATCGCCCGGTCGCTCGCCATGAGCACGCCGGCCGGGCCAGGAAGGAGTGTGGTGCTGAGGCGGGTGCTGGGTCAGGGGACGCCGCCGGCCTCTGGCCCGCCCGCCGCAAGCATCACCGCGGGGTGGGGGTCGAAAGGTAGACTTCGGGGCCAGGCGCTCTAGCGAGACGCTGGTGGGCATGCGGCGATGAATGGCATTTGGAGGGCCGATGCCCGATCTCCGACGCGGAAAGTCACGAGCCGAAACGGCGGCGGAGACACGAAAGAAGCTGATCGACGTCGGGCTCGAGGTCATTGCTGAGCGATCAGCATCGAGTCCGATGGACACCGTTCGCGTATCGGAGGTCGCTCAGCGAGCCGGACTCACGACGGGAGCTGTTTACGGCCACTGGGATTCCCAGGGTGAGTACCGGGCTGAGCTTCTGGACAGGTTGCTCAGCAGCGAGGTGCTTTCGAGCATCGATGAGTTGACCGCGATGAGCCAGGTGATCGAAACGCGTCGGTTCAGTTTGCGGGAGCTGCTCAGGGTGGGGGCACATCTGAGCCTCGCGCTGAATCTGGCGAATCAGGTGTTTCGAATTCATACGGGGCTATGGGCGAAGAACGATCCTGAGCTGAACGATCGCATCGGCGGCTTGTACGCCGAGATCAGGCGACGGATGACGGAGGTCTACCGGCTCATCCTCGACTCTTACGACCTAGAGGCACGGCCACCCTTCACGGTTGAGATGTTCGCCACCTTTGGGACAGCAATGGTCGACGGCCTGACCATGCAACAGCAGGCTCGAGCGGACCTGGTGCCACTCGATGTAAAGGGGCCGAACGGAGAGGACTGGGATGTGTTCGGCCTGACGATGCTCACCGTCGTCGCTACATGGGCACGGCCCCGTGGATCATCCGACGTAGCCGACCTCTGGGACGTCACGCGATGGCTGGACGAGCTCGGTGGCCAATCAACCTGACCTGACTATCGCGTTGGAGGCTGTTGCCAAGGGATGGTTTCGTACGACGCCACTACGACCGAACAGGCGTGTGTCCCGGCAAACGTGACGCCGTTCGTCTGAACTTGTGGCTCACTCCACCGCCAATCGGGGCGGTGCTGAGTCATGGCGTGCAGCGACTCGATAGCCGTTAGCCGGGCAGCTTCCTCGTCGGTTGCCGAGGTCTCCGCGAACAAGCCTCTACCCAGGTTGTCCTGGACCCAGGCGAGTGCCGCCCACGCGTCTGGCTCCAGTTCGGTTGCGTCTGCTCGTGCGAGGACGCAGTAGAGGCGGTTTCCGATCTCGTCGTCGCCGAACTTCGGCGTCGCCAGCTCTACATGTGAACCGGGAGGGATGACCGAACTCAGACAGACCAAGTTCTGGTCTCCGATCCCGGCGGCACAGAGGGCGGCATCGTAGGCGGCGACTACTGTCGGCGCGACGCCGCTCCCACACGAAACGGTGATCTTCAATGGGACTCCTAATGGGTGACCCGCCTCAGAAGATCAAAGCAAAAACGCCGGCGTAAGTGGCGGCAAAGCCGATTCCGAAGATGAGGCACGAGGCCGCCGCGATCGCGAGCATGCGATCACGACGACCGCTCATCCTCACTATCAGCGTGGTCAGGATTCCTCCGAGGACGATGCTCGATATGACGAACCCGACGACCTTGCCCGTCTCGAGGAACCGATCACCGATCTTCCGCCTTCGTTTCACGTGAGAGGACTCGAGCCATTGCTGGAGCCGGGTCGGTTCGTCTCCTACGACCCTGTCGATGGCTCGTACACCAACGACGGCGATCAGGAACGATCCGAGGGCATAGACAGAAGCGAACACCAGAAAGGCTGCCCAGGGATTCCAAAGGCCGGAGGCTGCACCGATGGGGGCTGCGAAGAAGACGTCGTCCCACACGTAGAGTGCGACGGCAACGCCGACCCCAGCTACTCCGATCAGGACCGCCTGGAACCGCCCCACCTCTAGGTCCGCTGGATCGCTATCGTCGGCCAGCTCGACCCGTGCCTGCTGGCGCTTCGTCACGAACCCATCATTGCACCTGGGCAGAGGACCGCTCAGTGTTGCTAGGCTCACCTGCCGGATGACTCGCGGGCGGCGGGGGGCCAGGAGGCAGCCCTCGTGGTTGGTGACCCCAGAGAAGACGCAGCGCCGTCGCCGAGTGGCCTGCTACGCAGGGAGGAACCGGCGCCGAGCTCCCGGCGCGGGTTCCCTCCCCCGACGGTCGACCCGACACTGTCGCTCTCGTATCCGACCGCGGGACGTGTCCGTGAAGCAGCGGAGCGTTTCGAGTACGAGATCTTCCGGGCGTCCGGGTTCTGTCGGCCATCGCGTCACGAACGCGTGGAGGAGTACGACGAGTGGGCGGGGCAGAGCCGTTTCGCGGTCGTCGTCGACTCCGGAGGTGGCGTCGTCGGTGCCACGCGAATACTCGTCGGGCGCTACTGCGACCTTCCTGCGGGGCGCCTCCGCGGGTCAACGAACGACATCGGCGAGCCTGTCTTGGAAGTTGCATCAATTGCCATCCGTCCTGATCACCGCAGCGTTGGCATCGCCGATCGGCTCTATCGCGCAGCGCTGGCCGACTCCTATCGGTGCCGAGTCAAGGCGATCGTGATGGTCGTTGACCCTTGGCTGGAAGACATCCTCGAGGACTACTACGGGGTCGCCCCCGATTGCCTCGGACCCCGTACTCGCTATATGGGAGGCGATGTGCGTCCCGTCGCCTACCGAATACCCGAGCACGTCAACGCCTTCGCCCGCGCCCGACCTGCGCTGTGGCAGTTCATACTCGACGAGTTCACTCCCGGGGAGGTGGCAGATTTCGATCTGCCGATCGTCCTTCCATGAGCCAGATCGATTCTGGGCTCCTAAAATCGGGATCACGCCTGCCGAAGAGAAGGACTGATGGGGGTACCGCCGTATCTGCTGTTCGGCGCGCTCTGCGCAGCCGGTCTGGCGTTGTTTCCATTCGTCGGCGACGGGGGCCGCCTCACGCTCGTGCAGGTGATCGGCTGGGCGGCGGTATTCACGACTCTGGTGAGGGTTCGTGTGTTTCCCGTGCAGGACCGGCGTCCGTGGCAGCTGCTCATGGCTGGATCAGCAGCGTTTCTCCTCTCAGGCTTGGTCAGAGCTGTCGACGGCGCCTTGTCGGGTGTCGCGGATCCCTATCCGTCGGTCGCCGACGCGTTCATTGCTGCCGGCTATCTGCTGTTGATAGCCGGCGGGCTTGCTCTGGTCAGGCAGCGCTCGATCAAGGGGGAACGTGATCGGGCCATTGATGCGTTGCTGGTCGCTGCGGCTGTCGGCTTGGCGGTGTGGTCCATTGGCCTGGCTCCGTACGTTCGAGACACAAGCGAGCCGTTCAGCGAGCGCTTGCTGGGTGCGATCTTCGCCTTTGGAACAATCGGGCTGATAGCGGCGGTCACCCGCCTGGCGGTCGGGCGCGGTGAGCGGCCACCGAGCTACTACCTACTGGCCACAGCGGTGTTCTTCCTCTTCGTCTCGGACCTGGCTGTGACGTTGCGGCCGACCGACCCAGTTGCGTCTGGTTTGGCGCCGTACTTGATTCCACTTCCTTACATGTTTGTGGGCATGGCCGCTCTCCATCCGTCGGCTCGGCTAATCACGGCACGACCGGCAGATGACGAGCCGCGGCTCACAATGGGCCGTCTCGTCTTGCTGGCCGCCGCATTGTTGACGCCACCCATTGTCCTCGCCTATGAGCTCGAGCAAGAGCGAGCAGTCGATATCCCCTTGGTCGTGTGCGGATTCGTGATCATGTCCCTGCTCGTGCTTCTACGCCTGGGCGGACTCGTTCGGCTCAAGGAGCGAAGTGCCGACCGCGAGCGAATACTCCACAACGTCGGGAGGGAGCTTGTAGCGGCCACGAGCGCGGAGGAGATCGAAGACGGGTTCCTCAACGGTGTCATCGAGCTGATGACCCCTTCGCAGGCGGCGAGAGCGAGCCTCCTCAAACGAGAATCCGATACGTGGCTTGTTGTGGCCTGCCGCGGTCGAGTAGCCGCTGAGGCCATTGGGGTCTCACGCCTCGACCTCGAGCTGCCGGTTGCCATCCGGCGCGCCCTGCACGACAACTGCACGGTAGAACTGGAGATAGCAGCGCCCGTCGATCTCGAGCCCGTTGCCCCGGATGAACTGGAACGGTTTGTGACCGCCATGCCGCTCCGGTACCAGGCAGAGCTTCAGGGCCTGTTGGTGGTTTCCACCAGGGAGCGTGTCAGCGCTTTCCAGCGCAGTGGCTTCGATTCGCTCGGGCGTGAATACGTACTCGCTCGCAGGAGCCATGACCTGATGGCTGACCTGCTGAAGCGGCGCACCGAGCGACGCTTTCGCGCCTTGGTGGAGAGCTCCAGCGACATCGTTGCCGTCGTGGGCGAGGAAGGTGCATTGGCCTTCGTGAGCCCAGCCGCCACCCGAATGCTCGGCTATCCCGACGGCTTTCTGGAGTCTCATGAGATCGAAGGCGTCATTCACCCTGACGACCGGGTTCCAGGGGCCCGCCTCATAGAGTCGGCTAGCCTGAGCGGCCAGAGCGAGCCGGTCGAGCTGCGACTTCGCCATGCCAGCGGTACCTTCCACTGGTTCGAGGTGCTGGCCCGCGACCTCCGTGAGGATCCCGAGATAGAGGGCATCGTCGTCAACGCTCGGGAGATCGGCGACCGCAAGCTGGCCGAGCAGCGTCTCGCCCGGAGCGAGGCGAGGTTCCGGGCGCTGGTGCAGAACTCGAGCGACCTCGTAGCGGTGGTCGACGAGGACGGCTTCTTCACCTACTTGAGCCCCGCGGTCGAGTCGATGCTGGGTTACAAGCCCGAGAACCTGGTCGGCACCGCGGTGCTGGAGCTGTTGAGGGAGGAGGACGTCAGGCGCATCAACACGGTGGCCGAGTCGATCGGCGGCGATCCCATCGAACAGCGAACCGTCGAGGTGGTCGTGAGGGACAGCGAGGACGGCTGGCACAACGTCGAGGTCACCATCAGCGACCTGCGGCGGGACCCGGCGGTGGGGGGCCTCGTGCTGAACGCCCGCGACATCACCCGCAGGGTCGCCCTCGAGCACGACCTGCGCCATCGGGCGCTCCACGACGAGCTCACCGGTTTGGGGAACCGGGCGATGCTCACCAAGCAGGTGCGGCGGGCACTCGAGTACGGCAAGGACCTGCGTGCGATAGCGGTGCTGTTCGTCGACCTCGATGACTTCAAGGAGATCAACGACAGCCTCGGCCACGACGCCGGTGACAAGTTGCTCTGCTCGGTGGCCGACAGGGTGCGCTCCACCCTGCGGGTCAACGACGTGGCGGCCCGCATCGGGGGAGACGAGTTCGCCGTGCTGATCGGCGACGCCCTCGGAGAGGCCGAGGTGGTGGCGGTCGGCGAACGCCTCATCTCGTCGATAAGGCAGCCTCACGACATCAACGGGCGCGAGATAGCCATCGGCGCGTCCATCGGCGTCGCCTTCGACCACGACCGCTCCAGCTCGGCCGACGTCCTCCTCCGCAACGCCGACGTGGCGATGTACCTCGCCAAGGACCGGGGCAAGGGACGCGTCGAGGTCTTCGAGGAGCGGATGCACACGACGGTGTTCGAGCGACTGGAGCTCAAGGCCGATCTGGCCCGGGCGATCGAGGACGGCCAGCTGGAGCTCTTCTACCAGCCGATCGTCTCGCTCCGCACCGGCCACATGACCGGGCTGGAGTCACTGGCCAGGTGGCGTCACCCCCAACGCGGGCTGTTGGGGCCGGGATCCTTCATCCCGCTGGCGGAGGATTCCGGCCTGATAGAACCGCTGGGCAGATGGGTGTTGGCGACCGCGTGCGAGCAGCTCGCGCGGTGGCGGGAGATGCCCGGCGACGGGATCGAGGAGCTCACCGTCGCGGTGAACCTCTCGCCCCGCCAGCTCGAGGGAGCGAGCATCGTCGGGGACGTGCAGGAAGCGCTCGGCGCCAGCGGGCTCGAGCCCTCGATGCTGGCGCTGGAGATCACCGAGACCACCTTGATGTCCGACACCCCGGTGGTGCGGAAGCGACTGTCCGACCTGCGCGGGCTGGGTGTGGCTCTGGCCGTCGACGACTTCGGCATCGGCTACTCGTCGCTGGGTTACATCCAGAGGTTCCCCTTCGACATCCTCAAGATCGACCGGAGCTTCGTCGAGGCGCTGGGGCGCAGCCCGAGTGACGACGGGGTCATACGCGCCATCCTCGACTTGGCCCAGGAGCTGGCGGTGCGAACCGTCGCCGAGGGCATCGAGCACGGGGTGGAGCTGCGGGCCCTCCAGCGCTTGGGTTGCCAGTACGGCCAGGGCTACTACTTCGCGCACCCGGTCGCGGCCGGCGAGATCACCAAGCTGCTGGAGGGGTCCGACCAGGCCGACCTCGACATCCGCCGCGACTCGGTGTGACCTCAACCGGCGTTCAGGTGCTCAACGGCCGCTGTACCTGCACCTCCCGCTCCCGCGTGAGCCGCAGCCGGCCGTCGAGTGCAACCTCCGGCGAGGCTGGTGCCGAGGAAGCGCATCTCGGTGACCAACGGCCGCACGCCTGACAGGGCTCTCGATGCATGCGCACCCCAGTCCGGTCAGCCGGCGAGCCCGAAGAAGACGAGAACGGCGCGGCCAACGGCCACCATCTGCTCGTCACCGAGGCGGCCGATTCGTTCGCCGAGCTTGGAGCGGGGAACAGTCGTGATCTTGTCCACCATCAACCTGCAGGACTCATGTAGCCCGTTGGGGTCGTTCGGCTCGGTGTGAAGCCGGAACAGGGGTGCCTCGGTCGGGTCGGTCGTGAAGGCGCACACGGTGACCGAATCGGTCGCGTCGAACCGGTCGTCCTGCACGATCACGACCGGCCGCGGTTTGCCGACATAGCCACCGCCCCCGGTGGCGGCCCAGATCTCGCCGCGTTTCAATCGTCGTCCAGGCTGACGGCGTCGATGAATGCTTGGTCGTTGTTGGCATGACGACTCGCGGCCACTGCGGCAGCCTGACGGTGCGCCTCGCGTGTGAACTCGGGTGAGCGCACATCGGGCACCCAGATCTGAACAGGGCGCAGCCCCAGAGCACGCAGACGACGACGGTGCTCACGCACCCGCCTCTTGCTGCTCGACTCCTCGTGTGGGGCAGCCATGGAACCGATGTTACATGTAACGGCAGATCGTGGGGGTGTTGTCGCCACGTCCCTCACCACGCCTACCGCGCTCGTCGACGATCGCGATCACACCAACTGCGGACACCCCCAGCCACACAAGCGGCCGTCACCACCGAAGCCGGCTCCGGTGAACCCGAAGCCCGACCTCGGTGAGGACGTCTAGGTGGGCGCTGAGGGACTCGAACCCCCGGCCAACTCCTTGTAGAGGGAGTGGGTCTGGGCGTCGAAGGCGACGAGGTGGACCTCGCTGACCGATGTCGGGGTGGAGCGGATGGTCTCGACGGCGACCCGTGCGGCCTCTTGCCTGGGATAGCCGTAGACCCCCGTCGAGATCGCCGGGAACGCCACGCTGCGAGCACCGATCTCGTCGGCGACCTCCAGGCTGCGCCGGTAGCAGGAGGCCAGCAGAGCGGCCTCGCCACGGTTGCCACCGTGCCATACCGGGCCGACGGTGTGGATCACCCACCGGGCCGCCAGGTCGTGACCGCCGGTCGCCTTGGCATCGCCGGTGTCACATCCGCCGAGGCCCCGGCATTCCTCCAACAGGCCCGGGCCGGCCGCGCGGTGGATGGCGCCGTCGACGCCGCCGCCACCCAGCAGCGAGGAGTTGGCAGCGTTGACGACGGCATCGACGCTCAATTGGGTGATGTCGCCGCGCGTGGCGTGGATCTCCATGCGGCCCTCCCCGGACGTTGCGATGACTCGATCAAACCACAGGTATTCCCTCGGGATCAGCGCCCGATGTGCTATGCGAACGCCATCCGCGGCCTGCTCGATCTCGCTACCCGCGAAGAACTAGGGCAAATCGACCACGCAGAGTGCCGCCAGCAGCGAAAACCGCGCTATCGCCCCTTGCGTCGGTCCAGATCGCTTGTAAAGATCACAGCAATGTAATTACACCCATGGAAGTGCCGATGCATAGAGTGTCCGCCTCAGCCGAGAAGCGGGCATCCAGCATCCGGCGAAGTCAGGGAGGCGACATGGGAAGTCCAGCGCCAATCGATCAGGAAGATCAGGAAGATCAGGGCTGGCAGAACTACGCCAACTGCCTCGGGGTCGACCCCGATCTGTTCTTTCCCGAACGGGGTGCCTCCACCAAAGAGGCCAAGGGGGTGTGCCGTGGCTGCATCGTCCGTGAGGACTGCCTCGAGTACGCCTTGGCCAATGGCGAGAAGTTCGGCATCTGGGGGGGGATGAGCGAGCGTGAGCGCCGTCGTATCCGACGCCAGCGCGCGTTGGCACGCGCCGCCGCCACCGCTGCTGCCGAAAGCCATGCCAGCGCCTGATCAGCCCGACATCTGAGCTGGGTCACGGCCCGGGGCTCGTCCCCGGGCCGTGCTCGTGTGCCGGACGCCTTGCCGGCCGCCCCACGCGCCGGATGACCTCGTTCTCGGTGACGACGAGGTCGAGGGCGACGTCCCAGGGCTGGGGAACGATCCTCTCGACGCGTTGCAACGCGAAGGCGACGCCGCACAGGACCGGACCCGAGGGCCGCTGCCGGGCGAGGGGAGCGAAGGCACGGTCGTAGTACCCGCCGCCGCTGCCGACCCGATGGCACTCCCCGTCGAAGGCGACGGTGGGGACCACCACGAGGTCGAGCTCCATCGGCGCAACGTGTTGCGAGCGATCCACGACCGGCTCGGCGATCCCGTAGCGGTTGTTGCTCAGCTCGGTGTCGGGCGCCACCGGCGCGAACGCCATGGCACGCCCGGGCCCGACGACGGGCAGCAGCGCAACCCGTCCCGATGTGCGGACCGCCTCGATCAGCCCGGAGAGATCCAGCTCGCCTCCGGTGGCCATGTAGCTCGCCACCGTCTCGGCGGTCCGGTACTCGGGCAGCCGGGTGATCGCGGTGAGGACCGCCCGTGCGGCGCGACCGGCTCGCTGTGGATCGAGCCGCCGGCGCTGCTCGCGCATCGTCGCCCGCAGCGCCCTCAGGCCGCCTGCCCCGGCGTTCTCGCCTGTATCGACCATCTCACCCCGCAGAGCCCGAAGAGCCGTCACGGTCGCGTGCTGGTGCCGCGGCCCGCTTCGGGTACCATCAAACTACGATGTCAGTCATGGGAAATATCGGGGCGCAGGAACTCCTCATCGTGTTGATCATCGTCTTGGTGATCTTCGGCGGCTCCCAACTGCCCAAGCTCGCACGCTCCCTCGGCCAGGCCCAAAAAGAGCTCAAGGAGGGCATGAAGGAGGGCGCGGAGGCAAGCGACGACGAGGAGAAGTCCTCTCCCTCGAGCTGAAGCTCCGGAACCTCACGACCACCCAACGGCCTGCGGGAGCGCGGCCGGGTGGCGCCTCGGCGCATTTCCTCACTCTCGGGGAACTCACCACGCCCGTTCGACGTTGACGCCATGAGCCGACCGACGGCGCAGCCCGCCCCTAGGCTTGCCGGTCTTGCCACGCAGACGTCAAGGGCCACAAGCGCCTCACCCGGCTGAAGAAGCGGTGGTCCCGACCTGGGAAGAGGTCGCGCGGGACTACGGCCGCTTCATCTACACGGTCGCCTACAGGCTCACCGGAGACCACGATGAAGCACAGGACCTCGTCCAAGAGGTGCTGCTGCGGGTCCGCAAGGGCCTGCGCACCTACGAGCCCGGCAGCATGGAGGGTTGGTTGAGCCGCATAACCACCAACGCCTTCTACGACGAGATGCGCCGCCGGAAGCGACGGCCGGCCGACGCCCTGCCCGAGGACCCCGATCTGGTGCTGCCGCCCTCACAGTCCGCCGAGGACGCCCTCGCTGCCGGCGGCCTGCCCGGTGACGTCCAGGACGCGCTCAGGTCGCTGCCCGAGGACTACCGCACCGCCGTGGTTCTCTGCGACGTGGTGGGCCTCTCATACGAGGAGATCGCCGAAGCTCTCGACGTACCCGTGGGGACGGTGCGCAGCCGCATCCACCGTGGCCGGGGCCGGCTCCGGGGGGTGCTGGTGGCATGACCGGCACCGATCAACGTCGCGAGCTGCTGAGCGCCTACCTCGACGATCAGCTCGAGCCCGCCGAGCGCCGCGAGGTCGAGGCGTTGTTGACCCAAGACGCCGACGCCGAGGGCGAGCTGCGTGAGCTCGAGCGGGTCCGCCGGTTGCTGCGGGTGCTGCCCCTCGTCGACCCGCCGCGGGGTTTCCTGGAGGGCGTCGTGGGCCGCTTCAGAACCGGCCGGTACCGGCTCTACACCGGCGTCGCGGTGCTCGCCACCGCCACAGCCTGGCTGGCGGTGGTGCTGGTGGCCCCCGGGTTCGAGTCCGGGCCGGTCGCGCCCGATCTCGACGAGCTCGCCGCCCAGCACGCCTCCGCAGCCGCCGACCCGATGTCGGGCGATGCCGCGGTGGCCGGTTACACCAGCTCCCGCAGTGACGCGATCGACGAGCCGCTCTCGGCGCCGCCCACCATGGGCGGCTCCGACCTGATGGCCGTGTACGAGGATCCCGCCGATGACGTGGTCCAACTCGTCTACGGCGACATGGAGGAGCACACGGTCGCGTTCTCGCTGTTCGCCCAGGCGGGCAGCGTCGACTGGGAAGCGATGCCGGCCGACGGCGAGACGATGACGGTCGCCGACGAGAGGGCCTGGCACGGCGCTCGTGGCACCTCGGACCTCATGGTCGTGGGCGGTGACGACGTCGTCTACACGCTCGTGGCCATCCCCGGAGACGAAGACCCCGACGAGGTCACCCGGCACATGACCGAGATGGCCGCAGAGGAGATGCCCGAACCGCTCGACCCGCCGGTCGACGACAAGATGAGCGACTCGCTGCGGGGCCTGCTGGAGGCCTTCGGCTTCGGCTGAGGCGACCGGTTCGGAACTGCGGGCGGGCCCTCGGGGCCGCGGGCTCGGAGTTGAGGATGGGCCGCCGGCTCAGAGGGCGCTGGTCTCGAGAGCGCCCGAGTCGGTTGCCGCGCGGTCACCCGCGGCGATCTTGCGGCTCTTGAGGATGCGGCGCCGCTCGCGCTCGGAGGTGCCGCCCCAGACGCCGTGGTCGATGCGGTTCGCCAAGGCGTACTCGAGACAGATCCCCTTGACGGGGCAGTCGGCGCAGATCCGGCGTGCCACCTCGACGCCCACGCCGTCACTGGGGAAGAACAGGCTGGGTGGACGGTCCGCGCACTTGCCCTCCGCCATCCATCCGTTGTCCATCGTCGCCTCCATACGCCTGTTGTACGCCAGCAAACCCGCTTTGGTTCCCGAATTCCAAGTGGATGTGACCGATCTCTCAGCCTTCTCACAGGAACAGCCCGCACACTGGGTGAAGGCCTCGTCCTCGTGGAACAGGGCAGCACGGGCGGTGATGCCGGTTCTCGGGGGTGGTGCGGAGCCGTGAAGCCCCGCCCGCCGCAGTTGCTGAGAGGCCGGCCCGCAGTTCTCAGGTGGTGGCGAGCCGGCTCGGCAACCCACCGCCATACTGAGGACGCCGGAACAAGGAGCACAAGTGTACGACTACCCCACCAACCAGTACTCTGACACCGTCACTCACCCACCGCCAGGTGGGTCGTCCCACCGAGCCGAACCGCCGATGTCGCCGCCTGTAGACGGCTTCCCCGAGTCCCCCGACTTCTCCACGCCCCCCACGCCGCCGGCCCCGCATCCGCCTGCCGGCCCCCCCCAGGCTCCCCCGCCTTACGCCCACTCGTTGCCGCCTATCCCGCCGATCCCGCCGTCGCCGACCCCCGGGAGGTCCCGCGGTGGGGGCAAGGGCCGCTCGGCGCTCATCGGCGCAGTGGTCGGCGCACTCGTAGCGGCGGCCGTCTTCGCCGCCCTGTGGTTCGCCTTCCCCCAGACCGAGACGGTCACCCAGGCCGATCGGTCGGGGTCGGAGCCGAACCTGGTGGTCGACCCGGGCTCGGCCCTCGACATCCAAGGCGTCATCGACAAGGTGCAACCCTCGGTGGTGACCATCGAGACCGGCGCCCGCAGCATCGGCGGCGTCTTCGAGGGCGCCGGGTCCGGAATCGTCATCTCCGAGGAAGGTCACATCCTCACCAACAACCACGTGATCGAAGGCGCGAGCAGCATCGAGGTCACCTTCTACGACGGCTCGACCAAGCAGGCCGACCTCGTCGGCAGCTTCCCCGACGACGACGTGGCGGTGGTCCAGGTCCGCGACCTCGAAGCGCCTACCGTGGCAGCCGAGCTGGGCAGCTCCGACTCCCTGATCGTGGGCGACGACGTCGTAGCCATCGGCAACGCGCTCAACCTCGGCGACGAGCCGAGCGTCACCCTGGGGATCGTCTCGGCGACCGATCGCTCCATCGACGCCGGCACGGTCACGCTCGAGAACCTCATCCAGACCGACGCGGCCATCAACCCCGGCAACTCCGGCGGGCCGCTGGTCAACGCCACCGGCCAGGTGGTCGGGGTGAACACCGCCATCATCGAGGACTCCCAGAACATCGGCTTCGCCATCGCCATCGACCACCTGCGGCCCCTCATCGACGACATCCTGGCCGGCAACGGCGAGATCAACGCCGACCAGGCCTTCCTCGGCGTGAGCACCTCCGACGTGAGCGAGCTCGAGCCGGCGGTCAAGGAGCGTTTCGGCATCAGCGCCGACTCGGGTGCGGTGGTCGTCGACGTCGTGCCCGGCGAGGCGGCCGAACAGGTCGGCCTGCAGCCCGGTGACGTCATCGTGACGATCAACGGCGAGGAGGTGGCCGGCTCCCAGGACGTCGCCGACGCCATCCGCGCCATGGAGCCGGGCGAGGAGATCACCGTCGCCTACACCCGCGGCGGCGAGGAGCAGACCGGTACCAGCGCCCTGGGCCGGCGGGGGGACTGACCCCCGGCACCGGCACCGGCACGAGCCGGCGATCCGCGCCGCCGCCGGGGCCGGTAGGCTTGTGGCCTCAGGTCCACCCGCCCGCCGAGCCCGCCCAGGGGAGAGCAGCCATGTCAGATTTCGTCGAGGACGAGCTCGAGGAACCGGCGCCGCCGGTCGGGCACGTCAAGATCGTGTACCTGGGTCCGGTTGCGCCTCACTGGGAGTTCCGCTCCGACTTCGGCGACAGCTCGGTGATAGAGGCGTTCAAGGACCGCGTCACCGCCAGGCTGGTACTGCTCCCGCCTCACGACCCGCAGTTCCGCCGCAACCGCGAGCGGGTGGCCCGCGACGCCGAGCGGGAGAATCTCATCCTCGAGTGGGACCTGGGCATACCGGAAGAAGGCGACGAGCCGGCGGCGCAGCAAGCGGCGGTGCCTGCCGAGTAGATGTGGCATCCCGGGGGCCGGGCCGAGCTGCGTCTCGGTAGAGTGAGTCGATGTCTGTTGATCGAGGCTCCGTGTCGGCGGCCTCGCTGACGGCCGACGTGGGCACCGAGGTCGATCAGCGGTTCTTGAACCGCGAGCTGTCGTGGCTGGAGTTCAACGCCCGGGTCCTGGCGCTGGCCACCGAGGAGACGACGCCGCTGCTGGAGAGAGCCAAGTTCCTGGCGATCTTCAGCACCAACCTCGACGAGTTCTTCCAGGTCCGCGTCGCGGGCCTGATGGATCAAGAGGCGGCCGGCATCACCAAGCTCACCCCCGATGGCCGTTCCCCCGCCCGCCAGCTCTACGACATAGGCGAGCGCGTCGAGCCGCTGGCGCGTGAAGCCGAGCGCGTCTTCCTCGAAGACCTCACCCCCGCGCTGGCCGGCGTCGGGATCCGCTTCTCGAGCTTCGACG
Organism: Acidobacteriota bacterium; assembly: GCA_003577145.1. Classification (GTDB taxonomy): domain Bacteria; phylum Actinomycetota; class Acidimicrobiia; order Acidimicrobiales; family Microtrichaceae; genus ATN2. The sequence continues at coordinate 232,856 of QEUP01000010.1, read as the reverse complement.
AGCTCGACGAGGACGACCGCAAGTACCTCGACGAGGTGTTCGACGAACGGGTCTTCCCCGTTCTCACACCCCTCGCGGTCGATCCCGGGCACCCGTTCCCCTACATCTCCAACCTGTCGCTCAACCTGGCGGTGATCGTCAACGATCCCGCGACCGGCGACCGGCGCTTCGCCCGGGTCAAGGTCCCCGACCTGCTGTCCCGCTTCGTGGTCATGCCCGACGGTGAGCGGTTCGTGCCGCTCGAACAGGTCATCGCCACGCACCTCGAACGGCTCTTCCCGGGAATGGAGGTCGTCGATCACTTCGCGTTCCGCGTCACCCGCAACGCCGACCTCACCCTCGAGGACGAGGAGGCCGACGACTTGCTGGCAGCGGTCGAGATGGAGGTCAGGCGTCGCCGCTTCGGGCGGGCGGTGAGGCTCGAGATCGAAGCCGACATGACCGAGGAGATCCGCGAGCTGCTGATGCGTGAGCTCGACGTGGAGGACGACGACGTCTTCGAGTACGTCGCCCCCATCGACCTCAGCGGACTCTGGGCCGTGTACGACCTCGACCGGCCCGAGCTCAAGTACGAATCCTGGACGCCGGTCACCCCGACGCGGCTCGCTGATCGCGACGACGAGCCCTTCGACATGTTCGAGGCGATGCGCAGCGGCGACATACTGCTGCATCACCCCTACGAGAGCTTCTCCACCTCCGTCGAGCGCTTCATCAGGCAGGCCGCGGTCGATCCCAAGGTCCTCGCCATCAAGCTCACGCTGTACCGCACATCGGGGGACAGCCCCATCGTCAATGCGCTCATCCGTGCCGCCGAGCAGGGCAAGCAGGTGGCCGCCCTGGTCGAGCTGAAGGCCCGGTTCGACGAGGAGGCCAACATCGAATGGGCCCGCCGCCTCGAGGAAGCGGGCGTGCACGTGGTCTACGGCCTGGTCGGGCTCAAGACCCACACCAAGACGGCGTTGGTGGTCAGGGAAGAAGACGGTGGCTCCCGCCGCTACTGCCACATCGGCACCGGCAACTACAACTCCAAGACCGCCCGGCTCTACGAGGATCTCGGGCTGCTCACCCGCGACCCCCACATCGGCGCCGATCTCACCCAGCTCTTCAACTTCCTCACCGGCTACAGCCGCGACGTCCACTACGAGAAGCTGCTGGTGGCCCCCGACTCGTTGCGTTCGGGGCTGACCGAGCTGATCCGCCACGAGCGCACCGCGCCGGAGGGCAGCCGCCGCATCATCATGAAGATGAACAGCCTGGTCGACGACCGCATGATCGACGAGCTGTACGAAGCCTCCGCCGACGGCGTGCAGGTCGATCTGATCATCAGGGGGATCTGCTGCCTGCGACCCGGGGTGGCAGGCCTCTCGGAGAACATCAGGGTCCGCAGCATCGTCGGCCGCTACCTGGAGCATTCCCGCGTCTACTACTTCGCCAACGGCGGCGGCGAAGGCGAACCGAGCTACTACATCGGGTCCGCAGATCTCATGCCACGCAACCTCAACCGGCGAATCGAGGCGGTCACGCCGGTCACCGACCCCGCGTTGCGCCGGCGCCTCGACGAGTTCCTGCAGATCGAGTTGCGCGACGACACGCTCGCCTGGGAGCTGCGCCGCGACGACACCTGGCACTTCGTGGGTGGGGGACGCGCCGTCGATACCCACGAGCGCCTCCAGGAGCTGGCTCTCGAACGTGGACGTGCAGTGTGAGGGCGATGCCGGCGAGGCTCGGCCCTGCCGCCACCCTCGCGGGGCAGGCACGGGTCGGGGACGTGCGGCCCGCCCGGTGCTGATGGGAGCGAGTGCAGGGAGATGAGCCGGGGGCAGGTGTGACCAGGACGGTGCGTGCAGCCGGCGGTGTCATCTGGCGGCCCGGTAGCGAGGGGCCGGAGGTACTGCTGGTGCACCGTCCCCGTTACGACGACTGGTCGTTCCCGAAGGGCAAGTGCGCCGACGAGGAAGCCGATGTGGCCTGCGCCCACCGGGAGGTCGGGGAGGAGACCGGTCTGCGCTGCCGCCTCGGGGCCGAGCTTCCCGCGGCCCGCTACGTCGACAGCAAGGGCCGGCCCAAGGTGGTGCGGTACTGGGAGATGACCCCGACCGACGGTGAGTTCACGCCGAACCGGGAGGTGGACGAGGTCCGGTGGCTGGGTGTGGCCGGCGCGCGAGCAGCCCTCAGCTACGACCACGACAGGGAGGTTCTCGACGCGCTGGTCCGGCTGGTCGGGGACGGCCGACGGTGAGCGGGCGCCCCTCCACCTGGGTGCGGTTGCGGGTGGACCCCGCCGAGTGGTTCAGCGGCGAGGAACTGGATCGCGCACGCCGCTACCGGCGACCGCTGGCCCGGCTGAGGGCGATCAGGGCGGTGCTGACGGTCGTGCTGGCGCTGTCCTTCATCTTCGGCCAGATCGGGCCGCGGCTGTTCGACTGGCTCGGCGTGAAGGGCTGGATCGTTCAGCTCCTGGTGATGATCCTGGCCATCGAGGTGGCGGCACTCGCCTACAACCCCTTGCTCGACGCCTGGGTCGACCTGCGCCACGACCGTCGCTGGGGCCTTTCCACCCAGACCGGCAGGGGCTTCCTCGCCGATCAGGCGAAGAGCTTCGCCCTCAGCTTCGTGCTGAGCTGCATCCTGTTGATCCCCATCTACTGGCTGATCCGCAACATCGGCATCTGGTGGCTGATCGGCTGGGCGGTGACGGTGAGCTTCACCGTCGTGTTCGGGCTGCTGTACCCGGTGTTGATCGCCCCGATCTTCAACAAGTTCACGCCGCTTCGAGACGAGGATCTCGAGGCCCGGATACGCCGCATCGCCCGCCTCGCCGAGGTCGAGATAAGCGGTACCTACGTGGCTGACGAGAGCCGGCGTTCGCGTCGCGACAACGCCTACGTGGCCGGGTTGGGCGCAACCCGGCGCGTGGTGCTCTTCGACACCCTGCTGGAGCACCCCCACGATGTCGTCGAGCAGGTCGTCGCTCACGAGGTAGGGCACTGGCGCCTCCGTCACCTGCCCAAGCAGATCCCGGTTGCGGCGGCGACCCTGCTGGTGGTCTTCGTCGTCCTGCGGCTCGTGGCCGGCTGGTCCTGGATCTACCAGCAGGCCGGAACCACCGGGATCGGCGACCCGGGGTCGCTGCCGATCCTGCTCGTCGCCGCCCAAGCGGCGTTCGTCGCCACCACTGCGGCGACGGCGTGGCTCTCGCGTGCCTTCGAGCGCCAGGCCGACGAGCAGGCGCTGCTGCTGCTCGACGACCCGCAGGCGCTGATGGACATGCACCGGCGAATCCATGTCAAGAACCTCGCCGATCTCGACCCCAGCCCGCTGCGCTACCTCCAGCTCAGCCATCCGCCGGCCGCGGAGAGGCTGGCGTTCGCCAGTCGCTGGGCGGCCTCCCGTGAGGTCGGTACGGCTCCCCGTTGAGCGGTGCCCGATGTTGGTGCTGTGTTCACCCCGGGTTAACCCGAGCGAACCCGGGTCGCCACCGGGGGCACCTAGGTTGCGCGCGAGAGGTTCCTCGCGATGCGTGAGGCGCCGGATGCGAAGCGGCCCAGGGAGGCCCTAGGCGATTGAGCTGCGACAGGAGCAAATGGGCTCGTAGGCCGGCAGCGCTGGTGGTCGTGTTGTTGCTGGGGGCTGCGTGCAGCAGCGATGACGGGGCGGCGGCGCCGATCCCCGGGTGCCTCGACGACGCGGCCATCTACGCGCTGGTGGGCCCCGAGTCGGACGGAATCGACACCTGGTCGGGAGCCGAGGCGCTGGCCGCCGAGCTCGGCTCGGCCTACGCCGAGGACCTCCCGGATGCTCCGCTCGACATCACCGGGCCCGGCGAGGAGTCGGGGACCTACGACGGCTTCGTCGGGTTCGCCATCGAGGAGATCGCCGAGGAACGAGGCCGGGAGGCCCAGACCCGCCTCGACTACGTGTCCTCTCCCAACGACAACGTGATCATCCAGGGGATAGAGGATTCCGCATCCTCCTTCGGCTGGGTCGGGTATGCCTTTCACGCCGAGAACCGCGACCGCGTCCGTACGATCGAGATAGCCGACGAGGAGGGCAACTGCATAGCGCCTTCGGATGAGACGATCGCGTCCGGGGAGTACCCGTACTCGCGTCCTTTGTTCATCTACGTGAACACCGCAAAGGCCGAGGAGAACGGCGCACTCGCTGCTTTCGTCGACTTCTACCTCGGACAGGACGGTTACGACGCGGTGAAAGACGCCGGCTACGTGCAGCTCACCGACGAGGATTGGGCCGCTACCGGGGACATCTGGTCGGCTGAGGGGATCAGCGGTGAGATCAGCGACGGGGAGTCCATCGCGGTGTCGGGTTCCTCGACCGTGGAGCCCATCACCTCCCTGGTCGCCGAGAGGTTCTTGGAAGGCAACGATGTCGGCATCGAGGTCAACGGGCCCGGAACCGGCGACGGTTTCGCGCTGTTCTGCAGCGGTGAGACCGACATCTCCGACGCGTCCCGTGCGATCAAGGACGAGGAGAGGGCCGCCTGCGAAGAAGCAGGGATCGACTTCGTCGAGCTCCGGGTGGGCATCGACGGGCTGAGCGTCCTGACCGGGAAGTAGGTGCAGATGGATTGGCCGAACGTTGGATCCGGGGCAGGTGCCCCATGAGCGTCGATGCGCTCGGGCTCCGCCAGGTCCTGACCGTCTCCGATCTGCAGACCACCGCCGGCCGGCGTCACAAAGAGACGTTCATGAAGGTCATCTTCGTCAGCGCGGCGCTGCTGTCGATCATCATCAGCTTGTCGATCATCGTGTCGCTGGCGCGTGAGGCCTGGACCTTCCTGTCGAGCCTGATCAGCCAGGGGGACGCCTCCGCGCTGTGGTCCCGGGGCTGGGCGCCCCGGCGGGGCCTCTACGACATCAAGACCCTCCTGGTGGGCTCGTTGCTGGTGACGGGCATCGCCATGGTGATCGCCACGCCCCTCGGCCTCGGCGCGGCGGTGTATCTCTCGGAGTACGCCACCCCGCGGGTGAGACGCCTGCTCAAGCCCATCATCGAGGTCCTCGCGGGGGTCCCCAGCGTGGTGCTGGGGTTCTTCGCGCTCTCGGTGGTGAACCCCGAGCTGGTCCAGCGGGTGTTCAGCGGCGCCAGCCCTTTCAACCTCCTGTCTGCCGGCATCGGGGTGGGGATCCTCACGGTGCCGCTGGTGGCGTCCATCTCCGAGGACGCCCTGCGGGCGGTGCCCAACTCGTTGCGCGAGGCCTCGGCGGGCGTGGGGGCGCACAAGATGGCCACCACGGTCCGCGTGGTCATACCCGCGGCGGCCTCCGGGCTGGTGGCGGCCATGATCATCGGGGTCTCCCGGGCTCTGGGCGAGACGATGGTCGTCGCCGTCGCCGCGGGCGCCAGCGGCAGCTCCGCGTTCACCTGGAACCCCCTCGATCAGGGCCAGACCATGACCGCGGCCATGGCGTCGCTGGCCACCGGCACCGACGAGGTCAAGACCTCGGCCGGAGGTGGAGCGCCGCTGGCCTTCCAGAGCCTGTTCTTCGTAGGGGCCGTCCTCTTCGTGCTCACGTTCGCGTTGAACCTCGTCGCCGAGCGGTTCGTCGGCCGTGTCCGGCAGCGCTACTGAGGTGTTGCCATGACCCTGGTGAACGCCGCAGCCACCACCGACCGGGTGCGGCTGGCGCTGAGCAGCAGCGGGCACCACCGGCGCGGGAGGGCCTTCAAGTACGCCCTGCTGGCCTCCCTGCTGATCTCGTTGGCCGTGCTGGTGATCCTCGTCGGGCAGGTCCTCGCAACGGGTTGGCCGGTCTTCGTCGACCGGGGACCGGGCTTCTTGAGCGCAGGCCTCAGCGGGAATCCAGAGACGGCCGGCGTGTGGCAGGCGCTGAAGGGCACCTTCTGGATAGGTGTCATCGTGATCGTCGTGGCCTTCCCCAACGGTGTCGCCGCGGCGATCTACCTCGAGGAGTACGCCAAGGACACCCGGCTCAACCGCTTCATCAACGTCAACATCAGGAACCTGGCCGGCGTCCCGTCGATCGTCTACGGCATCTTGGGCTTCACCATCTTCGTGGAGGCGATGGGTGGCCTGACCGGGGGCATATCGGTCATCGCGGGCGGGGTGACGCTTGCGGTCCTCGTGCTTCCCATCGTCATCATCACATCCATGGAGGCGCTGCGGGCGGTACCGAACTCGATACGTGAGGCGGGCTACGGAGTGGGAGCGACGCGTTGGGAGGTGATCCGCAGCCATGTCCTCCCCTACGCGGCTCCGGGCCTGCTCACCGGCACGGTCCTGTCCCTGGCGCGTGCGCTGGGCGAGGCTGCGCCGCTGATCCTCGTCGGGGCGAAGACGGGCTTCTTCTCGTTGCCGGGGAGCGCTTCTTTCGTCGAGGAGCTCACCGGTCCCTTCACGGCGTTGCCCATCACCATCTACGACTGGTCCCGCAAGCCGGGTGAGGGCTGGCAGGAACTGGCCGCGGCGGCGATCATTGTGATCCTCGTCGTGACTCTCACCGCCAACACGGTCGCCATCCTCCTCAGGAACCGCTACGACAAGAAGCGAAGCGCATGAGCATCGACGAAACCACCAGGGCCCGAAACGAGGTTCGTGTGGAGCCCGAGATCCGAACAGCACCGAACAGCGAGCAGCCCGTCGTCTTCGACGTGCAAGGCCTCGGCGTGTGGTATGGCGCCGCACGAGCGGTCCGCGACGTGAGCATGCAGGTACGCCAGCACGAGATCACCGCGTTCATCGGTCCCTCGGGGTGTGGCAAGACCACCGTCCTGCGGTGCTTCAACCGCATGAACGACCTGGTCGAGATCGCCCGGGTCGAGGGGAAGGTCAACTATCACGGCGTCGACCTCTACGACCCCGGCGTCGAACCCGTGGAGGTCAGGCGTCGCATCGGGATGGTCTTCCAGAAGCCGAACCCGTTTCCCAAGTCCGTCTACGAGAACATCGCCTTCGGTCCCAAGATCGCCGGCATGAAGGGCGACATGGACGATCTGGTGGAGAACGCCCTGACGCGGGCTGCGCTGTGGGACGAGGTCAAGGACCGCCTCGATGAGTCGGCGATGGGGCTGTCGGGCGGGCAGCAGCAGCGTCTCTGCATCGCCCGTGCCATAGCGGTCGAGCCGGAGGTGGTGCTCATGGACGAGCCGTGCTCGGCGCTGGATCCCATCGCGACAACTCGCATCGAGGATCTCATGCAGGAGATAAAGACCGAGTACACCATCGTCATCGTCACCCACAACATGCAACAGGCTGCACGCGTCAGCGACCGGACGGCGTTCTTCAGCCTCGACGTGGGCATCGAAAGCGAGGAACGAACCGGTGTGCTCATCGAGTTCGACAGCACCGAGACGATCTTCTCGAACCCTAGCGACGAACGAACCGAGAACTACATAACGGGCCGATTCGGCTGAGAGCGGTCGAGCAGAGCTCGCCGCAGAACGCGACGAAAGGGCGACCCATGGCAGAAGAGCACCGGATCGAGTTCCACGAGGCCATGGACGAGATCAGGTCCCGGGTCGTGCGCCTCGGGGCCATCGCCACCGAGGTCATCCCTCGGGGCACCGAAGCGCTGCTGGGCATGGACCTGCGGCTCGCCCAGCGGATCATCGACGATGACGACACGGTCGACGAGCTGAGCCTCGACATCGAGGAGCGTGCCTACAACCTGCTGGCTCTGCAACAGCCCATGGCCCGCGACCTGCGCTTCCTCATCACCTCGATCCACCTCACCTCGGAGCTTGAACGCACCGCCGACCTCGTCGTCAACGTGTGCAAGGGTGCCCGCCGCATCTATCGCTGCAAGTTCGATCCCCGGATACGCGGCCTCATCAAGGCGATGAGCGACGAGGCCACCGAGCTGACCAAGCACGCCATGGACGCCTACGTCGAGGCCGACGAGTCGCTCGCCTCGGCGCTCGACGACATCGATGACCGCCTCGATGAGCTCCACACCGACTACATCGAAGCGGTGTTCGACTCGCACAGCGCCGGCAACCTCGATCTCCAGGCTGCGGTGCAGCTCGCGCTGATCGGGAGGTACTACGAGCGCATCGGCGACCACGCGGTCAACGTGGGCGAGCGGATCACCTACATGGTCACCGGCTGGCTCCCCGAGCACACCGGGGTGGCCCGCGTGGCTCTCAAGAACCGCTACCGGAGCTCCGGGGTGAACGACCGGCAGCCGGCGTCGGGCTCGCAGGGCACACAGCCCGAGGAGCGACGGGAGGAGTGACCGAACCCGTGCCAAGCCCTCCCCAGGCCGAGCCGGCGACGGAGATGACAGGCCCGTGAGTCCCGGCGGCACTATCGCGCTGCTCGTTGCGATCGCGGCGGTGGGCGTAGCCGTGATCGCGCTGGTGCTGTTGACGAGGGATCGCCGCCGGCTCACGAGGTTGGTGAGCACCTCCGCGCCGGGTGAGCTCCCCGGAGGCCGGCCCCTCGACGCTCTCGAGACTCTGCTCGCGGGTGCGACACGCGAGGCGCAGCGCCGGGAGGGCGAGGTGGCCGAGCTCGCCGAGGCCCTGGACTCGATCCCGCTGGGGATCGCGGTCTGCGATCAGCACGCCCAGATCAGGTTCCGCAACACGGTCGCGGGTGGCTTCGAGTCGGCTCGCCACGGCGAAGCCCTCGTCGAAGCGGCTGTCACGGACCTACTCGCCCGGGCAGTACAGGGTCTCAGCGGCCGGCGCGAGGTCCAACTCTACGGACCGCCTCTTCGATCCTTCGTCGTCAGGGCGCGACCGCTGATGGTCGACGACGACGAGGTCCGTGGCGGGATAGCCGTCATCGAGGACGTCTCCGAACAGCGCCGCGTCGACAGCGTACGGCGGGACTTCGTGGCCAACATCAGCCACGAGCTGAAGACGCCGATCGGTGCTTTGGGTCTGTTGGCCGACACCATCCGTGAGGAGGACGACCCCGAGGTGGTCACCCGTCTCGCCGAGCGCATGATCCTCGAAGCCGACCGCGTGTCGCACACGGTCGACGACTTGATGGAGCTGAGCAGGATCGAGTTCGCAGACGAGTCGGACTTCGAAGCGCTCGACATCGGCTCGCTCGTCTGCGAGGCGGTCGCCCGCATACGGGAGGCCGCCGATCAGCGGGCGGTGAAGGTCCTGGTCCACGCCGGTGAGGCCATGGCAGTCCGCGGCGACCGCAGGCAGCTCGTGTCGGCGCTGTTCAACCTCCTCGACAACGCGGTCAAGTTCTCCGAGTCGGGCACCACGGTGGAGATCAACACGACCGGCACGCCCGAAGTAGTGCAGATAGCGGTCATCGACGCCGGCCCCGGTATCGAGTCCAAGGAGCAGGAACGGATCTTCGAGCGCTTCTACCGGGTCGACCAGGGCCGCTCGCGGGCCCAGGGCGGAACCGGTCTCGGTCTGGCCATCGTGAGACACGTAGCCAGCAACCACCGCGGCAGGATCGACGTCGTGTCGAGCGAGGGGGAGGGCTCGACCTTCGTGCTCCGCCTCCCGCGCCTGGTGGCATCGGGGGGCGACACGGGGGCTGAACGGTGAAGGCCCCGACGACGGTCCTCGTGGTGGAGGACGAACAGGGATTCATCGAGGCCCTGAGGGTCGGGTTGAAGCGGGAGGGTTTCCGCGTAGAGGTCGCGACCGACGGTGCCGAGGCCCTCGACCGCTTCGCTGTGGTCGATCCCGACCTGGTCCTGCTCGATGTGATGCTCCCCAACATCTCGGGCCTGGACGTGTGCCGGGAGATCAGGGCGAGATCCGACGTACCCATCATCATGGTCACGGCGAAGACCGGCGAGATCGACACGGTCGTCGGCCTCGAGATCGGAGCCGACGACTACGTGACGAAGCCCTACCGGCTGCGCGAGCTCATCGCCCGCATGAGAGCGGTGCTCCGGCGGGGCCCGTCGCGCGAGCTGTCGGCCGAAGGTGACCCCGATGCACTGGTGATCGACGACGTCGAAGTCGACGTGGACAGTCACGAGGTGAGGGTCCGTGGTGAGCTGGTCGAACTCCCCCTCAAGGAGTTCGAGCTGCTCACGTTGCTCATGGAGAACGCCGGGCGGGTGCTCCCGCGGGGGACCCTGATCGATCGCGTCTGGGGCCACGACTACGTGGGCGACACCAAGACGCTCGACGTGCACATAAAGCGGTTGAGGTCCAAGATCGAGGTGGATCCTTCGCATCCCGAGAGGATCGTGACGATCAGGGGTCTCGGCTACAAGTACGCGCTGCCCGGCTCTGGTCGCACCCCGGGTGCCTGAGGGTTGGGGTCGACGCCTCTGGCGGATGCGACCCGACGGTGTCGGCGGCCGCTCCTAGCATGGGAGGCGTGACTGGAGACGGGACCGGCTGGCGTCCCCTGAGGATTCCCGCAGGCGAGGTGAACCGAGCGTTCACGACCTCGGCGTTCGCCAAGCTGGCCCGCGTCCATTTCCTGTCCTTCGCCGGCGACGCCCTGGTGGCCATCGCCCTCGCCAGTTCGCTCTTCTTCAGCGTCGACCCGTCGGCGGCCCGGTGGCGCATCCTGCTCTACCTGTTGTTGACGATCGCACCTTTCGCGGTGGTCGCGCCCCTCATCGGGCCGGCCATGGATCGGGCGCGGGGTGGTCACCGGTTGATGATCGTCGGCACCGCTTTGACGAGGTCGATCGTCGCCTTCTTGATGATCGGCCCGCTGGCCGCCGACAGCTTGCTGGTGTTCCCCGAGGCCTTCGTGATGCTGGTCATGAACAAGAGCTACCAGGTGGCCAAGAGCGCCGTTGTTCCCACAACGGTGAGCAACGATTCCGAGCTGGTCGAGGCCAACTCCAAGCTCCAGCTCCTGTCGGCGATAGCCGGGTTCGCCGGCGCCATCCCCGGGGGCATCCTGATGCTCTTCGGGCCGGCCTGGGTCATCGGGTTCGCCGGTTTCGTCTTCGCCGCGACCATGGTGGCGGCGCTGACCCTTCCCTCCACGCAGGTGGCCGCCGAGCCGGCCGGCGACGCCGAGAAGGCCGAGCTGCGCGGTGGTGGCGTGATCCTGGCCTCCTCGGCCATGGGCGTGCTGCGTGGAGTTGTCGGGTTCTCCACCTTCCTCCTGGCGTTCGCACTGCGAGGCGACACCCCGGTCCCGGAGTTCGGCGCCAGCGCCGGCAAGTTCGTCGGCGCGGCGGTGCCGTGGCTGATCGAGGAGGTGCCCGAACCCGTACCCGGCCCCCCGCCGGCGTGGCACCTCGGTGTCGTGCTGGCCCTCAGCGTCGTCGGCGGCCTCATCGGCGCTTCGCTGGCCCCTCGCCTGCGCCGCGTGATGCGGGAGGAGAACATCCTCATCGGCTCGCTCGTGGTCGCCGCCGGCGCCGGGGTCCTGGCCGCCTTCACTGCCGGGCTCGGTGGCATGTCCCTGCTCGCCTTGGCCGTGGGCGTCACCGCCACAGCCGGCAAGCAGGCTTTCGACTCGATCGTCCAGCGCGACGCCCCCGACGCCAACTACGGCCGCTCCTTCGCCCGCTTCGAGGCCCGCTTCCAGCTGATCTGGGTTCTCGGTGCCCTCATCCCGGTCGCGCTCGACATCCCACCCCAGATCGGTGGGGTCGTGGTGGCCGGAGCCGCCGGCTTCGCGGCGGTCTCCTACCTGTTGGGCCTGCGGACCTTGCAGGGCGAGGATCCCGGCCCGCGGTGGCTCTTCGGCCGGCTGCCCCTGCGCCCGAGGTACCAGGGAGGCCCGAGGCTGGTGCCGCCCGCCGACCCGCCCGCCGACACCACCGCCGGTAGGCCCCCGCCGGGGCCGATCCAGAAGTCGGTCTCGTTGTTCTCGTCGCTGTGGCGGGTGGGCAGCTCGACCCACGCCCGGGGCCCGGCCGTGACGCCCCCCGTGCCCGACACCTCGTCCAAGAGCCGCCGCCGGCGCGGCCGCACGGGTCCTGCGCCACCCCAACCGCCACCGCCTCCGCGCCAACCGCCGTCACCGCAGGGCCGGCCGCGGTCGCCGCGGCCGCCGGCCCATGGCCCGCCGGTGGTCCCTGAGTCCTGGCTCTACGACCAGCCCGAACGAGGTCAGGAGACCCTCCCCCTCGACGGCATGGGCGGTGGATCCGGGCTCGACCCACCCGCCCCCACGGTGGAGCAGCCCGACCCCGGAGATGACGAGGTCGGCGACCCCGATCAGCTCGACCTGTGGGCCGAGCGCCCCGATCCCTGAGGGCCAAGCAGACCGGGCGCCAGGGAGTCAGTCGTCACCGAAGTCGGGCGTGTCGGGGATGTCAGGTGCCTCGTCGAGCTCGGGCAGGCCGTCGGCGGCGCCGATGCGGGCCAGCCACAGCCCCGCGGCGTCGATCTCGGCCGGGGTCGGGAGGTTCTCCGCGGATTCCCACAGCAGGGCCAAGCCGTCGGTGCCCGCCCGCTCGATGACCCCCTCGACGAAGGCCGACCCGCGATCGAACTTCTCCTGGGTCAGCTCCAGGCCGAAGAGCCGCTCCACGAACCGGCTGGAAGCGTCGGTCTCCACCCGCCGTCGCCGCAGTGCCTCGGTCACCATCCCGTAGGAGGCGAGCAGTCTCTCGCCGACGTTGTCGAGCACCCAGTCGACGTAGCCGCCGATGGCCATCAGCAAGGCGTCGAGCTGAGGCACCAGGGCTCGTTGCTCGTCGGATTGGATGGCACCGAGGAGCACCTCGGGGTCGCCCATGGCTTCCTGTAGCCCCTGGATCGAGGTCGGATCCATGGGGTTGATGTCGCCCAGGCGCTCCTCGAGGCCGCTGGGGTCGGAGGTGAAGCCCGACACGTAGGAGGAGACGAGGTCCTCGAGGCGCTGCCGTACGTGAGGGACGCCGAGCAGGGCGTGATGGGTTATCTCGTGGATGCACACCCAGAGCCTCAGGTCGTCGGGTGGGAGGCTCCACTCCTCGCCGAAGGGATCGAGGTTGGCCACCACCACCATCAGCTCGTCGCTCGGGGGTCGCGGTATTGGGAGGTCGTACTGGCCGAAGACGCGCGTGGCGAGATGGCCGACCATGCTGCCGGCAGTCATGCCCAGCATCATCGGTCCGAGCATCTTCATGATGTTGCCGAGCAGGCCCATGGGGTCGGATCCGAGCGCACCCGCCGGATCGGATATGTCGGCTTCGTCGAGCTCCTCGAGTTGGCTCTCCATGACACCGGCCAGCGAAGAGGAGAGCTTCTCGAACAGCGGCCGGTAGGCGTCGAGGCTCGCGGTGACCCACTGGGAGCGGTTGACCGGTGCGATGCCGACCCCGGCCCCGGCCACCGACGTCGACAGCCCGGTGACGTCGGCGACCTGTAGCTCGGCGACGCGCGCGAGCTGCTCGACCTTCATCCGCTCGACGGGCTCGATGTTGGCCTCGGGCTTGCCCTCGGTCGCGATGTTCAGCGCCAGCTGCCGGGCCGCGTCCCACGACATGGGACCCTGCTGCTCGAGCATCTTGGCCAGGTCGCCGATGAAGAACTGCATGCCGCCGAAGGGGTTGTCGTCATCGCCGAACTGGTTGGATTCGCTCACGAGAGCATCGTAGGCCCCTCACCCTTTCGTTCCCACGCAGACGACCGATGTGCCTTCGAGAGCCGGGGCTGGTGAAATCTGGGGCGACAACCCGCAGCAGCGCAGCGCTGAAGGAGGAGGCGCCGGTGAGCACCGTGCTGGTGACCCATGCCGACAGCCCCCTCGGGGCCATGCTGGCCGAACGGCTCTCGGCCACCGAGGGTGTCGATCGGGTACTGACCCCGGCCGACGACGACGCGCTCGCGGCCGGCCTGCGGCGCGCCGAGCGGGTGGTGCTGTTGGCGTCGACGGGCACACCCGTGGCAGGGGCCGACCGGAACAGCACCGTTCCGCTGTGGATCGCGGGGCTGTTCGAGCGCGCCGAGCTGGCCGGCGTCGATCACATCGTTGCGGTGTCCTCGGCGATGGTCTACGGCGCCTGGCCGAACAACGCGGTTCCGCTCACCGAAGCCGCGCCGTTGAGGCCCAACCCGGGGCTCGGCTTCGCGGTGGGTCTCGCCGAGCTGGAGCGGCGGGCCGGCGAGTGGAAGAGGCGGAGTGGCGTGCCCCTGGCGGTCCTGCGCCCGGCCGCCACCCTCCTCGAAGGCGAGACCCACTGGCTGCAGCGTGCAGTGTCGCCTATCGCCGACCTCCGCGCCGATGACCAACCGCCGGTGCAGTTCCTTCATCCCGACGACCTGGCGGACGCGGTCGCCCATGCGCTCCGGTGCCGCCTCGACGGCACCTTCAACGTGTCACCCGACGGCTGGCTCTCGGGCGAGGAGCTCAGGGCCCTCGCCGGCGCCAGGCCCCGTGTCCGGCTCCCGGGCCGCATTGCGGCGGGCCTGGCCGAGGTGAGGTTCCGTGCCGGTCTCAGCCGGACCTCTCCGGGCATCTTGCCCTACGTTCGCTATCCGTGGGTCGTGGCCAACGACCGGCTGCGGTCGACGGGCTGGTCTCCGAGCTGCTCCAGCGAGGAGGCCTACGTCCTGGTCCATCGCCCGACGCGCTGGGAGTCCATGAGCGTGCAGCGACGTCAGGACCTCGCCCTGGCTGCGGCCGCCGCGTTCGCCGCGGCCGTAACCGCCGGAATCGTGTGGCTCGTGCGACGCATCGCGACCGATGCCCGACCCCGCCGACGGGCGCGCCACCTATCCTGGAGGCCGCGTGGAATCGCCTGGGCCCGTTCTCGAAGTCGAAGAAGTCTCGGTTCGCTTCGGAGGGGTTCGCGCCCTCGACGCGGTGAGCCTTCACGTGCGAGACGGTGAGGTATGCGGCCTCATCGGCCCCAACGGCGCCGGCAAGACCACCCTCTTCGACGTGGCGTCGGGCCTGAGGAGGGCCGACACCGGGCGGGTGCGCTTCGACAGCGTCGACGTCAGCCGCAGATCCGCGGTGCATCTGGCGCGCAAGAGGCTGCGCCGGACCTTCCAGCGGGTGCAGTTGTTCGGCTGGCTGTCGGTGGAGGAGAACGTGCTGACCGCCTTGGACTGGTACGGCGGCGGCGGAGGCCTGCCCGCCGACGTGCTGGGGCTGCCGATGCGCCGCTCGCGAGAGGCGCGACGCCGGCAGGCAGTCGAGGAGGCGCTCGAGGCATGCGGCCTGACGCAGCACCGGCACACCGCCGTGGGGTCGCTACCCATCGGCAACGCACGCATGGTCGAGCTGGCACGCGCGATCGTCGACTCCCCAAGGCTGCTGTTGCTCGACGAGCCCACGTCGGGACTCGACGAGACCGAGATGGGCCGCCTGGCGGAGTGCATCGCCGGGCTCCGGGAGCAGGGTGGGTGCGGGGTCCTGCTCGTCGAGCACGACATCAGGTTCGTGATGGACGCGTGCGACCGGATCGTCGTCCTCGATCTCGGGCGGGTGGTGGCCGAGGGAACGCCCGAGGAGATCCGGTCGGACCAGGCTGTCCGTGCGGCGTATCTGGGGGAGCTACCTTCTTGATCGACGACAGGGGAGGTCGGGAACATGTATCGACGGGTCGCGATCTTGGCGGTTGTAGCAGTGCTGGCACTGGCGGCGTGCACCACGACCAAGGACGAGAACACCGATGACGACGGCGGTGGGCCCGCCGGCGAATCAGGCGAGTCCGGTGAGACCGGCGAGCAGGAGCGCACAACCCGCGGGGTCACCGACTCCTCGGTCACCGTCGGGGGGATCCTCTACGGGTTGAACTTCGGCGGCGCCGACGTCGGTGCGGCGGCGCGCTTCGACCGGGCCAACGCAGAAGGCGGTGTTCACGGGCGCACCATCGAGTTCCTGGGGGCGGCCGACGACAACTCCGACAGCTCCGCGAGCCTGGCCGAGGCCCAGCGCCTGGTCCGCCAGGAGGGTGTGTTCGCGATCGTTCCCGTCACGACCGCGTCGCTCTCGGCGGACTTCATGATCGACGAGAACGTTCCCTTCTTCGGCTGGGGGATCAGCCCCGCTTTCTGCGGGAACGAGGTCGGGTTCGGCTTCACCGGCTGTGTCACCGACCCCGAGCTCGAGCGGGGCAGCAACGCCTTCGGTGTGGTGCTCGCGGAGCACTTCGACGGTGACACGGACAAGAGCGTTGCCCTCATCGCCGAGGACAACGATGCGGGGGAGGGCGGCCTGCGCCTCCTGTCGAGCTCGGTGGAGGACCAGGGCTTCGAGGTCGTCTACAGCGAAGCAGCGATCCCCGCGCCGCCGGCCACCGTCGGTGACTACACGCCGTTCGTGAACGAGCTCTTGACGAGCAACGAAGGCGAGCCCCCCGACGTCATCATGCTCACCGTCAGTGTGGCCAACGTCGTCGGTCTGAGCGACGCCCTCCAAGGCGTGTACGACGGCCTCGTCGTGAGCCCGTTCTACGACCCGCGGCTGGTGAGCAACCCGGCCTTCGAGGGTCAGGCCATCCTCACCCAGATCCTGCCCTACGAATACGCCGACGAGAACGCGCTGCTCGGCCAGATGGTCGACGACATCGAGGCCTACGACGAGGCCAACGGCACCGACACCCAGCTCACGCTGGCTGTGGCAGCGGGCTACTGGTCCGCCGACCAGTTCCTCGCGCTCCTGGAGGAGACCGGCGAGGACCTGACGGTCGAGAACTTCCTCGCGGCCCAGGAGGGGTGGGAATACGAGGTCGAAGGCGTGGTCGGCAAGTCCAGCTGGCCCCAGAACCACGACTCACCCGTGCCTTGCGCGGCCTTCTCGATCGTCGAGGACGGTGCCTACCTTCCCGACATCGCCCTGACCTGCGGTGAGGTCATAGAGATCCCAGAGTGACCGGCCGGCCCAAGCGCCAGGTGCCGTGAGCGAACTCGTCAGCCTCGTCCTGAGCGGCGCGGTGGCCGGTGGCATCTACGCGATCATGGCGTCAGGCCTGGTGCTCACCTACCAGACGTCGGGGATCTTCAACTTCGCCCACGGTGCCATCGCGTTCTCCACCGCGTTCGTCTACTTCCAGTTGAACCAGCCGGCTGCAGCCGGTGGCCAGGGTCTGCCCATCGTTGTCTCCGCGCTCGTCGCGATCCTCGTGTTCGCTCCCTTGCTGGGCCTGGTGCTGGACCGCCTGATGATGAGGCGGCTCTCGGCAGCACCGGAGGTTGCCCGCCTCGTGGGCACCATCGGCTTGCTCATCGCGCTACCGGCACTGCTGCTCTGGATCGTCGAGCAGGGCAACGAGCTGCTCTCGTGGGGGCTCCCGTCGACCGAGCAGGTGTTCCAGCCGCCCGGGCTCGGCCCGACACCTGCCCTCACGTGGAACCCGCTGGGCTACGTCACCATCAACACCAACGACGTGGCGGTGTTCGGCGGCGCGGCGGTAGCGGCGCTGCTGTTGTGGCTGGTGCTGCGTCATACCCGTTTCGGCCTGCAGACCCGGGCGAGCGTGGATCGCAGGGATCTCGCCCGCGCACGCGGGGTGGACGTCGAACGCATGTCGGCCGTCTCGTGGATGTTGAGCACGACGCTCGCCGGCCTCGCCGGCGTGCTCATCGCACCGCTGTTCCAACTGGACTCGCTGGTCTACACGCTGTTGATCTTCGCCGCGTTCGGTGCGGTCGTGTTCGGCAACATGCGCTCGATCCCGCTGGCCTTCGCCGGGGGGATCGCCTTGGGGGTGGCCCAGAACCTCATCCAGGGCTACGCGCCGGAGCTGTTGACCGACATCGCCGGTTTCAGGACCGCCGTTGCCTTCATGATCCTGCTGGCCCTGCTGATCGTGAAGGGAGGCACGCGGCGGGACAGGGTCGCCGGGAGCGTCGCCGAGGACGCCCCTCCGCCCGATCACCGGGTTGAGCTGGCGCGGTGGCGCCGGTGGCTGCCCTGGATCACCGCCATCGCGGTGCTCGTCGTCTACGTGCAGTGGGTGGCCGACGACTTCTGGGTCGGGCTGATAGCCCAGGGCCTGGTCCTCGGCCTGGTGTTCTTGTCCTTCGTGGTGGTCACCGGCATGGGTGGCATGGTCAGCCTCGCCCAGGCGACCTTCGTCACCGCCGGAGGCTTCATGGCGGGTTGGTTGGTGAACCACCAGTGGCCCCTCACGATGCCCGTGTTGATGAACAACGGCCGTTTCGCCTTTCTGACCGCTGCGCTCGTCGGTGCTGCGGTGGCCGCCGCGGCGGGCCTCGTCATCGCGCTGCCGTCGCTCCGGCTCGGCGGCTTGGCGCTCGCCCTGGCAACTCTCGCGCTTGCCTTCATGGCCGACCAACTCGTCTTCCAGGTCGAGGCGGTTCGCAACGGCTCGGGTGGTTGGTCCGTGACAGCTCCTTCGCTGGGCCCGGTCGACTTCGCCGACGACCGCGCCATGTCCATGCTGCTGCTGGCGGTGATCCTGCTCATCACCTGGGGAATCCACAACCTGCGCCACTCCGCAACCGGGCGCGCCATCCTGGCAACCCGCAGCTCCGAGGTGGCAGCCAGCAGCGCCGGGGTGTCGCCCATGCGAGCGAAGCTGTCGCTGTTCGCGTTGTCAGCCGCGATCGCGGGGTTCGGGGGAGCCTTCTACGCCGCGGTCGCCAGTCCCATCACGAGCCTCTCGGCTCCGGCGTTCCTCGGCCTGGTGTGGCTGGCGGTGGCGGTCACCTTCGGGGTGAGGCGTCCGGGGGGCGCCGTCGTCGGTGGCCTGGTCTTCGCCCTGATGCCCTCGCTGCTGACGAGCGTTGCCACCTGGGAGAGCGTGCCGTGGACATGGATCCCCGAGGACGTTCGCGCGGCGCTCGACTCCGGCTACGTGCCGTCGATCCTGTTCGGCCTCGCCGCCATCAACCTGGCGAGGGAGCCTGACGGCATCCTCGCGCTGGCAGGGTGGCAGCTGCGCAGACGGCGCCGCCGCGCAGCAGCATCCCGAGAGGTCGAGGAGCCGGCGCGGCCCGTACCGGTCGGGCCCGGAGCTTCGCCGATCCCGGCGCTGCGCGTGGAGTCGCTGCGAGCGGCCTACGGCGACGTGGAGGTGCTCCACGGCATCGACGTCGCGGCGGAGGCCGGCTCGCTGACGCTGGTCCTGGGGCCCAACGGGGCCGGCAAGTCGACCCTCACGCTGGCAGCCACCGGCCTGTTGACGCCGTCGGGCGGGAGGGTCTGGTTCGGCGCGGAGGATGTCACCGGTGTCGCGGCCTTCCGGCGCGCTCGCCGGGGGCTGTTCCTGGTGCCCGAGGCGAGGGGCGTGTTCCCCGGGCTCAGCGTCGAGGACAACCTGGCGATCCGGCTGCCCTCGGCCGAAGAGCGCCAGAGGGCTTACGAGCAGTTCCCGGTGCTCGGCGAACGGCGGCGGCAGCGGGCGGAGCTGCTCTCGGGCGGCGAGCAGCAGATGCTCGCCCTCGCCGGCCCGCTGGTCCGTCCCCCGTCGGTCCTGGTGGTCGACGAGCCCTCCCTCGGTCTGTCGCCGCTCAGCTCCGAAGCGATCTACGACGCTGTTGCAGAGCTGCGTGACAGGGGAACAGCAGTGCTCGTCGTCGAGGAGAAGGCGCAGCGGGTTCTCGACCTGGCCGATTCGGTGGTGGTCATCGAGCGGGGCCGCGTCAGTTGGTCCGGCCCCGCCTCCGACACCAGCCTGGCGGAGTTGGCAGCCCTCTACCTCGGCGATTCCTGAGCGGTGTCGCTGCGGCGCTCATTCCGGTGGGCGCTCCTCGAGGGTCGCGGTGCAGGTCGCAGCCTCACCGTCACGGAGGTAGTCGACATCGACGGAGTCACCGGGGGCCATGGTCCGCAGCGCGACGACGAGCTCGCTCATGTTGGCGATGGGCTCGTCGTCCACACCGGTTATGACGTCGCTGGCCTGGAGTCCTGCCTCCTCTGCGGGACTCCCGGCGAGGACCGTTTGGATCTCGGCGCCGCCTTCCACGTCGAGCTCGCGGGCCCGCGAGGTGTCGAGGTCGGTGCCCTCGATGCCGAGCCAGGCGTGGCGTGCCCTTCCCCATCTCACGATGTCCTCGGCGACGTCGTGAGCCACGGGCACCGGCGTGGCGTAGCTCAGCTCGCTGGCCGCGTCACTCACCCCGGTCACGTAACCCACGAGCAGCCCTTCGCCATCCACGAGCACCCCGCCGCTGACCGATTCGACAGGCGCGTCGGTTTGGATCATGTCGTGCATCAGCCCGCTGAAGCTGTCGTCGACACGCCGGCCGAGACCGCTCACGACGCCGGTGAACACCGAAGGGCCGAAGTGCCTCTCGGGTCCCGGCCCCACGACTATCGCCGTCTCACCCTCCTCGAGGTCGAGGGACTCCCTGATCTCGGGGGGGCGCAGGTCGCCGACGTCGATCCGCAGGACAGCCACGTCGGTCTGACGATCGGAGCCGACGATCTCGGCGGGATGCTCCCCCGAGCCGGTGAAGACGACCACGCCGTCGGCGCCCTCGAGGGACCGGGCCGAGGTGATCAGGTAGCCGTCCACCCGGTAGGCCACCGCCGCCGTCGAGTGGGTCTCGCCGCCGACGTCCACCTCGGCGACGGTCATCGACGGCAGCACCCGCTGCACCGCGGCGACGGTCCCGGGATCGGTCGGCTCCGCTCCCTCAGCCGATCCGGACAGCGCAGCCTGCGTCGCCGACGGCGTCTGCGACACCGAGTTCCCCGCAAGCAGGCCGGTGGCGGCGAGGATCGCGATGGTTGCCACCGCCCCGGCCACGCCCGACACCAGCGAGGCCAGCCAGACGCCGCGGCGCGCCTTGGTGGGCCGGGCGACGTGCACCGTCGAGGCCAGCTCGGAGGGATGGCGCCACAGCCGGTCCTCGGGCGGGAGCGGTCGTGACCTCTGCGGCTCGTCGTCACCCTCGCTGAAGTCTCCCCGCATGTCCCCGGAGGATACCCAGGCCGGTTCCCGTGTTTCGCGCGCCCCCGCGCCGGGCACCCAAGCCACCGCGCGTGGTCGCATCGCCCCTCGGATGGGTTCTCGACCCTGATCTTCCCTACGATGTTTGGTCGTGAAGCAGCCGGAACCGGGCGAGACCTGGGTCGGGCTCAGCGCTGAGCCCCTGCCGCTGGAGGCCGCCGCCGCCTGGGCGGTGCGCCCCGACTGCGGCGCGCTCGTGGTGTTCTCGGGCACTGCCCGTGACCACTCGAAGGGACGGCCGGGTGTATCACGGCTCGAGTACGAGGCCTACGAGGAGCAGGTCGAACCGCGTCTGGTGGCCATCGCCGACGAGGCTCGCAGGCGCTGGCCCGAAATCGCCAGGATCGCGCTGTTGCACCGCGTGGGAGAGGTGCCGATCGGGCAGTCATCGGTGCTGGCCATCGTGTCGTCACCGCACCGGGACCAGGCGTTCGCGGGCGCCCGGTACGCCATCGACACCTTGAAGGCAACCGTCCCCATCTGGAAGCGCGAGACCTGGGACGGCGGTGAGAGCTTCGCGCTGGAGTCACATCCGATAACCGAGGCGGGACGATGAACCCGCTGGCGTGCCGGGGTGGCCGATGGACAACGTGATGTTCCTCGGCGTGGCGGCGCTGCTCAGCATCATCGGTACGCTCGTGCTCTGGCTGCGGTCCCGCAAGCCCCACCGCCCCTGGTCGGGGATGCAGGAGTTCGACGAGCAGCGGCGGGCCCTGGCCGACGGTGCCGGTGAAGCGACCGGCGAAGGCACGACCGACGAGAGGAGCGCGAGCCCTGGCACGTGACCTGGCCATCGATCTCGGTACGGCGAACACGCTCGTCTACGCGAGAGGTCAGGGCATCGTCCTCAACGAGCCCTCCGTCATTGCGCTCAACAGCCAGACCGGGGACGTGCTGGCCATGGGCCACGACGCCTGGCAGATGATCGGCCGTACGCCCAGCTACATCGTCGCGGTCCGGCCCCTGCGCCAAGGGGCCATCACCGACTTCGACACGACGCAGCGCATGATCAGGCTGCTGCTGCAGCGGGTCGGCGTCAGCCGTTTCAACCGCCCGCGGGTGGTGATATGCGTGCCTTCGGCCATCACCGCGGTGGAGCGGCGCGCCGTGACCGAAGCCGCCCGGCGTGCGGGAGCCGCCGATGCCCAACTCATCGAGCAGCCGATGGCCGCCGCCATCGGCGCGGGGCTCCCCATCCACGAGCCGATGGGCAACATGGTCGTCGACGTCGGTGGCGGCACCTCCGAGACGGCACTGATCTCGCTGGGTGGGGTGGTCGCCCTCCAGGCCGTGAGGGTCGGGTCCTTCGACGTCGACGCGGCGATCCAGATCTACATACGCAGGGAGTACGGCATCGCCATCGGCGAGCAGACGGCTGAGGAGATCAAGA
The DNA here is from genome assembly GCA_003577145.1 of Acidobacteriota bacterium. Taxonomy (GTDB): domain Bacteria; phylum Actinomycetota; class Acidimicrobiia; order Acidimicrobiales; family Microtrichaceae; genus ATN2. The sequence continues at coordinate 210,725 of QEUP01000010.1, read as the reverse complement.
TCGCCATCGGCTCGGCCTTCCCCACCACTGACGAGTTCCGCGCCGAGGTCCGGGGCCGTGAGCTGATGAGCGGCCTCCCCAAGACGATCATCCTGACACCGGAGGAGGTGCGCAAGGCCATCGAGGAGCCGGTGTCGACCATCATCGACTCGGTCATCGCCTGCCTCGGAGAGGCGCCCCCCGAGTTGGCCCAGGATCTGATTCTGCAGGGCATACACCTCGTAGGCGGTGGCGGGATGCTCAAGGGCCTCGACATCCGGCTGAGCAAGGAGACCGAGATCCCGGTCCACCTGGTACGCCAACCTCTCGAGGCGGTGGTGCTGGGAGCGGGGCGCTGCATCGAGTCCTACGACGCGCTCAAAGCCATGTTCATGGACGCCCGCACCTGAGCTTCACAGCATGCCGGTGGCAGGCAGGGCTAGAGTCTGCCCTCGATCCGCGGGTCAGTCTGGAGACCAGTGAGCCTGCTCCAAGTACGAGACATCAGCGTGCAGTTCGGTGGCGTCGTCGCGCTGGACGGTCTGTCCTTCGACATCGGCGAAGGTCAGGTGTGCGCGCTCATCGGTCCCAACGGTGCGGGCAAGACGACGCTGTTCAACGTGGTCAGCCGCATCTACGACCCCAGCCGGGGAACGCTCGACTTCGACGGCCGCGACCTGTTGAGCACCTCCCCGCACCGCATCGCCGAACTGGGGATCTCGCGGACCTTCCAGAACCTCGCGCTGGTGCCCGGGCTGTCCGTGCTCGACAACGTGTTGGTGGGCGCTCACATCCGCGTCAAGGGCGGGTTCCTCGCCGGCGCGCTCAGGCTGCCTCACAGCCTTTCGTCGGAGTCCGAGAACCGCAGGCGGGCCGTCGAACTGCTCTCGCGGCTCGGCCTGAGCGACGTGGCCGACCACCCGTGCGCCGGGCTGCCCTACGGCACCCTGAAGCGCATCGAGCTCGCCCGGGGCCTGGCGTCTGAACCGCGGCTCCTCATGCTCGACGAGCCGGCGAGCGGTCTCACCCACGGCGAGGTCGACGAGCTGAGCGCGCTCATCAGGTCGCTGCCGGGCGACTTCGGCGTCACCGTGCTGTTGGTGGAGCACCACATGGGGATGGTGATGGGCATCTCCGACGACGTGGTGGTGCTCGACTTCGGCCGCAAGATCGCTCAGGGCGAGCCGACCGAGGTCGCCAAGGACCCGCTGGTGATCGAGGCATACCTGGGAGGCAGCGGATGAGCCTGCTGGAGGTCTCGGGATTGCATGCCGCCTACGGGCCGGTCCGGGTGCTGCACGGGCTCGACTTCGTGGTCGACGAGGGCGAGATAGTGGTCATCCTCGGCGCCAACGGAGCCGGGAAGACCACCACCCTGCGGTCGCTGAGCGGCACCATCCCGGTGGACGGCGAGGTGAGGTTCGACGGCGCTCCGATCGCGGGTCGCAAGCCGGAGGACATCGTCCGCCTCGGCATGGCCCACGTGCCCCAGGGGCGAGGCACCTTCATGGACCTGAGCGTCGACGACAACCTCCGCCTGGGCGGCTACACCCGGCCCGTGAGCGAGGTCGAGGAGGACAAGGCTCACTGGTACGAGGTGTTCCCCCGTCTGGCCGAGCGCCGCGACCAGGCTGCGGGCAGCATGAGCGGTGGCGAGCAGCAGATGCTCGCGGTCGCCCGGGCGCTCATGTGTCGGCCGCGGCTGTTGCTCTGCGACGAGCCGTCGTTGGGCCTGGCCCCGCTCGTGGTCCGCGAGGTGTTCGAGCGCCTCGCCGAGGTCAACCAGCGGTCCGGCACGGCAGTCCTGCTCGTGGAGCAGAACGCCAACCTGGCCCTCGGGATCGCCTCACGGGCCTATGTCCTGGAGAACGGCTCGATCGTGATGTCGGGGAGCGCCGACGAGCTCAGCGAGGACGAGGCGATCCGCCGGGCGTACCTGGGGATGTGAGGGAGGACCGATGGAGCTGTTCCTGCAGCGATTGATCGACGGCCTGGCGGTCGGGGCCATCTACGCATCGCTGGCGCTGGGGCTGGTGATCATCTACCGCTCCTCGGGCCTGATCAACTTCGCGCAGGGTGAGATGGCGATGTTCACCACCTACCTGGCGTGGATGCTCGTCGACAACGGCTTGTCGGTGTGGTTGGCGACCAGCGCGGCGATGGTCTTCGGTTTCGTGCTCGGCGTGTTGGTGGAGCGTCTGCTGATCGCCCAGTTCAGCGGGCCGAAGGAGAGCCCGCTGGCGATCGTCATCGTGACGATAGGCCTGTTCTTGTTCTTCAACGGCTTGGCGCCGTGGATATGGGGAACCGAGGGCAAGTCGTTCCCGAACCTGTTCGGTACGGGTTCGGTCGATCTCGGTGGGGTGACGATCAAGGTGCAGACGCTCGGGATCGTCGGCGTGCTGCTCGCCGAGGTGGTGCTGTTCTACTTGATGTTCCAGCACACCAAGCTCGGCCTGTCGCTCCGGGCGGTGGCGTCGAACCGGGAGTCGAGCCGGCTGGTGGGGCTCAGGGTCGGCAGCATCCTCGCCGTGGGCTGGGGCATCGCGGCGATGGTGGGCGCGCTCTCGGGCACCTTCGTCGCCAGCCGGATCGACCTGACCCAGAACCTCATGCAGGTCGTGCTCATCTACGCCTTCGCCGCGGCGACGTTGGGGGGCTTCGACAGCCCGGTCGGTGCGGTGGTCGGCGGGATCATCATCGGAGTTGTGGAGCAGATGGCCCAGTACGTCGACCTCTTCGACGGGTTCACCCTCCTGCCGGTGTTCCTGCTGATCCTCGTCGTGTTGCTGGTGCGACCACAGGGCCTGTTCGGCCGGGCAGAGGTGAGCAGGGTATGAGCGCCGCGTCGTGGGCCGTCGAGAAGCGACCGACGCTGGTGAAGGTCGGCCGCTGGGTCGGCTGGATCGGCATCATCGCGGTGGGCCTGTACCTGCCCCAGGCGTTCCCGCCGTTCCGGGTCGGGCAGTTCAACACGATCATGGCCTACGGCCTGGCGGCGCTGGGCCTGGCGCTGCTCACCGGCTTCAACGGCCAGATCTCGATCGGTCACGGCGCCTTCTTCGGGATCGGCGCCTACACGACGGTGATCATCGTCGGCGACCATCCCGAGTTCCCCTGGTTGGCGACCACCGCGGTGGGCGCGCTGTTGGCCTTCGCCGTCGGGATCGTCGTCGGGCTGCCGGCGCTGCGGATCCGTGGCCTCTACCTCGGTGTCGTCACCCTGGCCCTGGCGCTGCTGTTCCGGCAGGCGCTGGAGAAGTACTCCGACCTGACGGGAGGCTCCCAGGGGCGCGGGGTTCCCCGGGGCCAGAAGTTCAGCGCCCCCGACTGGACGGGACTGGCCAACGACCAGTGGCGCTACTACGTGATATTCGTGATCGTCGTCGGGTGCCTCGTCCTCTCCCGCAACATCGTGAAGAGCCGGATGGGGCGGGCGGCGGTGGCGATCCGCGACAACGAGACCGCCGCCGAGGTGCTCGGGGTCAACGTCGCCCGCACGAAGGTGCTGATGTTCGGCGTGAGCGCCATGCTCGCCGGCATCGGAGGGTCGCTGCTGGTGATCGGGTCCCCGATCCCGAGGGTCAGCGCCAACTCCTTCACCATCGTGCTGTCCATCACCTTCCTGGTGGCGCTGGTGGTCGGCGGGGCCACGTCGATCCTGGGGCCGATCATCGGAGCGGCCTTCGTGGTGCTGCTGCCCGAGGTCGTCCCCCACGAGCAGCAGGTGCTCACACCGGTCATCCTCGGGGCGGTCCTCATCGCGCTCATGCTCGTGGCCCCCGACGGCGTGGTGGGCCTGAGCCGCCGGAGCGCAAGCTGGGCCTGGCGTATGCTTGCCCGAGCAGCAGACACCGGGCCCGACACCGGCCTCGAAACAGGGGATTCGAGCAAAGAACAGTTGCAGTTGGATAGCAGGGAGAGCTGACCATGACACGACCCAACAAGCGGCACCCACTGACGCTGGTCGCCATGTTCGCACTGGTCGCGTTGATCGCGGCCGCTTGTGGCGGCCGTGACGACGACACGACCACCGGCGGGGGAGGCGACGGCGAAGACGGGGGCGGTGAGGCCCTGGTCGCTGATCCCGCCGACTGCGAGATCTACGACGGCGAGGCCGGTGTGACCGAGGACACGATCAAGATCGGCACCTCGGCACCCATATCCGGAGCGGTCGCAGCGTTCGGCAAGCCGCTCGCGGGAATGCGGGCCTACATCGACTACATCAACGCCCAGGGCGGGGTCGACGGGCGCCAGATCGAGCTGATCGCCGAGGACGACCAGTACGACCCCAACCTCACACTGCAGAACGTGCAGAAGCTCGTCGAGGAGGACAACGTGTTCGCCCTCGTCGGTGTGATCGGCACGCCGAACAACCTGGCGATCCGCGACTACCTGGCCGAGAACTGCGTGCCCAGCCTGGCGGTAGCGACCGGCTCCCCCAAGTGGGGTGACGTCGAGAACTATCCCTGGATGATCGGCGGCCTGCCGTCCTACGCGGCCGAGGCGACGCTGTTCGCCGAGTACCTGAAGGAGAACCAGCCCGACGCCAAGGTGGCCGTGATCTTCCAGAACGACGACTTCGGCAAGCCCTATGTAGAGGCGTTCAAGAACGCCATCGAGGGCACCGACATCGAGATCGTCGGTGAGGAGAGCTACGACATCGCCGGTCAGGCCGACACCACCGCGCAGGTCACCACCTTGGCCGATACCGACGCCGACGCCTTCCTCGTGGCGGCGACCACGACCTGTCCCAACATCTTGGGCCAGATGCCCGACGACTGGGAGCCGACGACCTACGTGTCGATCGTCTGCACCTCACGGACCCTCATGGCGCTCGCCGGTGACGCCGCCATCGGCGCTTACTCGGCCCGCGCCACCCTCGATCCCGCCGACCCGGCCAACGCCGAGGACGAAGGCATCGCCTTCTTCCTCGAAGAGGGCCCGAAGTACGGCCTCACCGAGGAGGACCTGGGCAACCTCAACGTCGCGATCGGCTGGAGCTGGGGCGAGTGGTTCGTGGACATGCTCGAGGAGTCACCCGCGCTCACACGGGCCGACGTGATGAACACCGCTTGGGCACAACAGGACCAGCACTTCGGCGTGCTGTTGCCCGAGGTCCTGGTGAACACCAACGGCGTCGAGGATCCGTGGGCCATCGAGCAACTCCAGCTCATCAGATGGGACGGACAGGCCTGGGTGCCCGAAGGCGAGGTCGTCAGCTTCGAAGGCGAGACCAACACCTTCGCCGACCCCACGGCCTGACCCGAGCAGGTTCTGTGAACGCGTAAGGCCCCTATAGGGGCCTTTACGGTTCACAAAACCAGCGTCTTGCAGGGCTGAGGGCAGGCATGAGCTACGAGTGCATAACGGTTGACCGCCGCGAGCAGTTCGCGGCGGTCACCATGAACCTGCCCGACAAGCGCAACGCGCTGGGCCTCATGCACCTCACGGAGCTGGCCGATGCTTTCCGCTCCATCGGCGGGTCCGACGCGCTCGGCGTGGTGCTGGCAGGCAACGGGCCGGTCTTCTCGGCCGGACACGACTTCTCCGAGATGGCCGGCTCCGACCTGGTGTTCATGCAGCGCCTGTTGGGGGCGTGCGTCGAGCTCATGGACGTGATCCAGTCGGTGCCACAGGTGGTCATCGCCCGCGTACATGGCCTGGCCACCGCCGCCGGCTGCCAGCTCGTGGCCACCTGCGACCTGGCTGTAGCGGCCGAATCGGCCGGCTTTGCCGTGCCCGGGGGCAAGGGCGGGTGGTTCTGCACCACACCTATGGTGGCTCTCGGCCGCAACATCGGGCGCAAGCGGGCCTTCGAGATGGCCTTGACCGGCGACACCATCGACGCTTCCACTGCCGCTGACTGGGGGCTCGTCAACCGCGTGGTACCCGACCCCGAACTAGACGCCGCGACCTCCGAGCTCCTCGGACGGGCGACCCGGGGGAGCCCGCTGTCGAAGGCGATCGGCAAGAAGGCGTTGTACCACCAGCTCGGCCTGTCCCAGGACGACGCCTACTCCTACGCGACCGAGGTCATGTCCGCCGCCAGCCAGACCGCCGACGCCCAGGAGGGCATGGCCGCCTTCGTCGAGAAGCGCCCCCCCAGATGGACGGGCCACTAGCCCCAATCCTGCGTCGGCCTAGAGCAGGTCCTCGGCGGCCTGGCGGACCTGCCAATCGCGGTCCCGGGCCGCCCGCTCCAGCGCCGCTTCGACCTCGGGGCCGTCGAACGGCGCCAGGGCCAGCACGGCGCGGCGCCGGACCGTGGCCCGGTCCTCGCAACAGGCCAGGATGGCGGCGAGGCCGGCAGGCTCACCGATGGCCCCCAGAGCGGCCACCGCGCTCTCACGGCAGAGAGGATCAGCGTGGGATCGCGCGACGCGACTGAGGCGCTCGACAGCTCCCGTCACGGGTGCCTCGCACTCGCCCAAGGCGAAGCACGCCGCTTCGACCACCGAGGCGTCGCCGTCGTCGAGCAGGGCCAACACCGCGTGGGCGACCTCACCGCCATGGCGGGCCGCGACCACCGCCCCCCGCCGGCGAACAGCCGGATCCGGGTCGACCAGAGCCGAGGCGATGTCATCCGGTCGCACGGCCCCGAGTCGTTCGACGGCTCCGAGCGCGGCCGCCCGCACGGCAGGGTCGTCGTCGTGCAGTAGCCGGCGAGCAGTGACGGCATCGCCGACGTGCCCGGCGATCGCCGCCTCTCGACGGCGTTCGCTCCCTCCGGTTAGTGTCGGTCCTTGAGTCAGGGTCGTTCTCCGCTGCTGCCGGGGGAAGGAGCGCTAGTCGTGCCGCACATGGTGATCTTCCAGACTGTCGAGGGAAGCCCCGGTTATCACCAGTCCGAAGCTCTCGACGATGCGGTGCAGTTCGTCGAGAGGCTGCGCAACGAGCAAGGTATCGAGTCGGCTCGGATCTTCAGCATGGAAGAGGTCGAGTTCGACTTCAAGCCCTACTTCCGGGTAGAGCTCGGCGCATCCCAAGCCTCTCAGGCCCAGCCGCCGGAGAACGCGCCGGCACCCCCGGCACAGGCGCCCGCTCCGGGTCCTACGCCGCCCTCGCCGCCTCCGCTACCCGAGCGTCCCTCGGCCGAGAGCGAGCCCGCACCGCCCCCGCCACCGCCGGCGCCCCCGACACCCGAGCGACCGGGCGCCGACAGCGGCATCGGTGCCCGGCGGGGTCTGTTCGGGAGGTAAGGCCAGAGTCACGATGCGCGTCAGCGTCCCCGAGCTCCTCTGGTACGGGAACACGACCGCCACCCTGGAGCTCCCCGACGACTGGGACGTCACCGTCCACCCGATGCGGGGTGCCCGAGCCCCGGCTCTGAGCGCCGCAGAGATAGCCGAGGCGATCGCCGACCCCATCGGTTCGCCGCCGTTGAGCCTCCTCGCCCGGGGCAAGGGACGTGTCGTCATCGTCTTCGACGACATGACACGGCCGACACCGGTGGATCTCCTCGGTCCCATCGTGGTCGACGAGCTCCTCCGGGCAGGTGTCGACGAGGACGACATCACCTTCGTGTGCGGGCTCGGGAGCCACGGCGCGCTGACCCAGCACGAGCTCCGCAAGAAGGTCGGGTCCGGGATCCTCGAGCGGTTCCGTGTCTTCAACCACAACTGCTACGAGAACTGCGTGGACGTCGGCACGACGAGTTTCGGCACGCCTGTCGCCATCAACCGCGAGGTGATGGCCGCGGACCTCAAGATCGGGCTCGGGTGCGTCACCGCCCACGCCCAGGTCGGGTTCTCCGGCGGCGGCAAGATCATCTTCCCCGGAGTGGCCCACATCGACAGCATCGCTCACTACCACGTCGACGTCGAAGCTCAGGCTCCCCACACGACCGGCTTGGCCAAGTTCGACGAGAACGTGCTGCGGTTCAACATCGAGGAGGCCGCGGGACTGGCGGGCCTCGACTTCAAGATCGATGTGCTGGTCAACGAGCGGGGTGAGACCACCCACGTGTTCGCCGGGGCGTTCCTGCCTGCTCACGCCGAGGCCGTCGGGTTGGCCAAGGAGCACTACGCCACCGACCCCCGGCCCCAGGGCAACGACATAATGGTGGCCAACGCCTTCTGCAAGCCCAACGAGATGGCGATCGCCGTGCTGGTGGGCCTGCTCGGGCTGAAGGACATGGACGGCACGGTCGTGGTGTTGGCCAACGCACCCGAGGGCCAGGTCGTCCACTACCTGCTCGGCCGGTTCGGCACCGATCACGGCGGCCGCCAGTACCCCATCTCGGCGTTGCCGCCGGAGCTCGACCTCATCATCCAGGCCCCCCACCTCGACAAGACCTTCGGGGACTGGTTCGCCAATCCCGAGGTGATCACCTGGAGCACCGGCTGGGACCAGACCCTCGGCCTGTTGAGGGAACGCCATGGGCCCGGGGCGAAGGTCGGTGTGGTCCCCAACGCGACCATGGCGTACCACCGCTTCGACTGATCTCAACCGAGGTCGACTGGGAGCCCCCGCAGTCCTCGCAGCACGAAGTGATCGCGGTACTGCAGGTCGTCGGTGGCCAGCTCGAGCCGCGGGAACCGTCGAGCCATGGTGCCGAAGGCCACCTGCCCTTCGAGGCGCGCCAGCCACGCCCCGAGGCAGTGGTGCATGCCGAGGGAGAACGCGAGGTGCTGGTTGTCCTGCCGGCCGATGTCGAAGCGATCGGGGTCGGGGAAGCGGGCCGGGTCGCGGTTGGCGGCTGCCAGGTGCGTGACGACCTGCTCACCTCTCTCGAAGCGGTGGCCGCCCACCTCGATGTCCTCGGTCGCGATGCGAGCCGTGACGTGGACCGGGCCGTCGTAGCGCAGGCACTCCTCCACTGCGCTCTCGCTCAGGGACAGGTCGGCGACGAGGCGTTCCCACTGATCACGGTGCTCGAGGAGCGCCTTGGTGCCGTTGCCGATGAGGTTCATGGTGGTCTCGTGTCCGGCGATGAACAGCACCAGTGTGTTGGCCCTGAGCTCGGCCTCCGACAGCGTGCCGTCTTGCTGTTGGGCCGTTACGAGCCAGCCGAGCAGATCATCGGTCGGGTTGCCCCGGCGGTCCTCGATGAGTGGGGTGAGGTAGTTGAGGAGCATCGCGGCGGCCAGCAGGCCCTGCTGGATGATGTCGGGGTCGGTGTCGCCGTCGAGCAGGCGCGCAGCGTCGTCGGACCATCCGTGGAACAGGTGGCGGTCCTCGGCCGGAACGCCCATGAGCTCACAGATCACCGTCACCGGCAAGGTGTAGGCGAACTCGGATAAGAGATCGACGGTGCGTGTGCCCTCGATCTCATCGAAGAGCCCGTCGACGATCTCTTGCACGCGGGGCCGGAGCCTCTCCACGGCCCGGCGGGTGAGAGCCGGGCTGAGCAGCTTGCGAATGCGGGTGTGGTCGGGCGGGTCGATGAACAAGATGATCGGGAAGTCGACCTCGCCGAGAGCCTCGCGCATGCTCAGCTCGTCGAAGGCGGGACGGCTGGCGAGGTGGTCGGGGTTGCTGCTCCAGCGCGGGTCTCTGAGAACCGCGAAGCAGTCAGCCCAACGGGTCAGGATCCACTCGCCGGTCTCTGTGCGGTGCACCGGCTCGCTCTCCCGGAGCCGGTGGTACATGGGGTGGGGATCGTTCCAGTTCTCCGGCGAGAACGGGTCGAAATCCTCCAAGGCAGTCTCGGTCACGGGTACCACCTTCAGCCCACGGCCCGCTCCAGGAGCAGAACCATCACCACTGCGAGCACACCTACCGCCGCGGCCAGCGCCGCGCCGAGCGCCACCGACAGGAGCAGCAGCGAAAGACCCGAGCGGGTGCGTTGCCACCAGCGGACCTGGGCATCCTTGCCTGTCTGCACCTGTTGGCGGGCCATGAGGCGACCCTCGGGGCTGCGCTTCCATCGTTGCCGTTCCAGCCATGTCGGCTCCCGCGGCCAGCGCACCGCTTCGAGGTCGCCGGCAGCAAGATCCTGAGAGATCGCTGAGTCGCGTCGGGAACGGCCGTCACCCGTGGCAGTCTGGGGTTCGTCACCGAACACCATCCGGGCCACGATGATCGCGGCACCGATCAGGACCACGAGGCTGAGCACCAGGGCCAATGACATGACAGGAGAGATGCTATCGCCGGAGCACCCGAGCTCCGGAGCTGATGTCGATTCCCCCACCGATCGGCAGGAAGGCCGTCCGCGCAAGAAGCTCTGGGTCATCGGCGGCATCGCGGCCGGTTGCCTGATCGCCTTCGTCATCGCCGCCTTCTTCGTCCCCACCCCCTATGTCGCGTTCGCGCCCGGTTCGGTCAGGGACACCGAGGAGAAGATCGTCGTCGAGGGCGAGCAGGCCTACTCCTCCGACGGCGAGATCATGTTCACCACGGTCTCCATCAAAGACGCCACCCTCATGGATCTGCTGCGCGGCTGGATCGACGACACCGTGGACATCAAGCACCGGAGCGAGGTCTACCCCGACGGCGACGAGGACGAGCAGCAGCGCGTCAACCAGGAGATGATGGACCAGTCCAAGATCGAGGCGACGTGGGTGGCTCTGGAGTACCTCGGCTACGACGTCGAGGTCGGCGGCACCGGGGCGGTGGTGACCGGTGTCGGCAAGGGCCTGCCCGCCGACGGCGTGCTCACCCCCGGCGATGTCATCGTGGAGTTCGAGGGCCGGCCGATCGCGGTGCACGGCGATCTCGTCGAGGCGGTTTCCGAGCACCAGCCGGGTGACGAGGTCAGCATCGTGTTCGAGCCCCACGACGGCGGCGAGCCCGAAGAGGTCAGTGTCGAGCTGGCTCCCCGCGAGTCCGACCCCGACGCTCCCATCCTCGGGGTGACCCTCGAGACCCGAGATCTCGAGGTCGACCTGCCTTTCGAGATCGACATCGACTCCGGTGAGGTCACCGGTCCCTCCGCCGGGCTGGCATGGACCCTGGCCGTGATCGACCTGCTCACCCCCGAGGATCTGACCGACGGGCAGGTCGTCGCGGTCACCGGCGCCATCGAGCCGGACGGCTCGGTGGGCCCGGTCGGTGGGGTTCCCCAGAAGGTGTCCGCAGTGTCGCGGGCCGGCATCGACCTGTTCATAGTTCCCGACAGCCTCACCGAGGAGGAGTACGAGCGGATCGGCGAGATCGCCGGCGACGACGTGGAGGTCGTGCAGGTCGGCACGCTCGACGAGGCCCTCGAAGTCCTCGTCCCCGGGGGGATCGAACTGCCCGGCGAAGCGGCTTGACGGTCAGACCGCGAGCCGCGGCCGCTTGGCGCGGCTTTGCCCACGCCGCGTGCTGAAACGGCAGTAGGGTTGGGGTCCATGGCAGATCCCCGTGGTTCCGGATCGATCGAGCCCGACGAGGTGGGTCGCAGGGAGTTCACCAAGATCCGCCGGGGCTATGACCCCATCGAGGTGAAGGCCTTCCTCAACAAGGTCTCCTCGGAGCTGCGGTCGCTGAGGCACACGAACTTCGAGCTCGAAGGTCGCGTGGTCGAGCTCGAAGGGGAGATCCGGGTCGCCGAACGGCCCGACGAGCACCGCATCGCGCAGGTCCTCGGCGAGGAGACGGCCCGGGTCATCGAAGCTGCACGCCAGGCCGCCAACGAGATGCGCACCAAAGCCGAGGAGAACGTAGCCCGCCTCTTGAAGGACGCCCAGAGCGACGCCAGCCAACTTCGCCAGGATGCCGACCAGCTCATCTCCAAGAAGAAGCAGGAGGCCGACGAGATCATCGCCAAGGCCCGTGAGGAAGGGCAGCGCCTCCGGGTCCAGGCCGAGGAGACCGCCGGCCGGTTGCGCAAGGAGTCAGAGGAGATCCTTGCCGCCAAGACCACCGAAGCGGAGGAGAAGGCGGCCGACATCAGAACCCGGGCCGAGAAGGTGCTCGAGGAAGCGCGGGTGGCTGCCGAGACCGAGATCGAGGCCGGTCGTGATCAGGGCCGCGAGATGATCGCCGAGGCCAAGAAGCTGCGAGAGAAGATCCTGCGCGACCTCGCCAAGCGCCGAAAGGCGGCGCGCAAGCAGCTCGAAGCCCTGCGCGCCGGCCGCGAGAGCCTGCTCGACGTGTTCGAATCGGTCCGGGCGGTGCTCGATGACACGACCGGCGATCTCCGCGGCGCTCTCACCGGCGCCCGCGAAGCTGCCGACGACGCCTCGCGCATGGTGGCTGACGACGAGGACACCGTGGTCGCCGAGCTCGAGGCGCAGCTCATCACCGTGGAGGTGTCCGTCGAGGACGCAGAGCGCGCCGGCGAAGCAGCAGGAGCAGGGGAGGGGGCGGCCGAGCCCGCGACCGAGGCAGTCGAGGAGCCCACCGAGGAACCCACCGAGGAACCGGCCGAGGAACCGGCCGAGGAACCGGCCGAGGAGCCCTCCCGGGGAGCCGGGCAGAAGACGCAGCGCCACCTGCGAGCTGTGGGGGATGCCGAGGGCCGACCCGACACCGGCGAAGAGGGCGCCGGGGGCGGGGAGTCCGGTGACGACGTGGGCGCGTTGTTCGCCCGCATCAAGGCCGACCGCGAGCACGCCGCCGAGGAGGCCAGGGAGACCCTTCGTGAACATGCCGCGGCGGGCCTCGACGAGGAATCGGTGCTCGATCTCAGCGAGGAGTCGGCGGTCATCGACCTGTCCGAGGGGGAGGCAGGCGATTCCACCGAGACGGTCCTCGATCGACGCGACGTCGCAGTCGAGCCCATAGAGCGGTCGCTCGGACGGCGTCTCAAGCGGGTCCTTTCCGACGAGCAGAACCAGGTTCTCGACTCCCTGCGCCGCCACAAGAAGGGGATACCCGGCTTCGGCGAGGTGCTCGGTGGTCTCGACGAGCACGTCGAGACCTACGCGTCGGTGGCAGTGGCCGATCTCGACGACGCGATAAGGGCCGGCGCGGGCTTCCTCGAGGGCGATCTCCAGAAGGTCGATCCGGACGAGTTCATCGACGGCCTCATCGACCAGATCGGTACCACCTTCGTGGAGCCGCTACGTGCCCGCCTCGAGGCCTGCTTCTCCGAGGTGGCCGAGGTCGCCGACAAGGAGGAGGTGGCCGAACGGGTGCGAGCGGTGTATCGCGAGTGGAAGAACCAGAAGGTCGCCGAGGACAGCGAGCAACTGGTGCTCACCGCCTTCAACCGCGGGCTCTACGAGTCGGTTGCCGCAGGCACTCGACTCTGCTGGGTGGTCGACAACGGCGGTCTCCCGTGCCCCGACGCCGACGACAACGCCCTGGCCGGCGGCGTCCCGAAAGGCGAGCCATACCCGACCGGCGATCTGCTCCCGCCGGCTCATCCGGGATGCCGCTGCCTCCTCGTCAGGGACGACGCCTAGCCCTGAATGATCAGGGCTAACCTGAAGCGCCATGAGGGCACCCTCCGACATGCCGCGGCCTCGACCGCGCCGCAAGCGGCGCCTGTCGAGGCGCGGGCGGGTGGTGCTCATAGTCCTGGCCGTGTTCCTGCTGGTCCTGATCCTGTCGCTGCGGGCCATCGCGCAGTTCTACACCGACTACCTGTGGTTCGAGTCCCTCGACCTGTCGGGCGTGTGGTCAGGCGTTCTCGGGTCCAAGCTCTCCCTGGCAGTCATCTTCACGGTCGTGTTCTTCATCGCTTTGTGGCTGAACCTCTACGTCGCCGACCGGGTGGCTCCGCGGTTCCGCACCCCTGGGCCCGAAGACGAGTTGCTCGAGCGCTACCACGAGGTCGTGGCGCCCCGGCAGGGCCTCATCCGCGGTGCAGTCGCGCTGATCTTCGCCCTCATCGCCGGGGTCGGCGTCTCCAGCCAATGGAACGACTGGGTGCTGTTCAGGAACCGGATCGACTTCGGCATCGAAGACCCCCAGTTCGGCCTGGACGTGGGTTTCTACGTCTTCCAGCTTCCCTTCTACACCTTCGTCGTGAACTGGGCGTTCGCGTCGCTCATCATCATCATCATCGTCACCTCCATAGCCCACTACCTGAACGGCGGCATCCGCATGCAGGTGAGCGGCGAGCGGGTGACCTCGCAGGTGAAGGTGCATCTCTCGGTTCTCCTGGCGGTTCTCGCTCTCGTGAAGGCGGCCGACTACTGGCTGCAGCGCTACGAGCTCACTGTTTCGCAGCGGGGGACCGTTGACGGTGCTCTCTACACCGATGTCAACGCCCAGCTCCCGGCCATCAACCTGTTGCTGCTCATCTCGCTGTTCGCTGCCGGTTTGTTCATCATCAACATCTGGCGCAAGGGATGGGTGTTCCCCGTGCTGGCGGTGGGTCTGTGGGCGCTGGTAGCCCTCGTCGTGGGCACCGGGTACCCGGCTTTCGTCCAACGTTTCCAAGTCGAGCCAGACGAGTCCGCCAAGGAGGACCCGTACATCGCGCGCAACATCGAGGCGACACGTGCGGCGATGGGGATCGATCTCTCCGACGAGCAAGTCGTCGACTTCGACTACGAGACGAGTCTGCCCGACGACGCCATCACCGAGAACGAGGCGACCATCCGCAACATCCGCCTGCTCGACCCGGCCGTCGTCAACGACACCTACCAGCGCCTCGAGGGCGAGAAGGGCTGGTTCATCTTCAGGGATCTCGACGTCGACCGGTACCAGATCGACGGGGACGAGACGCAGGTCGTCCTGTCGGCTCGCGAGCTGAACGAGGGTGGGATACCCCAACAGAGCTGGGAGGGCCAGCATCTCGCCTTCACCCACGGCTACGGTCTGGCGCTCTCCCCTGCCAACGCCGTGACCGCGAACGGTCGACCCGACTTCAGGGTGGGCGGACTGCCGGTGGAGAGCACGGTGACCGACATCGAAGTGGACCAGCCCCAGCTCTATGTCGGAGAGGACCTCGAGGGGTATTCGATCGTCAACACCAGTCGTGCCGAGGAGGATGGCACCGGCGAGGTGCCACCGTACGAAGGCGACGGCGGTGTTCCCATCGGCGGTTTCCTCAAGAAGGCTGCCTTCGCCCTGCGCTTCGGCGAGATCGATCCGCTCATATCGGGGTTCCTCGACGACGACTCGCGGATCATCTTCAATCGTGACGTCCGGGAGCGCGTCGAGACCGTCGCCCCCTTCTTCCAGTACGACTCCGATCCGTATCCCGTCGTGACCGACGACGGGAGGATGGTCTACATCCTCGACGGCTACGCCACCACCGACCGCTATCCCTATGCGCAACAAGCCGATACCGGCTCACTGCCCTCCGGCAGCGCCCTCGACGGGATCCGCTTCAACTACATGCGCAACTCGGTCAAGGCGGTCATCGACGCCTACGACGGCTCGGTGACACTCTATCTGACCGACAAGCTCTACGACGGCGAAGAGGACCCGATCGCGCGGGCTTACGCACAGGCGTTCCCCGAGCTGTTCGTCGACACCGACGAGATCCCCGAGGACCTCAAGGCGCACTTCCGCTACCCCGAGGACATGTTCCGGGTGCAGACGAACATGTACAACCGCTATCACATGACCGATGCCGCGCAGTTCTACGGCAACGACGACCTGTGGGACATCGCCCAGGACCCGGGCACAGCAATCACCGGTGACCAGGGAGGCGAAGGGGACTCCTCCATCACCGGCGAGAAGAAGATGGATCCGTACTACCTGCTCATGCGCTTGCCCGAGGCCGAGCAGGAGGAGTTCCTCCTCTTGCGCTCGTTCGTACCCGTCCAGGGTGACGGCTCGCCCCGCAACCAACTGGTCTCGTTCATGGTCGGCAAGAGCGACCCGCAGAACTTCGGCGAGTTGCAGGTCTACGAGATGACGGTTCCGGGCACCGACGGCGAGCGCAACAGCAACGTCGACGGTCCGGCCATCGTGCAGTCCAACATCTTGAGCACCACTGAGATCGCCGAGCAGATCACCCTGCTCGACCAGCAGGGTTCGAGTG
This sequence comes from Acidobacteriota bacterium, assembly GCA_003577145.1. Taxonomy (GTDB): domain Bacteria; phylum Actinomycetota; class Acidimicrobiia; order Acidimicrobiales; family Microtrichaceae; genus ATN2. The sequence goes on along the minus strand of QEUP01000010.1, from coordinate 194,932 downwards.
TCCTGTGGGGCAACATGTTGATCATCCCGGTGTCGGAATCGCTGCTCTACGTCCGACCCCTGTACGTGCAGGCCAAGCAGGACGCGGCGGTGCCCGAGCTGCGCAAGGTGGTGGTGGCCCTCGGTCAGTCCATCGTGATGGCCGACACCCTGGAGGAGGCGATTCTCGAGGTTTTCCCGGAGGCCCAGATCACCACCCAGGAGGAGGAGGCCGCGGGTGACACCGAAGGTGAGGGCGAAGGCACCGAAGGTGAGGGGGAGGGCACCGAGGGCGAGGGCGAACCCGAGACCACAGCCACGGTCGGTTCGCTGCTGGCCGACGCCGTGGCGGCTTTCACAGCGGCCGACGAGGCCCTGGCCGACGGCGATCTGGGCACCTACCAGGAGCAGGTCGAACTGGCCGCGCAGCTCGTCACCCAGGCGATCGAGTTGCTGGCCACCCAGGAGGAGCCCTCCGGTGACTCAGGAGGCGGCGGGCCGGGGGACACCACGACCACCACCGAGGCGACAGGCGAGGCCTGACCCAGCCACCGGCGCGCCCCCTGGCGCTGGACGCGCCTGGGCCCGAACCCGCGAAAGTGCCTTTGGTCACCGTGTCTTCGGGAACATCTGGGGCCATACTGAGGCTCTTATGACCGTGGAGACACGTGACCTCATCAACGAGCTCATCATGTACCTCGACGGCCAGGTGTCGGGCCGGGCCCGGGTCATCGACCAGCTCCTCGACATCCGCCTCGCAGCGGCGGGGAACGACGAGCTCACCGCCGAGGTCGACTGCATCCTCGCTGACATGCCCGGCGTCACCGTCGTGGAGAACGGGTGGGTCCTGAGCCGTCTCGAGGAGCTCAAGAACCGTCTCCCCGAACCTGTCAGCGCCGCACTCTGAGCCCCGAGGTCGGCTGAGACCCCTCAGGCTGCGGGTCGGGTGCGCGCCAGCACCGAGGTGACGGCGCGGTCCTGGCCGACGTCGAGCAGGTCCACTCGCACGGAGCCGTCCGAGGGCGGTCCGATGAAGGCTGCCCGGCTTCGGACCAGCCCCGTTCGCGCCTGGGCCACGAAACGGATGTCAAGGTCGGTCACGATCTGAGGAACCCCTAGGGTGTGGGAGGCCAGGTCCTCGGCTGCGGCCTCGGCCACCATGCTCACCATGGCCCCCTGCAGCGCGCCGGCGGGGTTCAACAGATCGGGTTGGATCTCGAGCTCGACGACCCCGCCGACCGGATCGACCTGCACCACCCCGACGGCGTCGCGCATGGGGGTGTCGAGCACCGGGATGTCCTTCCAGCCTTCGATGATGCGATCGAGGGCGATGTCAGGCTTCTCAGGGTCGCCGGTGCGGCGGGCGATCCTGGCGAAGCCCACCAGGGAGTAGCCGAGCTCGGCGCCGCTCTCGTCGAGGAGCCCCACCTCGATGGTCACCGAGCGCCGTCCTGCCCGGAGGATCCCGGCCACCGCGTCGATGCGTTCCGGCGCGGGGATCGCCGGTACCCGCAGGCTCAGGTCGGATGTGAAGGTCCAGGCGTCGGGGTCGGTGTCGACGGCTATTCCGGCGACCACGTCGACGAGGAACACCAACGCCGAGGCGCGGACCATGCCGTGGGTGCAGAGCTCGAGCCGGGGAAGGAGGTGGCCCACAAGGGTCTCGGCCTCCATCGACAACCGCACGCCGAGCTGGCTGGGGATCGACGGTGAGGGGGGTAGGTCGGTCATCGCCGGGACGCTAGCAACCGCTGCCAGCCGAGGTTTCCATTACCGTCGGGTCAACCATGCGGGGTGCGGACGTCATTCCCTCAGCCGGTGGCTGCGGGCTCGAGGTCGAAGAAGCGAGCAGCTACTTCAGTACGCAATCGGGGAGGCTCCGAGGTGAGCACCGTGCCTCGGGGCGATGTGAACACCAGCCGTCTGTCGGCATCGCCGCGGGCCACCCAGCCTCCTTCGTGCAGGCAGTGGTGGTGGAAGCTGCAGAACAGGGCGAGGTTGTCGGTGGAGGTCGGGCCGTCGCGGCTGTGGCGGACCACGTGATGGGCGTGCAACCAGGACCTCCGATCGCAACCGGGGAAGCGGCAGTACTGGTCGCGCCGGCGCAACAGCCGCCTCATCCACGGCGGAGCGGTGCGGGCGAGCGATGTGAGGGCCAGCGCCTCGCCGTCGGGCCCGTCGACCACGACCTGCAGGCGGCAGTCACAGCCCAACCGGCGGGCGGTCTCGACGGCGATGGCTCCGACGCCTTCGATGTCGGCGAGCCCACCCGCAGCCGGGGAGCCATCCGGGGAGCCATCCGGGGGGCCGGCCGGGGAGCCATCCGGGGGGCCGGCCGGGGAGCCATCCGGGGAGCCGGCCGAGGACCAATCCGAGGAGGTATCCTGGGAGCCGGCTTCGTAGATCGCGGCGTCGACGTGGACCACGACGGTGGCCCGGTCGGGGTCGGCGTCGTCTGCCAGGCGCTGGTGGGCCAGCGCGACCAGCGCGTCGGCGCAGCGGGCTTCCCAGCTGTCCCACATGCCGGTCTGGGGGTTCTTCGGTGCCTGTTCGGCCAGGCGCTCCACTGCTTTGGCAAGTGCCGCCCCGTCGGCGTCTTCGAGGCGGCCGCTGAGCCGCCAACCGCAGCCGTGGCGGTCCTTGCGCATGCGGAACCGGCGGGTGCGGTGAGCCTCGGCGGCCTCCCTTGCCGAGACGGGCCGGGCTTGGCGGGCCATGCGCTCGAGCTGGGCGACCGTGCAGGAGGGTGCGGTCTCGGCCAGCCCGGCGTCGGTCTCGGGGGTGGCGAACCGGCACAGCAGCCGCAGTTGGTCCCAGGCGAGGCCGCCCTGGCTGAACACGGCCGCGATGGCAGGCAGCTCTTCCAGCTTGCGGGCGGCGTCGGCCCACTCGGTGGCGGTGCGTCGGGAAATGCCCAGCCAGCCCATGAGCCAAGCGGCTGCCGAGCCGGAGCCGTCGTCTCTCCAGGCCTCACGGCGATCGACCTCGGCCAGCAGCTCGAGCACCTTGTGCTGGGCGGCCAACGACAGGGCGTGCATCTGACCGATGGCGTCCATCAGCTCATCGGCAGTCGCTCCCGCCAGAGTCGCCGCATCGAGCACCACGCGCCTCCTTGACCGACAGTCGTTGCGGATCGGTCGAGTCCGCCATTCGAACTCGTGCTCGTAGCCTAACGAACACCTGTGACAGTCAATCCGCCATCCGAGGGCCGAGCCCGCACCACCCCGGCTTCAGCCCCGCAGGGCCGAGATGGTCCTCAAGGCGTTCCCCGCCAGCACCTTGCGGATGCGATCGGTGTCCCAACCCCGCCTCAGCAGCACCGCCACCAGCCGGGGCAGGTGGGCATGGCCACGAAGATCGCTCGGCGGTGTCACCATCCCGTCCAGATCGGTCCCGATCGCGGGTAGGTCTGCGCCGCCGACGTTGGCGAGATGCTCGACGTGATCGGCGAAGTCCTCCACTGTGGGCGGGTCTCCGCCCAGGAACAGCTCGTGGAGGATCACCCCGACGCAGCCGCCGCTGTCGGCCACGGCCCGGATCTGGTCGTCGTCGAGGTTCCGCCAGATCTGCTTCACTGCGTTGACCCCGGTGTGGGTCACGATCAGCGGCTGGGAGGGGTCGTGGACCTCCACCGCGTCCCAGAACCCCTGGGGGCTGATGTGGGCGAGGTCGACGAGTATCCGCTTCTCGTTGCAGCCCGTCACGAACTCCCGGCCCAGGTCCGTGAGGCCGCGGATACGGCTCAGCCGGTTGAAAGGTGAGCTGGTCTCGCCCCAGGCGGAGGTGGTCATGTGCACGAGCGTGATGCGCACGACGTCGCCTTGACACAGATCGAGGTCGCTCACCGCGGACAGGGCGTTGCCTCCCTGGATGGCGATGAACGCGCCGTGCCTTCCCTCGGCCCGTGCCGCTCGGTACTCGGCGACGTTGCGCACGCGGCTCACCCGGTCGTCGCTGTCGAGCACCGACTTCAAGCGGGTGAGGTTCTTCGTGAACGCTCTGCGCCGCGCCGACGCGGGCCGGAAGGGGTTGGTGGTGATCGACCACATGCCCCCAGTGAGGTTTGCGTCGAGAGCCCGGGGGATGTCCACCTGGCCGAGGTAGCGGCGGCCCGTAGGGGTCCAGCGGTGTCGGGCGCGCAGGTCGTAGCCGAGGATGCGGCTCCAGATGAACGAGTCGATGTGCAGGTCGATGACGTCGCACCGCCGGTACAGCTCCACCGCCTCCTCGGGGACGTCGAGGGCGCTCGCCCAGGCGGCAGCATCGCTGGTGTCGGTCTGTGTCGGGCCCATGACCGCGGGACGTTATCGTGCCGGCACCCGGGACCCCGACTTGGGCCGGCTCTCATCGAGTGCTGTATATTGATGCTGTATGGCAGCCACGAGAACACAGGTATACCTCACCGAGGAGCAGAGGCAGAAGATCGACCGGGTCGCCCGTGCCCGTGGCGTGACGATGGCCGAGGTCATCCGGGCGGCGCTCGACGAGTATCTCGCCGAGGAGGCAGATCCATCGGCTGTTCTCGCCGCCACCTTTGGTGCCGACCGCGACGTGTGCGTCCCGTCACGCGACGAATGGGACCGTGGCTGACGTCCTCGTCGACACCGATGTCTTCGTAGATCATCTGCGGGGAGCGATCGAGCTGAGAGCGGGCCAGCACCGGTTGCACTACTCGGTCATGACGCGTGCCGAGCTGTTTGCTGGAACCATGGCAACGCAGGTCGTGAACCAGCTGCTTGGGCCGTTGAGGGAGGTCTCGGTCGATCGAGCGGTAGCCGAACGCGCCGGACGCATCCGGCGGGAGACGGGGGTTCGTCTGCCCGACGCGCTCATTGCCGCGACCGCCCTCGAACGCGGGCTCGCCATTGCGACCCGAAACAGACGCGACTTCGAGCAGGTGCGCGGTCTCCGCTTCCGCTCCCTGCGATGATCTGTTGGGCAACACGTCCGGCTAGGTTCCGCCTCACTCGTAGCCGACCGCTTCGAGCACATCGAGGCGACCGGCCCGCCACGCCGGTCCCAAACAGCCCGCAACTGTGACGAGCAGCGCGAAGACCGCAGCGATGCCGAGCACCAGCGGTTCGAAGCGGAACACCACGGGAATACCTGCCGCCTGCTGTGTGCCGAGGACGACGAGGTAGTGACCACCGACTCCCAGGAGGAGGCCGACCACGACACCGAGGGCGCCGAGTGCCACGCCCTCGGCGAGAACGGAGTTGCGCAAGCGGCGACGGCTGGTGCCGACGGCGCGCAGCAGGCCGAGCTCGCGGCGGCGCTGCACGACCGCGATGGTCATGGTGTTGAACAGCGCCAATCCGGCGGTGGCGATGATGATGAGTCGCAGGGCGTCGAAGGTCGCGGCCACCTGCCGGACGGGTCCGCTGGCCTCTTCGACTGCTTCGGCGCCGGTGAGCAGGCGGGCCGAAGCGCCGGACCGATCGATGAGCGACTCGATCTGCTCCCGCAGAGCCGACACCTGGCCGCCGTCGGCGAGGCTCACCTCCACCCTGGTGAGGCCGGAGAGCCCGAACCAGTCGTGGAGGCGGTCGAGAGAGAGGATCACGTCGCCCTGCGCCCAGCCGAAGGTGTCGACCACCGCCCCGACCCGCAGACGGTGCTCACCGCTCGAGGTGGGGAGCGTGAGCCAGTCGCCCGCCTCCAACCCCCGGTCCGAGGCGAGGCGTGAGGTGAGTATCACAGCTTCGCCGGCTTGGACCTCCTCTCGCACCGATCCTGCTGCGAGCTGCCAGGCCGGCTGGGCGCTGTGCTGCTCGACGCCGCGCAGGCGTACGCGGTCGCTGCCCAGGGTCATGAAGGTGTCGTGGCCGCTGCCGGCAGCGGCAACATCCGGAAGAGCGGCGATGTCGGCGGCCAACGATTGGGGCAGCAGCGGCCCACCGGTGAAGGCGTTGGCGGCGCTGGATCCCGAGCCGGCGACGACCAGCTCGGTGGCAGCCAGCTGACCGTAGGCCGACTCGAGCGCAGTGTCGACGTTTCGCTCGGTTCCCGATTGGGCCACGGCCAGGGCCACCGCCGCTGCGACTGCCGCCGCGGTGGCCACCGCACGCCGCGGCGCGCCCCGCAGCTCGACCGACGCGAGTTGACCCGCCACCTCGAGGTGGGCGGTGAGCCGTGCTGCTGAGCGGGCCAGAGGCGCAGCGAAGCTGAACAGCGCGACGGTGCTCCCACCCCAGAACAACGCCACTGAGACGACGGCCGCGCGGCGGCCGACTGCGAACGCCAGGATCAGCCCTGTTACCGCGGCGGCGAGGCCGCTCACCGCGGCCGGCCACACCGTGCGGTCGCCGGTCCCTGTCTCGAGCAACCCTTCGGGCCGCATGGCCACGACCGGAGCCACGTCCACAGCAGCACGGCCAGGTAGGAACGCTGCTGCGGCGGCGACGCCACCGCCCACCACGATGGTGAGCGGGATCGAGTACCAAGGGAGGACGAAGGACACCCGGAACCCGAACGAACCGACGACCTGCGCGGCGATCCCGGCCACGAGGTGACGGGCGATGCCTATGCCGAGGACGGCGCCCACCGACGCCGCCGCCATCCCCAACACCCCGGCCGAGGCGACGAAGCCGACGAGCAGCGGCCGGCGGCGCGCCCCCAACGCCCGCAAGGTGGCCAGCTCGCGGCGACGCTCCAGAGCCGCCATGCTGACGGTGTTGAACACCACGAACGCGGCCACCAGCAAGGCGATGATCGCCACGAGCAGCAGTCCCGTCCGCAGGACTTCAGCTGACGCGGCGGCCTGCTCGGCCAGCTGGTGCGGCGAACCCACCGCTGCTCGGCCGTCCACTGTGTCGAGGATCCGTTTCTCCAGACCATCGATGTCGGTGCCGGCCTCGGCGACCAAGGCGATGCCGTCCAGGCGGTCAGGACGGCCTGTCAGGGTTGCGGCGTAGTCGAGCTGGGCCACCACTGTTGCTGCGCCGCCCGGCAGCATTCCCTCGTCGACAACGGCGAGCACGGGTGCGTCCGCCTCCGAGCCGTCGGTGGAGATCTGCACCTCCGCGCCGACGTTCACCCCGACCCGGTCGGCCAGCGCGGAGCTGATGACGATGCCGCCCGGGACGGGACCGTCGGAGCTGGCGGCCGCGAGCAGATCAGCGGTAGTGGGGTCATCGTGATCGGCCAGAGCGGCGGCCCGGTCGTCGAGTCCCAACAGCACAGCCTGCGATCCAGAGACTGTGACGGAAGCCTGCACGAACGGGACCGCTGCCTCTACTCCGGTGACCTGTTCGACTTCGCCCAGCAGGCCTTCGTCGACACCTGCTGAGGTCAGCCCGCTCACCTGCAGGTCGGCGGTCCCGGTGACGGTGGCGGCTCTGGTGACCGAGCCGGTGATCGAAGCGGTCAGGCACAGAACGGCGACCAGCAGCGCCGCAGCGGCCACGATCCCGCTGGCGGTGAGGACCGTGCGGAGGGGGTGATCCACGAAGCGGCGGGCGTGGAGACGCCAGAACCCCCGCATCTAGGTCCGATCGGCGAGGATGCGGCCGTCGCGCAACTCGACTGTCCGGTCGCCGAAGGCCGCGGCGGAGGCGTCGTGGGTGACCATCACCACGGTGCGGCCGTCGGCGGCGCAACCCTTCAACCGGGACAGCACCCCGTGGCCGGTAACCGAATCGAGGTTGCCGGTGGGCTCGTCAGCGAGGATCAGCACCGGGTCGGCGACCATGGCTCGGGCGATGGCCACCCGCTGCAACTCGCCGCCGGACAGCTCGGCGGGGCGGTGCGCCACGCGGTCTGCGAGGCCCATCTGCTCGAGCAGCTCCACTGCCCGGGCTCGCGTGCGTCGCAGCGGCACGCCGTCGAGCAGGCGGGGCAGAGCAACGTTCTGCCACGCCGAGAGCGTGGGCAACAGGTTGAAGAACTGGAACACGAACCCGAGGCGCTGCCGGCGAAACGCTGTCAGGGCATCGTCGCTCAGCTCCTGCAACTCGGCGTGGTCCACGCGGACCGAGCCGCGGGTGGCGCGGTCGAGGCCGCCGAGCAGGTGCAACAGGCTGCTCTTGCCCGCGCCGCTGGGGCCGGTTATCGACACGAACGTCCCGCTTTCGATCGACAAGGACACGCCGTCGAGGGCCAGCAGCGGCTGCCCTCCCCGCTCGTACTCCTTGACCACGTCTTGGACCTCGACCACGGGCACCGCTACCCCCTCCTGGATACTCCTGCGTATCCTTGATACATTGATGTATCAGAAAGCCCCGATAGTATCAAGTGAATGGTCGAGGAAAGCGTGACGCAGCGAGCTATCGCCGATCCGGTGGGCGCAGCAGGAGCGATCCGGCGCCTGACGCCCGAGATGCGGCGCGAGCAGACGCGTGCCTACCTGCTGGAATCGGCGGCGGCGGTGTTCGCCGCCAAGGGCTACCACGCCGCCTCCCTCGACGAGATCGCCGAGGCCGCGGGGTTCACGCGAGGCGCCATCTACTCCAACTTCGGCGGCAAGGAAGGCCTGTTCATGGCTCTTGTCGAGCATCGGCAGCAGGCGATGGTCAGCGAGTTCTTCGGCGCTCTCGATCCCGCCGCCGACCGCTCCGAGCGACTGCAGGCTCTCAGAGAGGTCTCGAGCAGGCTGATGCCCACCCCGAGCGAGTGGGCGCTGTTCCAGGAGTTCGAGCTGTTCGCCTTCCGCAACCCGGAGCTGCGGGAGCGCCTCGTCGTAGCGGGCCAGAAGCCGATGACGGCGGTCGCCCGGGTGCTGCAGAACCGCTGCGAAGCCGCCGGAGTCGAACCACCGCTGCCGGCACGAGATCTGGCACGCCTGTGCGTCGGTGTCATTGCCGCCGCCGCAGCCGAGCGTGCCCTGGATCCCGAATCGGTGAGCGACGAGGAGATCGCCCGCACCCTCCTCCTCGTGGTCGACTTCATAACCGGAGCCTCGCCTCCATTCGAGGCGTTGGAATAGTGGGCCGCCAGGAGGCGCCGATCCGTCGCGACTGAAAGCGGTGCGACACACTTGAGTCATGCCTGACACCGAGACCCGCCCGCTGTCGGTCGATCTCGCCGACGGTTTCTGGGCGCCGCGCCGGCAACAGCTGAGGGACCACACGCTGCCGGTGATCCTGGACCGGTTCGACGAGGCCGGCTCGCTGGATGCCTTCCGGCGGATGCTGCCGGGGGCCCCGCCCCGAGAGCGCCGGGGTATGTGGTTCTCCGATTCCGATGTCTACAAGTGGATGGAGGCAGCGGCTTGGGTCGGCCGGCTGGATCTGCTCGACCCGGTGGTCGAGCTGGTGCAGGCCGCCGCCCGCCCGGACGGTTACCTCAACTCCTTCTACGACGTCGGCCCCGGCTCACAGGAGCGCTACCGGGACCTGAGCACCAGCCACGAGTGGTACTGCGCCGGGCACTTCACCGAGGCCGCGCTCGCTCATCAGGCGGTGACGGGGGAAGCAGTTCTGCTGGAGCTGGCCTGCCGCTGGGCTGATCACCTGTGCGAGAGCTTCGGGCCCGGTCGCGACGAACGCACCGACGGGCATCCCGAGGCCGAGCTGGCCCTGGCAAGGCTGGCGAGGCGCACCGGCGAGCAGCGCTATCTCGACCAGGCCCGCTGGATCATCGAGCACCAGCTCAACGCGGCGGGGCTGTCGCTTCAGACTGTCGACCTGGCAGGGCACGCCGTGAAGGCGCTGTATCTGGCGACCGGCATCGCCGAGGTCGCCGATGCGACCGGGGACCCGCTGTGGCAAGAGGCGGTCCGGAGGCTCTTCTGCACGCTCGTCGAACAGCGCTCCTACCCGACGGGCGCGGTGGGAGGGCGCTGGTTGGACGAGTCGGTCGGCAAGCCCTACGAGCTGCCCGAGGCCATGGCCTACGCCGAGAGCTGCGCGGCAGTCGCATCGGTACGGTTCTGCCGGCGGGTCTGGGATCTGACCTCCGACCCCCGGGCGCTCGACCAGATCGAGACACTCCTGTACAACGCGGTGCCATGCGGGGTTGGCGCTGACGGCGAGTCCTGGTTCTACTCCCAGCCCCATGCGGTGGCGGAGGTCGCCGCCGAGTCCAACCCGTGGGCCCTGCCGTTCGAGTACGGCCAGAGCATGCTGTTGTCGTGGTTCCCGACGCGGCGGCACCGGTGGTTCGACGTGGCGTGCTGCCCACCCAACCTCGCCCGGATGTTCGCAACCGTCGACCAACACGTCGCCGGGCTGAGCGACTCCGGCGACCTGCTCGTCCACCTGCCGCTCTCTGCCCGCATCCGCGGCGGCGGCTGGGATGTGGCGTTGCAAAGCGGCTACCCCGACGAAGGGGTGGTGGCGGTGGACGTCCTCAGCTCGCCCGACCGTGGGCAGGTGCGGCTCCGGGTACCCGGGTGGGCGGGCGGCGCGGGGCACATCGAGCTCCCGACGGACGGTCGTATCGATCTGGGTGTCGCCGCTGAGTGGTGGGAGAGCGACAGGCGCGTGGAAGGTGCCGCCGGCACGGTGTTCCTCCGGCGGGGCCCGGTGGTGCGCTGCGTCGAGGGCCTGGACGCGGGCGGGGTGGACCTGCGTGACCTGGTGGTCGATCCCCGGCAGGCCCCGGTCGGCGCGTTCGGTCGCGTTGTGGGGCCGAGCGCCGCGGCGCTGCATCACCGGCTGGGCGCCGAGCCGCCGGTCGAACCGGTCACCGGCCTGGCCACGGTGCCCTATCACGCCTGGGCCAACCGCGGACCGACGACCATGCGGATCCGCTTCCCCCGGATCCGCAGGTGAGCAGGCGAGGAGGGCTCCTGGGAGGGCTCACATGATGGCGGTGGCGATCACGAAGTACATGACGATCGAGAGCAGGTCCTGGATGACCGTCGCCAGCGGGCCCGATCCGAAGGCAGGGTCCCGGCCCAGCCGGGAGAACACGTAGGGCAAGGCGATAGCCACTGCGGTAGCGGTCGAGCAGGCGGCGAACAGCGCCAAGCCGACCGACAGGGCGACCTGCGGCTCTCCCCAGATGAGCAGGCACAGCGGTATGAACGCCACCGTCACCGCCGCACCGATCAGCGCGCCCGTGAGCACCTCGCGGCTCAGCACCTCGCGGATCGAGACCCCGACCGACAGCCCCCGGATGACGAGCGCCTCGGTCTGGGTTCCCACTGCGTCGGCCATGTAGACCACGCCGGGCAGGAAGAAGCCGAGCATCACCGTCTCGGCGAGCGCCTCCTCGTAGGAGGCCACGATTCCCGCCGAGGCGAGCGCTCCGGCCAGCCCGACCAGCAGCCACGGCAGACGGTGCCAGAAGCGTCGGCCTACGGGCTCGACGCTGACCTCCCGCGCCTGGGAGGTCTGATGGAGGACACCGCCGAGGCGCGAGATGTCCTCGTCGTGCTCTTCGAGTAGCACCGTGAGCATCCGCTGTGGAGGGATCAGCCCGGCGAACCGGCCTTCTTCATCGACCACAGCCAGGCTGCTCTCGTTCTGCCGCACCATCCGCCACGCGGCGACCTCCTGGTCGTCGCCGGGTGCCACGATCGGAGGCGTGGCATCCATGATGTCGGCCATGCTCTGGTCGGCATCAGCGGCGATCAGCGACTCGATCGTCACCAGCCCGATCAGCTCCTCGCCCTCGCACACGGCCACGTCAGCGACGCTGGTGTAGAGGTGCCCGAGGATCTGCCGGCGGACCTGGCCCGCTAAATCGCCACCGCGGGCACGGGGGATGTCGGTCGTGAGGTGCGCGGCCGCCGTCTCGAGTGGCGTCTCGGTGTCGGAGAGGGGAACGGAGCTGGCCACGACCGGAAGGGGTTGACGACCCGGGTCCTAATTGGGTGCCCGCTGCGGGTTGCGGGAACAGCTGTGACGGTAATTGGAACCAGCCCGCTCAGGGTGGACCTGCGAGGGAGTTGCCTACGAGGAGGCGCTGACCATGACGAGGGTGAAGCGGCAGGCCGTCTCGGCGAACGCCGCGTGCCGTGCGTCGGGGGCGAGGTAGATCACATCACCGGGGCTTAGCACCTGCTGTTCGTCCCCGATGCTGAAGCGCAGCCGGCCCTCGAGCTGTTGCACCGCCACCGCCTTGGTTGACGTGTGCTCCGTGAGCTCCTGGCCGGCGTCCATCGCGAACATGACAACCCGCATGGCGTCGTTGTTGACCAGCACACGGGAGGTGGTGGCGTCGTGCGATACCGGCAGAGCATCCAACAGGCCGGTGTGGAACGAGGAGTCGTCGGTTGAGGATGGCGAGGTCATGGTTGGGTTTGATCCTATCGGTCGCACCTCGCCTGTCGGGGCGGGGTCGTCCCCCTCAGGCATCGAATGTGTACTGCACGGCGGCCCGCTCGGAAATAACCGGACGGAGCACGTTCGCCAGCAGCCGCTGGTGGGACTCGTGATCGCGGTAGGTGAGGTAGCCCGCCTCGTCATCGAAGTCGGCCACGATGGCGAAATCCCAGTTGGTCTCGGCCAGGCCGGCGTCAGGCCCGAAGCGGTACTCCCGAATCGCCCCGATCTCGGCGGGCAACCCGGCCAGCCCGGCCACCGCCGCGGCCTTGGCCTGTTCGGTGGCGTCGGCCGTCCAGCGGAACATGGCGACGTGTCGGAACATGGCGCTCACCGTAACCGACCTCTTCGCTCAGGTGCCGCAGCCAACGGGCGCGCTCGGCCGCCTCCCGCCAGCGTGTTCTCCTCAGCGGGCTACGCTCCGGCGACAAATGACCTGACATCACGGAGGCGAAGATGGGTGACGACGGGACGCGCATCGACGTGCGTTCGGGCGAGGGACGCTACAGGGCCCGCACCGACTTCGACTCCGTTGCGTGGGGGTCGCATTGCGTCGACTGCTTCCCGAGCAACTGCCGGTACCACGTCTTCGTGAAGGACGGCAAAGTGCTGCGGGAGGAGGTGCCCAACCCACGGCCCGACCGCCCCGAACCGAAGGGGTTCCCCGACGACTCGCCCCGCGGGTGCAACCGGGGGGCGGCGTGGAGCGCGCAGCTCGACGCGGGTGACCGGCTCCTCTACCCGATGCGCCGGGTCGGGGAGCGGGGATCGGGCGAGTGGGAGCGGATCACCTGGGAGGAAGCGCTCGACGCCGTAGCCGACGGCATCATCGACGCGATCGCCGAATACGGGCCCCGCACCATCTTGCGCGAAGGTACGCCGGAGATGGCCGCGACCATCGCGTGCGAGCGCCTGATCGAGATGCTCGGTGGTACGAGCACCGACGTCAACGGCGCGCTCGCCGACTTCGCGCCCGGGTTGCACTTGACGATCGGGCACTCCCACATCTACCAGGACGAGCCGTCGTTCTTCTTGGCCGACACGATCCTGATCTGGCACGCCAACCCCGTCTACACCTACGTGTCGTTCTACCACTACCTCACCGAGGCGCGTTACCGGGGCGCGCAGGTGGTGATCATCAGCCCCGACGTCAGCCCGAGCCACATGCACGCCGATGCGCACATGCCGGTGCACCCGGGCAGCGACCCGGCACTCGCGCTGGCGATGTGCCAGGTGATCGTCGCCGAGGGACTCGTCGACGAGCAGTTCGTGCGCGAGCAGACGGATCTCGCGCTCGTCGTGCGCAGCGACACCCAACGGTTCCTGCGGGCGTCGGACCTCGATCCCGATGGTCGCGACGACCAGTTCTTCCACCTGACCCCGGAGGGGGAGATCGTCGAGGCGAGTCGCGCGAACCTCCTGCCCGACGGTTACACGCCGTCGCTGGCCGGGGAGTGCGAGGTGGTCCTCGCCGGCGGGGAGCGAGTCGAGGTGCGGCCGGCGTGGGTGCGCCTCGTGGATCTGCTCGACGGCTACCGCCCCGAGGAGTCCGAGGCGATCACCGGCGTGCACCCCGAGGCCGTGCGGACCGTGGCTCGCCGGGTTGCCACCACCAAGACCCGGCTCTGGATGGGCATGGGCTCGAACAAGGGGTACCACGCCGACCTCTACCAGCGGACCATGCTCCTGTTGCTGGCGATCACAGGCAACTGGGGTCGAGTCGGGACCGGGTTCCAGCACTGGGCCAACGCCCAGATCGACGGGTGGATGCTCACCAGCTCCAAGCCACGCCCAGGGCCCGAGGGCGCCGAGGAGATGCTCTCCGCGCTCGAAGGTTTCAGCGAGATCCTGCGTCTGGAGGATCCGACGAGGACGCCGGAGATAGTGGCGTTCGAGGTGATGCGCGCGACGGTGAAGGGCCCACGTCCCGCGATGGTGCCCCCGGCGTTCCTCTGGTACTGGCACTTCGGTGGCCATGAGCTGTGGAACAAGCCCGGCTACGGCGATGCGTCGATGACCCGCAGCTTCGGGGACTACCTCGAGGAGGCGATGGCCGAGGGATGGTGGAGCACGGTCGTGCCGCTGGGCCCCGACACGCCACCGCGTGTTCTGATCGAGTGCGGTGGCAACATCGTGCGGCGCACCCGAGGCGGTCGCAACTCGGTGCTGGCGCACCTGTGGCCGAAGCTCGACCTCGTGGTGACGATCGACATGCGCATGTCGAGCACCGCGCTGTGCTCTGACATCGTCCTGCCCGCGGCGCAGCACTACGAGAAGGTCAGCCTCGACATGCCGACCTACTACTTCACGATGACCGACGAGGCCGTCCCGCCCGCGGGGGAGTCGAAACCCGAGTGGGAGATCTTCGTGGGGCTCTGCCAGGCTCTGGCGCGCAGAGCTGATGCGCTAGGCATCGAGTCGTTCACACACCCCGACGGCACCGAGATCCGCTACGCCGAGCTGTTCGACCGCTACACGCTCGGCGGCACGCTCCTCACCGACGAGCAGATGTATGACGAGCTCATCCGCGACACTGCGTATTCAGGGATCATCCCGGCCGGTTCGGACCTCTCGACGATGCGCGAGAACGGCCAGTTGCGGTTCACCGAGTGGGGGCGCGGGTTCATGGCGGTGAGCCATGCAGCTCCGTGGACTCCCGAGGACGAGGTCGCCAACCCGCTCGAGGATCACGTGCTGCGAGGCGCGCCGTACCCGACGTTGACGCGCCGTGCACAGTTCCTGATCGACCACCCCTGGTTCGCGGAGGCCGGCGAGGACCTGCCGGTGCACAAGGAGATGCCGGCGATGGGCGGAGAGCACCCGTTCGTGGTGCTCTCGGGTCACAACCGCTGGTCGGTGCACGCGATGAACATGGGCAACCCGCTGCTGCTTCAGACCCACCGGGGCGAGCCGCATCTGGTGTTGAACCCCGACGACGCAGCATCGCTGGGAATCGGCGACCACGACCAGGTGAAGGCGTTCAACGATGTCGGGTCCTTCGTGGTCAGGGCGAAGCTGTCGGGCGCCCAGCGACCGGGGGTCGTGACGATCTACAACGGCTGGGATCCGCACATGTTCGAAGGCTGGGGCGGCTCGAACGACGTCAGTCCCGGCATGGTGAAGCACCTCGGCCTCGTCGGCGGCTACGGCCACCTCGACTACGGGCCGATCGGCTGGCAGCCCATCCCCGCCGACCGTGGCGTCCGGGTCAGCCTCGCGCCCGTGTGAGCGAGCGGCCTTGCCGGCTCCGACGTGGAAGGCACCCGTTCATGTCGCTATGCTGGGCGGTCCACGACGCGGGGTGGAGCAGTCTGGTAGCTCGTCGGGCTCATAACCCGAAGGTCGCAGGTTCAAATCCTGCCCCCGCCACCAACGAACAAGCAGGTCAGGGCCCCGCCGAGTGCGGGGCCCACCCGCATGCGAGGGTCCGTGCAAACGGATTGCAAACGAAAGTTCCGGAGGCGTCGTGGCCAAGGTCGTCGACATCGAGCGAGTGAGGGTCGACCGACTCGCCGACGAGCTCCTGCCTCTGGTTCGCGATGCCTTCGCCGGGCCCGGGATGTTGAAGGTCTCGACGGACGACATCGAGGACGTCGAGCGGTGGCGACGAGCGGCCCGGGCGTGCGCTCGGAGATTGGGTGTCAGCTGCAGTACCTCGGTCTCGGCCGACAGGACGTTCGTCTGGATCGTCGACGAGTCGCCCCCGTCGATCATCCAGCGTGCGCACAGCCCCAGGGCGATCAATGACCTGTTCATGTAGGCGCAGGTCGGGCCAGCGGAGTCCGACGTAGCAGTCACCGGGGCAAGGAGCGCAAACCCCACCGGGGAAGCGGCTCCCGGGCGACTCGAGCGCTCATGCCGGGGAAGTGCCGCCGGTCAGACGCTCGAGCGCGTTCACAAGGCTCCGCTCGACGACGACGAGGTCGCTCTCTCGCTTCGCAATCGTCCTTGGTGACTCCGTTGTCTCGTCGATTCCGATGAAGACGTGGCCACCGCCGTCCCGGTTGAGGACTTCCGTAACTCGAACCCTTCGGTCGTAGCCAGCCACCTTCAGTGATCCGTCTTCGTACATGAGAATCCACATGCCGTTGGGCAGGACGACTCTTTGTGCTTCCCGGTGCTTTCCCTTCGCCATGCCGGCCTCCAAGTCAGAAGTAGTCAGTTACGTCCATAGACTAGGCATCAGATGTACATATTCGCAACCAAGAATGTACATAAGTGTGGGAGCCGAGGGAATCTCGGTCCGTGGGCGGTGTCGAGCGCTCGGAATCGGTGCGTTTGGCCCAGCCCGTGCGCCCCATACTGGGGAGATGCCGAGAACGAGACGACGGAGTGTGTACCGCCTCCAGGCACACGCGATCTCGGACGCGCTTGGCAGGTGCAGCGGTGGAATCCCGCACAAGCACAACCACGATGCTGAGTGGGCGATGCTTCCGTGCCCCCTCTGCTTGAGGTGGTTCGCCCTCGATGACCTTGATGAGGACCATGCGCCGCAGCGGGGGGCGCAGTCGTCACTCGGGGCTGCGCAAGTCGTGGTCATGACATGCCGAGGAGACAACCAACGAGCGGGCCGAACCTTCGAGAGCGAAGCACATCAACTCATCGGTGCCCTCACGGCCGTCCACGAACCCTTCTGCCCGATACATCAGCGGCAGCGCTTGACCTCGTCGGGCCTGTCGGTAGTGATCGACCGGTCTGCGTTCGACCTCACTGACGTTCGAGCCGCCTACCTGATCGCGTTCGCGACGCTCGGATACCGATGGGTTGCGACGGCGAGGCTCGACAGGCTGCGCTCCGCTATCTCGGCAGCGGACCTCCTGTGGGCCTCGACGGACTTCCAGATCGTCTGCTTCAACGGCGTCGAGGTCGTGAAGCCGTTCCACGTGTACGAGGTGACTCAACCGGTGCCCGTGATCCTCGTGGTCGGTGCGCACGCTGGCGTAGTGCTTCCCTGTCACGAGTCGCCGACGGACATCAGCCGAGCGCTTGCCCAGCCTGGGCGGGGTGGACTCACCGTCGAGACCCGGTTCGCGTACGGCCACAGTTGGCCGTGGCCCCGGCAGTACGTGGACCCGGGCGGGGCGGTGGACCTCACTTGGGATGGTGGCGACCTATTCCACTACGACCGGTGTCCTCGTCCGGATCATCACCAAGGGCACGCTCTCGCGAGGAGCGACCTGGCCAAATGCCCTGCATTCGATGGGGTGTGAGGCGCACCTTGCGGGGATCACGAAGGGTGTGCGCCGCCCCGCTTCTGGGAATGGGTAGACCGGTAGGCACCGAGGCCGTACACTGAACCCTGCTCCGGGGTGCTGTTCCCCGGGGAAGCGAGTCCCGGAGGGCCAGACCGAGGGTTGCCGATCGGCAGCCGCCTAGGTCGGGAGCCGGGGCTCACGTGCTTTTCGGCTCAGCCGAGGGTCCGGTAGCGCAGCTCGCTGAGGACCGCTCCCAACTCCAGGCGACCGAGCCACGAGCCGTCCTCGTGAAGCACGTACTCCTTGACGGCGCCGCACACGGCGTCGGCGACCCACAGGAGGCTTTCGGACTTCGGCTCCCACCGGTACCTGATGGTGTGCTCGGCGAGCCGCATGGCCTCGATCACGGACTGACGGTCGCGTTGGTCTTCCCGCTCGGAACGCGACTCGATGATCAGCTCTGCGGCCCCGTCGGCGACCACCAGGGGCACCAGCTCGACCATGGCGTTGCGGCGGGCCTCCTCTTGGCGGCGGCGACCGGTGGGGTAGTGGACGACGACGTGCGCGACGACGCCGGTCTCGATCAGCAGCTCCACCATCCGGGTGCGCGCCCGCGGGCCCTCCGCCGACCAGTGGAAGGGCCTGGTGCGGTCGGCGGGCACGACCTCGGCGAGTCCTCGCCGAACCGCGTCGACGTCGAGCATGATCGCCGCCGTCACGACGTAGTAGATGCCTCGGCGATCCGCTGGCGCCGCCTCGTCGAGGACGGCGATGATCGGCGGCTCCTCGTCCGGCTCCTTGGCGTTCACGATGGGAGGCCGGCGCCGAGCGGCCGCGGGAGCGAATTCACGAGTCCTCAGCTTCCGGCTCGGGTTCGCCGAGGAGCATGGCGCCGAGCTTGTTGGCGGCTTCCTCCTGCATGTGCGGGGCGACGTGCTGGTAGAGGTCGGCGGTGATCGAGGTTGTGCTGTGCCCGAAGCGCTCGCTAACGACCTTGACCGGGATGCCGGCTTCGAGCAAGAGGGTGGCGGCGGTGTGGCGGGTGTCGTGGAGGCGGATGATGGGCAGCCCTGCCTTCTTCACGAGCCGGCCGAACCGCTGGGACACGTAGTCGGGGTGCAGCGGCGATCCGTCGGGCTTGGCGAACACGAGATCCTCGTCGTGGTAGGCGTCGCCGACGAGCGCCATCTCGTCGCCCTGTCCTGCCCGGTGAGCCTGCAGCACGTCACAGGTCGCAACGTCGAGAGCTATGACTCGGGCGGACTTCATGGTCTTCGGTGAGGACCAGACGACCTTGTACCCGACGGCGACACGAGCCCGGCGCACCGCGAGCCGGCCGGCGTCGAGGTCGACGTCGGCCCACTTGAGGCCGATGAGCTCGCCGCGACGCATGCCGCTGGTGAGCATCAGGATCCACAGCGCCTCCAGTCGGTCGCCACGGATGAAGCCGATGAACTGGCGGGCTTGCGCGGTGGTCCAGGTCTTCATCTCCTTGCGCTCGACCCGGGGCATCTCCACGTGCTCGGTGGGGTTCCGGGCGAGCAGGCCGAGTCGTACGGCGTCGCCGAGGGCCTTCTTGAGCACGAGGCCAGTGTTGCGGACGGTCTTGGGTGCCAGGCCGCGCCCGCGCCGTGTGTCCCGGCTGCCCGCGATGAGCAGGTCGTCGTAGAGCTTGGCGATGTGCTTGGGCGTGACCTTGCGGAGGGGGAGGGCGCCGATGGCGGGGATGATCCGTCCTTCGACGGCGTCCTGGTAACCGGCCCAGGTCGACTCCTTGACCTTGGACCGGCGCGACGGCAGCCACTGGTCACGGAGGTACGAGGCGACGGTTTCGTTCGCTTCGGCGACGACCTCGCCTCGTTCGATGCGGGCGATGTAGTCGCGCATGGCCTTGGCGGCGTCGCGCTCGCGCTCGAAGCCCGAGACCCACTTCTGTCGGCGCCTGCCGGTGGCGGGATCTGTTCCGATGTCGATGACGAACGCCCAGGTCTTACCTCGGCGGCGGGTGTGGCCCTTCATGCTGTCCCTCCGATGGGATGGCAGTGTGCGTTGGAGGGCGTTGCTGTTCGCGTCGCCGAGCCCGCCTGGGTCACTTCTTGGGTGCCTTCGACTTCGAGCGTGCGGGTGTCGTCGAGGTCGAGTCGTCGGTGGCGTGGTCGCCGAGCTCGGCGAGGAGGTCGGCAAGTTGGAGCAGGACGTGTCGGGCCTCGGCGATGTCGCCGAGGGCGTCGCGGACCGACATGCCAGCTTGCAGCTGTCGGAGGATGTCGAGGCGGGGGTGGACGTCGTCCTCGTCGCGGCCAAGGTAATCCGCGCTGCCGTCGTCGTGCAGCCGCATCCGATGGGTCATCAGCGGCCAGCTGAGGAGGAGCTGGCGCCACGCGTCGACGGTCTCGTTGGTTCCCAGCAGCGCGTCGAGCAGGACGTGGGGGTCGAGGCCGTCGGCGGGGGCGTCGGGCGTGGCGAGGCCGATGTTGTCGTTCGGGGAGGGTGGGGTGAAGAACCAGCCGATGGGGAGGCCGAACCCGCGGGCGAAGGCGAACACTTCGTCGGCATCGAACTCGCGAACGCGGCCCCCATCGACGGAGCGCTCGATGGCCGAGAAGCTCGCCGGTGACATCTTCGTGCCGAGGTAGGGGGCGAGGGCCTCGGCGGCTTCCTGTTGCGTCCAGCCGCGCAGCAGGCGGGCCTTGGCCACGTTCGACGCGATCACCTGGTTCACGGTGTAGGAGGGTCGGGTCTGCTTGCGCCTGGCCATGGACAGCAGCATAGGTCAACCTCTGGACAGATGATTCAGGCTTCAGGCAGTCTAACCGTGTAGTCTGTCTAGCCGTTGAGTTATCTGGCCTCAGCATGAGGCCCCGGACCTGGCGACCGAGCCAGACGGAGGGTGCGATGAGGATCGCGGACCTGCCCGACTTTCTGACGGTTGAGGAGACCGCCGCTGTGTTGCGCATCGGCCGGACCAGCGCCTACGCCGAGATCCGCCGCTGGGAGAGGACCGGCGGTGCTGCCGGCATCCCATCGGTGCGCTTCGGCCGGTCGGTCCGGGTGCCCAAGGCCGTAATCCTGCGGCTCCTCGATCCGACCCGGCGACGGCCTGTCGACGGGAACGCGCACGATGCCGCCTGAGATCGCGCTCACCGAGGTGTGCCGACCGGTGCGTGCCGCGGTCGGTCCTGTGGCTTGGGTCGTCCTCGAGGAGCTCGCAGCGATCGGCGAGCGCTCCGGCTCCACCGTCCGGTCGACGACCACCGTGCGCCAGCTCGGCAGCGACCTCCGCCTCTCGAAGGACACTGTCGCTGCTGCCCTCCGTCGACTCATCGCCGATGGACTGGTGCAGCGGATCGACGAGCGCGAGGACACTTCCGGTCAGTTCGGTGGCTCGACATACCTCGTCGACTTCGCCGCCATCGGGATGGCTACGGGCCAACCAGCAGATCCACGACCGACGCCTTCGGACACGGCTGCCTCGCCACCGACCGATCAGCCCGCGCCCTCTGTCACCGCACGACCCAAGACCGATCCACCCGCTCGCCGAACGCGACGCCCCAAAACCACCGCGCAGCTCTCACTCCTCGACACGGAACCCGACATGCCATGACCCCGACGTCTCCATGGCAAGGCCATGACCAACTCCTAGGTACTTACCCGTCGCAGACCAGCAGCAAGGAACAACGAATGAACACGATTGCAACCCCTCCCGGGTTGGTCCCGGTCCCGGCCGCGCAGCCCACGAACGCAGGCGGTCGCTGATGGCGTGGATGCGGATGATGGGAGCGAACTCGGTCGATTACCACCGCGAGACGGTCGTCGATCGAGGCGATGACCACTCGGGCCAGGCGCTGGCGTACTACGCGCAGCGGGGCGAGTCACCGCTTCGGTGGGGCGGTGCCGGCGCTGCCCGGCTCGGCCTCGACGGCGTGCTTGGCGCCGACCACTACGACGACCTGTTCGGCGTCGGTGGAGCCCGTGACCCGATCACCGGGACACGGCTGGTCAAGACACGACGCCCGGGCATGGAGCTGGTCGTGTCGGCCCACAAGTCGGTCGCCGAGCTGGGGGTGATCGGCCGGGCCGGGGACATGCACCGGATCATGGACGCCGAGCGCGACGGCACCCTCGCCTACCTCGACGCGGTCACCCGGGAGATGGGCGGCCGACGCGGCAAGGCCGCCGTACCGTCGGCGACCTCGGGACTGATCTTCGCCCACACCCGCCACGCCACCTCGCGGGCGGGGGACCCGTGCCCGCACGACCACGTGCTGATCGTAAACGCGGTCGAGATGCTGGACCACAAGGGCGGCTGGAAGGCCCCCGACACCACCGTGTGGCGCAACCGAATGTGCCGGGAGTACCGCTCCGGCCAACCGTGCATGGATGGGCCTGCTGGAGGCCGTACCCAGCGGGCCGAACCGCATCCGGCCTGCGTGAAGGCAGCCGAGATGATCGAGATCGTGGAGCGGGCCTGACCACGCCTCGGTTTCCCCTCGTCACGGGACGCCTCTACCTGAGTGCCGTACCCTCTTTGCTGGCATGACCTCTGACGACTCCGGCCGCCTGCTGCCTGAGCAGCGTGCCCGCCTCCGCATCGACGCGATGTTGGAGGCGGCCGGGTGGGTGGTGCAGGACTACAAGGCGGTGAACCTCTACGCCGGCACCGGTGTCGCCGTCCGGGAGCTGGTCACCAGTGCTGGCCCGGCCGATTACGTGCTGTTCGTGAACCGTCAGGCGGTGGGGGTGATCGAGGCCAAGAAGAAGGGCACCACCCTCTCGGGCGTCGAGTGGCAGACGGTCAAGTACCAGACGAACGTGCCCGACGAGCTGCCCGCCTACCTCGTCGACCGCCAGCGCGACGACGGGTCCATCGTGTGCTGCGTGCCCTACGCGTATGAGTCGACGGGCGACGAGACCTGGTTCACCTGCCACATGGACCCCGAGCCGACAGCCCGGCGGGTGTTCTGGTTCCACCGGCCCGAGACCCTCGAGTGGCAGGTCGAGGACCACGTCAACCACGGCGGCGGCACGCTTCGGGCCCGCATCCCGGCCGTGCCGGTCCTTGGGCACGACCCTGCCCGGCTGCGGGATGCGCAGTTCGAGGCGATCACCAACCTTGAGAGGTCGCTGAAGGACAACCACTCCCGTGCGCTCATCCAGATGGCCACCGGCGCCGGCAAGACGTTCGCGGCGGCGAACATCTGCGAGCGGCTGATCCGCCACGCCCAGGCCAAGCGCATCCTGTTCCTGGTCGACCGGGGCAACCTGGGCAAGCAGACCCTCAAAGAGTTTCAGGGATTCGAGGTGCCGGGTTCAGGCCGCAAGTTCACCGAGCTCTACAACGTCCAGCACCTGACGCACAACAAGATTGACTCGGTGGCGAGCGTCTGCATTGGCACCATCCAGCGCGTCTATTCGATGCTGCGCGGCGATGCCGATCTCCCCGAGGAGCTGGACGAGCAGACGGGCGAGACCGTGGCCCCCGACCGGCCGGTGGAGGTCGACTACCAGCCGGCGCTGCCGATCGAGGCGTTCGACGTGATCATCGTCGACGAGTGCCATCGCTCGATCTACGGGGTGTGGCGCCAGGTGCTCGAATACTTCGACGCCTTCCTCATCGGGCTCACCGCAACACCGGGAAAGCAGACGTTCGGGTTCTTCAACAAGAACCTGGTCATGGAGTACGGATTCCCCGACGCCGTCGCCGATGGGGTGAACGTCGACTTCGACGTGTTCCGCCTCTCCACCGCGATCAGCGAGGGCGGATCCACCATCGAGGCCGGCTATTGGACGACGTTCCGCGACCGCGAGACGCGCGACGAGCGCCTCGAACAGGTCGACGAGGACCTCACCTACGACGAGAAGGCCCTCGATAAGAAGGTCGTCGCCAAGGACCAGATCCGCACCGTCATCCGGGCCATCCGCGACAACCTCCCGGCGATGTTCCCCGACCGCGAGGTCGACGAGCACGGCCAGCTCCGCCACATCCCCAAGACGCTGATCTTCGCCAAGGACGACAGCCACGCCGAAGACATCGTGCGTATCGCCCGCGAGGAGTTCGGCAAGGGCAACGACGTGATCGCAAAGATCACCTACAAGGCTTCCGACGGCACCAAGCCCGAGCAGCTCCTGCAGGACTTCCGCACCAGCTACTACCCCCGCATCGCGGTGACCGTCGACATGATCGCCACGGGCACCGACGTGAAGCCCATCGAGATGGTGGTGTTCATGCGGATGGTACGGTCCCGGAACTTCTTCGAGCAGATGAAGGGCCGCGGCGTGCGCACCATCCCCGACAGCGACCTGAAGGTCGTCACCCCCGACGCCACCCACAAGGACCGCTTCGTGCTCGTCGACGCCGTCGGGGTCACCGAGACCAAGCTCATCGAGACCACCCCGCTCGAACGCAAGCGGGGCGTGTCACTGGAGAAGCTCCTGCACCAGGCGGCCCTCGGTCAGGTCAGCGACGACCTCGTCTCCACTCTCGCATCTCGCCTGGCTCGCATCGACAGCCGCATCACCCCCGCTGATCGGGAGAAGCTCGAGGCCCTCGCCGGGCAGTCGCTCAAGTCGATCGAGCACGCGCTCATCGAAGCGATCGACCCCGACCGTCAGCTCACCGCCGCCCAGATCGCGTCGGGTAAGAGCGAGCCAAGCGACGCCGAGATCGAGCAGACCCGGAAGGCAACGTTCGACGAGGCGGTGAAGCCCCTGGCGGCCAACGCCGAGCTGCGTGACGCACTCGTCAACGTGCAGCGCAGCTTTGACCAGGTGATCGACGAGGTCAGCATCGACCGGGTCACCCGCGCGGAGTTCGCCGTCGACGCCCGAGCCCGCGCCGCTGAGACCGTCGAGTCGTTCAAGGCGTTCCTCGACGAGCACAAGGACGAGATCACCGCCCTCCAAGTGCTCTACAGCCGCCCCTACGCCAAGCGCCTCACATACCGCGACGTGAAGGAGCTCGCCGAAGCCATCGGGAAGCCACCGCACCGCTGGACCCCCGAACGCCTATGGGAGGCCTACGAGACCCTCGACGTCTCCAAGGTCCGCGGCTCGGCCGGCACTGTGCTCACCAACATCGTCTCCCTCGTGCGGTTCACCCTCGGCGAGGACGACGAGCTGGCGCCCTACCCCGAACAGGTCACCGAACGGTTCGACACCTGGCTCCTCCAGCAGAAGAACGCTGGCCGCACCTTCACCGACGAACAATTCGACTGGCTCCGCCTCATCCGCGACCACCTCGCGGCCTCGCTGTCGATCGAACCGCAAGAGCTGCTCGACCCGCCGTTCAGTCAGCGCGGCGGCCTCGGCCGCGCCCGCGAGCTCTTCGGCCGGGAGCTCGACGCGCTGCTCACCGAGCTCACCGAGGCTGTCGCCGCATGAGGGACCTGCCGCCCGGCTGGGAGTGGACAACGATCGGCGAGGTTGCATCGGTGCAGCTTGGTCGACAGCGCTCCCCGAAGAACCACAGCGGCAGCCATATGCGTCCGTATCTCCGTTCCGCCAACGTGACCTGGGATGGAATCGATCTGGCTGACGTGAAGGAGATGAACTTCGAACCTGACGAGGCAGAGCGGTTCGAGCTAAAGCCAGGCGACCTACTGCTCAACGAAGCATCGGGTAGCCCCAACGAGGTAGGGAAGCCAGCAATCTGGGGTGGGGAGATTGAAGGCTGCTGCTTTCAGAACACGCTCCTTCGCGTGAGACCACAGGGAGTGTCGACCGCCTACCTGTACTGGTACTGCCGTGCGAGTGCGCTAGGCGGACAGTTTGGTGAGGCCGGGCGTGGCGTCAACATTCGGCACCTGGGCAAGCAGGGCCTCGCCTCATTCCGGTGTCCACTGCCCCCACTGGGGGAGCAGGAGCGGATCGCCGCCGCCATCGAGGAGCACGTGTCCATCCTCTACGCCGCTGAGGCAAGCGCCGAAGCAGCTCGTGTCCGCGTTGAGCCTCTCCGAGAACGCGCAGTCGGTAGTCGTTTTCGTGAAGGCTGGCAGCGCATCGATCTCGTGGACACTCTGGAGCGGTTAAGCGACTGTCCACATCGAACACCGGGCTATTCGCCCGATGGTGCGCATCTCGCTTTGCGACCCCGCGACGTGGTGGGGGGGCGGCTGGAAACGGCTCATACTGCCCGAGTGAATGAAGCCGAATACTCGCAGCAAATCGCACGCGACAAACCCCGGGCTGGGGATGTCGTCTATAGCCGGGAGCTGAGCTATGGCTGGGCTGCGGTTGTCCCGGACGGCTTGAGCCTCTGCCTGTCGCAAGGAATGGTCCTGATGCGCCCGGCGACGGTGAGGGCTGAACTTCTGGCCGCCTTTCTCAACTCTGCTGAAGGCCGGTCGCAAGCCCATCGAGCGGCGACCGGTTCTGCACACCCTCACATCAATCTTCGGGACATCAAGCGATACCGAGTGCCGCAGGTGCCAGAGCAAGATCAAGATGAGCTCCTCGGCGACATCGAGCGAATCGAAGAAGCCTGTGAGAGGTTGACCGACTCGCTCGAGTTCGTGCTCCGGCGTACACGTGCACTTCATCGTTCCGTTCTTGCTGCTGCCTTTTGCGGACAGCTCGTTCCTCAAGACCCGAATGACGAGCTTGCGTCGGTGCTGCTCGATCGCATCCGGCGTGAGAACGACGCTCGGGCGACCGCCCAGACCAAGCGCACCAGAAAGGCGAGGGCATCGTGAGCGACACCAAGGTCATCGTCGACAAGCTGTGGAACTACTGCAACATCCTTCGGGATGACGGTTTGTCGTACGGCGACTACCTGGAGCAGCTCACCTACCTGCTGTTCCTGAAGATGGCCGACGAGCAGCACCAGCTCGGCCTCGATCGGATCGTGCCCGAGGGCTCCGACTGGCCGTCGCTGCTCGACAAGAAGGGCGAGGCCCTCGAAGCCCACTACATCGCGATCCTCAACGAGCTGGGCAAGGGCGAGGACATGTTGGGGGTCGTGTTTCGCAAGGCGCAGAACCGGATCCAGGACCCGGCCAAGCTCGAGCGACTCATCAAGGACCTGATCGGCGACGAGCAGTGGATGACCCTCGATGCTGACGTCAAGGGCGACGCCTACGAGGGCCTGCTGGAGAAGAACGCCGCCGACACGAAGTCAGGTGCGGGTCAGTACTTCACGCCACGAGCGTTGATCTCAGCGATGGTCGATGTGATGCAGCCCGGGCCAGACATGCGGATCTGCGATCCGGCCTGCGGCACGGGCGGATTCTTCCTCGCAGCATTCGATCACATCGTCCACGAGCACCCGAACCTGGACCCCGACCAGAAGCGCCACTTGCGGTCGGGACTGTTCACCGGCTGGGAGATCGTCGACAACACGGCCCGCCTGTGCGCCATGAACCTGCTCCTGCACGGCATCGAGTCACCCGAGTCCGACAGCCCGGTTCATGTCGACGACGCGCTGCGGGCAGACCCGGGCGAGCGGTTCGACATGGTGCTCACCAACCCCCCATTCGGGAAGAAGTCGTCGGTCACGATCCTCAACGGCGAGGGAAAGGCCGAGCGCCAGAGCTTGACGGTCGTGCGTGATGACTTCTGGGCGTCGACGTCGAACAAGCAGCTCAACTTCGTGCAGCACGTCAAGACCCTGCTCACGATCGGCGGCACAGCGGCCGTGGTCGTGCCCGACAACGTGCTCTTCGAGGGCGGGGCCGGGGAGACGATCAGGCGCCGGCTGCTTCATGAGTGCGACGTCCACACGCTGCTGCGCCTGCCGACCGGGATCTTCTACGCGCAGGGCGTGAAGGCCAACGTGTTGTTCTTCGACCGCAAGCCCGGCTCGGACACCCCGTGGACCAGGGAGCTGTGGATCTACGACCTGCGGACCAACCAGCACTTCACCCTCAAGACCAACCCGCTGCGCCGAGCCGACCTCGACGACTTCGTCGGGTGCTACAAGCCCGGCCAGCGTGCCAAGCGCGAGGAGAGCGAGCGGTTCCACCGCTTCACCTACGACGAGCTAGTGGCGAGGGACAAGGCCAGCCTCGACATCTTCTGGCTGCGCGACGAGAGCCTCGAGGACACCGACAACCTCCCGCCGCCCGGTGTGATCGCCGCTGAGATCGTCGAGGATCTCGAAGCCGCCCTCGCCGAGTTCACCGAACTATCCGAGTCGCTCCAGGGCATCGGCGTCGACCTCGAGGACTAACGGCGACATGGCGTGGGACGAGTTCTTTGCTGATCTGACTGATGAGCAGGTGGGGCAGGTCTGGGCTCGGTCGATGCGAGAGCTGCGCGGTCGAGACCTCATCCGATCGTGGAACAACCCGGTCGCCGATTACGCGGAGCGCCTCGTTGCCGAGGAGCTTCAGCTTGAACTCGCACCGCCGGTGGCACAGGGATATGACGCCACGGACGCCGCGGGATGTCGATACCAGATCAAGGCGCGTCGCCTCACGCCGCAGAACAAGAGCCGACAGCTCGGAGTCGTTCGGAAGCTCGATCAGGCCGAGTTCGACTACCTGATCGCCGCCATCTTCAGCGAGGACCTGGTGCTGCTCGAGATGTGGAAGATCCCCTACCAGGTCGTCGCAGACTTCGGCCGATGGGTTCCGACGCTGAACGGCCATCGCATCCACGTGAAGCCTCCCCTCGTCGACGACCCCCGAGTCGATCGGCTGCGCTGATGAGCGATCTTCCCAGCAAGGAGGGACTCGACCGTCAGGCCCAGGTTCTTGACCTCTTGCGAGCGACTGGGCTCGCGCTCGATGACGATGACATCGGCGACAGGCTGGGCATCAATCGTCACTACGTCAATCGGCTCTGCAGAGACCTCGCCGCGGCTGGCCTCGTCGACCGGCGCAAGGGATCAGAGCGGAAGTACGTCAACTCAGCATTGGGTGACCGTGACGTCATTGGTGAACGGAGTGCGCCTCCCGCTCCGTCTGACGCCTCATCAGCGCGCCCGCCACGGATCGGCAGGTCCCAGCGAGCCCGACAGAACGTGAATCAGCTTGTGGACCGCTTCGGGCAATGCGTCGATGCGTTCGGGCGGAGCAACGCCTTCCCTGGTCCCAGCCTCTACTTCCATGAGCGAGCCCTGGAGCGGCGGAGACAGCACCACGACGTGGAGTCGCTGCTGGCTGACGAGCTGTTCTTCGAGTACGTGTACGCGGTGCTGCCGGCGTGGGGCATGCACCGGATGGGGCCGCAGGCGGCCAAGGTGGGCGAGTTCAGCGCCTTCATCCGCTCGTTCCGGACACTTGCGCCCGAACTCGAGGACCTGTGGTCGAGGCGGATCACCGAGGTTGGCGAGTCGGACGCTGCCGAGGTGGCGGAGGTTGTATGGAAGGTGATCGCTCGGCTGCAGGTGAGCACCTCGGGGACCCGGATCGTCGCCGGATCGAAGGCACTCCATCACGTGCTGCCCGACCTCGTCCCCCCGATCGACCGCCAGTACACGTTCCGATTCTTCACCGGCCAGAAGGCTGTCTACGGGGGCGAGGAGCGAGCCTTCATGGAGTGGTTCCCGCTTCTCTGCGAGGTCGGCCGACGTTGCTCCGCCGAGATCGCGGCCGCCGTGGGCCGGCGTGGCTTCATGGCGACCGGGCCAGCGAAGGTCATCGACAACGCGATCATGGGGTTCATGCAGCTTCAGGACGGCGGCAATGGCGCTTCCTGAGACCGATGTGCTTCGTGTTCGCCGCTGGGTGGCGGAGCAGAACGAGCGGATCGGTGCGCACATCGACGAGATGCGCTTCGAAATGGACGTCGGTCCTCGGGCGATCACGATCCTCGAGTGCCGGCCCCCGTGGCGTGAGGACTTCGGGCCGGAGTGGACGCGCCAGGAGATCGCAAGGATGCAGCACACGAAGTCGACCGGCGCCTGGACGCTCTACTGGCCGGACCGCCACAGCAAGTTCCACCGCTACGAGGACCTTGAACCCACGCCGACGATCGAACGGCTGCTCGCTGAGATCGACGCCGACCCGATCTGCATCTTCTGGGGCTGATGGACGGCCACCTCCGCAGCGAACTTCCTTCCCGGGCCACGGACCGCCTGTGGCGACATTCGCCGCAGTGGTGCCAGACGAATCGAGCTTGGTTCCCATGATCGCCGACCAACTGCGAACGGCACGTCGAGCGGCCGTGCGACACGCTGCCGCAGCGAGCCGTGCTGGCTTCGACGCTCATGAGCAGGCGCTTACAGAGATCGTTCTCACGCGGGCTGCTCCTGCGGCGCGCGTCTGGACGTTCAGCCAGCGGGAGGAGGCTCGAACCGGCGCTGACTGGCTGTGGTGGTGGAGCAGCGGGAACGAGTGGTTCGGAGTCCTCGTCCAAGCGAAGCGGAACAAGCCAGGGCACGGATTGCCGTGGTACGACTTCGGCTATCGAACGGGCGCCGGCGACCGGCAGATCGACCTCCTGCTCGCGCACGCCAGGCGCTTGGGAGTTCCAGCCGCCTACGTCCTGTACAACCATCCGCGTATCGAACCGGGGGTCACGCTGGGCAACCCATGCTGTATCGCCCCGTACGAGAGCTGGAGGACCAGGCTCGGCGTCGCGGTGGTTCCAGGCCTGCTCGCGCAGCCACTGGTTGGCGGTACTGAGGACGTCGCTGCTCAGCATGCGCGCCCGCTTGAATGCCTCGCCTGCGTGGGACGGAGGCCGCGCCTCCTTCGACCCGTGGCGTCCAGCATTGACGATCCCGACCTCCGCAGCTTTCTGAGCGGAGGCTCAACGGCCTTGCCTCGGGTCGTAGCTCTGGGCCTCCTCGCCCAGCTGTCCCAGATGCGCATGGGTCAGCTCAGAGCGGCGCCATCGACTGTGGTCGAGATCGACGCTCCTCGCCAGGTGTTCAGGCAGGTCCCAACCGATCGTGGTCACTTCGCCGAGCCCTACTTCGAGCACGTGCTGCGGGGACTACTCAGCCAGCCGCCTTGGTACCTCGCTGCCCTCCTCGAGGGAGGCGCGTGGGAGAGCGTGGCCGAGGAGCTTGAAGGCGTCGAGGGTGTCGTTCTGTTCGAGGAGGCCGAGGACACCTAGCACCGTAGCGTCGGCAGACCTCACCTCGCCGTGTCTGCCACTCGCCGGGCCACGGTGGCGCACCGTAGCGCCCGCTCGACCGCCTTGGCTGCGACGGAGGGGGCGATGTCGTCGGGCTCGTACTCGGCCTTCGTCTTGAGCGGTAGGAGCCGCCGCAGGTCGCCCTCGACCTCGGCACCGTCGGGGCCCGCTTGGCGGAGAAGGGCCAGCACCTCGTCGTGATCCTCGCCGGCGGCTCGCTTGCCGAGCCGTGCCCCGCAGACGGTGTCGGCTGAGTTGATGCCGGCGTGGATGGCGAGGCTCGTGGCGGCGATGTTGCGGCCGGCCTCGAGGTCGCTGGCCGCGGCATCGGCGAACTCCTCCGCCTTGGCCGCATAGGCGCGGACCTGTGCGGCCGACACCGTCCTGATGCGACCGGGCTTAGGCACTGCGCACCGCCCGGAGTTCATCGAGGCCGAGCCCATTCACGACACGGCCGTCCCGTCGGATGTCGGTCCACACCTGGGTGCGGCCGGCGAGCCCCGTGGCCGCCTCGTCCGCGCTCACCTCGAGGACCTCGACCGGGTTGCCGGTGAGTCGGCGAACGTCGCGGCGCCAGGCTTCGAGCGAGGCGGACCATGCGTTGTCGTCCTCGTCGACCTGAGCGGGTCGGACGACGACGACGTCGATGTCGCTGTCGGCCACGGCTTCGCGTCGGGCGAACGATCCGAAGACGATCACGCTCACGGGTGGGTGGGGGAGCGCGCCGGCAAGTCGACCCAACTCGTCGAGCACGGTGTCGGTCGAGCGGGCGAGGGTGAGAAGCGCCCGGGAGGCGACGTGCTCGGGCACGAGCCGGAACAACGACGCCGGCGGCACCTCCCGCCGCTCGACGACGCCGAGACCGACCAGGTCGGGCAGCAAGCGGGACGCCTGGGCCTGGCTGATGCCGGCGAGCTGGGCGATGGTCCGCAGGTTCAGCTCGGCAGTGGTCTCGGCCAGGACGGCAAGAACCCGCCCTTGGGCACCGGGCACGATGGCCTCGATCGGCCGCACGAAGTCCACAGGCGCAGTCTACGCCAATAGCCAGCAGAAATGGAACGATTCTTCCGTATTTGCTGGGAGTCCCGGCTGGTGTCGCGCCTCAGCTTCTGAGGTGTGAATGACCCGTGAGTGTCACGCAGCGGGTTCGAGGGTGACTTCGTTGCCCATGGCCTCGAGCTGTGCGACGAGGGAAGTAGTCAGCGCCGAGATCGGTGTAGATCTCGCCGGTGGTCAGCAGGTGCCAGCAGATGACGAGGATGGTGTCGCCGACCGCGACGGCTGCCCGGCGCGGTCCGCGCCTGGTGCGGATCCGCGCGTAGTGCGCGGACAAGTAGGTGTTCTTGGTGCGCCCGGCGGCCTGGGCGGCTTCGACGAGCGCGATGCGTAGCCACTTCGAGCCGTGACGGGTCGCGCCCGAGCCGTGCTTGCCGGCGGGCTCGTTGTTGCCGGGGCACATGCCAGCCCACGACGCGAGGTGCCCGGCGGTGGGGAAGCGGGACATGTCGGTGCCGATCTCAGCGAGGATCACCTGGGCGGTCCGTTCAGAAACGCCAGGGATCGTCACCAACAACGTCACCGCCGCTCGATGAGGGTCCTGGAGCGCCTCGATCCGTTCGGTGAGCTGAGCGATCGTGGCGTCCGCGTGGTCGATGCGGGCCAACATCGCCCCACACATCAGCGCGTGGTGCTCGTTGAACCGCCCCGCCAGGGCGTCCTCGAGCTCGGGGATCTTCTTGCGCAGCCGGCCCTTGGCCAGATCGGCGAGCACCTCGGGATCGCGTTGACCCGCGATGAGCGCGTCGAGGATCGCCCGACCGGACTTGGTGAGAACGTGCGACGCCACCGACGACAGCTTCACTCCGGCATCCTCGAGGACCTTGTGGAGCCGTTGCACCTCCCGGCCGCGCTCTTCGATCACCGACTTGCGCTAGCGGGTCAGGTCCCGCTGCTCACGGGTTGCCCGTGGCGGGATGAAGCTCGGGCGCACCAGCCCGTGCTCTAGCAGCTGGGCTCCCCAATGGGCATCGGCGACGTCGGTCTTTCGGCCCGGCACGTTGCGCATGTGGCGTGCGCTGATCACCCACAACTCGGGCACGGCGTCCTCCAGCACCCAGTGCACCGGCTTCCAGTGCACACCGGTCGCTTCCATCCCCACCAAGGTCACGCCGCGCTCGCACAGCCAGTCCGAGAGCGCCAGAAGCTGCGAGACGGTCGTGCCGAACTCGGCGACCTCCTCGCGGCGACCGCCGCCGTCATCAGGCATGCGAGCGCACGCCACCACCGTGTCACGGTGCACGTCCAAGAACGCGCACCGCTGGACCATCACCTGCATGACAACCCCCTCTCATCGGCAACCGAACAGCCGACCGGATGGGGGTCTCGCCAACGGAGACCGAGGTACGTGCTCGCAGCACAGGACGGAGCGCCCGAGACCCCCCGTGTCAAGCTAACGACGGGCTCCGAGCGCCATAGAGGAAACGAGCTCTGCTGGGCCGACACGACTCGATTCTCATCCGCCGAGAGCGGCCGCGCCCGCGGTCATGGGAGCTAACGGATCTTCTAACGGTCCCACGTTGGGACGCGTCAGGTATCCGGAAACGGCGTTCCCTTGTCCCAGAAGCCCAGCCCGCGCATCTCAGCGTGGATGTCGTTGGCCCGCCTCTTGGTGATCAGCCTCTCCTGACCGGCGCGCATCAGCAGCTTCCTGATGCGCTCGTACTCGAACTCGTCCGTGCCGTAGATGCTCCGCATCACTGCCAACGCAGCGTCGTCGTCGGTGACGATTGACCAACCGCGTCTCGAGGCGATGGCGACACAGGCCGCTTCGCCCGCGCCTAGTGGCGCCCGTATCGGGTGATATTTGGTGACGGAGCGGCTTTGGAGACCGGCGGCCTCGGCGAGCTCTTCGGGCGTCATGTCCACGACTCGTACGAGACCCGTGTCGTAGAGCGTGTCGACGGCTAGTACACGATCCAGATGTAGGTCGGGTGCATCGCCAGTTCGAGCCGTGACTTCGTAGTGGCGCGCTGATTGGCGCATCTCCGAGAGCAGGTCCGAGTGGCGGAGTGCCTCCTTCGGGAGGGCACGGTCCTCGGGGTCGTACACGGCTCGTGGCACCTGGATGACGCCGTCCAGGAGCTCGACGAGAAGTTCGGCTTCTCCTACCAGAAGGAAGTACAGAAGGACGACGGTGTCGGTGACGCTGTCATGCTCGGGGGACGACACCACTGTCCTCGTACTCGGCGAACTCGACCTCAGTGCCCTCCGGTTCGTCCGTACCCGCGAGCGGCTGACCGAGGATCTGCACGACGTCCGCGATCGACAGGCCCGAGAACGCGGCGGCTGACGGTGGAGACATCACCTCGCCCACGACGGCCTGTCGGAGCATTCGTAGGAAGGCGCGAGGGAACCGACGAATGCGCCACCGCTCGGCGTCCTGCTGGTATTCCTCAGGATCGATGCGATAGCCGAGCGACCTGGCGAGCGCGACCGGACGAACTTCTCGACGCAGCTCGTGATAGGTGGCCGCGGTGATCGCATTCATCTGCTTCAGGCGGACCAGGGCAGTGGGGAAGGACACTCGGAAGTACCGCTGGATGTGGATGACGTCCACGTCCTCGGTGATCCGCGGAGGCATGCCCACCTCCTCCATGAACCGACGAACCCCCTCGCTCGGCATCAGGAACTCACCAGCGAACTCGTCCGCGAAGTCCTCGCGTGGGCCTCGCCCGTGGGAGATGACCCAGCGCTCCTCGGAGCTGTGGAACAGAGCGTGGGCGATCTCGTGCGCGACTGTGAAGCGCCGCCTCCCTGGGGTCATGTCGAGATTGACGAGTATTGAGAAGCCGACGCTGGGGTGGTTCAGGAAGGCACCCGACGGGGCCTTGCGAAGGTCTCCGCCGAGTGGCGCCCGGTAGATCGTTATCCCGAGCATCTCGCAGACCGTGTCCGTGTCTGAGATCGGCCCGGCGCCGAGCCCGAGGTGGGCACGCACCTCTTCGGCCTTCCGGCGGGCGTCGTCCTTCTGGCTGAACTTTGACCGGTAGACGTAGGGACTCTGGGTCATTCCCCTGATCGGCATCTTGGTGAGGCCAGACAGCTCGGCGTACCGCTCGAGGAACTGGACGAACTCCTGCAGACCCGGGGCGGACTCAGGGCCCACCGCGTTGTCAGCGCGAAGAAGCATCCCGGTGAGGTCGATGCCGACAGGTTCCGCGTCGCGTCCCTCCAAGAGGTCAGAGAGCTCGACGCCATAGAGACGCGCCAAGGAGGCGAGCTGGCGGTCGTTGGGAGAACGCGATCCCGCCTCCCAGTAGCTGACCATGGCTCGGCTGACCCCCAGGGCTGCTCCCACGTCGTCCTGGGAGTAGCGGGCTCGTTCCCGAGCGCGCGCCAGTAGGGGGTGCATCTCAGCCATCGTGCCTCCGTGTCCTTCGGTCTGCGTGTTACGGATTCTGGGGCAGATCGCGTTGCTGCGCAACTACCGCCTGTTACACTCTACGCAGATATCCCCGGAATCACGCAACAGGAGGGGTTCCGATGCCTGCATCCCCCGGCGGTCCGCCGCCAATCACCTTCAGCATCGCTTCGTGTGGGGCCGAGGTACTTGTGTTCTGTGTTCTCGTATACAAGAACACAGAACATCACTAGAGTCGACTCATGGCCAGAAGGACTGCTGCTGCGGTCGAGCGCCGTGCTGTCGACGCTCTGATTGGCGCTCTCGAGAGCCTCGGTGTGGACGCAGAGGTGACGTCTGCGGACGTACCCGCAGGACACGATGGGCTGGGCGCTCACCGACACCCTCGCGGCTGCGTCGTGGGGCATGCCGATCGTCGCACGGGGTGACCATCCACCCGACTTCTACCTGCCCTCCGAGACGGAGCTCCGGGCGGCCCGGTCAGTTCTCGGCGATGCGAGCGACCCGAACGTCCGCGCCTGCACCGTTGCCGTTGCGCCAGTCCGACTCGTCTGCCTCCGGCGTCTCGACCACTCGAAGACGGCGGGGGAGCGGTGGCCGTTGGCCAACCACATCGTCGTCGCCCTCGACATCGCCCAAGATCGCACTCGCGGCCTCGAAGCCCTCGAGCAGTGGCAGCCCCAAGGGATCGTGCGTGCCTGGTGACCCGATCATCCTCGTCGGCGACCGCGGTGGCCGGATCCGATCGTTCGCCGCTGCGCTGGGCCGCTTCCCCGCTGAACCCAAGTAGGCGGTGGTCGGCGCCTTCGCTGTCAACGTCCGGATCACCCACGTCCACCGGCTCACCAATGACCTCGACGCGGTGAGCAGAGACCAGACCTCCCTTGTCGAGATCCTCGTCGCCGAACCAGGTGCCGACCGACTCGACGCGGCCAAGCTCCAACTCGACCAGGGCGGAACGACCGTTGTGATCGACGTGATGGATGACACCGCCGACGGCCCCTTGCCGACCGAGGCCAGTGAGCGGGCCTTCGCACTCGCGCGCAGCATGGCCCCTGGCCACCAGCGAGTGGACGGGCCTCCAGGTGGTCGAGGATGGAGACCTCGTCGGCGAAGCGACTGCGCCAATTGCGACGGTTCCCGCCCTGATCGCGCTCAAGGCCGAGGCCATCCCGCGCCGCTCGGGAGGCAACAGTCCCCAGAAGGTCGGCTCCGACATTCACGACCTCGTGTGCCTCGGCTGCGAGCGACCTGAACAGCGCATCGGTGTCGACCACCTGCCCCGCCTGCGCACGGCCGGTGACCGCGGTGAGGGCGTCGGCGTCGAGGGGGCGTGACCACAGACCCCGGTGGGTTCCGTCGGGCATCCGGGCGGTGTTGATGACGACGTTGTGGTGGTGCGGGAGCGGGTGTGGCTGGCCACCAACGCAAGGCGCAGTCTCGCCTATCGGATCATCCTCCGCGCCTACCCGCGGTCGTTTCGTGACCAGTTCGGGCCCGATATGACCCAACTATTCCTCGACCGAAGGCGCCATGGCGCCAACGGCACCGCCCTCGTGCTCCGCGAGGCCGGCGACTGCCTGCGCACCGCGCCCCGACTCCACCTGGAGGGATCCATGTCTCGGACCGTGATCATCGTCCTGCTGACCGCCACCGTCACGCTCGCCCTGGCCGGTGGCCCGATCGGGCTGATCCCCGCAGCGCTCCTCGCGGTCGTACTCGTCCTTCGCCGCGACGAACGTCCGATCGGGGCGTCCGGCTGGCACTGGTGGACCTGGTTCGCCGCCGGCGCCGCTGCCCTTGCGATCGCACTCATCGTCCTCGCCATCGACGGCGACGAGCTGACGACCGCGGGATGGACCATCGCCTTCGTCTCGTTCAACGCTGCTGTCGTTCTCGCGCTGGTCGGACTCGCCACTGGCGCGAGCCGGCTCCATCAGCACCTCCGGACCCCACGCGTGTGACTCCACGCCGGTCGGCCCGTCGGTAGGGACGGGCCGACCCGGAGGCCCCTCCGCTGGTTCCCGCTGCGGCCCAGGTCCCGCCGTCGCGGCGGTGTGCTGCCGCCCAATGCTCGATCGGGAACTGCCGCGCTGTGGCGCGGCCGGCGGGGCGGGCTGCCGCGGACGAGGCTCGGATCACTGCGTTCCGGGAGCTCGTCTACCGGCTTCGTCACGACGCGGGCCTCACCCAGGCCGAGTCGGCCGACCGCATGGGCACCACCCAGTCGGCCATCGCCCGCAGGGAAGGCGGCGGTACGCGCCCGGCTCTCGAAACATTGGAGAAGCTTGCAACTGCCGTCGGAGCGGACCTCGTCGTCGGGGTAGGGGAGATTCTCTCCGAGCACCGCACGATCGCCAAGCTCGAACGCGAGGGCCACGCAGTTGTCCGTCGGGCCGGCTGAGACCCGGCGGTGTCCTCTCCGGTGCGGAACCTGTTGCGCCCGTCGGCGGGGCGAAGGTTCTTCGAAGCTCGGCAGACGCAAGCCCTTCGCCGCTTCTTACGCCTGCCATCACATCGGGAGGTGACGTTCTTTGCCCGGTTGCTCGTCGCCTGACTTGAATGGGTGTGCCACATGGCGGGATCGGAGGTATGCCCATGACCGGATCGACTGACGGATCGGCGCTGTCGCTGATGGTGGTGACCCCGGGCATGACCGGGATCCACGATGTCTTCCGGCGCGAGTTTCCACTCATGTCCGACCTGATCCGTGCGGTT
This sequence comes from Acidobacteriota bacterium, assembly GCA_003577145.1. Classification (GTDB taxonomy): domain Bacteria; phylum Actinomycetota; class Acidimicrobiia; order Acidimicrobiales; family Microtrichaceae; genus ATN2. The sequence continues at coordinate 157,389 of QEUP01000010.1, read as the reverse complement.
GCCGATGGCGACGCCGAACGGGCCGCCTTGCTGGCCGGGCACTTGCGGCTGGTGCTCGATGTGGTGCAGGTGCACCACGATGCCGAGGAGCAGTTCATCTGGTCGCGCCTGCCGGAACGTGCGCCCGATGCGCGTGCGCTGGTGGACACCATGTTGGCGCAACATGCGCAGGTCCACGCGCTCGAGGCGACGATCCGGGACCAACTCGCCCGATGGGAGTCGTCCTCGGATGCCACCTCCGGTGAGGCGCTCGCCGAGGCAGTCGACGCGTTCACCGACGCGTTGGTCGCCCATGCGGTCCAGGAGGAAGGTGAGCCATTACCGATCATCGTCGAGCACCTGACTCCGGCTGAGTGGGGCGAGTTCGTCGCCTACGCGAGCACCGCCATGCCCGAGGAGAGCCGCCCGACGGTCATGGGCATGCTGATGGAGGACATGCCCGCACCGGCCCGTGAGGCCTTCCTCGGATCACTTCCCGAGCAGCTTGGTACGTTCCTGCGTACAACGGGTGCCGAGGCCTACGCCGGGTACGTCGCCGCGGTGCGATCGGTGCAGCACTAGCTGTCCCACCCCTCGTCCGCGCGACTGGCACATCGTCAACGACGCGGTCCTCGCCTACGGGGAGGCGTTGTTGGAAGCCGACACCGACCGCGTGGGAAGCGTCGATACCGTTGGGCTCGACGAGACGGTGTTCTCCCGCGTGGGTCCTCTCGCAGTTGGAGGCCTTGTCCCTCACCCCATGCCGCCGCTGCACACACGCCGTCGAGGCCGTTGTTGCCGACGTTGCCGTTCAGTGTGTCGTTGCCGCCGGTTGTCACATCTTCACGCCCTTCTCGGACATCGCACATCGCCTGAAGGCGAACCGACAGAGTTGGGTGACTGACTGATGCCGGCGGTCCCCGGTGCCCGTCGTCGGCAGATCACCCAGGCTCGGTGAGTACCCCGATCACGAGGTTGCTGACGGTTTCGACCAACTCGGTCCGGTTCATGCGACGATTGCCGTCGCCGATCCACCAATCCACCGCCGTGTAGGCCAACCCCAGCACCGCTCGTATTCGTAGCGCAGTATCCGGGTCGGTTTGCGGTTCGGTGACGCCAGCCTCGCCAGGTCGCGCCGACAGCGCCATCTCCGCGGCGAGCAACGGCTCCATCCGCAGAGCAAGGGTTTCGATCAGCGAGCGGACATCTTCGTTGGGGCTGCGCCCCGCGGACGGATACAGCAAGAACCCGAAGAGGTCGGGGTCAGCCTCGACGAACGAGACGAAGGCCTCGACGGTAGCGGTGACTGTCGATTGCAGCCCCTGCACACCCTCGAGTGCCTTGATCACCCGTCCGACCAGCTCGTCGGCCACGTGGCGCGCCAGCGCGGCCGACAGGCCCGCTTTGTCGCCGAAGTGCGCATAGACGACAGGCTTGGTGACCCCCGCCTCCGCGGCGATCGACTCCATCGAGGTGGTGGAGCCGTCTCGGCGGATCACCGCAACTGCGGCCGACAGCAGCTCCTCGCGACGCGCGGCTCGGCTCGGCGCGTTGGGTGGTCGGCCCAGTCGTCGTGGCTTCACCCCCCGGATGCTAAGCGCGGATCCACCGCGAGGCGCCTCGTCCAGCAGCTTGCCGCACCGCATCTACGCCCAGCCTCGCAGGCACGAGTAATTTACTCGTAGTAACTTACTCACTGACCCTGAGGTCAAAGGACTGTCCCGACCGTGGGAGGACAGATGAGCACAAGAACCCGCGAGTTGTTCGACTCCGGAGTGCTGTCCATACCGCCGCCGGCGGAGCTGATGGCCGAGTCGGCCTGGCTGGCCGAGGTCCCGGGCCTTCCCGAAGCTGCCGGGGTTTGGGCCCAGGAGATCCCCGAGGCCGCAGCGACTCTGGGCGCTCGTGCCCGGCGCCTCGCCAGGGGCGAGGTCGACAAGGCGATGCTCAGCGCGATGGGACGCACAGCCGGGACCTTCGCGTTGCTCACCCTCCTCGACCTGTTGGGCGCTTACACCACGCCTGCTCGCGACCGCAATGAGCTGAGCGACGATCGATCTCTGCGGAGGCTGGAGAACCTCGTGCGAGCCGGTGGGCCGGCGTGGGTCAAGCTAGGTCAGTTCATCGCCACATCGGGTGGGCTGCTGCCCGACACCTGGGTGGAGGCTTTCGCATGGTGCAGGGACGAGGTGGATCCGCTGCCGTACGGCCAACCTCGCCAGATCGTTCGCCGCGCCTTCCAATGTCGTGTCAGGGACATCTTCGCTGAGTTCGATGACGCTCCGCTCGGTGCCGCGTCGATCGCCCAGGTTCACCGGGCAGTGTTGCACGACGGCCGCGAAGTCGTTGTGAAGATCCGCAGGCCGGGACTTCGCCGGAAGTTCCGTTCCGACATCAGGGCCATGGCGGGAGCAGCACGCGCCGCCGAGCTCATGAGTCCTGTCGCCAGGACGGGCAACGTGTCAGGATTCGTCGAGCTCTTCGCCCGGTTGGTGCTCGAAGAGCTCGATTTCCGGATCGAGGCCTACAACATGATCGAGCTCGGAGCAGCCGCCGAGCACGCCGGCGCAGACTACGTGCGGTTCCCCCGGCCGATCCCGCAGTTGGTCACCGAGCGAGTGCTCGTGATGGAACGTCTGCCTGGCGTCGCCTACACCTCCGCAGCGCTGGGAGATGTTGAAGGCGAGACCCTCCTCAGGCTCGCCATCGAGGGCATCCTCGAGCACACGCTCATCTATGGTGTCTTCCACGGGGACCTGCACGCCGGCAACGTCTTGCTCGACGGCGACGGCACCTTCTCGCTGGTGGACTTCGGCATCGTCGGGCGCCTCGACGAGCACCAACGAACTGCACTCGGCGCGTTCTTGATCGCATTTGCCAGGATGGATGTGCGCCTGCAGCTCGAGGCGATGGTCCGCTTCGGTGCGATCCCCCCGGGCATCGACCTCGACAGCCTCGTGGACGAGATCGAATCGGAGGTCAACCCCCACGAGCTGGCCGAGGATGCCCAAGTTGCCGAGCTGGCCGCAGCGATCGGTCGCCTGGTGCGGGTGCTCTCCCGTCACGGAATCCGCATGCCCAAGGAGCTGGTCTTGTTCTTCAAGAACCTGCTCTACCTGAACGGCTTTGCCTCGGCGGTCGCCCCAGACGCGGCTCTCCTGGCTCAGGTGGGGCCTGTCTTCGGCTACTTCCAGTCCAAGTATGGCGACGCCATGGATGTCTCGGTCCTGCTGAGCTGAGCAGCCCTGTACCCAACGGGCTCCTGGTCGGTGTGGTCCCCGCCCGAGGGTCTGCGGCGACTCGCCGGAGCCGACGACCGCCCGGTGTGGGGCTGGATCCGCCGTGCAGTAGGGCGCTGTACGAGCGGATGTACATGGGGATGTCCTTGACGAGGAGCATGAGGGCCAGCTCGTCGACGGGTGAGGGTAGGCCTCCTCGGTGTTCTCGCCGACCGCATGACCAGGAACGTCGTGCGACCACAAGGGCTCGCATCGCTCGAATCGCAGCCGTGTGGTGTGGTCGAGTGTCTACAACCCTCTCACGAACTAGATTGCCGGGTGCGCCCGAAGGGGAGGCGCGCTGACCTAGGAGTAGACCGGAGATGCCCGATCTCATCGTGGAGCAGACGACCACCGACAAGGCGCCCGACTCGCTGCCGCGCCTCGAGCGCAGGGTGCTCGAGATGTCGCTGAACGAGGCCGCTGAGGCCGAGTTGCAGGCTGAGCTGCACGGGGAGAGCTGAGATGGCCGGCGTCAACGACGTGATCGGACCGGTCGACTATCTGGTGTTGCAGATGCCGACGGACCGGCGGGACGGATCGATCGCCGCAGCGCTGCTCGATTTGGTCGAATCGGGCACTGTGACGATCCTCGATGTCATGCTCGTGCAGAAAGACGAAGAGGGGGTCGTCAGCGGGATCGAGCTCGACACCATCGACGGCGAGCTCACGGCCTTCGCCGGCGCAAGGTCCGGCCTGCTGGACCAGAGCGACCAGGCAGAGGCGGGTGCCGCGCTCGAACCCGGTACCACCGCTGCCGTGCTGGTGTACGAGAACGCCTGGGCGCGGCCCTTCGTGGCAGCTGCTCGTACCGCCGGGGCCGACGTGATCGCCAGTGCACGAATTCCCGCCGACGTGTTGAACAGCGCCCTCGACGCGCTCGACCAGTAGGAGGACGACATGCCAGGACTGCTCCGAGGCGTGGCCCGCACCGCGGTGATCGCCGGGACCGCATCAGCGGTGAACGGTCGGGTCCAGCGCCGCCAGGCCGAGAAGTTCGCCGGCCGCGACGCGCAGATCTATGCCAACCGCGAACAGGCCTACCAGCAGCAGATGGCCCCCCAGGCGGCAGCCGCCCCAGCGGCAGCGCCTGTGGCGGCGGACCCCATCACCCAGCTCAAGGAGCTCGGCGAGCTGCACCAACAGGGCATCCTCACCGACGAGGAGTTCGCAGCGCAGAAGGCGAAGATCCTCAACAGCTGACGGGCACCGCCCCCGCATGACAGGCGAACTGCGTCGGGTGACCGCTGTCATCCCTCGCCCAGGTTGGCGGCCGCCCACGCCTCACGTGTCTCTGCACCCGTGCCCGTCCCGGTGGCGCGGCGCGCGTAGCGGACGACACTTGGCAGAGGCGCCGATGCGCACAACGAGACGTCAGCCCGTGAGTGCTTCGGCGATGAGCACCAACCCGAAGACGATGAAGGCGACGGTTGCGCCGATCCGGATGGCCGGCTCGGGGAGCCGCGCTCCGAGGACCGCCCCCACGGCGATGGCGAGGGCGTCGGCGGCGACCATGCCAAGTGTCGATCCGAGCCAAGTGCCGAAGACGCCCTCGGTCGTCGCGAGGGTGATGGTTGCGAGCATCGTCTTGTCGCCGAGCTCGGCCAGGAAGAACGCCGCGGACGCAGCGACCACCGCAGTCCGGTCGTCTCTGGCGACTCGGGCCCGCTCCTTCTCGTCGAGGCTGTCGCCGCGAAGGGTCCAAATGGCGAAGCCGAGGAAGGCGATGCCCGCGCCGAAGGTGATCGCGTCGGTCGGCAGGGCAGAGCCGATGGCCGCGCCGACGAGCACGGAGAAGGCGTGCACGACGGCGGTGGCGATCGTGATGCCGATGAGGATCGGGATCGGCCGGTAGCGGGTGGCGAACGCCAGAGCCATGAGCTGGCTCTTGTCGCCCAGCTCGGCGACGAAGATCACGCCGAAGCTGATCAGCAATGCTTCTGGCATGTGGACCTCCTCACGCCCGGGTGAGGAGGGGGCTGGTGTGCCGCGACCTCGACCGGGCGTCCGCTCATGGGACACCGGCCGAAGGTCTTGCCCACCCGTTCGCACGGGCCCGGGGACCGGGGCTCATCACCCGGCGTGTCGATCTCCCGGTCCGGGGCTACTCCCCTTCGCCGCCCAGCATTGTAGATAGATGTGAGCCGAGCGGCGAGCCGTCGGGCCTGCGGGGCGTGGGATGGTGCGATCCGTCGGGACGAAGATCAGCCGTCGCCGTCGTCCTCGTTGGCCACGGGGGCTTCGCCGGGATCACCGTCGGGCCGGGGAGTCCACCCGATGGCCGCACTGGCGGCGGCCGCCGGCTCGGGCTCGCGCTCCCCCTCTCGCCCCTCTCGCACTCGACCGGCGCCGAATCAGGCCGAGCCCAGCGAACGTCTGTGGTCATCGGACTAGGCATCGTTGCCGAGCCAGGACGTGTTCCACCGACTGCACGCGCGGGCCAGCCCGTTGAGAGCGTGGAAGGCGACGAAGAGCAGCAACAGACCGGCCGGCACGCAGAACCACGACCAACCGGACATGGCGATCTCCTCCATCTCCGAGCTCAGAGCCCAGTTGCCGAAGGGATGGTCTGCGAGCCGGGCCTGGAACGGTGCCCAGGCGACCCAGAACGGCGTGGCGAGAGCGACAGCGACGGCGGTGAAGGTGGCGATGCCAACGGGGAAGCGCAACATGAGGAAGCCGGCCTCCCGCCAGCGGTCCTGCTCGCGGCTCATGGCGCGCAGCCGCACCCAGACGTTGCCGCGGTGGTGGGACGCGACCGGAGCGTAAGGGATCTGCTGGTGCAGCAGCCGGTTGGCCACGGCGCGCTCGACGTTGGCGGACATACGCGACAGGTACCACATCGCCAGCAGCATCGGGATGCCGACGAGAGCCACGACCAGCATCGACGCGGCCACCGACACACCGGTGACCATCGCGGTGAACCAGGCCGTTCCGAGCGGCAGGCCCAGGAGCAGGTAGGTGATGTTGCGGAAGGTGTCGGGCCGGACGATCACGCCGAAGAACCGCCGCAAGGGCGACATCGTGACGGCCACGACCGGGCGGACGTCGCGGGGTCGGAACGCATCGGTGGGGACGTGGGCGGTGCTCACCATGATCGGCCTCCTTGGCGCGGTGAATAGCGAGGTCATCGTAAGATCGGCCGCCGTCGGTGTCGTCCCCCTGGAGGCCGTTTCTCGACCGTCGGTATCCGCCTGGAGGTGTAGGCGTGTCCTCGTTCTCTCGGCCGATCCCGACGTGAGCAGCCGGTAGCGTCGTTCCGTCCCGCCGGGGTGACCCGCCTGCTGTGTCGGCTGGTAGGTCGGCGGTCGAAGCACCCAGCCCGGCAAGGACTGACCGCCGGGCCCACTGGTCTGGCACGCCCGCTGCGCAAACAACCCGATCACGAACCGACACCGCGATCTGACCGAACCTGGAGGGCACAGTAGGGTCGGCACTGATGCCCATCCGCTTGCCCCGTTGGGCCTGGTTGCTGGTCCTACCGCTGCTGGCCGGGGCGCTCCTGTTGATGCACGGCCTCGATGCGCACTCATCGGGAGCTTCAGCATCGGCGGTCGTAGTCGAGCACCCCCACGACCTCTCGGTGCCGGCGGAGCACGGGCATTGTGCCGATTGCCTGGCGGGACAAGTGATCGCGGCCTGCGTGGCGATAATCACCGCCATCGGCGGTATCGGCCTGTTCAGACGGCTCTTGGCCGACGGCATTGCTGCGCCCGCTACCGCTGTGGCCGAGCGGGTCCTGGCTCTGGTCGAGCCGGCCCGTCCGCCCGACCCGGCGTGGGTCCGGCTGTCGGTCATGCGCTGTTGAAGCGGCCTTTCAGCTGAGCCGGCGGCGCGCGTCCGCGTGTCGCGTCAAACCGATTCTGTTGAAAGGAGTGCTCACATGAGCCGATCCCTGCTTGCTGTCCTGTTGGCCGTCCTTGTGCTGGGTCTCGTCGTCGCCGGCTGCGGCGGCGACGATTCGGGGTCTGATCATCCGATGGAGTCCATGCCCGGTGACGGCACGGACGACGGGATGATGCACGACAGCCACGAATCCACCCCGGTCGCCGAGGGTGCTCGGCGTGTCGAGGTGGCTGCGACCTCATTCGAGTTCGACCCCGACGAGATCACCGTCAGCGCCGGTGAGGACGTCGCCATCGTGTTGAGCTCCGACGACGTGCTCCACGACTTCACGATCGATGAGGTCGACGTGCACGTCGCCGCCGATCGGGGTGAGACGGCCGAAGGTGGCCTCCGGGCCGACCGGTCGGGCGAGTACACGTACTACTGCACGGTGGCCGGCCATCGCGAGGGGGGAATGGAGGGCACCTTGGTGGTCGAGGAGCCGTGAGCACCGCTCGCCTTGGTTTTGCCAGGCCGCCGGGCAACGCCGGCGGCAGCGAGACGCTCGTCGCGGCATCATGATCACCCGGACCGAGGGCGACTAGAGATGGCAACCGAGCCGCACCACACACCTGCGACCGGCGACATCGCCGGCGGCGACCGCCGCCTCGGCGTCGCACATGACGGGCGCAGCAACGTCCGAGACGACGGCGGCGCGCACCGTGGGGCGCATACGGTGGGCAAGCACGCCGGGCACCACACCGAAGCGTTCCGTCGCCGGTTCTGGTGGTGCCTGCTGCTGAGCACCCCGGTCGTGGCGACCAGCCACATGGTCATGGAGTGGTTCGGCTACGAGCTGGACTTCGCCGGGATGGACTGGATCGGGCCCGTGTTCGGCTCGGTCATCTTCTTCTGGGGCGGCTGGCCCTTCCTCGAGGGCGGCTGGCGGGAGGTCAAGGCGCGCCGGCCCGGGATGATGCTGCTGATCGCCATGGCCATCACCGTCGCCTACAGCGCGTCCATCGCGACCTCGCTCGACGCCTTCGACCTGGACTTCTGGTGGGAGCTGGCCGCGCTGGTGACGATCATGCTCCTGGGCCACTGGCAGGAGATGAAGGCCCTCGGCCAAGCCCAAGACGCCCTCACCGCGCTGGCTGCGCTGCTCCCCGACGAAGCCGAGCGGATCGGAACCGGCGGGAGCGCCGAGCCGGTGGCGATCGATGACCTGCGCCAAGGCGATGTCGTGCTGGTTCGCGCCGGCGCCCGGGTGCCCGCTGACGGCGAGATCGTGGACGGCTCGGCGGAACTGGACGAGTCGATGATCACCGGCGAGTCCAAGCCCGTCGCCAGAGACGTGGGTGAGCGTGTCGTTGCCGGGACCGTCTCGACCGACTCTGCGATCCGGGTCCTGGTCGACGCGGTGGGGGACGAGACCGCTCTGGCCGGCATCCAGCGCCTCGTGGCGCAAGCGCAGTCCTCACAGTCCCGCGCCCAGGTGCTCGCCGACCGTGCCGCCGCCCTGCTGTTCTACGTGGCCACCGGTGCGGCGGCGATCACCGCGGTCGTGTGGGTTCTCCTCGGTGACGGCGACGAAGCCGTCACCGGGGCTGTCACGGTGCTGGTCATCTCCTGCCCCCATGCGCTCGGCCTGGCGATCCCGCTGACCACGTCGATCTCCTCGGCCCTGGCTGCCCGCAACGGGATCCTGGTGAAGGACCGACTGGCCCTCGAGCGGAGTCGCACCGTAGACGCGTTCCTCTTCGACAAGACGGGCACCCTCACCAAAGGGGCCCACAGCGTCGTGGGTGTCGCCGCTGCGGGGGTCGACGAGTCCGAGGTGTTGCGCCTCGCCGGTGGGGTCGAGTCCGACAGCGAGCACCCGCTGGCCCGGGCCATAGTGGCCGCCGCCGCAGAACGGAGCGGAGCCGCCGCCGCGGTCGGTTTCCGGTCGATCACCGGCCGAGGTGTCGAGGCCACCATCGAGGGCGCCGCCTACGCGGTAGGCGGACCGGCGCTGTTGCGTGAACGCTCACTGGACCAGCCGGCCCAGCTGGCGGACTGGGCCCAGGGTTGGCGCGACCGGGGGGCCGCGGTGCTCTACCTGGTCCGTGACCGGCGCATCATCGGGGGCCTGGCTCTGGAGGACGAGATCCGTCCCGAGGCCCGTGCCGCCATCGACGATCTTCACGCCATGGGCCGGCGGGTGGTGATGATCACCGGAGACGCCCGTCAGGTCGCCGACGCCGTCGCCGACGACCTCGGCGTCGACGAGGTGTTCGCCGAGGTGCTCCCCGAGGACAAGTCCGCCAAGGTCGCCGAGCTCCAGGCCCGTGGCCTCGAGGTCGCCATGGTCGGCGACGGGGTGAACGACGCTCCCGCACTGGCCCGAGCCGATGTCGGCATCGCCATCGGTGCCGGCACCGACGTCGCCATCGAGTCGGCCGGGCTGATCCTGGCCGGCTCCGACCCCCGTGCCGTAACCGGAATCATCCGCCTCTCCAAAGCCGCCTACCGCAAGAGCCTTCAGAACCTGTGGTGGGCAGCCGGCTACAACGTCGTCGCCATCCCCCTCGCTGCGGGTGCCCTGCGCTGGGCCGGCATCACCATGCCCCCGGCGCTCGCGGCGGTGCTGATGAGCGTGTCGACCATCGTCGTGGCCCTCAACGCCCAGTTGCTGCGGCGCGTCGAGCTTCGCGGCCCGGCCCTCGACCAAAGGGGAACTTGAACCAGTCGCGGAGGCGCTGGCGCGGTGACCAGCGTGGCCACCTGCGGGCCCCATCGCCGGCAGCGCCGAGGTCGTGGTGTCCAACACCTGCCGTGATCGTGACCGAGCAAAGGTGAGCCCACCCCAAAGGTCGTCGACCTCGCTGCCGGCCGGACCACCGATGACGAGGCGTTCCGGCACAACGTCCCGACTGGACCTGCGACGAGCCCTGCGTACACCTATGTGCCAGCTCACCCCCTGGCGTGCTCGACAAGTTGTGGGGCTGATGCGTGCGGCCCCGACGATTCTCGATGGCCTCGGGAGCCTGTCGTGGGAAGGCGGGTGATCGGGAGATAGGGTCAGGCACGAGGCCGAACTCGGCTCGGGGAGTCCATCATCGCCACGGGATCTGACAAGCTCCGCCCTCAACTGACGCCCGGTGAGGACGTGATCGATCCCGCGACCTTCGCCGGTTCCATCCCGCAGACGCGTGGGGTGGCCCCACGCGTGCGTGTCGGGCGCAAGCGCTGGCTCAACCTGTTGTGGCTCGTGCCCATCGGGCTTGTCGGGCTGGTGACAGCGGTCGTGATCGCAAAGGTGCTGCGCAGCACGCAGGGGATCGAGCATTTCATCGCCACGAATCCCGGCACGATCGTGACGCCGCAGGCTCGCGCAGACCCTGGTTTCCCAGCGTGGGTGTCGGTGCAGCACTTCTTCAACCTGTTCCTGATGATCTTCGTCATCCGGGCGGGCATCCAGATCCTCAGCGATCATCCGCGGCTCTACTGGACGCGCCACAGCACCCCGGGTCGGGAGTGGTTCCGGATGCAGAAACCCGTCCCCGACGAGCCTTTGTGGACCGCCAAGCAGGACTCGATCAGCCTTCCCGGCCAGTTGGGCCTGCCTGGTCTGCGTCACTCGATCGGCCTGGCGCGCTGGTGGCACCTCGGCGCGGACGTGCTCTTCCTGGCGAACGGGCTGGTGTTCTACGTCCTGTTGTTCAGCAGCGGGGAGTGGCAACGGATCGTGCCGACGAGCTGGTCGGTGTTCCCCAACGCCGTCTCGGTGCTGATCCAGTACCTCTCGCTGGACTGGCCGGTGGAAGATGGCTGGGTCGCCTACAACAGCTTGCAGCAACTTGCCTACTTCATCACGGTCTTCGTGGCAGCACCCCTGGCCCTGCTCACGGGGCTGGGCATGTCGCCGGCGCTGTCGACGCGCTTCAAGCGGCTCAGCAAGGCGTTGAGCATCCAAGCGGCGCGTTCGCTGCACTTCTTGGTCCTGGTCTGGTTCCTGGTGTTCATCGTGATCCACGTGACACTCGTGGCCGCGACGGGGCTCTTGGAGAACCTCAACCACATGTACGCGCTCCGTGACGGCGACAGCTGGATCGGGCTCGCGGTGTTCTCGGCGTCGATGGTCATCTGCATCGCAGCGTGGGTCGCCGCGACACCGTTCACGTTGCGTTACCCGCGCGTCGTGCAGCGCGTCGGGTTCGCGCTCATCGGACCGGTACAACGGCTCTTCGAACACATCGACTCGTCACCGGGCGAGTACACCGAAGACGACATCTCCCCCTACTTCTGGCACAACGGCAGGTACCCCGATTCCGAGAAGTACCAGCGACTCCTCGACAGCGACTTCAGGGATTACCGCCTCCATATCGGGGGACTCGTCGATGATCCGGCAGACCTCTCACTCGACGACCTGCGCGCGCTGCCGTACCAAGAGCAGATCACACAGCACTTCTGCATCCAGGGCTGGTCCGGGGTCGCCAAATGGGGTGGTGTCTCCATGCAGACGATCCTCGAGCTCGTGCGACCGCGTCCGGAGGCCAAATGGGTCGTCTTCTACTCACTCGGTGACGGCGACGAAACGGGTGCGTACTACGACGCGCACCCGATCGAGCAGATGAGCTACCGGCTCACGATGCTCGCCTACGACATGAACGGCGAGCCGCTGCCGTTCGGCCACGGTGCTCCACTGCGCCTCCGCAACGAGACGCAACTGGGGTTCAAGCAGGTCAAATGGATAGAGGGGATCGAGTTCCTGGCCGACTTCGCCGACGTCGGTGGCGGCTACGGCGGTTACAACGAGGACCACGAGTTCTTCGGCTACCGCCAATCGATCTGATGCATCAGGGGGCTCACAGGGTCTTGGCCAGCTCGATGAGCTGGTCGAGGGCGGCGCCCCAGCCATCGTGAAAGCCCATCTCCTCGTGCCTGGCCTTGAGCTCGGGCGAACCGTGCACGGCCACCGCGCGGTACCTGGTACCGCTGGCCGATGGCTCCATGGTGATGATGGCAGTGAAGGGGAAGTCGCCGTCGGTCGGGCGGAACCCAGGACCCAGCGCGCCGGTCCACACGAGGCGGCGGTTCGTGACAACCTCGAGGTAGCAGCCGGCGCCCTGGTCCATGTCCTCGCCCTCGGGTGAGCGCATGACGACGCGGAAGATCCCCCCGGGACGCACGTCCATCTCGGCATCGACCGTCTCGTAGGGCTTGGGGGTGAACCACTGCATCAGGTGTTGGGGTTCGGTCCAGCACCTCCACACGAGCTCGGGCGGGACGTCGATGTCGCGCTCGAGCACGAGATCGAGGGCGGGGTCGATCACGTCGTATGTCATGGTCACTACCCTTCGTTCTCCAGCATGTGGGCGTAGTCGTCGAGCTGGTCGAGGAGGCTGTCAAGGTCCTGTTGTAGCCGTTTGTGAAGGGTGGCGCGTGGTAGGAGCGTAGGAAGCCGTCATGAGATCCCGGGAGGAACGCCAGGGCGGGCTCTGAGGACGGCTTGGCGGTGCCGGCCTTGCATGTGGAAGGGCCGGGGCGGGGTCACCCTTCGAGGTGCTCCCGCAGGCGTGCCATCGCGGCGGGCGTGAGGGTTCGTTCGGCGACGCCGACCAATGAACCGAAGACCGGCTCGGGGGCGCCGGCGCGAACCGCGCCGAGGACCATCGCCAACTCCGCCGGTGAGACCGCAGGGAACATCAGCTCGTAGGTCGCTACTGCATCGTCGGGCGTTATCTCGGCCATGAAGGCACTTCTGCATGCTGCGATCTCCTCGTCGGTGGACTCCGCCCAGATCCTCTCCATGACAACCGGCTCCTCGTCCGAGAAGTGAGCCAGAGCGGTCACCACAAGGTGGGTGAGCGCCCTGTAGGCAGCCAGCCCTGAGCCTGGTTCCCTCTTCTCGCAGGCGGTGCGCATCCTCGCGGACACCTCGTCGAGCTCGGCTTCGACGGCGGCATGCCCGATCCCGAGCTCTGCCACTGCACCGGGCTGCTTGCTCTCGAGGAGAGCGAAGATGTAGCGGTCCTCATGGGACGCGTGCGAGCGGATCAGGTGCTCCAAGGTGTCCCACTGCTGGCGCAGACCATCGACGCAGCCGGGGTCTGTCCAGTCGGCGGAGCCTGCGTCGATCGTGAGCTGGAGCAGCCCATACCGCAGGGCCTTGTGGATGAGCACCAGCAGGTCGTCACGCGGGGTCTCGTGCACCTCGTCTCTCGGCGCCGAGGCAGGTGCTTGCATCTCGTCGGTGGTTGACATGTTCGTCTCCTCTCGTTTCGGTGCCGGTCTCGAGACCGGCACCCGATCTATTCGCCGTAGCGACTCGGGTCGACCGCGCGGCGCAAGAAATCGATCAGATCCTCGTTGCGTTCCTCCAGGTCCTTCCCGTCCGTCATCAGGCCAGACAGGGCATCCATACCGATCAGTGCAGCGAAGGCCATCCATGCGTCCCGGGTCGGCTCGACGTCGGGCCGCACCGACCCGTCGGCACGACCCTCGGCCAACAGGTCCGCAAAGACGCCTAGCGCGAGCTCCTGGAAGCCGGCGTACTGATCGCCGGGCTCTGCCTCGCCGCGAAGGTCCTGTCCCAGCGTCAAGACGCATCGCAGCGACGGATCCTGGTCGAGCAACCTGACTCTCGCCCTCAACATCTCCACCAGCCTCTCGAGGGCCGGGGCATCGGCAGTGACGGCCGCTTGCATGCCGGCGACGAGTTGTTCTTGCTTCAGCCGGAACGCCGCTCGTGCCAGCGCCTGCTTGGATGCGAAGTGGAAGTAGAACGCGCCCTTGGTCAGCCCGCTTTCACGGATGAGGTCGTTCAGCGAGGTCGCCTTCAGACCACCCCTGGCGAAGGCTGCCGCTGCGGCCTCGAGGATCTTGAGTCTGGTCGCCTCTGCCCGGCCCTGCCTTTGCGTCATGTCGACCAGTTAAACATACCGACCGGTCGGTTTCAACCCCTGATCCGGGATTTCAGGAGGCATCACAGGGTGGGGGATCGGCGCGTCGAGAACGAGCAGGTTCCGGCCGGTCAGGAGAACATCGGCTGAGGAGCGGTCGTGGCGCCCGCCGACGCATCCTCCCCTGTCGTTCATCAACCCGGCGTCGACGAGCTCTCACCGATACCCCCACGGCCACCGCCGGGGGAGAGGACGGCTGGGGTCGCCGGTCAGGCCGGGTCTCTCGACGGTGGCGCGAGGTCGGCGAGGTCGGCGAGGCGCGCGAGCGCACCCAGGCCGCGGGAGACGTATCCGTCGGGCAGGACCAGCATCGGCACGAGCACCCGTTCGAGTCCGAGCCAGGCGTCGCGCCACGCCCCGGCGACGCCGGCGGGGTCGTGGTCGGTGACCGGGGCGCCGAGCTCGTCCAGGACGGTCCGGGCTCCGGTGTCGCGTCCGTCGAACCACAGCGCGGCGAACAGTGCCCGTCGCAACTCATCGGAGTGCTCGGGAGCTGCCGCAGCGAACGCGAGGATGGCGGATCTGGTGTTGGGGCGCAGCGGTGGACGGCGGATGGGGAACCGTTCACCGGGTCGGAGGAGCGAACGGATCTCGGTGATCTCCCGGTCGAGGGTGACCTCCAGGTCACCGCTGACGGCCTGGCCAGTCGCAGGGATGGTGAGATCGTGCTCGACAGCGCGCCATTCGACCTGCGCACTGCCGGCGTTCAACAGGACGTCGACTCGACTGCTGGCCAGGCAGCTGTAAGGGCAGTTGAAATCCCCGTAGACGACGACGCGAAGCACGGAACCACCTTATCGAGGGCGGTGCGCCGCCGGCGCTGCGGCATCATCGCCGGAGGGCCAGGGCGCTGAGCGGGTCGATCAGCGCCGCTTCTTGACGAGTCGGTCCACCCAGACGCGGCCGAGCCAATCGGCGAAGCGGTCATTGCTCCAGCCGCGTTCTTGCACGAGTCGGTGCCACAGCATCCCGTCGGTCATCGACCAGATGATGTCGCGGCACTCCTCCTCGGAGACGGCGAGCTGACCGGTTTCGGCTGCCTCCGCCGCCATGACGCTCATGCCGGTGAGGCGTTGCCGGCCCATCTCCTCGAGCATCGCGGCAGCAGCGGGGTCGGTGCCGGCCGCCGACTGGACCATGAACTGGAACGGTGCGATGCGCTGGGCGGTCTGGGTCGAGAACTGCGCGTGCAGCATCAGCCGTTGGGCCAGATCGGGTTCGCTGCGGATCGCGAGAACCTCGGGGCGCTCGTGGAAGACGATGTCTTGATCGTCGCCGCCCACCGTGATGTCCCAGGCCCGGTGGAGCAGTACGGCTTTGGTTCCGACGGACTTGTGGATCGTCTCCACCGACACGCCGGCGCTGCGGGCGATGTCAGACATGGTCGTGTGGCCATAGCCGCGCTCGACGAACAGGTCTCGGGCGGAGCGGATGATCGCCGCACGCGTCTCCTCGGCTTGGGCACGTCGCCGGGCCGAGTTGTAGGACCGGCGCTTGACAGGCTTCCGAGAATTCATTACATATATCCTGTATTGGAGTAATGGCGAGTGTATCCGATATTGGAGGCGACCATGGCATCGACGGCGACGCCCGCTGAGCACTGGAATGCGGTTGCCCGCGCGTGGGACAGCAGCAGCGACTACGTCGAGAGCCAGACCCTGGCCGCGACCGAGGCGCTGGTGGCGGCAGCCGATGTCAGGCCGGGAGATCGGGTGCTCGAGCTAGCGGCGGGTCCGGGCACGTTGGGCGGGCGCTGGTCGGAGCTTGTCGGACCTACCGGCCACGTCGTGGTCAGCGACGTCGCGCCGAGCATGGTCGAGATCGCGCAGTACCGCAATGCCGGGCACGGCAACGTAGAGGTCGCGGTGCTCGACGCATCGTCAATCGGCCGACCTGATGATTCCTTCGACGTCGTCGTCTGTCGCATGGGCCTGATGTTCACCCTCGACCCGGCGAGCGCATTCGGTGAGATCCACCGTGTCCTTCGTGCCGGCGGTAGATTTGCCTCGCTGACCTGGGCCGGCATCGAGGACAACCCCTGGATGACGTGTGTCGGAATGGCGGCGATGATGAACGGGCTTGTCGCGGGTGGCTCGCCGGTCGGTCCCGGAGGCATCTTCTCCCTGGGCGACCCGGTCCACCTCGCGGCGCTGGCGGAGGATGCGGCGTTCCTCGATGTGGTCATCGGCGAGATCCCGACCATCTTTCATGCCGAGAGCATCGAAACGCACGTCGAACGGGTCAGCTCGTTGGCAGGGCCGCTAGCGGCCCTGTTCGCCGCAGCGACACCGGGACAGCTCGCCGCTGTTCACCAGACCGCCGCTCAGCTCGCAGCAGAGCACACCAGCGATCGAGGAGTCGCCTTGCCGGGGCGAGCGATCCTCGCCGCCGGCCACGTGTAAGCAGATCGACGTCATCGGCGGTACGCGAGTGGTGGCCTCATCTGTCGCTCGTATGAGCTACACATGGTCGTCACCCAACCTCGACCTGTCTTGTCCACAGGAGGTCTCCCATGGGAGAAACCGCCCGTCGTGCGCGTCTGTCGCCGGCTGAGGTCACCGAGCAGTCGATGCCCGGCATCGGCCGCCGATTCGACCTTCCCCTCGGCGATGACCAATCGATCGTCACGGTGATCCACCATTCCGGTCGCCGTGATCTCTATGTGCTGGCTGCCGGCCATGAGGAGCCAGCCGCGACAGCGTCTCTGTCGGACGCTCAGGCCAGGACCCTGTCGGCGATCTTGGGCGGCGCGTACTTCAAGCCATCGGTCGTCGAAGAGATCGAGTCCGTCGTCGGCGGTCTACTGATCGATTGGGTCACCGTCAGCGAGGACTCACGCGGGGCCGGACAGTCGATCGCGGATCTGGAGATCCGCCGGCACACCGGGATGACGGTTGCGGCGATCGTCCGAGACGATGACGCGATCCTCGCCCCCGAGCCCACCGAAGTGCTTCGCGCGGAAGACCGCCTCGTGGTGCTGGGTCGACCGGACGACTTGATCCGGTTCCGTCGACACGTGATTGACCCGTGAGCAACGAGCTCATCGCAGTGGGCGGAGCGCTGATCACTGCCGCCCTCTTGGCCCGGCTCGGGCGGCGTATCGGTTTCCCCACGATCCCGCTCTTCATGCTCGCGGGCGTGGTGTTCGGTCCTCACACGCCGGGCCTCGATCTCGTCGAGGACCCCGGGGACCTGGGCCTGCTGGCCACCCTCGGATTGATCCTGTTGCTGTTCCACCTCGGGCTGGAGTTCAACATCTCCGGCTTGACGAGTGGTGGACGAAAGCTGCTCGGTACCGGTGCCTTGTACCTCGCGTTGAACATGACGGGGGGGCTGCTCTTCGCGCTGGCACTCGGTTGGGGGGTCGCTGAAGCGTTCGTGATCGCCGGAGCGGTAGGGATCTCGTCATCGGCGATCGTGACCAAGTTGGTCACCGAGCTGCGCCGCCTCGCAAACCCCGAGACACGTGTGATCCTCGGGATCATCGTGGTCGAGGATCTCTTCCTCGCTGTCTACCTTGCTGCCCTCCAACCGCTGCTGGGCGATGCGGACTCCCTGGTCAGCGCCATCGGCGAGTTCGCCGTCGCTCTCGGCTTTCTCGTGGTCCTGGCCGTGATCGCACGCTGGGGAGCGACTGCCGTCGGCCGGTTGGTCCCCACTGACGACGACGAACTGCTCACCGTGAGCTTTGTCGGCCTCGCTGTCCTGGTTGCCGGCATCGCCTCTGAGCTCGGTGTGTCCGACGCGATCGGCGCGTTCATGATCGGTCTCATCGTCGCCGAGACAGCCGCGGCCGAACGGATCAGCCGTCTCGTGCTCCCCCTCCGAGACACGTTCGCGGCGGTGTTCTTCTTTGCGTTTGGTCTGTCGATCGACCCCGCCGACCTCGGATCGGTTACCGCTGTGGTTGCCGGTGCGGTTGTGCTGACGTTGATCCTGAACGTCGTGGCGGGGCTCATAACGGCCCGCTGGTACAAATTCAGTCGCGTCGCTGCACTCAACATCTCCTTCACGACCCTTGGTCGCGGTGAGTTGTCGCTCATCCTCGCCTCTCTCGCCATCGCTGCCGGCTTGGACGAACGCATCGCGCCACTCATCGGTGCCTACGTCTTGATCCTCGCCGTTGTCGGTCCTCTGCTCTCGTCACGCAGCACCGCCATTGCGAAACGGATCCCGCAGCGCGCCCCGTGACATCATGAACGGCTCAAGAGCCGGTCCAGGGCATTGCTGATGAGGCGACGGGCCTCGTCGGCTATCGGCTGCACCGCGTCTCGCCCGGTCAGGTTGGCCATCAGCCCAGGATCCATCGCATCCACGACAACGTCACCGTCGACCTCACGGACGACGACGTTGCAGGGGAGAAGAACACCGATCTGTGGCTCCACCTCGAGGGCGCGATGGGCCAGAGCTGGATTGCATGCACCGACGATCACGTAGCTGTCCATGTCCTCGCCGAGCTTCGCCTTGAGTGTTGCCTGCACGTCTATCTCGGTGAGGGTACCGAAGCCTTCGGCGGCCAGTGCCGCCTTGACCTCGTCCAGCGCTTCGTCGAAGGGCAGTCGCAGAACCACTGTTTCCTCGAAGACCATCGCGGATCTCCCCTTCTTCTCGGGCGCGCTCAAGCTATCGAAGCCTCAGTCATGTGACAATCAGCGCGGCTTGGCAATCACAGCCCGGCACGGGACGCTACGGTCAGGGAGTGCAGCGACGCGAAGGCCCGACGGCTGCCCTGCGGGCATCCTCTCTGCGACGAGTCGGCAGCCCGACGATGTGCTCTCCGCTCACGGGGGTCACCTGATCACATGACGGCACCGGGTCCGGGACGCGTGCGTGCGGCAGTCATCGAGGAAGTCGCAGGCGAATTCGAAGTCCAAGAGCTCGAGCTACGAGAACCTGAGGCCGGGGAGGTCGTCGTACGCCTCTCGGCCACAGCGCTTTGTCGCAGCGACGCGCACGTAGCGCTCACCGGCGAAGGCATTCGCTTTCCAGCAGTGCTCGGTCACGAAGGTGCCGGCATCATCGAACGAGTCGGAAGAGGTAGCCGGC
The DNA here is from genome assembly GCA_003577145.1 of Acidobacteriota bacterium. Lineage (GTDB taxonomy): Bacteria > Actinomycetota > Acidimicrobiia > Acidimicrobiales > Microtrichaceae > ATN2. The sequence continues at coordinate 138,314 of QEUP01000010.1, read as the reverse complement.
ACCAGCCGGGCACAGCGGTCGTGTTGTCATGGACACCGCGATGTGGCCGCTGCCCGCGATGTCGCGAAGGTCGGCCGCAGCTCTGTCAGGAGCTCTCAACTTGTCCGTCGGGCGGATGTCTCAGTCGTGGTGATGTCATCATGGGGACCTACATGGGTCTCGGATGCCTCGCCGAGGCGATCGTGGTTCCGGACGCGTGCGCGGTTCCCGTGCCCGAGGGACTCGACCCGGAGCACCTCTGCATGCTCGGCTGCGGTGTTATGACCGGCTTCGGTGCTGCTGTCAACGCCGCGGGAGCAACCGTCGGATCGAGCGTCGCCGTTGTTGGATGTGGCGCGGTCGGCCTTGCGGCGATCCAGGCAGCACGGATCGCCGGTGCCCGTCTGGTGATCGCAGTCGACCCGGTTGGATCCCGGCGTGTCCTGGCCGGACAACTCGGTGCTCAGCACACGATCGATCCCGCAGCGGTCGACCCCTTCGCGGAGATCCTGGCCATCTCGGGTGGTGGCGTCGATGGCGTCATCGAAGCAACGGGTGAGCCCGAGGTCATGCGCCGGATCCTCGAGGCAGTTCACCCCGGCGGAACTGCTGTTGTGGTCGGCTTGCCGCCGCTTGCCACCACCCTCGAGGTGTGGCCCTTCCACCTGCTGCTGGAGAAGCGCCTCACCGGATCGATCTACGGGTCTGCTGACCCGCAACGGGACTTCCCCGTGCTCGCCGACCTGTATTCACAGGGACGTCTCCACCTCGCCGAACTGACCGGGAGCCGCTACCCGCTCGAAGACGTCAACGAGGCCATGGCGGACCTGCGGGACCATCGTGCGCCGAGACCGATCGTGACCTTCGAGAAGTCAGAGCCGGCCGGTCACTCTGGGGCGTAGGTCCAGTCGGGACGCTTCCGCCGGTATGTCTCGTCGTAGGTGGCGGTGCCGCCAGCCAGGTCGAGCAGCTTGGGGATCGGCCGGCTGCCCGGTCGAGGGCATGCGTGGCGCTCGATGTGCTCGGCGAACTCATCGGGAAAGGCGCGCAGGACGCTGCTGACCAGCACCTGTTCCTCCACGGCAAGGTAGCAGCGGTTCCCGTCGGTGACCCGTTCGAGCCAGCCGCCGATAGCTGCGATGTCGCCATCGGTCCCAGCGCCCGCCTCGATGCGTTCGAGGCGGGTGGTGATCTCGCCAGAACCGAGCTTGCAGGGTGGGCACTGTCCGCAGGACTCGACGTGGAGGAACCGGGACAAGCGGCAGGCCGCGTCAACCATGCAGGCGGTGTCGTCGTACACGATGAACCCCGCGGCCCCCATGGCACTGCCGACCGATGCCAGGCCCTCGTAGCTCACGGGCACGTCGAGATGGTCAGCTGTCACTACCGGGTTGGCCACCCCTGAGAACACCGCCTTGACGGCCCGGCCGGGCCGCACACCGCTGCCGACAGCGTCGATCAGCTCTCCCAGCGGTGCGCCGAGCTCGACCTCGCCGACGTCGGGTGCGACTACATCGCCGACGACGGTCGCCACGATGGTCCCTGGGGATTCGGCAGTACCCATCGACCTGAACCACTCGGCGCCCTTCGCCAGGATGTGCGGCACGTTGGAGAGTGTCTCGACGTTGTTCACCAGGGTCGGGTTCGGCCCACCGGCGTCGCTTGGCCGCGGCGTCGACTCCCAACCGATTTGCGGGGCGGCCGCGAACAAGCCGTGCTCGTATGGCGGGAACCAGCGTGGGAGCGGTGGCTTTCCCTCGATCACCTCGAGCATCGCCTTCTCCTCACCGAACAGGTACTCGTCCGGTCCAGCGACGATCGTCACCTTGCAGTCGGTGCAGATACCGGCCTCTTGCAGCTCCTGCACCGCGCGCGTGATCGCTTGGCGCTCGATGTCGAAGCTCGCCTTCACGCAGATGAACGCCTCCGCTGCGCCGACGGCGAACGCGGCGATGATGACGCCCTCGACGAGTTGATAGGGGTTGGCGCGCATCAGCGCACGGTCTTTGAACGTTCCGGGTTCGCCCTCGGCACCGTTGCAGACGACGTAGCGTCGGGTGCCGGCTTGGGACGCGATACCCGCCCACTTCTGGCCGGTTGGGAAACCGCCGCCGCCACGCCCCCGCAAGCCGGCAGCGCGCACGATGTCGATCGTGGCTTTGGGACCGATCTCTTGAGCGCGTTGCACCCCCTGGCCACCGCCTGTCGCCACCAGGTAATCCTCGAACGACGTGACCGCGCTCTGCGGGAGGAGGAACTGCGTCATGTGCACCCCTTACTACGCGTTGGCGGGACGCGCGTCAACGCGACCGCATGCCCGTCGAAGCTGGTCCCGGCCTGACCCGACAGATGTGGGAGCCGGTTCGGATCGGCGCTTCACCAGTGGAAGACTGGGGTGTGTGGGCCACAAGGAGGCGAGACGCATGTGCTTCTTCGACCACATCCGGCAGGGTCCTGATCCCGACCACCAGGGACCGGTGGCGTGACCGCCGTACGGGTGCGCCGTGCCTACGAGGATCCCGAGCCCGACGACGGCGCCCGCGTGCTCGTCGACCGCATCTGGCCACGTGGCCTCACGAAGCAACGAGCGGCCCTCGACGAGTGGTGCAAGGCGGTGGCACCGTCGACTGAGCTGCGCAAATGGTACGGCCACGACCCCGACCGCTTCGACGAGTTCGCCCGCCGCTACCGCGCGGAGTTGGATGACGATGAACGTGTGGCCGCGCTCGACCACTTGCGGGACCTGGCAGCAGCCGATGGGATCACGCTGCTCACTGCCACGCGTGACATCTCCATCAGCGCCGCGACAGTGCTGGCCGACGTACTCGAAGCCCGGTAGAAGAAGCGTCGGCAATTCGGCGTGAGGTCCCGCCGGTCGGAGGATACCTCGGGCTACAGCCAGATTGCTCCCACCTGAACCCGCTTGTTGCTACGGGGACAGGCGGCGAGAGTTGGTGCGGAGGATGTCGGTGCGCGTGCACATACCTACGAGCTTGCCATCGTCATCGACGACGGGCAGATGGTCGACCGATTCGAGGATGATGCGGCCCTGGGCGTCTTTGATGGTCGCGGTTGGTTGGATCGTGACGATGTCCCTGCTGGCGATCTCGAGGACAGGCAGGTCTTCATCGTGGTCGTCGTCGAGGCCGGCCAGGTCGGATCGGCTGACGATCCCGACGCAGCATCGTGAGTCATCGACGAGCGGGTAGGCGGCATGGCCGCCGGTGGTGATGGCAGCTACGGCGTCGCGGATGGTTGCGGTCGCGGGCAGGGTCTGAACCGGACTGCTCATCACGTCGCTGACACGGGTGATGCTCGCCGGGTCGACATCGTAGGTGTTGTGGACGAGGATGCCGCGCCGCGTGAGCTTCTCGGTCATGAGCGAGTCGCGCATGAGCATCTGGGTGACGAGCACGGCTATGACGGTGGCGCCCATGAGAGGCAGGACAGCCTGATAGTCCTGGGTGAGCTCGAAGACGAACACGATCGAGGTGAGCGGGGTCCGGGTGGCTGCGCCGAACGTGGCGGCCATGGCGACGAGGGCGAAGGCAGAGACCGATGTCTGGGTGGAGGGGAGGAGGTCGGTGACGACCACACCGAAGAGCGTGCCGAAGCATCCCGAGATGAGCAGCAACGGGGCGAGCGTCCCGCCCGACGTGCCCGAGCCGAGGGCGATCCACCAGGCGAGCAGCTTCGCGACGAGCAGCGCTATGACGGTGGCGGTGGCGAGGCGGCCGTTGAGCACGTCGCTGATCTCGTCGTAGCCGACCCCCAAGGCGCCGGGGACGACCAAGCCCACGGTGGCGAACCCGACCGCACCGATGACGGGGTGCCAGAACTCGGGTACGGGCAGACGACGGAAGCCGGCCTCCACGAGGAACAGACCTCGTGAGATGACAGAGGCGAGCAGCCCACAGGCGAGTCCCAGGAGCGCGAAGAGGGGGAGGGTCTCGAGTCCGTAGAACTCGTGAGCGGGCATCTCGAAGAGCGGTCCGGACCCGAACAGCGCGGCGTGAAGGCCACCGGCGATGCTCGTCGCGACCAGAAGCGGGAGCAGCGAGCGCAGCGAGAACTCGAACAGGAGCAGTTCGACCGCTAGCACGACAGCAGCGATGGGGGCGCCGAAGGTGGCGGCCATACCAGCGGCCGCACCGGAGCACAGGAGGATCTTGCGTTCCGAAGGTGTGACAGGGAGGATCTGCCCGAGCAGTGAACCGATCGCGCCACCGGTCACGATGATCGGTCCCTCGGCGCCGAAGGGTCCGCCGACACCGATGGCGATGGCTGAGGACAGCGGCTTGGCGACCGCCGCGCGAGGAGAGATGCAGCTCTGTCGGGTCAACACCGCCTCCATCGCTTCGGGGATGCCATGGCCTCGGATGACAGGGCACCACAACGCCAGGAGGGAGACGACGAAGGCACCGGACACTGCGGCGATCACGATGGTGGGGCTGCGGGTGAAGGCGCTGGAGGGCGGCAGCTCCGAGCTCAGGGTGTGGAGCAGCGCAAGGTTGGTGATGATCGCGATGAGGCGGAGTAGCACCCAGGCCGCGCCGGCCGCGAGGGCACCGAGGCCCGCGGCGAGCGCCGTGAGCTTGAACAACGAGGCCGTAGGTGCATCGAGGCGTGAGTTGATCACAAGTCCGTTATATCGTAATACGAGGTATTGGATACATCGTAACCCGATATGATGTCCGAAATGAGTACGAACGCGGCTCGGGACCAGGGCCTATCGGACCGGCAGTACGCGCGGCTGGCACAGTTCCGCTACGCGCTGCGGGTCTTCCTGCGGTTCTCGGAGGAGGCGGCCCGAGTTGCCGGCCTCACACCGGCGCACCATCAGCTCTTGCTGGCCGTGCGGGGCTGGGACGACGAAACGGGTCCTTCGATCGGAGACCTCGCCGAGAGGTTGCAGATCAGCCCGAATGCCGCCCTAGAGCTCGTACGGCGGGTTGAACAGAACGACTTGATCACGGTCGAGGCTGACCCCGACGATCGGCGACGACAGATCGTCGGGCTGACCCGAACGGGCTCGGTGCGCCTCGACTCGCTCACGGCACTGCACCGTGAGGAGCTCCGGAGGTTCCGCCGCGAGATGAACACCTTGCTCGACGAGCTCGAACGCTGACATGGACGCGCCTTGGTTCGCCCCTGAACGGGCGCCTTGGGAGTGGTGGTCACGACGACTGCCACCGAACGGGGCCCGCGGTGAGCAGATCGCGGGCGGCGCGACGACTCGGAACACTGGTCCTGACCCGTGAGTCAGCGATGTCCCCAGGTCACCGGCCCGGGGCGGTGACACCGATGCGGGGCACGAACCGGCCCGTGCTCGCCATGTAGGCGATGTAGGTCTGGCCGTGGGTGGCGCGCAGGTACGGCTCTTCGACGAAGCGGACCTGCACCTCGAGCGAACCCGCGAGAACGACGAGCGCGGCGACGCTCACCGCGTTGGGTACGAGCAGCACCAACCCGGTCGCGGCCGCGAGCATCGCAGTGAAGATCGGGTTGCGGACCCAGGCGAAAGCCCCGGTTGTGACCAGCTCGGTCCGGGCGTCGGGGTCAACACCGATCCGCCATGAATCACCCAGCGTCAACTGCGCCACGAGCGTCAAGACGATACCAGTCAGGCCCAACACGACACCTGCCCCGGCCGACCACCATCCGTCGAGCACCTCGATACGGGTGAGCCCAGCGAGGTCGGCCGCGGGTACGGCAACCAGCAGCACGAGCGCCGTGACGAACCCGACCGCACCAGCTAGCTCCAGAGGGGCCGCCCCTCGCCGGGGGCGGATGAAACCGGTCGATCCGGTGCGACGCCACTGGATCCACGAACGCCACCCGATCGCCAAGGCGAGGAACGCCACCTCCAGGACGATCGCAGCGACGGCCCGGCTCACCGGCGTTCTCCTCGGTGCACGTATTCAGAGCTACCGGCTGTGTCGCCGGGGGGCAAGGTGAGCACGGTTACCAGCGGCTCGGTCGCCACCCACAAGTGCCGGACGAGCATGACCTACAGCCGACGCCGGCGGGGGCCCCGACAAGTAGGCCCGTGGAACGCCGAGGAGACCGCGGCCGCCCCGGGTGCGGCACGAGATGACGCGCGCTAGACCGCGTAGTGACGGAAGGTGACTGCCAGCTCGCAGCCGGCCCGCTCGCCCGCAGCGGCGGCGCTGCTGCGCAGGAACAGGTCGGGGTCGAAGTCGCCTCCGAGCCCGTCGATGTAGGCCCGGTGTGCTTCGAGGGACTCGACGCCTTTGTGCAGCCAGTCGCTGACATCGACGAAGTGGGTGGGGTCGGGGGCGGCCGCCACATAGGCGGCCTCGACCCCTTGCCACGGCTCCCCCAGGTCGGGATGCAGCCACCGGTTGGCCGCGTCGCGGCAGGCGTCGAGCGTGGCCAGGCCGACGGCCCGGTGGTCGGCGTGGTTCACCGCCACCCCACCCCACGTCAGGTCGAAGTTCATGGTGAGGACGACCTGGGGACGCACCCGCCGGATCTCAGCGGCGATGGCACGCCGTAACGCCAAGCCGTACTCGACGCCACCGTCGGCGTGGTCGAGGAAGCGCACGTCGTGGACACCCACGATGGCGGCACTCGCCACCTCCTCGTCGGAGCGGACGCGGGCACACTCACGAGGGTCCATGCCATCGATCCCCGCCTCACCCCGAGTGGCGAGGACGTACACGACCTCTTTGCCCGTCGCGGTCCAGCGCCCGACCGCGCTCGCCACGCCGTACTCTAGGTCATCTGGGTGCGCCACGACGGCAAGCGCCCGCTCCCACTCCTCCGGTATCGGATCCATGCCTCAGGCCTAGCGGCTCCCGGGCAGATCGACAAGCCGGCCGAGAAGGCCCGGCAGTAGCTCGAGGAGGCCGCCGCTCAGTGGCGAGCGGCCCCGCTCGTGTCGATGGCGCCGTAGTCGATCTCGATGAACAACGCCTCGACCTCCGCTATGAGATCGCCGTCGCGTCGCGCGTCACCTCGCACGAAGATCTTCTCCCCCTCGTGTTCGTGTACCCAGACGCGGAGTTGCAGCGGCTCACCCAGCGGGATCGGGGCCCGGTAGTCCACGGTGAGGCGTGCCGTCGCTGCCATCGTGCCCACCAACTGAGGTGCCGCCCCGGCGAACTCGTCGAGGATCCCCGCGAGCACCCCGCCATGCCCCCGCCCGGGAGCACCGCTGTGCATGGACTGCAAGGTGACCTCCGTTGTCACCATGCCCTCCCCGAAGTGCAGCGCCATCGGGATGCCGCTGGGGTTCGCCGGCCCGGCGACAGCCCGGTAGGGGAACCCCTTGCGGCGGGTCTCCTCACTCTCGACCGATTTCAACCCCTCGGCGAGCAGCGCCCCGCGGTCCCAGCGCGGTGCTCGTGCCAACCTCGCCGAGAGCCCCCGTGCGACCTCGGAGACATCCTCGAGGAGCTCATCATCGAGCGCCCTGTCGGTGAAGAGGTCGACCAGGTGGCGCAACTCGGCGGCTGCCGTGAAGAGCCGGTCGGCTGGTTCGCTCGTGGGTTGGCTCACCAGCCCGAGGGTATGGAAACTCGTTCAGGCAGCGCAAAGGGCCAACCAACCCGGCAAGTCGTGTGGCTCGATCCCTTGTGCCCGTGAGGGCCTTCAGCGCCAGGTTCTCGTTGCCGGCGACGTGGGGTCAGCGGGTGAGGCCGAGCTCTCCCATGCGGGTAGCGACGAGCTTCTTCACCAGGCGTTTGGGGAGCGGCTCGTCGACCGGGAACCGCAGCGATCCCTTCGAGGTCTCGTAGGCCGACACGTCCTCGCCGAGTGTGGCGAGCACCGAGCCGCTGTGGGGCAGGTAGCTCAGGTGGTTCTTGTAGGCGGCGAAGCCCGCGACGGTCTTGCCCTGCACCTTGAAGGCGGGCATCCCGTAGGAGATGCATTCCTCTGCGTCGGGAAGGATCTCCCTGATCGTGCGGCGCAGCGCCTCCAGGGTGCTCCGCTTGGGCTGCTCCAGCCCCGCCAGGTAGGTGTCGATCTCGTTGCGCGCCACGAGCAACGATTATTGCCGCCTTCAGCGGGAGATGAGCGCATCTCGGCGGTTCGCGGCTCGATGACCGCGCGCGGAGCCCTCTCAGGCCGAGGGCTTGGCGAAGTCGGCGTCCTGGGTGCCGAAGTCGTACATGACACACGGTGTGTCGCCCACCACCCAGGCGTCGTGGCCCGGCTCGATGACGACGATGTCACCGGCAGTCACGTCGAGCTCGGTTCCGTCGTCCATCTCGAGGTGGAGAGTTCCCGACTCCACGTAGCCTGCGTGGTGGAACTGGCAGCTGTCCGTCTGCGCGATGGGCTTCACCGATTCCGACCACTTCCAACCTGGTTGGAAGGTAGTGCGGGCGAACAAGACGTCGCCCACCGAGACCATCTCGATCCTGCCCTTGGGAGGCAAACGCACCTCATCGGGCTCGTCGATCGAGCGCTTCTGTGCCGAAGGTGTTCCGGCCATGATTCCCCCTCGGTTCTTTGCATCGGGCCAGGCTCAGGACCCGTACGGGAGATCCTAGTGGCCGAACATCCATCCGGCCATGAGACATGGCGGTGGGACCTTCGGCCCTGTCGGTGGGCGCCGGGTCATGGTCGCGTAGCGAGATGAGTGCGATCGAAGGGCCCAGCGCGCCCCAGAACAGCTATGGCGACCTCAGCCACGCCGACGTCATCGTCGTAGGCGCGGGCATCGGTGGCCTCACTTGCGCCGCCTACCTGTCCCAGTTGGGAAAGCGGGTGATAGTCGTCGACCAGCACTCGATCGCCGGCGGCAACGCCAGCATCTTCACCCACGAGGGCTACGAGTTCGACGTGGGCGTCCACTACATCGGCGACTGCGAGCCCGGCGGTGCGTTCCCGTCGATGCTCGAACCACTCGGCATCGAGCTCGAGTGGAACGAGCTCGACCCCGACGGATACGACAACTACTACTTCGCCGACGGTACGACCTTCCGCATGCCCAAAGGCGTAGAGCGCTTCCGCTCGCGGCTGCACGAGAGGTTCCCTGACGAGAAGCGCTGCATCGACGCATACGTCGACACCGTGCGCGACATCGATGCCGAGCTCACCGGGGACAAGCCGCCCGAGGTCTTCCTGCAGCACATGGACACCACGCTCCAGAGCTTTCTCGAGCCGTACCAGCCGACCCCGCGGCTCGCGACGATGCTGGCCGCGCAGCACGGCGTGTACGCCCTGCCTCCCAGCGAGGCATCGCTGATCATGCACGCACTCGTCGTGATGCACTACTTCAAAGGCGCCTACTACCCGAAGGGCGGCGGGCAAGTGTTCGCCGACCGGCTCTGCGAGGTGATTCGGCGCAACGGCGGTGACGTGGTCCTGCGCACCAGGGTCCGTCGCATCGTCGTCGAGGACGGCAAAGCGGTCGGTGTCGAGTTGCAGGCGCCCTCGCCCGAGCGTGCCAAAGGCGTGCCCGATGAGATCCACGCCCCGATCGTGATCTCCAACGCCGACCTCAAACGCACCGTGCTCGACCTCGTCGGAGTCGAGCACTGTCCCGCCGACTACGTCGAGCGCGTCGAAGGCTTCGAGATGGCGCTTCCCATCTTCGTCGTCTACCTGATCCTCGATCGAGACCTCGGCGCCGAGGGCTTCTCCAACGGCAACCTCTTCTACTGCGGAACCGACGACATCGAGGGTGCATACTCCTCACTAGAGGCAGGTCGCCTCGACGAGCAGGCCATGGTCTACATCACGCTGTCCAGCTTGAAGGACCCTTCCAACGACCGCCTGTGCCGCCCGGGCCAGACCAACCTGCAGGTGATGACCCTGGCGCCACGCGATCACGACTTCTGGGGTGTCGAGGGCGGCCCCGTCGCCGGCGAGCGATACCGCCGGAACGCCGTCTACCTGGCCCGCAAGAAGACGATGCGCGATGCAGCCGTGGCGGCTGCTGCTGAGATCATTCCCGGCCTCGAGGAATCCATCGTCTACGAGGAGACTGCCACCCCCATCACGCACGAGCGCTACATCCGCTCGACAGGTGGCACTTCTTACGGCATCAAGTGCACACCGGAACAGATGCTGATGCGGCGTCCGTCCTTCGACACACCGATCGAGGGCTTCTACGTCGTGGGCGCCAGCGCCATGATGGGTCACGGCATCGCCGGGGCGATGGCCGGCGGCGTGTCCTGCGCTTCCACGGTCAGCGGCACCAACGCCCGGGTCGCAGCAGCAGAGGCCTACGCCAAGTCGGTCGGCGCTCTCAGCACCCAGGCCTGAGGCCCCAGGGGCGAGGTCAGGGCGGCGTCTGGACGCAGAACCTGACAGGCGCGTGGCGAAACCCTTCGATCGCGGGGAAGTCGGCTCGGACCCCGGCGTCTGGACGCAGAACCTGACAGGCGCGTGGCGAAACCCTTCGATCGCGGGGAAGTCGGCTCGGGCCTCGGCGTCTGGACGCAGAACCTGACAGGCGCGTGGCGAAACCCTTCGATCGCGGGGAAGTCGGCTCGGGCTCGGCGTCTAGACGCGGAACCTGACAGGCGCGTGGCGAAACCCTGCATGCTTGTTCGACCGTGTCCGTTCGATCGGGCCGGCCGTCTCGAGAGCATCTACGCGGTCGAGTAGGCCGTCGAAGACGAGTCGCATCTCCAGGCGGGCCAATTTGGCGCCGAGGCAGAAGTGGGTGCCGATCCCGAAGGTCAGGTGCGGGTTTGGGTCCCGTCGGATGTCGAACTCCATGGGGTGGTCGAAGGCGCGCTCGTCGAAGTTGGCTGCCTGCCACCAGAGGACCACCTTCTCGCCGGCGCTGATGGTCTGGCCGTGGCGCTCGATGTCGGCCGTGGCCGTCCGGCGGTTGTAGGTGGTGGAGGAGGCCCATCGCAGCATCTCCTCCACAGCTGAATCGAGCAGGCTTCGGTCCTGTTTGAGCGCCCCCCACTGCTCTGGGTGCTCCACCAGCCCGAGCAGGCCGGCGGTGATGGCGTTGCGGGTGGTCTCGCTCCCTGCGGCTACCAGGAGGTTGAAGAACATCTGCTGCTCGATGTCGGTGAGGGGCCCACCGGGCCCTGCTTCCTCCGGCAGTTGAGCCGTCGCGATCACCGATAGGAGGTCGTCGGCTGGGCAGGCTCGCTTCTGGGCGAGCAGCCGCGACCCGTATTGGAACATCTCGGTGCCTGCTCGCAGACTTCGTTCCGATTGCTCCCCTAGCTCGCGGTCGCGGTAGTCGAGGGCCGCGTCGGCCCATTCCATGAAGCGGTGCCTGTCGGCCTGAGGGACGCCTACAAGGGACGCGATCGCCTGGAGGGGCAACTCGGCGGCGACTTCCACGAGGAAGTCGCACTCGCCCTGGGCGATCGCGGCGTCCAGGATGTCGCCGCAACGCACGGCCAGCTCCGCTTCGAGCCGGCGGAGGCTGCGGGGGCTGACCGACGGTGTGACAAGCTTGCGGATGTGATGGTGGCGCGGGTCGTCTTGCATGTTGAGCAGGACGCCCGCCGCGAAGTGAAGTGGTAGGTCCTCGATGAGGGTCCCGCCAGCGGCGCGATCGCCACCCGTGCACGACGAGAGGAGAGCGGCTTCTCTGGCGCCCCACACCACGTCGTCGTGGCGGGTCAAGCACCAGAACCCCTCGCCGTCGGGTGTGTGCGCGGTGGGCGCGTGCCAGAAGACCGGCGCATCGTCACGCAGGCGCCGGAACACCTCATGGGGCGGTCCCGCAGTGAAGAGGCTCAGATCGGTCAGGTCGATGCTGTCGAGGTCTATGGTCATCTTCGTGCATTCGATGCGAGTCACCCGGCAGCGTAATGGCGAGCGCGGCGGGACGGCGGGCGTTCTGCCAGGATGAGCGCATGCCGCGGCACGTACGCGCGAGCGCTGTTGTCGGGACTCGGAATGCTGATCATCGCCTCGTCGGCCGCTTGTTCCTCTGGTGACGGTGCAGGGCACGGCGTCGAGCGAACCGACGGCGCGGTTCAGCTTGCGGAGGGGGACCACAGGGAGAGCCTCCAGAACCCCTGCTTCTCCCCTGAGGGCGATGCGCTGGCGTTCACGGTGTTCCAACAGGGCTACAACGACGGGCCTGCAGGCGTGTATCGCACCTCCTTCGATGAAGACGCAACAGCGTCTTCATCACGCGAGGTGCTCCTGTTCGATGACGGTCAAGATGCGGTGAACCTGCCAGGATCGTGCTGGGTGGAAGGGCGGCTGGTGGTGTCATCTGACCGCGGAGGTCGCACCGGGGTGTGGGTCCTCGATCCCGAGGACGCCGATTCGCTCGAGGAGCTGTCCGAACCCGACGGCCCGGGAAGCGCCTGGGAGCCGTCGCTTGCTCCTGACGCCGGCCGGGTCGTGTTCGAGGCGCACCGCGAGGAAGACGGCTCGGACCCCGGCGACCTCTATGTGGCCGATCTCGAACGGGTGAACACCGACGCGCTCGTGGTCGACGATGAGTACGACGACCGGCAGCCGAACTGGTCTCCTGACGGTGCAGCGGTCGTCTTCCAGCGGCGCCGCGCGGGTGAGGACGACTGGGACCTCTGGATCATCGAGCCCGATGGCGAAGCCCAGGGCAGCCCCGGGCCGGCCGAGCAGCTCACTGACGTCGGCGACGCCACCGATGCCTCGTGGTCACCCGATGGCGAGGCGCTACTGTTCTCGGCCCCCGGACACGACGGCATCGCCCACCTCTGGGTGCTGTACATCGAGTCGGGCTCGGTGGTGCAGCTCACCTCCGATGCCGAGCACGGTGACGGCGCGGCCTCGTGGTCACCCGACGGGAGCTGGATAGTCTTCGAGTCGTATCCCGTCGAGCATGACGGCGACGGCGAGCCGGCAGGTCCCGCCTCGCTGTGGGCGATAGCCGCGCCCGACGCCGAGCACGGGTGATGTCCGTTCAGGCCCCCCTTGTCGATTGGCCGCAGGTACGACTGTTCTGACTCAATGTCAGGGCCATGACCGACGCTGAACCAATACCCGCCGGCGACTTCGCGCGGGATACCGACGTATGGCCCGACAGCGAGGTAGCGGGTCGCTACCACGCCAACCTCTCCGAAGCATGGAAGGTCTTCTACGTCTTCGGTGGGTGCACCATGGCAGTGGCCCTGCGGGGCGCGCAACGGGCATTGGGGCGGCCCGAGCTACAGCCGGTCTGCGCCAGCGCGGTGTTCGCCTCGCCGGTGCCTTGCGGCGCGATGGTCGTCGACACCGACGTGTTGCGCAGCGGGCGCTCGGCCGCGCAGGTGACGGCACGGCTTCGCCACGCCAGCAGCGAGGGCACCGATGTCCACCTCAGCGCCATATTCGGTGCCACCCACGCCACACACGTCGACTTCGTGGACGTGACCTACCCCGACGACGCTCTCCCGGTCGAGGAGGCCGAGCCACCCCCGCCACCTCCGGAGGGCTCACCGTTCCAGCGGATCAACTACCACGAGCAGACCGAGTGGCTGATGGGCTCCCCGGGTTTCGCCCTCGGTGATGCCGACCGCTGGGAGCCCGGCCCGGCGCGCACCCTCTCCTGGCACCGGTTGATCAAGGAGCCGCGCCTCCCGGACGGCACACTCGACCCGATCGCGCTGTGCGCACCGGCTGACGTGCTGGGTCCGGCGGTGTTCGCCCGTCTCGGCCCTCCGGGCCCCGACAACCCGCCTTTCCTCAGCCTGTCGCTGGAGATCTCCCTGCAGTTCGTGGCGCCGACGACCTCGGCGTGGATACTCCAGCACACGCAAGTGCCGGTGGCCCGCAACGGCTATGCCTTCGGTGTGGTCGAGCTGTGGGACGTCGAACGACGGCTCGTGGCGCTGGCGACCCAGCGAGCCCACATCCGCCCTGTCGACCCGGCGCGCTTCGCCGAGCCCGCAGGCGACGCCTGAACAGCGGCACAACAGCACTGTAATTACGGCGACGCAACTCCTAGGCTTGAGGCGTCATGGCAATCGTCACGCCCACGCCAGACGTCCTCGCCCGTCGATGCCTCCCCGTCGACGGCATCGACGCGATCGTGGCCGACCTGTGCGGCAGCGAGAAGCTCCTGCACCTCGAGACGCTCCCGGCCCGGCCGGCCTCGACGGGCACCCTCGCACGTCCGCTGCCACCACAGATCGAAGCTCAGCTGCCGGTGAGCGAGCTGTGGTCACATCAGGCCGAGGCGATCGATCTCGCCCGTCGCGGCCGATCGGTCGTGGTCGCCACTGGGACTGCTTCGGGGAAGTCGCTGTGCTACCAGGTGCCCATCGCCGAAGCCGTCACCGGGCAGGTCCCGGGGACTTCGCTGCTCGTCTTCCCCACCAAGGCTCTCGCCCACGACCAACTCCGAGCCATCGGACAGCTGGCGCTCGATCGCGTGGTGCCGGCGACCTACGACGGCGACAGCAGCAGGCACGAGCGGAGCTGGGTGCGCGACAACGCCAACGTCATCCTCACCAACCCCGAGATGTTGCATCACGGCGTCTTGCCCCATCACCGGCGCTGGGCAACCTTCCTCATGCGGCTGGAGTACGTGGTCGTCGATGAACTGCACACGCTGCGCGGGATATTCGGCACCCATGTGGCTCACATCCTGCGGCGCCTGCGGCGGCTGTGCCGCCACTACGGCAGCGACCCGACCTTCATCTTCACCTCCGCAACCATCGGGCAACCGGCTCGCCTGGCTTCGGAGCTGTGCGGCGTCGAGGTCGATGCGGTGACCGAGGACGGATCCCCTCGGGGTAAGCGGGTCATCGCGCTCTGGAATCCAGCCGCCCGAAGCAATGCGCGGTATCACCCGTCCGCCAACACCGAGACGGCCGCGCTCACGGCACGACTCGTCGAGGCCGGTGGCAGCACGCTCGTGTTCTGCCGCTCGCGCAAGGGGACCGAGCTGGTGGCCGCTCAGATCACCGCTCGACTCCCGGAGGAGCTGGCAGGGCAGGTCCGCTCCTACCGCGCCGGCTACCTGGCGGAGGAGAGGCGCGAGATCGAATCGGAGCTGTTCGGTGGGCAGCTCAGTGCAGTGGTGGCCACCACAGCCTTGGAGCTCGGCATGGACATCGGTGGCCTCGACTGCGTCGTGCTCAACGGGTTCCCGGGGACGGTCGCGTCGATGTGGCAGCAGGCGGGCCGGGCGGGACGGGAAGGCCAGGATTCGCTCGCGGTCCTGGTGGCCGGGGACGACCAGCTCGACCAGTGGTTGGTTCGTCATCCCCACGAGCTGTTCTCCCGAGGTCCTGAACCGGCGGTGATCAACCCCCGCAACCCCTTCGTCGCGCTGCCCCATCTGGCTTGCGCGGCGTTCGAACTACCCCTCACCCATGACGACGAGCTCTACTGGCCCGATCAGCTCGACGATGCCGTGCGCCAGCTCGTGTTGCGCGACCGTCTCCGCATCCGTGAGCGGCCCGGCCGCCTACCGCGCTCACCGGCGGCGGTGTGGCACGGGCGAGGCTGGCCCAGCAACGCGATCGGCCTCCGTAGCAGCTGCGGCGCAGAGGTGCGCATCGAACACGCAGGAGACCTCGTTGGCACCGTCGACAGGGGACACGCGTTCTCGTCGGTGCATCCCGGTGCCCTCTACCTCCACCGGGGCCGCCAGTACCGGGTCGAATCGCTCGACGCCGATACCGGAGTTGCCGAGGTGGTTCCCGACGACGACGACGAGTACACCCAGGCGAGGTCGGAGACGGCCATACGCCTGCTCGAAGTCGACTCTTCGCGATCGGTTGGGCGGTCACTGCTGAGCCTGGGGTCGGTGGAGGTCGTGGAGCAGGTCATCGGCTACCGGCGCTGCGACTCGCGGACCCACGACGTGATCTCGAGCGAGGAGCTGGACCTGCCGCCCACCCACCTGGTCACCCGGGGCTTCTGGTACGCGTTCGACGAGGCGACGGTTGCCGCGGCGGAGGTGTTGGCGGCCGAGCTGTCGGGGACGTTGCACGCCGTCGAGCACGCCGCGATCGGCATGCTCCCGCTGTTCACCATCTGCGACCGCTGGGACGTGGGAGGCGTCTCTACCTCACATCTCCCCGAAACAGGTCGACCCACGGTCGTCATCTACGACGGATATGCAGGCGGGGCGGGGATTGCCGAGCTGGGCTATGAGGCCGCCGGGCGCCATCTGGGCTCCACGCTGGAAGCTCTCGAGGGCTGCCACTGCGAGGACGGCTGCCCGTCCTGTGTCCAGTCACCCAAGTGCGGCAACCTCAACGAGCCGCTCGACAAACGCGGCGCCATCCGCCTGCTCCGAACCGTTCTGACCACCGACACCCCTGATGGGCGGTGACAGCTCCAAGGAGGCTGATCCCCCGGTGGGTGATTGCTACTCCCGGTCGAGGCAGAGCATGTCGATGGCGTTGCCCCGCAGGATCTTGTAGGCGACCTTGTCGTCCACGCCGGCCAGCATCCTCTCGACGTAGGCGCGGGTGTTGGGCCATGTCGTGTCGGTGTGGGGATAGTCGGTCTCGAAGCAGATGTTGTCCTCCCCGACGGATTCGAGGTTGTGGAGCCCGTGGTGGTCAGCGGTGAAGCATCCGAAGATCCGGCCCCAGTAGTAGGTGCTCGGGGGTTCGGGGATCCGCTCTTTGTTGTGCATCCACGCGTCGTGGTGCTCCCAAACGGTGTCGGCACGTTCGAGGGCGTAGGGGATCCAGCCGATCTGGCCCTCGGAGTACGCCAGCTTGAGCTGCGGGAACTGGATCAGCTTGCCGGAGAACAGCCAGTCGGCCATCGACGCGAAGGCGTTGTTGAAGGCGAGGGTTCCTCCCACGGCCTCGGGTGCATCGGGCGAGGCGGCGGGCATGGTCGAGGAGGAGCCGATGTGCATGCACAGCGTCACCCCGTTGTCGTTGCAGGCGGCGAAGACCGGATCCCAGTAACCGGTGTGGATGCTCGGCAGGCCGAGCTTGGTGGGGATCTCCGAGAAGCAGACGGCGTGAACCCCTCGTGCGGCGTTGCGCTCCACCTCGGCAGCCGCGAGATCGGCGTCCCACAGCGGCATCAAGCCCAGCGGGATGTTCATCCCTCCGGAGGGCTCGCACCACTCCTCGACCATCCAGTCGTTGTAGGCCTTGACGCACGCCAGGCCGAGGTCCTTGTCGTCGGCCTCCAGGAACGTCTGGCCGCAGAACCGGGGGAAGGTCGGGAAGGGGAGGGATCCGTCGACCCAGTTGAGCTCGAAGTCCGCCACCCGGGCATCACGGTCATAACAGCCCGGCCGCATCTCCTCGTAGGTGATGGGCGTCATCTTCATCACGGTGCGGTCGAACCTCGACACGTCGCCACCGGGAGTTGCCTCGAGGGGTATGGCCACGAAGCGCTTGTGCACATAGATCACGCGATCCTCGAAGAGCCAGTAGTCACCGGGCCGGCCGTCTTCGTCCATGGTGTTGTCGTACCGGGCACCGGCGAGGTGGACGAAAGGAGCCCATCTCGCCCGCTCGATCCGCGGCCCCTTCTCCCGGTGCTTCTGCGGCAGCCAGGCCTGCCACACGTGCGGTGGCTCGACGACGTGGTCGTCAACGCTGATGATCTTCGGCACTGCCACGGCGACCTCCGGGTCGAGCCAGAAACCTGACGCTCATGTCAGGTTAGTGCCCAGCATGCTCCGTGTCATGGGTGCCGGGCCGCCCCCGCCGGGAGCGGTCAGGGCTGCGAGCGCCCCGCCGGCGGCGGTCCGCCCTCATCGCGTTTCGCCCTACTCGGCGCGACGCGTGGCGGCTCTTCGGGCATCTTGGGGTAGACCGGTGGCCACGGCGCATCGGGCAACCCCGCGGCACGGTCTCGCTCGTGCAGCGCGAGGAACGGCTCGAGTGACTGGGGGCGTCGGTCGATCTCGCTCCACGGATCGCCGCCCTGAGCCACCCGAAGGGGAACGGTCGCGATGGTCATCTCGTCGGGAGCGACGCTGTCGATGTCGTCCCAACTGATAGGGGTGGACACCTGGGCGCCGACCCGGGGCCGGACCGACCAGGCGCCGAACACCGTCTTGTGAGGCGCGTTCTGGTTGAAGTCGACGAAGACCCTCTCTCCGCGCTCCTCCTTCCACCATGCGTCGGTGATGAGCTCGGGTCGTCGCCGGGCCAGCTCGCGGGCCACTGCCACCGCGGCGGACCTGACCTGATAGGAGTCCCAGCGCCGCTCGAGCCGCACGTACACGTGAAGCCCCCGGCTGCCCGTCGTCTTGGGATGCCCCTCCACGCCGAGCTCGTCGAGGAGCGCCTTCAGCTCCCGGGCTGTCTCCCGGACAGCCTCGAAGGCGACCCGCGGTTGAGGGTCGAGGTCGAGGCGCAACTCGTCGGCGTGGGCGGCGTCTGCAGCCAGGTAGGGCCAGACGTGAAAGCCCAGGCAACCGAGGTTCACGGCCCAGGCTATGTGCGCCAGGTCCGCCGCCACCAGCGCGCGCGAAGGGGTTCCGTTGGGGGTGGTGACGATGGTCGTCTCCAGCCAGGCCGGGGCCCCCTTGGGAACCCGCTTCTGGAAGAAGGAGTTGCCCGAAGCCCCGTCGGGGAAGCGCTGCATGAGGACGGGCCGGCCCCGCATGGCGCGCATCAGCGGCTCCCCGACGGCAAGGTAGTACTCGACGAGATCGAGCTTGGTGTCGTCCCGCTTCGAGAAGTAGATCTTTCCGGGGCTGGTGATGCGGACTTCGTGCCCGTCGATCTCGAGCTCGACACCGTCGGTGGAAGGCACGGATGCACCGTAACCCCAGAGGCCTCGACGGGCGAGTGATCGCAGTTCGATCCAGCGGGCCGGCCGCCGCCGGCTGATCGGTATCACCAACCTGAGCCGCAAGAAGCGGCGAGACTGGGCCCATGGAGAAGTCAGATTCGTTCGTGCAGTTCGGCGCCACGGGGGACCTCGCCCGGAAGATGACCTTCGTGTCGCTCTATCGGCTGGCCGAGAAGGGACGCCTCGATGTCCCGGTCATCGGTGTCGCCTCCAATGACTGGGACGTCGACACCTTCAGGAACAGGGCCCGTGCCGACATCGTGGCCGCCGGGCAACAGATCGACGAGGGTGTGTGGCAGCGGCTCGCCAGCAGCATGGATTACGTGCAAGGCGACTACACGAGGCCCGACACCTACGAGCGCGTGAAGGACGCCCTCAGCGGGGCTTCGAACCCACTGTTCTACCTGGAGATACCCCCGGGCCTGTTCGAGACCGTAGTGCAGGGTCTCTACAACGAGGGGCTGACGCGGGGGTCCCGCGTCGTCGTCGAGAAACCCTTTGGCCACGACCTCGAATCGGCGATCCAGCTCAACGCGTCCCTGTCCGGGATGCTCGACGAGGACCAGATCTACCGGATCGACCACTACCTGGGGAAGAACGCGGTCGAGGACATCATGGTTTGGCGCTTCGCCAACCGGATGGTCGAACCGATCTGGAACTCGGATCACATCGAGGCGGTGATGATCACCATGGCCGAGTCCTTCGACGTGTCGGATCGGGGCCATTTCTACGACGACGTCGGTGCCCTCAAGGACGTGGTCCAGAACCATCTCATGCAGGTGACGGGACTGCTGGCCATGGAACCGCCGACCCGCAACACCCCGGCCGCGATCCATGCCGAGCAGGTCAAGGTGTTCGACGCCATTGAACCCGTCGAACCCGGCCACTTCGTGCGGGGTCAATACGACGGGTACCTCGACGTCGACGGTGTGAGGGATGGGTCGACCACCGAGACCTATGTGGCCCTGCGGATCGACATCGACTCGTGGCGGTGGGCGAAGGTCCCCTTCCTGATCCGGGCGGGCAAGAGCCTCTCGCTGACGGCGACAGAGGTCGTCGTCAGGTTCCGACGGCCGCCGCTCACCCTCTTCGACCAAGTCGGAGCCCGCGTACCTGACCACAACGTCATGCGCCTGCTGCTCGGACCGACCGGAGGGGTGCGACTGCACCTCCAGGCCAAGGATCCCACTGCGGGGATGACATCGGTGCCCGTCGTCGCCGGCATCGACTTCCATCAGGAACTGGGCGACGAACTGCTTCCCTACGAGTTGCTCCTCGGCGAGGCGCTGGAGGGCGATTCCACTCTCTTCGCGACCCAGGCGATGATCGAAGGTACGTGGCGTGCTCTGCAGCCGGTGCTCGACCAGCCGGGTGAGGTCATCACCTACCGGCCCGGCAGCATGGGCCCGGCCGAGGCCGACGCCATGGCCGGTCGCTACGGAGGTTGGGTCGACCCGGTGGGCGGGGCTTCGGACGAGCCGGCTTGAGCTGTCGCCTGGTTCCGTCGCGCCCGTGCCTCGACGGTCGACTGGAGCGCCGAGGCGAGTCCCGGCCATATCCCGAGCAGGCGGACCGTCAGCCCGCGGGTCGGCGGCACCGAGGCCAGCACGCGCTTGGAGGTCAGTAGCGCCAGTCCGGCCGCCACGACCTCTGCAGGTTCGAGCAGTCTCTTGCCGGTGAACGACATCAGGTGGCGAGGGTCATCCACGTGGACCATCGGTGTCCGGATGCCGTCCGGCAGGAGGCATTTGACGCGCACTGGTGTATGCCTGAGCTCGGCGGCGGCCGCCACGCTGAAGGCGCGAACCGCGTGCTTGGTACCCGAGTACACCGCGATGTGGGGAGTCGGAGCCCAACCGGCCAGAGAGGCGACGTTCAAGATCACCCCACCACGATCGAGCATGGCTCGCGCAGCAGCCCGGGTGCCGTTCACCACGCCCAGGAAGTTGACCGCGACGATGCGCTGGATCTGGTCGTCTTGCTGGTCGAGCAGCTCGCCCGCGCCGGTGACGCCGGCGTTGTTGACCCAGATGTCAGGTTTCACGTCCTCGGCCAGACGCCGACAGGCACCAGGATCGGTGACGTCGAGGCGACGATCCGTCCCCACCACGTCGACCGGGACGACTTCGTCACCTCGATCGCCGAACGCGGCGCAGAAGGCCTCGCCGAGTCCACCACTACCGCCGGTCACGACTACTCTGTTCGCCATGCCACATACTCGGCTGGGTTCCGGGATGAGGCAACTACACCTAGAGTGTCAGTCAGCAAACAACCAGAATGAGTACATCATCGAAGTGGGTCGAACTGACTCTCTGACGTGAAGTGCATAAGGAGAGTCTGAATGCCTACTGGTACGGTCAAGTTCTTCAACACCGAGAAGGGGTACGGATTCATCTCGCAGCCCGACGGCGAAGATGTCTTCGTCCACTACTCAAACATCGAGGGGCAGGGCTTCCGCTCCCTCGAGGAGGGCCAGCAGGTCGAGTTCGAGGTCGGTGAGGGGCGCAAGGGTCCCGAGGCCAAGAACGTCCGGCTCGTCTGAGCCTCAACCAGGCCGACCAGGTCACAATCGGCTCACCGGCGTACGCCTCGAGCCGATTCCCTTCAGCTTGTTCAGCAAGGGCCGAGCAGCCCGGTGTCAAGCGCGCTCGCGCGCGGCCTTGTAGGCGACACCCCCGAGCGAGGCGAAGCGATCGTCACCGACCATGCCGATGCCCAGGCGGTTGGGCACGTAGGCGACCGCCAGCTCGGTATCGGGATCGGCCCACGCGCCCGAGCCACCGAACCCGTTGTGCCCGAACGCGTTCGGTAGGAACCCTTCGCTGGTGAGCACCCCGTGCCAGCCGAGCCTCCACATGGCGGGGATCATCAGCACCAGGTCGGGGATGGTGTGCTGCACGACGGTCGCCTCGGCGAGCGTTGCGGGCGACATCAGCGTCACGCCGTCGAGTGAACCACCCGCAGCGAGAGCGGCGTACATGCGGGCCAGCGAGCGCGAGGTGAAGCACCCGTTTGCGGCAGGAACCTCGGCTTGCAGGGCGCCGGGACCCATCAAGGCCTCCAAGGCCTGTTCGGGGACCGGGTCACCTATCAGCTCGGCGTCGGCAGCCTGGGCCTGCGCCCGGTCCTCGGACATGGCCTCGACCTCGGCGAGGGTATCCTCCAGAGCCACCCAACCGGCCATGCGCGTCTCCTCCGATGGGGGCAGCCCGATGTAGAGGCCGTCGAGGCCGAGAGGGCCGGCGATCTCGCTCCGAACGAAGGCTCCGACCGAGAGCCCGCTCACCCGCCGTACCAGCTCGCCGACGAGCCAGCCGAAGGTGAGGCCGTGGTAGGCGCTGTTGGTGCCGGGCTCGTAGGCGGGGGTCATGAGGGCCAGGGCGCGAACCATCCGGTCCCAGTCGAGTACCTGGCTCGGGTCTTCGATGACGCCTCTGAGCGAGTGAAGGCCCGCCGTGTGACACATCAGTTGGCGAACTGTGATCTGTTCCTTGCCGTTCTGGGCGAACTCGGGCCAATAGCTGCCGACCGGCTCGTCGTATGCGATGAGGCCACGGTCGGCGCACATGTGCAGCGCGGTGGCGGTCACGCCCTTGGTGGTGGAGAACGACATCACGAGGGTGTCCCTGGACCACGGTGTCCCGTCGCCGTCGGATGAGCCGGTCCACACGTCGACGACCTCTTCACCGCCGTGGTAGACCGCGATCGCTCCGCCACCCCGCCCTTCCTCGGCGACCAGCTCCTCCAGTGCGCTTGCCACGGGTCCGAAATCCGGATGGAACACGCCTTCCACCTCAGCGTCCCTCCTCGGCACCGGGAGCGGCAGCGTCGCTTCCCGAGCCCGAGCCCAGCTCCCGGGCTGCTGCCCCGATCTGGCGGGCGCAGGCCTGCCCCGACTCCCGTGCGGCGTCGTCTGGTTTGGGGGATCCGAGCACCTTCGACCTCCCCGAAGGCTCGTGATGGGCCGGCGCCCATCTCCACCGGCTAGAGCCTTGCCCCAAACGATCCCGGGGACAAGCACGACGCCGGCCAGCGGTGCGCGAGGCGTTGCAGGTTGGGCCGGACAGCCACAGTGCGAGCCACCATCAGGGCTAGTGTCCTGACCACGACGTCGCCCGGCTCGGCATGTGTCAGCCCCTGAGGTTGCTCGGGCGTCCACGAGCTCGCACGAGCAACCCGCAGCACGTCGGTGACAAACCTCCCAGCCTTGGAGGACCCAAGTTGAGTAGCACACGAGATGCCAACGATTCCGAGCACCTCGGAGGTGACCACTCTCGAGCGCTACGCCGTCGAAGGAACGCTTGTGCCGTCGGGATCCGGTCGGGCTCGGGCCCTCACCGTGGATGAGCAGGGCTAGTCGTGGACTTCGCCGACATGATGGCACTCGAGGAGCACGGCCCCGACACCTACGTCGGCGTGGGCCCCCGCTATGTGTGGGGCGGCCTCTATGGCGGCCAGATCGTGGCCCAGGGGCTGTATGCAGCATCGGCAACTGTCGACGACGCCTACCGCATCCACTCCCTGCACGCCTACTTCATCCGCTCCGGCGACGCCGGCGAGCCCATCCGCTTCGAGGTGGACCGCATCCGCAACGGGCGATCCCTGACCACCCGAAGGGTCGTGGCGCGCCAGTCGGTAGGCGCCATCCTCAACATGGCGGCCTCCTACCAGGTCGACGAGGCGGCACCCGAGGTCCAGACCGCGCAGATGCCCGAGGTCCCCGGACCCGACGAGGTGATCCCGCACAACTGGAGTCCCGTCTTCGAGAGACGAATGCTCCCGAACCTCGACCTGCCCGGGCGTTCCACCGGGTGGCTGCGCATGAGCGAGCAGATGGGCGCGGACCCGGTTCTGCAGGCCTGCGCGCTGGCGTTCCTGTCCGACGATCTCCCCACCGAGGCGGTCATCGCCCAACATCCCGAGCGCCCCGACCCCGGTGGCAACGAATACCCGTTCTGGAGCGCCAGCCTCGACCATGCCGTGTGGTTCCACCGGCCCTTCGCGGCCGACGAGTGGCACCTCCACGACTTCACCTGTCACGGGCTCATGAGCTCCCGGGGCCTGGCGGTCGGGGAGGTCTTCACCCAGGCGGGCCGGCATGTGGCTACGGTGGCCCAGGAGGTGCTGCTCCGGCTGCGCCGGGAGGGCTGAGGTCGACACCCTCGAGCTCGCCCAGTCGTCGTTCTGCGATGTCGGCAAGTACCTTCATCGCCGCCGTCTCTTGCATGCAGACCGCGTCGTGGCGACCGATCATCACCTCGAGCCGGTTCCCCGTCGAGCTGGTGGTGCTGGTGAACAACTCGTCGGCGCCCTCGGCAAGGGGTGACCCGCCAGTGGCGAGCTGATCGAGGAGCAGCGGTTCCGGAGCGTGGCCGGCAGTGACCCAGGCGCCTCGACCCCGCGGTCGGCTGGCCACCCAGGTGGCGTCGCACATCGTCCTGGCGTGGGCAGCCAGTTCGTCGAGTACGGCCTGCGCCGAGGTGGCTTCGATCAGGGCTTTGGCAGCGCACAGCGCGTGCATCTGCGGGCTCGTGACCGTGCCGTCGGCCTCGTGGATCACGTGTACCTCGACGCCGTCCACTTCGACGATCTCGGATTGCAGCAGCTCCACGGGGACCGAGAGGGGTACCTCGACGACGAGCTGGTCGGCCACCCTGGGTGTGCTGCGCTCGAGAATGCTGATCCCTATGACGTTCGCTCCGACGGAGCCGATCCGGCTCAGCACCGCCCCCAGCGCACCCGGGCGGTCCGGCAGGCGAAGCCTGACGACGAAGGTCTTCATGGCCGACACGCTACTTCGGCGCCCGTTGACTCATGTGCTGTCATACTCCGAGCAGTACCGATCCAACGGGGAGGTCAAGTCATGGGGGACACGGGTGAGCAGACCGGCTCCGTCCGGGTCGATCACGAGATCTTGGCGAGGTTCGTCTCCGAGGTGCTCGAGACCTACGACGTGCCGTCCGATCACGCCGACCTGACCGCTGACGTGCTGGTGGCGGCCGACCTCGCGGGCATCGACTCTCATGGCGTGTCGCGTCTCTTCTACTACACGCACAAGCTGGCCAAGGGACTGGTCGAGCCCCGCCCGGCACCCAGGATCGTGTCGGAGGGCGCCGGCGGCTGCGTCATCGACGGCGACAACGGCCTCGGTCCGGTCGCCAGCCAGATGGCGATGGACTGGTGCTTGGCTCACGCTGCCGACGGTGTGGGCGCCTGCGCGACGGTCAGGCGCAGCAATCACTACGGCATCGCCGGCTACTACGCCCGACAGGCCGTGCAGGAGGGGATGATCGGCATCTCGTTGACCAATGCCACCACCTTCGTGGTGCCGACCTTCGGGCGCAAGCCCATGTTCGGAACCAACCCGATAGCGGTGGCCGTCCCCGCCGGCGAGGAACGCCCGTTCATCCTCGACATGGCGACCAGTGCGGCGGCAGTCGGGAAGCTCCAGCTCGCCATGGGTGCGGGGACCGAGATACCGCCGGGGTGGGCGATGGACTCGGACGGTGTCTCGACCACCGATCCGGTCGAAGGCTTCAACGGGGGGCTCCTGCCTCTGGGCTCGAGCCGCCTGCTGGGGAGCCACAAGGGCTACGGGCTGGGGGTCATGGTCGACATCTTCTGCGGGCTGCTGTCCGGAGCGAACTACGGCCCCGAGCTACCCGGCCTGGTCTCGGAGTTCGAAGATGTCGCCGACGTCGGCCATTTCTTCGCGGTCCTGCGAGTCGATGCCTTCCGCCCGCTGGCCGAGTTCGCGGCCACCATGGACGAGATGATCCGCGGCCTGAAGTCGACGCCGACCGAGGCGGGCGAGGATCGGGTTTACGTGGCCGGCGAGCCCGAGCTGGAGGAGGAGGAGCGCCGGAGGCAGTGGGGCATACCCCTCGAGGAGCTCGTGGTGGGGTCGTTGCAGCAGATAGCGAAGAGCCGGGGTCTGGTCGAGCGCTTCGAGCAGCTGCTGGCTTCGGGTCCCGGAGAGGGTGGCTCGCTACCCTGACCCGCCGACGTCGGCACCCGCCGCCGCCAGATCGCTGCGGAGCCCGGCCACATCGACGGCGTGCACATCCCCGCGGCTGTTGAGCGCGTGTACCGCCGCTGCGCCGGCCGCTTCGCCGGTTGCCATCGCCGCGGGGATCTCCTTGGTCGCCTGGTGCACGTAGCGGCTGGCCGAGATGCAGCGACCGGCCACCACCAGGTTCGACAGCAGGGGGGTGGTGAGGCAGCGGTAGGGGATGTCGTAGGTGACACCGCGGACGGTCCAGTGACCGGTGCGGGCGACCGAATCGGGGAAGGTGCGCTTGTGGTCGTCCTTCTCCAGCCGGTAGTCCCCGACGAGCCGGCGAGATTCGGTTATGCCGATCTGCTTGGTGAAGTCGTCGAGCCAGGCGTGCTCGAAGCCGGGGACCTCGGCTATCAGGCGGTCCGCTTCTCGCCGGGCCCCGGACCGCAGCTGGACCTCGGCTCGGCTCAAGGCGTCGGGGTCCAGGGGGTCGATCTTTGCCTCGGCCATACCCGGGCCTCCCCACGGCACCAGGACGCGGCCGGCTCCGGTGGTCCTGAAGTACAAGCCATGCGGTCCAGCACCCTCGTCGCGGACCTCCACGCCGCCCATCCGGAACCACAGATAGGGAAGCACTGGCACCTGTTCGTGAGGGACACCCGCCATGGCGACTAAGTCACCGTCGCCGGAGGTGTCGACCACCACCTCTGGCATCACGACCTCACGACCGGCCTTGGACTCGAGCACCACGGCCTCGATCCGGCCTTGCCGGGTGTGCACAGCGGTGCACCAGGAGTGGAGCCGCAACTTCACGCCGGCCTCATCGAGGAGCCGGTAGGAGATGTCGATGAACGCCTCAGGGTCGAAGGCAACCGAATAGCGGACCGCCTCGGGGGGCGGGCCCCAGATCAGCCCCCACCGGCGCCAAGCGTCGACCGCGGTCGTGTCGACGCTGCCCCATTCCTCAGCCGGCGGGTGGACTGCCTCGCCTTGGCGGTCGAGGGCTTCGACGATCTCCTGGCACAAGCCGGCCACGACCTGGTTGCCTTCGCCGTCATCGAGGGTGAGGAGGAGGTTGATGAGGCCACCGGTGGCCAGTCCGCCCACGTAGCTGAGCCGCTCGACCAGCCACACCTCGCCGCCACGCCGAGCGGCGGCGAGGGCGGCGGCGATGCCGGCTGAGCCTGCCCCCACGACGAGGATGTCCGGCCGGCCGATTACAGGAAGCTCGCGGGCCGGTTCGCGCCAGACCTCCATCGTCTGGCCGGCTCAGGCGGTAGCCAGCTGCGCGCGCGGGGAGAGCAGCGTCTGTGCCATGGCACCCTCGACGAGCTCCCTTACGTCCCGTGACCACTTGAAGGCCACGTGGCTGCCTCGGTACCACGTGATCGTCGGCTCACCCCAGTGCTTCCACAGGTCGTGGGCCTGGCGGGGGCGGGACATGCGGTCGCCGAGCCCGGCGTAGATGAAAAGTGCCTCTCGCGGGGTGCTGGGAACGAACGACAGGGGTGAGACGACCCGGTAGATCTCCTCGGCGGAGCCGCCGAGGATCTCGTGCTCGAAGGCCCGCAGCCTGATGTGCGTGGGGGAATGGGCGTGGAACAACCGGGGGAAATCCGAGACGGGGATGCCGGCTATGACCATGTCGAGCTCGTCCTCGAGGCCGGCGAGCAGCGAGGTGACGTACCCGCCGAGGGAGACACCGTGGACGCCGATCGTGTCACCGCCCTGATGGCGGATCCATGTGAGCAGGCGGCGGGTGTCGTAGACGCTCTGAGCCAGACCGTGCACCCCGTTCATCATGTCGAACGAGAGGAAGGCCTCACCTGACATGCGGGTCACCTTGCGCCGCCCGTGCAGGGGCAGCATGGGACCGGCCACGTTGAGCCCGAGCTCTTTGTGGAGGCGGCCGACGCTGAAGGTGGGGAACTCGACGCTCGGGTAACCCATGCCGAAACCGTGGATGCAGACGAGCCAGGGGCGAGCCCTGTCGCGGTGCCGCAGAACCCATGCACCGGCAGTGCGGTTGGTCGCGTAGCCGAGCCAACGCTCGCGACCCGGTTCGCCTTCGTGGGGTTCGTAGCCCGAGTCCCAGAAGAGCCGCTCGAAGCCCAACCCCATCGTCCAACTCTGCTGGACCTGGGCGTCGGTGAGAGGGGCAGGCGTGCGGTGGAAGCTCTCGGGGTCGGCCAGCCAACCCGCCTCGGTGTAGAGGGCCAAGGCGTCGCGGAGCTCACCGGAAACCCGCTCGTAGTCGGCTCGCCGGGGAAAGCGGTTCGGGCCCATGGCCAGCAGCAGCATGGCCTCGTCGATGGCGACGTAGGCGAGGAGCGTGGGGCTGGCAGGTGGTACAGGCGGGCCATCAGCAGGCGGTCGCGCCTTCTTGAGGAGAGACCGGCCGAGGAAGCGCACGGTGCGGGGGATGGCCACCGCGGCCCTGGCGGGAGCGAACCTGGCGAGCTGCTTCTCGAGCCGCTTGTACCGGCCGATCAGCCGACGGACCGGCGAAGGGGCCCACACCGGCAGGTCGATCTCGGAGGATCGACTGCGGCTTCCCCCGTTGCCTGCTTGGTCGCTGGTGGGTCCGTTGTCAGACGTCGTGATCATTCCCTACCCCCAGCGCTCACCATACTCCGATGCCGGCTCAGCGGTGGTGAGCCCTGGTCGGCGATGCCCGACCACGTGTGGTCCTGGTGTGGACGGCCGGATGGGTCATGACCGCCGGTCGAACCGCCACGGGCCAGGATGTCACCTGTAACGCCGAGGGGCCCGGTGACATCTACTTCCCGCAGCGCCTTCGGCGGTTCGACGTGCTGACCTCGGCTGGTGAGCCTGCCGTGTTCGACGCGCCCATCCACAGAGGAGACCCCGTGATCCGATTGCGAACGCTCAGCTCGACCGTCGTCCTCGCGTTGGTCCTGGGTGTTGTCGGCATCGTCCCGGGTGCACCCGCCGTACCGGTCAGCGCTCAGGTCCCCGCAGATGCCGGGTCCGACCTCCTGCCCCTCTACGAGAGCGGTGTCGACAGCAGCGGGATCGGCAAGTGTCTGCAAGCTTCTGTCGCACCTGCCGATTCACCGAGTGGGGATGTCGCGGACTACTGGGTGGACTGGTTCAAAGAGGGTTACCGGGACGACTACGTTGCGCCGACGGCGGAACGGCCCTTCGAGCGCATCACCTGTCGCTACGACTTGACCCAGAGCTACGATCAGCTGAGAACCGGCCTGCGGAACGAGGCAAGCGACGACAGCTCCAGCCAGAGCAGCCGCAAGCTGGATGTGTACATACCTCAGGTTGTGGAGCTGTCCCAGCTCGCCACGGCGCCCGTTCTGTTCTTCGTGCACGGTGGGGCCTTCTCAGCGATGAGCAAGAACAGCGCGGGGTTCGAGGACTGGGCCGGCACCCTCGCCGAACAGGGGATCGTGGTGGTGTCGGTCAACTACACCCTCCGCTACACGGATCCATCCTTTGCCGACGCCTTGCCGTCCCTGGATGACAACGGCGTCGTGAAGCCCCTGCACTGGCCCGGCTCGCCCGGGTGGGAGGACGACACGACTCTGCTGGCAGACTCCGTCACCTGCTCTGATCCCCTCGAGGGGTGCCAGATGCAGCCCTGGTTCGACTCCGCCAACGCGCTCGTTTGGGCTCACGAGAACATCTTCGCGAACGGGGTGGGCGACCCAGGGCGGGTGACCGTCATGGGAGCCTCGGCGGGAGCCCACATCGCGCAGATGCTCGCCACATCTCCGATCTTCTTGTGGATGGTGGGCATGTCCCGAGGCGTGTGGACCCAACCGCTGGTGAGTGACTACATCAGCGCGGTCGTCTCCGCGGGGTTCCCCGCTTACCTGAACCTCGCTGGGGACGGGATCGGCGACGCCCCGGGCCAGCCGGGCTACGACGCCGACATGCCGGCCTTCTCATATCCGTACCGGTCCAACGATCGGGATCTCGTGAACCTCGCCAACGCGCTCGGCAAGGACATCTCCGGGTTCACGCCCGAGAACCTCATCAACCAGCTCTTCGATCTCGACAGCAGCGAGAACGTCGGCGAGGAGCTCACCATCCAGCAGGTCGTCTCACCGATGTGGTGGTACGGGTACCTGGGCGGCGGGGAGATGCCGCCGTTCCTCTCCTACCACGGTGGCGGTCAGTGCGACAACGCCGAGTTCAACCCGGCGACCCTGCTGATCCCGGCTCTGGGTCATACGACCTGCATCTATGACTACGACTTCTCGGTCTCGCCAGGTTCCGGCCACGCGTTCGTCGCCGACTACAACGAGGGCGGCGCCTACAGCGAGCCGAGCCGGCGCTTCGTCGAGTACCTCGAAGCCGAGGGCAAGCATGCCGCCTTCGTGCAGCCGATCATCTCCAAGAAGAAGCCGACCGGTCCGTGGTGGAACCCCTACCAGTCGACAGGCTGGTGTACCGCTCACGTGACACACACTGGCTTGTTCAGCGTGTTGATGGGGGGCAGCTCGAGGTTCTCCTACCGCCAGGGATACTCCGGCGACCCGAAGTACAACGGCTACGCCTGCACCCTGGCCATGCAAACCCGGACCCATCCGAGTACCTGGAAGCGAGACCTCGCCACCAACGGGCAGGTCGCCCAGCAACTCGTCGACTTCATCGTGCAAGCCGATCGTGATCAGCCGATCCCGTGGTCGGCGGCGTCGGTGCCGGACTGGAAATCCGCCGAGTCCGTGGCTGACTCCTGAACCTTTGTGCCTTGCTCGGAGGCCGGGACGTGTGGTTGCGCGGTGCACCGGGGGATCTTCGGATCCCCCGGGGTTCGTGTGTGGCGACTGGAGACTGCTGCGCTGACACCCGTATCCTCTGTCCTCGAAGGGCGACATGGCACGGCGGATGGACGAGCGGGAACAGGTGCTGTCGGTCGGCGGCCGGCGGGAGGTCGAATCGGTCCGCAAGGCTGCCTTCCGGGTGATGTACCACGCCAACGGGCACGCCGTGCACGCCTACCTCGCCAGGCGCGTGGGAGACCCCGCTGACGTCGAGGACCTCGTCGCGGAGGTGTGGGCCACTGCGTGGCGCAGGTTCGACGCCATCCCCTCCAACGGTGGGGAGCTCCCTTGGCTGTACGTCACCGCGCGGAACCACCTGGCGAACTGGCGCCGCAAGCATCGCCGGACCGAGCCCTTCAGCGAGGACCACGCGGGTGTTGAGTCGACGGGCTCGGAGGAGGCCCACGACGTGTTGAGACTGCTGGCCGGTCTCTCGGCCGCCGACCAGGAGGTCCTGCGTCTCGCTGCGTGGGAGGAGCTCAGCCCGACCGAGATGGCGCAGGTGTTGGGTATCACCGCCTCAGCGGCCCGCGTGAGGCTGCACCGTGCGCGCAGGCGCCTGCAGCGTCGCCTCGACAGAGCTGACCGCAGGAGGGCGGACAGATGACACGTCGCGACGCCTTCACCGAGCTGCGGCGAGCCGATCCGGCGCGAGGAGTGGATGTGCGGCTGTCAGCCGCCGAACTGTTCGAGCGGATCACCGCCGACGATGCCGACGAAGCCATGCCCGGTACGGCTGCCGAGGTGGTGGTCCACCGGTCGTGGCGTCCAATCCTCGCAGCCGCCGCCGTCTTAGCTGTGGCTGCGGTGGCGATCGTGCTCCTGACCCGCTTCGGTGGCGGTGGTGACACCAGCCTGACCGGTCCGGCGGATTCGAACGCCCTCGAGTGGACCGAGATCCCGATATCGGACGAGCCCGGCTGGGTCAACGACGCCCTCGTCACCCAGAGCACAGGCATGGTTCTGGCCGGCTCCGCAGGCGACCGCACCGTACCGGCGATCTGGACCGAAGCGTCCGACGGCGGGTGGGAACAGGCCGAGCTGCCGTTGCCGGAGCACTTCTTCAGCGGTGACGTGCTGGATCTCGGCTCGGTGGACGGTCAGATCATCGCGGCGGGATCGGTGATGAACCTGTCGCGTCAGCGGCCCATGGTCTGGCAGGGCTCTGAGCAGGGCTGGGCGTCCGCTCAGGTCGAGACCTCGGGCGACAAGTACCAGCGGATCACCGCAGTGACCCACACCGACGACGGCACGTTGGTCGCGGTGGGCGACGGCGGTGACGATGCCAGCCCGAGCAGCGGCAGGCGGCAGCTCGCCTGGGCCTCCCCGGATGACGGGAGGACGTGGAGCCTGGCGTGGGCCGGGGTGAAATCAGCCGATCCGCTGGGGACGTCCACGTTCAACTCGGTGGCGAGGGCAGGCGACGGCTCGCTTGTCGCGGTGGGTACCGACACCGACACCGGAAGCTCTATGTGGGTGTCCCGCGACGGCGGGGCCGGCTGGAGCCCGATAGAGGGTCCGGGGGGGCTCGATCTCGTCTCGGTCGCGCTTGTCGATGACGGGACCCTCCTTGCCGCCGGCTCGGACGGCAGCGGCGAGGCGGTCACGGTGCGCCTCACCGGCACCGGGATCGTCGAAGCGCCCCTTGCCGACAGCGACCGGGCCTCGGACGCGGTGGCCGTGGCGGGCACATCGTCGGGGTGGGTGCTCGGTCTGCAGCAGTCGAGCGCGATAGCGGTCTCCGAATACCGGCCTGCAGCCGGCCGGACGAGCTCGACGCCGCCCTGTGAGGAGGACTGCCGTCTGCGTGACCTGGCACCCACTGGCGAGTTGGTCATCGGTACCGGCTCGGACAGTGGGAGACCCGTCATCTGGACCGCCCCGGCAGAAACGCTCGTCGAGTCCTCTACCACCACCGTGCCGCCGGACGGAGAGGCCGCAGCCGCTGAGATCTCGCTCGACGTGTCGGGCTCGGTTGCCTACGCGGCAGTCGAGACGACCGCCGGAGAGCTGGTGGTCGCCGGGTCCAGGAACGCCCCGGACCTGGACCTCGGCCTCTGGAGCTCCGCCGATGGCGGAACGAGCTGGGAGGCCGAACCGGTCGTGGATGCGAGCGGGAGCGGGCCAGGTGGGCAGATCATCCGTGCGTTGACGACAACGGCTGACGGATCACTGATCGGGGCCGGCGCCGACGGTCTCGAGCTGGGCATCTGGCGCCGGGACCCCGGCGGCTCGTGGACTCGACAGCTCGACGTCCCCGACGATCTGCCGACCGGTGACGCCTACGGTGCGTGCACCAACCCGGCGACAGGCGAGATCGTCGTGGTCGGAACCGACGGTCTGCGGGCGGCGGTGTGGTTGGGCGACCCGAGCGGAGCGCACTGGCGGCGCGTGCAAAGCGATGCTCTCACCTCGGCGCGCGGTGGCGGGTCATGGGCCGTGTCGGTGGCATGCGGACCGGGAGGCGAGTACCTGGTCGGCGGGATCGAGATGTTCGGGGCGATCGAGGACGGCCTCGACGCCAGCTACGCGACGCTCTGGTACAGCGAGGACGGCCGGCAGTGGGACCGGGTGGAGCCGCCCCGTGCAGGCGCCGGGTCGGCAGCCGTGTCGGTCCTGCGTTCCGAGGACGGCTGGGTGGCCGGCGGTACAGCCCGAACGCAAGCCGGTCACGTCCCGGTGCTGTGGACATCGCCAGACGCCCGGGAATGGACCGCCGAGCTCGACCCCGGCGGGCTCCCGGAAGGGCAGCCCAGTGCATCGGTACTCCGTCTGGCCGAGACCGGCGCGACCATCTTCACCTTGGACGTGTTCGGAGAGCTGGGGGCGTTCACCGGCGGATCGATCCGATCCTACGACGGCGAATGGAGCTCGGTGCCGACCCAGCTGCCCGCCGGCCGTACCGGGTTCGACCTGCTCGTCGAGGGAGACCGGATGGGGGACCGGATGATCGTCGTCGGTGGCATCGCCGGCCCGTCGGACCCTTCGTCGCAGACCGCGGTCGTGTGGCAGGTCCCACTGCGATGAACGGCCTGTGAGCCGTGGCTCACAGGCCGATGGGCACCCGGGCGTATCCGCGGACGGTGCTGGTGTGGACCATCTCGAGGGCATCTTCGTCGATGTCCCACACGGGGAACCGCCGCAGCGTCTCCTCCAGCGCCACCCGACCCTCCAGCCGCGCGAGCGAGGCGCCCAGGCAGTAGTGGACCCCGTAGCCGAACGACAGGTGACGTTCTATCCGCCGGTTGACGTCGAAGCGGTCGGGCTCGTCGAACTCGCGGTCGTCGCGACCCGCCGAGCCCGTGAGCAGCGTGATCTTGGACCCTCTCGGCACGACGACATCGTGCAGTTCGACATCGCGGGTGACCCAGCGCGCCTGGATCGGCGAGGGTGCTTCGTAGCGCAGCAACTCCTCGACGGCGTTGGGTATGAGCGAAGCGTCCTCGACGAGGTGCTCCCGCTGGTCGGGGTTGCGGGCAAGGGTGGTGGCTGCGAACCCGAGGAGCCGGGCCACGGTCTCGTTGCCGGCGGCGGAGAGCAGGCCGATGAAGCTGTGCAGCTCGCCGTCGTCGAGCGGTCGGGTGGTGCCGTCGCCCAACTCCATCTCGGAGTGCACCAGCTCGGACATGATGTCCTCGACAGGTTCGGCCCGCCGGCGATCGATGTGGTCTTGCCAATAGGACAAGAGGTCGCCTACCGCCGCCACGGCTTCTGGGCTCGGGCCGGTCTCACCCGGCTCCCGGTGCAGCATGAGGTCGCTCATCTCGCGGAGCCAGTCCTGGTCCTCTTCGGGTATGCCGAGCAGGGAGCTGATGACCATCACCGGCAGCCTGGCACCGAAGTCAGCGACGTAGTCGAAGCCATCGGCTCCGAGGTGAGGATCCAGGTAGCCGGCGCAGAGCTGGCGTATCCGTCCTTCCAGGCGGTTTACCCGCCGGGGGGTAAATGCCCTGCTCACCAGCTTGCGGAGCTGGTTGTGAGCCGGCGGGTCCATGAAGATCATCAGCGACGACTCGCCGGGCTCGTCGGTCATCATCTCGATCACGGTGCCGTGGGCCGAGCTGAAGGTCTCGTGATCGAGGTGGGCGGAATGGACGTCGCCGAAGCGGCTGAGCGCCCAGAAGTCGTACTGCTCGTTGTAGTAGAGGGGTGCCTCGTCTCTCAGCCGCTTCCAGACCGGGTACGGGTCGGCGTCGATGGCGTAGTCGTAGGGGTCGTAGAGGATCTCGGTCGCGGTCACGAGCACACCCCCTCGAGCTCGGTGATGAGATCGCGACTCTACCGCTGAGCCGGGTGTTGCTGTTCGATCGCTTGATGCCCCAATCAGGCGTTGTCGGTCACTTCCATCGTGAAGTTGTAGCTGCGCCAAGGCAGTGATCGCGTGTCGACGAGGCCGTATAGCGAGGCGCTTGCGGTCTGGCCGTCAACGTACAGCTGCTTGCCCAGCGGGAAGGTGGTTGTGATAGCGAACCCTGCCGGGGCGTCGTTCACGTACACCGACCCGCTCCAGTAGGTGGTCCACAGGAAGGTCTTCTTCCGGAGAGCGAACGTGATTGCCGCTGTCTCACCGGGTTGTCCGGTCGCGGAGGGAACGGTGACGCTGCCGCTCACCGAACTGGTTGACACGGTGACGTCTCCAGTTGTGACATCGTTGTCGTTCGTGTAGTTGAGCTGGTTGCTGTAGGCGACCTTCACGTGGTCTGCCGCCGTTGATGTCACCTGGATCCACACCGTTGCCGGAGCGGACTCTCTCCCTTGATCGTCGGCCACATTGAGCGACGCCTGGTAGCTGCCAGCGGTCTCGTAGACGTGGTCGGCAGTGGGGTCTGAGGTGGTCAGGTCGGTAGAGCCGTCGCCGTCGAAGTCCCAGCGGTACTCCGCTATGTCGCCCGTCGATGACGAAGCATCAAAGGAGACCGTCAGCGGAGCGTCCCCTGATATCGGGTCAGCAGTGACCCGCGCTTCGAAGGGCAGGACATGGACGGTCGTGCGGTCGAAATCCCAGGCCGCACTGGAGTCGTTCTGAGGGTTGATTGGGCCGCTGTTGTCAAAGGCCTGCACGGCCAGCTCGTAGGTCCCTGGCTGGTCGAAGGTGAACGTCGTGGTGTCACCGACGACGTAGTTGTCGTTACCGGGGAGCCACCACCTGACCTCCTGGGCTCCGGCGCTGAGGGTGCCCTCCCCGTCGATGGCGAGGTTCACGGGGATCCCCTGCTCGACAGTCACGCTGTCCGAGTCATCACCGTCGACCAGGAGGTCGGCCCGGGGGCACCGCTGGAGGTCGTATTCGGTGGAGTAATCGGGGTCCCAGATCGAATGTTCCTGTCCCAGGGTGACCTCAGGTCGGCCTCCATGCCAGGCTGTACCCAGGTAGCGGTCGCCGAGGTAGTTGCTGAGGAAGTAGTGGAGCTTGCGCAACTCGCGGGCGTCGTCAGCGTCCACCGGCTGAGGGTCAACCGTGATCGAGCAGTATTCGTTGGTTCCGTATGGGGCAGACCATACCGAATTCGCATTGATGCCGAGCTCGCCTATGAACACGGGGAGCATGCGGGGATCGACCGGGTCGATCTCTAGCGCCTTGGCGTCGTAGAGCTGCAGCAACTCGATGGTGTACTCGGCTAGTCGTTTGGCCGTCGGTTCTGCAGTGAAGTAGCGGTGCAGGTCCAGGTAGGAGACGCGCTCATTACGCAGGCTGTCGCCCACCCAGTGGTTGACCCCGTCGGCGTCGAACAACGACGTGGAGGTCGAACAGCTGCTGCCATTCGAGTTGACCCAATCTCGCGTCCAGTAGGTGCTGGCCGCAGCGCTGTTGTTGAAAGCCGGGATCGGTACCGGTTGGCCGTCAGGGCCCAGATGATCGTCGAACACGGAGTGCATGTTCGCCCACAGGGCACCTGTGGCCAGGTCAGAGCCCCCGGACCACTTGCCGCCCAACCAGGTGATCGGGTTGCGAGGTACGACATCGCATCCGTTGTAGGGCGACTGGAAGAAGTCCGGCTCGTTCCATGCGCCGAACGACACCAGATCCGTGAAGCTCTGCCCGTACGAGCCCCTGAGCAGATCGTAGAAGTGCCGCGTTACGTCACGGTAGAAGTCCAGACCCTGCGAGTCGAAGCGTGCACCCCCGGCCGAGAAGGAGCACATGATCGGGATGGTCCAGGCGCTCGTCCAGAACTGCACGTCGACCTTCACGCCGTTGGCGGCCAACACATCGAACGCGGCCTGGTAGGTGGAGTCTCCCACCACGAGCTCGCATAAGTTCCCACCGAAGGGGTCGGTGCCGATGTACCTGTCGATCTCGACGAACCAGCGCAGTACCTCTGGGCGGCCGTCCTCGCAGTCGAAGTCTGGATCCGTCTGACGCTCTGGGCAAAGACCATGCTCGACAGCGTCGAGAAGCTCCGGAGACGTGATCTGCGTGGAGTAGACATTCAGTCCGCTACTGCTGGACCACTGGCCGCCGCCGGCCTTTGCCAGTGCCAGCTCAGGGTCTTCGTCTCCGGTGATGATCTGGCCCGGGAAGTAGGGGTGGTCGTCGGGGAAGCGAAGCAAATCGTCCTCGGGAAGCGGCTCAGTCCCGGCCGGGCCAGCCGAGAGGGCCGTTGCCAGCAGCATCACCGAAAGCACGAGTGCCAGTGACGCCCGAGGGCGCCCCTTCCGGGGAGTCATTCCGCCTGGACCGAATGCCGGCCTGTCGGGGGCCTCGAGTGTCCTGTCGTGCGTTGCCTTGGTGACCATCGATCCGCTTTCCACCTCGGGCCCGTCGCCGGACCACTCCCGATCGACGGAAGCCCCACGCTGATCGCCTCAGCAGTTGACCGCGCCGAGACGAACAGCGCTGGTGTCCGCCGTGCCTACGCCTCGTCTATGTCCTCAGGCGGCCGGCTGTTACAGGCTTCTGGGATTTGTCACAGTCGATGCGCATGGGGCCGTTCGGGCGCGATGGGGCCCGGGGTGAGTCGACGTGGTGAAGTTGGAGCCGTGAAGGTCGCCGCGATCCAGCACGACATCGTGTGGGAGGACCGGGCCGGCAACTTCGAGCACCTCGTACCGATGATCGAGGTCGCCGCCGGAGCCGGGGCACGCCTGGTGGTGCTGCCCGAGATGTTCGCGACCGGTTTCTCGATGGCGACGGACCGGGTCGCCGAGCCGGTGGACGGGCCCAGCACAGGGTTCCTCCTGGAGCAGGCCGCCGCTCACGGCATCTGGGTCTGCGGTTCGGTGCCCGCGAGCCCCGCGGGCGCAGATCGGCCCTGCAACCGGCTGGTGCTGGCCGGCCCCGACGGTACGACCCGTCACTACGACAAGATCCACCTGTTCAGCTTCGCCGAAGAGCACCTTCACTATGCGGCCGGCGACGACTACCTGACCGTCGAGGTGGAAGGCCTGCGCGTCTCCCTGTTCGTCTGCTACGACCTGAGGTTCGCCGAGGAGTTCTGGGCCTTGGCGAGCGACACCGATCTCTACGTGGTGCTGGCCAACTGGCCGGCGTCTCGGCGCATGCACTGGATCACGCTGCTACGGGCCCGGGCCATCGAGAACCAGGCCTACGTCGTGGGCGTGAACCGGGTGGGCCACGGCGGCGGGCTCGACTACTCCGGCGACAGCCTCATCGTCGATCCGCTGGGCGAGGTCCTCGCGGCCGGAGGCGGCTCCGAGGAGGTGCTGCTGGCCGACGTCGACGCCGCGGCGGTTCGCGAGGTGAGGCGGCAGTTCCCCTTCCTACCGGACAGACGGGGCTGAACAGCTCGCACCTGACGGCGAGGGGGCTGAGAGCACCCAGGTGGGGAGTGCGGCGCATCGGCACTACCCTTCGTCATCATGAGTGAAACCCTCGCCACCCTGCCGGGACCGGCTCCCGGAGGCAGCTCCGCCGACACCGAGCGCAAAGGCGTCGAGGCGGCTCTGGACCTGCTCCTCGCCGAGCACCCGGTGGACTCGACCGAACCCACCGAGCTCTTCGGCCACCAGTACGATGCCGGCCTCGCCTGGGTCCACTTCCCGGAGGGCTTCGGGGGCCTGGGTGTGCGGCCCGAGCTGCAACGGGTGGTCGACGACCGGCTGCGTGAAGCCGGCGTCAAGCCCGCCGACCACACCCGATTCTTCGGGATGACCCTCGCGGGCCCGACCGTGGTGACCCACGGCAGCGACGAGCTGCGGCGGCGCCTGCTCCGTCCGATGTTCACCGGCGAGGACATCTGGTGCCAGCTGTTCTCCGAGCCCGTCGCCGGCAGCGACCTCGCCGGCCTGGCGACACGCGCGGTGCGGGACGGCGACGAGTGGGTGGTCAACGGCCAGAAGGTGTGGAACACCATGGCCCACCTCGCCGACCGGGGCATGTTGGTGGCCCGAACCGATCCCGAGGTACCCAAGCACAAGGGCCTCACCTACTTCGCCCTCGACATGCACGCCCAGGGGGTGGAGGTCCGCCCGCTGCGCCAGATCACCGGTGAGGCCGAGTTCAACGAGGTCTACCTGACCGACGTACGGGTCCCGGACGCTGACAGGATCGGCGACGTCGGTGAGGGTTGGCGGGTCTCGATGACGACCCTCATGAACGAGCGCACCACCATCGGAGGAGGGGCCGTCCGGCCCGAGCGGGGGTCGGGTGCCATCGCAGAGGCCTTGAGGATCTGGAACGAACTGGAACGCCACGATCCGGTGAGGCGTGACCAGCTCATCGATCTGTGGATCGACGCCGAGGTGCTGAGGCTCACCAACCTGCGCGCCGGAGCCCGGCGCAAGGCGGGCAATCCCGGCCCTGAGGGTTCTATAGGCAAGCTCTGCTTCGCCGAGACGAACATGAGGATCTACGAGTTCTGCGTCGACCTCCTCGGTGCCCATGGGTTGATCGACTACGACTACGACATGCGCCGCTCCGACATGATCGGCCTGGTAGGGCCACCCGGCTCTGCTCGCAAGATGTTCCTGCGCAGCCGGGCCAACTCGATCGAGGGCGGCACATCGGAGATCCAGCGCAACATCCTGGGTGAACGGGTCCTGGGGCTTCCCGGCGAGCCGAGGGTCGACAAGGAGCTGCCCTGGTCGGAGGTTCCGAGGTCCTGAGAGCCCCCGGGGGAGGAAAACCGGGTGAGCAGCCCCATTTCCCCCAGCGAAGGGGCAGACTTGTCGGCAAGCGCTTGTCGACAGGCGCTCCACAGGTCCGCCACATTCAGGGGTACGTCATGGAACGGTTGAGCGGTCTCGACGCCTTCTTCCTCTACATGGAGACCGAGGCGGTCCACATGCACGTGGCACTCACCGCGGTGCTCGATCCCTCGGGCATGCCCGGCGGGTACTCGCCGGGCAAGATCCAGACCCGGATCGCCGAGCGGATCCACCTCGTGCCGATCTTCACCAAGAAGCTGGTCGTGCCGCCGTTGCAGATCCATCATCCCTATTGGGTCGACGACCAGAACTTCCGCATCGTCAACCACGTTCGTCACGTGACGCTTCCCAAGCCAGGCGGACCTCACGAGCTCGGGCGCCTCACCGGCGACATCGCCAGCGCCCCCCTCGATCGTCGGCGCCCGCTCTGGGAGCTGTTCGTCATCGACGGGCTCTACGACGGCAACATCGCGCTCGTCGCCAAGGTCCACCATTCGTGCCTCGACGGCGTGGCGGGCGTCGACACCATCATGAACTTCTTCGACCTGGAGCGTGACGCTCCGGCGACCGAACCCCCCGACACCGAACCCGAGCCACGGCCGACAGAGCGGGAGGTGGTCGCCGACGCCATCCGTCAGCGGCTGCACGAGTTCAGGAACTTCGTCCCTCTGGCCCGCAAGACCGCAAGGAACGTCGCCGCGGTGAGGCGGTCGCGCAAGGTCGAGCACGAGGCACCGGGTGGAACGCCTCTGGCTGCCCCGCAGGCCCTCTTCAACGGTTCGCTCACGCCGAGCCGGAACGTCGCCTATTCACAGGTCAGCCTCGACGAGGTCAAGAAGGTCAAGGGCGCCTTCGGGTGCACCGTCAACGACATCGTCCTGGCCATCTGCGCGGGTGCACTGCGCCGGTATCTACTGGCCAAGGACGAGTTGCCCGAGAGGCCGCTGCTCGCCACCTGCCCGACATCGGTCCGTGGCGACGACGAGCACGACGAGCACAACAACAAGCTCTCGGGCTTCTACACGTCGCTGTGCACCGACATCGAGGACACGACCGAGCGGGTCCGGGCCATCCAGACCGTCACCGACGCCGCCAAGCGCGAGCACGAGATGGTCGGGGGTTCGCTGCTGAGCGAGTGGGCCGACGTTGCCGACCCGACGCTGTTCAACGCGGGCATGTGGCTGTACGCGAGGAGCAAGCTCGCCGATCACCATCGCCCCATCCACAACCTGATGATCTCCAGCATCCCCGGGCCGACCTTCCCGATCTACATGGCGGGCGCCGAGATGGTGAGGGCCTATCCCATGGGCCCCGTGCTCGAGGGTTCCGGCCTCAACATCACGGTGATGAGCTACGTCGACCACATCGACTTCGGCTTCATGGTCTGTGACGACCTGCTGCCCGATGTCTGGGTGCTGGCCGCACAGATCCCCTCGGCGTTCGAGGAGGTCAAAGAAGCCGCCGACGGGCTCACTCCATTTGCGGACTGAGCCTGCCTGCGCCGGCTCAGCGCCGGTGATGGCCCGGGTCGTCGAGCATCACCGTGCCCTGCCCCAGGTCGAGGATGTGGCCGCCGTAGGCGGCGGCGAGGAGCTCGGTGGTCAGCACCGATTCGGGGCGGCCCGAGGCGACGAGGCGCGACGCCACGAGCAGGACCTGATCGGCGGCAGCCGCCTCGGTCAGGTCGTGGGTGGTCATGATGACGGTTGTGCCCCGAGCCCTCTCGTCGGCTACGACCTGTTCGACCCGCTCCCGGGAGGGCAGGTCGAGTCCTGTGAGCGGCTCGTCGAGCAGCAGCAGGGCTCCTTGCTGGGCGAGGGCCTGGGCTATCAGCGCTCGTTGGCGCTGCCCACCGCTCAACTCGTCGAAGTGGCGGCTGTGGAGCTCGCTGATGTCGAGGCGTTGCATGGCCTGCTCCACGATCCGCTGGTCCTCGCTGCGGAGCCGCCTCCAGAGACCCACACGGGGGTAGCGACCCATGGTCACCACCTCCCGCACCGTCACGGGCACGTGGCGGTTGAGCTCGTGGCCTTGGAGCACATAGGCGCAATCGCGCCGACGCGACTGCGGGTCGGCGCCGGCCACCTCGAGGGTCCCGCTGCGGGGTGGGAGGATCCCCGCGATCGCATGCAGGACGCTGCTCTTGCCCGACCCGTTGGGGCCCACGACGCAGCAGCAGGTGCCGGGTTGCACTGAGAACGTCGCATCTCGCAAAGCGATCGAGGGGCCGTAGGCCAACGTGAGCCGGGAGGCGGCGACGGCCGGGGGAGGGGCGCGGTGGTGGTCGGTGGCTGACATCGGGGCGGATCCGGGGTGGTGGGTCGGGAACGACGCTCGTTAGTCTCTGATTGGGAATCGTTCTCAATCCCATTCTAGGCCCCGGGCTACAGGAGGCACCGAAATGCCGGCGGTGAGGGCGAAGCGGTTGGTGATGACCGCGGCGCTGGTGGTCTCGGCCTTGTCGGCCTCGTGTGGCGGGTCGGATCGGGCTTCTGCCGGTGGCGACGGTTGCGGCGTGGTGGTCACCACCGACATCCTCGGCGACATCGTCGCCAACGTCATCGGCGATCAAGCGGCGGTTGAGGTGCTGCTGGACACGGGCACCGACCCCCACCAGTTCGCTCCGTCGGCTGCCCAGGCAGCGCAACTCGAGGAGGCGGACCTGGTGATCGCCAACGGGCTGGGCTTGGAGGAAGGCCTGCGCAGCGCTCTGGAGTCCGCCGAGCAGGCCGGTGTGGAGGTCCTGGAGGTCGCCCCGGAACTCGATCCGCTGGCGCTCAGCGGTGCCGACGAGCACGAGGAGCAGGGTGACCAGGGGGCGTACGGAGGACTCGACCCCCATTTCTGGATGGATCCCCTGCGGGTCGCGGAGGCCTCCGGCGTTGTCGGTGCGGGGATCGCTCGGGCCTGTGGGATCGACGCCGACTCGGTGGCTCGCCAGGCCGAGTCATACCGCCGGCAGGTGCTGGCTGTCGACGCGGAGGTCGAAGCGGTGCTCGAGGCTGTGCCGGCCGAGCGGCGCGCGCTGGTGACGAACCACGACACGCTGGGTTATCTCGCCGCTCGCTACGGCTTCGAGGTCATCGGCGTCGTCATACCCGGCGGGTCGACGCTGGCCGAGCCGTCTGCCGGTGAGCTGAGCCGTCTGGCCGAAGAGATCGAACGGGCTGGCGTGCCTGCGGTGTTCGCCGAAACGACT
This sequence comes from Acidobacteriota bacterium, assembly GCA_003577145.1. Classification (GTDB taxonomy): domain Bacteria; phylum Actinomycetota; class Acidimicrobiia; order Acidimicrobiales; family Microtrichaceae; genus ATN2. Next base: position 95,566 of record QEUP01000010.1, on the reverse strand, counting down.
GAGTCCGTCGGGTTGGCCGAGGCGCTCGCCGCCGAGACGGGCAGCGAGGTCGAGGTCATCACGCTGCAAACGGAATCGCTCGGTCAGGCAGGCAGCGACGCCGACACCTACCTGGGTCTGATGCAGACCACCGCCCGCCAGATCGCGGGCGCACTCGGGTGACCGGCGAGAACTAGCGTCGTGACGATGGACTGGCTCATCGACCCGCTCCAGTACTCCTTCATGCAGAAAGCCCTGCTCGCGGGCATCCTGGCGGCGGTCACCACGTCGCTGGTCGGCATCTGGGTCGTCCTCAGGGGGATGACCTTCATGGGTGATGCGCTCGCGCACGGCGTGCTCCCGGGCATCGCGATTGCCGCTCTGTGGGGTCTCAGCCTGCCAATCGGCGCGTCGGCGAGCGCGGTGGTCATGGTGGCCCTCATCGCGCTGGTGCAGCGCCGGTCGAGGTTGCCCGAGGACGCCGCCATCGGATTGCTCTTCGTGGGGATGCTCGCCCTCGGCGTGGTGATCATCAGCAGATCCGACGCCTTCGCCCAGGATCTCACCTCCTTCCTGTTCGGCGATGTCCTGGGCGTCGGCGAAGGTGATCTGGTGATGCAGGGCGGGGCCACGATCCTCGTGGCGGCGTCAGCGATCGTCTTCTACCGGGCGTTCCTCGCGCTGTCCCTCGACGAGGTGAAGGCCGCGTTGCTCGGGCTGCATCCGAAGGCGGCGCACGTCCTGCTCCTCGCCCTCATCGCAGTGGCCGTGGTGTCGTCGTTCCAGGCCGTGGGCGCACTGCTCGTCTTCGGGCTGATGGTCGGCCCGCCGGCGACCGCCTCACTGCTCGTCAGGCGCGTGCCGGTGATGATCACCGTGTCGGTAGCCATCGGCGTCCTGGCGGTCTGCGCCGGGCTGCTGTTGAGCTACCACTTCGACCTGGCGGGCGGAGCGATGATGTCGGGTCTGTCGGTGGCGGGGTTCTTCGTGGTGCTGGCCGGCCAAGCCCTGGCGCGCCTCAGGCGAGGGCGGCAGCGGTATCAGCCAGGATTCGAGCTCGATGATGCCGGCAGCGCGGGGTGACCCTCTCCGGCTCCCGGCGAGGCCGCCCCGGTCGTGGAAGTATGGTCAGGACGCGTGGTCGCCGCCTGGCGGCCACGCTGCCGGCACCGAGCCACTCGGGTGTCCGACAGGTGGCCGAGCGGGCCCGACAGGAGGCGACATGAGTTCGAGCGACAACCGAGAGGTCGAGTGGGAGACGAGAGGCCCCCGCCTGTCAGCCGGTGTCATCGTCGTGCTCGTACTGCTGGTCGCGTTCGTGGTGTTCATAGCCCAGAACACCGAAGACGCCGAGGTCACCTGGCTGTTCTTCGATGCGACCGTGCCGCTCTGGCTCGCCCTGCTCGTAGCCGGCGTGGTAGCCGTGATCATCGTCGAGATAGGCGGCTGGCTGTGGCGTCGATCGCGCCGGCCCGAGGTGTGAGGCCTCGGCGAAGCGACACCAGGCTGCACCGGTGATCTAGAGGGCTTCAGCCGTGGAGATGCTCTGGAGCGTCGGCAAGGTCCTACTGCCGCTGCCGCTGCCGCTGCTCGTCCTCGTGGCTTTCGTGGCCGGCCGCTTGCTCGCCATGCGGCGCGGGTGGGATCAGACGTTGATCGCCACGCTGATCGGTTGCGGGCGAGTTCGTCCGGAGCCTGCTCGAGGAGCTCGGCCTTCAAGCGCGAGGCGCTCAACGCGGCGTTGATCGAGGCGGCCGTCGAGGGAACCGAAGACGTGTGGGTTCCACGTGTGTTCGGGCAGTTCACGACCAGACGGCAACTCCTACAGGAGCGCCTCGCGTATTATCACACTGGTCAATCGCATGGCGCTGGGAGGAACAGCCGTCGGGCTCGTGATCGCCTCGGTGCTGCTGCTGAGCGTTCAAACCGGCCCGGGACTGGCCGATGGAGTCCCGCTCGCGGAGGTGCTCGGCTACCAGGGAATCGTCGGTTCCCTGGTCCTGGCCCTGAGGGTCATCAACGAGATGATCCGCGACGGATACAACTGACTCGCACAGCGGCTAACCGAGAGGAGCGATCGTGAACGCTTCCGCGCCGACGATCCAACTCGACGGCCTGACCAAGACCTATGGGTCGGGCGAAACCGAGGTCCAAGCGCTCAAGCAGGCCAGCTTCACGATCGACGCCGGTCAGTTCGTGGTCATGCTCGGACCGAGTGGCTCGGGCAAGACGACCATGCTGAACGTGATCGGGGCGATCGAGGAACCGACGTCGGGAGGACTCCACGTCGGAGGTGTCGACGTTCCCGGTCTCGACCAGAAGGGGCGCACCGAGTACCGGCGGAGGGAGGTGGGCTTCATCTTCCAGTTCTACAACCTCGTTCCCACCCTCACCGCGAAGGAGAACGTGCAACTGATCGCCGAGATCACGGGGGGGGATGCCGGGGCGCGGGCCGAGGAGGCGCTGGCCTCGGTCGCTCTCTCCGACCGCCTCGACCACTTCCCGGCTCAGCTGTCGGGCGGGGAGCAGCAACGGGTCGCCATCGCGCGCGCTTTGGTGAAGGACCCGCCGGTACTCCTCTCCGACGAGCCCACCGGCGCACTGGATCTCGAGACCGGGCGACAGGTGCTGGAGCTGTTGCACCGGAGTTGTCGCGACGGGCGGCGCTCGGTGCTGCTCGTCACCCACAACTCGGCGATCGCCGGGATGGCCGATCGGGTGCTGCATCTGAGGGACGGTGAGGTGGTAGCCGATGACGTCGTCGAGCAACCGGTTCCGGCCGGGGAACTGGACTGGTGAGCACCCTCGGCAAGAAGCGGCGGCGTGACCTCCGACGCCGCCGGTGGCAGTTCCTCGCGGTGCTGCTGACCATCACGCTGGGGGTGATGCTCTTCGCCGCGAGCTTCGACTCGTTCCGCAACCTGCAAGCGTCCTACACCAAGACCTATGACGACCTGGACTTCGCGGACCTGACGATCACCGGCGGTGACACGGCGAGCATCGCCAGGGAGGTCGACGAGATCGACGGTGTCGCCGCAGTCGAGACGCGCACCCAGGTGGACAACCCGATCAAGGTGGACAGCACCGAGGTGCTGGGCCGGATCATCGGAATGCCGGTCGACGGCCAACCCTCGGTCGACAAGGTGGAGATCCTCGAGGGCAGCTACCTGAGGCCGTCAGAGGACACCGGAGTGCTGGTGGAGAAGCACTTCGCCGACTACTGGAACCTCGACCCGGGAAGCAGCCTCGACGTGCTCCTCGAGCAGGGTCAGGACGTGAGCTTCCAGAAGGTCACAGTGCTGGGGGTCGTGGCCTCCGCCGAGTACATCTGGCCGGCCCGCAGCCGCCAGGACGTGCTGACCACCCCCGACGACTTCGGGGTGCTGTTCGTGCCCCAGGAGATGGCCGAGTCTGGAGGCGGGTCGTCGCTGAACCAGGTGGTGGTCCTCTACGACGCCCACGCCGACGCCGAAGCGCTCACCGAAGAGATCACCGAGCAGGCCAACGCCGCCGGTGCCGATGTCCAGACGCAAGCCGAGCAGCCCTCCAACGCCACCCTGCAGGAGGACGTGCAGGGCTTCGGCCAGCTCTCGTACCTGTTCCCGCTCCTCTTCCTCACCGCCGCAGGCCTGGCCACGTTCGTGCTGCTCAACCGGATCGTGTACTCCGAGCGAGCCCAGATCGGGACCCTGCTCGCCAACGGCCTCGCCAGGCGTACGGTGCGGCGCCACTACCTCGGCTACGGGTTGATCGTCGGCGTCACCGGGGCGGTGCTCGGCGTGGTCCTCGGCATGATCGCCGGTTCGCTCGTCACAGGCGCCTACACCAGAGCCATCTCGGTTCCCGACACCGTGGTCCGCTTCTACTGGATCACGCCCTTCGTGGGGATTTCGTTCGGAGTCCTGGTCGGGTGGCTGTCGGCTGTCGCCCCCGCCCACGGAGCCTTCCACGTGAGCCCGGCTGAGGCCATGCGAGGCGGGACCCCCACCGGGCGGGGCAAGCCGAGCATCGTAGAGAGGCTCATCCCGCCGCTGCGTCACACGCCGGTCAGATGGCGCATGACCTTCAGGGGAATCGAGCGCTCGAAGCGGCGCAGTCTCTCGACGATCCTCGGGGTGGTGTTGTCGCTGGTTCTCATCCTCGCCTCCTGGGGGATGCTGGACACCGCGCAGATCCTGCTGCACCGCCAGTTCGACGAGATCATGAAGGAGGATGCCCAAGTCTGGTTCGACACCCTGGTGACCGACACGATTGTGGAAGATGTTGCCGGCGTCGAAGGTGTGGTTGCTGCCGAGGCCTCCTCGCTGCTCCAGGTCGGTGTCGCCTACGACGACAAGAGCTACACGACGGAGCTGGAGAGCTTTGTCCCCGGCACGAGGATGCACGATTTCTACGCGCCCGGTGGAGACGAGATCGATCTGGCCTCTGATGGAATCCTCGTGGGCGAGCCCATGCGGGACCTGATCGGTGTCGATGAAGGTGACGTCGTGACACTGAGCTTCCTGACCCTCGAGGCACAGGTGAAGCAGTTGCTGGCCGATGTCGCTCCCGACCTGAGCGTGAAGATCCAGTCCAAGGCCAGGGTGGCCGGATTCGTGGATGAGCCGCTCGGAACGCTGGCATATGTGTCCAACGACGAGTTGCAGTCCATACTCGGTGGCGCGATCAAGTCGACACTGGAGCACGCGGCATCGGGTGAATCACTCGTCGGACTGCTCCTCCAGCGACTCGGTAGGTCACAGGGCGATGTCGACAAGTTGTCGGAGTTCGTCATGGAGCTACCCAACGTCACGACGGTGCTCGTGCGCTACGCCGAGGGCGCGAACGACGGCACCATGCAGCAGCGTCTCACCGATCTGGATGGCGTGGCCGCGTTCGTGGACGTGCAGGGCCTCTTCGACACCATGCAATCGGCGCTGGGTCTGTTCTACATCTTCATCGGCGTGATGCTCGTGTTCGGTGCGATCATGGCGTTCGCGCTCATGTTCAACACCATGTCGGTCAACATCGCCGAGCGCAGCACCGAGCTGGCCACGATGCGCGCCAGCGGTGTGACCGCCGGGCAGGTAGCCAGGCTCATCACCGGCGAGAACCTGCAGCTCACGCTCCTGGGAATTGCTCCCGGGTTGGTCGTCGGCTGGCTCGTCTCATCGTGGTTCATGTCGTCGTTCAGCAGCGACCTGTTCAGCTTCAGCCTCCAGATGCGCTGGACGACCTTCCTCTATGGGTCTCTGGCGATTGTCGTGACCGCGTTGGTCGCCCAGGCCCCCGGCTTGCGGGCCATGCGCCGCTTCGACATCGCCAAGGTCGTCCGAGAACGCAGCCAGTAACCAAACTCGATTTGTGAACCGAAAAGGCCCCTATAGGGGCCACGCGCGTTCACAAATCGAGTTCGCCTATCATCGGCTGAGATGCCCGACCGTGTGCTGAAGCCGGACGTGACGATGGCCTCGGTGCTGTCCGTGCTCGGTCAGCTGCCCCTGCTCGAATCGGTGGGGGAGTCGAACGTCGCGTCGACCCTCTATGACACGCTCGACTGGCGGCTGTATCGCTCCGGACTGATCCTCCGCGAGGACCAGACGAATGGGAGCCGCGAGGTGACCGTGCTGGACCGGCATTCGAGCGATGCCCTGGCGGGCACCCGTGTCGGCGAGGTCCCGAGATTCGCCTCCGACCTCCCGGCGGGACGACTGCGGGACCGTCTGGCGAAGCACACCAAGATCCGGGCGGTCTGTCCGATGGCTGAGGTCCGCTCACATGTCCACAGGTTCAAGGCGGTGGACATGAACGACAAGACGGTCGCGTACGTGCACGTCGAATCGACCGAGGTGCCCACCGACTCGGGTGTCAGGCGCCTCGGCTGGCGCATCCGGGTCGAGCCCCTCAGGGGATACGACAGGGAAGCGGACCGTTTGGTCCACCGTCTCGAGGAGTCGTTCGGCACGACCGCCACGTCCGACGACCTGGCCACCAGGGCCCTGCAGGTCACCCACCCCGACGCGGGACGGGTTCACCCGGTGTCGGGCACGCTCCTGGCACCCGATACCGCCGCAGCGGAAGCCTTCACCGAGGTTCTCACACAGCTCCTGGAGGCGGTCGTCTGGAACGAGAAGGGAGTCAGGAGCGACATCGACACCGAGTCCCTGCACGATTTCCGTGTCGCCATCCGCCGCACGCGGTCCGTGCTCGCCGCGGCCAAGGATGTACTGGCTCCGGAGCCGTTGGCGATGTTGCGCCCGGAGTTCCGGTGGCTGGCCCAGCAGACCAGTGACCTTCGCGATCTCGACGTCTACCTGCTCGGCTTCGAGGAGCTGCGGTCGGAACTGCCACCACCGGCCGACGTCGGCATCCTCCCGCTGAGGGGTTTCCTCCGCTCCGCCCGGGACGATGCCTTCGCCCAGCTGGTGGCCGTGCTCGACCAGGGCCGCTACCGCTCGCTGGTCAACCGCTACCGGTACTTCCTGTCCCATGCTCGTTCGACCGTCGGGCAGCCACAGGCATCCCAGCCGATCCTGGCCGTTGCATCCGAGCGCATCTGGGCTTCGTACCGCAGCCTGCTACGACACGGCCGCCTCGTCGATGACGACGCACCTATCGAGGCGCTGCACGACCTGCGCAAGCGCGCCAAGAAGCTCCGGTACCTGATCGATGCCTTCCGGGCGCTGTTCCCCGACGACGAGATCGCGGAGCTGATCGCTGCGCTGAAGCAGCTGCAGGACAACCTGGGGGAGCTTCAGGACTGCGAGGTCCAGACCGCGAGGCTCGAGGGCTTCGCCGAGCTGATGACGACCGGCAGCCGAACCTCGCCGGCCACCCTGTCGGCCATGGAGGTCCTCATCGGCCACATCCGCCGGCGCGAGGCCGGCGCTCGGGCCGAGTTCGCCGAGCACTTCGCCCGCTTCGATCGCCCTCGCAACCGCAAGCGCTATCGCGGGCTGTTCAGAGCCAACCTCGCGGGGGCCGAGTGAGGATCTTGGCCACCTACTCGATCAAGGGCGGGGTCGGGAAGACCTCGGCTGCGGTCAACCTGGCCTACTTCGCCGCCCGAAGCGGTGAGCGAACCCTGGTCTGGGACCTCGACCCCCAGGGGGCCGCCACCTACTGCTTCCGGATCAAACAGAAGGTGAAAGGGGGAGCCAAGGCGATCGTCCGCAGGCGCCGTGAGCTCGACGAGCTGATCAAGGGGACCGACTACCGGGATCTCGACCTGGTGCCCGCTGACTTCTCGTACCGCTACATGGACCTGCTCCTCGACAGCGTCAAGCGGCCGACGAGCCGGTTGCGGAAGGTCCTCAAGCCACTCGGGGACGAGTACGACTACGTCTTCCTCGACTGCCCCCCGAGCATCTCGCTGGTGTCGGAGAACGTCATCGCCGCCGCCGACGCCTTGCTGGTTCCGTTGATCCCCACGACGCTCTCGGTGCGGACGCTCGATCAGCTCGACGCCGTAGTGGCCGGTGTCAACACCGGAGGGGTGGCCATCGCCCCTTTCTTCTCGATGGTCGACCGGCGCCGCAACCTCCACTGTGAGATCGTCAGCTCCCTACCCGAGGAGAGACCCGAGATCCTGTCCACCCAGATCCCCTACTCCAGCAGCGTCGAGCAGATGAGCGTGAGGCGTGCTCCTCTCGGCGACTACTCCGTTCGCAGCCGGGCGTCGGAGGCCTTCCGCTCGCTGTGGGAGGAGATCAAAGGACGGGTGGCGTGGCCGAGCTGATCCTGTTCCGGCACGGCAAGTCGGACTGGAGCTCGGTGGTCCCCGACGCCGACCGGCCGCTCAACAAGCGGGGCCGGAGGGCGGCGGCCGCCATGGGCGAGCTTCTCACCGGAGTGGACAAGGTCCCGGACGGGGTGTTGGTCTCGCCGACCGCGAGGACGCAGGAGACGCTGGAGCTGGCCATGGGAGCCGGCGGGTGGTCCTGCGCGGTCCGAACCGATGGCCGTCTCTATGGCGGCGGGGCGCGGGCTGCGCTGTCTGCGGTCCTCGAGGAGGACGATGCGACACAGCGGCTGTTGGTGGTGGGGCACGAGCCCACGACCTCGGAGCTGTTGGCTCTGCTGCTGGGAGGCGGTGACTACCGGGTCCCGACCGCGGCGATGGCCCTGATCGATCTTGCTGCTGAACGCTGGGATCACGTCCGACCAGCGAGTGGTCGCCTCGAGTGGCTCTTGCCGCCTCGCCTGCTGCGTTCGGCCTCGCGGCCTTCTTGAATCAGAGGTCGTTCTCGTCGACCCCCTCCTCGCGGCAGGAGTAGGGAACTTCTCGGGCTTGCGATGCATCGGTAGTACCCGGCCATGAAACCGGTCTGCCGAAGCAGGCGGGCTCCCGAGCGAAGGGAACGTCGTGACGACCTCATTCACCGATGCGGGCATCCAGAATCCTCCCCGTGGCATGTTCATGCATGCAGGCAATCGCCCGAGACCGATCCATGTCGCCGGGGTGGCAGTGGTAGCGGCACTGGTGGTCGCCGTCATCGCCTTGCTCGTGTTCGGCCCGACGGCCGAGGTTCAGCCCCTGGATCCCGGAGCCGACACACCTGGAGCCGCGGCCCCCGGCGCCACCGTTCTCGCCGGTCTCGCCGGCACCGCTGGGGACCCAGGTGCAGAGCCTCAGCCCGACTCCGGAGCAGCCGGCACGACGCTGGTCGTCGACGAGTCCGACCTCGGTACCATCTCGCTGGAGGTGCCCTCGGAGTGGTCCGACGCCGTGGCCGGCGACATGACCGACGGCTCGGTCAGCGGTAGGGAGGTGACCGTGTCATCCGACACCGAGGCCTACTTCGAGGGCTTCACCACGCCGGGCATGTGGCTGGCCGTCGTAGAGAACCCCGCTCTCGACACCACGGCGTTCCTGGACGATCTGACACCCCCCGCCGCTTGCACCTACGAGGGGCGGGTGCCGATGAGTGCTGAGAACTTCGAAGGCCATCACGAGGTCTACCGCAACTGCGGCGACGCCGGCTCCTCTTACTGGGTGGGCGCCATCCAACTCGGTGACCACGCCGTCTACTTCGACGCGAACGTCCCCGACGCCACCACGGAGGCCACGGTCGATGCTGCAATCGCCAGCCTGGAGGTGGATCAGGCCGTCTGAGGTGGCCGGCCGCCTGCACGATCGGGCGAGCGGGGCGAAGCGTCGCTGGCGACGGTCGCGGCGCGGTCCGAAGGCCCGCGGCGCCTCATCCCAGAGCGGCCTCGATGGCCTCGACGATCTCGGGCGCATCCGGCTCGGTCTGGGGGGAGAAGCGGGCGATCACCTCGCCATCCCTGCCGACGAGGAACTTCTCGAAGTTCCAGCGTATGTCGCCGGCATGCCCCTCGGCGTCAGCGGTCCTGGTCAGCATTTCGTAGAGGGGATGACGGCCGTCTCCGTTGACCTCGATCTTCTCGAACAGGGGAAAGGTCACCCCGTAGTTGGTGGAGCAGAACTCCCGGATCTCCTCGGGCGTGCCCGGCTCCTGCTCGAGGAACTGGTTGCAGGGGAAGCCGAGCACACTGAAGCCCCGATCCGAGTAGCGCTCGTGTAGGCCCTGTAGTCCCGCGTACTGAGGAGTCAGGCCGCATTTCGAGGCGACGTTGACCATCAGGCTGACCGAGCCGGCCTTGGCGGCGAGGTTGCCCGGCCCGCCTTCGAGTGCGTGTATGTCGATGTCGTAGACGGACATGTATCGATCACCTCGCGGAAACCAGCTTCGAGCCCGGATGCGTCAGCGGATGCGGATGCAGCAGCCGTGACGGTGGAGAACCTATCGTCGTGCGTTGGAGGATCCGCCAGGTTACAACGCACGGGGTGGTCGACCATTCCCGCAGAGGGCACGGAGGTCTCGATGAGGATGCTCACCAGTGGGCACCGGCTAGTCGCATTGGTCGCAGCCGCGGCCTGTGTGGCCATCGGTGCTACGGCATGCGGCGATGGAGGCAACTCGGCGGGCGAGGAGGTCTACCAGGCCAACTGCGCGACCTGTCACGGCGCCGACGGCGGGGGAGGCGCCGGTCCCAAGCTCTCGGAGGGGCGGGTCGTCGAGCGCTACCCAGAGGTCGCCGACCAGGAGCGGGTCGTCAGGGAAGGCGTTGAGGGCACGGCCATGCAGGCCTGGGAGGGAACGCTCACCGACGAGGAGATCTCCGCCGTCGTCGAATACGAACGCAGCCTGTGACCGACCCGGCGAGCCGGGGCCGTCTACCGTGTCGGGGTGACGACAGTTGGTTGACCGGAGGTCGCCATCGATACCGACACCGTGTCGCTGTTCTTCGCATTGCTCATCGCCATCGGCGACCTGCTCGTGATCGCGGTGGTGGTGCTCGCCTGCGCGCACAAGCTCCGGGGCCGGTCACCGGATTGGGTCCTACAACTCCGGGATGCGCTCGCTCCCATCGCGCTGCCGCTCGCCTGGCTGGTCGCGCTGGGAGCCACGCTGGGAAGCCTCTACTACTCCGAGGTGGCCAACTTCACACCCTGTGAGCTGTGCTGGTACCAGCGCATCGCCATGTACCCCTGGGCGCTGATCCTCGCCGTCGCCGCCTACCGGCGGGACACGTCCATCAAGGTGTATGCGATACCGGTCGTCATCATCGGCGGCTCGATCTCGATCTACCACTACCTCGAGCAGCGGTTCCCCGACACGGTGTCGTCGTCGTGCGATCCCGTTGCCCCCTGCACTGCGGTATACGTTTGGAAGCTCAACTACGTGTCCATCCCGATGATGGCGCTCACCTGCTTCGCTGTCATCGCAGCGCTGCTGGTCCTCGCGCGTTGCCAGACCGAGGCCCCACGTCGAGAAGCCGAACACCCCGAGGAGGCAATGGTTCCGTGACCCGACCACCGTCCGTACCGCCCCGCCCGTCCGACCCCGCGCCGGCCGGGGGGAAGTCCAACACCGGCATCATCATCGGGATCGTCATCGCCGTCGTGATCATCGTCGCGGCCGTGGTCGCGATCCTGCTGACCCAGGGCTCCGGCGACGACGACGTCGCCGACGTCGAGCTCCAGGAAGGCTCCGGCCCTTCGAACCAACAGGAGCCGATCGACCCGGCTGCGGCGACGCAGGAGACCGCCGCAGTCCAGATCGACGGCAGCCCGCTGCCGGAGCTCGCTGATCCCGGCAACGACCCTGCGGTCGGCATGCAGGCCCCCTCGCTCGTCGGCGAGAGCTTCGACGGTTCGGTGGTCGAGATCGTGCCCGACGGGCAGCTCAAAGCGGTGGCATTCCTCGCCCACTGGTGCCCACACTGCCAAAAGGAGGTACCCGAGATGGTCGAGTTGATCGAGAAGGGCAACTGGCCCGCCGACGTCGCGTTCTATGCCGTGGCCACCGGTACCGACGAGGGCCAGCCCAACTACCCACCCTCGGAGTGGATGGCAACCGAAGGGCTCACCGCCCGGGTGATGGTCGACGACGAGAACAGCGCGGCTGCCCAGGCCTACGGGCTGCCGGGCTTCCCCTACTGGGTGTTCCTCGACGGTGACAACAAGGTCGTCGCCCGTGTCAGCGGCGAGATCGGCCAGGAAGGCCTGCAGCAGTACCTCGACGAGCTGTCCGACGCCGGGGCCACGACAACGACGGCCGCACAGTGAGTGTCCCCGGCGGCCCGCCCAGCCGGCTCAGGTCTTCCCGGCTGAGCCCTCAGCCGGGAACCGTCGTGTCAGCCAGTCGAGCAGCACCTCGTTCAACTCCTCGGGGTACTCCTGTTGAACCCAGTGCCCCGCCTTGGCGATCATGTGCGTCTCGAGGTCGCTGCACCGCTCGTCCATGCCCTCGGCCATGGCTGGGCGCAGCGCGGGATCCCACTCGGCGGTGATCATCAGACAAGGCAGGCTCAGAGGCGCCGTACCCACCTCTGGGTGCTGTTGCACGTTGCGATCGATGTTGCGGTACCAGTTGATGCCACCGCGGAAGCCGGTCGTTTCGAAGGTGTCGACGTACACCGCAAGCTCGTCTGGGTCGGCGATCAGCTCACCGGCTGGCGCCAGGCTCGCCAGCCGACCGAACGGGTTCATGTCGACTTCACCCGAGGCGGCCATCTCTCGAACCATCTGATCCGGGGACAGGCCGCCCCGCATCACACGGTCGAACAGCAGGCTCACCTGCTGATCCATGACCCCCTCGGCCACTCCGGGCTCTTGGAACCACAGGATGTAGAGCTTTTGGTCGTCGCCACCCACCAGGGTCCGGAGCAGCTGCGTCGTTGGGAAGGGCTGGTAAGGCGTGCAAACGCCGACAACACCCAGCGTGCGATCCGGATGCATGATCGGCATGGCCCAGGCGACGTAGCCGCCCCAGTCGTGCCCGACGAACACGGCCCGCTCGATGTCGAGCGTGTCGAGCAGTGCAGCCATGTCACCGGCGAGCTCGCCCAGGGCGTAAGCGGAGATCTCCTCGGGCGCACTCGTGCGGCCGTAGCCCCGCTGGTTTGGGGCTATCGCCCGGTAGCCCGCGTCGGCCACCGCGCTCAGCTGGTGACGCCAGGAGAAGGCGAGCTCAGGGAAGCCGTGGCAGAACACGACCGGTAGGCCCTCGCCCTGCTCGAAGACCTCCATGTCGATGCGCCTGCCGCCACGGTCGAGAGTCAACAGCTCAGGTTCGGGAAAGGCGACCATGGTCCTCCATCTGCGCACCCCGTCGGGGTGTGCCGGCGTCAGACCCTACACGCGCTCGCCGCCCTCGGGGTGAGGGATCAGGGTGCGCAGCGATGCCATGACGCCTCATCCCAGGGACGTTCGGCCCTACTGGCATCGGCTCCGACACGACACAGTACGGGCGAGGCTTTCGATTGGGCCCCTCGAAAAGGAGGGTCATGGGCACGGTCGTGGTCGGCGTCGACGGATCCGGAGGGTCCACTGAGGCACTCAAATGGGCTGCCGACGAGTCCCGTCGGCGTAATGCCCACCTCCGGATCGTGGGCGTGTGGCAGCCGCCCATCTACGCCTTTCCAGGCTTCGAGGCAGCCGGCGCCGACCACGACCACCTCCAAGCTCTCGCCGAGGAGCGCCTGTGCGCCTACGCCGAGGAGGTGATGGCCGGTTCGGGTGCCGACTGGGATCTGGTCGTGCGCGAAGGGCAGGCTGCGTGGGTACTCGCCGACGAAGCCAGAGACGCCGAGCTGCTGGTCGTGGGGAGCCGGGGTCACGGTGGCGTACGCTCGGCACTGCTGGGGTCGGTGAGCACCCAGTTGGCCCATCACGCGCCGTGCCCGGTGGCGATAATCCGGCCCGACCGTCACGAAACCGGGGAGGGCTGATGCCGGGGCGAGCGCATCGGTCCGGCTCCCCCCCGAGACGATGCCAGGAGTCGACCCTGCCGGAGCAGCTCCGCCTCGGTCATCCCCATCCCTGGCGCATCGACGAGCAGACCAGGTTCAGGGGAAGGCGAGCAGTGGCACGACTGCGGCCCCTCCTCGACTACCGGCGCGAACAGCCCCCGCCACCGACGCTGAGAACGGTCCGGCGTCTGCGCGGGCCCGAGGAGCTGGCTGGGGATACCCGGTAGCCTCCGTCGAGAACCCGGCATCGGCAGTGGAACGGAGATTCGATGGCGACCGCCAAGATCACCCCCGTCGAGGAGGTCGTGGACCTGCTCAAGCCCCGCGACACGCTCGGCTTGGGCCTCGGCCCTGCGCTCCCGGGTGACCTGCTGCACGCGCTCGGCGCGCGCGACGACTGGGAGGAGCTCGAGGTGTTCGGCGGGCTGCTGGTCGACCTCTACGAGTTGTTCACCAGGCCCGGCGTCAGGTACGTGAGCGGGTTCTTCGGGCCGGCTGAGCGGTTCCTGCGGGACTCGGGCGCGTTCATCGAGTTCGTCCCCGCCGACTTCCGGCGTTTCAAGCCCCTGCTGGAGGCCCTCAGCCCCAGGGTCATGGCCACCGTCGTGACGCCTCCCGACGACCAGGGCTACATGAGCCTGTCCCTGCATGCCGGTGCCACCGTCGACGAGTTCAAGCGGGCCTGCGCTGATCCCGGTCGGCTGATGATCGTCGAGATCAATGCCAACTATCCACGGACGCTAGGGATTCCCCCCGAACATCGTCACGGCCTCCACATCGACGAGGTCGATGTCGTGACGGAGAGCGGACGGGAGCCGTTCGTCCTGGAGGACCCGGAGCCGAGCGACGCCGACCGGGCCATCGCCCAAAGCGTGGCGCGGTTCATCCAGGACGGCTGCACGCTGCAGACCGGTATCGGAGCTGTCCCGAGCACGGTGGCCAAGCTCTTGTCCGACGGCCCGGGTGGCGACTACGGGATCCACTCCGAGATGTTCACGACCGGGCTCATGCATCTCCACCAGGCCGGCAAGGTCACCAACAACAAAGGCATCCACGACGGCTATTCGGTGAGCACCTTCGCGGCCGGCACCAGGCAGCTCTACGACTGGCTCGACGGGAACGGTGAGGTTCGGTTCCTACCGGTCGAGCAGGTCAACTCACCTTCGGTCATCGCCCAGAACCGCAGGATCGTCACCATCAACGGGGCGTTGAGCATAGACCTGAACGGGCAGCTCATCGCCGACACGATCGATGGTCGCCAGTACAGCGGGATAGGCGGCCACGAGGACTTCCTCGCCGGCCCGGGAATCGAGCTGAGCGATCGCGCACTGATCTGTCTGCCGGCCACCGCGACCATCGCCGGCGAGCGGCGCTCGCGCATCGTGGCACGGCTCGACGCCGGTGCCATCGTCACCACCCCCCGGCACCAGATGGATGTGGTGATAACGGAGTTCGGGGCGGCCGAGCTGCAGGGCAGGACGGTCCGCGAGAGAGCCTTCGCGCTGGCGGCCATCTCCCATCCTGATTTCCGTGACGACCTGATGGACGCGGCCGCCAACTCGATCTGGTAGCGGTCCGATCGGACCTCGATTCGAACGAGAGGGGGTGAGGTAGTGGAAGAGGCAAGCCGCAGACTCACGGAGTACAGCCACGGCGCCGGTTGAGCGTGCAAACTCGCTGCCGGCGAGCTGGCGCAGGTCCTGCGCCGACTGTCACCCCCTTCCCATCCTGACCTCCTGGTCGGTCCCGTCACCGGCGACGACGCCGCGGTGTGGCGTCTGGCCGATGACCGGGCGATCGTCGTGACCGCCGACATCATCACGCCGGTGGTCGATGACGCGCGCACCTGGGGACGCATAGCAGCCACCAACGCGGTATCCGATGTGTATGCCATGGGCGGGCGTCCTCTGCTGGCGCTGAACCTCGTGGGCTGGAACGTCGAGGAGTTGCCCACCGAGTTGCTCTCCGACGTGCTCGCCGGCGGCTCTGATGTGGGCGGGGATTGCGGTTTCGTCATCGCCGGTGGGCACACGATCGACGATCCGGAACCCAAGTACGGGCTGGCGGTCGTGGGCGAGGTGGATCCCCGGCGGATGCTCACCAACGCCGGGCTGAGAGACGGTGATGTACTGGTGCTCTCCAAGCCTCTCGGCGTGGGTATCGCGACCACGGCGATCAAGCAGGGCCTTGCTCGCTCCGCAGTGAGCGACGCGGCGATCGCGGTCATGACCCGCAGCAACGCCGCCGCCGCGGAAACGGCCTCGGCGGCGGGTGCAACCGGCGCCACCGATGTCACCGGATTCGGCCTCCTGGGTCATCTCCGCAGGATGGCGGACGAGTCGCGCGCCGACGTCGAGATCCACGTGGCGGATGTCCCGGTGCTGGGTGGTGTCAGGGAGCTTGCCGAGGCCGGCTGCGTCCCGGCCGGCACGCGAAGGAACCTGCGAGATGTCGAGGGTGCCCTCGTTCCCGGTGAGACGGATGCCACGACGGTGACGTTGCTGGCCGATGCGCAGACCTCGGGAGGCCTGCTCTTCGGTGTCACCGCCGAGCGGGTCGACCGGGTGCTCGCCGATCTCCGCCGCAGCGGCCATACTGCCGCCGCGATAGGCCGTGTCACGGGAGGTGGCAGGGGGCGAATGGTCCTGCGCTGAGCTGCCGTGCGGAAGACCGGCTCAAGCGCGGCCGGCGCCGGCGCGGTCCGTCACGAGAAGGGCGCGTGTCTGGTCGATGAGCCCGGCGGGGATGGTGGTGTCACCCGACAGCAGCCGGTCGATCAACGCGCTCTTGGCCTCTCCGACACCCAGGAAGAGGACGTGACGGGCGTGATTCAGGGTCGGCAGCGTCAGGGTCATCCGGCGGTGACCCTGGTAGGGACCGGTGAGTGCGACCGTGCGGTCGCGGATCGCGAGCACCGGATCGCCGGGCACGAGCGAGGCGGTGTGGCCGTCGTCGCCGAGTCCGAGGTGGGCGACGTCGAGGAGCGGGGGCTCGCCGCAGACCTCGACGAGCTCACTCGCATAGTCCGCTGCAGCAGAGGCCAGATCGGTCGCGGTGACGGGCATCGGGTGGACGTTCGCCGCCGGGATCCCGCTCGGTTCCACGAAGCTCCGTTGCAAGCCGGTGAGGTTGCGTGCCGGATCGCCGTCGGGGGCGATGCGCTCGTCGACCTGGAACAGCTGCACCCGCTCCCAGGGGATGTCAGCGGTTGCGTACTGCTCGAGCATGGTCCAGGGCGTCCTGCCACCGCTCACCGCTACCGTGAACATGCCTCGCGCCTCGATGGCCTGCCTGGCCAGCTCGGCCAGCAACTCCGCACACCTGCTGGCGGCAGCGGCAGCGCCGTCTTCGATGATCAAGTCCTTCACGACACAGCCTCCTGCCCGCGGGCCCTGGCCGGCGAGGCGTCGGGCTCGACGAGGTTCGCCGCGGTGTTGACCAGGGAGATGTGGGAGAACGCCTGGGGGAAGTTCCCGATTAGTCGCTTGCGTTGCACGTCGTATTCCTCCGAGAGCAGGCCGACGTCATTGCGCAGTGCGAGCAGCTTCTCGAACAGGAGCCGCCCCTCCTCCTTTCTCCCGGCCAGAATGAGCGCATCGGCAAGCCAGAAGCTGCACATGAAGAAGGATCCCTCTGTGCCCGACAGCCCGTCGACACCTGCTGCGGTCCGGTAGCGCTGCACGAAGCCATCATGGCTCAGCTCCTGTTGGATCCGGTCGATCGTGCCTATCACACGGGGGTCGGTTCCGGGCAGGAAGCCGACCAGTGGGATCATCAACAACGCCGCGTCGACCTCCTTGGATCCGAAGTACTGGACGAAACTGTTGAGCTCGGTGTCGAAGCCCTTCTCCAGGATCTCTTGGCGGAGCCTCTCCCGGGAGGCTTCCCATTTCGAGAGGTTGCCGTCGCTGCTGAGGCTCTCGTTGCCGATGGACTTGATCGCCCGGTCGAAGGCCACCCACGCCATGACCTTCGAGTGCACGAAGTGCCGGCGCTGCCCGCGGATCTCCCAGATGCCGTCGTCGGGTTCCTTCCACAGGCCTTCGAGGTGCTCCATGAGCAACTGGGTCATCCGCCAGCCTTGTGGGGTGGGTGGCATGCCCGCGCTGCGAGCCTGATACATCGCATCCATCACCTCACCGAAGACGTCGAGCTGGAACTGGTTGCTGGCGGCGTTGCCGATGCGCACCGGCGCCGATTGCTCGTAGCCGGGGAGCCAGTCGAGCTCGACCTCGGTGAGGCGGCGCTCGCCGGCGACCCCGTACATGATCTGGAACTTGTCGGGACTCCCGGCGATGGCCCGCAGCAGCCAGTCGCGCCAGGCTATGGCTTCTTCGGGGTACCCCGCACTGAGCAGCGCCGAGAGGGTGAAGGTCGCGTCCCGTATCCAGGTGTACCGGTAGTCCCAGTTGCGCCCGCCGCCCAACTGCTCCGGCAGCGAGGTGGTAGCCGCGGCGACGATCCCACCCGTCGGGGCGAAGGTGAGGGCTCTCAACGTGATGAGGGACCGCGTCACCGCGTCGGCGTATTCGCCACCCCCGCGACAGCGAGCGGCCCAGGTGTGCCACTCGCTGGTGGTCCTGCGCAGGGTCTCCACTGCATCGAGAGGGTCGGGCGGGGCGAGGTGCGAGGGGTGCCACACCAGCACGAACGGCACTCGCTCCCCTTCGTGAACCGTGAAGTCGGCGATGGTCTTGTAGTCCTCGCCGTGGTTGGTGATCGGGCTATGGAGCCGCAGGGCGTCGGGTCCTGCGATCGCCGAGACCCCGCCGTCCTCATGCTTCACCCAGGGGATGACGCTGCCGTAGTCGAAGCGAACGACGAGCTCGCTGTGCATATGGACGCTGCCGCGGCGTCCCTCGACGATCCTGATGATCGTCGGGTGGTCCCGCCGCTCGGGCATGAAGTCGATGACCGTCGCCACACCCGAGTCGGTTGTGAACTCGGTTTCGAGCACCAACGTGTTCCCCCGATACGACCGCTTGACACTCGCGGCCGGATAGCGGGGGCTCAACCGCCACCTACCGTGGTTCTCGTCGCCCAGCAAGGCGGCGAAGCAGGCGTTGGAGTCGAACCGCGGGCAGCACCACCAGTCGATCGACCCGCTCTTCGCAACGAGTGCAGCCGTCTGCAGGTCGCCGATCAGCGCGTAGTCCTCGATAGCCGGGCTCATCCGGTCACCCACTCTCCGTCTGGTTCAGGTCTGCGTGAAAGGCTGCCACGGGAATTCAATCGAGTCATTCACCCGTTGAGCCTCAAACTCCTAGTCGGCCGGTCGATGGCAACATGAACCGCGAGGCAGGCTCAGTGGATGAGCATCGACGCGTGTCTCGCCGGCGCGGTGTTACCGTCGCAACCACAACCTCAGGGGGATCGAGATGCAACTCGGGATGGTCGGACTCGGACGAATGGGCGCCAACCTGGTGCGCCGCCTGATGAGGCACGGGCATGACTGCGTCGTGTTCGACATCAATCCGGAGGCAGTCGCCGCTCTGGCCAGGGAAGGAGCTGTCGGAGCCGGGTCGCTGGACGCGTTGGCCCAGGCGTTGACGCCACCGAGAGCGGTCTGGGTGATGGTACCGGCGGCCTTCACGGGGTCCACTGTCGAGGAGATCGCCGATCACCTCGACAGTGGTGACATCATCATCGACGGCGGTAACTCGTACTACCGCGACGACATCGACCGTGCCGAGAGCCTGAAGCCCAAGGGGATCCACTACGTCGACGCGGGGACCAGCGGTGGGGTTTGGGGCCTCGACCGGGGCTACTGCTTGATGATCGGCGGAGAGGACGACATCGTCGAGCACCTCGACCCGATCTTCGGCGCCATCGCGCCCGGAATCGACACCGCCCCCGACCGCACCCCCGGTCGCAGCGGGGATGCCAGTGCTTCGGAGAACGGCTACTACCACTGCGGACCCAACGGTGCCGGGCACTTCGTGAAGATGGTCCACAACGGGATCGAATACGGGATCATGGCGTCCATTGCCGAGGGCCTCAACATCTTGGATGGGGCCGACATCGGAAGTCGCAAGCGGGCCGAAGACGCCGAGACGACCCCGCTGCGGGACCCTCAGTACTACCAGTACGACATCAACGTGGGTGAGGTCGCCGAGGTCTGGCGACGTGGCGCGGTCATCAGCTCGTGGCTGATGGATCTCACCGCGGCCGCCCTCCACGCAGATCCGGATCTCGAGCACTTCGAAGGACGGGTCTCGGATTCGGGGGAAGGTCGCTGGACCGTCGAAGCCGCCATCGACGAGGGTGTACCAGCCGACGTCCTGGCCGCGGCGCTGTTCGCGCGGTTCACGTCCCGTGGTGAGGCGCTGTTCGCCGACAAGGTCCTGTCGGCGATGCGCAAGGAGTTCGGCGGCCACGACGAGAAGGCCGCCAAGTGACGCTCCCCGACAGCGACGCCCTCGTCCTTTTCGGCGTCACCGGGGACCTCGCCCACAAGAAGATATTCCCTGCGCTGCAGGAGCTCGCCGAGAGAGGTCGCCTGACCTGGCCGATCGTCGGGGTGGCTTCGTCGGAATGGACCCTCGCTCAGGTGCAGGAACGTGCGAGGGACTCTCTCGAGAAGTTCGCTGGGGGTGTCGAGCCGGGAGCCTACGAGACCATTGCTCAAGCGCTCGACTACGTGGCCGGCGACTATCGCGACGACGCCACCTACGAGAAGCTGCGGAAGGCCCTGGCGGGGTCTCGTTGCCCGACCTTCTACCTGGCGATCCCGCCGAGCCTCTTCGGTACGGTCGTAACCGGTCTCGGCAAAGTCGGGCTGGCGACCGGAGGGCGAGTCGTGGTCGAGAAGCCCTTCGGGCGCGATTACGGGTCCGCGGTGGCGCTCAACGAGACGATCCACGAGGTCTTCCCCGAGGAGTCCATCTTTCGAATCGACCATTACCTGGGCAAGGAGTCCGTGCAGAACCTCTCCTACTTCCGCTTCGGCAACACCTTTCTGGAACCCATCTGGAACCGCAACTACGTCGAGAGCGTCCAGCTCACCATGGCGGAGAGCTTCGACGTGCAGGGTAGGGGCAGGTTCTTCGAGGAAGCCGGCACCATCCGTGACGTGATCCAGAACCACATGCTGCAGGTGGTCGCGATGGTTGCCATGGAGCCGCCGGCGCGCTACGAGACCGAGATGCTGCGCGACGAGAAGACCAAGGTGTTCAACACGGTGAAGCCGCTCGATCCGGCAGGGGTGGTCAGAGGCCAGTACGTCGGCTATCGCCAGGAGGCCGGGGTGGACCCGGCATCCGACGTGGAGACCTACGCCGCGGTTCGCCTCGAGGTCGACTCGTGGCGCTGGGCGGGCGTGCCCTTCTTCATCCGGGCAGGGAAGGCACTACCCGTCACCGCCACCGAGGTGATCGCCTGGCTGAGGCTGCCACCGCAGGACGTCTTCGCCGAGGCGAGCTCGATGAACCGCAACTACGTGCGGTTCAGGCTGGGTCCTGATCGCGTGTCGATCGCCATCGGCGCCCGCACCAAGAAGCCGGGTGCCACCCTGGAGGGCCGGGAGGTGGAGCTCTATGTCTGTGACGAGAGCGGTGAGGAGACCTCGGCGTACGAGCGACTGATCGGCGATGCCATGAAGGGCGAGAAGGCCTTGTTCGCCCGGGAGGACGCGGTGCTGGCCCAATGGACGATAGTGGACCACGTCCTGGAGTTCGACGAGCCGGTGATCCCCTATGACGAAGGGACCTGGGGACCGGAGCAGGCCGACGACTTGCTCGGCCCGACCGAGCATTGGTGGGAACCGAGCAGCAGCGGCTGAGTCGCCAGGGAGAGCGCCTGGACTCATCGGCGAAACGAGCAACTGGAGGCACACTTGGAGTATCTCGGGATAGACATCGGTGGGACGGGGATGAAGGGCTCCACGGTCGAGGTCTCGAGCGGGGAGCTGACCGCTGACCGTTTCCGCATCCCGACGCCGCACCCTGCGACACCGCCGGCTATGGCCGAGGTGGTGGCCGAGATCGTCGACCACCATCGCTACTCCGGACCGGTGGGCTGCACCTTTCCCGGCGTCGTCAAAGGCGGCACGATCCTGACTGCGGTCAACCTCGACAGTCGTTGGGTCGGCCTTGACGCCTCCAAGCTGTTCGGCGAGAGAGCGAGTTGCGAGTTCGTCATGTTGAACGACGCCGATGCCGCGGGCCTGGCAGAGATGCGTCACGGAGCGGGCAAGGGTGTCGACGGTACGGTGCTGCTCATCACGATCGGTACAGGGCTCGGCACGGCGCTGTTCGTCGATCAGGTCCTCGTACCGAACACCGAGCTCGGACACATCGAGGTGAGGGGCCGAGATGCCGAGTCGAGGGCAGCGGGACGCATCCGCAAGGAGAAGGACCTCAGCTGGAAGAAGTGGGCGAAGCGGTTCAACGAGTACCTCAACCGCGTCACTGCGCTGGTCAACCCCGATCTGGTGATAGTCGGCGGTGGCATCGCCAAGCGCAGCGAGAGGTTCTTCGGCTATCTGGACCACGACGTGGTCGCTGCCAAGTTCCTCAACAACGCCGGCATCGTCGGTGCAGCGATGGCTGTCCACGAAGCGACCACGGGCTGATCTCTTGCCGGCGGATTGAGCCCACGCGCGCCCACGGGCCTCGCTGGGCTGTGACCGCTCAGCCGACCAGCCCGGCCTCGGCGAGAGCCGCACAGCGGCCCTCACGGATCTCGTCGGTCGTCTCGACCGGCTCGTCGAGCAGCGCGACGAGGGGGGCGTTGCGGTCGTACTGCAGCCATGTTCCCTCGTCGTCGGGGTGGCCGCGGTGGGCGAACGTCGACCAGTAGCGTTGCATGGTTGCCTCGAGCGCCTCCTCTGCTGCTCCCGGATCGGCGAGTTGGCCGGCCACGTCGAGGGTCCCGAACACGAAGGGGAGCTCGACACCGTGGGCCGCACCGATGGTTGAGGCGACTCCCCCTGTGCGGTGCTTGAAGAGATAGGCGAACGAGGGCGCGGACCCATCGGAGGTGCTGGCCGCGAACTCGAGGGCCGGGCAGACGAAGCCGATGTCGGTGCCGAGGGTCTCGAAGGCGTCCTGTGGCGAGGCGAAGTCCGAGGGCGGGTAGAGGTCGAGGAGGAGATCGCTGTTCTCGGGTGACCCCGCATAGGCGTTGAGGAACAGCCTGTAGGTCCCCTCGGTCACGGGTGGGAGGGTGAGGGTGAACAGCTTGAGCTCGTCGGCGTTGGCTCCCGTCAGGATCGGGACGTCAGCGGTGTCGCCATCGGCGAGCGCGTCGACGGGCTGTTTTGTGAGCACGACTCCGTCGATGGACGGGCCGAAGGCGGACAGGCCCAGCGCATTGGCGCCGGTTGCCGATACGACCTCGTCGACCGGGAGCTCACGTAGGCAGGCGAGGATGTCGCCGGACCCGGCACAGCCGGTGCGATCCACGAACGCCTGACCCGTCGCCTGCGCCGAGTCGGCCAACGGCCCGCCGGACTGCTCAGGAGCCCGGTAGCGGTTGCAGCCCCCGCCGGATTGGATGATCGCCTTGTCGAACAACCCCTCAGAGAGGGGCGAGCCCAGGTGCACGCACACCGACGACCCGCCGGCGGACTCGCCGAAGATCGTGACGTTGTCCGGGTCGCCGCCGAAGGCGGAGATGTTGTCCTGTACCCACTGGAGTGCTGCCACCTGGTCGAGGATCCCGTAGTTGCCGACTCCTTCACCGCCGGACTCCTGAGCCAGTTCGTCGGTGACGAGGAACCCCAGGGGACCGAGCCGGTAGTTGAGCGATACCACGACGACGTCGCCGTTTCTCGCCAGCGACGCCCCGTCGTAGAGGGGCTGGCCCGCCGAGCCGGTCGTGTAGCCGCCGCCGTGGATCCAGACCATCACCGGGCGGTTGCGGTCCTCGGCGTGGGTCCAGACGTTGAGCGTCAGGCAGTCCTCGGAGTAGTCGGGGACCTGGATGATCGATGCGAGCACACCGCTGGTCGGCTGGGGACAGGCGGCGCCGGTGCCCGTCGTCTCCAGCGGCTCCTCCCAGCCGGCGTGCTCCTGCGGCGGGCGGAACCGCAGGTCGCCCACGGGTGGCGCGGCGTACGGGATCGCCCGGAACACCCTGAGCCCGTCGAGGTCTTCGCCCTCCACCGGCCCCAGATCGGTTTCGACCACGAGCGGCGCGACGGCCCCCTCGGTAGTGGCCGTGTCCGATGTGCCCGAGGTGCCCGAGGTGCCCGAGGTGCAAGCCGTGCCGGCACCGATCACCAAGGCAACCACCAAAAACGTTCTTGGCAGCAATAACCCCTCCATGCGCGGAAAACGCTGCCAAGAACGGTACAGGGTCAGGCCCTGGTCTTGGCGATGACGTCCTCGGCGAAGCGGGTCAGGTCGTCGATCTTTTGCTGGAGCGCCTCGCTGTCCTGGGGCATCTGGTAGGCGTCGCGGAAGCCGACGATGGCGTCGGTCACGCCCATCTCCTCCAACCGGCGCACGCCATCGACGCTGTAGGCGTCAAGGGAGATCACGTGCACCTCGAAAGGTGCTGACTCCCGGCCGTATTCCCGCCGGAACGCGCTGAGGCGGTCGAGGTGGTGCTGCAACTCCTCGGCGTCACCGCCGGCGTGCATCCAGCCGTCACCGAGCCGGGCGGCCCGCCGCAGGGCCGGCTCGGACTGCCCGCCGACGAGGATGGGGAGCCGCCGGTCCGGGACGGGGCAGATCTTGATGCTGGGGATGTCGTAGAAGTCCCCGTGGTACTCGAAGTACCCGCCGCCGGCGAGACCGCGGACGATCTCGATCATCTCGTCCATGCGCCGGCCGCGCGCCTTCCAGGGTTGGCCGCAGATCTCGTAGTCGTCGGGCCAGGGGCTCAACCCGACCCCGAACCCGAAGCGGTTGCCGGTGAGCACCGCGACCGAAGTCGCCGACTTGGCAGTCAGGACGGGATGGCGGACCGGTAGCTTCACCACGAAGGTGGTGAAGCGGAGCCGCTCGGTCACCGCTCCCATGGCCGGGATGAGCGAGAACGCCTCGATGAACGGCTTGTCCTCGAGGAACTCCCGGCGACCGTCGGGCGTGTAGGGGTAGGTCGAATCGGACTGCTCCGGGTAGCAGATGCTGTCGGGCACGATCATCCCGTCCCAGCCCGCTTCTTCGGCGGCTCGGGCGAGGGGGAGGTAGTAGGCGGGATCGGTCATCGATTCGGCGAACGAGAAGCGCATTGTCGAATCCTCACTCAGGCGGCGGTTGGTCGAACATGTCCCGGCGGGGCTCATCGGTGTAGACGGGCTTCCGCTTCTGGTCGAAGGCCCGGATCGCCTCGGGGAGGTTCTCGGTGAAGCCGAGCATGAGCTGGTTGCGGTCCTCGATCTCGATGGCCGACTCCAGGCTGGTGGTCTCCATGTTGACCCACAGGATGTCCTTGGTCATGGCCAGCCCGTAAGGACTGAAGTCGCACATCCCCTCGGCGATCTCCAGGGCTGTGTCGAGGACCTCGTCGTAGGGGACCACCCTGGAGACGAGCCCCATGCGGTAGGCCTCGTCGGCGCCGATCTTGCGGCCGGTGAGGAGCAGGTCGTTGGAGTGCGCCGCTCCTATGAGGCGGGGGAGCAGGAAGCTCACGCCCAACTCGGTGCTGGTGAGCCCGTTCACGATGCCGGTTGCGTTGAACTCTGCTGACTCGGCGGCGATGCGTATGTCGGCCCCCAGCGACAGGCACAGGCCGCCGCCGTAGGTGACCCCGTTGACCGCGGCGATGATCGGCTGGGGCAGCCTGCGCATCTGGGGGATGAGCCGCGAGTAGTAGCGAATCGTCCGCTGGGCTATGCGTCCCATCTGGAGGCCGTCGATGTTGGGGATCACCCCGTAGTCCTTGAGGTCGAGGCCGGAGCTGAAGGCCCTGCCCGATCCGGTGAGCACAACCACCCAGCAGTCGTTGTCGGCGGCTACCTCCTCGAACCTGTCGTAGAGCTCGATCACGAGCTCGATCGACATGGCGTTGAGCCGCTCGGGACGGCTCATCGTGATGACGGTCGTGTGGGGCTGAGGTTTGTCGACGGTGACCAGGCTCATCAGCGGGCAACTCCTAGTTGATGACGCCCTGGCCTCGTAGGTCCGCCAGCGTGCCGGCGTCGAGACCCAGCTCGGCGCTCAGGATCTCCTCGGTGTGCTCACCGACCCAGGGCACGCGGGTCTCGGGGCCCTCCATCACCTTTGACATCTTCACCGGGTTGCCAGGTATCAGCACTGGCTCGTCCACGCCGTCGGTGCGCTCCATCTCCACGAGCATCTTGCGTGCCGCCACGTGGGGGTCGTGGATCACGTCAGGGGCGAAGTTGCTAGGGCCGGCAGCCACGCCGCAGGCAGTCAGGTCCTCGCAGGCCTGCTGCTTGGTGCGGGGCGCCGCCCATTCCTCGATGGCGGGACGGATGACGTCGTCGAGATGGTTGACCCAGCCGGTCCGGTCGGCGAAGCGGGGATCGTCCTTCCACTCCGGATGGCCGATGGCGTCGGCGAGCTTGTCGAACTGGTGCTCGCGTATCACCTGGATCACGAAGAAGCCGTCTTTGGCCTTGAACGCCTGGACGATGAGCGGGGCGCGGGTCGACGGGTCGGGCCTCACCCCGAGCGACCACAGGTTCGTGACGACGTCGCCCATCGAGATCATCGAGTCGAGCATGGCCACGTCGACCCACTGCCCTTGCCCGGTGCGGTCCCGGTGGATGAGTGCCGCGAGCGTTCCGATGACCCCGAACATGGCCGAGCTGATGTCTCCGAGCGCGCCCGCCGGCCCGATGAGCGGGGCCTGATCGGGGGTGAGCTTGTAGGACAGGATCCCCGACATCGCCTCGACGATCGGGGCGTAGGCGGGCCAGTCCTTGTAGGGGGACTCGACGAGGTTCCCGAACCCCGAGACAGACAGGTAGATGACCGCCGGGTGCACCCCGGAGACCACGGCGTATCCCAACCCGAGGCGGTCCATCGTCCCGGGTTTGAAGTTCTCGGCGAAGATGTCGAAGCGACGGATGAGACCCAGCAACAGGGCTCGGCCCCGCTCGGTCTTGAGGTCTATGCCGAGGCTGCGTTTGTCGAGGTTGTTGCGCAGGAAGGTGGCCCCGCAACCTCGCCCTTCGGGGTCGAGCATCTGGGGACGCGAGGCCCGCCCGGACTCCCCGTGGACGGGGTGCTCGACCTTCACGACCTCGGCGCCGAGCCGGGCCAGCAACTGGGTGGAGTAGGGCAGGGCCTGCATCTGCTCGACCGCGAGGACCCTCACCCCGTCCAGCGGCTTGCCGTACTCAGCCGCTCCCTCGTTGGCGGTCTCACCGAGGCGCAACCCCCACCTCCCTGATCTGCGGATCATTGCTGACGTGTGCGTCAGGTGCAGTCTCTCATCGCGACAGGCGACCTGGCGAACGGGCGCGGGCGCCGGTCAGGGGTTGAGGATCGCCTCCATCTCCTGCTCTGTGACCTCGGGGCAGGTGACGGAGACCTCGCCGGACCAGCGCTCGACGAACTCGTTGGCCTCCTCGCTCGCGGTGTCAGCCGAAGCGAACGCCTGAGCCACAACCGCCAGGTCGTCGGTTGTCGCAATGGTGTTCTCCCAAGCGGTCGACATGCAGTCCTTGTCTTCCTCGGTCACGTCGACCTCGGTGGTGAGGAGGCCGCACTCGATCGTCGCCGTCATGTAGGCCTGGAGCCCTTCCTCGGAGACCTCGGAGAAGTTGCCGTCCTCGATGGCGTACGTGTCGGCGAGCCCGAGATCAGCGGGCTCGTCCTCCATGCAGGTGTCGAAGTCCTCGCCACCGGGGCTGGAGGTGGGTGGAGCCGCGGTCGTGCTGGACTCCTGGTTGTCGCCGGCAGCCCCGGTGCTCGATGTTGCCTCGGCAGCTGTCGAGGCGGAGGCTGAGCTGGTCGTCGGTGACGAGTCGTCCGAACCGCAGGCAGCCGGCACCACAGCGGTGAGCAGCAGGCCGGCTGCGACCAGCAGCTTGCCGGCGTGGTATCTCACGGCAGGGAACCTCCCTATGCGGCGCTGTCGGCTGGTGGCTGTGTCACCTATCGGATGGCTCGAAGCCGTCGTGAGGTCCTCACGCGGTGGGAACCGCATCGAGAACGGATGCGGCGACGAGCTCCTCGAGGTGGCGGGTGTCCCACCAGGAGATCTGGAGCTGCTTGGCGCGCCGGAAGTAGAGCTGGATGTCGTACTCGACCGTGAAGCCGATCCCACCGAATATCTGCTGGCCGGTCGCGGTGACGTCCCGGAAGACCTGGCAGGCGAACAGCTTCGCCATGGGGGCCAGCCGTTCGACGGGCTTGCCCTCCGAACGCGCCCAGGCGGCCTCGTAGACAAGGGTTGTGCCCCCGTCTATCTCGGTGATGCCGTCCGCCAGGTAGTGGGCGAGTGCCTGGAAGGCGCCCAGGGGCTTGTCGAACTGCTCGCGGTCCTTGGCGTACTGGGTGGTGATCTCGTGTGAGTAGCGGGCCCCGCCCATGGCGTAGGCGGCGAGCAGGATGGCACCGTCGTACATGGCGGTGTTCCACGTGGACCAGCCGGTGCTCGCGCTCCCAATCCGGTCGGTCGCGCTGACCCGGACCTCGCGCAGGTCGACGCGGTACTGCGTGTCGGACGAGATCGTCTTCTGCTGTTCCAGCGAAACCCCTGGTGAGGCCGGATCGACGATGAACAGGTCCACCGCGTCGGCTTCGCTGCCGGTGCGCGCCAGCACGACGATGCGGTCGGCGGCCTTGGCGAACGGCACGTGGAACTTGGTGCCGGAGAGGATGAAGTCGTCGCCGTCGGGGGCCGCTTGCAGTTGCACACCGAGCGCCGAGAAGCCACTGCCGGGTTCGAGCCAGGCGGTCGTGAAGACGGTCCGGCCGCCGGCGATCTCGGGAAGCCAGCGGGATCTCTGGTCGTCGTCACCGGCGATCTCGAGCACCCGTGCGGCCATGACGGAGCTGACGAAATGCGGTGACGGTGCCAGCGCACGGCCGAGCTCCTCGTAGACGATGGCGGCGTCGAGCATCGACATGCCCGATCCGCCGTAGGAGGTGGGGATCATCAGCCCGGTGAGCCCCAGCTCGGTGAGCTGATCCCAGAGATCTGCCGGGTAGCCGACCGGGTCGTCCTCCATCTCGCGCACGACGTCGAGCGAGGCATACGAGCCGCACACGCCCCGCACCATCTCGCGCAGCATCTGCTGCTCCTCGGTGAAATCCAGGTCCATCAGCTCTCCTCACTCCCGAACACGATTTGTGAACGCGGATGGCCCCTATAGGGGCCTTTTCGGTTCACAAATCATGGTTGCCAGTGGTCGCCGCGGCGGGTCCAGGGGTTGTCGTCGCTGCTGGTGGGAACAGCGACGCGGGCCTGGCAGCTCGTCTTGGTGTCACCGTCCACGCTCAGCTCGATGTCGAGGTCGGCCCAGCCGCAGCCGGTGTCGTCGATCTCGGTGCCGCTGACGCGTCCCGAGATGGTCATGGTGTCCTTGGGAAAGACCGAGCCCTTCATGCGGAACGTCATTCTCCCCAACCGGCCCTTGGGGCCCGTCCAGTCCGTGACGTAGCGCTCGAACCACGCCGCCTGGTTGGGTGTGTTCATGAAGATGTCCCGGATGCCGTTGCGGTTCACTGCGAAGTCGTAGTCGTGGTGCATCGGCCGCCAGTCCCGCGATGCCAGCGCTCCCAACACGATCGTGGTGGCGCTCACGTCATAGGACAGCACCGGGAGCTCGTCCCCCTCACTCACTCCGCCGAGAGTGATGCTGTCGGTGTCAGCCACCATCGCTGCCCCTCCGGTACCCGAACCCGGTGTAGGACTCGACGCCCACCAACTCGTCATGTTGGTTGAGGTACTCGACGTCGATGACCCAGAAGCGCCCAGTGCCGAGCTTGGTTGTCTTGGGTTCGCTGACCGACCGGAGAACCTGGCGACTGCGTATGCGATCACCGGGTCGCACCGGCTCGTGGAACACGATGGTGTTGTCGGTCATGACGGCCTCGGGGAGCTCGAAGCGCTCCTTCAGGTCGAAATGGACCTGCAACGGCAGGGCCGGCTCTGTCCGGTCCGGCGACCAGTGATGCGGGCGGAACCACACCGAGAGCATGGTCGGTGGCGCGATGGGCCCTCCGGTGACCTCCGAGGCGACTGCCTCGTCCCAGAACAAGGGGTTGCCGTTCTCCACCGAGGCGCAGCTGGTCCAGATGTAGCCCCGCTCAACCGGGAACCCGCCCTCCTCCTCGTGCTGGATCACGCCGATCTTCGCCTCGACGTCGGGCGGGAGGTCACTCACGCCACGACCCCCTGCTCTTTGAGGCCGGTGATCTCGTCGCCGGAGAAGCCCGCTTCGGACAGCAACTCCTCGGTGTCGGTCTCGTCGACATCTCGCACCCGGAACGGGACCTCGCTGCCGGACTGGCCGGCCAGCACCGCCCCGACCTGGCGGAACCGGCCATGCCTGGCGTGTTCGGCCTCCACGATCAGGGCGCGTGAGCCGAACTGCTCGTCCTCGACCAGCTCGGGGATCGAGTTCACGGGTGCCACGCAGGTATCGGCCGGTGCCAGTTCGGCGACCCAGTCATCGCGGTCCCGGGTGAGGAAGGTTGCCCTGAAGTCGTCACGGATCTGGTCTTGCACCGCGTCATCGGACTGGTGGTCGACCCACTTGTCGAGGCCCAGGGCCCGGCAGAGGTTCGCGTAGAAGGCCGGCTCTATGGCACCGACGGAGATCCAGCGCCCGTCGCGGCACTCGTAGAGGTCGTAGCAGGCGTAGCGACCGGTCAGGATGTCGTGGCCAGGCCCGGGTGCTTCACCGGTGACCAGGTACTCGTCGATGTAGAGCGACAGCATCGCAGCCACACCGTCGGCCACGGAGACGTCGAGCAGCGCTCCCTCGCCGCTGACCTCTCGGCGGAACAGCGCCGCACAGATCGACATCACCGCCTGCATCCCGCCGCCGGCGATGTCGGCGATGGTGGCGCCGGGGATCGGTGGCCCGCCATCGGCTCGTGGTTGCGAGCAGGCGAGGAAGCCTCCGACGGCCAGGTAGTTGATGTCGTGGCCCGCCCATCGGGACCGCGGGCCGGTGCGGCCGTAGCCGCTGGTGGAGCAGTACACGACGTCGGGCTTGACGTTGCAGACGTCGCGATAGCCGACACCGAGGCGGTCTGCCACCCCGGGCCGGAAGCTCTCGATGACGACGTCGGCGCTCCCGGCCAGCCTGAGGAACGCCCCCCGTCCGTCCTCGGACTTGAGGTCGAGGAGCACGCGCTTCATCAGGCGGTGGCCGCTGTAGGCGTGAAACGGCGGCGATATCTGGACTCCGCTGTGCCGGGGAACGGGCCCGACCTTGATGACCCCGGCGCCGTAGTCGGCGAGCCAGCGCGATGCGCGTGCCGCGGGGCCGACGCTGGCGAGGTCCAGCACCCTCACACCTTGCAGCAGTCCGGTTCCGCTCATCTGCCTAGAAGTTCTTGGGGAGCCCCAGCAGGCGACGGGCAATGATGTTCTTCTGGATCTCCGAGGCTCCGCCCCCGATCGTGTCGATGACCGTGTAGCGATACGTCGACTCGGCTCTGCCCTTCATGGGTGCCTCCTCGGTGTGGACCCGCAGTTGCGATCCGGGTCCGGCGATGTCCATCGAGGCGTCGGCGAGGCGCTTGGAGTACTCGGTGGTGTAGAGCTTGTACTCCGACGAGTGGGTGGTGGGTGGCGGCCCGCCCTTCTCCTCCACCTTCATCGACTCGGCGACGACGCGCAGGCCCAGCACTCGCGACACCTCGGCTTGGGTCACCAACTGGGCGACCTGCCGGCGGATGATTGGATCGTCCTTCAAGGGGCTGCCGTCGCGTTCGGCGCCCTGCACGTACCCGATCAGCAGGTCGAGACGCTGCTGGATGGGGGAGTAGGTGAACATGGTGAAGCGCTCGAGGTCCAGCGCCTGGGAGATGTACTGGAATCCCTTGTTGACCTCGCCGACGACGTACTCGTCCGGTACGAACACGTCGTCGAGGAAGACGTCGTTCGTGCGCTCGTCGCCCATGGTCCAGATGCCGTTGATGGTGATGCCCGGGTGATCCAGGGGGACGAGGAAGAGGGTGATGCCGTGGTGCTTGGGTGCGTCGGGGTCGGTGCGGGCGCCGACCCAGTACCACTCGGCGAAGTGGGCCGAGGTGGTCCAGGTCTTCTGGCCGTCGAGCACCCAGCCGGACTTGCCGTCCCGCTCGGCTCGGGTGGCCTTGAGCTTCATGGATGCAGCATCGGAGCCGGCGTCGGGCTCGCTGTAACCGACCGCGAACTCGACCTCGTTGCGAAGGATCTTGGGTAAGAACTCCTTCTTCAAGAACTCCGAGCCGTGAGCGATGATCGTCTTGCCGATGATCCCGACGCCCTTGCCGATCTGGGGCCCGCCCCGGGCCGCCAGCCGCTCGTTGAGGAGGTATTCGTACACCCCCTCGCCGTCGCCGCCGCCGAGCTCCGCCGGCCAGGTGAGGCCCAGCCATCCCTTGGCTCCCACCGCCGCCATGAACTCCCGGCGTTTGGGGGTGTCGACGATCTGCGCCATGTTCTCCCGGGTCACGTCGAAGACGTCGGGGTCGTCATGCTCGTCGAGGAAGGCCTCCACAGCCTTCTCGAAGTCGAGCTGCTCCTGGGAGAACTCGAAGTCCATGCCCCGATCCCTTCCGGTCGGCCCTGAGGCACCTGCTCATCAAGCCGGCGCCACCGGACTGCATTTCTGACGGACCGTCAGAACTAGTCCGATGATATGGCCGAAGGGCGTGGCAGTCCACCCGCGCCACATCCGCCTGGCCAACCCTGATCCCGCAGGCGCAACCGGGCATCTCTCCCCGGACGAGATGCCCGGCCTTCAGGGCTCCGGCGCCTGGCCGGCCAACAGCTGAGTCGAGTGCGAGGAGTACAATGCCCATCTCCGAGCCGAGCGGAGGGGGACGGATGCGAGGGATCATCAGCTACGCCGGCTACGTGCCCTATCACCGGCTGGACCGATCGGCTGTCGCGGAGCTGCTCGGATCCGGTGGTGGCAGAGGGACCCGGGCAGTTGCGTCATATGACGAGGACACCACCACCATGGGGGCCGAGGCGGCGCGCCTCGTGGTGCGCTCGCTCGGGCACGAGATCCACCCCGCTTCGCTCTGGTTCGCCACCGCCGAGCCTGCCTACCTCGAGAAGACCAACGCCACGGCGATACACGCCGTATTGCGCCTCGACACCGATGTCGCCGCCATGGACACGGGCGCGGCGGTGAGGTGCGGCGTGGGCGCCCTGCGTGCCGCGCTCAGCGGTACCGAAGAGACGCTCGTCGTCACGTCCGATCTCCGCAACGGCCTGCCGACCGGGGCCGACGAGAGCGCCGGCGGGGACGGCGCTGCCGCCTTCCTGGTCGGCGACGACGGTGACGCCGACGGTCCGGTGATCGCCGAGTTCCTCGGGGCCGGCTCGGCCACCGAGGAGTTCCTCGACCGGTGGCGGCTTCCCGGTGAGAACCGCTCGAAGGTGTGGGAGGAACGATTCGGTGAGACCAAGTACCTCCCGCTCGCCGAACAGGCATGGAACGGGGCTCTCAAGCAGGCGGAACTGGGTCCCGAGGACATCGATGCCGTCATCTTGACGGGCGTGCACGCCCGCGCCGTGCGAACTGCTGCACGCCGCCTAGGCATCGACAACGACAAGCTCGTGGACGACCTGTCGGCCACGGTCGGCAACACGGGAACGGCTCACCCCGGGCTGCTGTTGGCGTCGGCACTCGACAAGGCATCGCCGGCGGAGGTGGTTGCCCTCGTCGTCCTCGCCGACGGTGCTGACGTCGTGCTCTTCCGTACCACCGACGCCGTCGACGCGTTCGCGCCCGCCCGCCCGATCGAGCAGCAGCTTGCGTCCGGTGGTGACATCTCCTACGGGAAGTTCTTGAGCTGGCGCGGCTACCTGCGGGTCGAGCCGCCTCGCCGGCCTGAGCCCGACCGGCCTTCCGGCTCGGCAGCCGGCCGCTCGGTCGACTGGAAGTTCGCCTTCGTCGGCTCTCGTGACCGCTCCAGTGGCCTGCTTCACCTACCGCCGGCGCGTGTTGCCATGAAAGGCGACCGCCAGGACGACATGGACCCGGCGCCCATGGCGGACACGCCGGCCACCGTGGCCACCTTCACGGTCGATCGGGTTTCGTACTCGGAGAGCCCGCCCATCGTGGCCGCGGTGATCGACTTCGACGGAGGCGGCCGTGTGCCGATCGAGCTGACCGACGTGGAGGCGGACGAGGTCCGACTCGGCGACCGGGTCGAGATGACCTTCCGCCGCCTCTACACCTCCGACGGCATACACAACTACTTCTGGAAGGCCCGCCCCATGAGGGGTGTGGAGGATGCTCACCCGATCAGGGATACCGAGTGCCAGAGCTGAGGGGGCGATGTAGGTGAGCTCGCACGGAATAAAGGATGAGGTCGCAATCGTCGGGATGTCCTGCCTGCCATTTGGTGAGCACTTCGACAAGAGCCTCGACGACCTGCTGCTCGAGGCGTCGAACCTGTGCTACGAGTCGGCGGGCATCGCCAAGGCCGACGTCGATGCCTACTGGCTCGGGGTAGCGGCCTCGGGCGTCAGCGGCATGACCCTGGCCCGTCCCCTCAAGCTCGACAACAAGCCGGTGACCCGCGTGGAGAACTTCTGCGCCACCGGCTCCGAGGCGCTGCGCCAGGCCGCCTACGCGGTCGCCAGCGGTGCCTACGACGTGGCCATGGCGGTAGGCGGCGAGAAGGTCAAGGACAGCGGCTACCAGGGTCTGCCGCCTTCGTGGCCACCCAACGACGGCACTGGCCGCAGCCTCACGGCCGCGGCGATGTACAGCCTGATCGTTCCCGCCTACGCCAAGAAGTACGGCATCGACCCCGACGAGCTGAAGGACTGCCTCGCGCGGATCTCGTGGAAGAACCATCACAACGGCGCACGGAATCCCTTGGCGCAGTTCCGCAAGGAAGTCGCCAAGGAGGTCATCTGCCAGGCACCGCTGATAGCCGGCCCGCTCGGGGTCTTCGATTGCGCCGGTGTCGGCGACGGCGCGGCTGCCGCCATCGTCGTGCGGGCCGAGGACGCGGCGCGCTACACCGACAAGCCGCTCTACATCAAAGCGTTGTCGTTCGTGGCCGGCACAGGGGCCGGGAACCTCGATCCGGACTACGACTACACGACCTTCCCCGAGGTCGTGAGCTGCGCTCGGGACGCCTACTCCCAGGCCGGTGTCACCGATCCCCGCAAGCAGATCGCCATGGCCGAGGTGCACGACTGCTTCACTCCGACCGAGCTGATACTCACCGAGGACCTCGGGTTCGCCGAGCGAGGGATGGGCTGGAAGGAGATCGTCTCCGGGACCTTCGATCTCGAGGGAGAGCTACCGGTCAACCCCGACGGAGGCCTCAAGAGCTTCGGCCACCCGATCGGCGCATCGGGGTTGCGCATGCACTACGAGAACTGGCTGCAGTTGCGTGGCGAAGCGCCACCGGAGCGGCGGATAACCACCGACAAGAAGCTCGGACTCGTGCACAACCTCGGCGGTTATCCGGGCGAGATGGTGAGCTTCGTGTCGATTCTCGGCCCCGAGCTGGGCTGACGCCAGACGAGACCTGGGCGCGGGTTCGACGCGAGGTGTCCCGCGGAGCCGTTTGGGGCCCGGCCAGAAGGCCCAGGACCCACCTGAGGCCAGTGCCGTGGGCTGGGCGGGGCCTTCACGCGCTAGCGTGTCGTTCTCTGGGTCGGATCAGAAGGAGATCCCATGGCTGATGCCAACAAGGGCCTCATTGCCGGGGCAATCGCCGCACTAGGTGGACTGCTGTTCTGGCGGCGACGCCGCAAGAAGAAGAGGCGGGCAGCCGAGGAGGCCGAAGCCGGGGCCGACGAGGAGGTTGCGGCCAACGACTGAGCCTGGCACTCGGCCAGGCTCGAACGCGATGGGGCGGCGAACCGGTCCCGTCGCACATCTCGGCTGCTGGTCACACGTACCGGCGTAGCACCTCGAGAGCCTGCTCCAGTTCGTTGCGGCGCAGATCCAAGGTGCTGGCAGCCCCGGCAGCATCGCCGGGCGCGGCACCTTGCATCTGGAGGTTGGCATACTCACGGTACGAGTTGAGCACTGTCGTGACCGATGAGCGGACGTTGTCGACAGCCTGCCCCGCCTGCTTGTGGGTGGACTCAACCGAGAGGCGTCCGAGTCGGGCTGTGAGGTTGTTGACACGACGTTCGGCCTCGGCCAGCTTGTTCTGCGCGTCGGCAGCGGTTGTCTGGGCTGGGGCCAGGGCGTCGTGGGCCCACGCGGCTTCCTCGTAGGCGGCACGCGTGTTCTGTTCCCAAGCGGCCTCGATTCGCTGATGGGATCTGCTGGACCGCACGATCGCGCCGATGATGATCAACAAGATGACGACACCCAGCGCGATTGCGCCGATGATCAGGGCTGTCTTCCCCCAGTCGATCTTCTCGCCGTCTTCTTCGGGCTGTGTGGTGGCTGTGGTGGTGGGCGCCTCTGTGGTCGGGGGCACCTCGGTGGTGGTGGGTGCCTCGGTGGTGGTGGGTGCCTCGGTTGTCGAAGTAGTGGAACTGGTCGTCGTGCTGGTTGTGGTAGTCGTCGTGTCGCCCTGGGCTGAGACAGCGGTGACGGTACCGAAGATCAAGCTGCACACGAGCACGCAGGCGGCGAGTGCATGGATGGTTCGCGGCTGGCGAGTGCGTTCGGACATCCCCAGGAGGCTAGCCCGGATACCTCGTGGGGTCGCCGAAGCAGCGTTGTGAAACGACGCACGATGGGTCAGCGGGTCAGCCCAGGTAGACCGCGAGCACGTCGCGAATCGAAACCACTCCGATCACCTTGTCGTCCTCGACCACCGCCAGGTGGCGGATGCCACCGTCGACCATGGTCTTGGCCGCGACCTCTATGGGCTGTTCGTGGTCGAGCTTGACCAACTCGAAGGTCATGACGTCAGTGGCCCGCTCGACGTCGGGATCCACTCCCTCCGCGACAGCATGGACGATGTCCCTCTCCGATGCGATGCCTATGGGCCCTTCCGGCCCGTGGACGCACACCGCCCCGATCTCGTTCTCGGTGAGTATGACCGCGATGTCCTGCACGGTGTCGCTGGACTCCACCTCAATGGAACCGCCGTGCACGAGCGCAGAGATCGGGTCAACAGGGGTCGGGTTCGTCATCCGGGTCTCGCCCCTCTCCGTGTCCGGCATCAGAGGTAGCGCTTACACGGCGTCGGCTGCGACCCGACATCGTGTACACGCTCACGATCCCCAGCGTAGGAGTTGGGTGAGTTGCGGGCCAACCGGCCGGCGAGCTGCTCGGGCGAACGCGTGAGCGATCAGGGCTACCCTTGATGCGATGCGGCCGACAGGTCCGCCCAGGAGGAATCAGTTGGTACGGCGGCGAAGCAGACGAGCCCGGCAACGAGGTGGTGTCGAGGATCCGCTCGATGCGGTGAGTTCACGCGTGTCCCACGCCGTCGTGGAGTCGACCGCCGAGGTGATCGAGCCCTTCGTCACCCGATTCGTGAAGCGGGTGCTGCGGATCTGGTTGACGATCACGCTCGTGATCGTGGTCCTGTTCCTGGCTCGCGCCATCGTGCGCTCGCGGCGCCGCACTCGGCATCGACGCGATGAGCCCTCGCTCACCGAGGACGAGGCCGTGTCGACGACGGCGACCAGCGAGGCGCTCGACCCCGTGCAACAAGACCAGCGCGACCACCAACAGGAAGAAGCACGGGCGGACCAGCCAGAAGACCACGAAGACCAGCACGACGGCGAGCCGAATCCGGATCCAGCTGGATCCTGACGTCCTCGATGGGTCAACTGGTGGCCGCCGGCGCGGGCGGTGGAGCTACGGTTGCAGCCGAGGATCACCCAGGTGCGAGACGACGGCCGGCCGGGTAGCGGTAAGACCTTCCTCGAGTCAGAGGCAGCACCGGTGGCGCTGTGGCGCCGGGCTCTGCAGGTCGCCACGTCGCTGGGGGTCGTGCTGCTGATCTTCATCGGTGTGTTCCCGAAGCTCGCTGACTTCGATGACGTCTGGGCGGCGATCGACTCGATGAACTGGGCCGAGGTCGTCTTCTTGGTCGTTGCTGCCGCCCTGCCGATCGTCGCCGCATGGTTCGTCCTGACATCGGTCCTGCCGTCGCTGCGTCTGCCTGAAGCCGGCGTCGCTCACCAGTCCTCCACCGCGGTGGCGAACACCATTCCCGGTGGTAGCGCGTGGGCGCTGGGCGTCAGCTACGCGATGTACCAGTCCTGGGGGTTCACCCTCATCGCGATCTCGTCTGGCCTGCTGCTGGCGGGCATCGGTGACCAGGCAGTGAAGCTCGGCTTGCCGGTGCTCGTCTCGCTCGGTGCGGCCATCAGCGGGGACCTTCGCCCGGGCCTGATCACAGCCGTGGCAATCGGGTCCGCGATGCTGGTCGGTGCCGGGATCGTGATCGGCCTGGCCCTCAACTCCGAGGGGTTCGCCCGGCGGGTGGGAGAGATCCTCACTCGGCTGGTGAACTGGTTCCTCACGAGATTCCGCCGTCCCCCGGTCGACCTGGCCGGCTCCGCCGTGAAGTTCCGCCTCGACATAGTCAACCTCCTCCGCTTCAGGGGTGTGAGGCTCCTCGCGGCCCTGCTCGTGAGCCATCTCTCGTTGTTCGTGGTGCTGTTGATGTCCCTGCGATTCGTCGGGGTGAGCGAAGGCGATGTGAGCTGGTTCCGGGCACTGGTGGCGTTCTCGTTCGTACGGCTCATCACCGCCATCCCCATCACCCCCGGTGGCCTCGGTGTCGCCGAGGTCTCCTATGTCTTCTTCCTCTCCTCCAAGGGACAGCCCGACGGAGTCACCGACTTGATCACGGCGGGCGTGCTGGTCTTTCGCGCCCTGACCTTCCTGCCCCCGATCGTCATAGGTCTGGGCTGCTGGGTGTTCTGGCGGGTCAACAGCAGTTGGCGGCGAGAGCCCAACACCCGACCGCCCGCTCACCCCCGCACCGCGGTGGCTGGCGTGTGATTTCCGTCTCAGCGCTCGGAGCAGGCCGGCCCGGCGGGCGCGTGTTCACCGCTGACCCGAGCCATCTGTGGTGGCGTGGCTACACAACGTGAGGTAGCTGGGTTGAAGTCCGGATCCCGAACGTCCACGCTGGTCACGGCTGGGAGTGGGAGCATGTACCCGAGACCCGACCTTGCGGGTCCCGTCATCCTGCCAGGCAGCGAGCAAAGGAGACCCCCGAGTGGGCGCCGATCAGTTGATCCACGATCCTGACATCAAGGCGATGGAGGCTGTGATCGACGAGCTGGATCCGGGCCGTCGACTGATCGTCACCCTCGGCATCGGCAAGCTCATCACCCTGGCGATGGACAACGACGACCAACCGCCCGAGGAAGACGCGGCCTGAGCCGGCGCGCTGTCCCGGGCTGCTCGGGTCGGGCGCACTCACCAGCGGCCGCCGCCGCCACCCCCTCCGCCGCCGCCTGAGAATCCTCCGCCACCGGAGAAGCCGCTTCCGCCGGACCCCCCCGGCGTCGACGTGAGGCTGTGCCCGGCGCTCGACGAGAAGTTGTCCAGCGAGCGACTGAAGGTCAGCGCGGTGAAGGCGTGTGATCCGACGTACCACTGAGATGTGTCGGGCGGCTCGCCGTACATCTCCTCGAACGCCTTGGCCCACTTCTCGGTGGCGTCGAAGACCATCGCGTACGGCAGGTACTCGGAGAAGATGTTTCGCTGCTCGGCCCAGCTGGCACGGTACCCCTCGGAGTGCTCGATGAACTCGCGAAACCCCTTCACCCGTTTGAGCACACCGGTTCCCTTAGCCGTGCGTCGGGGCATCCAGCGCGAGCCGATCAGGAATATCAAGCCCCCGACGACGAGGGGAACACCGACGAGCGCCCAGTGGGTGAGCCAGGCCAGCGCTGCCGTCACCGCCAGGCCGATCACGAGGATGCCCGTGCCGGCTCCGAGCCAGCGGGCGCGCGTGCGGTCGGGACGTCTGGTGAACCAGCCCTGTTCGACGACGTGGTCGTACATGGCGTCTTGCACCTTCGCGAGGGACTTGTAGAACTTGTCCTTCTTCTCCGAGAGGAGCACTGTGTCGCTGTCGCCGAACAGCTTGTCGTAGAGCAGGTGTTCATAGGAGAGGAGCCTGCCCGTTCCCTGGAGCTTGACGAAGCGGTAGTCCTCGGCCTTGCCCCGCTTCTTCTCATCGACTGGTTCGATGCGCAGGTGGCCGCGGACTGCCAGGTCGACGATGGTCGCCGACACGTCGAGGGGGTTCGCCACCTCGTCGAGCAGCGTGCCCATCTCACCCGGCCTGATGCCGTCGGGAGGGGCGAACTCGACAGGAGTCGTCTTGTCGCCGAACAGGGGGACCCTCTCGGTTTCGATCACATCGCCGGCGAAAGCGACGTCGACCGGTGATCCCAGCGCCTGGCGGTCGCGCCCCTTCGCCCAGAGCAGCAGCCCGAAGGATCCCATGACGACGACCAGGATCGCAGTGCTGACCCCGAGAGTGGCCGGTGTCCGCTCGAAGGCCCGTTGGAGGCTCCAGCGTTCGTCGAGGATCGGCCCGTCGACGCTGACCGCGTCGGGGGGGATGGCGACGACGACGGACATCGGGCTGCCAGCATCCAACTCCTCTTGGTTGAACAGGGCGGCCCCCGCGTCAGTTGCTGCCGTGTCGCA
The DNA here is from genome assembly GCA_003577145.1 of Acidobacteriota bacterium. Taxonomy (GTDB): domain Bacteria; phylum Actinomycetota; class Acidimicrobiia; order Acidimicrobiales; family Microtrichaceae; genus ATN2. The sequence continues at coordinate 55,671 of QEUP01000010.1, read as the reverse complement.
CGAGGCGGTGGAGAACCGTGGGCCGGCAAAGCACGCAACCCGTGACACGTCGCCGGGTGTCTCGACTCTCACGGTGATGTCGCGGGTGTCGAACGCGTTCTCTTCGCCGAGGATGTTCCAATAGAACTCGACCCACTCCTCGCCCGTCCCGCTGTCGCGCTGCTCGTTGAGTGTGCCCTTCACCTCGTAGGTGATCGTGTAGGTGTGGGTGCCGGTGATCCAGACGTCCTCGTCGCCGATGCGAACCGTCTCGTAGTTCCCCGAATGCTCCACGGAGGCATCCGATGGCGTACCCTCCGAAGCGGTGACACCTATCAACTCGAAGGGGTAGACGCGGTCGTAGGCGTCGTCGTAGCGCTGCCGGACGAGGACGTCTCTGAGCATGCCGTGGCCACTGGTGAAGAACTCCTGGACCCATGTCTCGGTGAAGGTGGCATTGCCGTCGGCCGCTATCACGACCTCGATGTCGAGAGAGGAGACGTGGTCCCAGTAGACGTCGGATTCGAAGGCCTCACAGTCGATGTACTGCGCGACTTCGCCAACACACCAGTCGTCGGGATCCGATCCGACCTCCGGTGCGGGTGATTCGAGCACGGTGTCGAAGCCGGTCCCACCCTCGGGGATCTCGGTGTCAGGTGCCGCTGTCGTGATCGACTCCGGGAGGAGCCTGGGCAGGCCCATGATGGCGAGCCAGATCGCGAGGAACACGAAGGGATAGACCCACTTGAAAATTCTCACCCACCGACGGTAGCCACGGATCCAGGGATGGGACAACGACCCTCGGGAACCAGGCCGACGTCGTGTGGCTTCGCTTGCTCAGCGCCCCTCGAGCTTGTGGACACGCCTCCAGAGGAACTCGGGTGCCAGGCGGCGCATCCACCAAGCGGTCTTGCTGTCCCTGCCCGGCATGACCCAGAAGTCGCCACGGTCGAACGCAGCCTCGATCGCGTCGAGCACGACCTGAGGCTCGATCGGGGTTGTCTCGTCGAGGATCTTCGGCCACACCGTGTCGCGGCCCTGCTGGAGCAGAGGGGTGTTCACGACAGGCGGGCAGACGCACACGAAACGGACGCCGCTGCGAAGGTTCTCGTGATAGAGGACCTCGGTGTAGGTGGCCACCGCGGACTTCGACGCGTTGTACGCGCCCATGTAGATCGCCGGCAGGTGGCCTGCCATCGAGCAGAAGCTGATGAAGTCACCGGCCTTCCGCTGGAGCATGGAGGGCAGGACCGCGTGAGTGACGTTCACGAGGCCCCCGTAGTTGATCTCCATCATCCGCTGGACGAGCGCCGGATCCTGGTCGGTCAGTAGTCCCAGCGGCATGATCGCCGCGCAGTTGTAGACGCGGTCGATGGGGCCGAACTCGGCCTCGACCCGCTTGACCGCCGAGCAGAGCGCTTCCAGGTCTGTCACGTCGACGACCTGGGTATGGACCGTGTCCAGCCCTTCGGCGGTGGATTTGAGGCCACCCTCGTCGACGTCGACAGCAGCGACGTGCACCTTGCGTCCCGCCAGTTGACGAGCGGCCAACTGACCTATCCCGCTCCCCGCGCCGGTGACGAATGCGACCCTTCCGTTGAACGCCATCCGCGCCCTTCCCTTCGTGCGTCTTCGGATCAGGTGACCACCACAGCCTAGAGAGCCCGGGCAGTCCCGCACCATCCGCGCTCGTCCCGTAGGCGGCGATCGAGACCAGGAGGTCAGGCCCCCAGGGCTTCGACGACATCACCCCCAAGACCCGCATCGCCGCGGTCGTCAGCAAACAATCAGGGTTAACGTGCACCAGTCGTCATGACCCCAGAGGAGGCGAGGTGCTCGAAGGCAAGACGGTCACGGTGGTAGGGGTCGGCCCCGGCCTGGGTCGCGAGATCGCAACGGTGGCGGCTCGCGACGGCGCCAGCGTGATGATCGCCGCCAGGTCCGCGGAGAAGCTCGACACGATTGCCACTGGGATCGACCCGGATGGGCGACAAGTGGCGGCGTTCGCAGCTGACATCACCGACCCGCAGTCGTGCCTCGATCTCATGGCAGCTGCGGTCGCACGGTTCGGCTCTCTCGACGCGGTGGTCGTCGTGGCGGCGCTCGACACTGTGCTCGGCGGGCTCCGGGACTCGTCGCCGGATGACTGGCGCAAGGCTCTGGAGGTCAACGTGATCGGCACCATCAACGTGGTCCGGGCGGCGGTGGAGCCCCTCAGCGCCGGCGGTGGAGCGATCGTGCTGATCGGGTCGCAGTCCATGCTGCTCCCGTCGCCGGCGGTGCCCCAGATCGCCTACGCCGCCTCGAAAGGGGCGTTGCTCTCGGCGACCTACCACCTGGCCCAAGAGCTCGGGCCCGACGGGATCAGGGTCAACATGGTCGTGCCGACGTGGATGTGGGGGCCGCCGGTCGAGTTGTACGTGGACTGGCAGTCGTCGGCGCGTGGTGTCGAGCGCCATGAGATCGTGTCCGAGCTCACCGCGGGCATGCCGCTGGGTGAGATACCGGCTGACGAAGAGGTGGCCGACGCTGTCGTCTTCTTGTGCTCCGACCGCTCACGGATGATCACCGGCCAGTCGCTGCTCGTGAACGCCGGCGAGCTGATGCGCTGAGCCGGTCCACCGCCCACCTGTTCTGGGATCGATTGGTCGCGCCTGGCCCGCCTTGGCGGTCCCGAATCGGGGGAATCCAAGCCCCGCCGTCACATCCTCAGGACGGCCGAGCCCGATACCCGGCCTTCCCGCAGGTCGAGGAGGGCCCTGTTGGCATCGTCGAGCGCGTACTCCTGGGTCTGGGAGACGATGGGGATCTCGATCGCAAGCTCGAGCAGCTCCACTATGTCCCGCCTGGTCACGTTGGCGACCGAGCGAATGGAGCGCTCCTCCCACAGCAGGTCGTAGGAGAACTCCGGTATGCGATCGAGGTGTATGGCGTTGATGGCGAGGGTTCCTCCCTTGTCGAGTGCCTCCAGCGCTCGGATGGCCACGTCCCCGACCGGCGCAAAGGTGATCGCCGCGTCGAGGGGTGCCGGTGGCTCCTGGTCGTAGCCGGCTGCCCACGCCGCTCCTAGGTCCAAGGCCCGCTGCTGCTCGTGCCTCGATCGTGTGGCCACGAACACCTCGCAGCCCCAGTGGACAGCGATCTGGATGACGCTGGTGGCCGAGGACCCGAACCCGTACAGGCCGATCCGCTGGCCGGGCTCGACGCCGGCGATCCCAAGCGCCCGGTAGCCGATCACACCCCCGCAGAGGAGGGGAGCGGCAGCCATGTCGGAGAAGTCGTCAGGGAGCGGGTAGGCGAAGTCGCTCCGGGCGGTGACCCGTTCGGCGAAGCCGCCGTCTCGGTCCCACCCGGTGAACGCCGCGTGGTCGCAGAGGTTCTCGAGCCCCCGGGTGCAGTAGCGGCAGATCCCGCAGGCCGAGGCTATCCAGGCGACGCCGACGCGCTCACCGAGTCGGTGCGGTGAGACCTCCGAGCCGATTGCGGCCACCGTGCCCACGATCTGGTGTCCCGGCACTATCGGGAGCTGGTGGGCCCGGAGGTCGCCTTCGCAGAGTTGGAGGTCGGTCCGGCAGACGCCGCACGCTGCGACATCGATCAGGACCTCGTCGGGAGCGATGTCGAGGTCGGCTACGGTGACCGCCTTCAAGGGCGAGGAATCAGCCGGTGCCGGCCTCTCGAGGATCTGAGCTCGGGCCACGGGGCTGACGCTAGCCCCTTGTCAGCACCACGTTGGTGGCCGAGACAAAGCTCGTGACGATCCAGTTGCGAGCCTTCAGCCCCCCCGGCGGAAGCCGATCAAGGCCCTGTGGCAGCAGACGTCTGCCAGGTTTCGGGCAGGTCATGCCGGTGTCGACGTGACCCGAGGGACAGCACCTGGAATGATTGCCACCGTGGATCAGCGAGTAGCCGGGGCTTCGACGGCTGAGCAGACGGCTACAAGTCGCCTTGCGAGGGCGCTGGACTACGCGGCCTGGGTACACCGCGACGATCAGCGCAGGGCAACAGGCGCACCGTACCTGTCCCATCTGCTCGGGGTGTGCGCCCTGGTGACGGAGTTCGGGGGCGACGAGGAGCAGCAGATGGTCGCGCTGCTCCACGACACGGCAGAGGATCACGGCGGTGAGAAGCAACTGGCCGAGATCGAGGCCGAGTTCGGCACCGCGATCGCGGAGATGGTCCGTGCTCTGTCCGATTCGCTCACCGGCGAGGACATCCCCAAGGCGGCCTGGGAGGAACGGAAGCGAGCCCACGTCGCGGCGCTGCGTTCGGTCCCGGAGCGCACGCTCCTGGTGGCGGCGTGCGACAAGCTCGACAACGTCCGTTCTCTCACCGAGCTGATCCGCCGCGACGGAGCAAAGGCCTTCGCGAGCTTCACGGCTGCCATCCCGAGTGGTGTCGCCGATTCGGAGGAGGGGGTCGATCTGGCGCTCGGTCGCGACCGGAGCGTGTGGTACTACCGGACGGTGGCTGAGCTGGTCACCGAACGCATCGCTGGCCCCCTCGGCGAGCGGCTCACCGAGGCCGTCGACGACCTCGCTGGGCTTGCGGCCTCCGTCTGAGGGTGGAGCAGCCGCACAAGTGAGTTGAGCCTCGATCCCCGAACGCCGGTACTGGCAGGTGTGGGTGTCGCCGGTGGCAGGATCGACGATGCTGCCACCGGTCCCGAAGCCGCAGAGCTGATGGCCCTGGCCGTAGAGCGGGCGGCTGAGGATGCCGGGAGCCGGACGCTGCTGGAACGAGCTCAGTGGCTGGCGGTGCCCCGGGGGATGTGGAGCTATACGGATCCGGGACGGCTGATAGCTCGACGAACGGGCCTGGGTGAGGTGCACACCGTGCTGGCCGAGGTCGGGATACTCCAACAGGCGCTCATCAACCGAGCTTGCAGCCTTGTCGCGGCCGGGGAGTTGGAGGTGGCTGTCATCGTCGGCGGCGAGGCGAGGTACCGCGAGCAGCAGGCGAGGATCGCCGGCATCGAGGTTGTCGAGAGCACCCAGCGCGGCGATCTGCCCGACGAGGTGCTGAGACCGGAGCAGCCGCTTGTAACCGACGTCGAGCTCGCCACCCAGCTCGTCAGCCCGGTGGTCGGCTATGCGACGCTCGAGAACGCGCTGCGGTACGCGAACGGGAACTCGCTCGAAGCTCATCGGCGAGAGATGGGTCAGCTCTGGGAGCGCTTCAACCGGGTAGCCCTCGGCAACGCACACGCCTGGAACCGGGAGCGATACAGCGCAGAGGAGATCGCCGAGCCTGGGCCGGGCAACCGCCTGCTGGCCTTTCCTTACACGAAGCTCCTGACTTCGCAGTGGAACGTGGACCAGGCCGGTGCGCTCATCATCTCCTCGGCGGGGACAGCCGCCGGCCTCGGCATTCCGAGGGATCGGCTGGTGTTCCTGCGATCGGGCACCGAGTCCAATCACATGGTCCCGGTGCCGAGCCGACGGGAGTTGCATCGCTGCCCAGGCGCACAGATCGCCGGCAGGCGCGCGGCTGAGCTGGCGGGTATCCGGATCGACGACATCGACCACCTGGAGCTCTACAGCTGCTTCCCGGCGGCGGTGCAGATCTACGCCCGGGAGCTCGGAATCGCGCTGGAGGGTCCGCTCACTGTCACGGGGGGCATGACGTTTGCGGGAGGTCCGCTCAACAACTTCGTGTTCCAGGCCATGGCTGAGATGGCCCGAGTGCTGCGGGGCGATCCTCGCAGCGTGGGGCTGGTGTCATCGGTGAGTGTGACGCTCACCAAGCAGGGGTTCGGCATCTGGTCGTGCACGCCCTCCGGTCACGTTGCCGCCGTCGCAGACGTCAGTGCCGAGGTCGAACAGCGAACTGCTGTTGCCGAGGTCGTCCCCAACTCCGACTCGTGGGGCACGGTCGCGGGCTACACCGTCACCTACGACCGGGACGGTCCCGAGCTGGGCGTGGTCGTCGCGGACCTGCCTGACGGCACGAGGACCGTGGCGACAACCACTGCACCGGGGCTGATGGCCGACATGGTCGATAGGGAGTTCTGCGGCGAGAAGGTGCGGCTGTTGCCCGACGGCACCTTCTCGGCGTGACCGTGGAGTGTCCACCGTGACATTCATGATTTGTGAACGCGCGTGGCCCCTATAGGGGCCACGCGCGTTCACAGAACCTGTAATCTCCGCCTCGATGGAGCCGCTCACGGGGAAGAGGGTGCTCGTCGTTGGTGCGTCGGCGGGCATCGGCCGGGCCACGGCTACCGCTCTCGCCAGACGTGGGGCAACGGTCGTCTTCGCAGCTCGCCGTCGCGAGATGCTCGACGAGGCGGTGACCGGCGCCGGCGGAGGCCGAGCGGTGGCGCTGGATGTCCGGGACGAGACCTCGTGTGAGGATGCTGCCGATCAGGCCATCGCCGAGGTGGGCGGGCTGGACGCGCTCTTCTACTGCTCGGGGGTGGCTTCGCTGGGGACGCTCGACGAGCAGACGGCCGAGGACTGGCGCGAGGTACTGGAGACGAACGTGATGGGTGCGGCGCTGGTGACCAAGGCCTTCATACCGCACATCTGCGACAACGGTGTGGCCGCCTACCTGTCGTCCATCTCCACCGATCGTCCCCGTCGTGCCCTCGTTTCGTACGCGGCCAGCAAGGCAGCGCTTGATTCACTGATCCAGGGCTTGCGTACCGAGTACCGGCATCACCGGTTCGTGCGGGTCGTGATCGGCGACACCGAGGGCACCGAGTTCGCCAACGAGTTCGACAGTGGGGTCTTCACCGAGGTGTTCCCCCATTGGCTGGTGGAGGCGCAGCTGAAGGCGAACACGATGAAGGTCCGGGACCTCGGTGAGACCCTGGCCGAGCTGATCGGGCTGATGTTCGCCCATCCCGGCATCGACCTCTCGGACCTACGGCTCGAACCTCCGGGCGGGCCGGCCACGATGCCTCCCGACGAGCACGCCATGGAGGCCTACACGCGCTACCTGACCTGACGATCCGCGTTCACAGATCCTGAGGAGTTCGCCGGGCAGGACACGCCGGTGCCGGATATGCCGCAGTAGCCCATGGGGTTCTTCGCCAGGTACTGCTGGTGGTAGTGCTCGGCGTAGTAAAAGGGCGGAGCAGGTCGGATCTCGGTGGTGATCTCGCCATAGCCGGCGGCGCCCAGCTGATGTTGGTAGGCATCTCGTGATGCCAGGGCTGCTTCGAACTGGCCGTCATCGGAGGTGAAGATCGCCGATCGGTACTGCGTGCCGACGTCGTTGCCCTGGCGCATTCCCTGGGTCGGGTCGTGGTTCTCCCAGAAGATCCGCAGCAGGGCGTCGTAGCTCACCTCACCCGGGTCGAACACCACCAGCACCACCTCGGTGTGGCCCGTCATGCCCGAGCACACCTCGTCGTAGTCGGGGTTCGGGGTCGATCCACCGGCGTAGCCCACGGCGGTGGTGAACACCCCGGGGGTCTGCCAGAAGATGCGCTCCGCGCCCCAGAAGCAGCCCATCGCGAACACCGCGGTGGCACAACGGTCGGGAAACGGCGGGTGCAGCGGGTTGCCGTTGAGGAAGTGTCGCTCGGGCACCGGCATCGCCGAAGCGCGTCCGGGCAGCGCCTCCTCGGCGCTGGGTATCGTCGTCCTGTGCCTGCCGAACCATGCCATCGACGTCACCTCGAAGCTGCGGGCATCCGACGTTGTCAACGCCACGGCGGGCCGGCGCGTTCCCGCCGGGTCGATCGGTGTTCGGGGGCTGCCCGTGAGCATTGAGCGTACCCAGGAACCAAGCGTCAGGTGGGGCGTCGTCGGCACGGGTCACATCGCTCGCAAGTTCGTCAGCGACCTCGAGCACGTCCCCGACGCCGAGGTCGTGGCGGTTGCCTCGCGCTTCGAGGTGTCGGCGCGCGGTTTCGCCCACGACTTCGGAGTGGAGCGTTGCTACGAGGGCTACGAGGCACTTGCCGACGATGATGGGATCGACGCCGTCTACGTGAGCACCCTCGCACCCCTCCATCATCGCGACACCCTGGCGCAGCTCAGGGCGGGCCACCCGGTGCTGTGCGAGAAGCCGTTCGCGATCAACGCAACCGAGGCCGACGAGATGATCGCCGAGGCACGGGCCAGGGACCTCTTCCTCATGGAGGCGATGTGGAGCCGGTTCCTGCCGACCTGGGTCCTGCTCCGGTCCTTGCTGGCCGAGGGTGCCATCGGGGAGGTGAGGGCGGTCGATGCAGAGTTCGGTTTCGTGGCCGACCGCGACCTCTCGGCACGGCTCTTCGAGCCGGAGAAGGGAGGCGGCGCCCTGATCGATCTGGGTGTGTACCCGTGCAGCCTGGCGTCGATGTGCCTCGGGCAGCCCGCGACGATCTCAGCGACGGGGACACTGGGCCCTGACGGCGTCGATGAGCAGTCGGCGGTCACGCTGGGCTACCCGGAAGGGCGCTTCGCCACTCTCAAAGCAGCCATCACCACCGAGCTGAGCAACTCCGCCAGGATCACCGGCAGCGAGGGGTCGGTCAAGCTTCCTGCGTTCTTCCACCAGGCAGACGCGTTGACCCTGCGCACCTCCGATGGGCGGGCGCAGATGGATCGTCCCCGCCTCGGCAACGGCCTGCACTATCAGGTCGAAGAGGTCCACCGGTGCCTGCGCGAGGGTAGGACCGAGAGCACCGTGATGCCCCTCGATGAGTCCCGGGAGGTCATCGCCACCCTCGATGCGGCCCGGGCAGAGATCGGGCTGGTCTACCCCACGGAGCGCTAGCGCCCATGGTGAACAGGCTGCCGCGTGGCGTGGGACGAGCGTCCGCAAAGCGTTTGTGAATTGCGTGTTTCGGGTGGGGTAAGGCGCCGGGTCACCAACTACCATCACGCGCTGTTTGCGACAGGCAGCGAGCGATGAGCAACGGAGGTAGTGCCGTGGAACAAAGAACGCCGGCGGAGGTCGTGCAGCTGGCGCAGGACGAGGGGGTCGAGGTCGTCGACTTCCGGTTCTGTGATCTCCCGGGCCTCATGCAGCACTTCTCGGTACCGACCCATGAGCTCAGCGAAGAGGGCTTCGACGAGGGCTACGGCTTCGACGGTTCTTCGGTACGGGGCTTCCAGGAGATCCAGGAATCCGACATGATCCTGATCCCGGACCCGAACACCGCCATCATCGACCCCTTCCGCCAGCACAAGACCCTCAACATCAACTGCTTCGTCAAGGACCCGGTGACCGGTGAGTCCTACAGCCGTGACCCCCGCAACGTCGCCAGGAAGGCCGAGGACTACCTGGTCAGCACCGGCTTGGCCGATGCGTGCTACTTCGGCCCCGAAGCCGAGTTCTTCATCTTCGACAGCGTGCGGTTCGGCCAGAGCTACAACGAGGCGTTCTACGAGGTCGACTCGGTCGAGGCATCATGGCGTACCGGCGCGCACGCAGAGCTCGACGGCTCACCCAACCTCGGCTACAAGCCCCGCTACAAGCAGGGCTATTTCCCGGTGCCGCCCATGGACCACTACCAGGACCTGCGTTCCGAGATGGTTCATGAGCTCGAGGCGGCCGGCATCGACATAGAGGTCCAGCACCACGAGGTCGGTACCGCGGGTCAGGCCGAGATCGACATGCGCTTCGACAAGCTCTTGCGGTCGGCCGACAGCTTGATGCTCTACAAGTACATCGTCAAAGGAGTGGCCTGGGAGGCCGGCAAGACCGTCACCTTCATGCCCAAGCCGGTCTTCGAGGACAACGGGTCGGGTATGCATTGCCACCAGTCGCTGTGGAAGGACGGCGAGCCGCTGTTCTACGACGAGTCCAACTACGCGGGTCTGTCCGACATGGCCCGCTGGTACATCGGCGGCCTGCTGAAGCACACCGGTGCGGTGCTGGCCTTCGCGGCCCCGACCACCAACTCGTACAAGCGGCTGGTTCCCGGCTACGAAGCCCCGGTGAACCTCGTGTACTCGCAGCGCAACCGCTCTGCAGCAGTGCGGATCCCGCTGTACTCGCAGAGCCCCAAGGCCAAGCGCATCGAGTTCCGCTGTCCCGACCCGTCCTGCAACCCGTACCTGGCGTTCTCGGCCATGCTGATGGCAGGCCTCGACGGGATCCAGAACCGCATCGAGCCGCCCGACCCGGTCGACAAGGACCTCTACGACCTGCCTCCTGAGGAACTGGCCAAGGTGCCGCAGGTTCCGGCATCGCTTGACGAGTCACTCCAGGCGCTGGCCGACGACCACGACTTCCTGCTCGCCGGTGGCGTGTTCACCGCCGACCTCATCGACACCTGGATCGACTACAAGACCGAAGCCGAGATCGACGCCATCCGGCTGCGGCCCCATCCCTGGGAGTTCCACCTCTACTACGACATCTGAGAATTCATGGCCAGGGGCCGTACAGGACGCTCCGGTGTGTCGCGTGCGAAGCTGACAGGGTGCGAAAGCTCTTCCGACGCCGTGGACCCGGCGGGCCAGGTCGGGCAGATGCTCCGGAGCGGGGATCCGGTTCGGATCGAGGACGCCGCGGGCGTGCTCCAGAGGGCCGGCACGTCGGAGGAGCTAACCCCGGTTCTCGAGGAGTTGTTCGAATCGCCGCCGTGCCCACTGAGGCGCGCCAGCGGGTCAGATGCTTTCGCGGCCCCCAGGTTCGGGATCGGCGGGAGGCTGGACAAGTCGGAGGACCTCGCCGTCGTCCAAGGTCAAGACGACGATGAGGCCAGTCGACGTGTCAACCTCTACATCGACGATCTCACGGCCGACGGCCTGCTCGATCGTCTCGCCGAGCTCGACACTGCGAAACGAGTCAAATCGAGCGATCGCGTAGCGCAACTGATCCCGAGGCTCTGGACCCAGACACCACCGCCGGTTGGTGATGGCCTTTCGGTCGATGGTGCACCGATAGGAGAGATCAACCACGCTCTCCGGGAATGCACCATCAGGTGACTCTGGGATCGGAAAGTACCCAACCACCCGGCCGGCCCGGTAGTTGCCTCGCGTTCCCGGGTCGAAATCGTCGAGAGGGACGATCGGGCTGGCCTGGAACGTCCGATCGAGGGTGTCGTCTTCCTCGGCCAAGCGGTCAGCGTCTTCCTCGCTGTTGCCCTGACGGATGAGACGACCTCTAGCTGCATTCCACTCCTTGTCGTGATGACAGTCGTGCGAGGTCACCATCACAAGTTCCCGTCCCGCGAAGAGCTCGATGTCCTCAGCGTCGACATCCGAGCGGTCGATCAGCACCTCGTCTTGGTCCAGCCGGCCCCAACGCTCGGGCACGAACCGGTCGGCCGCCGTGACGCGAGCGACGGGAGCGATCAGGATGTCGCCCTGGTTCAGCGGGCCGTTCGACGGCTGGAAGAACGACCCATCTGCCACTAGATCTGCTTCCGCCGGGGACGCGGGGGTGCGGGCCTCTCGCTCGAGACAGCCCCGGAGAGGTCCTGCTCGTAGGTCTCGGGCTCGCGAACGACTCCGCCTGCGGCGGGGAGGTTGACACGATCGGCCCACTTCTCTCGCGCGTGGAGGTACAAGGGCTTTCTGTGTGCCCTGCGGCGAACCACTACGCGAGGGGGATCGGTGATACGGCTCGCTGCCAACTCGATGTCCTCTGCAAGATCGAGACGGCCCATCGCGATGAGGTCGAGCGGCGTCCCATGGCCAACGTCGCACTTCAGAACCTCGCGGAGCCGAGCACCAAATCGCGGCTCCAGCTCAAGCACTAGCGCATCAAGTGTGCGAAGGGCCTGGAGCCTGTCCTCCGCCGGCCGGATCTCACCTGTGACATAGCCCGACAGTGAACGACGATCCACCCCCAGGGCCCGGGCGACGTCCTGACGAGTGAGACCCGCACGTCGTGTGACGCTGTCGCGCAGCTCGCGCACCTCTTCTGCAGCGGAGGCTGCTAGCGCGATTCCCGCCGGTGCTGTCCAAGTGGTGCTCTCAGCCGGGCTCACGACGCGGACCGCCGTTGAGGGGCCGATTCGATCGGTTGTGCCCACCCATGGTGTTGCCCACACGGGTGGAACGAGGACCTCAACTACGTCGTCCTCGACGTAGGTCTCGGGAATATGTGCGAGTGATGTCATGTCTCTGCCCCGAACTCCGTCAAGAAGTCATCCGTGACAGCCCAGCGGAAGTACCGGTAGATGCGGTCAGAGAACAACTGCACCTGATCGCGCACGGCCGCCGCCTCGAATGACCTCTCGCCATGTGATGCGTCGATGTCGAGCACCCATGATCGGTCATCAATCGGATCGATCGCCGGATCGAACGTAGTCTTCGGCTCGAGGCACCCCCAGCGAGCCCGGAGTGCCGTGTCGTCCGCAAACCGGTACTCGCAGTCGTCGAGCGCGTGGTGGAGGGTGACGGCGTCTGGCAGCGGTGTACCAGCGACGCCGAGAACCTCGGGACGAACCAGGTCGGGGAGGTCGTCGAGGTGATTCCCCGTGACCCGGTCGATGTATCGCACCCCGACCCGTCGTGTCTTCTTGAGGTCCAGCCAATCACCGAGCCCGTCGACCAGTGTTTCCAAGCGTGTGAGGAAGTCCTCCCGGTGCGTGTAGTTCTTGGTCGCGAGGGCGAGGAACTCTGGAGTCAGGGCAACCTCCCAGTCGTTTGTCTCGCTGGTGAACCGCCATACGACGCCCCCCTTTGCCGCGCGGACTCCCTCAGGTCCGACCTCGACCCGAGTCTCGGTCTCGCGTCGAAGGTCGCTGTATTCCTGGCGGATCAGCTCCTGGAAGGGGCCGATGAACTGCTCTTCGCCAATGGACACCACGAGAGGGAATCGGATCTGCGCCACCACGAACTCGAGCGGCGACTCCCGGAGGTGGATGGAAGAAAGGGCAGGCCCGAACGGCTCGTCGATCATGGTTCCCATCTTACTTCCCATAGTGCGGATCTGGGAAGTGAAATGAGAACTGTCCATGACCCGCTTGACATCGGGAGTGTCCGTCAGCCGTCGTCCGGCCGCAAGAACCGAACCCCCGGGCGGAAAGGAGGTGAGGGATATGGCTGCCCGCAGGAACACCAGACAGACCGGCAAGAAGGCTGCATCGAGTGCCGGCAAGGTGCATCATGTCGTGGGCCGCGAAGATCTCGTGCCGGTTCGAGACTTGTCCCACCACGGAGGGGTTTGGCTTGTCTCGGTACGTGATGGCAAGCCCGTCGTCGGCCGCGACGGAGTCAGGTACCACGGCGTTTGCCTGCCGTATTCACGACCGATCAGTGCCGTATTCGTCCACGACGACCGTGTCTGGCTACAAGTCGGACGCCGTAGGTGGGACATCGACGCGATCCGCGACGTCCGGCAAGTCAACGACACGCGCAGCAAGGCGACCTAACGGGCTTGGTGCCTGCCGGCGGACGAGGTGAGCAGGCGGAGATCCGCTGGGGGTGCACCCACCACGAATTGGGGGTTCCTCACCCTTGGTATCTGCTGCCCGGCGGTGGACCGTGGGAGGCATGGCTCTTCTCAGCGAGCAGATCCCCGGCAGCGCTGAGCCACTCGACGGCCGATGAGCGGTGGCGACCGGCAGCGACCTGCTACGAGCAGGCCATCAACGGCGCTCGTCAGCGCCTTCTTCGGGCTTTGGCACGTCGCTGTGGAGACTCGTCGCGTCGGGCTGGATGCTGAGCCTTGGGCCGTTCTGCCGGCACTCCTCGCGACTGCGGGGGCGTCGGCTTTCGTACCCTGCCCTCTGAGACGAGGCACTGACAGCATCGTGGCGCCAATGATGGTGCACACCGCGGTGAATGCCGCCGTGCTGTTGGCGGTCAGCGCATGAACCGGCGTCCAGACACGGTGAAGCGGTGGGTTGCGGGGACACGGCAGCGAATCGCCTGGTCGTGGATGGCGCGGACTGGCGTGATGATCTCGCTCGTCCTGTTCAGCGGGTGCTCGCCGCGCAACCAGGGTGAGGTGTTCCGCGATCCGGAGTCAGGCCGACCGGCGCTCTTCGTGGCCCTCTGCGAGGGTGAGGAGGTCGAAGCGTTCGAGGTCGCGATTGAGGGGGCACCCCAGGGCTATGGCGTCCTCTGGCGAGTCGAACGAGGGCCGACAGCTCCGACAGTGGACGAGGTGGTTCTGGGTCAGGTTCCCGCTGGATTCGATGAGGTCGTGGGCCTCGCGGATTCCACGCTGACCCGATCGGTTGAGTTCAACGCTGAACTGCGTGGAGGTGGAGCAGCTGAGACCGGCGAGTCATTCCACGAGTCGTCCCTCTCGGACATATCCGCCGAGCAGATCGCGGATCTTCAAGCTGCCGCCACAGGCAACTGCGAGAAGATCCCCGCCTCACTTCCCGGCGCGCTCAACTCCTTGGCGCCGGTGCTTCTCATTGGCGTAGTTCTCGGCACCCTACGAGTGCGCGCGGCGCATCATCTGCCGCCCCGTGTCGGTCGTCGGTCGGTGTGGAGGTGGAGCTTTGGGTTCGCGGTGATCGGCGCGGGGGTGCTCCTGCTTCCATGGGAGAACGGCACGCGGAGCGAACCGCTGCGGTTCGTCGGCATTGGCGCGGTGCTCGGGCTCGTGTTGGTGGTCTGCGCCCTGATTGGCCGGTGGATCCGACGCTCGGAGCACACCCGCAGCAAGGTCATCGAGGCCTTGCTCGTGTTGGTTACGGCGCTCTTCTTCGTCGTGCCCGCCACGTTGTTCGCTGGAATGGTCGAAGGGGGGATCCTCGAGTGCGGAGAGGGCTGGAGCTTTGACTGCTCACCGTCCTGGTTGGACCGTGTCGTGTTGCTGGCGCCGCTCGCTCCTGCGTGGGTGACCGCAGTCCTGGTCGGAGAAGGCGGTTGGTGGGTGGCCAAACGACCGCAGGAAGGACGTGAAGGTAGGCCTGCGGGGCATCCGCCCGTCAAGCGAGCCATAGCCTTGGGAGTGCTCCTGTTGATCGGCCTCGTCGCGACGCTCGTGAGTGCTGGGGGGGCGAAGGAGCCTCCACCTGATCTCGTCGCAGCATCCAACGTCTGTGAGGTCGGGCTGGTCGAGGATCTTCTCGCTGCTGGCGCAGATCCCGATGTCAAGGGCAGCACCGAGGACATGCCTGAGGCCAGGTATCCGATCGATGTCGCAGCCGAGCACTGCGGAGCCCCGGTGATCAAGGCGCTGCTCGATGCCGGGGCGTCGACAGAGCTCCCAGCGGAGCACCCACCCTTGTTGACTGCGGTGGAGGCCGGCAACGTCGTCGCTGTCGAGGTTCTTGTCGAAGCCGGTGCTGATCCCGGATGGGTGAGTAGCGACGGCAGGACGCTTGTCTGGACCGCAGCAGATGACGGTCAGGCCGAGATCGTCGACGTCCTCATCCAAGCCGGAGCACCGGTGAACGACGCGGACGACACCCACTCACATACCCCACTGTTTCGCGCCGTCATGGGAGGGCACAGTGACGCAGCGAAGAACTTGCTGGGAGCGGGAGCAGATCCCGACCAACGAAGCGAGCTGAGCTGGATTGACATCGGGATGTACGTGTACTCGCTGGACGAGGACGAGCAGGCATGGGTCGTGGGGAGCCTTGGGCCCGCGCTCGGCCTGGATCCCGAGGTGCTCCAGCGCTTCGAACCCGGCGGCATGGGGGAAGCCGTCACGATGCTCGATCTCGTGCCCGACCCGTCCGAGAGCGTCGGATCCTTCCCGCCGCTCTACCTGGCGGCAGTCCGCGGCGACATCGGCATGGTCGAGGTGCTCCTTGCGGCCGGAGCTGATCCGGCCGCCGGCACGGAGCCGACCGGTCACCTGCCCGGCGAAGCGGCAGAGGTGCTCGGCTACGAACACGTGGCCGCGTTGCTGCAACCGCGTTAGCCCGCGTTGACGACGTTGGTGGTCCTGACCTGGTAGCGCGCTCAATATGGCTGAGCGGCGCCGTACAGCAGGCTGGTGACCACCGCCAGCCACACCGTCCAGGCGACCACGTGGGTCGCGATGACCAGCCCGGGCCGGGGTCGCCGGCGGGTGGCAGCGAGGGCGATGGTGGCGGCCAGGACCGCGATCGCTGTGCCGGCCACGGCGAGGACCGCGGCGTAGATGCCGCCGTCGATGGCGCAGCCCTGCCAGCCGAGCTCCTCACAAGGCGGGCCGGTGCTGATCGTATGGTCGCGCACCAGCCAGGCTGCGATCGCCGCCGGCACCACCGAGGCCGCCAGGGCCACCTCGGGTAGCACGGTGCGGAATCGGTTCGCGGGCTCTGCTGGTGGGGGTGTCGATTCCCTGGGGGTAGGTCTGGACCGCATGGTGCTGACTTGGTTCATCGGTCGGGGAAGTCCGAGGAGATCAGAAGTCCGAGGAGATCAACAGGGGATGCAGGAGCTTAGCGTGCGGTGAAGCCCCGGATCGGTGGCAGGCCTCGACCGATTGCCCCCGACCTTGGTAGCGGGTGCGATGCGGTCGGCTGGACAGGCCGAATTGTGTCGCTGCCGGCGCCATCGGCGCTGACCTGACCTGGCTCGCCACCGCCTCGGGTACCCTCGTCGAGTGGACGCGGCCGAGGAGTGGGCTCTACCTGGATCACAGCTGGCGAGGCGCGCCAGGCTTTGGACAACCGCCGCCCGGGTAGGCGCCAGGTACGCCGCTCTGCGGGTGCCCTTGCCGGGTGCGGACCCTGCGGATCGGCTCCAGCAGGCGCACGATGCGGGGGCTCGTGATCTCCATGCCGCCGCAGTCGAGCTCCGCGGTGGGTTCCTCAAGTTGGGCCAGTTCGTGTCGGCCCGTCCCGACCTGCTCCCCGACGTCTACGTGGAGGAGCTGTCCAAGCTCCAGGACCGCGTACCGCCCGCGCCGGCGAGCGTCATGCGGGCCGTGATCGAAGCCGATGTAGGCCCCATCGACGAGCTCTTCTGCGAGTTCGACTACGACTCCGCCTCAGCGGCATCCCTCGCGCAGGTCCACCGGGCCACCCGGTCGGATGGTCGGCCCGTCGCGGTGAAGGCGCAGTACCCCAGGGTCGGCCAGATCGTCCCGGATGAGATCGCAGACGGTACCCGCATCATGGGGCTGATCTCGAAGGTCGTTCACCACGTGGATCTCCCGACGATTGCCAAGGCGCTCGAACAGACCGTCCTCTCCGAGCTCGACTACGAGAACGAGGCTCGCAACATCGAGCGGTTCCGCGACAACTTCCGCGACGAACCCCAGGTCGAGGTTCCCTCCGTCCATCACGACCTCTCCCGTGGACGGGTCCTGGTGATGGACTGGGTCGAAGGCGAGAACCTGGCGCGGGCTCTCATCGGTGCCGACCACGCCACCGCCGAGGAGGCCGCCCGCATCCTGGTCGACAGCTACCTCAAGCAGATCCTCGTTGACGGCTTCCTTCATGCCGATCCCCATCCGGGTAACTTCCTACTGCACCCCGGGCCACGGCTGGGCTTCGTCGACTTCGGGGCGTGCAGCGCGCTCAGCGCCGAGACCCGCGAGTCCATCCGTGCGCTGTACCGCGCGGGCCTCCGCAACGATCTGCCCCTGGTCGTCGAAGCGCTGGACGCGCTCGGATTCAAGACCCGCTCTGGTCGGCTGGATGCTCTTGTCAACTGGGCGCAGCTCTTCAGCTTCGATGATGTCGAAGAGGATCGGGACAGCGCCTGGGCCGGGCTGATCACCGCCGCGCGTCAAGACCCGCTGGTTACGATCCCCGAGGAGTTGATCATGCTCGGGCGGGTGCTCATAGTGCAGACCGGTCTCGTTGCACGGATCGGCCCGAGTTGGAGCATGGAGGAGCTTGTCGACAAGCGCCTCGCAGATGCAGGCTGACGTGGCCGCCGGCGCGTTCAAACACCCGCTGCACCTGGCGAGTCCGCAACCGCTGTGGTGCCTGCGGGGATCTGGCCGCCTCGTGATTCGAGGCCGGCTCCGGCATCACCGTGATCACTGCACGCCAGTCCGACGTAGACGACGACGAGCCATGCCGTGAGCGCCAACACCAGTGCGGCCACGACTACTGATTCGGTCGAGGCCAGCGGTACCACCGGGCTGACCGCCACCACCGCCTCCTCGTCGCTGGTGGGCCAAACCGCGCTCAGCGCACCGAGGCGGAGCAGCAGAAGCGATCCGACCAGCCCGAGGGTCCCGATGACCGCTGCGGGGATCACCACCCCAGTGCGCCCGCGTATCCAGCGCAGGGCGCAGGCGGCCATGACCCCCAGCACGGGAAGCGCGGGGAACATGTAACGACCGTGGGGGTTGCCGCCCGCAGACCAGTGACGGGCGATCCCGTAGGTGAGCGCAGCGACCAGGACGAGGTTTGCTGCCCATACGATCTGGACTCCACGGGCATCGTCGTCGCCGAGCAGCGTCCGCCCCTCCCGCAGGCTGTGGCTGACGAGGCGGACGAGACCAACCAGAGCGGCGACCGCGAGCAGCAGGTAGAGGGTCACCATCACGACGATCTCGATCGGGCCCACCAGATCAGTTGACCCGTAGCCGAAGGCGAGCAGACCCAGGAACTGGCCGACTGCCTCGAAGTCGAACGGAAAGGAGAGCGGCGAAGCTGTCCGCGGGACCCCCCCCATGAGGACCCGGATGTGCTCGAGGCCGCTCATGTCCCCGTACAGCGACTGGTTGCGCAGCAGCCACACCACGATGGTGGCGCCGGCCGCGAGAGGAAGGGCTCCCAGGGCCGAGGCACGGATCACCCGTGCCCTGGTGGTGCCCGGGCCGTGGCGGAACGCACCGGCGGCGACCAGTGCTGCTGCCAGCCCGATGACGGGTAGGACGTTCATCCTCGTCCATGCGCCCAACCCCGCCGCAACGGTGACCGCTACGAGCCTGGCTGTGGTCGGGCCCCTGATGGCGATCCGGCTGGCACCGACGATGAGGACGGTGGACACCGCGGTGGACACTGCTTCGAGGAACACCAGGCCGAAGAACAGCGACACGGTGGGCCAGAGCCCGACGATCGCCGCGGCCAGCACGGGCAACATCCTGTCCTTCGGTCGCAGTTCGGCTGCCAGCATGGCGGTTCCGACGACGGTTACTGCCCCGGCCAGGACGTTCATGAGTCGCATGGCCGTCACTGCCGCGTCCTGACCGCCGATGGCCCGGCCGAGCCGCATGGCCGGCCAGAGGGCCAGGTAGACGGCGGGGGGGTGGGTGCTCACCCAGTTGACGTCCGCGGCTTCTCGACCCGTCAGGGCGCTCAACTCCGGGTCGGTGCCGTCCTCGGGACGAGGGAGGGTCCCCTGGTCGATGGCTGCCACGTAGCTGACGTGATGAACCTCGTCGCCGGGCTGCAGCGGCAGGCCGACAACCAGCTGTGCCAGCCCGAGTACCAAGTAGACGACGAGCACGGCGGCAACCCCCCGTGACGCCCATGGTCGGGCGCGAACCGCTTCACCAACCCGCATCCCCAGCGCGGCGCTACTGCCCACGGCTCCGGCCAATGGGTACGGTCGGCGACCGGGACGGCGTCAAGTCGGGGCTTTCAGGGATCGAACGCGGTCGGGACGTACCAGTCCGGGCCGGGGTCGATCGGGGGGGCGGGAGCACTTTGGGTCTCGGGCTCGTAGGACTCGGAGTCGGGGCGGCGCAGCGGCATCACGTAGTCGGCGGGTCGACCGGGGACTCGATTGGTGTGCCCCGAGTGGCGCCCCCTGATGGTGAAGGGCCCCATGCGTGGCCGTCCCGTGAGAGGAACGGTCAACGCGATCCGGGGACCGATCGTGATCTGCTTCACCGCCTGGGACGTCCACATCCCGTAGTGCTGTTCCATGAGCGTCTTGGAGGGGGTGTTCTCGGCGAACACGTAGCCGTGGAGCCACTTCTTGGGTGGTCCCTCGACGTGTTGCACCTGCCGTAGGAACTCGTTGCAGAGCGAGACCGCCAAGCCGGTTCGCCGGTAGTCGGCGGCGATCCACAGGTCGAACAGGAAGATCTCGTCGGCCGCCAGGCGCACGGTCGGGCCGTGGCGCGGTGACATCACCATCGACACGGGCGTGATCCAGACCTTGCCGACTGGCTTGTCACCGTCGATCGCGAGCACGCACCACATGCCCATGATGAAGTAGCGGCGGGCAGCGGCGAGACGGAAGTCGTCCTCGAGAGCCTCCAGGTGCTCGTCCTCGGCGTCTCTGACCACCTTGTACCAGATCGAAGAAGGCTGCTCGGGTTCCGCGCCTGGCTCGAAGGGCAGGGGCATGGAGGTGACGAACGTTTCGTGCAGTACCGGCCGGTAGGCCGACAGCTTGGCCTTGATGCGCTCACCGAGACTCATGTTTGGGTACCTCCCGAACCAACCTTGCATGGCCACTGGTCCTACAAGCTATAGCCCTTGGGACCCTGAGCTGATAGGTCCCGGTTCGGCACCTCATTGCTCACCGCCAGCAGTGTGGCCGTAGAAGACCCCTTCCACGACCTGGCGGGCGGCCCCGGTGAGCCGGGCGAACTCCGCCCGCAGCGTGTCACCGGGGTGTTCGACCCATCCGAGCATCCGGCCGAGGTGCTCGGCGTCCTCGTCGGAGCGCGGGAGCGAGTCGGTCACCTTCCCCAGGTGCAGGTATCGGTAGTTGCGCGTCCGTTCGCAGAACCGGTAGGCAGTGCTGAGCACGTCGGCGTCCTGCTCGGTGAGTACTCCCTCAGAGGCAAGCAGGCCGAGTGCCGACATGGTGGACGGCGTACGGATCGCCTCGACCTCGAACCCGTGGCGGAGCTGGAGCAACTGCACGGTGAACTCGATGTCGGAGAGCGTTCCCGGCCCCAGCTTGAGGTCCTCGGCGGGGTTCTCGCTGCGGGGGAGGCGCTCGTTCTCGATGCGCCGCTTCATCCTCCGGATCTCGTCGACCTTCGATGCCCCGAACTCGGGGTGGTACACGAACGGCTCGGATGCGGCCAGGAAGCGTCGAGCGAGATCGACGTCACCGGCTACGTAGCGGGCTCGCAGCAGCGACTGGAACTCCCACGTGTCGGCCCAGCGGCTCCAGTACGTCACGTAGCCGTCGAGCGTGCGGGACAGGCGGCCCTTCCCGCCTTCGGGGCGGAGCCGGGCGTCGATCTCCCATGCTCGGCCGTCGACGGTACGGGCGCCGATGTCATCGAGCAGCCCCATGGCGAGCGACTCCGCAGCCTCGTCCACCCGGTGGCCATCGCCGTCGTACACGAAGAGCACGTCGAGGTCAGAAACGTAGGAGAGCTCGGCGCCGCCGAACCTTCCCATGGCGATGACCGAGAAGGGCATCGGGGGCTGTCGGGCGGCGAGGGCGCTGGAGACGGCAGCCTCGGCCAGGGAGGAGAGCTCGGTACCGACGGTCGACACGTCGGCGAGGTCGAGCAGGTCACGGATGGCTATCCGCAGCTCCTCGCGGAGCTTGAAACGGCGCAACGCGCCGGCGCGTGCGTCCTCGGTGTCGTCTCGCCAGTGCAGCGATCTCCTAGCCTCCGACAGGTAGGAGTCGTGGTCCTTCGCAGCTCGCAAGGTGTCGATGTCGACGAGGCCGTTGACCGCATCGGGCACGTGCCTCAGCCACTGCCCCACCGGAAGGCTGGATCCCAGGAGGCGGCAGAGCCTCTCGGTCGTAGCCGGAGTGTCCCTGAGCGCGGCGGTCACCTGGTTGGCTCGAACCGGGCTGTCGGTGATCAGACGCAGCTGGAGGAGGCCGAGGTCCGGGTCCGGCGAACGCGACAGGTACTCGAGCAGCGTCGGAAACATCTGGCGCATGAGGCGTGCCGAGCGGCTGTAGCCACCGGCGAGCTCGTCGAGCGCGGCCTGGGTCCGCTTGATGTCCTTGAACCCGAATGCTGCGAGGCGATCGGCGGTAGCTTCACGTGACATCTCTCCCGTGCCGGCTATGGCATCGAGCAAGGGCTGGAAGAAGAGCCGTTCGTGGATGCCCCTCACGGTGGCTCGGTCGCGCGAGAGCGAGTCCTCGAACTGCTGGCGCGCCGTAGCCCGGGGCGTGTCCTCGTAGCCCAACAGACGAGCGAGCCGATCGAGGGCGGCCGCCGATGTCGGGAGCGCGTAGGTCTGTTGCTCGTCGTGGAGCTGGAGCATGTGCTCGACACGACGCAAGAACCCGTAGGCGATGGACAACCGCGACGCGGTGTCGGCCTCGACGTAGCCCTGGCGTGCCAGCTGGCGAAGAGCTTCGAGCGTCCCGGTTGCACGCACGGCCGGATCGCTTTGCCCATGGACGAGCTGGAGCAGTTGCACGGCGAACTCGATGTCGCGTATCCCGCCCACGCCCCGCTTGATCTCCCGACTGTCCAGGCCTCTTTCCCTGAGCAGCGCTTCGCCTCGCAGCTTCAGGTCGCGGATCTCCCTGATCGTGTCAGGGTCGATGGATCCCGACCACAGGTGGGGCCGGACGGCGTCGAAGAAGGCGTTCCCGACGCCCGGCTCACCCGCGACGAAGCGCGCCTTGATCAGCGCTTGCAGCTCCCAGGGTTGCGCCCATCTGGAGTAGTACGAGGCGAACGCCGCGGGGGATCGGCTCAACGCCCCGGATCGCCCCTCGGGCCTGAGGTTGGCGTCGGTGCGGAACACTATGCCCGCAGGCGTGGGCTCGGACATGATCGACAGCACGGCCTTGGCCACGCGAACCGCTTCGGCGTCGTCGCCTTGGTGGACGAACAAGACGTCGACGTCGCTGGCGTAGTTGAGCTCGTTGCCGCCCAGCTTCCCCATGCCGATCACTGCAAACGGGGTACGCGGAGCAGTGATGTGCAGTGCCGCCTCGAGGCAGCCGTCGGCCAGTGCGGACAGCTCCCGGCCGACTGCCGCCAGGTCGGCGAGGTGCAGGAGGTCCCGAACAGCGATGCGGAGCAGCTCGCGGCGCTTCCAGCGCCTCAGGGCAGCGCGGGGATCGTCGGCGGTCGCGATCGCCTCGATCCGCGACGCCCGGTAGGACTCGTCCGAGCGCTCGGATCGGAGGTCCGCGGCATCGTCGAGGATCGCCAGCAGGGTCGGGTCCGCTACGAAGGCGTCGCTGAGGGAGCGAGACGCGGCGGCCATCTGCACCACGGCCGTGCGGAACAGCTCGTCGGCCACCAGCCGTTCGCCCAGAGCGGGCGCCGCTTCGATCAGCCGCAGCACCACCGCACGCGAGCGCGGTGGCTCGGCCGATCGCTCGATCGCATCGGCCAATCTGTGGTCGAGCTGAGGAGGCTCAGGTCCAGCCAATGGGGTCTGCCTGCTGTCGTCGTCTCGGTCCTACAGGCGCAACGGTCGAGACTACAGATGTGGACCATCACCCACCGTTCTTGGCAGCAATACCCCCTCCAGCCGCTGAAAACGCTGCCAAGAAGGCTGGCACGCAGCGCTCCGGGGCTCGCCGGATCGGGGATGTGGACCGCTGGTAGTAAGGTCCCCCGTGGGCCTCGTGGTCCTGGTCGTCGGGGTACGGGGCGCTGGCTCCTGACGGCAACGTGAATCGACGGCAAAGTCAATCGACGGCAAGGCGAATCGACGGCAAGGAGCATGCGATGGGAAAGGTCGTCGTTGGGGTCGACGGGTCGACGTCGTCACAGGCGGCGCTGCACTGGGCGAGGGACGAGGCTGCCTTGCGCGGCGACGACCTCGAAGCTGTGGTCGCCTGGCGGGAGACATACTTCGGTGGCAGCGGCTTCAACGTCGACATGCCCGACCCGGGCATCATCCAGGATGCGGCGAAGACGATGATCGAAGCGGCCATGGACTCGGCCAGTACCGGCGAGGGTGACCCCCCGATGCGGGGCGTGGTGGTCGAGGGTCACCCAGGGCGCGCATTGCTGGAGCACGCGCGCGGAGCCGACCTGCTCGTGGTCGGAGCACGCGGGCATGGCGGCTTCTCCGGCCTGAGGCTGGGGTCGGTGAGCACCTACTGCGTGCACCACGCTCCTTGTCCTGTCGTCGTCGTGCCGGCCGAAGGGAACGAAGGCCAGGACGACTAGGTGAACTTGCCGAACGGCCGGCCACCAGCGCATGGTGAACGCCGGACCACCCGTCCGGCGGAGGTGACCCGATGAGCGCGCCTTGGACTCCGGCGCAGGCCGGTGGCCTCTCGGGCCGAGTGGCGATCGTGTCGGGTGCCAACAGCGGCCTGGGTTACGAGACCGCCAGGTTGCTGGCCGCCCGAGAGGCGACGGTTGTCATGGCGTGCCGCAACGTCGCCAAGGGCGGCGATGCGGCGAAGGCGATCACGGCGGGTCTTCCCGATGCGAATCTCGAGGTCTGCGAGCTCGATCTGGCCGACCTCGCGTCGATACGTCGCTTCGCCGGAGCGATCGCCCGCCGACACCACGAGATCGACCTGCTCGTCAACAACGCCGGTTTGATGGCGGTACCACGACTGGAGACTCCCGACGGGTTCGAGCTACAGCTCGGGACCAACTACTTGGGTCACTTCGCCCTCACCGGGCTGTTGCTGCCCCAGTTGCTCGCTGCCGACAGGGCGCGGGTGGTCAGCCTCTCGAGCCTGGCGCACGTGGTGGGCCGCATCGCCTTCGACGACCTCCAGGGTGCCCGCCGCTACGGTCGGGTCAAGGCCTACTGCCAGAGCAAGCTCGCGGCGCTGCTGTTCGCCTACGAGCTGCAGCGGCGCTCGGCCGATGCGGGGACCCGCCTGCTCAGCGTCGCCTGTCACCCCGGGTACTGCCGTACCAACCTGTTCGCCGTGGGGCCCCAGATGCGAGGGCACAAGCCCCGCACAACCGCCGTGCTCCTCCGGCTGTTCGCTCAGGACGCGGAGAAGGGCGCAGCGACGGTGGTCTTCGCGGCCACGGCCCCGGAGGTTCGCGGGGGTGGCTACTACGGCCCCAAGGGGATCTTCCAACTCAAGGGGCTACCTCCCAGGGAGGTCCGCTCGGTGGCGAGGAGCCACGACCGCCAGGCCGCCGCCCGGCTCTGGGCCATGTCGGAGCAGCTCACCGGAGTGGGGTACGACTGCTTCGATCACAGACCGTAGGTCGGTGCTCCGACATTCAGGTAGACGGGTGCTTGCGTTCGTCGAGGCGGGCGGCGTAGGCGGCCACCTCGGTGCGACGCTGCATGCCCAGCTTGGCCAACACGTTGGAGACGTAGTTCTTGACCGTCTTTTCGGCGAGGTACATCCGCTCACCTATCTGCTTGTTGGTGAGGCCCTCGCCGATGAGGTCGAAGATGTTGCGCTCCTGCGGTGTCAGCTGGGCAACGAGGGCATCCTCGCTCTCCCCCTTCCGGAGCCGGTCGAGGACGAGCTGTGTGACCTCCGGATCGAGCAGTGACCTCCCGCCGGCGACCGCCTTGATGGCCTCGATCAGCTCGTTGCCCTTGATCTGCTTCAGTACGTAACCGGCCGCGCCGGCCATTATCGAATCGAACAGCGCCTTGTCGTCGTCGAAGCTCGTGAGCATCAGCACCGCCAGCTCAGGGTTCTTCGACCGGACGTCCCGGCACACCTCGACACCGGTCCCATCCGGGAGTTGCACGTCCAGCACGGCCACATCGGGTGACGTTGCGGGGATTCGTCCGACCGCTTCCTCCGCGGTAGCGGCTTCACCGACCACCTCTAGTTCCTCGTCGGACTCCAGGAGCTGGCGCAGACCCCTACGGACGACCTCGTGGTCGTCGAGGAGGAACACTCGAATCGTCATGACTCCATCATGCCCGCGATGAGAGTGAAGCGTCAGGGCTGCCTGTGGGCGCCCTTCAACGGGACCCGCCAAGTGACGCATGTGCCGGCGCCATCGAGGCCGGGACCGACGATGAGGCATCCGCCCAGTTCCTTGGCGCGCGCGGCCATGTTTTGCAGACCGCCGCCGTCGCGTCGGGTCTCGCGCCAGCCCGGTGAGCTGAGATCGGGATCCTGCTCCAGTCCGATCCCATCGTCACTCACGGACAACACGAGATCTCCGTTGACGGTGATACCGACCCTCGCCCGGTGGGCCCGGGCGTGTCGCGAGACGTTGGACAGGGCCTCGTGGAGGGTGGGGAGCAGGTGCTCGCCCATTGCAGGGGACACACGCGTGTCGATCGGGCCGTCCATGGACAGCTCGGGCCGGAACCCCAGCATCCTGCCAGAGCTCTCGATCAGCTCGATCACCGCGCTCTTGATGCTCTCACCGACGTTGTCGCGGTTCCTCAGGCCGAAGATGGCGGTGCGAACCTGTCTGATGGTCTCGTCGAGGTCGTCAACCGCCATCGTGAGGCGTTCGCGAGCCTTGTCGTCATCGATGCCGGAAGCGATCGCCTGCAACGACATGCCGGTCGCGAAGAGGTGCTGGATCACCGTGTCGTGGAGGTCACGGGCGATTCTCTCCCGCTCCTCGGCCAACTGGACTGCCTCGTGGGCATCGCGCAGTGCCTGCTCGGTCTCGAGACGGTCGGTGATGTCGCGGACCGAGGCGATGGTGTAGAGGGACTGGGCCGTGACCAGCGGGCTCAAGCTGATCTCGACCGGTATCTGCGAGCCGTCCTTGTGCCGGGCGGTCAGGTCCAGGCCCGACGTCATGGGGCGCAGGCTCGGGTTCGCCACGTAGCGGGTCCGGTCCCGTTCGTGCTCTACCCGCAACGAGTCGGGGACGAGCAGTTCGACCTTCTCTCCCAGCAGTTCGTCGGCGCCGTATCCGAGCATCCGCTCGACCTGAGGGTTCACCAGGACGATGCGGCCCTCGCGGTCGACCACGACCAGCCCGTCCGGAGCCGCAGAGATGATCGCACTGATCAGCTCGTTGTCATGGGCGTCGGTGATCACAGTGGTCCGCGACAGGCTCGACAGCGTGGTGCACGACACTGGCAGCAGTCCTGCGTCGTCAACGTCGACTCTACCGGTCGCCCTGGACGATCACCGAACCGGGGCGGGCCGCTGCAACTCTCGGGACCTCCGCCCCTTTACCCTCGTCCCTCCCGAGCGCACCATGGGGCGGTGGTCGAGGTGCCGGCCGGGGTTCTCGGGTCCTCAATCGTGAACGATCGGGGCTAGCGTCGTGCGCTCGGAGCAGCGGGTCGGCATCTCTGGTTGAAGGAGGTCCCATGGGAACGATCGTGGTCGGCGTCGACGGGTCGGACGAATCGGTCCTGGCTCTGCGTTGGGCGCTCGAGGAGGCGAGGATCCGCGATCACGACATCGATGTCGTGTCCGTGTGGCGGACCCCCGTCTACACGGGACCGAGCTTCGACCTCAACGTCTCGGACCTCGAAGCCTACGAGAAGGCCGCGGCGAGGGTCGCCGAGCACGCCATCGAGGAAGCTCGAACGGGAGGCGAGGGCCAACCGGCGATGAACGCGGTGGTCCTCCACGGCCATCCGGGGCGATGCCTTCTCGATCATGCCGAGGCAAAGGACATGGTCGTGGTCGGGAGCAGGGGACTGGGTGGGTTCAGCGGCCTGCTCCTGGGATCGGTGAGCACCTATCTGGTCCATCATTCCAAGTGCCCCGTTGTCGTGGTCCGCTACGAGGAAGGGGAGGGGGAAGGCTGACGCCATCATGTTCGAGCCAACGAAGGGTGCGTCAGCACAGGATCTCGAACTGGATCTGGCCGAGACCCACATCTCAGTGCTGGTCTTCTGGGGTGATCGCGCCTACAAGGCGGCCAAGCCGGTGGCCTTCGCCTTCATCGACCAGTCCACTCCGGCCATCCGGCGACAAGCCCTGAAACGTGAGCTCCTCCTCAACCGCCGCCTCGCCCCCGACGTGTATCTCCGGGTGCTCGACGTCCGGGACTCCGAAGGTGAGCTCGTCGACGCGGTCCTGGAGATGCGGCGCATGCCATCCGAGAGGAGGCTCAGCACCCTGCTGGCGCGCGGGGACCGCCGTGGGCACGAGGGGCTCGAGCAGGTGGCCCGGAAGCTCGCGGCGTTCCACGAACAGGCCGCAGTGGCCGAGGACGCCGAGCGCCTGGCCGGCCAGGGGGCGCTCCGGTCCATGTGGGAGTCCAACCTGAAGGGTCTCGAGCCCTTCGAGGACAGGCTCGTACCCCGTTCCCTCCTCGCCGACGTGACCCGGCTGGCGCATGCCTACATCGACGGCCGGGGACCCCTGTTCGAGCAGCGGATCGAGCACGGCCTCATCAGAGACGGGCACGGCGACGTCCTCGCCGACGACATCTTCGTTCTCGATGACGGCCCTCGCATCCTCGACTGCCTCGCCTTCGACGACGATCTGCGAACCACTGACGTGCTCGCCGATGTGGCGTTTCTCGTCATGGATCTGCAGCGCCTCGGCCACGTGAGCTGGTCGGTCGATCTCATTCGCTGGTACCAGGAGTTCACCGCAGAGCTGCATCCGGCATCGTTGGCCCACTTCTATGTCGCACACCGGGCTCTGGTGCGGGCGAAGGTGGCGTGCCTGTCCGCGGTCGAGCCCGGCGACGAGCACGCCGGCGAGGCGAACGCGCTGCTGGCGATCTGCCGGCGCCACCTGCAGCGGGCAGCGCCGCGCCTCGTCCTGGTGGGCGGCGAGCCAGGATCCGGCAAGTCGACCCTCGCTCAGGGTTTGAGCGACCAGCTCGGATGGTCGGTGCTGCGCTCCGACGTCGAACGAAAGGAGCTGGCGGGCCTCTCGTCCAGCGACGACGCGTCTGCTCCGGTCGGGGAGGGCATCTACCGCCCGGACATGACCGCGGCCACCTACGACGTGCTGCTCTCGAAAGCGGGGGCACTCCTGTCGATGGGCGAATCGGTGATCCTCGATGCGTCGTGGCAGAGCCGCATCGAGCGCGCGCGGGCCAGGAACCTGGCGATGGCTTCCTGCACCGAGCTGGCGGAGCTGCGGTGCGAAGCCCCGGCACAGGTGACCGGCGAGCGGCTGCTCGAGCGCGAGCTGCGGCCCGACAGCGCCTCGGACGCCACGATGGAAGTGGCGAAGAGCATGCACGAGACCTTCGATGCCTGGCCCGAGGCCGAGCCCATCCGGACCGACAGAGACCTGCGGGCCGAGATCGACGAGGCGATCGACGTGGTGGGCGGGCGTTGGCCTCTGGCGCCGACCGAGTGCTGAATGGGGCGTCAGGTGGAGGCTGCCGGCGCGGCCTCGAGCTCGGCCACGAGCTCGACCAGCAACTGGCGGGCACACACCTCCGCCCAGGTGTGGTTCGGCCAGGTGATCTCGCGTTGGGTGGAGGGCTTGTAGGACCCCAGGAGCTTGAGGTGCGAGAGCTTCGGAGCCAGCGGCGTGAGCTCGAGATCACCATCCATGTGGCACAGCGCCAGAGAGCTCCCGTGAGCGTCCACCATGAAAGGCAGGACCCGCCGGGCGCCGTACCGCTCCCGGGCCGGGCCTGCCCATATGTCCCAGCTGGGCGATTCGTCGCCGTCATCCACGCCGATGAGGTCGACCGCGGTCCGGTGGGCCCGGGCGCTGGCGCAGGCCAGCATCTGCTCGCCTCCGCTCGCCCAGCGCTCCACGATGATCTCGACCGGCAGGCCCACGAGCGTGTAGTCCTGGATCAAAGGCATCGTCGCGGTACCTGTCCCTTCAAGGACACGTCGATCTTCCCCGAGTGGGGGTCGATGCCGCGTATCCCGGCGGCGGTCCGAACCGCAGCCGCCTCGGCCACGGGGCCGGGAAGCTCGGCGTTGGGGCGGAACTCGACGGTGAGGTCGTTGCCGTGCCCCATCCCGGGCTCCTCTGCGGTGGCCGGTGTTCCCATCTCCTGCGTTCTCCTGTACTCCACCTGTTGGGTGGATGACTCGCCCCGGTGTCGGTCGATCCGGGGGTCGAGGCTGTGTCATTGGTGAGGCGTCGTCATCAGCGAGGCGACCGTTGCCGGTCGCTTGCTCGGCCGAGCCCACCCGGAGGCAGAAGCTGCCGGCGCTCGGCCTGTCCGAGCACCTCCAGCGTCGTCCTGTCGTCGACCACAATCAGCACGTCCCCCAGACGTGTAGGTCCCACGTTGAGTGATAGCGAGGAGCGCCGGAAGGGCCGTTGGTCCCGAGGTTGGCTCATCCATCGCACCCGGGTGAGATCCTCCAGCGGGTGATAGCAAGGGGCGCCGGAGGGGTCGTCGGTCCCGAGGTTGGCTCACCCCCCGGTCCGGCGCGGCATCAGTCGAGATCGGGACCTTGGTCCCGGGGGTGAACCGGCGTTCAGGAAGGCCGGGTCGTCTGGGGAGCGAGTGAGGTGAACATCCGTTGCATCAGCTCGCGGGCTTCCTCGATGTCGGCCGCCGGGAGGCTCATGGCTTTGGCCACGAGGCTGCCCACGAGCATGACGCGGATGAAAGTCGCCAGGGCGTCGGCGCTGACCGCGTCGTCTAGCACCCCCGCCTTCCGGGCTCGCTCGATGACCTCGCGGATCTGTTCGTCGATCTCCGCGGTGCTGTCACGGAGCCTCGCTCGCGTCTCCTCGTCGCGCAGCGAGGAGGCGAAGGCCTCCAGCAGCAGCGGGTGGAACGGCTGGGGGTCGCCTGCGAGGGCCTCGGTGGCGAAGGTCACCGCGGTCTCGGCCGCTGGCCGGTCGGCAACGAGTGAGGCGTTCATCTTCGAGAACGCCTCGGCGCCCTGGGCGAGGATCGCCTCGGACAGCAGTGCCGCCTTGCTCTCGAAGATGCCGTAGATGGCGCCGGTGGTGAGCCCGGCACGCCGGGCGATCTCTTGCACCCGGGTCCCCACGTAGCCCTTCTCGAGGAACACCTCGGCGGCGGCCTGGAGTAGTCTCTCGCGAGTCGATCGCCGCTGTTCGGATTCGCTGATCTGGGGTAGGGCCATGGTGCGGGGCCGACGGACTAGCCGCATCCGCTCGGTAACAAAGTTACGATAGCTCCGCTACCGGGCGACTGCCTCGGATCACCCCAAGCAGGAGCAACACCGACGTGGAAACAGAAGCTCCGGCGCCTCCCTTCGTTCCCGAACCGATAGACCTCTTCACACCCTCGCTCCTGCAGCAGGGAGCCCGGGTACGCCGGACCCTTAGGACCTTCCGTCGACACCTCGGTCCCCACGTGGCGCGTCGGGCGACGGGTCGTGGCGTCGACGAGCTCGAGCTGGCCACCTCGTTGTGCCGGGTGTTCGAGCGGCTCGGTACGACCTACGTCAAGTTCGGGCAGGTTGTAGCGCAGGCGCCGGGCTTCTTCGGTAGAGAGGTGAGCGGACGGTTCCGGCCGTGCCTCGATACCGGACCTCCGGTTCGCTTCGACCGGATCCAGCGCCTCGTCGAAAAGGAGCTGGGTGCTCCCATCGAGGCGACCTTCGCCGAGTTCGATCCCGAACCGATCGGTCGGGCATCGATCGCGGTGGTTCACCGCGCGGTGACGCTCGGCGGCGAGGAGGTTGCTGTCAAGCTGCTGCGCCCCGGTATCGAACGACGGGTCGCGACCGACCTGGCGATCATGAAGGTCATCCTGCCGGAGGTCTCCCGGCTGGGGTCGGGGGAGCTCGCCGACATGCAGCGACAGATGCTCGACGGGTTCTCCCTCCAGCTCCGTGAGGAGCTGAACCTCCTCAACGAGGTGCGTGCCCTGCAGCTCTATGAGGACCTGCTCGGCGACTTGGGAGTCACCTCGGTGACGGTCCCTCGTCCCCACCCCGAGCTCTCGTCGCGGCGGATCCTCACGATGGAGTTCCTCGACGGCGTGGCGGTCGACGACGTCTCCGCCATCGACGACCTCGGTCTCGACGCCGCGCCACTGGTCGTCGATGCCATGAAGGCCTGGTTCATAACTGCGATCCGCTACGGCATCTTCCACGGAGACGTCCACGCGGGCAACCTCATGATCCTCCGTGACGGTCGTATCGCCATGATCGACTGGGGGATCGTCGGGCGCCTGGAGCCACGCTCGCACTGGCTGCTCAGGCGGGTCATCGAAGCGGCGCTGGGCGATGAGCAGGCCCTCGAGGAGGTGACCGACTACTTCCTCGATCAGACCCGTGACTTCTTGTCCCAAGGGCTCGGCCTGCCCGAGGAGCAGGCACGGCGGTTCTTCCAGCAGCAGCTCACGGACGCCCTCACCCGGCCCTTCGCGCAGATCAACATCGGTGAGTTCCTCACGCAAAGGCAAAAGGAGATGTCCCTCCGGCGCATCCCCTTGCCAGGCCTCGGCACGATCACCTCGCGATTTCGCCGGAGGGAGGCCCCTGATCTCGACCGCGGCATGTTCTTGATGGGCAAGCAGTTGATGTTCTTCGAGAGCCACGGCCGGCTACATCTGCCGGAGCGGGCGCTGTTGCAGGACCGGGCCTTCTTCGAGCGGGTGCTGCACGGCCAAGGCGACGGCGAGGTGCCCCCTGCGGCCGGGTGAGGATCTCTGACGGGGGTCGTTCCGGCAGCCCCTACGACGCGGACTGCTTGTGGATGGTCATCCACGCGTATGCACCAAGCAGTCCCCCGACGAGTGGGAACACGATGAACACCCAGAGCTGCTTCCAGGCATCAGCGCCGGCGAAGATCGCTGAAGCGAAGCTGCGGGCCGGGTTCACCGATGTGTTGTCGATCGGGATGGAGATCAGGTGGATCAGGGTCAGTGACAGGCCGATGGCCAGCCCGGCACCGGCGGCGGGGAACTTAGGATGAAGCGTGCTGGCGATCACGAAGACCAGCAAGGCCGTGAAGACCATCTCGGCGAGCGCGGTGGCCGCGAGGCTGTAACCGCCGGGTGAGAACTCCTCGAAACCGTTCTGGGCGAAGTTGTTGGTCGGGTCGAAGCCCTCGACGCCGTTGGCGATGAGGAAGATGATGATCGCTCCGGCGGCGGCCCCGACCAGCTGGCCGATCAGGTAGAAGGGCACATCCCGCGCAGCGGTCTTTCGCATCAGCCAGAGGCCGATGGTGACGGCCGGGTTGATGTGGCAACCCGAGATGTTCCCGATGGCGTAGACCATCACGAGGAGCGACAGCCCGAACGCCAGCGACACCCCGTAGGTCCCTATGCTGAGCGGCTCGCTCGTCGCCAGGACAGCGCTCCCCACGCCGCCCATCACCAGAACGGCTGTGCCGAACACCTCGGCAACCAGCAGCCTCCATCTCTCTCCCATCAGACCCCCTGACGAAGTACCCGGCCTGAGCGGACCCGAGCCTCTCACCGGCTCACGGTCAGCGCAACCCGAAGTACCACACCGAAAACGAGACACCGGCCAGCGCCAGCAAGACCATTGTGACGATCGCAGAAGCGGGGAGCCGCCCGTCCTCGGGGATGCCCGGTGCCTTGCGGCGTATGTAACGCACCGTGCGCTCGGCCCAAGCGACGTCTTTGGCCAGAATCCCGAAACCAATCGCCAGCACGAGCCAGCCCGGTCCTGGGAGCACCAGTAGCACGACCCCGGTGATCATCAACATCACCGCGAGCGACATCCTGCCCAGGCGGATGAGCACGTGGGTGCGGGCCTGCTCGACGCTGTCTTCGCGCACGCCCGTGTCGAACTCTGCGTCTATCGCCGCGTCACGGGCCTGCTGGAGGTCCTCGCGAAGGTGATCGAGGTGCGGGTGCTCATGAGGCCGGTGAAGCGGGTGCCGCCTGGTGGTCCCCGCAGGGTCATCGGCCTTCCCGGGCTCGTCGACGTCCATGTCCGACCATTCTGCCCCGCAGCAGGCGCAATGTCACCGGGACCGGCGGCGGGCGCCGGAGATGATCGCGCCGTTGCGGTGCTTGGCCGTCGACCAAGGCGCAATGTCACCGGGACCGGCGGCGGCAGCGGAGGTCACACGTGGATGCGTCCCTCGACCAGGTACCGCTCCATGTCCACCGGGTTACACGGCCGCGCCAGGAGGAACCCCTGAGCGCGCTGGCACCCCAGCCGGCGGAGCTCGGCGACCTGGCGGGGGTCGTCGACGCCCTCGGCGACGGTCTCCAGGCCCAGGGCCTCGGCGAGCCCGATCACGGTGGCGACGATGGCCGTGTCCTCGGGATCAGCTACCAGGTCGACCACGAAGCTGCGGTCGATCTTGAGCACGTCGACCGGCAGTTGCTTGAGGTAGCTGAGGGAGGAGAAGCCCGTGCCGAAGTCGTCGATGGCGATGTTGATGCCGAGGTCGTGGAGCCGTCGCAGGACACGAAGGGATTCCTCCAGGTCGATCATCAGGGTCGTCTCGGTTATCTCCAGGCAAAGCTGGTGCGACGACAGCCGGCTGCCGGCCAGAGCCGAGCCCGTCGCCTCTAGCAGAGCTGGGTGGGTCAGCTGTTGTGCCGACAGGTTCACGCGCAGCGTGATAGGCCGAAGGTCTGCGCGCTGGTTCCATTCCCCGAGCTGCCGGCAGGCCTCGCGCAGCACCCACGATCCGAGGTCGATGATGAGGCCGGTCTCCTCGGCCGTCGTGATGAACTCGGCGGCGACGATGAGCCCTCGTTCCGGATGGCGCCATCGCAGGAGCGCCTCGGCGCCGGTGATGTATCCCGTCACGAGGTCCACCTCCGGCTGGTAGTGGACCTCGAACTCGCCACGCTCGAGCGCACCCCTGAGCTCGCTCTCGCCGCGCAGTCGGCTGGCGACGACTTCCCGGAGCCGCTGGTCGAACATGGCGAAGCGGTTACGGCCCTTGTCCTTGGCCGAGTACATGGCGGCATCGGCATGACGGAGGATGTCGTCCATGTCCTGATCGGCCGGGTGGGAGAAGGCGATGCCGATGCTGGCGGTCGCGTACACCTTCTGGCCGTCCACCTCGACCGGCGCGGCGATGATCTCGAGCAGGCGGTTGGCGACGGCGGCGGCTTCTCCCTCCGAGACGGATCCCTGCAGCATCACCACGAACTCGTCCCCGCCGAGCCTGGCGATCGTGTCCCCCGGCCGCACAGCGAATCGCAGCCGGTCGGCCATGGTCAACAACAGCTGGTCGCCGGCGCCGTGGCCCATGGAGTCGTTGAGGACCCTGAAGCGATCGAGGTCGATCAACAAGATGGCCACAGCAGGCGGTTCCTTCTGCGGGGCAAGCTCCGCGGCCAGGATCCGTCGCAGCTCGGCGCGGTTGATCAACCCCGTCAGATCGTCGTGAGTCGCCTGGTGCTCCAGCTTGGCCTGGTGGCGCTGCCGTTCCGTGACGTCGATCGCAATGGACAGGACCCCAGCAGGCTTGCCGTCGGCATCGGGCTCGGGCACCGACCGGCTGAAGACCCATACGGTCCCGGATTCGAGGGGGACCGGGAACTCGTTCTCGTTCGGCAGGCCGGTCTCGAGCACGCTCACCACTGCCTCCACGTACTCCGGGGGGACAGGAGGCTCGAGGTCGTAGATCGACCAGCCGAGCTGCGACGCGACTGACGGTATGAGCATCTCGAGCGCAGGGCTCGCGTAGACGAGGCGCTTGTCAGCGTCGAAGCGGGCGATGAGGGCCGGGGCGCTTTCGATGACGTTGCTCAGCCGGGCCTCGCTCAGCTGCAATCCCTCCTCCGCTTTGACCCGGTTGCGCAGCTCCACGGTCATGACGCCGAGGGATTGCAGTGTCGAGAGCTCGTCGTCGCTCCACGCGTGAGGCTGGCTGAGGTGGACGGTGAGGACGCCCTTGCTGCTTGCGCCGGCAAGCAGTGGAACGACGAGGACCTGCATCGGGTCGAACTGAGTCACACCCACGGTTTCGAGGACGAGGCGGTGGTGGTCCGGATCGATGATGTAGGGCTGGCGTAGAGCTGTCAGCCCGGACAATCCCGGGATGGCCATGTCGAGAGGCATCGACCGGAACTTCGGTGGCGTGCTCCAGCCGTCGGGCCGGGGCGCCCACTCGGCCACGAGCGTGATGGTGTTGGCATCGAGATCGAATTCGTGGATGCCCACCTCGATGGCCCCCCAGTGGTTCCCGAAGCGGGCCAGGGCCCGGCCTATGGCGGCTTCGGTCTGGCTGCCCGACGTTTCGACGTATTCGCGCGCGGTCTCGCTGAGCAGCTCTTCGAGCTCGAGCTTCTCGAGGAGCGCGTCCTGTGATTCCGCCAGCTCGCTCAGGTCGGTGCAGTGGACGATCACTGCCCGCACGAGACCTTCGCGGGTCCTGACCGGGGTGAGGTCGGCGCGGATCCGGGCCGCGGTGCCGTCGGGTCGCTGAACGGTCTCGTGAAACTCGAGCCGGTCCCTGCCGGCGCCGACGAGATCCTTCAGCGCCTGCAACGACGTGAGAGCGTGGCCGACCAGTTCGGCGATCTCGGTGCCGAGGAGTTGCCGACGGGTCCGGCCGGTCAGCTCGCAGAAGGCGTCGTTGCAGTCGAGCAGCCGTAGCTCGTGGTCCCGGATGGCGAGGGGATGAGGCCCGTCGTCGAAGGCGGTGGAGAGCCGAAGGGCGGCGTCGTCGTCGAGCAGGATGCCGGCGCTGAGGTCCGCCACCACCCGGATCAGGCTCAGGTCGCCCTCGCGCCATCGCCTCGGCAAGTCGTGGATCTCTACGTGAAGGATGCAGATGAGGTAGCCGTTCGGGGCCCGGACCGGGGCCACCGCGAACGCCCGGACCCCGGCGTCGAGCAGGGCCGCGGTGTGCTCTGCGGGGTCGTGCGCGAGCCGGTGCACGTCGTCGACGGCCAGGACCCTGTCGCCGGTGGTCTCGTCGAGCCATCTCCGGGCGTACTCCCAGATCTCGAGGCCCTCGTCTCGCCGCTCGGTCGCACCGGTGCCGCGGCGCCAGTCGTAGAGCCACGGCTCCGAGCCGCCGGGCGTTGGCAGCCGGGCCACTCGCAGCGAGTGCGGCTCGACGACTCCGAGGGCGACGCGCTGAGCATGCACGAACTCGCCGAGGATCCCCAGCGCGGCAGGTATCGAAGCAGCCGGTACGGCGTCGTGCGCGGTCAGGGTCTCGGTGATCCGGGCCAGCGACGATTCCAGGTCGGGCTGACGACCGTTGTCGCCGGACCGGCTCGCCGCGCTCATGACATCGGCCTCCCGTAGCCCCCCGCAGGAACCGTGGCACCCCTCCCGAGTCGAGGGGTGCCGATGTCCAGAGTAACGGGTCGACGGGCGCTTGGCGTCGGTTGGCAGCTGCCCTGGCGTTGCTCGGGTCCTCACCGTGAACGATCAGGGCTAGCCTGCTGCGGTGCAGAAGAGCCTGAGGGTGGGTGTGTCGCTCGCCAGCACGCACGACGTGGCGGATCCCCGCACCGGCGCGGCGTGGATCATCGAGCGCTGCCGGGCGGCACGCGAGGCCGGCTTGGCGGTTCTGAGCATCGGCGATCACCACGCTGTCCCGGTTCCCTACTTCCAGAACACGCCAATGCTCGGCCGGCTGCTGGCGGAGTGGAACGACAGACCCGCTGGGTGCCTCTTCCTCGTAACCCTGTGGCACCCGGTGCTCATGGCGGAGCAGATAGCGACCCTCGCCGCGATAGCGCGGGGGCCTTTCATCGTGCAGACCGGGCTTGGCGGGGACCGGCACCAGTTCGAGGCCATGGGTGTGGACATCGGCCTCCGCCCGTCACTGTTCGAGGAGAAGGTCCGAGTCGTGAGAGCCCTGCTCGCAGGTGAGACGGTTTCCAGTCCGGCGCTCGGGCTCAGCGGTGCGGCCACTGCGTTGGTACCTCCCGAGCCCGTCGAGTGGTGGATCGGGGCGTCCGCCCCGGCGGCGCTCGATCGGGCGGCGCGACTCGGTGACGGCCTCTACGTCGACGCGGGCACGACACCTGAGCAGGCGGGCGGGCAACTGGCCCTGTATCTTGACCGCTGCGCCGAGCAGGATCGGCGGCCCGGTCGGCTCGCTGTGAGAGAAGACGTGTTCGTCTCCGAAGACGCCAAGTTGGCGCGCGAGGTTGGCGAGCGGATCATCGCCGCGGGGTACCGCGGCGGCTGGTCAGCCGAAGCGGTCACGTACGGTACCCCGGAGCAGGTGGCAGACAAGTTCGGGCGCTACCGCGAGCTGGGGTTCACCGACGTCATCACCCGTCAGATGACCGTTCCGCAGGAACTGGCCCTGGAGTCGATCCGGTTGCTCGGTCAGGTCGACGAGCTGGTCCGCTGACAGGTGACCGGCGCCGGCGGTTACTGGCGGTGGTGACCGCCTGTCGAGTTAGCTGGTGCCATGACCACGAACGCATGGTCGAAGGTGTAGGTCGATGTGGCTCGGAGCTCAGCACTCACAGCAGTGGAGACGACGGGAGATCCCCGCTACGCAGCCGCGTTGACGGTGCCGGAGGGCTTCCTCGACGCGCTGGCTGTGAGAGGGATCGGTGAGGGAGTGCAGGCACCGTCGGTGCGACACACCTTCAGCATGCCGATGATCGGCACCATGGAGGTGAGCATCCACGCCACCATCATCGGGACGTCGTTCGCCTTGAAACCGGAGAACGAAGGGCGCTTGCACGCGACCATCACCGCGCTCGGCGACATCGAGTGGCACGACCAAACCGATGAGGAAGGAGCGATCAGCGACACCGAGGAGCCCATCCGTGTCGTAGGTGAAGTGCTCGTCCGGCCCACCGGTGTGCATGGCCCGGGTCGCAGCTTCACCGCCGGCCTCGACGTGGACGGAGCCGAACTGCTGTCGCTGCGGATAGAGGACACATCCCGAGACCAGATCGACGAGGATGTGGCGCGGGCTCACGCCCAGATGAACGAGATGGTCCTGGCCACCATGGGCGAGGACCTCTTCGAGCTCCTCAAGGCCAAGATGGACGACGTCAGCGTCACCGTCGAGGGCCCCGTCGCCGAGGTGCTCGGCGAGCTGGGGATCGACGAGGGCCACGCTGACATCGAGGTGTGTGACGGTTACCTGCTGGTGTGCCTGACAACCACCGACGACATAGGAGGTGGTGCCATGGCGGTCCCGGCCGCGGGGACGAGCGTCGGAGTGGGGATCGCCACCGCGGGGCTTGCCGGCTTGGTCTCCCGCCTCGGTGAGCAGGCCATCGGTGACGTGCCGTTGCCGTTCGACCTCGATTTGGACTTCGACCACGAACGGATCGCCGGCCGAGTGCGCAACGCCCGGCTCTTCTCCGACCGCGTTCCGGACCTGCGGTCGGGTCTCAGGTACACGGTCCGGCCGAGCCTGGTGAACGGCCATCTCGAGATGAGGCTGGAGGAGGCCTGGCTCGACCTGCCCGCTGCGTTCCCGCAGGGCCTCAACCGGCTGAACCGGCGAATCGGCGCCCTGGTCGGCAGGTTTCCCCTGACCTTCCGGCTGCCTACCTCGGCCACCGTGCCTGTTCGTCCCGACAGCGAAGACACCATGACCCTGACGCTCCGCGAGCTCCGCTTGTCTGAGACATCGGTCGGGGCGGTGGTCGACACCGACCTCTGAGCGGGCGTCAGGCGAGCACCTCGCTCAGGAACCCTGCCATCCGGCGTCGCGCGATGTCACGCATCGCGCACGGGAGGATGGTGAAGCCGTGCGGCGCTTCGGGGTAGAGATCGAGCCGAGCCTCGTTCCCGGCGGCTTCCCACCGCCGGGACATGAACAGGGAGTCGTCGAGGTAGGGGTCGGCGCTGCCCACGGTGAAAAGGGCCGGCGGCATCCCGCGCAGGTCTGCAAAGAGAGGCGAGATCGTGGGCCGGCGACGATCCTCGCCGTTCGAGTCCGGCAGGTAGTAGTCGCGGTAGGTGCGGGTCATCAGCGGCGTCAGCAACGGTGTCCGGGGGTCGGCGAGGCGGGCGCTGGGCGTGCCGCTCATGTCGAAGCCTCCGTAGGCGAGGTTGGCGGCGCAGAACCGCTCGATGGCGTCGTGGTGGTCCCGGACGCGCAAGAGGGTGATGGCGCTCAGGTTGGCGCCGGCAGACGATCCGCCGATGCACAACGTCTCGGTCCCGAACTCGGCTGCGGCGCACTCGAGCAGCCACACCGCGGCGGCCTCGGCGTCGTCAGGCCCGGCAGGGAAGGGGTGCTCGGGTGCCAGCCGGTAGTCGACGCTGACCACCGCCAGCCCGGCCCCGGTGGCGATCGACCAGTTCTCCTCGTCGTCCATCTCAGGCGCTCCGGTCGTGAAGCCGCCGCCATGGAGGTGCAGGTACACACCGGCGATCTCGCCGGCGGGAACCATGATCCTGAGCCGTAGCGGCCCGCCGGGCCCGCTGATGGTTCGATCGAAGGCGGCTTCGACCTTGGCGTAGGAATCGGGTGAGCGACCCGCCTCGATCGTGGGCCGGCTCAAGACGACCGAGCCGTCGCCGAAGCCCTCGATCATGCTCAGGCTCAGCCGCCGAACCTCCTCGACGTGAGTGAGCAGTTCCTCGTCGTACATCTGTCCTCCGCGGCTGCAGCCGCACCGGCTGCGCATTCCTCAACGAGCAGGGCCAGTATCGCTTCGACAGCGACAACCGCGCCATGAGGGCCGACCGCGCCGACGATCCGTCGGTGAGAGACCTGTCACGTTGTCGCCGGCGACCCCGCAGGCCCCGTAGCGCGCCGGTCACCCTTCGAGGGCCCTCAGGCCGGGTGGGTCCGGACCTCGGTTGCCTTGACGGTGGCCCAGATGCGGGTGCCCGCTCGGATGCCCAGTTCCTCGATGGCGGCGGGCGTGACCTCGGCGGTCAGCTCGAGTGCACCCTTGGTGAGCACCCGCACCCGGGACCCGAGGTGCTCCACCGCGGTCACGTCGAGCTCCCAGACGTTGCGGGCGCTCCCGTGGGGCTCGGTCGGGTGGAGGGTGACCGCGCTGGGGTCCACGACCGCGAAGACCAGGCCCGACCGATCGTCCGCCGTTACCAGGCGGGCGCCCGAGTTCAGCGAGATCACGCCGTGGTCGGCCTCCCCCCGGAAGAGGTTGCGCCCCACGAGGTCGGCCACGTAGCCCGAGCGGGGATGGGCTCGGATCTCCGCGGCGGTGCCTTCCTGGACGACCTCGCCGTTCTCGAGGACCACCAGACGGTCGGCGAGGATCAAGGCGTCAACCGGGTCATGGGTGACCAGCACGGTCGTGCCGGCGTACTCGGTGAGATGCTCGCCAAGCTCGCGACGGACCGCGATGCGCGAGGAGGCGTCCAACGCGGCAAGTGGCTCGTCGAGCAGCAGGACAGACGGTTCTCTGGCCAGCGCTCTCGCCAGTGCCACCTTCTGCGCCTCGCCTCCGGACAGTTCCGCGGGGCTGGCGCCGGCGAGCGCCTCGATGCCGAGCCGGTCGAGCCACTCCCGGGCCCGGGTCCGGGCCTGCCGCTTGTCGGCACCGCCGCATTCGACGCCGAAGCTCACGTTCTGGAGCGCGGTCATGTGCGGAAAGAGCAGGTAGTCCTGGAACACGAAGCCGACCGGTCGAAGCTGTGGCGCGACCCAGACATCTGACGAAGGCTCGTCGACGAGCTCTCCGTCCAGCCGGCATCGACCCGACTCGACGCGGCGTAACCCGGCGATGGTCTCGAGGATCGTGCTCTTACCGGCACCGTTGGGCCCGAGCACGGCGACCACCTCGGACTCGGACGCGGTGAGCCGGACCGAGACGGCGAACTCGCCGCGCCGGATCTGCCCGTCCAGATCGAGGCTCATCGGAGTGCCAGCCAGTAGCGACGCAGGGCGATCAGGATGATCATCGAAAGCGCCATCATCACCAGGCTCATCGCGATCGCCGCGTCAGGGTCGTTCGACTCGAGGGCGGCGAGAACAGCCAGGGGCAGCGTCTGCGTCCTGCCCTCGACGCTGCCCGCGAAGGTGATGGTCGCGCCGAACTCGCCGAGCGCGCGGGCGGCGGAAAGGCAGGCGCCGGCGGCGATGCTGGGGGCAGCCAGCGGGAGGGTGATGCGCCAGAAGACGGTGCCGGTGCCCGCTCCGAGCGTGACCGCGGCGTCCTCCATGCGGGAGTCGAGGTTGCGGAACGCTGCCTCGACGGTTATGACCAGGAACGGCATCGCCACGAAGGTGGTCGCGATCACCGCTGCGGTGGTGGTGAACGGGAGTGTCACGCCTAGGAGGCTGTCGAGCCACTGACCCACCAGACCGCGCCGGCCGAGGGCGAGCAGCAGCGCCATGCCCCCGACGACCGGTGGCAGCACCATCGGTAGCAGGACGAAGGCCCTCACCAGCGACTTGCCGCGGAACTCCGCCCTGGCCAGCAGCCAGGCCAACGGCACTCCGAACACGAGGGAGAGCACCGTTGCCGAGGTGGTGGTGATGGCGCTCAGCCGTAGCGCCGCGATGACCGCCGGGTCACCCAGCAGCGAGGGGAGATCGCTCCAGGGCGCCCTGATCAGCAGCGCGGTCAGCGGCACCACGAAGAAGGCGGCGGCGGCGGCGCCCAGCAGGATCAAAGCCGGGGGCGGCCGGGGGACGGGCCGCTCGCCTCGGCTCTCCGAAACGGTCGACGGGTCTGCCCC
The DNA here is from genome assembly GCA_003577145.1 of Acidobacteriota bacterium. GTDB lineage: Bacteria > Actinomycetota > Acidimicrobiia > Acidimicrobiales > Microtrichaceae > ATN2. Next base: position 13,760 of record QEUP01000010.1, on the reverse strand, counting down.
GATCATCTGATGCTGAACCCGCTCTCTTCGAGGATGTGCTGTCCCGGCCCCATCACGTAGTCGATGAACTTCCGGGCTGTTGCGGGATCGGACGCCGTCTCGGGCACCGCGACCGGATAGGCCGTGACCACGTTGAGCTCGCCGGGGATCTCCACACCGGTCACCGCGTCCCCGGCGGCCCAGACGTCGGATCGGTAGACGACTCCGACGTCGACCTCTCCCAGCTCGACCTTCGACAGCACCGATCTGACATTGGGCTCCTCGCTCGCGGGTTCGACCTCGACTCCGGCCTTGCTGAGCATCTCGGCGGCGGCAGAGCCGCACGGGACCTCTTTCAGGCACACCGCGACGAGAACCCCCGGCGCGGCGAGATCAGCTGGTGTCCGGATAGAGAGGGGGTTACCCGGCTCGACCGCGAGTTCCAGCTCGTTCGCCGCAAGCACCTGCGGCTCGCGAATCACGCCCACATCGTCGGCCACTGATTCCATCACCGCTTCATTGGCGGAAGCGAAGACATCGACCGGGGCGCCGTTGATGATCTGGGTCGCCAGGGTCGAGCTACCACCGAAGCTCAACTCCACCTCGATACCGGGATTGGCGGCCTCGAAGTCCTCGGCAATGGCTTCGAAGGCATCGGTGAGCGATGACGCAGCCAGGACGCGGATCGCGTCGGGTTCGCTCGAGGAGCACGTTGCCGTTGCCGCTGCCAGCAGCGAGATCGAGAGGACGGAGCCGGCGAAGCGCTGCACCTTGCGCCGTGGGGAGCCACCCGAGCGGCTCGACTGGGCGCCGGCCGGGATCATGGTGCGGGCAGCTCGACGATGACGTTGGTGGCCTTCACCGAGGCCGTGGCCAGGACACCGGGCTCGAGGCCCAACTCCTCGACCGCCTCCCGGGTCAGCAGGGAGACGATCCGGTGAGGGCCGGCCTGGATCTCGACCTGAGCGGCCACCTTGTCGACGATGACACTGGTGATGATGCCGGTGAAGCGGTTACGGGCCGACCGGGCGGCGATGAGCTCGGGCTCGGGTTGATCGGCGACCTCGGTGGTGAACGCCGCGAGCGCCTCGCCGTCGATCAGCCTCTGCCCGCCCTCGGTGCGCACCGCACCCAGCCGGCCGGAATCGACCCAGCGTCTGACGGTGTCGGTGGAGACCCCCAGCAGCTCAGCCGCCCGGCCGATCCGGTATTCGCGCATGTCAAGACAATATCAAGAAATACCTCGCAACTGCCAGATAACTGGGCCAAAAAGATTGCAGAGCCGATGGCAGCGCAGTAAGCGGCAAAGCGGACGGCCGTGGCGGGGTACGCCTGCCTATCGTGTTCGAGCCCCATCCGGCGCGCCTTCGGCTACACCGGCGCACCTCGGATGTGCCGCCTGGTCGAGCAAGGGAGTTTCCAATGCTGTTTCAGATCACCGACGTCGGCAGCGCGCTGACAGCCCAGACGGTCACCACGGTCCTCGAGGACTGCGGCGACGACCCGTCGTTGACCTGCGAGAAGGTCCTCGAATGGACCGGCAACTCGGTCCTTGCGCGCGCCGCACAGTGGTTCGTCGAGATCCCACTGGTCATCCTGCTTGCCCTGTTGGCGGCCTGGATCGCCAACTGGTTGGTCCGCCGGGCGATCACCAAGATGGCCCGGCGTGTACGGACCACCGGTCGGGAGGTGAGGAGCAACCTGCCGCGCTCGGTGTTGTCACGTGGCGAGCCGAGCAAGCGAGCAGATGCCCGGGCCAACGCCATCGAGTCGGTTCTGCGCAGTGTGGCGAGCATAACCATCTACTCGGTGGCGGTCCTCGTTGCCCTCGGTCAGGTGGGGATCAACCTCGGTCCGCTGGTCGCCGGTGCGGGCATCGCCGGGGTGGCGTTGGGCTTCGGTGCGCAGAGCCTGGTGAAGGACTTCATCGCCGGCCTGTTCGTGGTGATCGAGGACCAGTACGGGGTCGGTGACATCATCGACTTGAGCGAGTCGGTGGGTACCGGCCCCAGCGGGGTGGTCGAGCGGGTCACCCTGCGTTCCACGAGGCTGCGGGACGTGTCAGGGACGGTCTGGCATGTCCCGAACGGGGAGATCCTGGCGGTCGGCAACAAGTCCCAGGACTGGGCCCGGGCCCTGATCGACATCGCCGTCGCCTACGAGACCGATCTGGAGCGGGCGAAAGAGGTGATACGAGATACCGCCGAGGCGATGGCTGCAGATGAGGACTGGCTGGATCAGATGCGTGAGCCCGAGGTCTGGGGTGTCGAGGCGCTCGCAGCCGACGGCGTCACAATCCGACTGGTGGTCAAGACCGAGCCCGCCCAGCAGTTCGCCGTCGAGCGGGAGCTGCGCCAGCGGCTCAAGGACGCTTTCGACGCCGAAGGCATCGAGATCCCGTTCCCGCAGCGCACGGTTTGGTTCCGCCAGGAGCCCTCTGCGAGCTGACGAACCTGGTTCTCGGATCGCTTCGTCGCCTCAGGACCGTCCAGGCGATCCCCGATCAGGAAGGGTCGGCGAGGGTGACCTCGACGGTGCACGCCTCGGCAGTCCGGTAGACGATCCCGTCGGCCTTGGCTGCTTCGAGCAGGTCGGTCTCGACCTCCTTCAAGGCTGAGATCCGAGTGTCGATGTCAGCGACGACGATGCCGGCCACCGGGGCGCGCATGGAGGCCTTGGCGTTGCTCTTCTCCTTGCGGACCGCGGTGAGGACCTCGGTCGCTGCGAGCAGAGGCAGGCGCTCGGCTTCGCCCGCCGCGGCGCGCAGCTCGGCTGCATCGGGCCACTGGGTGGTGTGGATCGATCCCTCCATCCACCAGGACCACACCTCCTCGCAGGTGAAGGGCAGGAATGGTGCGAAGAGGCGGAGGATCGTGGAGAGGGCGAGATCGAGGCTGGCCCTGGCCGAAGCCGCCGCCTCCTTGCCGTGCACGCCGTACGCCCTTCCCTTGATCAACTCGAGGTAGTTGTCACAGAACGACCAGAAGAACGCCTCGGTTCGTTCGAGCACACGTGCGTAGTCGAACGCCTCGAACGCCAGCGTCGACTCCTCGACCAGATCGGCCAGTGACGCGAGCAGCGACCTGTCGAGGGTCATGGTGACGTCGCTCGGGGAGCTCGGGGCTCCTTCGCCCAACGCAAGGGCGAACTTGCTGGCGTTGAGGATCTTGATCGCCAGGCGCCGGCCGACCTTCATCTGCTGCTCGTCGAAGGCCGTGTCGGTGCCGGGCCGGCCGCTGGCCGCCCAGTAGCGCACACCGTCGGAGCCGTACTGCTCGAGCAGGTCCATGGGGGTGACCACGTTGCCCTTCGACTTGGACATCTTCTTGCGGTCGGGATCGAGCACCCAGCCGGAGATCGCCGCGTTCTTCCACGGCAGGCAGCCGAACTCGAAGTGTGCGCGCGCGATGGTGGAGAACAGCCACGTCCGGATGATCTCGTGTGCCTGGGGCCGGACGTCCATGGGGAACGTCCGTTCGAACAGGTCCGGGTCCTCCTCCCACCCGCAGGCGATCTCCGGGGTGAGCGACGAGGTGGCCCACGTGTCGAAGATGTCGGACTCGGCGGTGAACCCGCCAGGGGTGTCCCGCTGCTCCTCGGAGTAGCCGGGCGGAGTCAGGCTGGCCGGGTCGACCGGCAGGTCACCTTCGTCGGGGACGATGTAGTCGTCGTACCGGGGGTTGCCCTCGCCGTCGAGCGGGTACCAGAGGGGGATGGGGACTCCGAAGAAGCGCTGCCGGCTGACCAGCCAGTCACCGTTGAGCCCGTTGACCCAGCTGTCGTAGCGCGCCTGCATGTAGTGGGGGTGCCATTCGAGCTCGTCGCCCCTCTCGAGGAGCTGGCTGCGCACGGCCTGCTCGCGGCCGCCGTTGCGGATGTACCACTGCCTGGTCGTCACGATCTCGAGGGGCCGCTCGCCCTTCTCGTAGAACTTCACCGGGTGGGTGATGGGGCGCGGCTCGCCTTCCATCTCGCCCGATTCCTGCAGCATCTCGACGACCCGTCGCTTGGCCCCGTTGATCGTGAGGCCCGCCAGCTCGGTGTATGCCGACCGGCCCTCGGCGGAGACCCCCGACGGCGGATCGGTGACGAACCGGCCGTTCCAGTCGATGACCGCCCGCACCGGGAGGTCGAGCTCGCGCCACCAGGTGACGTCGGTGGTGTCACCGAAGGTGCAGATCATGGCGATGCCCGTTCCCTTCTCGGGATCGGCCAGGGCGTGAGCGTGAACCGGGATCTCCACGCCGAACAGGGGCGTGGTGACCCTGTCCCCGAACAGGTCCTGGTAGCGCTCGTCGTCGGGATGCGCGACCAGCGCGACACAGGCCGGCAACAGCTCGGGCCGGGTGGTGTCGATCAGGATGTCGTGGCCCCCGGGGTGATGGAAGCGCAGCTGATGGTAGGCGCCGGGCCGTTCGCGATCCTCGAGCTCGGCTTGGGCGACGGCGGTGTGGAAGGTCACGTCCCACAGGCAAGGGGCTTCGGCGGCGTAGGCCTCACCCCGGGCCAGGTTCCGCAGGAACGCCCGTTGCGAGATCCGCCGGGACCTGTCGTCGATGGTGGCGTAGGTCATGGACCAGTCGACCGAGAGGCCCAGCGTGCGCCACAGGTCCTCGAAGGCCTGCTCGTCCTCGACGGTGAGGCGATGGCACAAGTCGATGAAGTTACGGCGGGAGATGGGTTCGGGTTGCTCGGCGGCAGCGTCGGGCGGCTCGTAGCCGGGGTCATAGGAGAGGGAGGGATCGCAGCGCACGCCGTAGTAGTTCTGGACGCGGCGCTCGGTCGGGAGCCCGTTGTCGTCCCAGCCCATCGGGTAGAAGACCTCTTTGCCGCGCATCCGTTGGAAGCGGGCGACCGTGTCGGTGTGGGTGTAGGAGAAGACGTGCCCCACGTGAAGGGAGCCGCTGACGGTGGGCGGTGGGGTGTCGATCGAGAAGATCTCGTGTCGCGCCTTGGTCCGGTCGAACCGGTAGGTGCCGTCGGCCTCCCAGGCGCGGGACCACTTCACCTCGAGCCCCTCGATGCTCGGCTTGTCCGGGACCCACCGGTCGAGGCGCTGACGGGGTGCTGAGCTCATCAGGAGACAACGTAGCTGCGCACAGCCTCCGGCCGAGAACCGGATTCGGGTGTGCGCTCAGGTGTCAGGCGCTGCGCTGCCAGAAGCCGACCTGCGCGTCGGCCATCTGGATCGGGTCGGTGATGCCGTGCTCGGCGCGGTACTCCTGGACAGCCTTGCGGCAACCCAGCGGGTGGCCGTAGTCGTCGAGGATCACCCATCCACCCACCGAGAGCTTGGGGTAGAGGTTGGTCATTGCGTCCATCGTCGAGTGGTAGTAGTCGGCGTCGAGGCGCATGATCGCCAGCCGGTCGATGGGGGCGTGGGGCAACGTGTCGCTGAACCAACCCTTCAGGAACACGACCTGATCGTCGAGCAGTCCGTAGCGATCGAAGTTGGCCCTGACGGTGTCCTCACTCGCGCTGAACAGCCCGACCTTGCGGAGCACCTCGTGGGCGATCACATCGTCGAAGCTGGCGTCGGCGTCGGGCTCGGGCAGGCCCTCGAAGGAGTCGGCGACGAAGACCTTCCGGTCGGTGATCCCATGGGCCTCCAAGATGCCTCTCATGAGGATGGCCTGACCGCCCCGGTACACCCCGGCCTCGATGAGGTCACCGGGTACGTCGTCCCGGAGCACCGACTCGACGCAGAACTGGACGTTGTCGACGTTCTCCTGCGAGCCCAGGGTGTGTGCCGGCAACAGGTTGCCCTGGACCGTCCAGTACAGCTCGCTCGGTGACCAGCGCAGCGCCTCTCGCGACCGGGCCCCCCGGAACTTCAGCGCCAGCCGCCACTTGAGAAGCTGCATCTTCACCAGGTCGAGCTTGGTGGGCGGAACCGGTGTCCAGTACAGCGAGTTGCGCAGCGCGGATTTGAGGAGCCCCAGGTAGCGTTCACGCAGCTCGTCGGTGCTGCCGGCCCCAGCAGCTCGTCTCTCGACGTCTTCGACCATTGCGCCAACCCCTCCGGTCACCGTCACGCCGCCTGGGGGATCGTAGCTGCGCTCAGTCTCCTTCGCCTGCAATACGCACGCGGTTGCGTCCCTCGGCCTTGGCCAGGGACAGCGCGACCCGCGCCGTCTCGAGGATCTCGTCGATCGACGATCCCTGGTTGGAGTCGGCGATCCCCACGCTGGCGGTGAAGGTCGGCAACCCAGCGGCGGCGAGGCTGAGGACGAGGGATTCACGCATGCGTTCCAGCGCGGCGGCCGCGTTCAGCGCCGAGCAGTTGGGGAACACCAGCAGGAACTCGTCACCGCCGTAGCGGCCGACCACGTCGCCGGGCCTGACCCCGCCGGTCAGGACCCCTGCGTAGAGCCGCAGTGCCTGGTCGCCGGCCTCCTGTCCGTAGCTCTCGTTGATGTCGCGGAGGCCGTCGACGTCGCACAAGGCCACGGTGAAGGGGACGAGCTCCTTCACCAGTCCGCGGATCCGTTCCCTGGTCGTGCGCGGGTTGCAGAGCCCGGTGAGGGGATCGACCGTGGAGCGTGGTTCTGACCTGCTCCGCATCCGCATGCCGGCTATTCGAGCCGCGACCCGCGACGCCACGGCCTCGACTGCCATCAGCTGATCCCTTGAGGGCAGGACTCCTCTCTCGCCGGTGCTGTGGATCACCCCGATGCCGGATCCCGAGACGATCAGTGGCACGCAGGCACTCGATACCTCCGAGTCGAGCTTCTGTGCGTGGGGGCAGGCATCGAGGCTTCGGTTCGACTCGAAGGTCACTGTCGTGCCGCGGTGCAGACCCGCACAGCGGTCCGACACCTTGACCGGTTCGCTCGTGGTCAGGTTGTCGCCGGTGATGTGTATCGCCCACCGGATGTCGCCCCGGACAGGGTCGGCGAGGAGCAGCTCGTTGCGGCGATCCGCCAGGAGCTCGGCCACAGCCCGGGCGGCGGTCTGCAACGCCGCCGCCTCGTCGTCGGCCAGCTCGAGGGCCTCGTCGAGGCGGCGATCGAACTCCAGGTACCTCCGCAGGGCTTCGACCTCCACCTCCGCCGAGTCGAGGCGGCTCCGGTAGGCCGTGACGAGCCGCCTCAGCGGTGCTGTCAGGATGCCGAAGAGCAGCGCCCCGGTGATGGCCAGGGTGAGCGCTCCCTGCACGGCGTAGGCCCCCAGGCCGTCGAGATCGGGGAGAGCTGTGACCTGTATGACGGTCGCGCACACCAGACCCAGCAGGGTGAACGACAGGATGCCGGCCAGGTGGAAGAGAACCGACCGGGTGGAGACTTCGCCGGCGTCTACGCCGGGCCAATCGTCGTCGGATTGGCCGCGTGCCCGCCACGATCCGGCGCGCTGCTCCTCGCTGATGCTCATCGATGCCCTATCGGCATCGCCGACGCGGTCGTGAAGCCGGGAGGCGGACCACGGTCACGGTTCCCGTTTCGCGGCCCGGAGCCGATTTGACCTGGGCGGGTCCCCCCGCGTTGCGTGGAGCGGTGCGCACCGGCCCGGACCGTCGAAGCTCTCCCGCGGGGTTCGGGGTCATCTGGACGACGGTCGCCATCGATCAGATCGGCTTCGGGATGGTGCTGCCGATCCTCGGCATCTACGCCCGGCGGCTCGGTGCCTCGGCCTTCGAGGCCATCGCGATCGTTGCCGCCTACTCGCTGGCTGCGTTCCTTCTCAGCCCCGTTCTCGGCTCGCTGTCCGATCGCGTGGGCCGCAAGCCGGTCCTGGTGGTCTCGCTGCTCGGGACAGCGGTGGGAGGCCTCCTCAGCGGTCTGGCCGGCTCGCTCTGGGTCCTCTACCTGGGTCGTGTCCTCGATGGCCTTTCGGGACCCAGTCAGCTCACCGCGCAGGCGGCGGTGACCGACATGACCGATGGACCGGAGCGAGCGCGGCTGCTGGGCCGGCTGGGCTCGGCCTTCGCTTTCGGCATCGTCGTCGGCCCGGGTCTGGCCGCCCTGTTGGCTCTGGTCGATCCGCGCTTCCCCTTCTTCATCGCCGCCGCGTTGGCGGGAGGGAACGCCTTGGTGGCGCTGTGGCGCCTGCCGGAGACCCGCTGGAGGGAAGAGCCCCGCACGACGCCGGTCGCCGGCCCCGCCGCCTCGGCCCGGGCGGCACTGAACCCGCTGGTCGCGAGGCTTCTGGTCGTCGCGGCGGTCGCCATGCTTGCGTTCAGCGGCTTCGAGGCCAGCTTCTCGGTGCTGGGCCAGGACCAGTTGGGCTTCGACGAGGCGACCTCGGCGGCAGTGTTCATGGGGGTCGGCCTGGCGCTGGGCTTCGTCCAGCTCACCCTCGTGGGAGCGGTGACGGACCGGCTGGGCGATCAGGGTGGGGTTCGCCTCGGCCTGATCAGTACCGGGGTCGGCTTCTGCTTCATCGCCGCAGTGGGGGGATGGGCTCCGCTCGTGGTCGGGCTGGGGTTCCTGGTGGCCGGCCAGGGCCTCCTCAGGCCGTCGCTGACCTCGGCCGTGAGCCGGGTGACCGACCCCCGGGCACGCGGCGCGGCCATCGGGCTGCAGACCTCTGCCACCGGGCTGGCGCGCATCCTCGGCCCGTTGCTGGCCGCCGCGCTGTACCGAGGGGTGGGCATCCCCGCGCCCTACCTGGTCGCTGCCGCGGTGGTCCTGCTGGCCCTGCTGCTGGTCCCGGGACGGGTGCCGCTGCGGGACTTGGCGTATCCGCACGACCCCGTTACCTTGGAGTAGGTTACCGTTTGGTAACTTCACGGTGCGCCGTACGGCCGTGAAGGCAGCTCTGTCTCGCGGGATCCGAGACACCGACAGTTGGGAACACAGATGAGCGACATCGCCTTTGCCCTCAACGAGGACCAGCTACAGCTCCAGAAGTGGGTCCATGACTTCGCCGAGGACGTGATACGCCCGGCTGCCCACGAGTGGGACGAGCGCGAGGAGACCCCCTGGGAGATCATCCAGGAGGCGGCCAAGATCGGCCTGTACGGCTTCGAGTTCATGGCCCACGCATTCCAGGACTCCACCGGCATTTCCATGCCCATGATCAACGAGGAGCTGTTCTGGGGGGATGCCGGCATCGGCATGTCCATCATCGGCAGCACCCTCGGCGTGGCCGCCATCATGGGCAACGGCACGCCCGAGCAGATCATGGAGTGGATACCTCAGTGCTTCGGCACTCCTGAGAAGCTCGCTCTCGGCGCCTTCTGTGTGAGCGAACCGGATGCGGGGTCCGATGTCAGCTCGCTGCGCACCACCGCCAAATACGACGAGGCCAAGGACGAATGGGTGCTCAACGGCACCAAGACCTGGATCACCAACGGGGGCATCGCCGACGTGCACGTGGTGGTCGCTTCGGTCGATCGCGATCTCGGCAGCCGGGGCCAGGCTTCGTTCATCGTGCCGCCGGGAACACCTGGCCTCAGCCAGGGGACCAAGTTCAAGAAGATGGGGATCAGGGCGTCCCACACCGCCGAGGTGATCCTCGAGGACGTCCGTGTTCCCGGATCGTGCCTGCTCGGCGGCAAGGAGAAGCTCGACGAGCGCCTCGCTCGTGCTCGCGAGGGGACGTCGGCCAAGACGCAGGCCGCCATGTCGACCTTCGAGTCCTCGCGGCCCATCGTGGGCTCCCAGGCCATCGGCATCGCCCGAGCCGCCTACGAGTACGCACTCGACTACGCCAAAGAGCGCGAGCAGTTCAACCGCAAGATCATCGAGAACCAGGCCATCGCCTTCACCCTGGCCGACATGAAGACCGAGATCGACGCGGCCCGCCTGCTGGTGTGGCGAGCCGCGTGGATGGGCCGCAACGGCATCCCCTTCGAGAACGGGGAGGGCTCGATGTCCAAGCTGAAGGCCGGCGAGGTCGCCGTGTGGGTGACGGAGCGGGCCATTCAAGTCCTCGGCGGGTACGGCTACATCCGGGAGAACCCAGTCGAGCGCTGGCACCGGGACGCCAAGATCTACGACATCTTCGAAGGCACCGCCGAGATCCAGCGCCTGGTGATCGCCCGTTCGATCTCGGGCATGCGGATCCCGTAACTGGAGGGGCCCAGAGCCGTTGTGCCGGTCTGTGTGTGCCGAAAGCGTCTCCAACGCCAAGGTGGTCTGACGAGCCGGTGGTCATGGGGACTTCGGTGTTGCACCCGCCGTCATGCGCCGACGCGTCCACCGACCGGGCGGTGCGGTACTCGCCTGGAGGGCGCGGACGAACGGGTGTTGCCGGTGGGGCTCGCGAGTTGTCGCTCCAGATCGGTGAAGATCGTGATCAGGTCGGGTGCTTCGAAGGCACGGTTGCGACGCCCGACGTTCAAGGTTAGATCATATCCTTGAATATGTTCTCTTGGCGTTGAAGCCTGCTTGTCGAAGGCGGCGGTGGCAGCCCGGGGGACATGCATCTGCGGTGGGGGCAGAACCCGCAGCCGATGCACGCGTTCAGATCGATCTTGAAGCTCATGCTCGGGTCACCGACCAGGTCGTTCGTTCCCGCGCTCAGCCCACATGTTATTCCAACCTGCAGCCCCGCCGCCAGCAAACGCGAGGATGAACCGTTCGTCGTGGAACATGGTGGCGGACCGTTCGGAGTGCCGCGCGGAGATCGGAGCTTTCGAGCTCATGGCGCTAGCGGGCCCAGTAGGTGCCGTCGTCGGGATAGCCAAGCGCCGCTGACACCTGGCTGTCATAGATCGGGAACAGGGCGGGGCGTTTGGCGGCGATGAGCTTGCCGGCGGTGACGCCGCCGATCCCGTTTGCGCTGCCATCGGCGGGCCAACGACAGGTGCTCGACTTCAGCAGCGAGTGAAGCCTCCACATGGGCCCATCTCTGTCGGTGACGAGCTCGGGCTTCACCTCCCAGAGTCCCTGGTTGAGGGGGAGCGCGCACAGCAGCTCGCTTACCTGTCGCTGGCCTTCGGCAGACAGTAACCGGATGGTGGCGTCGGTCGGCACGGTCACCGACAGGGCGGTGACCGCGACGAGATCTCCGGCGGTGATGGTGTGGGGGCGTGTAACGTTGGCGAGGGTCTCAAACCAGGAGCCGGTGTAGGACTCGAAGTAGGAGCGCACAGATGCCACCGCGGCATCGTGTACGAGCCCGTCGACGAAGTCGAAGTGAAGCGAGCAGATCAGCGGCGCTGAGGTCCCGGCAAAGGACAAGCGGAGATCCAGCGCCTGGTGATCGCCCGTTCGATCTCGCGTATGCGCATCCCGTAGGCCAAGGCGAGGTCAGGGCGACCGCTCTCGTCGCTAAGACGAGATCTCGACGACAGTCAGCTGGCCGGTCTGGCCACCAACAAGGGCAACCAGTCTCTCCTCGACCTCGACCGGGCCTGCAACCTCGACGAGCGACCCCACATTGTCGTTAGCCACTATTCCCGCGGTCGCCAGATTCTCCGGCTGAGAAAGCGACCATTCCCCGTCGATGCCTCGTGCTGTGGCGACGATGGGGACGTAATCATCGCCGTGAAGGCAGAAACCGAGCGCGACGAATGTATCGGCCGTCCCCGGTACGACGAGAGGTGGACCGTAGAGCCCGTGGCGGGGCCGCGTGGTCGTCTCGTCGCATGGCGGGATTGGCAGTTCTTCGTCACGATCATCCCAAGACTCGTCGACCGCCTTGGTGCTGATCGATACCTGGAGGCAGTCGCAGGCGATGTTGTTGATGCCCACCTCGAGCGCAACGTCTCCGAAGAACATCGTGTTGAGCCTCAGTACCGGTACGTCCGAATCGCTTGGTGGCGGCGACCCCGTCTCCCACGTTTCACCCTGGTCGCTACTCGAGTAGGCCTCGCCCCAGTACCCGTCGTTCTCCAGCACGAGGTGACCGTTCGATGAAGTTAGAACCAGTCGTCCTTGTTCCTCAGCTACTGGGGTTGTCATGTCCAGCATCGGAAACTCAGCTCTACGCCAGCTTGCTCCGGCGTCATCGCTCAGCCAGACGACTATCTGCTCGGCCCAGCGGCAGCACTGCTGCCAGTCGGCGTGTGCGTCGATCGTGTCGACGCCCGCTGCGATGAGCGTTCCTTCGTTCTCGACGAGCGCGCGGATCTCCTGATCGCCGGAGGGCATGGCGAGCGATGTGGAGTCCGAGCGGGACCAGCTCGCCCCATCGTCATCGCTGTACCAAACGGCGGCATCGAAGAGTTCGGCGCTGTCCAGTGGTTCCCCGGGCGTTGCTTCTGAACCACCGATGACGATCCTCTCGCCGGTTACGGCCAGAGAGAGCGGATACGCGGTCCAGCCTTCTGGTCCCGGGAGGTCGACTACGCGCCAGGTCCGGGCGGCGTCTGTGCTGATGGCCGCGAATACGGGTGCGGTGTAGGGGTCGGGATGGAGATCGGCGGGGCCCGTACCGGTCGGTAGCAGCGACATCGTCAGGAACACCGGGCCGTCCTGGTAGATGCCGATGTCGCCTCCGGGACTACCGAACTGGTATCCCCACCGGAGGGATTCCGATGCTGGCTGGAGCTCGGCAGGGCGGTCGACGGACCAGCTCTCGCCGTTGTCAGATGAGCGCAGAACCGTGATGGCCTCGCCCCTCTCAAATGCGAAGCCGACGAGTTCCCCCTCGATCTCGTAGAGGCTTATTGGTGACCCAGTGACGTCATCGATGGACTCCGCGGCGAGTTGCACACCGTGGGGCACTTCAGCGCCGTCAACCCCCTCGCTGCCGTCTGCCTCGTCATCGGAACCATCGGGGGAACATCCGACGAGCACGAGTAGCGCTGCGAGGAAGCTCATCCAAACCCGAGAAGAACACGAACCGACCACCCCTGGAGGCTACAGGCGCCGATGTCGAGAACGGAGTGCGGTCAACCAGCGGGCAAGGGATCCATCCCCGCGCCCTCGTTGTTGACATCTGGTGCATGAAGCTGCGGTGAAGGGACTGGGGTTGGTGTGAGGCGACGCAGCGGTGATTATGGGGATGTGTCAGTGGTTACTGCTCCCGATGGGAGGCGCTACGCCGTCAGGATCCGGCGTCCTCCCGTTGATCCCGACGAGGAAGTCGGCGACGCCGAGTTCCGTTGGTGGCATCTCCTCGTGTTGGGCGTCATCGCTGCTGTCCTCAGCCCGTTCGAGACCCTGGCGGAACTGGCCTTGCCGGTCCTGATGCTGGTGTTCGTCTTCGTCATGATCGCGGCCGGGCTGGTGCCGGCGATCGTGCTCTTCGCCGCTGGTCTTCTCGGCGTCCTCGCCTGGGTGCTCTGGGGACGCGCCTATGAGGTGGTGGTCATCCCCTTGGTGACGCTCAGGTCGGAGAGGTTGCGCGACGTTCGCGGCACGGTCGCTGCTGTGCATTCCCGACAGGAGCTGGTAGAGCGGCTCTCCGGCGGTCTTGGTGGCCTCCATGACACCTGAACGGAGCGAAGCTCGCCCATCAAGCCCAGCTCTACGACGTAGTTGCCCTGCTCGTCGATCGTCGCGGAGCCATCCGGCGGGAGCACCACCACGGTGAACGGCTCCAGGACCAAAGCCGGACCGTCGATGTGGACACGCGCTCCGAGCCGGAGCCCGTCATAGACAGGGACCTGGACGGTTTGTGAACGCGTTCTGCGGCGTCGGCGAGGCCCGAGTCGTCCAGACCAGCGTCCACTGCCACCGGCAACCTCACGTCGAAGTTCTGGCCCTGACCACGCATATGCAGCAACAGGGTTATGTCGACGTCACTCCTCATCGAGGCCGATGGTTCGACCCACACTTCAAGGGTGCTACTGGTGCGTCGCGGATTTGGTGAGGTGGTCGAGCTTGGCTCGCCCTCGCTTGACTTTGGTGATGATCTCCTTCGCTGTCTTGATCCACACGAAGGGTTTG
>QEUP01000009.1 GCA_003577145.1 Acidobacteriota bacterium | reverse complement strand
GTGTCGGAGGGGGGACTTGAACCCCCACGCCCTTGCGGGCACTAGCCCCTCAAGCTAGCGCGTCTGCCAATTCCGCCACTCCGACGTGGCGCCCGCCGGGGTTGCGGGCAAGGCATCAACTCTAGCGCGACGCCATAACGCCTCGTCACCCGATCGCCCTCCGTCGATGGGCCTAAACGTGCTTCTCCAGCCAGCTGAGCATGTCGCTGAGCACCGTCTCCCGCTCGGGCTCGTTGAAGACCTCGTGGTAGAGCCCCTCGTAGCGCTCGATGTTCTTGTCGCTGCTCGCCACGCCCTCGTAGGCGATGGTGCTGCCCTCGGCTGCGGTCAGCTTGTCGTCGGTGCCACACAGGAACAGCACAGGCTGGTCGATGTCGCCGAGGTGGTTCCGCAACCAGTCGGTGGCAGCCAGGATCCCCGTCCCGGTACGGGCGTTGATCTTGCCGCGGTACACGAAGGGGTCGCTGACATACGCCTCCACGACATCGGGATCACGGGAGATGTAGTCGGCTTCGAGCGCGGTGATCGGCAGGCGGGGTGTGACGCGAGACATCAGCTTCATCAAGGGGATCACCAACGGCGATGTCTCGACCTTCTGCACCAAAGGGATCCCGCTCATCACGGCTGCGTCGACCTCGACGCGGCGCCGGGCCAGCACCGTGGCCGTGGCGAGCGCTCCCATGCTGTGCCCCACGAGGAACAGCGGCCGCTTGGTCTCCTGTGAGGAGCGGACCGAACTGATGAACGATTCGAGGTCGCCCACCAGACGGGCCCACGAGTCGATCTCTCCGAGGGAGCCTCCCGAGCGGCCATGTCCTCGTTGATCTAGCGCATGGGCGCTGAACCCCGCGCCGACCAGGGCGGCGGCGACGTGTTCGTAGCGGCCGGCGTGCTCGGCGTAGCCGTGCACGACGACCACATCGGCCCTGGCCCCGGGCAAAGGCCAGGCAACCGTGTGGATGGGCACTCCTCCCTCGCCCCTGAACCCACCGGTCTGCGGCGTCACGGCTGGATCCATACGACCTCCGGATCGAACGTGCCGTCCACCCCGACCAGGAGGTCACGCACATCGTCGGCGATCACGGCATGGGTACGGAACTGGGCGATGGGGATCACAGGTGTCTGCTCCATGATCAAGCGCTCGGCCTCACCATAGGCCGCCGCCCGTTCCCCGACATCTACAGCGGAGCGAGCCGACTTCAGCGCCTCGTCGACGGCCGTGCTGCCGAAACCGGTCACGTTGTCGATGCTGCCGGTGCTGAACGGTGGAGCCAGGTACGGATCCGGTGAGGAGTACACCCCAACCCAGCCGAAGCGGAACAGCTGCTGCTTCCCCGACACCGCGAACGACGAGTACTCATCGAAGGGCTTCGGGCGCAACTCGGTCGGTATCCCCGCCGCCTCGAGCTGCGCCGCCAGCGCCTCGGCGAGCGCCTGCTCCTGCTCGTCCTCGAAGTAGTCCAGGGCCACGGTGGGGATGTCACCCTCGGGGAACAGCTGCGCCAGCGTCGCCTTGGCCGCGTCGACGTCGTAGGCGCAAGGCTCCCCGCACGGGTCACCGTCAGCGCCGGCCACGCCCTGAGCGACGAGCCCCTCGAGCACATCGGCGCTGGCTCCGAAGACCTCCTCGACGACGGCCTGGCGGTCAACCGACTGGAGCAGCGCCCTACGGAACTCGCCCGATTCGAAGACCGGGTCGTTCAGGTTGAAGCCGAAGTACAGGATCAGGTGGAAGGGCACGAAACCGCCGGTACCGTAGCGCTCGCCGGCGGCTTCCACCTCCTCGCCGGGGACGAGTGACACATCGACGTCGCCGTCCACGAACGCCTTGTAGGAGCCGACGACGTCGGGGAACAGGTGCAGCTCGACCTCGTCGAGATGCGCCTGGCTCCATGCCGCGCGTGACAGGACTGCTTCCTCGAAAGCCGGGCGTCCCTCCTCGTCCACCAGCTCTGTCGAAGAGGCGTGGTCGAACCCGAACGGCCCCGACTCGGAGGCGACCCCGCTGTCATCCCCGTCACCCGAGACCCCGTAGGCCGGCGCCGAGAGAAGCTCGGGCAGGGCCGCGAACGGG
Source organism: Acidobacteriota bacterium (assembly GCA_003577145.1). Taxonomy (GTDB): domain Bacteria; phylum Actinomycetota; class Acidimicrobiia; order Acidimicrobiales; family Microtrichaceae; genus ATN2. Next base: position 169,121 of record QEUP01000009.1, on the reverse strand, counting down.
GCGCTCAACGTCACCTCCACCGTGAAGTCGTCAACCACCTTGATACCGCTGAGCTCATCGCCACCTTCGACGAAGGCGGCATGGCCCTCCACGATGTCGAGGCGTGAGCCCGCAAGCGAGTCAGAACCGCTCTCGGCGGCACGCTGCAAGCTGCGCTTGACGTCGTCGGCCACGATCTGGCGTCCGTCCGCGAAGGTCCGCTGGTCGTCGATCGTGAAGGTCCACACCGTCAGCTCGTCGTTCGGGCTCCAGCCCGACGCCACCGCCGGGCGCACCTCACCCGTGGCGGGGTCGAACTCGGTGAGGCCGTCATACAGCAGGTCGACGAGCATCAGCTCGGACTGGTTCGCCGGATCCGCGGCTGCCGGATCGAGGGTCGCCACCCCCGACAGGCCCAGACGAAGCGCTCCCCCGTCGACGGGACCGTCGGTGCCCGCCTCGGGCTCTTCGTCCAGCTCCGGACGGTCGCCACCGGTGCAGCCGACCGCTGCCAGTGCGCACAGGACAACCCATGCGAGCACGCGAGAGGTACGTGCAGTGGCCAACTCAGGTGTCGAGGAGGAGTGCCAGGATCAGCGTGGAGAAGACGTAGGACACCGCGACCACCACCGTTATGCGATCGAGGTTCTTCTCCATCACCGTCGAGCCGGCTGCCGAAGCGCCGAGGCCGCCGCCGAACATGTCGGAGAGGCCGCCGCCCTTGCCGCTGTGTACGAGCACTAGGAAGACCAGCGCTAGGGACAGGAGCACTTGGAGAATCACGAAGACCAAGACCACGGCGCCCACGCTACCAGCGGCGCTACCCGATTCCGAACCAGCCTCAGGCCGAGTGGTACTGCACGATGGCAGCAAAGTCGTCGGCGTCGAGGCTGGCGCCCCCCACAAGTGCACCGTCGATGTCGGGCTGGGCCATGAGCGCGGCGGCGTTGCCCGGCTTCACCGACCCGCCGTACTGGACGCGGATGGCCGAGGCGGTCTCGGGCCCGAACCTCTCGCCGACTAGACGGCGGATCAACGAGCACATCGCCTGGGCATCGTCCGGTGTGGCCGTCTTGCCGGTTCCTATCGCCCAGATCGGCTCGTAGGCGATGACCATGCCACCCACCTGGGCCGCGTCCAAGCCGGCGAGGTCGGCTTCGATCTGGCCGGCTACCTTCGGCTCGGCGCGGCCCGCCTCCCTCTCCTCCAAGGTCTCGCCGCAGCACATGATGGGTGTCATCCCGTGCTTCAAGACGGCGTGGACCTTCATGGACACCATCTCGTCGGTCTCACCGAACAGCTCTCTGCGCTCGGAGTGACCGACGATCACGTAGGAGACGTTGAGCTTCTCCAGCATCGGGGGTGCCACTTCACCGGTGAAGGCCCCCGAATCCTCCCAGTGGCAGTTCTGGGCACCGAGGATGATGTCCATCTTGTCGGCTTCGATCAGCGTCTGGATCGAACGGAGGTCGGTGAACGGAGGGTGCACCGACACGTCGACAGCCCGGTAGTCGTCCCTGGTCAGCCGGTAGTGGAGCTTCTGCACCGTCTGGATGGCCTCGAAGTGGTTGTGGTGCATCTTCCAGTTGCCGCTCATCAACGGCTTGCGGTCAGGCATTGGGTGCTCCTCGCAGTGCTTCGAGCCCCGGCAGGTCGCCGTGCTCGATGAACTCCAGCGAGGCTCCCCCGCCGGTGGAGATGTGGTCGATGGCCGCCCCCAGCCCGAACTTCTTGACTGCCGCAGCGCTGTCGCCGCCGCCGACGACGCTGAAGCCGGCCGAGTCCGACACCGCCTGCGCCACTGCCCGAGTCCCGGCCTCGAACCTGGGATCCTCGAAGACGCCCATGGGCCCGTTCCAGAGGATGGTGCGGGCTTCGAGGATGGCATCGGTGAACTCGGCCGCGCTCCCCGGCCCGATGTCGAGGCCCTTCCATCCGTCGGGGACGTCGGCTCCGACATGGCGCACCTCGCCACCCAACTCCGGCTGGCCGACCAGCCCGTCGGGACCGAGCGCGACGATGTCGGTGGGCAGGCGCAGCGGTGCACCGGAATCGAGCAGTGCCCGGCAGTTCTCGATCTGGTCCTCTTCGAAGAGCGAATCACCGATGGCATGCCCCTGGGCAGCCAGGAAGGTGAAGCACATCCCGCCCCCGATGATCAGGCCGTCGACGATCTCGAGCAGGCTGTTGATCACCCCGAGCTTGTCACCTACCTTCGCACCACCGATGATCGCCAGGAACGGTCGGCTGGGGTCCTCCCTCATCCCGGCGAGCACCTCGACCTCGCGTGCCAGCAGGCGCCCGGCCGCCGAGGGCAGGAACCGGGGCGGGCCGACGATGGAGGCATGCGCCCGGTGCGATGCACCGAAAGCGTCGTTGACGTAGGCATCGTGACCGGTGATCAACTCCTGGACGAAGGCAGGGTCGTTGGCTTTCTCGCCAGCGTTGAACCGCAGGTTCTCCAACAGCTCCACCTCCGGTGCCAGGCTCTCGAGGCGGCGACGCACCGGCTCGACCGAGTAGCGGGGGTCGGCCTTGCCCTCGGGGCGACCGAGGTGGGTGCAGGCGGTGACCTTCGCACCGGCTGCCTGGAGATACTCGATCGTGGGGAGAGTGGAGCGGATGCGGAGGTCGTCGGTGATCTCCCCATCGGCCAGCGGCACGTTGAAGTCGGCGCGGAGCAGGACAGAGCGGCCCTCGAGGTCGCCCAGATCCTCGAGTCGTGGTACGGACATGTCACAGGCGAAGGTCTACTTCTGGGCCGAACCGACGATCTTCACCAGGTCGACCAACCGGTTCGAATAGCCCCACTCGTTGTCGTACCAGCCGAGGACCTTGACCATGTTGCCCAGCGCCATCGTGAGGCCGGAGTCGAAGGTGCACGACGCCGGAGAGCCGATGATGTCACTCGACACGAGCGGCTCGTCGCTGAAGTCCAGCACGTGGCCCAGCGGGAGGTCCGAGGCCGCCGAGCGGAAGGCCTCGTTCACCTCGTCGACGGTGACCTCGGTGTTGAGGGTGCCCACGAAGTCGGTGGCGCTGCCCGTGGGTACCGGTACCCGCAAGGCGATGCCGTCGAGCTTCCCCTCCATCGCTTCGAGGACGAGCCCGGTGGCCCGGGCGGCACCGGTCGAGGTCGGGACGATGTTGATCGCCGCCGCCCGTGCCCGCCGCAGATCGCTGTGGGGACCGTCGACGAGAACCTGGTCACCCGTGTAGGCGTGGACCGTGGTCATCAAACCCTTCTCTAGCCCGAAGGCGTCGTCGAGAACCTTGATCATCGGGACGAAGCAGTTGGTCGTGCAGGAGGCGTTGGACACGACCTTGTCCTTGTCCGGGTCGAAGTCCTCGTGGTTGACGCCGACCACGAACGTCGCATCGGCACCCTTGGCCGGTGCCGAGATGATCACCCGTGGCGCACCCGCATCGAGGTGCTTGGCAGCTGCGTCACGAGATGTGAAGAAACCGGTCGACTCTATCGCTACGTCGATGCCGAGGTCGCCCCACGGGAGCGCCGCCGGATCCCGCTCGGAGAGGACCTTGATCTCCTGGCCGTTGATCTTCAGGTTGTCGCCGGCGACCTGAACGTCAGCATCGAGCTTCCCCATCACCGAGTCGTACTGCAGCAGGTGCGCCATGGTCTCGATGGACCCGAGATCGTTGACGGCCACGACCTCGATCTCCTCGCCGGCGATAGCGGCGAGGATCTCCTTGCCCAGACCCCGCTCTTGTTGCTGCTGCCTCAGGGATCGGTAGAAGTTCCGTCCTATCCGCCCGAAGCCGTTGATTCCCACGCGAACCGTCATTGACCTGATGCCTCCTCGAGATATCTGACCCCTATGCGATCAGATCGAGGCGCGCCATGCCAACTGAGGTCGCTCAGGCGGCTTCGGTGCTCTTCTTCGCCGCTCTTCGGCCGGCCACAGACGAATGCCGGCGCTGAGCGAGGAACTCCTCGCGCTCGTTGTCGGCCTCAGCTCCGGGCTTGTTCAGCATCACCCAGCCGGCGCAAACCAGGAAGCTCAGGGCCAACAGACCCAGAATCGACCACAGGACGATCATCAGCAGATCACCAACAATCATGTTCGGCACCATCCACGTCTAACTTGCATGTTCAAGGTAATCGACGCTTCAGGTGGTGGAAAGGTCTGCATCGAGAAGCGCTGTCCGGATGCGCCTCAGCGCTTTTCCGCCAGGTCCTTCAGCGCTGCGGCGAGGAGCTTGGGGTCGTGGGTGACACCGTCGCGGGCCAACTCGGCGGCGACGGCACAGGGCACCTGCGGGTCGGGCTCCAGCGCCTTGCTGTCGTACAGGATGCAGTCCGTTTCGAGGCCGTGGCGGACCAAGGCGCCGGCATAGTCACCGAGGGTGTAGCCGCTGGTCTCACCTCGCTGAGGCCGTAGGTTGCACACATAGACGGTCTGGGCGGGCGAAGCAAGCACCGCCTCGAGCAGCTGTGGTACTGCCAGGGCGGCGAGCACGCTCGTGTAGAGAGACCCTGGACCGATCACGACCTGGTCGGCGACTGTCAGCGCCTCTACCGCCTCCGGCAGAGCCGGCGGGTCGGCGGGCACCAGCGACACGCCGTCGAGGCCGCTGGTCTGCGAGACCCTCACCTGGCCCAGCACCTCGCGACCGCCGGCCAGTCCCCTCAGCGTGACCGGCAGGGTCGTGGCCGGCAACACCCGTCCCTCGCTGTGCAGCAGACCACCTAGTTCGTCGAGGACCGCGACGATGTCACCTCCCACCTCCGTCATCGCGGTTATGAGCAGGTTTCCCATCGCGTGATCCTTCATGGGCCCGCTCGCGAAGCGGTACTCCATCGAAGCCGCCAGCAGCCCGTCGTCGTGGCCGAGGGCCACCAGGCTCTTGCGAAGGTCACCCATGGCAGGCACGTCGGTGAGCTTGCGAAGCTCACCGGTCGAGCCGCCGTCGTCGGCCACCGAGACGATGGCCGTTATCTCGGACGCGTACTGCCGGAGGGAGTGGAGCGAGGACGACAGCCCGCGCCCTCCCCCGATGGCGACCACACGCGGCCCCGTCGGGTCCAGAGTCATGAAGCGTCTCGCAAGGTTCGACTCAATTCCTGATGTCGCGGTGTGTCACGCGCGGCTCGTATCCCAGCTGGTCCAGGGACCTGGCTACTTCCTCGGCGATGGCAACCGAACGGTGCCTGCCACCGGTGCAGCCCATCGCGATGGTGAGATAGGACTTGCCCTCGCGCACATACGCCGGCAGCAGCAGGCTTAGCAGGTGGTCGAGCCGTTCGAGAAACCCCGTGGTCAGCTCGTTCTCGAGGACGTAGTCACGCACCGCTGGGTCCAGGCCGGTGAGGGGCCTCAGCTCCTCCACCCAGTGAGGATTGGGCAGGAAGCGGCAGTCCAGCACCACGTCCACGTCGCGGGGCAGGCCGTGCTTGTAGCCGAAGGACATGATCGTGGTCTGCATGAGGCGCTCAGGCCTCTGGGTGGCGAAGAGATCCACCAGGCGACTTCGCAGCTGGTGGACGTTGAGCGAGGACGTGTCGATGACGATGTCGGCGTCGGCCTTCACCGGCTCGAGGATCTCCCGCTCGCTCTCGATGGCGACCGCCAGGCGCTCCTCGGAGGCGAGGGGATGTCGCCGTCGGGTGCTCTCGTACCGCCGCACCAGTGTGTCCGTGGCGGCCTCGAGGAACAGGATGCGAACCCGGGCGCCGGACGCTCGCAACTTGTCGAGTGCCGGGCGTACCTCGGCGTAGTAGGGCCCGGTACCCACGACGAGGGCCACGCGTTCGATCTCGGTGCCAGGCGATGCCAGCTCGGCGACCTTGGGTATGAGCGCGGGTGGCAGGTTGTCGATGACGAACCAGCCGAGGTCCTCGAGGACGTCCCCCGCCTGCGACCTGCCTGCACCAGAGAGCCCGGTGATCACCACGAACTCGCTCACGTCTCCACGCTACCGGCCCCGACCGACTGGTCAGCGAACAGCGCAACGCAGCAGACTCCCGCCTGAGGTTCAGCAGTGGGTTCCGCATTCCGTTCCTTCAGACCGGCCTTGGCCGTCGTGGTGCTCTGTGCCGCTCTGGGTGCCTGCACTGCCGGTTCGGACGACGGCGACGACGGCAGCGCGACCGGGGAGGGGTCTGCGGACACCGCGGCTGCCGATGCCGAGCAGCAACAGACCCCGGTCGCCGCGGCCATCGCCGGCGATCAGCGCCTGAGCACCTTCAGCGACCTGCTGGTGGCCGCGGGTTGGGACCACACCCTCGGCGCCGACGGCCCGGTGACGGTGCTGGTGCCGACCGACGAAGCGTTCTCGGCCGTACCGCCCGAGATCGTGGAGGAGCTCGGATCGGACCCGGGGGGCTCGCTGCCCGACCTGTTGGGCCTGCACGTCATCGACGGCAAGCTCGGCACCGCCGACTTGGAGGGACTCAACGGCCAGCCGGTCGACACCTACAGCGGCAAGGTCCCGATCCTCGTCGACGGCGCAGGCGACGTGGCGATCGACGGCGCCACGATCATCGATCCCGACATCGACGGCGGCGGCAGCGTGATCCACGTGATCGATGCGGTGATCCTCGAAGCCACAGCCTGAGGTGGCAGGAGGGTCTCAGGCCTCCTTCTCGAGGACGAGCAGCATCAGGCGGGGAATGGTGGCTGCCTCCCGGTACTCGGCGGCACGTGCCAGGAAGCCAGGCGGTGGGGGCGGCTCCTCCATGTGGCGCAAAACCAGCCCGACCCCGGCCAGTGCGTTGAGGTAGCGGCCGAGTGGGCGATGCACGAACGTGATCTGCACCCCCTTGCTGACGTGTTCGAGTGACGGCTGCTCCGTGAGGTAGGGCCCGACCCTCCAGTACTGCTCCGGCGGGTCGACGATCCGGTCGTCGATCCATCCGGATCGCGGCGTCTGGAAGAGGGGATGGTTGATGAAGACCAGCAGCGTCCCTCCCGCAGCCAGGACTCTGGCCATCTCGACAACCACCGGATCGAGGTCTTCGAGATGTTCCAGCACCAGACACGCCACAGCCGCGTCGAAGCTGCAATCAGCGAAGGGCAGGGCCTCACCGGTGCCCCTCAGATAGACGGGACCGCCGCCACGGCGCCCGGCCTCCGAGATCTGGGCCCACGCCGGATCGATGCCCACCGCCGAGAGGCCGGCCGCTGCTGCACACCGCGCCACCTGACCCTCCCCTGTGCCGACATCGAGCACCAATCCGGCTGCTGGAAGGAACTCCTCGGCGAGCGGGAGGATCTGCTCCTCGTACTCGGCGTCGACCCCACCGGTGAACTCCTCTTGCCACCATGCGGCATGCTCCTCCCAGGGATCATCGCTCTCGGTACTCATCTCACAGCTCGATCGTGCAACTTGGTATACACGGCGTCGGCGACCTCATCAGGAAGCCACGACAGCTCCTTGAGCGCTTCGAGCTCGGCGGTTTTCACCTTGTTCACCCCGCCGAGCTCCTTGACCAACCGCTTCTTGCGCACGGGGCCCAGACCGGGGATGTCGTCCAGAGCCGAGCGGGTCATCCGTTTCTCGCGGAGCTTGCGGTGATAGTCGATCGCGAAGCGGTGCGACTCGTCACGAATCCGCTGGAGCATGAACAGGGCTTCTGACTGCCTCGGCACGCGCACGGGTTCAGCGCGGCCGGGCAGGTGGACCTCTTCGAACTGCTTGGCGAGAGCTGCCACGGGGATCTCCTCCTCGAGACCGAGCTCCTCCAGTACACGACATGCCACGTTGAGCTGCCCCTTGCCACCGTCGACCAGGATGAGCTGTGGCGGGTACTGGAACCTCCCGCGTTCCTCGACCGGGCGCTCCCGATCGGCGACGTAGCTCGTCAGGCGGCGCCGGAGAACCTCCTCCATCGCTGCGAAGTCGTCGTTGCCGGGAACTTCCTTTATGCGGAACTTGCGGTACTGGGACTTGTTGGGGAGTCCGTCCTCCAGCACGACCATCGAACCGACGTAGTCGCGCCCTTGGATGTGACTCATGTCGTAGCACTCGATGCGAAGCGGTGCCTCGGGCAGTTCGAGCTGATCCTGGAGCTCCCGCAGGGCACGGGCACGGCTGTTGTAGTCCGACGCCCGACGCAGCCGGTGGCGCGTGAAGTCCACCCGTGCGTTCTCGGCGACGGTCTCCTGGAGGCGCCGCTTGTCTCCTCGCTGCGGTATCCGGATGTCCACCTTCGATCCGCGATGCTCGCTCAGCCATTGCCGGTAGAGATCCACATCACCAGGCAGGACAGGCACCAGCACCTGCTTGGGCATTCCCATCGCCGGCTCCTCGTAGTAGAGGCGCTCGAGGACGTGCTCGACGACCTCGCTCGGCGTCAGGTCGAGGACCTTGTCGAGCACGAACCCCTTCCGTCCGACAACGCGGCCTTTACGTACGAAGAAGATCTGCACCGCAGCTTCGAGCTCGTCCTCGGCCACACCGATGACATCGAGGTCTTCACTGCGCGGCGCGACCATCTGCTGCTTCTCGATCGCCCGGTTGACGCTCGCGAGCCGGTCGCGTATCCGTGCGGCCCGCTCGAACTCGAGAGCGTCGGCCGCACCACGCATCTCCTCTTCCAGCCGGGTGAGGATCGGCTCGGTGTTGCCGTCGAGGAAGTCCAGCAACTCGGCGACGAGGACGTCGTATGCGTCATGGCCGACTTCGCCGACACAAGGCCCGGCACACTTCTCGATGTGGAACAGCAGGCAGGGTCTTCCCGATCGCCGGTGCCGTTCGAGCTTGTTGTCCGAACAGGTGCGCACCGGGAAGGTTCGCAGGAGCAGGTCGAGTGTCTCACGGATCGCGTAGGCATGGCCGTAGGGGCCGAAGTAGCGAACACCCTTGCGCTTGCGCCCACGCATGACCATCGCACGCGGCCATTCGTCCCCGAGCGTCACTGCCAGGAACGGGTACGACTTGTCGTCGACGTAGCGGACGTTGTAGCGGGGCTTGTGACGCTGTATGAGGCTGTACTCGAGCATGAGCGCCTCGACCTCGTTTCGCACCTGGATCCACTCGACGTTGTCAGCGGACCCGACCATCTGCGCGGTCCGGGGCGGCAGGGACGATCCGTCCTGGAAGTAGCTGGAGAGCCGGGCGCGCAGCGACTTGGCCTTCCCCACGTAGAGGATGCGGCCTTCGGCGTCTTTGAACTGGTAGCTCCCGGGTGCATCAGGGATGCTGCCCGGCTCGGGTCGCTGCACCACGAAACCAAGCCTAGGATCTCGACACCCATGAGGTTCCACCACCTGTTGGTCGCGCTGTCGGTGCTGACTGCCCTGTCAGCGACCTCGGCATGCTCCTCTGACGAGCAGATCGTCAGCGAGGGTTCCACGACGACAGCCACCACCGTCACCACCTCATTCGAGGCACCGCCTGCCCCGGGCTTCGATGAGGCACGCCAGGTCGAGATCGACCCTTCGGCGCAGGAGCCCATCACCCCCGTGCCGCTGAACAGCCTGGAGCCCGGGCCTGACGGCCGGTCGATACAACTGACCGTTTGGGGCGATCCGTGCACGGTCATCGCGGCGGTGGACATCGCCGAAGCAGCGTCTGAGGTCGTCGTCACTGCCTCGGTCGGGCGGAGCAGCGGCGCTGATGTCGCCTGCATCGAGATCGCCGAGCTCCTCGGTACGACCGTCGCCCTCGACGACCCACTCGGTGATCGCACCCTCGTCGACGGCTACACCCCCTGATCGCCGCGGTCGCGTTCAGCGAGCCTCCCGATAGATTTGCGCCGTGGCCATCGACACCATCCACCGCGGGATCGGACGCCGCCTGCGGTTGGTCGCACCCCTCGTCCTGGTACCCGCGCTCCTGGGCGGCTGCTCACGGCAGGTGAACTGCGAGGCTGAAGTTCCGTGGGTCGACACACCGGACCTGGCGTTCACGGGGCGGGTGAAGAGCACCGACACCGTGAAGGCGACCTTCCAGGTCGAGAACGTGCAGCTCGGGCCCGAGGGCTTCCTGGTGGACGTCTCCTACCCCGAACCGGGGTTGCTGAACCGGGAGACCGAGTACGAGGTGCGCGCCATCGAGACCGGCGGTGAGCCTGAGTTCGAGTCGAGCGTCTACTGCGGAGCGACCCGCCAGACCAACGGTGAGCCCATCGACACGAGCTGGCTGACGACCATGCGTGCTCGCCTACCGAGCACCCCCGTCGTCCTGCTGGCCATAGTCGTGTTCTTCGTCCTCCTCGTCGCCGGCGGCGTGACCGGTTTGCGCCTCCTCGACCAAAGGCTCCGCCGTCGCTACACGAACGAGGCCGACGCGGCCGACCAGAGCGGGAACAGGAGCTGAGCAGAAGGGCTCTCCACCAGCCTCCATATCGCTGGATCGGCGCTAAGAACGCCCCGTCATCGGCCGATAGCTTCCACAACGGTTTCGGACGAAGTCGAACACGAGCTCGGGCCAATGGTGGATCTCTCAGGTAAGACAATCCTTCTCACCGGCGGTACGGGGTCGTTCGGAAACGCGTTCGTACGCCGCGTCATCACGAAATGGCCCGACGCCACGATCAGGATCTACTCCCGCGACGAGCTCAAGCAGTCCGAGATGCGGGAGACATACGGCGACGAGCAACTCCGCTACCTCGTCGGCGACGTCCGCAACCGGACCCGCCTCAAGCGGGCGACAGAGGGCGCCGACATCGTCGTGCACGCCGCCGCCATGAAGCAGATCGTCTCGTGCGAATACAACCCGTTCGAGGCCGTTCAGACCAACATCCTCGGTGGGCAACACGTCGTTGACGCAGCCATCGACTGTGGCGTGGAGAAGGTCGTCGCGCTCTCGACTGACAAGGCCGTGAACCCGGTGAACCTCTACGGGGCGACCAAGCTGTGTGCCGAGAAGCTGTTCATCCAAGGCAACAGCTACGCCGCCCGCTCCGCCACGCGGCTGTGTTGCGTCCGCTACGGCAACGTCGTCGGCTCAAGAGGTTCGGTCGTCCCGGTCTTCCAGAAGCAGGCTGAGCTGGGATGCCTGAAGATCACCGATGAGCGCATGACCAGGTTCTGGATCACTCTGCCCGAAGCGGTTGATCTCGTGCTCCGGGCTCTGGGGGATTCGCGTGGCGGCGAGGTCTTCGTGCCGAAGATCCCATCGATGAGGATCACGGATCTGGCAGACGCCATAGCCCCCCACGTACCGCGTGAGATCGTCGGTATTCGGCCGGGCGAGAAGCTCCACGAGGTGCTCCTGACCGGCGATGAGTCACGCCACAGCATCGATGTCGGTGACGCCTACGTCGTTCTCCCCGAACAGCCGTGGTGGAGCGAGAAACCCGACTGGATCGAGGGAGCCGAGGTGCCCCACGACTTCACCTACCGGAGCGACACGAACGAAGTGTGGCTCACCCCCGAAGAGCTGACCTCTCTGCTGCCGTGATCCGCTACAGCCGCCAGTTCGTGGACGACGACGACATCCAGTCAGTGGTCAGGGTGCTCAAGAGCGACTGGTTGACACAGGGACCGGCGGTCGGCGAGTTCGAGCAGGCGCTCTGCGACCTCACGGGTGCCGCCCATGCCGTAGCGGTCTCCAGTGGAACAGCGGCGCTGCACAGCGCAATGGTCGCGGCTGGGCTCGGACCCGGGCGCACCGTGTACACCTCGCCCCTCTCCTTCGCTGCCAGCGCGAACTGCGCCGCATACGTGGGGGCGCGCGCAGAGCTCGTCGACGTCGATCCTGCTACGTGGAACATGGACCTGCAACAGATCCCACCACAAGCCGACGCCGTCATAGCTGTCCACTACGCCGGCCTGCCCTTGGATCTCGGTCGCATCGAAGGACGGGCCAATGTCGTGATCGAAGACGCCGCTCACGCGCTGGGCGCGCTCACCCCGGACGGACCCGTCGGCAACTGCGCCCACAGTGACATGTGCTGCTTCTCGTTCCACCCGGTCAAGTCGATCACGACGGGCGAGGGTGGCGCGATCACCACCAATGACGCCGAGCTCGCTGCTCGCCTCCGCCGCTTTCGGCACCACAACATCATCCCACCCTCACCGGACCGCGAACCCTGGGAATACGACATCCCCGCAGCCGGCTTCAACTACCGGCTGAGTGACATCCAGGCTGCCCTGGGGACAAGTCAGCTCTCGAAGCTCGATCGCTTCGTCGCGCGTCGCAACGAGATCGCCGAACGCTACCGCGAGCTCCTCGCCGGCCTGCCTCTCACCTGCCCGCCCGCTGCACCTCCCGGCTGGCGCCATTCCTACCACCTGTTCCCGGTCCTCACCCCGCAGCGGGCCCGGGTCTTCGCCGGGCTCACCGACGAAGGAATCGGCGCGCAGGTGCATTACGTGCCCATCTACCGTCTCGGTGCTCGAGAAGCGGATCCCTCCCGCTATCCGGTCACCGAGCACCTCTACGAGGGCCTCCTCTCCCTGCCCGTCTTCCCGGCCCTGACCGACGGCGAACAGGACCGCATCGTGACCACGTTGGAGAAGCTGACCAGTGGCCTCGGTTGAGATCCACCTGGGTGATCGTGTTGTCGGAGGCGACAACCCCACGTTGGTGGTCGCGGAGCTGTCCGGCAACCACTCCCAGCACCTCGGCCGAGCCATCGAGCTCATCGACCTGGCAGCTGAGGCCGGGGCCGACGCCGTGAAGATCCAGACCTACCGGCCGGACACGCTGACGATCGAGTGCGACCGGGAGCCGTTCGTGATCGGAGAGGGTACGCCGTGGGCCGGCCGCAGCCTGTTCGAGCTCTACGAGCAGGCTCACACGCCGTGGGAGTGGACCGGGGACCTCGAGACCCGCGCCCGAGAGCACGGCATGCTGCTGTTCTCCACGCCCTTCGACGAGTCAGCCGTCGACTTCCTCGAGCACTTCGACCTGCCGGCTTACAAGATCGCCTCGTTCGAGCTCACCGATCTGGCCTTCATAGAGCGCGTCGCCGCCTGCGGCCGTCCCCTGATCCTGTCGACGGGGATGGCGACGATCGCTGAGATCGACGAGGCCGTGACGACCGCGCGCGCTGCGGGGGCCGCCGAGCTGGCGCTCCTGAGGTGCAGCAGCGCCTATCCTGCCAACGCCGCTGAGATGGATCTCCGTAGCATCCCGCACATGCTCGACGGATGGGATGTGGTGGTCGGGCTCTCAGACCACACGCTCGGCTGCGCTGCGGCCATCGCCGCGGTCGCCCTGGGGGCGAGGATCGTGGAGAAGCACTTCGTTCGATCTCGCTCCGACGGTGGACCCGACGCCGACTTCTCGCTGGAGCCCCACGAGCTCAGGCAGCTCATCGATTCGATCCGCGAGGCTGAGGCGTCTCTGGGCGACGTCCGCTACGGACCGACCGAGAGAGAGAAGTCGAGCCTCGTCTTCCGCAGATCGCTCTTCGCGGTTGAGGACGTGACCGCCGGCCAGCACTTCACCGTCGAGAACGTCCGTTCCATCAGACCCGGCGGCGGGCTTGCACCGAAGCACCTGCCCGATGTCATCGGACGGCGCGCGAGCTGCGACATCGAGCGAGGGACCCCCCTCACCTGGGATCACCTCGGCGCTTGATCGCCTCCTCGAGCGCGCCCACGACTCGCTCAGCACCGCGACCGTCGATCAGGTCTCGGCCACGCCAGGTCAGCTCCCGCCGGATCGCCGGATCTGCCAGCTGATCGATCGCGTCACCCAACCGCTCCTCTATCTGCGCGGTAGTACCCACGAAGATCGCGGCCCCCAGATCGGTTGCCGCTCTGATCACATGGCGCTGGTTCTCCGCCACCTCGATGAGTGCAGTCGGAACACCCAGGCAGAGCAGCTCCCAAGTGGTGACCCCTGCTGTGGCCACGGCCGCATCCGCAGAGTCGAAGATCGCGGCGACATCGATCGGGTCCACCACCACCTCGAGCCCGGGCCGAGCGCCCACATCCTCTGCAGCAGGGCCCTGAACGACGAGTGTCCGCTCGAAGACCGCGCTCTGGGCGACCACATCGAGGACCCGCGAGGAGACCGCTGCGACATCAGCGCCCCCCAGGGTGACCAGCAACGTCCCGGACGAACGGTCTCGCTCACGGTACCGACCAGCGAAACCTTCCCTGATCAGCGCGTACTCGGGTCCGAGCAGCACCCTGGTTTCGGGCAGGGTCTCGTAGGTCGTTCGGTCGACCGGGTTCGTGTTGACGAGCAGGTCGACGAAGAACGAACCCCAACCGAAGTCGTCGACCGCAGCAACAACCGCGCCGCGGTCTCTTGCAGCGCGATGGTCAGGCGCACCGAAGTGATAGCCGTCGTACACCACCACATCGCCGGGATGGACGATATCCAGCCACCGCCGGGCGCCCGTTCCTCCTGTCGTCAGGTAATCCAGCTCACGCCGACGCAACGCCGTCTCCACGGCGGGATCCTGGTTGACGACCAAGATCGTCTCCAGGCCGGCAGCCAACGACGCCTGAGCCAGCGCTATCGAGCGCATGACGTGCCCCAGGCCGATCCCGGGGGACCCGTCAGCCCTGAGAACGATTCGCATCAGCCCTCATGCGGCTGCTTCTGCCTGACGTGGGCATTGATCGCCGCGATGTCGGGGCGTTTCCGGAGCAGATCCACCAGCTCCCGCCACCGCGGCGGACGGTCACCCAACTGTGCGACCACTGCCTCGATGAGCTCGGCATCCGCCGGCGTGTCGAGCGTGACCCTCAAGTCGTCCGCCCTGGGATGGAAGATGAGCCCGGCCGTCTTGAACACCACGGGGTTGCGGTAGATGCACGACGTGACGTGGACCCGATCTGTCCCGTCGGCCATCTCCCCCGCCTTGCGCAGGGTGTCTGCGCTGAAGGCCTCGACGTCGAGCCCGCGGGGCAACGATCGGGGGTGGGTGGTGCTCAGGTAGTCGACATCACCTGCATCGAAAGCCCCGACCACCATGGCGATGACCGCAGGGTCCAGTAGCGGGCAGTCAGCGGTCAGTCTCACGAGTGGATCGGCAGAGCCTGCGTCGACCAGCAACAGGAACCGAGAGAGCACATCATCCACCGGGCCCCTCACGGCCTCAACGCCCAAAGCCGACGCCTCCGACTCGACTGCGTCGTCCTCGTCGAGCGTCGTCGTCGCAACCACCACCCGATCGAAGGCACGGCTCTCGTCGGCCGCCCGCACGACCCAACCGAGAACGGACCGTCCGCCGAGTCCTCTGAGCACCTTCCCCGGGAGACGGGTGGATCCCATCCGCGCCTGGATGATGGCGGTGGCCATGTCGGTGTCCGCTCCCTTCGTTCCGTCCTGTCCTGGGTAGGCTACGGCGAATGCGCACCGTCCTGTTGGCCAACAACCGACTCGGTGTGGACGTAGGGCGCTATCTGGCCGATCGCGGAGATCTGGCAGCCGTGGTCCTCCACCCCGAGGAGAGGTCCACCCACGGTGAAGACCTCCGAGCGATCGGTGTTCCGACTGCGACGTGGCCCGAGGGACTCGACATGGTCCGCTCGATCGAGCCCGAGTTCCTCCTCTCGGTCTTGTTCGCCTACCTGATCCCCCCGGAATGGCTCGAGCTGGCGACACGGCTGGCGCTGAACCTCCATCCGGGACTTCTGCCCTTCAACAGGGGGGCCTGCCCGAACGTCTGGCCACTGGTGGACGGGTCGCCCGCAGGGACGACCCTCCATGTCATGGACGCCGAGATAGACACCGGCCCGATCCTCGCCCAACGGGAGGTGCCGACGTTTCCCGAGGACACCGCTCTCACCCTCTACCGCCGCCTGGAGGTGGCTTCGATGCACCTCCTCGAGGAGTGCTGGCCTTCGATCGGAAGTCTCGAACCGAGAGCGCAACAGCCGGGTGGTAGCTTCCACCGTCTGGCAGATCTCGCCTCGTTGGATCCGACCGAGGCAGACATGGATCTGTTGAACCGGCTCCGGGCGCGCACCTTCCCGCCCTACGGCGCCGAGTACACCGTCGCCGGCCGCCGTTATCGCGTCCGCGTCGAGATCGAGCCACTCGACTGAGGCCGACAACCCCACATGCAGCTCAACACGTCGCGACGCCCAGGAAGTCACCCCCGTTCAGGATGCCGTCGCAGATCACGTCGAGCCAAGGATCCACACCCTCGGCGAGAGCTGCGGGATCCTTCACCCGGAGCGTGGCCAGCCCGGGAACCGGTTCGCTGACGAGAGGGAACGGAATCGATGCCCGGAAGAAGAAGGTGTAGGCGTAACGTCGCGCAGCCTCGACATCGCGATCGAGTGCGGCTGGGTCTGCGAGGGCTGCTTCAATCGCCCGGCCGAAGTCACCAGGGTTGTCCACATCCGTGGTGAATCCCTTCCCCCGGTAGTGGGTCTCACCGGCTACGACCACCGGTTTGTCGAGCAACGCCATCTCCAGGCCGACTGTCGAGGTGAGCACCAGCCCCACATCGGCGGCCTCCATCAGGTCATAGGAGCTCGTCAGGTCGTCGGCGGCGATGACCGTCACGTTGCTCGGCAATGATGCCCACGCATGTTGAAGGTACGTCCCCAGGGACTCGCGAGTGATCTTGCCGCTCATCTTCGCCTCGGCCGGGTGAACCCTCACGATCAGGCGATCCTCGGGGTGGCCCTTCATGTGGTCGATGGCTGCGTCCAGCCACTGCTGGATGGATCCGAACGCGCCTTCCCGGCCGAGCACCGCCGAGTCCCAGGTCACGTTGGTGAACAAGCATACGGTCCGCCCGTGCTCAGAACCACCGAGATCGGCGCTCACCGCGTCCTTCCAGAAGTCGAAGATCGGATGCCCTTTCCGACGACGGTGGAGCAGGTACGCGTCGAGCTCGGCCTGCTGCTCGACCGTGAGCGGCTCGTCCTTCCAGCGTTGCCAGTAGGGACTGATCTCGTAGTGGCTCGCGGGCAGGCCGCGCCGGAACACGAGCGTCTCGGGGCGGAAGCCTCGCTCGTAGGTTATGACATCGATACCGCGCTCGGTGGCCAGCCGCCGAGCGATGCTCTCGAAGAAGAAGAGACCGTTGAGTAGGACCAACTTGTCGGGCCTCTTGCGATCCAGGGTCGATCTCATTGCCTCGGCGGTGGCGCGGGCCGACCGCAGGAACCTCCTGGTGGTCAGCGGGCCGAGCGGATCCGAGTCACGGGATGCAGACAACAGGAACCACCGGGTCGGTATGTCGACGAGCTCGCCCAGCGGCGTACCGGCGTCGTCGACGACCCTGTGGAGGTCCAGGGCGCCGATCTCGTCCAGCTCGGGCCAGGCGGGCGGGGGCTCCCTCCCCAGCAGCGGGTCCGGGTCCAGTCCGAACGCCTCGACCGACCGGTCGACGTAGGTGCGGCACGAGCGGCACGGCATAGGGGGCGCCTCCCAAGAGTTGGCCCGATCGCAGACCTCCAGCCCCCCTCCACAGGTCACGACCTCCACCTCGGCCCCCCTCAGCCGCAGTGCGGTGGCCAGCAGCATTTCCACCTGAACGTGGTACGCCCACGAGCGGGGAGTGAGGAACAGCACACGGGGCCCGCTCGGGTCCCGTCGCTTGATCTTGCGGGTGAGCCGGCGAGCCTGACGCTGCTCCGGCGCCTGCCCGATCTCGCGCAGACCCGCGTTCAACCCTTTCAACGCGTACTCACCGAATCGAGCCGCTTGCGGGAGGGGCATCAGCGACCTCGCCTCGGTGCGGTGTCGAACGGCAGGCCTGCTGCTGCCCGGCCCACGCCGTACCAGAAGCCCAGGCCGTAGGCCCAGTGGCAGATGGCCAGGGCGCCCACCGCTCTGTGCGGAGCCACACCGGGGTTACGCCCCAGACGCAGCGCAACCGCGCCGGCTCCGGCAACGTAGGCGATTCCGGGCACCATGGCGACAAGGAGATTCCGGCGGCGGATAGAGCAGAAGACCCATACCCCGGTCGCCGCCACCATGGAAGCGGGGGCGAGCGGGCGCCAGTAAGGAAGCGTCCGGTGCTTGGCCAACGTCGACGCCTTGCACACGCCGTAGTTGAAGTACTGGCTCCACAGGGCTCGAGGCGTTTGGCGCGGGAAGTACCAGGACCTCACCTCAGGGTCGAGGCGGATGCGGCGGCCCGACCTCCTCAAACGGAAGTTGAGCTCCTGGTCCTCCGCAGCCCATTGGATACGCCCTTCGTCATAGCCTCCGACCTCCTCCACGATGCTGCGGTCGAACGTACCCAGGTAGACGGTATCGGTGTCCCGGGCCGTATCGCTGTAGTGGAAGCGTCCCGGGCCCACACCGAACGGCGACGAGGTCGCCGCCGCGACCGCCCTGCCGAAGGCGGTGCCCCCGACCGGTCGCATCCGCCCTCCGACCCAATCGGCCCCGGATGCCGCAAGAGCATCGACCGATCGGCTGATGTAGTCCTCGGCGTAGAGCGTGTGGGCGTCGGCCCGCACGATCAGGTCGCACGTGGCCTCCGAGAGCCCCACGTTCATCGCCGCCGCCGCGGTGACGCGGGGATTGTCCACCAGCCGCACACGAGGCGCGGCGCTCGCCACGATCTGGCGCGTGCCATCGGTGGATCCCCCGTCCACGACGAGGATCTCCCGTATGTAGGGGTAGTCCTGAGCCAGCAATGAATCGAGGCAGTCCCGGATCGTCGAGCGCTCGTCGAGTGTGGGCAGCACGACGCTCACCTCGGGCGCGGGATCGCTTCGGTCAGGCACTGCTTCACCCATCGGCACCGGAAACTCCGATCGAACCAACCCCGGCATCTGCGTCCTCGCCTGTCCTCCTGCGAATGGCAGCCACGAGCTCGCGGCGCTCCCCGGAGCCGATGACAACCGCAAAGGCCGCCACCCCGATGCCGGCGATCACCACGTACAGCATTCCGGCTTGCCAGATGGAGGTGGCGCGGCGGGCCAGAGGCCACGCGGCTGCCGCTGCGACGACCTGGATCGCCACGACCGGCACGACAGGCAGCACCAGGCTCGTCAGCCAGGTCCGCAACCGTACCCCGAAGACCCGGGTGAAGCGCCGCACGAGCGGGACGAACTGAACGACTCCCCCGCTGACAGAGCCCCAGACGACCCCGACGACGCCGAACCGACCCACCAGGATGATCGAGACGACAAGGTTCACCGCGACAGCCGCGCCCTGGGGCACGAGCAGCTCACCCGCACGCCCCATGCTCACGAACATGGCACTGCCGATGGCGTTCACCAGCACGAGCATCGGGTACAGCAGGAACAGCTGGGTGGCAAAGGTAAGACCGGCGAACTGGGGTCCCACCCATGCCACCACGATCGTCTCGGCGAGGACCAGGGCCGCCACCATCAACGGAAGGCAAACTCCGACCATGTAGCGCGACCCGCGCAGATAGAGGGCACGGAGACGCTCCTTGTCACCTCTGACGTTGGTGAACGCAGCTGCCGGGGCGACGGCCGCGGGGGCGATCGTCAACAGGATCGCCGCGGTCGCGTGGACCTTGTAGACGATCTCGTACGAAGCGACGGCGACGGTCGTGACCGCGAAGCCGAGGATCAAGCGGTCCATCTGCCGATGGATCACCGCCAGCACCTTCAAGCTGAAGGTCCGCCCTCCGTAAGAGAGGAGCCGACCCAGGACCTGCAGCGACGCCTCGATGGGGATGGCCCGCACCCCAGCCACCAGCGATCGGGCGAGCACACCGGTGAACACCAGCTTCAGGATGGCGGTCGCCAGCGAGACCACTGCCAGCGCCACCACACCGTGGCCGGCGATAACCAGCATGATGCTGACCGCCGCCCATGCGACCCGCGTACCGACCTCCAACACTCGCAGCAGCACGAACGCCTGGGCGCCTTCGAGCGCTCCGACGTAGGAGACGGCGAGCAGATCCACCACTATCTGTAGACCCACGATCAAGAAGGTGAGCGTTGCTGCATCTGTGAGCGCGTCCTCAACATTGAAGAGGGCAGTGAAGCCCGGCGCGGCGGCTGCCAGGGTGAGGGCCAG
This sequence comes from Acidobacteriota bacterium, assembly GCA_003577145.1. Classification (GTDB taxonomy): domain Bacteria; phylum Actinomycetota; class Acidimicrobiia; order Acidimicrobiales; family Microtrichaceae; genus ATN2. The sequence continues at coordinate 149,300 of QEUP01000009.1, read as the reverse complement.
CAACGTACCGACCACGGCCAGGAACACCGTTGACGTCGATACCGTCTCGGAGGTTTCTGCTCTGCTGTCCCTGGCAAGGCCCTCAGCCACATATCTGATGATCGCCGGCTGAAGCCCCACGTCGGCCAGGCGAAGGTACCCGAACTCGAAGGTCAGGGTCGTAGCCAGCACCCACACGCCGTACTCGCTCGCACCAAGGTGATGGAGCAGAACCGGTGTCATCACCAGAGCGACCAGACCGATGCTGAGGGCCGCCACCCCGTTCACGACGGTATTGCGAAGGACCAGGCTGGAAGACCCGAGGTGCCGGCCGTGGGAGGCGGACGGCTTGGCGAGCATCATCGCCCCCCACCCCCCAAGACGTGTCGCACGGTCCGCCCCATGATGCGGGCATCGAAGGAGAGCCCCTGGTGGCGCAGGTAGTAGAAGTCGTACTGGAGCTTCTCGAGCGCATCGGTCTCGTCGCCGGCGTAGCCGTATTTCACCTGTGCCCAGCCGGTGATGCCCGGACGGACCAGGTGGCGGACGTCATAGAACGGGAGCTTGTGGATCAGTTCCTCGACGTAGCCGGGCTGCTCAGGGCGGGGGCCGACTACCGACAGGTCACCGCGCAACAGGTTCAGCACCTGTGGCAGCTCGTCGAGGTGGGTCCGGCGCAGGAAGCGTCCGAAGGGGGTGATCCGCGGATCGTCCTCCGTCGTCCACTCGTTGTGGGAGCTGTCACCCTCCCCGGGTGTCATCGTGCGGTACTTGAGGATCTCGAAGCGACGCCCCCGCTTGCCGACGCGCTCCTGGCGGTAGAAGAGCGGCCCACGGTTCGCGATGCGGTCGCCCAACCACACCAGCGGTGTCACCACCAGCAGTGGAACCGTCATCACCAGCGCCAGGCACAGGTCCATCACCCGTTTGAGCCGGCCGTATCGGGCTCGATGCAACTCGCCGATGTCGAAGAGCAGCGAGACCCTCTCGAGCTCGGCCGCCGGCAGCTTCCCCAGCCATTGCTCGTAGAACAGCGAGAGGGTCCGCACCCGAACGCCGTCCTGGTGGAGCAGCGCCGCCTGCGAGACGACGCTCGGCTCGGCCTGGGCCTGGACGTCGAGCACGACGATCGTGGCAGCAGTGGTCTTCGCCAGGGCGACCAGTGGCTGGCCGAGCGGCGACTGGCTGCGCGCTTCGAGGAAGGTCATCGTTCCGACGATCTGGGCCGGCCTCTCGGGCACGAGCCCGAGATCCTCTTCGAGCGAGGAGGCGTCTCCGGCGGCGGCTACGACCACCACCCGCTCCTTGCCCTCGGCTGCGGACCGGTCCCGGGTCGCGAACCACGAACACAGCGAGAACCAGTCGATCAGCACCAGTGCGGAGCCGAGCACCACGAACCTCGGCAGCAGCGCGTCGCCCACCGCGAGCTGAGCGACCGAAACGGCCAGCGCCGCTACGACAGCCGCCCAGATGGCGGCGAGGTGCCGGTCACGGCGCGTGCGGGGAAGCTCGGGGAGGCCGAAGCCGTAGGCGGCAAACCCGAGGACCGCCATGTAGCCGATGGCCCAACCGAACCGCGACGAGCCGGTGAAGTCATAGGGCGTGTCGGCAATGAAGGCGGCGTGGACCTTGCTCAGGCCTAGCACGACCGCGACGACGCCCAGGTAGACGAGGGCCTTCGACACGCGTGTCATCGCAGCCCGGCGAGACGTCCGGCCTCCATACCAACACCATCGGCACGCCGGCCGGCTTTCTTACCGCCCGAGCAGCCCGCGTGATCCCTACTCGTCGAGAACGCGGGCCAGGAACGACCCCGTGTACGAGTCCTTCGACTTGGCGATCAGCTCCGGGGGCCCGTCGGCGACAACCCTGCCACCCCCGTTGCCCCCTTCCGGGCCGAGATCGATGACCCAGTCGGCCGTCTTGATGACGTCGAGGTTGTGCTCGATCACCAGCACTGTGTTGCCCTGGTCGACGAGACGGCTCAGGACGCCCAGCAGCTTGCGTATGTCCTCGAAGTGCAGACCGGTCGTCGGCTCGTCGAGGATGTACATCGTGTGACCGGTAGATCGCTTCGCCAGCTCGCTGGCGAGCTTCACCCGTTGGGCCTCACCGCCCGAGAGGGTGGGCGCCGGCTGGCCCAGCCGGATGTAGCCGAGGCCGACGTCCACGAGAGTCTGAAGGTGGCGGGCGATCGGCGGTTGGTTGCTGAAGAAGTCCAGCGCCTCCTCACAGGACAGATCGAGCACCTCGGAGATGTTCAGGTCCTTGAACCGCACCTCGAGCGTGTCCCTGTTGTAGCGCTTGCCCTTGCAGACCTCGCAGGGCACGTAGACATCGGGTAGGAAGTGCATCTCGATCTTGATCGTGCCGTCGCCGGTGCAGGCTTCGCAGCGACCGCCTTTGACGTTGAACGAGAACCGACCGGGAAGGTACCCCCTCACCTTGGCCTCGGGTGTCTTGGCGAACAGCTTGCGGACGTGGTCGAAGACGCCCGTGTAGGTCGCGGGGTTCGAGCGGGGTGTGCGCCCGATCGGTGCCTGGTCGATGTTGATCACCTTGTCGAGGTGCTCCACGCCCTCGATCTTCTTGTGGAGCCCCGGCGGCATCCGTGAGTGGTAGACGGCCTGCATGAGAGACCGGTAGAGGATGTCGTTCACGAGGGTCGACTTCCCCGACCCGCTGACGCCGGTGACGCTCACGAAGCAGCCGAGCGGGATCTCCACGTCGATGTTCTGCAGGTTGTGCTCGCGGGCGCCCCTGACCGTGACCCACTCGTTGCCGGGTTGGCGCCGCAGGCCCGGCACGTCGATGGAACGTCTGCCGGCCAGGTACTGGCCGGTCAGCGAGGCGCGGTTCTTGACGAGCGATGACACCGATCCCGAGTGAACGATCGCGCCCCCGTGCTCTCCGGCCCCGGGACCGATGTCGACGACATGGTCGGCAGTGCGGATGGTGTCCTCGTCGTGCTCGACGACCAGCACCGTGTTGCCGAGGTCGCGCAGGCGGATGAGGGTCTCGATCAGTCGATGGTTGTCGCGCTGATGCAGCCCGATCGAGGGCTCGTCGAGGACGTAGAGCACCCCCACCAGACCGCTGCCGATCTGTGAGGCGAGCCGGATCCGTTGGGCCTCACCACCGGCCAGCGTGGCCGCCGAGCGACTGAGGCTCAGGTAGTCGAGCCCCACGTCACAGAGGAACCCCATTCGCGAGTTGATCTCCTTCAACACCCGCTCGGCGATGAGCAGCTGCCGGTCGTCGAGCTCGAGCGCGGCCAGCAACTCGGTGGCCTCCCCGATCGGGAGCGAGCAGATCTGGTGGATGTTGCGGCCATCGACGGTCACCGCCAGGGCCAGCGGGTTGAGCCGCGCACCTCCGCACTCGTGGCAGTCGACCTCGCGCATGTAGCCCTCGATCTGCTCACGCGCACCATCTGATTCGGCCTCGCTGTGCCGGCGTTGCAGATAGGGGATGATCCCCTCGTATCTGGCGTGAAAGGAGCGGCTGCGTCCGTAGCGGTTGCGATACCGCACGTGTACCCTCTTGTCGCCGGCTCCGTAGAGCAGCAGCTTCCGCTGCCGGGCAGCGAGGCTCTCCCAGGCGACATCGTCGGGGATCTCGTGCTCTGCGGCCACCGCCTCGACGAGCCGCTTGAAGTACTGGCTCCGGCCGCTCCCCCACGGCGCCAGCGCGCCCTCTTCGAGGGTCAGCTCCGGGTTCGGCACGACCAACTCGGGATCGACCTCGAACACCGTTCCCAGGCCGCTGCAGTGCCCGCAGGCACCGTAGGGGGAGTTGAACGAGAAGTTACGCGGAGCGATCTCCTCGAAGGACTTGCCGTCGCTCGGCCGCGCGAGGTGCTCGCTGAAGATCAGCACCTCCGGCTCGCCGTCTTCGCCTGTGAGCTCGATCTGAGCCACCCCGTCCGCCAGCCGGAGGGCGGTTTCCAGCGAGTCGGTGAGGCGCCTATCGATGCCCTCGCGGTGCACCAGGCGGTCTACCACCACCTCGATGCTGTGCTGCTCGTAGCGACCCAGGTCGAACTTGTCGCCGAGCTCGTGCAGCTCGCCGTCGATCCTGGCCCGGCTGTAGCCTTGAGCAGCCAGCTCGGCCAAGAGCGTGTCGTAGGTGCCCTTGCGGCCCCGCACCACCGGAGCCAGGATCTGGAACCGGGTGCCCTCGGGCAGCTCGAGGACACGGTCGACGATCTGTTGGGGTGTCTGGCGTACCAGCGCCTCGCCGGTGTCTGGACAGTGCGGAACACCGATGCGCGCGAACAACAGCCTGAGGTAGTCGTAGACCTCGGTGATCGTCCCGACCGTCGAACGAGGATTGCGCGAGGCGCTCTTCTGGTCGATGCTGATGGCCGGCGAGAGGCCCTCGATGAAGTCGACGTCGGGCTTGTCCATCTGCCCCAGGAACTGACGGGCGTAAGCGGACAGCGACTCGACGTAGCGCCGCTGGCCCTCGGCGTAGATCGTGTCGAAGGCGAGCGAGGACTTGCCCGAACCGGAGATGCCGGTGAACACGATGAGCCGGTCGCGGGGCAGCTCGAGGCTGAGGTTTCTCAGGTTGTGCTCCCGGGCTCCCCGGATGATCATCGAGTTCGGCACTGATCCGAGCCTATCCGCCCACCAGTCGTTCGAACACATGTTTGGGGTAATTGCGGAGGCGGCGGCGGCCAACGGAGCATACTGAAACGTATGAGCAGTACGACCGGCCGGCTGTTCCGGGTCACCACCTTCGGCGAATCCCACGGCGGCGGGGTCGGCGTCGTCGTCGACGGCTGCCCCCCACGGCTCCCGCTGATCGTCGAGGAGATCCAGCGGGACCTCGATCGCCGTCGGCCCGGGCAGAGCCGGCTGGTGACCCAGCGCGAGGAGGCCGACGAGGTCGAGATCCTCTCGGGTGTCTTCGAGGGTGAGACCCTGGGAACGCCCATCGCACTGCTGGTGCGAAACCGCGACGCCCGCCCCGGCGCCTACGAGGACATCAAGGACCTCTACCGGCCATCCCACGCCGACTACACCACCGAGGCGAAGTACGGGATCCGCGACTGGCAGGGAGGCGGTCGTGCCAGCGCCCGCGAGACCGTGGGTCGGGTCGCCGCCGGAGCCGTCGCCCGCAAGCTCCTCGCAACCGTCGCCGGCATCGAGGTCCTCGCCTGGGTCAGCCAGGTCCACGAAATCGAGGCCGACGTCGACCCCTCGCGGGTCAGCCTCGACGACGTCGAGGCTTCACCCACCCGCTGCCCCTCGCCCGAGCACGCCGAAGCCATGGTCAGCGCCATCGAGGCCGCTCGCCGCGACGGGGACTCGCTCGGGGGAGTGGTCGGCTGCGTCGCTCGCAACGTCCCGCCAGGGCTCGGCGAACCGGTGTTCGACAAGCTCGATGCCGACCTGGCCCGCTCGGTGATGTCGCTGCCCGCCACCAAGGGGTTCGAGTTGGGCAGCGGTTTCGCCGGAACCCGGTTGAGGGGCTCGCAGCACAACGACCCCTTCGTGCCCGGCCCGGCCGGAGCACCCGAGACGGCGAGCAACCGCTCGGGCGGTGTGCAGGGAGGCATCAGCAACGGCGCCGACATCGTCCTGCGGGTCGCCTTCAAGCCCACGGCCACCATAGCCAGGCAGCAACTCACGGTCGACCGCCAGAACCGGCCGGCCACCCTCTCGACACACGGCCGCCACGACCCGTGCGTGCTGCCGCGCGCCGTCCCCGTGGTCGAGGCCGCGGTGTTGTCGGTCCTCGCCGATCACTGGCTGCGTCAGCGGGCCGTCGATGTCCTAGCGCGATCGGGCCCGTAGCAGCGCCACCGTCCAGGATCCGATCTCGGGCGGGTGCCACTCGTCGACGACCTCGTAGTGGTCCTCGAACGCCGTCAGGTCCTCCTCCGCGTCCTCGGGGGCGGCGAAGGTGAACTCCTCGACGCCCTGATCGGCCAGGTTCGTGGCAACCTGGCCGATGGAGCCCTCGTCGACCCACAGCCAACGCCCATGGACTGCCTCGTTCCAGGCGAGGCGACCGAGATGCTCCATGTTCGTGATGACCACTGGGCCGGCCTCCGAGTCGGCATCTGCGGCCAGGTCGCTCACGTCGGCGATCTCCTGCACTACGGCCGCGGTGAAGTAGCGATTGTGGTGATGGGTCCGCAGGACCATCACCCCCAACGCGATCGACACCGCGGCCAACGATGCCAGCACCGTGCGCCAGGTCCGGCGGTCCAGGGCTCGCCCTCCGTCTCGCAGCGCCAGCACGAGCACGGGAACCACCAGCGGCAGGACCAGGTGGAAGTAGCGGCCACCCCATTCCGCGCCACCGCCGTTGGCGTACTGCGTAGCGAGGACGCCCAGCGCGTACACGGCTGAGGTCAACAGGAGGAACGGGGTCACGAACCCGGTGAGATGCCGTCGCCGGAGGAGCACCGCGGCGGCGACACCGGCGGGGAACGCCATCGCCAGGCCCGGGATGGTGCTCGGCGGTCCCACCAACATGCGGGTGAGGACCGCGACGGCACCGAGGACCGCGCAGAACCTTATGAGCCCCCGCTCCGCCGGCTTGGTGCGGATCAACCAGGCGCCGCAAACCAGGCTGACGAGGGCGACGAGCATCACCACGGTGCGCACCCCGATGCCGACCGTGGTGGCCCTCAGCACGCTGGCGTACAGGCCGCTCAGCCTCGAGCCCACGAAGCCCCCACTGGCCCCCTCGATGGCGAAGAGCTCGACCTCGCCTCCCATGACCCAACCTTCGAGCTCGGCCGTCACCAGGTACATCGCGGCGCTCACCGCGGCGACGGCTGCAGATGTCAGACCGGCAAGCAGGTCGCGCCGACGGAGGGCCAAACCGGCGATGACGACGGCCACGGCTATCCCGTAGAGGACGCCCTCGTTGCGCAGGAGCACCGTCAACGCGAGTGCCAGGAGCGCGCCCGGCAACCAGGCGGTGCGCCGGCTGGTGAACAGGTTGATCAGCGCGAGCGCACAAGCCGCGGCCCCGGCCGCGCCCAAGGAGTGGGCGACCACCTGGTACGAGTCGAAGAGCAGCGGGCTCGCCAGGCCGATCACCCAGAGCGTCGCCAGGTCAAGCCGCCTGTCGATGTGGCGGGCTATGAGCGCTCCGAGCACCGCCGCCAGCCAGGTACCGAGGACCGAGAGGAGGAGCGGACCCCACGATCCGGCCAGCTCGGTCGAGCCCCAGAGGGCGACGACGTAGAGCGGATGCTTGGCGAACGGTGCGTACTGGTCGCCGCTTCGGGAGGAGAAGACGAACGGGAAGTACTCGCCGTCCTCGGTGGGATCCACTTCCGGGAGGGGGTGGGACATGGTCCAGCCCTCGCCGCTGTCGAGCATCTCGACCTGAGCGAGTGCAGCCCCCTCGTCACTGAAGAACAGCCCTTCGGTGCCTATGTAAGGCAAGAACGCGAGGAGCACGAGCAACAGCCCGGTCGCATGCGCCCACAACGGCCCCCAGCGGCGCTCGCCGGGCGCCTCGGGTCGGGCGCCGGCCGCAGCCGGGATCTCGGGAAGGGCAACGGTCATCCCCTCCCCCGTCGGCAGCCGTTCACCGGTCCTGAAGCCGGCGACAGGATCAGGTGGTGGCCTCTTTGAGGTCCCTCTTGAGGTCCTTGATCTCGTCGCGCAGGCGCGCCGCGTACTCGAAGCGCAGGTCGGTCGAGGCCTCGTGCATCTCCTCCTCCAGGGTCTGGATGAGCCGGCTCAGTTCGTCGGGAGGGAGCTCGCCCAGATCGGAGGCCGCCTCCCGTGGGCGGCGCTTGCGCCGGTCGGCACCGGGAACCGGAGCCTTCTCGTCGTCGGGCCGGAGTTGGGCCAAGATGTCGGTGACCGCCTTGCGGATCGTCTGGGGATCGATCCCGTGCTCGCGGTTGAAGGCGATCTGCAGGCCCCGGCGCCGGTTGGTCTCCGAGATCGCCCGGCGCATCGAGTCGGTGACCTCGTCGGCGTACATGACGACCTGACCGTCGACGTTACGGGCGGCCCTGCCGATCATCTGTATGAGCGAGGTCTCGCTCCGGAGGAAGCCCTCCTTGTCGGCGTCGAGGATCGCCACGAGTGAGACCTCGGGGATGTCGAGGCCCTCACGCAGGAGGTTGATGCCGACGAGGACGTCGAACTCTCCCAGCCTCAGGTCGCGGATGATCTCGATTCGTTGGATCGTGTCGACCTCGCTGTGCAGGTAGCGGACCCGCAGGCCCATCTCGAGCAGATAGTCGGTGAGATCCTCGGCCATCTTCTTGGTGAGTGTGGTCACCAGCACCCTGTGAGCGCTGGTGACCCGCTCGTTGATCGATTCGACCAGGTCATCGATCTGGCCCTTGGTCGGCTTGACGACGACCTCGGGATCGACGAGCCCGGTCGGGCGCGCGATCTGCTCGACGACCTGCGCGGACTCCTGGAGCTCGTACTCGCCCGGGGTGGCAGACATGAACACGCACTGGTTGACCCGTCGCACCCACTCGTCGAAGCGCAGTGGCCGGTTGTCGGCAGCGGAGGGCAGGCGGAACCCGTGCTCGATCAACGTCTCCTTGCGGCTGCGGTCGCCCTCGTACTGGCCGTGCAGTTGAGGGACCGTCACGTGGGACTCGTCGATGACGGTGAGGTAGTCGTCGGGGAAGAAGTCGAGCAGCGTGTGCGGTGAGTCGCCGGCCCTGCGGCCGTCGATGTGCATGCTGTAGTTCTCGATGCCACTGCAGAAACCGACCTCCTGCATCATCTCGAGGTCGTATTCGGTACGCATCCTCAGGCGCTGCGCCTCGAGCAGCTTTCCCTCCGCCTCGAAGTGGGCCAGCCGCCGCTGCAGCTCCTCCTGTATGCCGGCAATCGCCCGCCGCATCCGCTCCTCGCCGGTGGCGTAGTGAGTCGCGGGGAACAGGACCAGCTCGTCGAGGCTGCCGACCTTCTCGCCCGTGAGCGGATCGACCACGGTGATGGCCTCGACCTCGTCGCCGAAGAGCTCGATGCGCAGGGCGGTCTCCTCGTAGGCTGGGTGGACCTCGATGGTGTCGCCGCGAACGCGGAACTTGCCGCGCACGAGGTTCATGTCGTTGCGTTCGTATTGCATGTCGACGAGACGGCGCAGGATGTCGCGCTGGTCGCACACATCACCGGATCGCAGGATCAGCAGCTGGCGCAAGTACTCCTCCGGAGAGCCAAGGCCGTAGATGCACGACACCGAGGCGACGACGATCACGTCGCGACGGGTGAGGAGAGCGCTGGTGGCCGAGTGCCGGAGGCGATCGATCTCGTCGTTGACCGACGAGTCCTTCTCGATGTACGTGTCGCTGGCCGGCATGTAGGCCTCGGGCTGGTAGTAGTCGTAGTACGAGACGAAGTACTCAACCCGGTTGTGAGGAAACAGCTCCCGGAACTCGTTGGCGAGCTGGGCAGCCAGGGACTTGTTGGGCGCGATGACAAGGGTCGGCCGCTGGACCCTCTCGATCGTCCAGGCAATCGTCGCGCTCTTGCCCGAGCCGGTTATACCGAGCAGCGTCTGGAAGCGGTCGCCCCGATCTACCCCCTGGGCCAGAGCCGAGATGGCTTTGGGTTGATCGCCGGCGGGCGCGAAGTCGGAGACGACCTCGAAGTCGTGCTTGAGGCGCGGGTCGATCTCGAAGACTCCCATCGTCAGGCATCGTACCGAGCCGCGCTGACGGTCAGCGGCGGTCGGACCGCAGGGACTCGATCCAGGTCCAGCAGCGGCTCACCTCGGCCTCCAGATCCTCTGGGGAGCCGCTGTTGTCGATGACGAAGTCGGCATGCCGGCGCCGCTCCTCGCGCGACGCCTGGCGGGCTATCCGAGCCCGGGCGTCGACCTCGTCGAAGCCACGCTGGCCCACGAGCCGCCTTACGGCGATCTCGGGGTCGAGGTCGACGATGATGGTGCCGACCATGTCCTCACGGCCGGTCTCGACCAGCAGGGGCACATCGAGGATCACGACGTCGTCACCGGTTGCCGCCTCCTGCAGGCGGCGGCCGATCTCGGCTCCGACCCGTGGGTGGACGATCCGGTTCAGGTCCGCCAGAGCGTCGGGGTCGTTGAAGACGATGGTGGCCACCGCCTGGCGATCAAGGGTCCCGTCCGCTTGGACTATTCCCTCACCGAAGCGCTGCACCATCTCGGCGAACACCTCGGTCCCGGGCTCCTGGAGTTCCCTGGTGATGGCGTCTGCATCGACGATCACCGCTCCACGGGCGGCCAGCGCCGCCGACACCGTCGACTTGCCGGAACCGATTCCCCCGGTCAGCCCCAATAGCAGCATCGGCGCCGCAAGTTAGCGGTACCCCGGGTAAAGGCGCCACCGATGGTGCCGATTAGGGAGATGTCCCAGAATTCGCCGCAGAGGCCCGAGGTGAAGCTCCGCAGCGCCGACAGCACCGGCCAACCGGTTGCACCCACTGCCGACGACCAGGTCGGCGGAGGTGGCGACATCGACACCACGTCGCTGCCCATGCTTCGCTCGGCCCAGCCGCGGTCGAGCCGCCTGACCCGCGAGCTGCGCCGGGCCGCCATCGACCCCGCTGACCACGAAACCGAGGAGTTCGGGCTCATAGCCGCCGCCGGAGCCGTCGACCACGACCGTCTGGCCCCGTTCAACCGAGCGATACTGGTCATCCGCTGGGGAACGACAGCAGTGTCGATCCTGCTCGCCTCGCCGTCGTTCGTCGCGCGTGACTACTGGATCATCGCCTGGTGCGGAGTCATCACCCTGTACACGCTGATCCGGTCGCTGCACCCCATCAAGTTCACCGGCGACATCTGGAGCCTCGTGCGCGTCATCGCCGAAGTCACCATAAACGTGGCGGCAGTCATCGCGACCGGGTACTGGGACTCTCCGTTCGTCTTCGCCCTGCTGACCGCCATCATCGTCGCCGGCTTCGCCCGCGGGTTCAGCTTCGCCATGCGCATAGGCATCGTCTCGGCACTCGCCGTGAGCATCCCCGAGCTGACGCGTCCCGAGGCCGGGACCGAGGACCTGCTCCGCACCGCCCAATGGACGGGGATCCTGTTGCTGGTAGCGCTGGTGGCCGGTTACGGGCGCAGGATCTCCGGGGAAGCCAACCGTCAGCACTCACTCGCGCTGGACCGGCTGGGTCGCCTCGCCGACGCCAACGCCTTGCTCTTCTCTCTCCACCGCGTCGCCCAAACGCTGCCGGCTTCGTTGGACCTCGATGAGGTGCTCGAGACCACCATCGGGCGGCTCCGCGGCCTGTTCGAGTTCGACACAGCCGTCGTCCTCCTCTTCGACGAGACCGACGCCCAGTGGCAGGTGGTGCGCAAGGAAGGTACCCGGTTGCCCTCCCGCCTGGGACCCACGGAGCTTCCTCCCGGGCTCAAGCGGGCGATCGCCGAGAACTCGCTCGTCCACATCCCGAGCCTGGCCCCTCCTGACGGGCCCGGACTCAACGATCGCTCGTCTTCGGGGCTGTACTGCGTCCTCCCGGCCCGCGGCTCGATTCTCGGCCTGCTCGCCATCGAGCACGACATGCCCCAGCACTTCACCCGTCGTGACCGGGAGCTTCTCATCGGCTTCGTCGAGCCGGTGGCCCTCGCAATCGACAACGCCCGATGGTTCAGCCGACTCCGAACCGTCGGCGCAGACGAGGAACGCACACGCATCGCCCGGGACCTGCATGACCGGATAGGGCAATCCCTCGCCTATCTCGCCTTCGAACTGGATCGCATCGTGGGGAAGACCTCCGGAGGCGAGGCCGTTCAGGACAGCCTCACTCAGCTCCGAGAGGACGTGCGCGGGGTCATCCGTGAGGTCAGGGACACGCTCTATGACCTGCGGACCGACGTATCGGAGGAGACCGGCCTCGCCGAGACCCTCGAGCACTTCGTGCAGCGGATCACCGAGCGGTCCAGCGTCGAGATCCGTCTCCACTGCGACCGGGACAAGCGCCTCCCGATCCTCCAGGAGCGCGAGATGTGGAGGATAAGCCAGGAGGCGCTCACCAACGTGGAACGCCACGCCGAGGCCTCCGAAGTCCGGATCATGTGGCGTTGCGACGGCGAACGGGCGGCCCTCGAGATCGTCGACAACGGCAAGGGCTTCGCACCGGGCACCGCCGGTCGGCTCGACTCCTACGGCATGCTCGGAATGCGGGAGAGGGCCTCCAGCATCGGTGCGACGCTCGTCGTGCAGAGCGCCCCCGGCGCCGGAACCAGGATCTACTGCCATTTGGACTCAGTTGAGGAGTGAAACGGGCCGAAACACTTCCTGGGAGCGGGATTGGTTCGCACTGGGAGGTGACCCGCAATGAGCATCAGACTCATGCTCGCCGACGACCACCGCATGCTCCGAGAGGGCCTGCGACGGTCGATGCTCGACGAGGGCTTCGACGTGATAGGTGAGGCAGCCGACGGTGAGGAGGCTGTTCGCCTCGCCGATCAGCTTCACCCCGACGTGATACTCATGGACGTCAGCATGCCGCACCTCGACGGCGTGGAGGCGTGCCGGTTGGTGAGAAACCATGACAACGGGACGCGCGTGGTCATGCTCACCATGCACGCTGACCAGGGCGTGCTCGCCAACGCCATCCGCGCCGGCGCCAGCGGGTACCTGGTGAAGGACTGCTCGACCGAGGAGATCGCCGAGGCCGTGCGGATGGCGGTCAACGGCGACACGGCGCTTTCCCCCCAGTTGGCCATGTCGATGCTGAACGAGGTCCGCAAGCTCGACGAGCCCGCCCGCGGCGAACATGACCGCGTCATCACCAAACGGGAAGAGGAAGTCCTCCAGCACATCGCCGACGGCTGTTCGACGCCGGAGGTTGCCGAGCGTCTCTACATCTCACAGAAGACCGTCAAGAACCACCTCGCGTCCATCTACCAGAAGCTCGACGCCCGCGATCGGACTCAAGCTGTCCTCCAGGCAGTTCGAATGGGCATCGTGCACCTGGACTGAAGCCCCTCCGGCTCGTCCCTCCGGCTGGTCCCTCCACCCAGACCCCTCCCACCTCGTCCCGGTTGCCCGCCTCGAGCCCACAGCGCCTGTGCGCACCGGCTAACATCTGCGCGCTCAGGACGTGATCCGGGGGGGCACGCCACGGTGGTCCACGAAGGCGGGAACCTGCAGCTACGAGCTGACGAGACGCCGGTCGCCTTCTGCGTTCTCGACACCACCGGCACCATCACCCATGCGAGCGACCCCGAGTTGGAGTTGCTCGGCTATCACCAACACGACTACGTGGGACGCAACTTCCTGGAGTTCGACGTCGACCCCGATGCAGCAGAGCTCACCCTCAGTCGGGTGCTGGCCGGTGAAGACGTGCTGGACCACTCGGCTCGGCTCAGGGCTCGGGACGGCTCGGTCCGCCACACGCTCCGCTCGCTGTCACCCATACGGCTGAGCGGGGTCATTCGCGGAATCCGTTGCGTTACCCGCGACATAACCGAAGCCACCATGGTCGCCGAGGTCTTGCAGCACGCCGAACGACACCTGGCCGCCCTGCAGAAGGAGAACGAGGTCCTCAGAGCACGACTCGACGATCTCGAGCGGACCAACCCCGCCCCAGCCCGGGCAGCGGCTCACAGCCTGGCGACGATCCTCGAGGCAACGCCGGATTTGGTGGCCACCTTCGCGATGGACGGCCGGGTCATCTACGCCAACTCCGCCCTCCGCCACTTCGCCGGTATCGCCTCCGTCGAACGCCTGCGCGACGAGCCCGTGTCGTTCTTCGATTTCGTGGCGGCCGGCCAGGGGCACGACCTGACCGCGAAACTGCGTTCCCAGCTCCGGGAGGGCCGGACCTGGACCGGCGAGATCCGCGCACCGCGCCACGACGGGGAGGTCGTCCCCCTTTCGTGTGTGATCACTCCACACTTGGGGGCCGAAGGTGAGATCGAGCTTGTCTCGGGGATCGCCCGCGACGTCAGCACCTACAAGCAACTCGAGTCCGAGCTTGCCTACCAGGCGACTCATGACTCCCTCACCGAGCTGCCCAACAGGAAGCTGCTGACCAGGTTCCTGGACCGCATCCTCGCGACCCCCGGATCAGACCGGACGATGGTCATCCTCTTCTGTGACATCGACAACTTCAAGGTCGTCAACGACTCCCTCGGCCACAGTGCCGGCGACAAGCTGCTCGCCGGTGTGGCCAAGCGGCTCCGTGAGATCGTCAGACCCGCGGATGTCGTCGCCCGCTTCGGCGGCGACGAGTTCGTGGTGGTGACCGAGGGAGTCGACCCGGTGGCCCACGCCCTGAGGATGGCGAGCCAGATCTCACGTGCGATGGCACTTCCCTTCGACCTCGGAGCGACGGGAACCCACGTCACGGTGTCCACCGGGATCGCCATCGCCGCGGGAGGGGACGACTCAGCGGAGTCGCTGCTACGCGACGCGGATCTCGCCATGTACAAGGCCAAGGAGCTGGGACGGAATCGAGCCGTGCTCTTCGACGAGGCGCTGCGGGCTCTCGTCGAAGATCGCCACGAAACCGAGAGCGCTCTCCACATGGCCTTGGACCGCGACGAGTTCGTGCTGCACTACCAGCCGGCTGTCGACATCTCGACCGGTCGGGTGAGGGGCTTCGAGGCCCTCATCAGGTGGAACCGACCCGGGGCCGGCCTCGTCCCGCCCAGCCAGTTCGTTCGGATCGCCGAGCAATCCGACCTGATCGGCCGGCTCGGACGTTGGGTCATCCGCAGAGCCTGCGAGCAGATGGCTGCCTGGGACCGCATCGCTCCCGGGCTCGACTTCGAGATCGCCGTCAACCTCTCGGGACGCCAGCTCACCACGACCTCCATCGTTGACGAGGTTGGAGCCTCTCTCGACCTCAGCGGGCTCGATCCGAGTCGCATGGTCCTCGAGCTCACCGAGTCGGTGCTCGTCGAGAGCCTCGACACCGCGCTCGACACGCTGCGGGCCCTCAAAGCCCTCGGCGTCCGCCTCGCGGTGGATGATTTCGGGACGGGCTACTCGTCGCTGACACATCTCCAGCGGTTCCCGATCGACATCTTGAAGATCGACCAGTCCTTCGTCGCCGAGCTCGAGACGATCGAAGCGGAGTCATCCCTTGCGGCGGTCATGACCGGGTTGGCCCGCACGATGGGCCTGGAGGTCATCGCCGAGGGAGTGGAGTCGGGCGTCCAGCTGGAGGCCCTGCGCCAACTCGGATGCCACGGAGCGCAGGGGTTCCTGTTCGCTCCGCCGGAGCCTCCCAGCCGCTCGCGACGCCGGCTCGGCTCGCTGCTCGGCTTGTAGGGCTGACGACTCACGAATGAGACAAAAGACCTACTCAGGTCTCTGCGCCGTTGAGTCGATACCAAGTTCTGATGGCCGAGTCCGACGCTGGGCTTGGTAGTTGAGCACCAGAACAAGGGAGCAATCGACCAATGATCACGTCTTACAGGTTCCTCGTCGCTTGGCTGAAGGCTCGCATCGATGACGAGCGTGGTGCATCGCTCGTCGAGTATGCGCTCCTCGTGGCCCTGATCGCCGTTGTCTGCATCCTGGCTGTTACCACCCTCGGTAACAACGCCTCGGACAAGTTCGACAGCGTCGCCAGCGAGATCGGCTGACGAACCGACCGCGACAAGGGGACGGGCCGTGGAGCGGCTCGTCCCCTCTCTCGACTCCAACCGCAGCGGACACCGAGAGGACTGGGGATGGAAACCACTGTCGAGTCTGATTTCACCGGCGGGCGGCGGTGTGGCAATGAGCGCGGCGCAAGCCTGGTGGAATACGTGCTGCTCGTGGCGCTGATCGCCCTCGTGTGCATCAGCGCGATCACCTTCTTCGGCTCGTCCAATCGTGGCGGGCTCAGCGACAGCTCGAGCAGCATCGTCAACGCCGGCTGAGCACGATCGGCTTCCCCAGGTCGCGGCGCACCCGTTCTCAGGTGGCGGCGCACCCGGAGTCGACCCGGCAGGCGACGATGAAGCCGCCGGGGATCGTCTCGTCCGGTGCCCCGAGAACAACCTCCCACTCCGTCGACTCGCCCAGAGCGTCGGCGAGTTCCTCGTCCTCCTCCCACAAGACCACCTCGGCACCGTAGCGATCGAGGATCTCCTCCCAGTTCCGCTCGCCACCCAGCAGATCGACGTAGTCGCCGATGACCCTCGGGGGCATGACCTCAGCCCGGTCGTCTATGAACACGTTGGCGTCGGCACCGTAGACGAGCTCGAGGTAGTTCCCCACGTAGTCGTGGGTTATGACTCTGCTGTCGGCTGAGGCAACCAGGTCGTGGTCGGCCAGCCATCTCACCTCTTCGAGGGGATAGCGACCCAGATCCGCAGCAGTACCGCCCAGCCGCACAGCCACCAGCGCCGTTCCCGTGACGGCCAGGGCCACCACGGCCAGCCTGAGTGCGGGAAGCCTCCGCTCGCAGTCGATGCTTCCGACGTCGCGCATCTCTGAGGCCATGACCGGGAGGAGAACGAGACTGGCGACAGCAACGTTGCGGGCGCTCAGCAACGCCGGCACGGTGAAGACCACTGCAGGAACAAGGATCCGAAAGGAACGGGCCCGGAAGAACAGGGCGATGGCCGCGAGCGCCTGCACCAGGAACACCTGGTTGAAGGGGTTGGAGAGATCTGCGGGCCTCCATTCCTCGATCACGCGCAGCGTCTCGGCGCGAGACAGGAGGCGGATCGGGAAGAGCAGCAGACCAGGCCCGTAGGGGTTGAGCACACCGCCGGCCAGGACTCCGAGACCGGCCCAGAGCAGGGCGCGGATCTCGGCTCTGGGGAGCTCACGGTCGTCCAGAGCCCGCCCGAGCCCGATCGTGGCGATGGCGACCAGACCGATCGGGAATGAGCCGTGGACGTTCGTCCACACGAACATCACGGGCACCAGCCAGCGCGGATCGAGGTCCTCGACGACGATGACGAGCAGTGTCGCGAACAGAACCCACGCGATGAGATGGGGCCGCTCTGTCCAGTAGTGCGCACCGACAGCGAGGAACACCACCATCAGGAACACCCTGGGAACGAGCGTTCTCGCTGACCGGGTCAGCCGCCAGCCGAGACCTGCGAGCGTGGCGGTCAGCAAGCCGGTCATCAACTGGATGCCGGGCAGCCCTGCCACCGTGTCGATTGCCGCGTACAACAGCGAGGCGAGCCAGGACTGCACGATCCAGGGCTCACCGGCGGCCGTGAACGAATAGGGATCCGTGTGGGGGAACCCGTCGGAGAAGATCAGGTGACCGGTGGCGAGATGGGTGAGGAAGCTGTTGTCGGCGAGAGGGGCCAGGCCAATGGCCAGGCCGAACAGCACCGAGGCCGCCCCGGCGACGAAGCCCACCGTGGGCGCCCAGGCGCCGACCTCGCCGGCCCGGGACCCCTCGATCGATGAGCGCGCCCTCGTCGCCATGCGATGGGCGACTCAGCCGCCGCCGAAGGCCTCACTGATGTTGATGACCGCCGGCCCCAGGACTATGACGAACAGGGCCGGGAATATGCAGAAGACCATTGGTATCAGCATCTTGACGGGTGCCTTCTGGGCCTTCTCCTGCGCCTGCTGGCGCCGCTTTATGCGCATCTCGTCGGCCTGCGCCCGCAGGACCCTGCCTATCGACACGCCGAAGGTGTCCGCCTGCAGGATTGCCAGGACGAATGACCTGATCTCGGGAACGTTGGTCCTCTCGTCCAGGGCCCGCATCGCGTCCGCCCGTGTCGCCCCTGCTCTCACCTCTCCGAGCATGCGCCCGAACTCGTCGGAGAGGGGACCCGGCACAGCGTTGATGGTGCGATCCAACGCCTGTTCGAATCCCAGACCGGCTTCGACGCTGATGACGAGCAGGTCGAGCACATCCGGGAGCGAGATGCGCAGTTGATGCTGCCGTTCGCCAACCTTGCGGTTCAGGATCGCGTCCGGACCGAGCAGCAGGACCAGCATGAGCAGGACCCCGACCGCAAGGCGCATGGTCCCGTCAACCGGCAGCAGACCCAGCACGAAGACGAGGACGAACACGACCGGGATGAGCACCACCGTGACAACCCGCAGGGCCAGGAACCTATCGACGGCGTCAGGCGTGCTGTTGCCCGCATAGACGAACTTCTGCCTGATGTTGTCGACGTACCCGACTGGCGTGAACCGCCGACCAAGCGAGGTGAGCCCCTGAAGCACGGGTGCCGCCACCCTCTCCTTGAGCGGAACCAGAAGCTCCTGGTCGCGCACGCTCTCGACCTCGTATCCCTCGAGCTGACGCAGCGAGTCCCGTACGATGCTGCGCTCGTCGGCTTGGGCCAGGATCGTGTAGACGATCACCCCGAGTGCCCCTGCCAGCAAGATCCCCGGTATCAGCAGTTGTGGGCCCATTGCACGCTCAAATCTCGATCTCGATGATCTTCTTCATCCACGCGAAACCGGTGACCATCATCACCGCCGCGGCGATGAGCATCACGATGCCCATCGGCTTCTGCCAGAGCTGGCTTATGTACCCGGGGTTGATGAAGTACATGGCCCCGGCCAGACCGAGGGGCAGGATCCCCAGCACCAAAGCGCTCACCCGGCCCTCAGCGGTGAGCGCGCTGACATCCCGTCGCAGCCGTTCCCGTGCCGTCATGGTCTCGGCCACGGTGAGCAGCAGCTCAGCCAGGTTGCCGCCGACCTCCCTCTGGATACGAATCGCCATGACGGCCCAGGCGAAGTCCTGGCTGTCCATCCGCTCCGCCACCGCCTCCAGGGCGTCCTCCAAGGGCCGACCCAGCCGAGCTTCGGTCACCACCCTCCGCAGCTCCTTGCCCATCGGCTCCTCGACCTCCTGCGAGACGGCTTCGAAGCCCTGCATGATCGAGTAGCCCGCCCTGAGCGTTCCCGACAGCAGCTGCAGCGTGTCGGGAAGCTGCGAAAGGAAGTGCTTGGTGCGCCGGCGGGCCAGGAAGTTGATGACTGCGGGCGGGAGGAGCACCAGGAGTCCCGCGATTATCAGCACCACGACGACGTTGCGGGTCAAGATCACGCTGAGGACGACGATCAGTCCTACCACCACGACATAGAAGAACATCGCCTCCGCGGCCCTGAGAGGAAGGTTCGCCCGCTCCAACGCCGACTCCGCCCGGGCGAGAAGGCCACGGCTCTCGGCGAACTGACTGGTCAACTCGACGGCACGTTGGATGATGGCCGCGTTCGTGAGGGACCTTCCACCGGACTCCCCCTCGGCCATGTCGGGGTCGGCCGCCAGTGCGTCATAGGGCTGGAGAACGTACGAGAGCCCACTGGAGTCCTTCTGAACGAGCATCATCACCGAGTAGGCGAACATCGCCACCGCGACGAGCACCAGGGCGATCACCACGTACTTGACCGCGTTGTTCTGGAACAGGTTTGACAGCGCGCTTCCACCAGCCGCGTCAGCGAAACGCAGGGACTCGGCGTTCGTGTTGACCCTGCCGTCGGTGTAGGTGAGAGCCACCTCCTCTTCTCCGAGGGAGACGGTCAGGTCCACCAGGCCGTCGACATCGGCTGACTGGAAGGTGACGGCGTACTGATCGCCGATGGCTGCGTTCACCTGACCCACGTAGTCATCGAGGTCGTCGACACCACCTTCGAGGTAGATCCCGCCCTGCTCTTCCACCAACCTCTGTAGCAACCCGTCGCTGTTCGCGCGGCCGTCGACGTTGAGTACGAACACAGTGGCCTCGGCATCGGCGACTGCTGCGCTCGCGGTGCTGAAGGTCTCCTCGGAGGCGATGTCGTCGGTTCCCGTCACCACGATGATGTTGTTGTTGACGCCCTCGGTCTCGCCGGCAAGGAGATCTCCGGCTTCGAGGATGCCGTCCCAGAGCGCAGGGTTCCCTTCAACAGCCACCTTGTCGACGGCATTGAGATAGTTCGGAGCCGAAACGGTGAGATCCGTGGCGACGTCGGACCCACCGCCGATGGCGACCAAGCCGGTCTCGTCGAGCTCGCTGTCACCGGGGGCAAGGGACTCGACGGCGGTGAGCTCCTTCTGCGTCGGGCCGTTGCCGAGCAGCTCACTGTTGTCGACCACGACGACGCCGCGCGTCTCGACGTCAGCCTCCTCGAGAGTGATCACCGACTCGACCGGCCGCGGCTCACCGTTCTGGGTCACCTCGATCTGGTCGATGTCGGCAGGACCCCCGTAGATCAGCTCCACCCTGGGCGTCGCGGAACGTGCGTCCACGGCGGTCACCTGGATGCCCTCGCTGTCCTGCGCGCCGGCGAGGGCCGCCCCGGCGAACATCACGACCACGCTGCAGCAGGTTGCCGTCGCCAGGAGGCGGAGGCGGCACCGACGGTGAGCACCTGTCACTGGCTGACCGCCTTGCGGGCGAACCCTTCGGCCTGGAACACCTCCGGTCCGAGCCTGATGCCGAAGTTGGCCAGCTTCTCGGTGAACTTGGGGCGCACACCGGTCGCCTTCAGGTGACCCCGGAAGCGCCCGTGCTCGTCGACACCCATGCCGTAGTCGAAGAGGAAGACGTCCTGCAGCGTTATGACGTCGCCTTCCATGCCCTGGACCTCGGTTACGTGGGTGACACGGCGTGTTCCGTCCCTCAGCCGGGTGAGATGGACGATCAGGTCGAGCGCTGATGCCATCTGCTCCCTGATCGCCCTGACCGGCAGGTCGAAACCGGCCATGAGAACTAGCGTCTCGAGCCGCGCCAGGGAGTCGCGTGGGCTGTTCGAGTGAACGGTCGTGAGTGAGCCGTCGTGACCGGTGTTCATCGCCTGGAGCATGTCCAGCGCCTCACCTGAGCGGACCTCGCCCACCACGATTCGATCCGGCCTCATCCGCAAGGCGTTCTTGACCAGGTCCCGGATCTTGACCTCACCTCTGCCTTCGATGTTCGGCGGCCTGGCCTCCAGCGACAGGACGTGCTCCTGATGGAGCTGCAGCTCTTTGGCATCCTCGACGGTGACTATGCGTTCGTCGACTGGTATGAACGACGACAGCACGTTGAGGGTCGTCGTCTTACCGGTACCGGTACCGCCGGAGACGACGACATTCAGGCGACCGACGATGCAGGCCTGCAGGAACCGGGCACAGTGTGCGTTGAGCGTCCCGAAGCGGATCAGGTCATCGACCTGGAGGGGATCTGTGGAGAACTTCCGAATCGTCAGATAGGGGCCACTGATCGCGAGCGGCGAGATCACTGCGTTCACGCGTGATCCGTCGGGCAGACGCGCGTCGACCATCGGTGTGGACTCGTCGATGCGCCGGCCGACCTCGGACACGATCTTGTCGATGATCCTGCGGAGGTGCTCCTCGTCCACGAACGAAGCCGATTCGCGCTCGATTCGGCCTGCCCGCTCCACGTACACGTAGGCGGGACCGTTGACCATGATCTCGGTGACCTCCTCCTCCTTCAGGAGGCGATCGATGGGTCCGTAACCGAGGATGTCATCCGATACGTCCTGGATGAGCTGCGCCTTGTCGGCCGCAGACAGCGGCGCCCGCTCCTGCTGAAGGGTGGCGTGGAGCTGGTCATGGACCCGACGCCGGAGATCATCCTCGCTCAGCCTCTTGTCGTAGAGGACCGGGCCGAGCTCTTCGATCAGGTGATGGTGTATCCGTTGCCTGAGCTCGTCGAGGACGGGGTCACGACGTCCCGCTGCGCCTCCAGCGGGCGCCTGTTGCACATCGTGAAGGCGTTGGTACAGGGACACGTCCTACTTCCTCTTCCTCTTCTTCCCGTCGGCCGGGATGATCTCGTCGGCCAGCGTCTCGATCGCACGAGTCACTCCCGACTTCGGAGCATGAAGCGCTACCGGTACTCCCTTGTTGACCGCCTGCGGTACCACGACATCGCTCGGGATGAGACCGTCCGCCTTCACTTGAAGCGTTCGCTCCACCTCGGTGACATCGAGCTTCACCTTGCTGTTGGCCCTGTTGAGGATCAGCTTCAGCTTCTCCATGGGCGTGTTGAGCAGACGTAGCGTTTGCAGCCCGATCTTCACGTTCTTGATGTTGGGGATGTCCATTCCCGCTACGAGGAGAACCTCGTCGGACGCTTCGACGAGCCCGAGCACGACATCGTTGAAATAGGCGGGCGTGTCGACGACGACAACGGCACAGAAGCGCCGCAGCACCTCGACGATCGCGACGACGTCGCGGGCACCGATCTGATCGGCGAAGGCCGGCTCCAGCGGAGCCGGCAGCACCTTCAGACCGCTGGGCTCGTGTTCGACCAGCAGGCTGTCCATCAGGGCCAGGTCGAGCTTCTCGATGCTGTTGACCGCGTCGACGATGGTGTGCTGCGGGGTCAGCTTCAGCATCACCGCCACATCGCCGAACTGGAGATCGGCGTCGATGAGGCAGACCGGCCGCTCACTGCGCTGGGCCAATATGGCGGCGAGGTTCGTCGAGATCACCGACTTGCCCGCCCCGCCCTTGGTCGAGAACACCGTGATGACCCGACCCAGCTCTCCTGTCTCCTCAGGGCCATTGCTGTCAGCTCCGGGGTCCGCCGCGATCTGAGGCCGGCGGGGCTGCACCTCGAGTCCGACCGCGACCTTCTGCACCGCCTGCGTCAGCTGGCTGGTCTCGATGGGCATGCTCACGACGTCCCGCACGCCCGCTCGAAGGGCCTGCTGCAGTACGGCGGTGGACAGCTCATCTGCGATGAGGATCGCACCCAGCTCAGGATGTGCGCCCATGAGGCGCTCGGCCACTGCCAGCTCCGCCGCCCCAGAACACGATGGGCCCAGCACGACCACAACAGGTGTCGTCCCGGTGAGCCTTCTCGAGAGCTCTTCGATCGAGGCGAAGGCAGTCGCACCCTGCCCGATCTGCATCGCCAAGCGGTTACGCACGGACTGATCGGCGTCGACTACCGCTACCGAGACCTGGATCGACGGCGGCAGCGACTGATCCCCTGCGGGAAGCTGACGCTCGCTCTCCATGGGCGACTCGGCGAAGCTGGACATCAGCTTCCGCCTCCCTCCTCTTCCTGTGACTCGACCGCTTGTGGGTATGGCGTCTGGCCCAGAGCGCCGGGGAAGGGCCCGCCGGAGGCACCGGTCACCTCGAAGCCCAGCACGGGATCCACCACCCCGGGTTCGTAGTCATCTGGTACCAGGGTCAGGTAGAGAGACCCCGAAGGGGCGGATGCGATCACCTGCGCAGCCTCCGGCGGGACCTGGAAGGTGATGAGGCCGCTTCCCGGTGTCTGCACTTCGTTCCCCTCCTCGTCGACGGTCGTGGTCCCCAGGCTCTGGCCCACTGCGAAGACCTCGACCTTTCGATAGAGGTAGACGGCTGGCTGATCGAACGTCCCGATGTCGGCCGGTGTCGGAGTCGGTGCTGCCACGTCCCCGTCACCGGCGGGTGTGGCAGTTTCGGAGACCTCGAGCTTGACCATGATGTCGACGAGATCGCCGGGCTGGAGCAGGTTCGCCACACCGCGGACCTGGTCGACCGACACGCTCACCGCGACGTTGCCCTCGTCGAGGCTACGAGCTCTACTGACCCCGAGTTGGTTCTCGTCGACGAACAGGGCCGAGCTGACGATCGTCCCTTCGGGAAGGTTGACTGCGGCGACCTGTCCCGAAAGCTCGTCCAGGCTCCGGATCGCGCCGCTCGGTATGTCGACACGGCGACGTTCCCCCACAACCAGCCTCTCTTGCTGGATGGCTTCGTCCGCGCTCACGCCTGCCTCGACGTCACCGCCTTCCACGACAACGACCATCTCGAGCTCGTTGTCCCCCAGTGCACGGTCCTCGATGCCGCTGATGTAACGGAAGATCAGGAAGGCGGCTACCGCCCCGACGGCGATGGCTCCTATCAGGATCAGTGTTCTTCGAGAACTCACTCCGACCTCATTTCACCGTCGTGTTGCTGCGAGCTGGCACTAACCCCGAGGTGCGACGTGAGTACCCATCGACGCGACTCTTCGGGACGCGAGTCGGCATCGCTGCCCATGTAGGTTCATGGTCGGCCGAAAGGGTCCCCGGGCTTAGCTGAATCTGGGCATTTCTCCCCCCACTGGGCCCTGCCAATGGACCCTTTGGAGGGGTCGGAAGCCCTACTCAGCGAGGTGGGTCTTCGGGCGAAGCCTCGGGTGAAGAGGCCGGCTCCCCACCGCCGGGGGCTTCGGTCTCGGGGGCTTCGGTCTCGGGGGCTTCGCCGCCGGCTTGCTCGCTACCGGGGGGAACGTCGACCGGTGCCTCTTGGTAGCCGTGTTGGGCGTAGTACTCCTCCCACGCCTCCTGGCCTTCGCTCGCGGCCTCGTCGGTGGGACCGATGTAGTTGCCCTCGTCGTCGAAGGCGTGCTCGCCGAAGTGCTCCTGGTACTCCGCGGCGACCACGCCACCTTCGGCGGCCTGCTTGATCGAGAGGCTGATCCGACGACGCTGCAGATCGAGATCGATGATCTTCACCCACAGCTCCTCGCCCGGCGTGACGACCTGTTCGGGCAGGTCGACGTGATGCGCCGACATCTCGGAGATGTGGACGAGGCCCTCGATGCCGTCTCCGACCTGCACGAAGGCGCCGAACGGGACGAGCTTGGTCACGCGGCCGTAGACCAGCTCACCGACCCGGTGGTTGGTGGCGAACTCCTGCCACGGATCCTGTTGGGTCGCCTTGAGCGAAAGGCTGATCCGCTCGCGATCGAGGTCGACCTCGAGCACCTGCACTTCGATCTCGTCTCCCACCTGCACGACCGAACCCGGATGATCGACGTGCTTCCATGAGAGCTCGGACACATGGACCAGCCCATCCATGCCACCGAGGTCCACGAATGCTCCGAAGTTGACCACCGAGGAGACGACACCTTTGCGGACCTCACCGGGCTTGAGGTTGGTGAGGAAGTCCTCGCGCTGCTCCTTTTGCGTCTCCTCGAGCCATGCGCGACGTGACAGGACCACGTTGTTGCGGTTTCTGTCCAGCTCGATGATCTTCGCCTCGAGCGAGCGACCGACATATGGCTGGAGATCGCGAACCCGCCGCAACTCGACCAACGACGCGGGGAGGAAGCCGCGCAGACCGATGTCGAGGATGAGACCGCCCTTCACAACCTCGATGACCGGACCGGAGACAACACCCTCCTCGTCTTTGATCTTCTCGATGGCACCCCAGGCACGCTCGTACTGTGCCCGCTTCTTGGAGAGTACGAGGCGACCCTCCTTGTCCTCCTTCTGCAGCACCAGCGCCTCGAGGTGATCCCCCAGTTCGACGACCTGACCCGGCTCGATCTCGTTGCGTATCGAGAGCTCGCGAGCCGGGATGACGCCTTCGGACTTGTAACCGATGTCGAGCAGCACCTCGTCCCGGTCGACCTTGACTACCCTGCCTTCGACCAGTTGGCCGTCCTCGACATCGACCATCGTGGCCGTGTAGGCGTCGTCCAGGGATTGCCCACCGAGGTCGTCCTGGGTGATCTGACGGGGATGGTACACACCGTTCTCGTCAAAGGTCCCGAACCGGGATTCGGCGGCTTCGCCGGAGGATTCGGTGCTCACTGGACTCCTTGCTGTGGTTGTGTCAGACACAGGCGGACCTTGGATCGGCATTGGGGACGCGACAGCCTCGGTGCCAAGCGACACCGAGGCGACAGCGTACCAGTTCGCCCGCCGCTTCACCCCTTCGAGCACCCGACCGCCGGACGGTGCGCGAGCACCAGGAACTCGGCGTGATCGGTGTCCGGTGGGCGGGCGGCGTAGTTCCCAGGTGTCACAGACCAGACGTCGTCGACGCGCAACCCGACGCGGTCGAAGACCAGGCGTAGCTCGCGTGGCGTGTAGCAGGTGGTCCACGCGTCGTGCTCGGAGGAGTTGCCCCCCTCGTCGAGGACCGTCGTATGTTCGCGGTTGATCCCGGTCGCGGCGTCGAAGTGGTCGCCCTCTTCGAGGAACCGCACCTGGAAGTAGGAGGAGAAGGCACTCACCGCCGCCCTACCTCCGGGGACGAGGGCGCGCTGCATGCCGCGCAGGACCATTTCGTCGGAGGTGATGTTCGCCGGGTCGCCCGCGTCAAGATCGGGGCCCCCGAGACCGAAGGCGCCCTGGCAGAGCGAGATGGCGGCATCGAACTCGGCGTCGAAGGAGAGCCGCCTGGCGTCGGCTCGGACGAAGCTGGCGCCAGGAGCAGCCCGCTCGCTCGCGATCTCCACGAAACGCCTGCTTATGTCGATCCCGGTGACGACCATCCCCGCAGCGGCGAGGGCATTGGCGTGTCGGCCCGGCCCGCAGCCCACGTCCAGCACCCGATCGCCCGGCTGGAGCCCCAGCACGTCGATCAGGAACCCGACCTCCTGCTCGGTGCCGCGTGTGAACGAGTACCGCAGATACGCAGCACCCATATGATCGGCGAGGTCCTCGAACCAGTGTCGCTGCATGCGGGCATCATTGTGGCTTCACCTGGCCACGCCGCGCGCCGATAGGGAGATCGGACCCGTTCGGGGAGGGTCATGAGCAAGAAGACGTTCCGCCAGGGCAGGAGAAAAGGGCATTCGCCCGTAGCCTTCCTCGTCATCGCCCTCGTCGTCGCCTACGCCCTCATCTCCGGCGCCTCGGCGGTGTTGACCGTGAGCGACTGCGGTGGTTGGAGCAACCCGCAGAAGGAGTGGACGTTCTTCCCGCCCGCCTGGGAGTGCTAGCCCTTCGCCTCCGCCCAGGAGACGCCGAAGGCAACGTCGACCTCGAGCGGGACTCTGAGGTCGAACGAGCCTCGCATCATGTCGACGACCAGAGCCGAAGCCGCCTCGTGCTCCTCGGGAGGCACCTCGAGGATCACCTCGTCGTGAACCTGGAGTATCAGGCGACTACCCATCTGCTCCTCCTCGAGGGCCGAGTCGATTCCCACGAGCGCGATCTTGAAGATGTCAGCAGCAAGTCCCTGGATCCCGGCGTTCATGGCCTGCCTCTCACCGGCCTGCCGTATGCGATAGTTCGCCGAGCTCAGCTCCGGGATCTGTCGACGTCGACCGAACAACGTCTCGGTGTAGCCCCGCTCTCGCGCCTCGGCGACGGTGGCCTCCATGTAGGCCTTTACCCGGGGAAAGGCCTCGAAGTAGGCGTCGAGGATCTCCTGGGCTTCCTCGGTCGGGATGTTGAGTCGCTGACCGAGGCCGTAGGCCTCCATTCCGTACGCCAGCCCGTATGAAACCATCTTCGCCTTCGATCGATGCTCGATGCCGACGTCGTCGGGCTTCAACCCGAAGACCCGTGCAGCGGTCTCGCGGTGTATGTCCGCGCCGCTCTCGAAGGCCTCTATGAGCCCTGGGTCCTCGGCAAGGTGCGCGATGCAGCGCAGCTCGATCTGGTTGTAGTCGGCCACCATGAGCTCGTAACCCTCAGCGGGAACGAAGGCCCTGCGGAACTCGCGACCGATCTCGCTACGGACGGGGATGTTGTGCAGGTTGGGCGCATCCGAGCTCAACCGACCGGTCCGGGCAACGGTCTGGTTGAAGGTCGCATGGATGCGGCCATCAGGGCCAACCTCGGCCAAGAGGCCTTCTGCGTAGGTGCTGCGAAGCTTCTCCACCTCGCGGTAGTCGAGGAGGTGTTCGATGATGGGGTGCTCGCCCCTGAGCCGCTCCAGAGAAGCTGCATCGGTGGAGTAGCCGGTCTTGGTCTTCTTCTGGGGGGTGAGGGCCAGCTTCTCGAAGAGGACCTCACGTAGCTGCTTGGTCGAGTTGACGTTGAACTCCCCGCCGGCGTCGGCGACGATCTCGCGGCGCAAGCGTTCGCATTCCGCGCCGATGCGGTCGTTCAGAGCCTTCAGCTCGGCCACGTCGACTCCTACACCGACGCACTCCATCTTGGCCAGGACCCTCACGAGAGGGACCTCGATCTCGTCGTTCAGCTTCCGCAGGCCCGTGGCGTCGAGAGCCTCGCGAATAGGCCCTGTGATCAGCGCCACCGCGAGGGCATGGACCGCCGCGAGCTGGCCGTGGTCCACCGCGTCTGCGGCAAGCGCCAGCTGCCCGCCTCCGTCCTCGCCCTCGAAGGCCAACTCGTACCGGGAGAACCGCCGCAGCAGGTCCTCGAGCCGGTATCGGGTGTCAGCAGGGTCGAGAAGGTAGGCAGCCAGCTTGGTGTCGAGGGCCAGGTTCCGGACATCGATACCGGCCTGACGGAAGGCGACGGTGGCGGGCTTGGCGTCGTGAGCCGTCAAGGAGCGGACCGAGAACAGCTCGTCGAGAGCCCGACCGACCTCTTCGGCTTCCCAGAGATCAGCAGGCAGGAAAGCCGTCTCGCCTGCACCCGGATGGGTCGCCAGCGCCAGACCGAGCGGATGCTTTCCCGGCTCGGCCCCCCATGCGACCTCGAAGGCGAGCGGTTCGTCCTTGTCCTCAGCGAGCTCGGCGATGACGGCCAGCGCGTCGTCGAGCCCGGCCACGACCCTCGACTCGGCGGCGAGCACTTCGACGCCCCCGGTCACGTCCCCGACCCTGCCGGGGAAGGCCTCATCGAGGCGCTCCAGCAGGGAGTTGAACTCCAGGAAGTGGAAGAGCTCGCGCACCTCCTCAGGCGAGAACGCCTCCTGCACGAGGTCGTCGGGGTCCACCGCCAGGTCGACATCTCGGACCAGTGCCATCACCTCGGCGTTGTTGCGAACCTGCTCCTCCGAAGCAGCCAGGTTCGCCCGTAGCTTGGGAGTCTGCTCATCGAGGTGGGCGAAAACCTCCTCGAGGCTCCCGTAGGTGTTGATCAACTTGGCTGCGGTCTTCTCACCCACGCCGGGGACGCCCGGAAGGTTGTCCGAAGGGTCCCCGCGCAATGCGGCGTACTCGACGTACTTGTCCGGGTCGACACCCGTGCGCTCGCGGATTCCTGCCTCGTCGTAGAGCGCGTAGTCCGAGACACCCCGCTTGTTGTAGAGCACCTTCACCAGCGGATCCTCGACCAACTGGTAGGTGTCGCGGTCGCCGGTGACGATCATGACGCTTTGGCCCTCGGATGCCGCCTGCGTGGCAAGTGTCGCGATCACGTCATCGGCTTCATAGCCGGGCGAATCCACTGTCGGTATCCGCAACGTCTCGATCACCTGGCGCACCAGGCCCATCTGCTGGCGGAGGATGTCGGGCGCCTCTTTACGATTGGCCTTGTAGGTCTCAACGGCCTCATGCCGGAAGGTCCGCTCAGGGCGGTCGAACGCGACCACGATCCGGTCGGGCTTGTGATCGCGAACGAGGTTGAGCAGCATCGACGTGAATCCGAAGACGGCGTTGGTCACCTGCCCGCCGGCCGTTGCCATGTCGGTCGGGAGCGCGAAGAAAGCCCGGTACGTGAGGGAGTTCCCGTCTATCAGCATCACCGTCACGGCGTCAGCAAACCCTCGATCACCTCTTCGGCGACGACCTTCATCGCCCGCCGCTGTTGCATGGCGGTCTTCTGGATGAAGTTGAAGGCATCATGCTCGGCGAGGCCGTACCTGTCCATCAGGATGCCCTTGGCGCGATCGATCAGCTTTCGGGTGGCCAGCCGCTCCTCCAGCACCTCGGTCTGGTCCTGCAACGTCCGGAGCTCCCGGAAACGGCCCAGCGCGACCTCGATCGACGGCACCAGATCGGTCTTCTGGAACGGCTTCACCAGGTACGCCAGCACGCCGGAGTCGCGGGCCTCTTCGATGAGGTGGCGTTGGCTGAAGGCAGTCAGGATCAGGACGGCCGCCAGGCTCTGCCGAGTGATCTCCCGGGCGGCCGCCAGACCGTCCATCCCCGGCATCTTTATGTCGAGGATGACCAGGTCGGGCTCGAGATCCTCGGCCAGACGCACGGCTTCGTCACCACGCGAGGTCTCACCGACGACCTCGTAACCCTCCTCCTCGAGAGTCTCCTTCAGGTCGAGACGAATGATGGCCTCGTCTTCGGCGATCACGACCCGCGTCCTCAAGCCTCACCCTCCACAGCCCGATAGCTCAGCCCCTACGGGCCCGCTCCTCCAGCAGGCGGTCGAGGAGCTCATCCTGATCGACCTCGAGCTTGGCTATGGCTGTGACCAACTCCTCCCGGTGACGCGCCATGGCGTCGGAGTGCTTCTTGGCGTCCCGGTGCTCGCGATCGGCCAACGGCGTCTCCGAGACCAGCGCTCGCAGGCGGGCCTCGTCGGTGGCCTCGGTGAAGTGAGCCAGTTGCTCGTCTGCAACTGCCAGGTCGCCACGCAACTGCTTGAGCCGGCTCACTATCTCACTCAGACGCCGTTCGACGAGCGACTGCACCATGAGGAGCAGTCTATTCCCGCAGCTTCGGACAGAATCGCCCGTTGCGAACGGAGATACGAGACTGGTCGGGTGCCGAGAACTCTCATCGTGAGCTCCAGGCGGGTGTTGGGGCTGTGGGGCAGGTGGCGCTCGACCACCTGGCTCCTCGTGGCCGTGACCCTCATGAGCGCCGGCTGTTCGAGCGACAACGGTGATGCGAGCTGTGGTCCCGTGACCCAGGAACGACTGGACCCCAACAGCGCCATCCACCTCACCACCTCAGCGGAAGAGCCCCGGTTCCTGTCCGATCCGCCGACCTCGGGGCCTCATGTCCCAGGGCCCCCGCCGACGCCGGTGCAACAGGATCCACTCCCTCGTCTCCAACAGACCGCCATCCTGGAACAGGGAAGTGTGCTGCTCCAGTACCGGGACCTGACCCTCGCCGAAGAAGCCGACCTCCGGGAACTTGCGTCAGACGATGTGGTGGTCGCACCGAACCCGGAGTTGCCCGACCTCGTGGTCGCCACGGCTTGGACTGTGAAACAGGTCTGCAGCCGCCTCGACGAGGCGGTGCTGGAGCAGTTCGTCGCCGACCACGCCCGGGAGGTCGACCCCCACGAAGCCGAATAGCCGGTCTCGCTCACTCGTCGTGGTGTGGTGGAGTGGTGTCGTGGTGCCCGGGGTGGGAGTCGAACCCACACGTCCTTGCGGACAGAGGATTTTGAGTCCTCCGCGTCTTCCATTCCGCCACCCGGGCGGGGGCAACTGCTCAGGCTACTCAACGACTGCCAGATAAGATGTCTCCTGGTGCGCAACTCGAGCCGATCCCGATCACGAATCCACTGGCTGGTGACCACCATCGGCGTCATGGCAGTCGTCGCGGCGGTTCGTAGCGCCCTCTTCGTCCGCAACGAGCAGCGCTTCGACTGCGGCCAGACCGGCCTCACCCGGCTCTGAGCGAGCCATTGACAACGGCCGCGAAACCTTCTTGTCTGGAGGAGGGTCAGAAAATGTCGATGACCCTTCCGGCGGCAGCACTACTCATGGCGAGGCGGGTTGATCCATGATCGCGTTTCTATTCCCAGGCCAGGGATCCCAACACGCGGGCATGGGCAGGGCATGGGTCGACCACCCTTCGTGGGAGTTGGTGGACGAGGCGTCCGAGATCGCCGGTCGTGATGTCGCCGCACTACTGCTCGACGCCCCGGCTGAGGACCTGCGGGAGACGTCCAACACCCAGATCGCGACGGTCACGCTGTGCCTGGTCGCTCTGGACGCCATCTTGCGGGTCGGCGTCGAGCCTCGCTTCGTCGCCGGGCACAGCCTGGGCGAGTACACCGCACTCATCGCCAGCGGAGCACTGTCGTTCTCTGACGGGATCACGGCGGTGAACGAGCGGGGTACCCAGATCCAGAAGGCGGCCGAGATCAACCAGGGCGGAATGCGGGCCGTACTGGGACTCGAGGACGATGCCGTCGCCGACATCTGCGCTTGCGTCGACGACGACGTGTGGGCCGCCAACTTCAACTCGCCGGGCCAGGTCGTCATAGCCGGGTCTCCGTCAGGTCTCGCGACGGCCGCCGCCGCAGCCAAGCAGGCCGGAGCGTCCAAGGTCCTCGAGGTCGCCGTGAGCGGCGCAGGCCACTGCCCGTACCTGTCCCAGGCCGGCCCCGAGATCGAGGCCACCCTCCACAAGCTCGACCTACGCGATCCGGAGATCCCCGTCGTCTCCAACTTCGACGGTGACATCCACATCACAGCAGACGAGTTCCTCGAGATCCTGCCCCAGCACGTCTCGCATCCAGTGCTCTGGCGACACGGACTGAGCCGCATGGCCGATGAGGGTGTCAATTCCTTCGTCGAGGTCGGCCCTGGCAAGGTCCTCACCGCCACGGTGAAGCGCACGGTCCCGGGGGCCAAGGCTCTCTCGGTCCGCACACCCGACGACCTCGACGGCCTCATCGAGTCTCTGGCCGACATGCCGGGCATCGAGTTGCCGCACACCCAGGGTGAGCATCTCTTCACCACCGAGCGAATGGTGGTGAGCCCCGCTGCGGGCGTGTACCGCGCGCTCGACGCTCCCGCCCAGGGCAAGCTCCTCCAGGTCGGCGATTCGCTCGGCATCGTCGGTGAAGCCGAGGTGAGGTCACCGTTCGCGGGAGAGCTTCTCGACCTCCTCGTCGTCGACGGGGAACGGGTCACTGCGACCCAGCCGGTGGCGTGGCTGAGGACCGCATGATCCAGCCGGCCAGGGCAATCGGGTGGGCGAGCCACCTCCCTGATGAGGTCGTGACCAACGATGACCTCGAGCGCACACTCGACACGACGGATGCGTGGATCAGGGAGCGCACCGGGATCAGCGAGCGAAGGGTCGGTGGCCACCCCCCCTCCATGGCCGTCACCGCAGCCTGCGAGGCCATGGCGGTGGCAGGATGTGAGGCTTCCACGCTGGACCTCATACTGGTGGCTACCTCCACCACCGATCAGCATCTCCCGGCAGCGGCTTCTCGCGTCCACGACGCTCTGGGTGCGAACTGCGGGGCGTTCGACATCAACGCCGCCTGCTCGGGCTTCGTCTACGCCCTGGTGACGGCCTACGGCTTCCTCGCCACCGGCATGAAGCGGGTCCTCGTCGTCGGGTCCGACGCGATGAGCCGAATCGTCGACTGGCAGGACCGTGGTACCGCCATCCTCTTCGGCGACGGTGCCGGAGCACTCGTGCTGGAGGCCGGCGGGGACGGGGGACTCGTCACCTACGACATGGGAACCGACTCGGCGAGCCGTCACATCCTCTACTGTGACGTAGGCTCCAAGCTCCAGATGGAGGGCCGCGAGGTGTTCAAGGTCGCGGTCCGCTCGGTGGTCGACTCCATCCAGCGGGCGCTCAAGGCAGCCGAGATGGATGCCGGCGACATCGACGTCTTCGTGCCTCACCAGGCCAACTACCGCATCGTGGAAGCTGTCTGCTCCCGCCTCGGAATTCCGTGCGAGAAGTCTGTGAACACCCTCGCCCACACCGGAAACACCTCCGCAGGGTCGATACCGGTGGCCATCGCCCATGCCCTGGAGCGAGGCCGGATCCACGACGGCGACACGGTTCTGTTGGCCGGCTTCGGGGCGGGCATGTCCTGGGGCTCTGCGATCGTCAGGTGGAGCGCATGAGCAGGGTGGCTCTGGTGACCGGCGCCAACAGCGGGTTGGGGCTGGTCACGGCCCGGAGGTTCGCCAAAGCCGGTTACCGGGTAGCCGGTACCTACCGCTCGCAACGGCCCGACGGCGACAACGAGATCCTCTGGGTTCGTGCCGACGTGACCGATGCCGACTCCCTCGACAGCGCCTTCACCGAGGTCGAGGACACCCTGGGCAAGGTGGAGATCCTCGTCTCGAACGCCGGGATGATCCGCGACACGCTCTTCCTGCGCATGTCGGAGGCGGACTTCACAGACATCCTCGACGTCAACCTCGTGGGGGCTTTTCGCGCCGCCAAGCGGGCTGTGAGGAACATGATGCGCGCCCGCTGGGGCAGGATCATCTTCGTCTCTTCAGTCGCCGGACGAACCGGGCAGGTGGGACAGGCCAACTACGCCGCATCGAAGGCCGGCCTGATCGGCATGGCCCGCTCCATCGCCCGCGAGTTCGCCAGCCGTGGCATCACCGTCAACGTCGTTGCCCCCGGTCCCTTCCCGAGCAGCCTCATGAGCACAGTCGACGATGAACAGCAGGCTCAGCTGACCGGAATGGTACCGCTGGGCCGCTTCGGCGAGGTCGACGAGATCGCAGCTACGATCGAGTTCGTCGCGTCGGATGATGCCGGATACATGACCGGAGCGGTCATTGCCGTCGACGGGGGCCTCGGGATGGGCGCGTGAATGACGGCGGTTGCCAAACCCGTGAGCTTTCGCGGTGACGAGGCAAAGGTGTATCAAATGAGCTGCCAGAGCCACCCTCGCCACCGGTGTCGGTTGCTGCACGACCAACGGGAGATGAACGACAATGAGTGATCAGAACTTGGAACGGTTCCGCAAGTGCGCTGTCGAGGTCCTGTCAGTCGAGCCGGACCAGGTGACGCTGGAGGCCCGCTTCGACGACGATCTCGATGCCGACAGCCTCGATCTCGTCGAGCTGGTGATGGCGCTCGAAGAGGAGTTCGACGTGACGATCGAAGAGGAGGAGCTCGAAGGCGTGGACACCGTCGGCGCGGCGTACGAGCTGCTCCAAAGCAAGCTCTGATGCCCCGTCGGCGTGTAGCGGTCACCGGATTGGGGGTCGTCGCCCCCTGTGGAATCGGCCTCGACGAGTTCTGGAAAGGGCTCCAAGGGCCGGCCACGAACGGGGAGACCTTCAGCGTCCGTGGATTCGACGCTGAGCCGTTCTTCGACAACCCGAAGGATGCTCGGCGCACAGACCTCTACACGCAGTACGCAGTGGCGGCGGCCAAGATGGCGATCGAGCAGGCCGGCCGGCCCGACTACGACCCACTCAGATGCGGTGTGTGGATAGGCACCGGTATCGGGGGGATCTCCACCTACGAGAGCCAGATCCGGGCCCTGCGTGATCAAGGTCCACGCCGGGTGAGTCCCTTCATGATCCCGATGCTCATGAACAACGCCGCCGCCGCAACCGTCGCCATGGCTCACCGGTTCCAGGGGCCGAGCGACTCCACCTGCACGGCCTGCGCCGCCGGTACCCACTCCGTGGCCAACGGTGCCAGGCTCATCCAAGATGATCGCTGTGATGCCGTGCTGGCAGGTAGCAGCGAAGCTGCCCTCACCCCGGTCTGCATAGCAGCGTTCCGGAACATGACAGCTCTGTCGCCTCAGGACAGAAGCGTCCCCTTCGACCGGAACCGAGATGGCTTCGTCATGGGGGAAGGCGCCGGCGTGCTCCTGCTCGAGGCCTGGGACCTCGCGGTGCAGCGGGGGGCGAGGATACTGGGAGAGATACTCGGAGGTGCCAGCACCGCTGACGCCCATCACATAACCGCGCCCCTTCCCGGCGGTGCCGGCGCGGTGAACTGCATGGAATCGGCCCTCGAAGATGCTGGTCTCCCCCCCGGGGAGATCACCTACGTGAACGCGCACGGAACCTCGACTCCATTGAACGATCAGGCCGAAGCAGAGGCCGTCGTCAAGGTCTTCGGCACCGACCCGGCTCCGGCGGTCACCTCCATCAAAGGGGTGACCGGCCACGGCTTGGGTGCCGCCGGATCCATCGAAGCGGTCTCGGTGGTGCTGTCGATGCTGCACGGCCAGATCCCCCCGACCGTGGGATTCTCCGAGCCCGACCCCGACATGCCCTCGATCGATCTTGTCCACGCAGAGCCGCGGGACTGGCGGCCGGCTCCGGCCATCTCCAACTCCTTCGGCTTCGGTGGCCACAACGGAACCCTGGTCATCGGACCGGGTGAAGGCTGAGCCCCATGCTGGGAGATCGCCGTGTCGTGGCAACCGGCCTGGGCGTCGTGTCGCCCGCGGGGTCCGGGCTGGATGCGTTCTGGCAGGGCATGGTCGGCGAGCCGGCCCACGAACCCAAAGACGGCGTCGCCGACTTCGACGCTGGCGCCCAGTACGACTCGCCCAAGGAACTGCGGCGCTCTGACCGAGTGATCGCGCTCGGGCTCGCCGCCGCCGCCGAAGCCTTGGACGACGCCGGTGAGCTGGGCCTCGATCCTCGTCGGATCGGCATCGTCTTCACGACCGGCGGAGGGGTGGGCACGTTCCGTGAGAACGTCTTCGTCCACGACGAGAAGGGCGCTCGGCGGGTCTCGCCGTTCGCCATCCCCTCCTACATGCCCAACGGGGCGGCGGCGCAGATATCGATGCGCTACGGCCTGCAAGGCCCGTGCGAGTGCCACGGGACGGCCTGTTCATCGGGCACCAATGCTCTCGGTAACGCCGCCCGCCTGATCGCCGCCGGGCGCTGCGAGGTGGTGCTCGCCGGCGGTGGCGAAGCGCCGATCAACGAAGCAGTCGTAACCGGCTTCGACCGGACCGGCGGCGCATCCGAGCAGGGCCTGTGCCGGCCCTTCGACGTCGACCGCGACGGATTCGTGGTGAGTGAGGGTGCCGGGCTCCTCGTCCTGGAGTCGCTCGAGCACGCCCTCGAACGAGGCGCCCGCATCTACGGCGAGATACTGGGGCACGGCTGCACCACCGATGCTCATCACATCACCACCCCCGATCCTGACGGCACGATCGCCAAGGGGGCGCTGCAGGTAGCACTCGCCGATGCCGGCCTCCGACCCGGAGACATCCGCTGCTACAGCGCCCACGGCACCGGTACGGAGTTCAACGACTCGATGGAGGCGAACCTCGTTGCCGAGATCTTCGGCACCGATGGCCCCGCGGTGTGTGCGCTCAAGGGGAGCATCGGGCACGCCATCGACGGCAGCGGCGCGGTCGAAGCCATCGCGGTGCTGCTCTCGTTCGTCAAACAGACCCTCCCGGCGAGCAAGAACCACCGGACGCTCGACCCTTCGTTCCCGCCGATCGACGTGGTTCCTGACGGGAAGTCCCGCAAGTGGACGCCGGCGCCGACGGTGAGCGCCAACTTCGCCTTCGGCGGCCACAACTCCGCGCTAGTGCTCGCCCCTTACGAGTGATCCCGCTCCAGCCTGCCCCAGGGTGATCTCGCTCTATGCGGGCGGTGCCTCGACACCTTCGAGCCGCAACAGAAAGCGCTTGGCATCGAGGCCGGCGCCGTAGCCTCCGAGCCCACCCCCGGTCCGCAGGACCCGGTGACAGGGCAACACGATCGGAATCGGGTTGGTCGCCATGGCGGATCCGACCGCGCGCACCGCTCGTGGCTTGCCAACCCGTCCGGCCAAGTCCTGGTAGCTGACGGTGGTCCCGTACGGAACCGACCGCAGCTCGCGCAGGACCTCGGCCCTGAAGCCGCTGACCAGCCGCCAGTCGATGGCGAGGTCGAACACCCGCCGCTCGCCCGCGAAGTACTCCTCCAGCTGCTGCGCGACCGGACGGGTGGGCCGCTGCAGGTGCTCGATGCGCGCCGGCAACCTTTCGGTCAGGGTTGCGACGGCTTCCTCGACCGCAGAAAACGTCAGCGTGACGAGGCCCTCGGGTGACACGACCAGCCCCAGTGGGCCCAGCGGGGACTCCATCACGCCCCAGCTCAGGTTGACCGCGCCTGCCTCCCGGGCCCGGTCGGTCGGCGCGGCTGTCAACTCCTGCACGAGGCCCACCTCAACCAGCGCCCTCGATGGCCGCCTTGTCGACGACGACGAACATGATGTCGGCTTCGGCCGCCTTCTCGCCGCCGACTGTGGCACGGAAGCGACCCCGGCCGCCCACCTTCGTGAGCTTGGTCACCTCCGCCTCCATCTCGACGAGATCCCCGGGTTGGACCTGGCGCCGGAAGCGAGCCTTGTCGATACCGCCCAGCATGGGGAGCTTGCCGGTGAAGCTGTCATCGGCCAGGACCGCACAGGCTCCGACCTGGGCCATGGCCTCTATGAGGATGACCCCGGGAAGCACGGGACGACCGGGGAAATGGCCTTCGAAGAACGGCAGATCGGGCGCGGGGGTCCACAACCCCCGGGCCGACTGGCCGGGCACCATCTCGGTCAGCTCGTCGACGAACAGGAACGGGGGCCGGTGATCGAGCAGGTCGGTCGGCTGGAGATCGGTCATCGTGCCTCCAAGGCTTCCTCGAGCTTCAACGGCGTGTCCTTGGGGCTTATCTTGTACCACGCCCGGGCGATGCGGCCCTTCTCGTCGATCAGGAAGGCGGAGCGGACGATCCCCATGCGTGTCTTTCCGTACATCTTCTTCTCCCCCCAAACCCCGTATCGCATCGCCACCTCGTGATCCGGGTCTGAGAGGAGGGTGAAGCCGAGCCCGTACTTCTCGTCGAACCGGGAAAGCCGCTCGGGGCTGTCGGGGCTGACCCCGATGATGTCCACACCTGCGAGACGCGGAGCGACGTCTCGCAGCCCGCAGGCTTGAGTGGTGCAGCCGGGCGTGTCAGCTCGGGGGTAGAAGTAGAGCAGTACTACGCGCCCTTTGTGGTGTGACAGGCGCTGCTTGTGACCGCTCTGATCGGCCAGGTGGAACGCCGGTGCTCGGTCTCCCGCCTTCAGTTGCATGGTTTGACAGCTGTCACCACAGGGGAGCAGTCACTGCTCCCCTGTGGTCGACTTGCTCGATATCGAGTTGGTTGCTTGGGTCTCAGGGTGCTGCGGTCTCGCCCTTGGCGATGCTCTTCAGCTTGGACCCAGCGCTGATCTTGACCGCCTTGCTCTCCGGGACGTGGATCGCTTCGCCCGTCTGGGGGTTGCGTCCGGTCCGGGCCTTGCGGGTGGTCTGCTCGAAGGCGATGAAACCGGGAATGGTCACCTTCTCGTCGCCTTTGGCCACCACACCGGCTACGACTTCGAACAGGCCGTTGAGCGTGGCGTTGACGTTGCTCGCGGATACCCCGGTTCGCTGGGCAATCGTTTCCACGAGTTCGCTCTTGTTCATTGTTGTCCTCCTCGGTACCCGACCATGGGCCGAAATCGGGCCTTCTCAGCGCCAAGCCGAGTAGATCAGATGCTTCAAGTCAAGCATTTCCGACCTCTTTGGCCGTTGCGGCCCTCTTGCGCGCCACCCCCGGATCCCTTGTGCGGCAAGGTGAGTCGAGCAGATGACACGCGTGTGATTATAGGGGCAGCCGACCTCCGGGGGGCGGCAACCCGCCAGATTCCCTTGCAGGACGCCGAAATCGGGGTCCTGCACGGCGCCGAACGCTCCTACCGCGTGGGAGGCTTCTGCGGCGAGGCGACCAGCCGGCATCGCAGTCACAGCGGGGCACAGGCACGCGAAACCGCTCTGGATCAGCGATTCCAGCGGGGCCGGGCGTGGGCATGGAAGTGGTCGGGTATCTGCCTCATCTGGCGATCGAGGCGGAATCCCTCCGGCCCCCATCTCTCGGCTGCAGCCCGGCTGAGCACATCGATCATGTGCGCAACAGCAGCCGGCTGCGGCTCGGCACCATGACGACGCCATACGACCATGGGTACGCCGCAAGATTCACAATCAGCGACCCAGCACAGGTCGTCCTCCGCATACCGGCGGGTGATCGGTGCCGCCTCACAGAGGTCACAGCCGCCTCGCTGCGCCCTGGCCCATGCGCGCCGGGCCTCATCCGGCGGGCCTGCGGCGGAACCAGCGCTCATCCCTGGCCAACTCCCGCCGCGAGGACGTCGAGGGCTTCACGGAACTCGGCCACCGTCGCAGCGATCTGTTCCGGATCAGCCCCTTCGAGCAAGCGACGTACGATCGCCGAGCCGACCACCACCCCATCGGCGTCGGCGCACACCTCCGCGGCCTGCGCGGGGCTCGAGATGCCCACGCCTACCAGCACCGGCTTGTCGGTGACGGACTTGAGCCGCCGGGCGATCACGGTCGCACTGCGGGCCAGCTCACTACGTTCCCCCGTGACGCCTAACAACCCCACCCCGTACACGAACCCGCGGGCCCGGTGACACACCAGCGGGAGCCTCTCGTCAGGTGCCGTAGGGGCGGCGAGCATGACCGTCTCGACACCGGCAAGGTCTGCCGCCGCGGTCCAGGCCCCCGACTCCTCGAGTGGGAGATCGGGCAGGATCGCGGCCGCCACGCCGCTGCTCACCAGCGTGCGGGCGAAGCGCTCGTGGCCGAACCGATAGACGATGTTGTAGTAGGTCATCACCGCCAAGGGGACCCCCGCGTCCACCGTGGCGAGCTCATCGAGGACCGAGACCGGTGTCGCCCCGGACCTGAGGGCACGATCTGAGGCCTGCTGGATGGTCGGGCCGTCCATGACCGGATCGGAGAAGGGAATGCCGACCTCGACGGCATCCGCACCGGCGCCGGCGATCGCCCGGACAACCTCCAACCAGTCCTCTCGCAGACCCCCCGTCAGGTAGGGCACCAGGCACTTGCCGCCGCTCTCCAGGCGCCGGCGCAGAGCCGCCTCCAGACCTCCAGCCGGTCTCACGAGAGAAGCTCCATCATCTGGGCGACGTCCTTGTCGCCCCGCCCGGACAGGTTGATGAGAACGGTCCTACCCCGCAGCATGCTCCTCTCCTTCGATACCCACGCCAGGGCGTGAGCCGGCTCGAGCGCGGGAATGATCCCTTCAGTGCGGGAAAGGAGCTGGAAGGCATCCACGACCTCGTCGTCGGACACGGCCACGTAGGTGGCCCTGCCGGTCAGGGCCAGGTGGGCGTGCTCCGGTCCGACTCCCGGATAGTCGAGCCCGGCCGAGATCGACTCTGCCTCCATCACCTGACCGAACTCATCCTGCAAGAGATATGACTTCATGCCGTGGACGACACCCGGCACCCCGTGACCTATTGCCGCCCCGCCTGCCGGTTCCACTCCGACCAACTCGGCCGTCGAGTCGGCGAAGCCGGTGAACAGCCCGGCTGCGTTCGACCCACCTCCCACGCAGGCGACCACCACGTCGGGAACGCCACCTCCCAACAGGTCACGGCACTGCTCACGTGCCTCGTCACCGATGACCCGCTGCAGCTCTCTGACCATCCATGGGTACGGGTGTGGCCCCATCGCCGAGCCGAGGCAGTAGTGGGTCGACTCAACTGTCGCGACCCAGTCCCGCATCGCCTCGTTCACCGCGTCCTTCAGGGTCCGACTGCCGGTCTCCGCCGACCTCACCTCGGCACCGAGGAGTCGCATCCGGAACACGTTCAGCTCCTGGCGCCTCATGTCCACCGCACCCATGTAGATGACGCAGTCCATGCCGAACTTGGCGGCTGCGGTTGCGGTCGCTACACCATGTTGGCCGGCTCCGGTCTCGGCTACCAGCCTCCCCTTCCCCATCCTCTGAGCGAGCAGCGCCTGACCGAGGACGTTGTTGATCTTGTGCGAGCCGGTGTGATTGAGGTCCTCACGCTTCAGGAGGATCCGCACCCCGAGCTCGTCGCTCAGCCGGCTGCACTCGGTGAGCGGTGAGGGCCTACCGGCGTAGTGGATGAGGAGCCGGTCCAGCTCCGAGCGAAAACCTGGATCGGCCCAAGCCGACCGAAACGCCGCCTCCAACTCGATGCACGCCGGCACCAGCGCCTCCGGAACGAAACGCCCCCCGAACTCGCCGAAGCGCCCCTCGGCCGTGGGTTCACCCATGACACTTCTATCGGTCATCGCCGCTCGCTCAACCGTCCTCCTGCCAGTTGAAGGGCAGCCCCTCGACTGACTCGTACTGCGGTGGCTCGGCTGCCTTGGCATTGCGAACGAAGGACTGGACCTTGATCGGGTCCTTCCGGCCCGGCGCGGCCTCGACACCAGTTGACACGTCGACACCCCATGGCTCCACGAGCCTGACCGCCTCGGCGACGTTCTCGGGTGTCAGGCCGCCGGCGAGTATGAGCCGGCGGTTGACGGGTGCCCCTTCGGCAAGAGACCAGTCGAAGACCTCACCGGACCCCGGTGTCGGGCTGTCGATGAGGATGGCGTCGGCGCCGAAGTCGTCGACGTGTTCGAGCGCGGGATCGCCGGCGGGGAAGGCACAGATGACGACCGGTACACGACTAGCCAGCCATTGGGCATCCGCCGGGGTCTCGTGCCCGTGCAGCTGAGCTGCGCGCAGACCGGTCTCATGTACCGTGCGGGCGACGAGATCGGGCGCCTGGTCACGGAAGACGCCGACGGTCAGCACTTCGTACGGCAGGCGCTTGACGATGTCGGCGACCTTTCCGGGTGTGATCTGGCGGGGGCTCGGCGCGAACACGAAACCGACAGCATCCGCGCCCATCCCGACGGCCAGGAGAGCGTCGTCCTCATTGGTCATCCCGCAGATCTTGACGAACACGCTCACGAAACTAGCCCTGATTATTCACGGTGAGGGCCCATCTCTTGTGTTGCCCAACTTGGATCCTCCAAGGCTGAGAGGGTTGTAACCGTCCTGCTGCGAGTTGCTCGTGCGAGCTCGTGAATGATCAGGGCTAGCTCCCGATCGACTGGGTGGCTGTTCGAGGAAGGATCAGCGGGGCACGCGGAGCTCTCGCACGGCCCCGGCCGCGTCGCCCGACACGACCAGCGCCTCGCCGACGAGGATGGCGTGGAAGCCGGCTTCGGACAGGCGCCGAGCGTCAGCGGGTCCCTGCACGCCTGACTCGGCGACCCTCACATAGCCGTCGGGGATCATCGGACCCATGCGAACGGCGCGGTCGGGATCTACCGCGAAGCTGAGCAGGTCACGCTGGTTGACACCGATCATCCCCGCTGAGCTATGGGCCAGCGCCCGTTCGAGCTCGAGCTCGTCGTGGGTCTCGACGAGGACATCGAGGTCCAGGCTCACCGCCAGTTCGGAGAGACCCCTCAGCTCGTCGTCGCTCAGCGCAGCCACGATGAGCAGCACCGCGTCGGCACCCATCAATCGAGCGTCACACACGTCATTGGCGCTCACCGTGAAGTCCTTGCGCAGCACGGGCAGAGCACAGGCGTCGCGTGCCGCCACCAGATCCGCGGCAGCACCGCCGAAGAACTCGGTGTCGGTCAACACGCTCAAGCAGGCGGCCCCTCCCGACTCGTACTCGGACGCGAGCGCTCGGGGATCGAGGTCCGGCCTCAGGTCACCCTTCGACGGCGACCGGCGCTTGATCTCGGCTATGACCCCCAACTCGTCACCTGCGACGAGAGCCTCGCAGAAGGGGCGCGGCCGGGACAGAGAGCTGGCACGGCCGATCAGTTCTTCGGTGGACCGGGGGTCGGCCGCTGCCGCGGTCCGGTGGGCGCCGACTATTCGGTCGAGGTAGGTGGCCACGTGTACCCCGAAACGGTCAAGTTGGCCACGATCAGACGTCGGTTGCCTTCGCCCGCTTCGCTTCCAGCACGATCAGTTCCGGCGCGGCGCCCAGCAACGGACCGATCTCACCGAAGACGATTGCCATCGTCTCACTGGAGCTGTGCACGGCGAGGGCCTCGTCATCGGTATACAGCTCGTACATCCAGATGGTGTCCTCGTCCCGGGTGTCGGTGTGAAGGATGTACTGCTCGGTACCCGGTTCCTCCGACACCGCGCTGAACAGCTTCTCCAATACCGAGACAGCTTCGTCCCGGCGCCCCGGAGCGGCAACGATCTTGGCGATGACTGCAGTCTTGGACATGGCCGGTCACCTTACCGGCTCCTGGCGCAAAACCTCGTCGCGCCGGCAGGACAGCGCAATTCGGGACCGGTAGCCGGGCGACCCGGTGCCTGATCCCCCCATCTTCCCCCGGGCATGACACCATTGATCGCGATGACCTCCGAGTCCAGCATCGTGGTGGTCGAGGACGATGCCAGCATCGCCGACCTACTCGACATGTATCTGCGCCAATCCGGCTTCCGCGTCTACCAGGCACTCGATGGCGCTACCGGCCTGACAGCGGTGAGCCGTCACGACCCGAAGTTGGTGATCATCGACATCGGCCTGCCCGGTGACCTAGACGGGCTGGATGTGTGCAGGCGACTCCGCTCGGGCTCCGACGTCCCGATCATCATGCTCACCGCTCGCGACAACGAGATCGACCGGGTCCTCGGCCTCGAGCTCGGCGCTGACGACTACGTCACCAAGCCGTTCTCGCCACGCGAGATCGTCGCCCGGGTCAAGGCCATCCTCCGCCGCGCCGAGGGCCCCCCGAAGGACCCGTCGCCGGTGCTCGAACGTGGCGGTGTGAGCGTCGACCTGGCCCGACGCGAAGCTCGCGTCGGCGATGCAGTCGTGGCACTCGCCACCCGGGAGTTCGACCTACTGGCATATTTCGCCGAGAACCCAGGCCTCGCACTGAGCCGCCGACAGATCCTGGACGGGGTCTGGGGAGCGGGCTGGGTGGGCGACGAGCGCACCGTCGACGTCCACGTCCGCCAACTCCGCAAGAAGCTCGGGGACAGCTTCAACCTGGCCACGGTCTGGGGAGTGGGCTACCGGCTGGACTGAGGCGTGAACCGGCGTATCACCATCGCCATCATCGGCGTGGTAATCGCCACGCTGTTGATCTCCGGCATCGGGACCGTCCTCCTGTCCCGAGTCGGGGAACGGAAGCGCACGATTGACGGGCTCGAGGACCAAGCCGAGGCCCTTGCCGAGCTGCTCCAGGTTGCGACCATCCCCAACGACCCCGACGGTCTGCCAGCCCAGGAACGCTTCACCCGCTTCGCGCAATCCATTCGCCTCCAGGGCATCGGACTGCTCATCTACCTGGACCAACCCCAGGCCGGTTCGGGCCAGGTCCTCGGGGAGCCACCACAGGGACTGACGTTGGATGACCTGGATATCCCCGCTCTCTCCGCTGGCCTGACGATCTCGGGGGAGAAGGGCACCTTGCTCTATGCGGCATCAGCTGCCCCTCGCGACGAGGGCCTCCTGATCGTCGCGTTGACAGCCTCACAGGAACCGATCGTCGGCCGGACCCTTCGCTGGCTGTTGCTGGCCAGCGGGGCGACGATCATCATCGCGGTGTTGATCTCGCTGCGGCTCGGCCGGCGTCTCGCCGAGCCGGTGCGAGACGCCACCGAAGCAACCCGCCGGATCGCCGCCGGGGACCTGTCGACCCGCCTTCCCGGGCCCGAGGAGGCATCCGAGGACGAGCTGGCGGTGCTCGCCCGCTCCATCAACGCTATGGCCGAGTCCCTCGAACGTTCACGGGGCCTCGAGCGACAGTTCCTGATGTCGGTGTCTCACGATCTTCGCACCCCCCTCACCTCCATCCGCGGCTACGCCGAAGCCCTCGCCGACGGGACTGCCGAGGATGCGACGAGCGCGGCCAACGTGATCCTCAGCGAGTCGGGGCGTCT
The DNA here is from genome assembly GCA_003577145.1 of Acidobacteriota bacterium. GTDB lineage: Bacteria > Actinomycetota > Acidimicrobiia > Acidimicrobiales > Microtrichaceae > ATN2. The sequence continues at coordinate 104,475 of QEUP01000009.1, read as the reverse complement.
CGAGCGCCTGGTCTCCGATCTCTTGGACCTCGCCAAGCTCGACGCCCACCGCTTCGGCCTCACGCCGAGAAGCGCCGAGTTGAACGAGATCGTCCAGACAGCTCTCGCGGGATTCCTTCCCGAGCTCGAAGAAGCCGACATCGAGCTCGAGTGGGATCTCGGCCCACCCACCATTGTCGAGGTCGACCCGGACAGGCTCAGCCAGGTCGTCTCCAACCTGGCCGAGAACGCCCTGAAGTTCGCCCGTGGGGCGATCAGGGTGACGACGGGCTCCGACGGCGCAGCTGCCCGGATAGCGATCACCGACGACGGCCCGGGCATCTCCCCCGACGACCTCCCGCACGTGTTCGAGCGGCTCTACGTCGCCCGGCATGACCCGGCCCGCAAGGAGTCGGGTTCCGGGCTCGGACTGGCGATCGTCAACGAGCTGGTCAAGGCCATGGGTGGCTCGGTCACCGCCGAGTCAACCGTGGGGTTGGGTACGAGCATGAGCGTGAGGCTGCCTCTCCCAGAGCAGCAGGCTTAGCGGGGCTGGGTGAGGGGCAGGTGCCGGATGCGCGCCGGCAACCGGTGACCGTTCCAGACGACCTCGGCATCGGCCGGTGGAGCGATCTCGCGCCGGACGTAGGCGAGCGCCACCGGAGTGCCGGTAGCGGGTGACTCAGCGACGCTGGTCAGAGCGCCCACGTCCCGGGGAGCGACGTGCAGCACCGCTCCCACCGGGGGGATCTCACCGGCTGCCATGGCCACGCCTTGCAACACGCGAGGCGTCGTCGCGGCGCGCGAGTCGATCCGGGCAACGAGCTCCTGGCCGACGTAGCAGCCCTTGGTGAAGCTGACCGACGGGGCCACGATGCCGGCCTCGGCAGGAATCGTCTTCTCCGTCAGCTCTGAACCCATGGCCGGAATCCCTCCCTCGATGCGCACGATCTCGAGCGCTTCGCGTCCGGCTTCCGGTACTCCCATCGGGATGGCGACCTCCGGGCCGAGCAGGTCGACACCGGTGACACCGCCCCAGTCGACCGGCGCCACGACCGGCGCGTCACCCGTCTTGACTTCGTAGGACTTGGGCCCTCGGACAGCGACGCACTGCCAGCCGAGGGACCGGATCTCGCACTCGACCCTCAGCTTGAACCGCCCCAGTCTCTCGATGACCGGTTCTCCATACCCGCCGTCGACGTCGAGCACGAACCAATCCCCAGAGAGGCAGGTGACCCGCAACCAGGCGACAACCTTCCCCTGAGGTTGCAGCAGGAGCGACCAGGCGGATCCTCCGACCTCGAGCGCCTCGACGTCCTGGGAGAGCTGGCCCTGGAGGAACGCCCGGGCGTCCGAGCCGCTGACCGACACCGCGTCACGTGGGACCCTCACCGCAGCCACACCTGTCCTCAGCGCGGCGTAATCAATGGCGAGTCGATCGTCGCGGGTGGGCATCGCGCCGTTCAACCCGGGTCTTTGCGCCGTTGTTCCCGCCGCTGGCGGGACATGCGACGGGCGGCCGGCACCGCCGCGAGCAACGCCTTTGCCTTGTTGCGACACTCGAGCTCTTCCTCGGCCGCCACGCTGTCGGCGACGATTCCGGCACCCGCGGACACGGAAGCTCCGGCCTCGTCGATGACCATCGTCCTTATCGCGATGGCTGTGTCGATGTTGCCGGAGAAATCGATGTAACCGACGACGCCGGCGTAGGGCCCCCGCTTGACGGGCTCGAGCTCGTCGATGATCTCCATGGCCCTGACCTTCGGCGCCCCGGAGACGGTCCCCGCTGGGAGTGTTGCCCGCAAGACGTCGATCGGGCTCTTGCCGCCGGCAAGAGATCCTGAGACCTGCGAGGTCAGGTGCATCACATGGCTGTACTTCTCCAGCGTCATCATCTCGTCGACTGTCTCGGTCCCGAACTCGACGACTCGGCCGACGTCGTTGCGGGCGAGGTCCACGAGCATCACGTGCTCTGCTCGTTCCTTTGGGTGCTCGACGAGCTCGGCAGCCATACGTCGGTCCTCTTCGTCAGATCTCCCCCGCCGGCGGGTACCGGCAATCGGACGCGAGATCACCTTGCCCTCTAGTAGCTGCACCATGGGCTCCGGGGAGCAGCCGACAAGAGTCAGATGAGGGTTCCGAACGAAGTACATGTACGGACTGGGGTTGATCTGGCGCAGCACGCGGTAGAGGTCGAACGCGTCCGCGTCCAGATCCACGTCGAAGCGCTGGGCCAGCACGACCTGGAAGATGTCCCCGGCGAGTATGTACTCCTTCGCTGCCTCGACGGCCGACTCGTACACACCGGTACCCATGGACGAGGTGACCTCGGGCAGAGGTTCGTCGCCGTCGGGCGGGTCCACCAACGGCTCGTCGAGTGGCCTCGCCCCGTCCCTGGCCATCTGCTCGACACGCGCAACCGCATCGTCATACGCCACGTCGAGCTCGTCAGGCCCCGCCCCCGGTTCCACCACGACGTTGGCTATCAGGGTGACCCGCTGTCGCCAGTGATCGATCGCAGCCAGCTCGCCGATGACCGACATGACAGCGTCGGGCTGACCCGAGTCGGTGCCGGGGGGGCCGGGCAGCCGCTCGACCTCGCGGACCACGTCATATCCCAGATACCCCACCAGACCGCCATGAAGAGGGGGTAGATCGCCGATGGACGGGGACACGTAGCGCTCCAGCAGCGACTGCAGGACAGCCAGAAACCCCCGATCCACCGGCACGCCTGCGGGGAGCTGGGGATCGGCCTCGACGATTCCGCCCCGCGACACCAGGGTCAGTGACGGCCGGCGGCCCACGAAGGACCATCTGCTCCAGCGCTCTCCGTGCTCCACCGACTCGAGAAGAAAACCCGGATCCTCCCCACAGAGCCGGGCGAACACGGCGACGGGCGTGATCAGGTCGGCGAGGAGCTCCCGCCAGACCGGAACGACCGAATGGTCGCGTGCCAGTCGGTGGAACTCAGCCCTCGTCGGCTTCAGCACCGAAGGCACGGTGGAAACAAGAGAGCTCACCGGTGTGGCACGCTCCGTTGCCCTCCTGTTCGACCACCAGTAGCAGTGTGTCGCCGTCGCAGTCGTAGTAGGCCTCGCGGATGTACTGGCGATCGCCGGATGTGTCTCCCTTCCGCCAGAGCTCCTGGCGCGACCGCGACCAGAAGCAGGTCCGCCCCGAACTCAAGCTCTCGCGCAGCGTGGCCTCGTTCATCCACGCCATCATCAGAACGCTCCCGGTTCCCTCCTGCTGGATGATGGCCGGCACGAGGCCGTCCTCGTTGTATTTGATCCTGGAGAGCTGCTCTTCGCTCACCTGGATCGGGGTGCTCTCGGGCATGGCACTCATCGTAGAGGTGGGTCTCCGTGCGTTCGAAGCCGATTTGCCTCACAGGTACAGGCCCGTGGAGCCTTCCTCGAGACGGTCGGAGGCCACTGCGTGCACATCGCGTTCCCGCAGGATGATGTAGTCCTCTCCGCGCACCTCCACCTCGTAGACGTCCTCGGGATTGAACAGCGCCTGGTCACCGGGTTCCATGTTGCGCACATTGGGGCCTACGGCCTTCACCTTCGCCCAGGTCAGGCGCTTCCCCATGTGAGCGGTTGCGGGAATGAGGATCCCGCCCGAGGAGCGTCGCTCGCCTTCAGGGTGATCGATCTGAACCAGAATACGGTCGTTGAGCATCTGGATCGGTAGCTTGTCCTGCCGGCCCAGGGTCCCGGCAGTCGAGGTCTCGATCATCGGTTCATCGTCGGTATTCTCGGTCACTGATCAGCCCTTCTCCAGAACTCCGAAGCTACCGCCTCCAAGCATTTTGGACGACTCGACCGAACCGCCATCAGCCACGTCGCGACTGACGCTGACCACCTGCGACGGGGTCGACCTCGCCGCTGAGCTGATCGTGCCACCGAGACCTGCCTCCGTCGCGGTGCTCACGCATCCCCACCCGTTGATGGGTGGCGATATGCACTCACCGGTGACAGCCTCCTTGTTCCGTTTCCTCCCGAAATCGCAGGTGGCCGTGTTGCGGTTCGACTTCCGTGGTGCGGGCAACTCCAGTGGCACCTTCGGCGAAGGTGTCGCCGAGGCCAACGATGTGCACGCAGCCATCGATGCCGTACCCACGGCGCTGGCCGAGATCCCGCTGGCAATAGTCGGGTACTCCTTCGGCGCCGATGTCGCATTGCAGGTCGTCGACAACCGCCTGGACGGCTGGCTCCTCATCGCGCCTCCACTGCGCTCGGTGGCGCAAGCGTCGATGGCCGCATCCAGCGATCAGCGACCCAAGTTGCTGGCCGTACCCGAGCACGACCAGTTCAACCCGCCTGAGCAAGCAGCCTCCCGCGTTGCAGATTGGGTGAACACCGGCATCGAGGTGGTGACGCGGGGCGACCACTTCCTCGCAGGGCAGATGCAGGTCGTCACAGGGATCGCCACGAGGTTCCTCGCCGGCCTGGGTTAGGCGACCGGCCGCACCTGCAGCCCGGCCCTCGCCATGTGCTCTTTGGCCTCGGCGATCGAATGCTGTGAGAAGTGGAAGATAGATGCCGCCAGCACAGCGTCGGCTCCGCCCTCGGTGATCCCTTCCACGAGGTGATCGAGTGTTCCCACCCCGCCGCTGGCGATCACCGGGATGTTGGTGGCGTCCACGACACGCCGGGTCAGTTCTGTGTCGAAGCCGTCTCTGGTGCCGTCCCGATCCATCGAGGTGAGCAGGATCTCGCCGGCCCCCAAGCGCTCGCAGCGCCGAGCCCATGCGACGGCTTCGGTGCCGGTAGCCGTGCGACCTCCGTGGGTGTACACCTCGAAGCCGGCGGCTTCTCCAGGCGATTCCCCGCCGTCGTTGCGCCGCGCGTCGATGGCGGCCACCACACATTGAGCACCGAACTCCGCGCTCAGCTCAGTGATCAGCTCGGGGCGTTCGACGGCAGCCGTGTTGACCGAGATCTTGTCGGCACCGGCCCGCAGCAGCCTGCGGGCATCGTCGAGAGATCTGATACCGCCCCCGATCGTGAACGGGATGAAGACCTCTTCGGCAGTGTGCCGGGCAACCTCGACCATTGTGTCACGCCCGCCCGAAGAGGCGGTGATGTCGAGGAAGACCAGTTCGTCGGCTCCCTCCTCGTCGTAGCGACGGGCCAGTTCGACCGGATCGCCCGCGTCGACGAGATCCACGAAGTTGACGCCTTTGACCACCCGCCCGGCATCGACATCCAGACAGGGGATGACTCTTGGTACACGCACGCGCTCAAGCTACCCGCGGTGCCGCGGAGGTCATCGCTGGTGCTCTGCGAAGAAGTCCCAGATCAACTCCGTCGAGTCGATGTCGGTCGTCGTGTAGCCGACGAAGGCCTCGATGAGTCCCCAGTCGAATCCCTCCAGCGACTCACCACGAGGATAGGTGTGGCCACCACCCTCGACGACGTAGAAGGAGACCTCCGTGTTGTCCTCGCATCCGCCCCAGTTGAGCAACGTCACCTCTTCAGAGACCGCCGACTCCTCCGGGTCGGGCGCGCAGCCGTCGATCTCCGCCCACTCGGCGGCGGCATCTTCCACCGGCGGCAGTGCCTCGTCCAGCACGGGGATCGCCTCGGCCTGCGCGTCCAGCCCACCCTCGAGCCCCAGCAGATCGGTCGAGTGGAGGAACGCCTCGATGCTGGCGCTGAGCCCTCCCTCGTAGGGGACGATGGCGTCGTCGGTGCCGTGGATGGCGAGAACCGCAACGGGCTCACCGTCCTCACACGGCGGCAGCGTCATGATCCCCGCCACCGACCCGATCGCAGCGAAGCTCTCTGGCAGGCGACAGGCCAGGACGCCCGACATCAAAGCACCATTCGAGATCCCCGTGGCGTAGACCCGACCGGTGTCGATGCAGAGCGTGCCCTCCAACTCCTCGAGAAGCTCCGCGATGAAGGCAACATCATCCTGCGCCAGTTCGTGGTCGATGATGTTCCAGAACTGCACCGCACCGTATCCGTCGGGGGTCACGACCACCGCACCGTCACGCTCGGCCAGATCCTCGAAGCCGGTCGCCACCGCCTGCATATCCGAGGTCATCGTCAGCCCGTGCAGAGAGACCACGAGGGGGAGAGGGGTTTCCCCGTCGTAGTCCGAAGGAACGAACAGCCGGTAGTGGCGCTCGACGTCCCCGGTCGACAGCAGGTTCTCGGAGACGCCTGTCGAAACCGCTGCGTCCGCACCACAGCCCGGCGAAGGGCCGTATGCATCGGGCTCGGCCCCCTGCTCGGCGTCGTCGCGCTGCTCCGTCGCACCGGCCACCTCCGGCCCCTCGTCGCTCGTGCACGCGCCGAGCGCAACCGACGCAATGACCAGCAGCAAAGCCAACGACCTGTTGTACCGGCGACTCCACACAGTTCTCTCCCTCCACGCTCCTAAGACCCTTCGTCCAGGACCGCCAACGCCTCTTGGACGGTGAAGGCCTCGACATATATTGCGCGACCACAGATGACTCCCGCCAGCCGGCGCCTTCCCGAACCCAGTCTCGCGAGAGCACGGAGGTCACCGAGCCCACCCACTCCGCCCGAGGCGATCACGTCCAGACTCGTTGCCTCGAGCAGCGTCGCGAGTCCCTCGATGTCGGGTCCGACGAGCATGCCGTCCCGCCCGATGTCGGTTACCACGAGCGCCTCGACGCCCGTGTCCTCGAACCGTGCAGCCACCTCGAGGACGCCCTGACCGGAGCCCTCGGTCCAGCCCTCGACCGCTACCTCTCCCCCGCGGGCGTCGAGGCCCACCGCCACGGGCTGGCGCAGCGCAATGCGCCGGACGAGGTCGGGGTCCCGGAGCGCAGCGGTGCCGATCACGACCCGTGCCACACCGGACTCGAACAACGCCGCGGCCGCGGCTTCATCCCGCACACCTCCGCCGGCTTGAACCGGGACATCGACCGCGGTGACGATGGATGCGATCACCTCCCGGTTGGCCGCAACGCCGGATCGCGCCGCATCGAGGTCGACCACGTGTATCCACGGGGCCCCGGCGGCTGCGAACTGCTCGGCCTGGGCAACCGGATCGTCCCCGTAGCGGGTCTCGCGCCCGTAGTCGCCCTGCTCGAGCCTGACACATCTCCCGTCGAGGAGGTCGATCGCAGGGTACAGGTCCAAGTCCGGCCCTCAGGTCGCCCCGGACGACGCGACGAGGTCGAGGAAGTTCGACAGCAAGCGCAGTCCCGCAGAACCCGATTTCTCGGGGTGGAATTGCGTGGCCCACAAGGATTCCTTCTCCACAGCCGCGACGATCTCGGTCCCGTACTCGCAGGTCGCGATGGCATTGGCTCGGTCGTCCGGGACGTACGAGTGCACGAAGTACATCCAGATTGGTTCGTCCAGGCCTGCCAGCAGCGGCGACCGGCGGCGGACCCGAAGGGCGTTCCATTGCATCTGGGGACGCTTGACCTCCCCGGGCAGCAGCCTGACCTGCCCAGGGAGGATGCCGAGTCCCGGGATGTCAGGGGCCTCCTCGGACCCCTCGTAGAGCATCTGCATGCCGACACAGATGCCGAGAAAGGGCTTGCCGGCGACGATGGCATCCAGCGCCGGCTGCGCCAGCCCGCTCGATTCGAGGGCGCGCATGCACTGCCCGAACGCGCCCACACCGGGCAGGACGACCCCCTCGGCATCAGCGACCAGCGCAGGGTCGGCGGTGAGCCTGGCATCGGCACCCTGGCGCTGGAGCGCCTTCTGGGCCGAGCGGAGGTTGCCGATCCCGTAGTCGAGAACTGCGACGAGCCTGCCGTTCGTGCTCACAGCGCGCCCTTGGTGGAGGGAACGTCGCCTCCTTCGACGGTGACGGCGTCCCGTAGCGAGCGGGCTGCCGCCTTGAAGGAGGCCTCGATTATGTGATGGGTGTTCCTGCCCCTCACCATGACCATGTGCATCGTGAAACGGCCGCTCGTGACGAAGGCCCGCCAGAACTCCTCCATCAGCTGCGGGTCGAACGGCGGATCGCTGAGGATCTTCTGGCCCGGTGGGTTCACCTCGTACAGCAGGAAGGGCCGCCCCGACAGGTCGAGCGAGACATCGACGCAGGCTTCGTCGAGCGGCACCGAGTTCGACCCGAAGCGCCGGATGCCCTTCTTGTCCCCGAGCGCGTCGTTCAGTGCCGAACCGAGGAGGATGCCGACGTCCTCGACCGTGTGATGGGCGTCAATCGCCAAGTCGCCTCGAGCGCGGATCGTCAGGTCGAAGCCCCCGTGGCGACCCAGCTGGTCGAGCATGTGGTCGAAGAACGGCAGCCCCGTCGCGACCTCACACCCCCCGCCTCCATCGATGTCGAGCTCGATCTCGATCGATGTCTCGTTGGTGCTGCGACTGCACCTCGCAGCTCGGCTCATGCTCCCTCCGTCCCGCCCAGGAGTACCGTGGACAGCGCGTCCAGGAAAGCGTTGTCCTCCTCCGGCGTACCCACTGTGACTCGTAGGCAGTCCCTCAAGCGAGGCCACGACGAGCAGTCCCGTACGAGCACGGACCGCTCGACCAGCTCTCTCCACACCCGCGCGCCCGACATGCCCAGTGGCCGGAAGAGTATGAAGTTCGCCTCTGAGGGCCAGACCTCGACCGGCAGCTCCGTCAGTGATGCGAGCAGCCTCCCGCGTTCCTCGACCAGGGCGGCCACCCGCGCTTTCATCTGCTCCACGAAGTCAAGGGCGACTATCCCCGCGATCTGGGTCATGGTGCCGAGGTGATAAGGCAGGACCACCTTCTCCAGCGTGGACACCACCGACGCGGGCCCGGCCATGTAGCCGAGTCGTACCGCCGCCATGCTCCACGTCTTGGAGTAGGTCCGTGTCACAACGACAGGTAGGTCATCAGCGACCATCGACAGCGCCGACCGGGCAGCGAACTGCCCGTACGCCTCGTCGACGACCAAGATCCCGCCGATCCGGATCACCTCCTCGAGGACCCGCTCCACGGTGTCGGCGGCCTCCACCATGCCGGTGGGGTTGTTCGGCGAGCACAGGAACGTGATCGCCGGCTCGGCCTCCGCCAGGACCCTTTCGACCTCGTTGAGGTCCAGCGTGAAGTCGGCCGCTCGTTCACCGACGACCACCCTGGTGCCGGTTGTCCGGGGGATGTGGGAATGCAGCGCATACGTCGGCTCGAACACTGCGGCAGCACGACCCGGACCCCCGAAGGCCAGGCACAGGGTCTGCAGCACTTCGTTGGAGCCGTTGGCAGCGAAGACCTGGTCCGGCGCCAGCCCTTCCCGCTCGGCTACCCGGGCCCGCAGTTCAGAGGCAGCCCGGTCGGGATACCTGTTCCATTCGACCTTGCCGAGCGACCTGGTGAGAGCCTCCACGAACTCACGCGGTGGCGCCTCCGGTGCCTCGTTGGTGTTGAGCCGCACGGCGACGTCGAGTTGGGGCGAGTGATAGCCCTCCATGAGGGCGAGGTCGTCCCTCTCGGCAGGACCGACCGGAGACGGCGGGCGTTCGGCACCCCTCATGACCAGCGCGCCCGGATCGACTGGGCGTGGGCATCGAGGCCCTCGGCTTCGGCGAAGCGCTCGACGTACGGTCCGACACGCTCGAAGGCTTCGCGGTCCAGCGAGATGACGTGCAGCGGTTTGGTGAAGTCCTCCACGTTCAACGCACCGGAAAAGCGCGCTGTTCCCGCTGTGGGCAGCACGTGACTCGGTCCGGCCAGGTAGTCCCCTATCGAGGCCGGCGACCAAGGACCGCAGAAGACCGCGCCCGCGTGCCTCACCTCCGGAACGAGCCCGTCCGGGTCTGCGTTCATCAACTCGAGATGCTCAGGGGCGATGGAGTTGGCAACCGCGATGGCCTCCTGCGGCCCGTCGACCAGAACTGCATAGCCGTTCGAGACGAGTGTCGACTCTATGTGCTCTCGCCTGGGTGAGCCGGCAACGATCAGGTCCACCGCCGCACTGACCGCGTCCACGGTGCTCTCGGACCAGGAGATGAGCCAGGCGAACCCGTCGGGCCCGTGCTCGGCCTGCACCACCACGTCGACGGCGGCGAACTCCGGAGGGGTCGTCTCGTCGGCTACGACCACCACCTCGCTGGGACCGGCGAAAGCTGCTGGAACTCCTACGACGCCGGCCACCTCCCGCTTGGCGAGCGCCACGTAGACGTTCCCCGGCCCCACTACGACATCTACCATCCGGATGGTCTCGGTCCCGTAGGCGAGGGCGGCAATGGCCTGCGCGCCCCCGACGGAGTGGACCTCATCGACCCCAGCCAGTGCGGCTGCGGCCAGCGTCACGTCCGCGACTTCGCCGGTGTCCCGGCTCGGCGGTACGCAAAGGACGAGCTCATCGACTCCTGCGACCCGAGCCGGAACCGCGGTCATGAGAACCGTGGAGGGGTATGCGGCGCGGCCCCCGGGAACGTAGAGGCCCGCCCGATCCACGGGCTGTCGGCGACCGGTCACGTGCAATCCGTCGCGTGCGTAGTCGACCGGCGCTGGTAGCTCGGTGCGATGGAAATCGGCGATGGAATCCCGCGCGACCTCCATGGCTTCTCGCAGCTCCGCGTCGATGCCGTCCAGCGCCTCCCGGAGTCGGGCGGCCGGCACCAATGTGGAGGCCAGCTCCACACCGTCGAGCTCGGCGGTGTACTCGAGGACGGCCGCGTCACCTCGTTCCCGAACCTCGCGGAGGATCTGGCGCACCGCATCGAGATGCCCATCACCTGGTGGCGCCGGGCGCGGCAGGCGCGAGGCCAAGTCGTCCCCGGTACCTCTCAGGTCGAGTCGCTTGAGCATGGTCACGGCGCTGGCGCCCCCGGTCCGAACATGACGGAGGTCTCACGCTACCGGCAAGCCCCCGGCAACGCCCGGCAATTCGGCGCGGCTGCCACGGCCCCAGACGATGGCTCCTGGCGGATCTGGTGACCGTGGTGCACCTCGGCCGCGCCGGTCGTGACGGGCACATCGCGGGATTGCTGCTAGACATCGGCGTCGTGAGCGCAGACGCAGACCTGGAATCGGCGGTATCCGTTCTCGACCAGATCGTCGAGCGCATTTCCAAGATCGCCGACGAGTTGGCGACGGGCTCTCTAGAGGACATCGCTGCGGATCTCTACGAGTCCGAGAGAATCCTGCGAAGCGGGACCCGTCGCCTCGAGCGCAGCGTACGGAACCTGCGACGTCGGCGCTGAACACAGCTCAAGTCGTGGACAAAACTGCGCCGACGCCCCGTGGGGCGCCGGCGGGGCGAAACCGGGCGGCGGATCCCTTGTTTCGCCGGGTACCAGGTGGCGGGAACCTGGTTAGGGGTAACAATACCCAACTGGCGCCAAAAGTCGATCTCCTTTTGGCTGTTCCCGGCCGATTTTCACGAAAGTGACATCGCTTTTTGCTCGCTGTTACAGCTGTCGGTTTCACTCTTCGTGACCGCCAGCGAGGTCTCAGAGGTCCCGACCTACCCGGTATGCCACTCTGCGCTTAACAACCTGGCACTCGCTGCCTCTATTCGCGCGATTCTTCGCGCTCATCGTGACACGCGTGGCAGGGGTCACGGGCGCCCCGCCGATGGGCAGAAGTCGCTCAAGATGCAGTCCTCACAGCGGGGACCGCGGGCCAGGCAGACCCGCCGGCCGTGCAGGATCAGGCGCAGGCTGAAGTCGCCGCGCTCGCGCGCCGGGATCATCGGGTTCAACTCGAGCTCCACCTTGACGGCATCGGTCTCCTCGGTGAGCCCCAGCCGCCGGCTCAGGCGCAGCACATGGGTGTCGACGGGCAATCCCGGTAGACCCATCGCGACGCTGCGGACGACGTTGGCCGTCTTGCGACCGACACCCGGCAGCGAAACGAGGTCCTTCATCGTCGCGGGTATCTCACCCCCGTAGCGCTCCGTGACCTCTCGAGCCATACCAATCAGGTTCTTGGCCTTCGACCGGAAGAAGCCGGTGCTTCGTATCAGGTCCTCGAGTCGCTCCGGCTCGGCTGCGGCAAGGTCCGCCGGAGTCGGGTAAGCGCTGAACAGCGCCGGGGTGACCATGTTGACGCGCTCGTCGGTGCACTGCGCGGACAAGATGGTGGCGACGAGGAGCTGATAGGCGCTCTGGTGCCGCAGCTGACACACCGCTTCGTACTCGCCGGCAAGGCGCTCATGGGTGAGGCGCGCCCGCCCGCGAGGTGACCTCGGCATTCCCATCCGCTGGACCGTAGCTCCCCCTCGCCCCGGCTATGGTCGACATACCTATTCTGTGAACGCGCGTGGCCCCTATAGGGGCCTTTTCGGTTCACAAAACGAGCTGCGCTATGGCACCGACAAGGTCGTGACCGGTTTCGAGATCAGGGTTGGACTGACCGAGGAGGATCTTCCCGCGGTGGCCGCGTTGCAGGCCCACGTGAGGACAGATCTGCCGCTGGCCCGACCCGACGTGGCCCCGTGGGCAGATGCGATCGCAGGCCGGGCGACGGCCACGGCGGCCACCGTCGCGGCCGGCTCCGGCGACCTGATCGGTGCGGCGGTCGCGCTACGGCGGGACAACAACTGGACCATCGAACTGATCACCGGCGAACGGGAAGGTGTTGACCAAGCCCCGCTCACAGTTGCACTTCTCGGTGCCACCTGCGACGCGGTGGCCGAACGGGGAGGTGGTGCGGTCCTCTACTGGGTCGAGGCCGCTACCGAGGAGGACACCAGGGTTGCCGGTGCAGCCGGCTTCGAACCACACCGCCGCCTCGAGCAGCTACGAGTCGCGCTTCCCCTCCCGCACCGATCGGATCTCTCGACGACTGCCTTCCGCCCGGGCGTCGACGACGACGAATGGCTCCGGGTCAACAACCGGGCGTTCCACTGGCACCCGGAGCAGGGGGGTTGGACCCACGAGAACCTCCGGGAACGCATGGCTGAATCCTGGTTCGACCCCGCGGGGTTCCTGCTGCACTTCGTCGGCGACCACCTCGCCGGGTTTTGCTGGACGAAGATCCACGTCGACACGAATCCCCCACTCGGTGAGATCTTCGTGATCGCCACCGATCCCGACCATCACCGGACCGGCCTGGGGAGGAAGCTGGTCCTCACGGGTCTGGACTGGCTCCACCGCCACGGATGCCAACTGGGCATGCTCTACGTCGAAGCCGACAACGCGCCGGCTCGAGAGCTCTATCGCAGCCTGGGCTTCACGCTCCACCAGACCGACATCGCCTACCGCCGGGTCATGTGATGGTGAAGCTCACCGTTCCACCGCTCGTCGGACCGCTCACGTTCAGCGGGCTCGTGCCACCCAGGGAGATCGAGGCCGTGCCACCGCCATCCGGCATGGCGATCCCGATCGGCACGGACTGGAACAGCCCGGGACCGATCTGCAACGCAGTCCCAGAGAGATTGGCCATCCCCAGGGAGGTCGCCGACTGCTTCAGGGTCAGGAAGCCGATAGCCAGCCGGTCAGGGGCGCTCACCACTGCGATTCCGATGCCCAGGAACGACGCGATGGCAACGGTCGTGCCGCTGACCGAAGTACTGACCGAAGCAGCCGTGACGTCGAACCGCAGCGGGTTGTAAGGATCACCGTCGACCGCGTCGGAGAACCCGTCATCGTCGAGGTCGCCGTCGGGCGCCGGCACATGGTTGATCGCCGCAGCGACGTCGATCCGGCCGTAGCCGAACTCGTTGTCTGTGCCCGGCGTCCCGATGTCATCGGCGGTGTTGAGGATCGCGCCGACCACCTGGCCCGCAGTCCAGTCAGGATGGGCGGAGCGGATCAGCGCCGCTGCACCGGCCACGTGGGGGGTCGCCATCGACGTACCGCTGTAGACCGCGTAGGCGTTCGGCTGACCGCCGGCAGCCTCCGGCGCGACCGATGAGATGATCCCCGTGCCGGGAGCGGCGATGCGAACCTTGTCGTTGTACTGGCTGAAGTACGCGCGGGTGTCGGCGCCGGTGTCGGTGGCCGCCACCGAGAGCACACCGTTGAACGAAGCCGGGTAGCTGTAGAGGGTGTTGCCCAGATTCCCCGCGGCTGCCACGACGACGACATCGTTGGCGATCGCGTAGCGGATGGCGTCCTGCCACACGCTGAGCGCAACGAGCCCGCCCACGCTCAGGTTGATCACCTTGGCCCCGTCGTCGGTGGCATCGATGAGCGCTGCCTCCAGGTCGCCCAGCCAGCACAGTCGTCCTTGACAAGCCTTGTAGCTGTAGATCGGTGACGTGGGCGAGACGCCGGGAATCCCCAGCCCGTCGTCGGCGATGGCGGCGGCGGTTCCCGCGACGTGGGTGCCATGAGAGATGTCGTCGGCGCTCCCGTTGGTGCAGTCGACGGGATCGAACAAGATGTTCGGCGGGTAGTGCACGCAGACCGGGACCTTGTCGTCGAACAGGTCACCCCCGGGTCCTGCGAACTCCTGGTGGGGATCCACACCCGAGTCGATGACGGCGATGGGGGCACCCGTGAAAGGCCCGGTGGCGCTGAATCCGCCTGCACCCGGGTAGGTATCCCATGCTGCTTCGACACCGATGTCGTCGAGGCCCTGCATGCCCGCTACCTCGGGGTCACTGGGCGTGTACGCCAGTTCGACCACCACGTCGCTGACCACGGCCTCGATCGCTGCATTCTGCTCGAGCAGGAAGCGCTGGGCGGGCGTGGCTACGACGACGGCTTGATCGACCTGAGGCAGGCGGTGAACCGTGCTCGCTGCACCGATTCCGACCGAGGCCAACGCCGCGTTCTGCGCGGATGGAGCAGTGCCCGCAGCGAACGCCACGATCACCCTCTCGGCAGCCGCAGCACCGGCGGCGCCGGGGGCAGACACCAGTAGGAGAGCTGCCACCGATACCGCCAACAAGACCGCAACCGCCTTACGTGTAGCCGAAAGCATGGTTCACCCCGCCGTATCGCCGTGTCGCCTTCTCGCAGTGTCGGCGATTGTAACCGCTTCTGCTTCCGCCGTCCCAGAATGCTGCTTCGTGAACAGCCGGCCCGAGCGGCGCGAGGATGCGCCGGGAGTGCAGCCTCCGGGGGGAATAGGCTCTGGCGGATGCTCACCCGCTATGACGCATGCCGAGACGACATCGCGTCGCTACTCCAGGGTGAGCCCCGCTACCGGGTCGAGCAGATCTGGCAGGGGTTGTATCGGCGCCACTTGGATCCGGCAGAGATGACCGATCTCCCGCTGTCTGTGCGCGAGACCCTGTCGCAGAACTTCCCCCCGGCCTTGCGGCAGGTCAGCACACGCAGCTCGACCAACGGTGACACGATCAAATGGCTGTGGGGGCTCCGCGATGGCGTGCGCATCGAGACGGTGTTGATGCGCTACAGCTC
Organism: Acidobacteriota bacterium; assembly: GCA_003577145.1. Taxonomy (GTDB): domain Bacteria; phylum Actinomycetota; class Acidimicrobiia; order Acidimicrobiales; family Microtrichaceae; genus ATN2. The sequence continues at coordinate 89,243 of QEUP01000009.1, read as the reverse complement.
CCGCACCACCGTTTGTGTCAGCACCCAGGCCGGATGCGGCATGGGCTGCGGCTTCTGTGCCACAGGACAGGCCGGCTTCGAGCGAAACCTGACCATCGGTGAGATCGTCGAGCAGGTGGTACGGGCGGCCAGGGCGTCAGGTGCGCAGCGGGTCTCCAACGTCGTGTTCATGGGCATGGGCGAGCCCTTCGCCAACTTCTCCGCAACGTGGGCTGGGCTGCTTCGCATCAACCGCGACATGGGCATAGCCGCCCGCAAGATCACGCTGTCGACTGTCGGGGTCGTGCCAGGGATCCGTCGACTCGCAGCCCTGAGAAGCCAGGTCGGCCTCGCCGTGTCGCTTCACGCTGCTGATGACTCCCTGCGGGACGAGCTCGTGCCACTCAACCGGCGGTACCCGCTCGTCATGCTCGCAGACGCCTGTCGGGAGTACTGCGTTCGGACCGGACGACGGTTGTCGTTCGAATGGGCGATGATCGACGGAACCAACGACAGCCAATCCGACGCCGAGAAGCTCGCGGCTTACGCCGCGCCCCTGCAGGCACATGTCAACCTCTTGCCGCTCAACCCCACGCCTGGATCATCCGCTCGGGGAAGTCCCCCGGAGCGCATCCGCCTCTTCCGGGACAACCTCCGGTCTCGAGGCGTGAACACCACGATCCGCCACAGCCGCGGCGTCGACATGGACGCGGCTTGCGGACAGCTACGGGCCGGCGTGAGCACAGCCACAGGCCGCCCGCGGAGAACCTAGCGGACCAGCACCGTCATCGCGGTGTGGGTGCGGATCGCGTTGCGCAACGTCTCCCCTTTCTCGACCACGGCCCCGGGCCACAGCACGGTTCGCTCGACCTCCCCGAACACCACCGCGCTCTCGGGTACGACCGACTCCCCGCCTGAGGAGCGCATGTTCGCCTCGAGATAGCGGGCCGGCGTGCCGCAGTCGATCACCGCCCCGTGGAACCGCACCAACTCGACGAGCCCGGCCTCGTAGGCGGGCCCCCAGACGCGCTCGTAGAGGCCCGCTGGTTCAGGCGGTAGCTCTGCCACGACCGGCCACGGCATCAGCGACGCCACGATCGTGCTTCGCGGCCCCAGTGCTGCGTCACCCAGCCTCAAGATCCGCGTCCTCTCACCGTCCCAGCCGGTCACGAAGGTGCCGAGGTCGGCCTCGCACCAGGTGTCGGAGTTCACCACCAGGACTGCCCGACCGGCCAGCCACGGACGGAGCAGACCGAGCGCCCCCGCGGTCCCCAGCGGCATCTCCTCCTCGACCGAGAGATGAGCCGTACCGGCCAGATGTCCCTCGATCAGGGCCCGGCCGTGGTGCACGTTCACGGCCACATCACCGACTGCCGCGTGCAGGCGTTGTACGGCTTGGTCTATCAAGGGCACGCCGCCCACCGGGCACAGGGGCTTGGGCAACAGCCGTGTCAAGGGCCACAACCTTGTGCCGGCTCCAGCCGCGAGAGCGAGACCTGCCACACTGTCACCCATGGCCAGCCGCCGATTCTTCAACCCGTCGCAGCCCCAGACGCTCCAGATCGCCACCTTCCTGCTCTACATCAGCGGCTTCTTCACGCTGATCGACGCCATCCGGATCGAAGTACCAGCCTTTCGCGACTCGACTCCCTACACGGTCACACAGGCCCTGCTCTTCGTGTCGGTGCTGCTCTACGCCTACGGAGGCTACGGCATAGCCAACGAGAGGAAATGGGGCTACGCCAGCGCGATCGTGGCCGCAGCGTCGCCGTTCCTCATCAACTTCTACCTCTTGCAGGCCACCGGCGCCGGCCTCGGTCGCTCCGTGATCGACGCGGTGCTCCCCACCAGCGACGTCAACAACGTGATCAGCTGGATCTTCAACGTGGCGCTCCTGGTGCTGGTGCTGCACACCCAATCGCGTGAATACGAGAAGATCTGGTTCAAATAGCTCGGACGCAGCGGTGTGGCACATGATCGCTCAGCGGAACTCGGCGATCACCTGCTCGGCAAAGAGGCGCAGCGTCGTCGTGTCCGGGTAGTCGGCGCACCACGGGACGAACCCCTCACAACCGAGCTCGGCGTAGACCTGGATCTTCTCACAGACCTCCTCGGGCGTACCGACCAGGTTCCCCTCGCGCCACGACTCGACGGGTTCGTTCCACAACGAGCGGGTCCCGGCGGCCTCCACTTCGGCGGCGGACTCACGAATGAACACCTCCTGGCTGATCGTCTTGGTGATCTCGTCGTAGTCCCGGCCCACCTCGGCACAATGACGCCGCAACACCTCGCACTTGTGGGCGAACTCGGGCGGCTTCCCCCCGAAGTTGCTGTGGGTGGCGTGCTCGGCAACGACCCGCAACGTCAGCTCTTCGCCTCCGCCACCGATCCAAACAGGCGGGTGCGGCCGCTGGAGAGGTTTGGGATCGCACTGAGCGCCATGTACCGCGAGATGACCCCCTTCATAATCCGCGTCGGGCTCGGTCCAGAGGAGCTTCACGATCTCGACCGTCTCGCGCAGTACCCGGATCCGATCTGCAGCAGACGGGAACCCGTATCCATAGGCCCGGAACTCCTGGTCGTACCAGCCTGCGCCAATCCCCCAGTCCAGCCGACCACCGCTGATGACATCGAGCGTCGCGGCGATCTTGGCGACGAGCGCAGGGTTGCGGTAGGCGGCACAGCCGACCATATGGCCGAGCCGTGCCCGCGAAGTGAGCTGGCTGATAGCAGTAAGCGTCGTCCAGCTCTCGAAGACGGTCTCATGAGCCGGCAGCGGCACGTTGTGGAAGTGGTCGTAGACCCACAGCGAGTCGTAGCCGAGCTGCTCTGCGAGGAGAGCTGTGTCGACGGCGACCTGCCACTGCTCGTCCGCCTCACCTGCTCCGGCAAGCTCGCTCTTCCAACCCTGGGGTACGAATGCGCCGAATATCATGCCGGCACGCTACCGACTGCGATCCGGCTTCGCGAGGCGACCACCCCGAGGACTGAATCGGGGCTTACCATGAAGACGCATGCGTACGCCCGCTTCGAACGCGCGTCTGGTGGTGGCAATGCTCATCGCGACCCTCGTCCCGGCTGCCGCCTGCGTCGGCAACCAACTCGACGAGGCCTCCTCCGACAGCCCTGCCGCCACCGAGGACTCTGCTCAGGCCGATGACCCCACCTCGACAGATGACCCCGTCTCGCCCGGCGGCAACGGGTTCCCCTCCGACTGGGTCCCCCCGACCCTGAACTGGGCCGGCTGCGGCGCCGGGTCGGAATGTGCCTCTCTCACCGTGCCCCTCGACTGGGATGAGCCGTCCGGGCCCACGATCGACCTGGCCCTGGCACGGCGACCGGCAACCGGTGACCCCATCGGACCGCTGCTGGTGAACCCGGGTGGACCCGGCGGCGAGGGTGTGGCGTTCGTGCGAGACGGCTACTTCAACCCAGCGATCGAATCGAGCTTCGACATAGTCGGATGGGACCCCAGGGGGGTGGGCGAGTCCACCGCTTTGGCCTGCGGGGAGCAGGTCACGACGTTTCAGGCGCTCGACTCGGATCCCGACGACGAGGGCGAACAGCAGAGCCTCGACGAGGCGGCAAAAGCAGTCGCCGAGGAATGCGAGGAGTCCGACACGGACCTGTTGCCCCACCTGGGAACCGATGACGTCGCCCGCGACATGGAGGCCATCCGCCTCGCCCTGGGGGCCGATGCCCTCAACTACCTCGGATTCTCCTACGGCACGTCGATCGGCCTCCAGTACGCCGAGTTCTTCCCCTCCTCCATCCGGGCAATGGTCCTCGACGGGGTGGTCGATCCCGCGTTGGACCTCGAGGGGTGGCTGGCGCAGCAGACCGAGGCGATGGACGCCGCCCTCGCTCGAGCCTTCGAGAGATGCGAGAGCGACAGCACCTGCCCCCTCGACGACGCCGCGGGCGCTTTCGACGAGGTCGCCGAGATGGTCGAGACCGAACCGCTCCCCGCAGGGGGACGTTCGCTGGGCCCGGCCGAGTTCGCCATCGCTGCCATCTCTGCCACCTATGACCCGGCCATGTGGCCCGACCTCATCGAGGGGCTGGCCGAGGCGCTCGAGGGAGATGGTTCCAGGCTGATGGAGCTGGCGGACACCTACTACTCCTTCGGTGCCTACACCTCCTATGCGGCTGTGGTCTGTGTCGACTCCCCGCACCCGGTCGGCGCACAGGAGTACCAGGAGTTCGCCGACCGCCTGGCTGAGATCTCCGCGCGCGTCGGCGCACCGACCGCCAACGAGCTCCTCCCCTGCGCGTTCTGGCCCGTCGAGCCGACCGGGACTCCGGGCGAGGTCGTAGCCGAGGGCTCGCCCCCGATCCTCGTGCTGGGCAACACCGGCGACGCCGCCACCCCCTACGAGAACTCGGTCAACGTCGCCGAGACGCTCTCCGAGGGGTTCCTGGTCACCTACGAGGGGGAAGGGCACACGAGCTACGGCAAGAGCACCTGCGTCGACGAAGTGGTCGACGACTACCTGGTCACGCTCGCTCTCCCCCCCGAGGACCCCGACTGCTGATCCCGCCGGCCGCGGCTTGGGGCCCACCGCAGACCCCGCTACGCTCCCGCCGGCATGGAGTTCAACCTCGCCCGGGTACACGAAGCGATCGAGGCCGTCGCCGCCGGCCGCGACTGCATCGTCATGGGAGAGCGCCGCCTAACCTTCCACGACGTCGGAGACCGCACCCGGCGACTGGCGAACGTCCTACTGGACCACGGTTTCTCGGTGCACCAGGAGCGACCTGAGCTGGCCGGGCACCAGTCGGGACAGGACCACCTCGCCCTGTACCTGTACAACGGCAACGAGTACCTGGAGGGGATGCTCGGCGCGTACAAGGCGCGGGTGGCGCCGTTCAACGTCAACTACCGCTACGTGGCCGAGGAGCTCGTCTACCTGCTGAACGACTCCCGAGCCAGGGGAATCGTGTACCACTCGGCATTTGCGCCGATCCTCCAAGAAGTGCGCGCCGAGCTCAGCGACCTGCACCTGCTGTTGCAGGTCGCTGACGAATCGGGCAACGCCCTGCTCCCGGGCGCCCGGTGGTACGAGGAGGCCCTCGCAACGGCCCACCCGGTCCTCGACGATTCCACCAGGGCCTGCTGGTCACCCGATGACCTCTACATCCTCTACACCGGGGGGACGACAGGAATGCCCAAGGGTGTGCTCTGGCGTCAGGCCGACATCTTCGTGGCCGCCCTCGGCGGGAGGCAGCTCGGCACCGGCAACGAGTTTGCCGGGCTGGAGGAGATCCAGGCAGCAGCAAGTGGTGGTGGCGCCCGGATGATGCCGGCACCGCCGTTCATGCACGGCGCGGCCCACTGGATGGCCTTCAACGCCTTCACCATGGGGAGCACGGTCGTGCTTCCAGAGAACGTCGAACGCCTCGATCCAGCCGACATCCTCTCCACCGTCGAGCGAGAAGGCGTCAACGTCTTGCTCATCGTCGGCGACGCGTTCGGCCGGCCCCTCATCGAGGAGATCGAGTCGGGCGGATACGACCTCAGCTCGCTGCTCATGCTGGTCAACGGCGGTGCCGCTCTCAGCCCGACCATCAAGGAGCGCTTCCACCGCGCGCTCCCGACCGTGGGGATCATGGACGGGCTCGGCGCATCGGAGACGGGCCAGCAGGCCGCCCAGCTCTCATCCGCAGGCACCAAGGCGTCGACGGGTGACTTCACCCCCGGCCCCGGGATGTGCATCGTCTCGGACAGCTTCGATCGGGTCCTCGAAGCGGGTCACGACGAGATCGGCTGGCTCGCTCAACGAGGACGGGTTCCTCTCGGCTACCTCGGTGACGCGGAGAAGACTGCCCGCACCTTCCCGGTGATAGACGGGGTTCGCTACGCCGTGCCCGGTGATCGGGCCCGGCTGCGCGGGGACGGGACCCTGGAGTTGTTGGGGAGGGATTCGGTGACCATCAACTCCGGCGGCGAGAAGATCTATGCCGAGGAGGTCGAGCAGGCGCTCACCCACCATCCCGCGGTCCGTGACGTGGTCGTCTGCGGCCGACCCAGCCAGCGCTGGGGTAGCGAGGTGGTGGCCGTGGTCCAGCTTCGCCCCGAGGCCCTCGTCACCGCCGAGGAACTCATCGAGGTGGCGGCTCGACACATAGCACGCTTCAAGCTCCCGAAGGCCTTCGTCTTCAGGGACAGCATCACCCGGAGCCCTGCCGGCAAGGCCGACTACCGCTGGGCGAAGGAGCAGGCACTCCAAGGCTGACAGCGGGAGCTGGGGCCGGCCTCGGTCGGAGCCCGTTCAGTCCTCGAGCGACAGATCGAAGATCTCGGCCCTCGGTTGTTCGATGTAGTGGCCGTACTCGGGGTGCTCGAAGAGATGGAGAACCCATATCTGCGAGTTCCACAACGCCGGTACCGGGCGCTTGTGCTGAAGCCCGTGTATCGGAGCCATCTTGCGGTCCTGGTGACCTGTGTTGAACTCCTCGATCGCGAGCAGCTCACCCACGAACTCGCAATGGATCTCGACGTCGGATCCGATCACGTCATCCATGTAGCAGAAGGCCCGTGGGATGAAGCGCTCGACAGCCGCATCACACAGCTGCATCGCGTCCACGGTCGAGGAGTAGAAGTCGAGGTCGAAGGCGATGAAGCCGATCGGCGGAGGGTCGTAGTCGTGGATGAAGCTCGGTACCGTGTCCCGCACGTTCCCCAACACCAGCTCGGCGTCAGTGAGGCGTTCGCGGAGCCTGTCGACATCCATCTCGAAGTCGCCCTTGCGCCACAGATACGGAAGGTCGCGGTAGTCGAGTGGCTCGGGCATGCCCGAGCCGGTGTCGAACCCGAAGGGATGCACCTTCACGCCGAGCTCGGCCTCCACGTCACGGCCGATGCGCTCCAGGGCAACGAGGCCGTTCCCGCCCGCTACGCCGAACTCGATCACGCTGATCGCGTGGAGGCCGATGGACTTGGCCTGGCTGGCCGCTTGGTACACGCAGTACGCGTAGTGGGGCCTGTCGACGGCGTCCCAGAAGACCTTCTTCCCGTAGCTCGCTTTGCCGGAACGGCGCAGCACCTCCTGCAGGATGGTCTTGGGATCCATCACCGCCGACTTCAGAGCCTCTTTGGCCCGAAAGAGGCCGCCTGGTGCGTTCATCGGGCCAGTTTGCCAGATGGGCTCTGCCCTATCGCCAGTCGGCGAGCTGTTCAACTGCCGGGCACGGCAAACGGTGTCGGGTTCTCGTCGTGTGTCGGCTCCGCAGCATCGATCAGCGGGATGGGCTGAGCTTCCCCTAGACGTAGCGTGTACAGGCCGGCACCAGGTGCATTGAACTCCCAGCGAAAGAAGACGAAGGACGTCTCGTCGATCCACTGAGGAACGGAGTCAACGCTTTCGCCGCTGGTGAGCTGTGATACACCCGTGCCATCGCTTGGGGCTGCCCGCAGCGCCCACTTGCCCAGCAACACGTAGAAGGGCACGACCTCGGTGATCCACACGATCGTCTCCCCGTCGGGTGACATGTACGGGTCATGATCACGAAGCCCGTCGTAGGTGATCCGGCGCTCGCCGGTGCCGTCGACGCCGATGACGTGGATCTCGTAGTCGTAGATGACCGGCAAGCCGGTGTCGTCGGGGGGCACCGCACTGAACACGATCTCAGTTCCGTCGGACGACCAACTCGGATCGATGGGGCTCAGCGAATCCGTCTGCACCTCGACGGGATTCGCCCCTTCGTGGTCGGTAACGAACAGGTGCCAGGACATGTCAGGCAGCATGCCTGCCATCACCATCCGCCGGCCATCAGGGGACCACTCGGCGTGCCCCTGGCTCAGCCATCCGTCCTGCCCCGCCGCCCGCAACCGGCGGAGACCGGTTCCGTCGACGTTCATGACCCACAACTCGGTGCGCTGGTAGTCGTTCGCCCTGAAGGCCGCGGGGGTCCTGTAGAGCAGGAGCCTCTCGCCGTCCGGAGCCACCCGGGCCCACCAGGACTGGTAGGCGGGATCACTGGTGAGCTGCACCGGGTCAGCGCCGTTCTCGTCGATGCTCCACAGCTCGAGGTTCCCGCTCCTGGTCGAGCTGAAGATGAAGCGAAGCTGTTCGGCCGGTGCCGGCGGTTGTTGGGTGTCGGGCGGCGGAGGGGGTTCTGAGCCGTTGTCAGGCGCTGGGTCGGCGGGATCCTCTGCTGGAGGCTCGGCGGGGTCTTCCGGCGCCGGCGCAGGGGGATCCTCTGCAGGCGGGTCGGCCGCGTCGCCGATCGAGCCGGCTCCCTCTTCGATGAGAGCGGCACAAGATGCAGTTGCGATAGCCAGCACCGTGAGCGCCGCCAGGAGGCGGCGCCGCCCGCGCGTCGGCGCAGCATTCATCGGTTGTTCCCCTAGCTGAGAACGGGCCTTGGACCTACCCGCGTACGGGCACCGTTCCTAGGAGAGGTTTCGTCGCTCCCCGCCGCTGGCTTGAGCGGTTTACTGGGTCAATCGAGCGGCTTGCGGGCGATGATGAGGGCCACGTCCAAGAAGTTGAGCGGGACCTCCAGATCCGCGACTCGAAGGCGTTCACTCGCCGCGGAGAGCCTCTGCGTCAAACCCGCGGGCATGTACCGCTTTCCTATCACGTTGACCAGCCACCGAACCGAGAGCCGTCGTGTCGGATGGTACGACTCGATCGTCTCGAGATCGTGCCGGGTGACGAACCGCTGGAGAGTCTCGGGCGTGAAGAACCAGTAGTGATCGGGCACGAAATGCCTGTGCTTGCCCCTGGCGAGCTTGAGCAAGGGCGTGTCGATGCTCGGCACCTCGAGAGCCAGCAATCCTCCGGGCCTGAGGACCTCGACGATCTTCGCCAACTCTGCGGCAGGATCGTCGAGGTGCTCGAAGACCTGAAGCGACGTGACGACGTCGAATGACTCGGAAGGGAACGTATCGGGACGCAGCACGTCAGGAATGACATCCAGACCGAGCTCCTCGCGTGCATAGAGCGCGTGACCGGGTAGAGGCTCAACCCCGGCAGTATCCCAGCCAGCGTTCCGGGCCTCAGCGAGGAAGAAGCCCCACCCTGCTCCGAAGTCGAGCAGCCGACCGTCGGCCGAGCCCACGTGTCGGGCAATCCGGTCCAGAATCCCCTCGTAGTTCTTCTGGAGAGCGGGTCTCTCCTCGAGACGTGCCTGCAGGAATGCAAACTCCCAACCCTTTTCCAAGTCGTCCAGATCGGAGCTCGTCCGCAGGTGCTCCATGTAGGCGAGATCGTCTTCCGAGTAGTTCAGGCCGCGGATGTCCACGGGTGACACATAGACCATGTCGCATCGACGGCACTTGACTACCTGGCCTGGGGCGAGTGGCGCATCGAAGAAAGGGTCGGCGTCATCGGCACCGCATGCGGCACAGGACACTCGCTCCGGGGTCACGAATCTCCAGTGATCCCACGAGAACCCCTTCCTGGCGAGTGCGCGCCCCGCCTTGAGTCTCGACCCACTCAGCACGGGGGTCTTGGTCTGATCGGTCATCGCTTGTGGGCGTGGAAGACCGCCCGCCCTTGCTGGATGCTGCGAATCATCGGGCGTTTGTCGCCCGCGGCTCGCGCCTTGGCCCAGCTGCCCAATCGATGCAGCACGCCGGGATTCCACACGACGTCCACCCGGGAGAAGCCTGCGGCCTTCAGCATGCCGACGGTGCAGGCGATGTTCGTGCCCCACCAGTTCGATTCGTCTCCCCACTGCTCGTCCGCCGGGTAGAAGGCGGCAGCCGGATGGCGGGAGAACAGCTGGTCGGTGACGGTTTCGACAATCGCGGTTCCCGATGTCACGCTCGCGACCCGCTCGCAGGCTTCGACGGGGTTCTTGAGGTGGTACAGGACTCCGAGGAAGATCGTGAGATCGAAGGTTCCGATCTCGGCCGGGTCGAGGTCCATTACGTCAACCTCGCAGTCCTCGACCTTGGACTCACGCACCTCGCGCACCAGCTCGAAGCCCCGCTTCGAGCCGAACTGCGGATCAGGATTGCCGGGCTTGAACGGCAGCGGACTCCTGCCCTGCCATGCCCACGAGTCGGTGGCCAATACACGCGCCGCGCCGCGTTCTTCGGCCTCGAAAGAGAAGTACCCGTCCCATGCTCCGATGTCGAGAACGGACTTCCCTTCCAGGTGCTCCGGGATGCGCGCACGTTCGAGGTGCGCGGAGGGTTCGTACACTCCCCTGGTGCTGACACCCGGCACGACCTCGAACTGGTGGAACCAGGCGATGTCTTCGACACGCTTTCGCAGCTCTGCAATATCCAATGTCCCGCCTTCCCTTCCGCGGCTACTTCTCGTCAGCGCCGAAACGGGCGAGGATCTCGGCACGATTTGTGCGCTCGCCGATCTTGCGAGCTGGTATCCCGCCCCATATCTCCCACTTCCCCGTCGACTCCTTCAGCACGCTGTTTGCTGCGACCAGCGTGCCTTCTCCCACCACAAGACCTTCGTCTGGAGCAGCGACCACTACTCCCGTCGAGATCACCGCGTAGTCCTCGACGACCACGATGAAGTCCTCGGGTTCGTCGACATCGATGTTTGAACGCCCGACGCTCGTGTTCTGGAAGATCATGCAGTTGCGCCCCACAACGACCTTGGGGTGGAGGTTCGTGCTGTTCCCGTGCACGATCCGCGTGCCCTCGCCCAGGAAGGTCGAGTCCGGCAGCATAGTACCGAACACGACACGCAGCACGTAGCGCACGAGCTTGCCGACAACCGGGATCGTTCGCCAGCTCACCAGCTTGTCGATGAGCTGCTCTTCGTCCGCCATCCCGATAGCGTAACCGCCCCTCGATTGCCGTTCAGTTGAGTGCGACAGCGGCGTGAAATGCGCGCATGGCCGCCTCACCCGTGCGCCGAGTGTTGAATGTGCGCGCCTGGTCTAGCCCTCTGTCGATCAGGTCGCTGCGCAGGACCTCGTCGCTTACCACCTTGATCAGCCCGTCGGCGATCGCATCCTCGTCGAGGGGATCCACCTGGAGGGAGGCCTCACCGGTGACCTCTGGCAGCGATGTCACGTTTGAGGTGAGCACGGGCGTACCCCTGATCATCGCCTCGAGAGGCGGCAGTCCGAATCCCTCGAACAACGAGACATAGGCCATGGCGGTGGCCAGCCGCATGCACCATTCACGCTCTAGCGCCGAGATCCTGCCGAGAAGGACTATCTCGTCGGGACGTTCTGTCGCCGCCCTCTCCTCTGCGCCCTCACCCCACCATCTGGCTCCTGCGATGACCAGCTTGCAGTCCTCGAGGACGCTGTCATGGTCCTTCGCCCGGAGGAACGCGCGGATGAGCCTGGGCAGGTTCTTCCTGGGATGGAGATTGCCCAGGTACAGGACGAACGGCCCGTCAACGCCCTTCTCCTTCAACCAGCGGGTGCCGGCGGCCCGGTCGGCCTCGTCGAAAGGGGGCGGTTCGGTGATGGCGTTGGGAATGGTGAAGACCCGATCGCCGGCCACCCCGAAGGTTTCGATGATGTCGTTGCGGCAAAACTCGCTCACGGTTGCCACAGCTCGCGCTCTGAGGGCTTGGCGACGCATGACCTGGTTCAACCGAATGCGGTCCGTCAAGGGGTAGAAGTCCGGCCGATGGAAGAACGAGAGGTCCTGGATCATGAGCACGACCGGTACGGGCGAGACCACCGGACCGTGGTTGACCGCGAAGATCAGCTCGGCAGCCAGCGCTCGCCGGTTCCGGTAGAGGAGCCATGGCATGCGAACCGGGAAATGGGCGACACCCGGCAGCCGTTGCATCCGCTGCACAACCGGGAAGTCCGACCTGCCGGCTACCGCCTCGGGGAGCACACCGTCGGACGCGACGAAAAGCGGGAAGACGTCCTCAGGGGCTTTGGTCTCGCTGAGGCCGACGAGGACCCCCCCGAGCATCGTCTCGTCCCCACCCTGCCCGGACCCGAGGGTGTGGGCATCGACAGCGACCCGCATCAACCCTGATCATTCACGGAATCGTGCCGGTGGCGTTGGCAGCCTCGGCGGCCGAGGCAGAATCCCCGTTCGCCGAGGGCGGCTCTTCGAGGCGCCGGCGCCGCTGCGCGGCCTCGTGATCCTTCACGAAAGCGGACTCGACTCCTGCATCGAGGACACGGCGGGGGATCACCTTGTTGAGGGGCACGAACTTGCGGTACGGGCGGGGTGGGAACACGAAGGTTCCCGGCGGTACATCCCTGTTCACCGCTGCCTTGGCCCCCACGATGACCTTGTTGTGGATCGTCACACCGCCGGCAACCGCAGAGCTGTCCATGAGCCACACGTCGTCGCCGATGACGGGGAGCCCACCCTTGCCGGTCGAACCGAGCTTCGGGGAGCCACCGATGCCTACGAAGCGGAACACGCTCACACGGCTACCCATGCGGACCCCGTGGCCGATCCCCACTCCCATCGGGTGGGGAACCACGAGCCCGGGCCCCACGCGGGCACTGGGCGCCATCTCGGTACCGAAGAGGATGTAGTTCGCCAGGTAGACGAGCCTGGAGAAGATCTTGAAGAAGCCGCCGCGAGCGTTGAGCGCGCTGGCCACGCGGAAGAGCCCGACGGCCAGGACGCCGGGAATCGTCAGGAGGTGGGCGAGTCCAGCGATCTTCTCCTTGACGCCCATCTTCTCGAAATCGAACCCGAACGCTTCGCCGAGGCGCAGGATGTCGGATTTCCAGAGCGGCCAGAACTTCACGTCCTTCTCCTCGGGCGGATGCCCGAGGAACTGGTCATAGTCGCTCATACGAAGGCCTGGGCCCAGCGCTCCATCCACTCGCCGAGGCCCTCGTACACCGCCTTGAAATGAGGCGGGGCCGGGCTCTTCTCCACTCGGCGCTGGTACTCCTCCACGAAGTGAGCGTACATGGCTGCGTAGTCGGATGGCTCCAGCTCGGCAACCGCCTCGTCGACGATGTCATAGAACGGCACGGACATGAGGTGCATGTACTGCTCGAGGACCGCTACCCGCTCGAGCTTGGTCTGCTTCGTGTGCTCGACGACCGGCCGCCCGAACGTGAAGAGGTCACCGCGCACGTCCATCAGCTTCTTCACGACATACCCACCCCAGATGTCGTCGTGGCGGCTGAGATGCCAACTGCCGGGGGACCCGTCGTTCACCCACATGTCGGGCAGGAAGTAGTAGGCGGGGGTCAGATCTGCGGTGAAGGCGGTGTTCATGCCACAGACCGGGATGTTGCCCAGGGAGACGAAGTTCTGATCGCCTCGCAAGCCGGGGTCGTAAGGTGGCTCAGCCTGGAACTTGTCGACCCCGTTCAAGTCGAGGATGTTGTCCCAGACACCCATGTTGATCTTCACCTCGCCCGACGCCGTGGTCTCCCGGACCTCGGCCAGCTCGGGTGTGCGGAACTCGTAAGGGTAGCCGCGGGCGTAGAAGCCCTCGGCCTCTATGGAGTTGACCCAACCGTTCTCGACCTTGGGCTCCAGAGCGGGGGCGTCGGTGACGGTGGTCAGGCATTCGAGGTGGGTCTCGAGCCATCCAGACCTGGTTCCGCAGTCGTAGTCGAGGGCGATGATGACGTCGTAGCCCTCCTTGTAGGCGTAGTAGTGACCGAAGTTGCGGCTCGCCGCCGACTTGTGGGGCATCGCGGCATAGTGCCTCCCGCAGTAGGCCTCCTGCGCGGCATAGTCGAAGTAGTGGACGTTCTCCCGCGGCGGCGGTGCGAGCTGACCGTCGCTGTCGTCGGCCACGATGATCGGGATCTCCGTCGGAATGGCGTCGAACAGCTCCCACGGGGGATCGTTCGGGATGGGGATCACCACCGCCACCTTGCGGTCGTCCTTAGCCTTGTCGGCCATGCGTCATCTGCTCCTTGAAAGTCCGGGTGGGTCTCAGGCCGTGGCCTTCTCGGTCGCCATCAACTCCGCGAAGTTGACGGTCAGGTACTCCTCGAGTGCGACCTGCCACGGTCGCATCAGGTTCATGCCCTGCAGGTCGAGGTTCATGTTGCGCATGATCTCCGAGTACGGGCGCACCGAAGGGAACTGCTCGGCGAAGAAATCCGAGGTCACCTCGATGAGCTCGATGTCGGATTGGAGCCCGAGCACCTCCAGGATGCGCTGGGCGACGTCGTACCTGCTGCCCTTGCCCTCGCAGGCCATGTGGTAGAGGCCGTACTGCTCGCTCTCGATGAGATTCAGGTAGGTGCGAGCGAAGTCAGGCGTGTAGGTGGGCGTCCCGAGCTTGTCGCCGACCGCATGCAGGGTCTTCTTCCCATCGCGGATCTGGTTGAGCATCCGGGCGACGAACTTGTGATCCTTAGTGCGGCCGCCGCCCACCATCCAACCCGCGCGGATGATGTAGAACTTGTCGAGGAAGTCCCGAACTACGATCTCGCCTCGGTACTTCGAGTCGCCGTAGACGTTGAGCGGGTTCGGCTGGTCGTACTCGGTGTACACCTCCGACGGCTTCTCGCCGTCGAACACTCCCGCGGTGCTGATGTAGGTGAGGGGCACGTCGTGCTTCTTGCACTGGAGTGTCACGTACTTGGTGGCGATGGTGTTGGTCAGATATGCGTGGTCGGGATTGTCGTCGGAGAACTCGAGCGAGGTCTCGGCCGCAAGGTGCACCACGGCATCGGGGTTCACCTGATCGAACGCGTCGGCGACGGCGTAACGGTCGCGCACGTCGAGCTCGCCGATGACCGGCATCTGGGGACCCCAGGGCGCCGGGTTGCTCAGATCGATGTCGGTCACGGTCAATTCGTGCCCTGCGCCGACCAACGCAGGCACGAGGGAACTGCCAAGCATGCCGGCCCCGCCGGTCACGAGCATCTTCATGGAGGTTCCGCCTTCCGCCTAGTTCGAATATTCCAAATTACAGCCTGTGTGACCCCTGGCACCACCCGGGTTCGTCGCCACGGGCGTTGGCCGAGGAATCAGTCGGCCTTCCTCATGGTCATGACCACCCAGCGACTGACCGGGTAGAGCCACGGGACATGGTCCAGCAGCCAGGTATCGACCTTCTCGATGCGTGCCCAGGTCTCATCCGACACCTGCGCGAAGTTCTGCACACGACCCAGGATCTGGAAGTACCTGAGGTCCACCGAGTCGAACGGCTCGGAGAACTCGGTCAGCATCCTGCGGCTGAACGCCCTCTCGTCCGGAGAGTGCTTGACGTCTGGAAAGTACCTGGTCACGGCACTGCTGGTCCGCAGCTTCGAAACCCAATCGGGGGCGAAGAGGACGGGCTCGCTGAAGACGGCGACGCCGCCGGGCTTGAGCAGACGGTAGATGTTGCGACCGGCCCGGCCGACGTCGAAGTGATGGGCGACCACGTTGCCGAACACGACGTCGAACGATCCAGCGGGATGATCCAGCGACTCGATTGGCTGGTGGACGAAGTCAACCCCTTCGAGCACCCCGTTGATGCTCGCTCGTTTGCGAGCCACCTCCATCACTCCGGCGGACACGTCGTTGCCGACCACCTCGGCACCGTTCATCGCAAACCACACCAGCAGGTTGCCGGTTCCGGTACCAGCTTCGAGGATGCGCTTCCCTTCGAGAGGTCCGATCTGATCGAGCGCGTACCCGAGGAAGCTCACATGCTCCTTGTTCGGGAACGGGGGTGTCGCCCGGTCGAGTAGATACTCTTCCTCGCCCCATTGCTCGAGGAAGAGCTTGGCCAACTCGTCGTAGGTCTCCGCCTCGTGCTCGTGACGTTCCTCGAGGGTGAGCTGCCCGTGATCGTGGGCGTGTGCGTGTTCAAGCATCGACCCGCTCCAGGGAGAGCTTTGCCATTGTCCAGTGTGCCTCCGCCATTGCTCCGGCATCTGCGTCCCCACCCAGTGCCGCCCTCATCCGGTAGACCGTACCTCGAAGACCGAACCCTGTAGCGAGGATGGCACGAAACGCCGCCGTCTCCAACCCCGGGTTGTGTCGTGCGTACCAGCGAATGGCGCTGCGGATTGTCTCGGGCGAAACAGCCCCCACCTGCTTCCGGCTGGAGGCGCTCATGAAGTGAACGGCGGTCGCGTCAGCCGCGTACCAGGTGTTCCAGCCCGCATCTGCGGCTCTCTGGCACAGGTCGACATCATCCATGTAGAGGAAGATCGCCTCATCGAGGGGACCGAAGTCGTCCAGGGCCGACCTCCGCAGGAGCATCACCGCGCTGCTGACCCAGCCGCAGCGTCGCGGTGCAGTCGAGTCATGCGACGCATAGACCCCGGCAAAGGACGGTTTGCGGCTCGCCAGCCTGTCCAGCCCGAACGAGAAGTTGGCGACGCTGCGTAGCCCGGGCAGCTCGCCGCCCGTCCAGCGTTGGAAGCTTCCGTCGCCGTACTCGAGACGGGGTCCGACCACGGCGCACTGGGGATCAGCGTCCATGTAGCCGAGCATGGCGTCGAACGTGCCCGGATACAGGCGGCCGTCGGTGTTGATGAGAAGCACGTAGTCCGAGTCGCTGGCTCTGATGGCGGCGTTGTTCGCCCGGCAGAAGCCCGCGTTCTCCCCCATCTGGATGACTCGTATCGACGGCCAGTTCTGCGCCATCATCTGCGTCGAGTCGTCTGACGAGTCGTTGTCGACGACGATGATCTCGTTGGTGCGACCGGAGGCGGGGTTGTCGACGAGGTTTCGCAGCGCCCCGTCGAGCAGCTCCGAGGTGTTCCAGTTGACGATGACGGTGGTGATGTCGTGATGCGCCATTCGCTCACCGCCAGGCAACGTGGGTCTCGAGCACGTCCGGGGTCGAGACGAGGGGCCGTACGGAACCGTCGCTGGTGTCCATGACGAGGATGTCCGTGGTGACGCCGGAGAGGCCCACGTATGCCATCTGGCTCCCGTCGCCGGACACCGTCGGGGAGAGGACGGGAGCGTTGCCCGCACCGGTCAGCGTCGCCTCCACACCGGTGGCCAGGTCGACTCTCACGATGTACCAGTCGGTGAGGGGGAGCTCGCTGATCGTCGTGGCGTTAACGTCGATCTCTTCGATGGAACCCCGGTACTGCACGAACACGATGCTCTTCCCATCAGGGGACCAGGACGGGTACAGGTTGGTGAACTGGTTGTTCGTCACCGGTGCGACGTCGAGTCCGTCACCGGCCGACATCGTGTAGATGCTGTTCTGGCCTCCTTCGGTCCAACTGAACGCGAGGCGGGAACCGTCACGTGAATACGCAGCCGTCTTGTCATCGACGCCCTGGGCCCCGGCCGTTGCGTTCGTGAGGCTGTAGACCTGCCCTGATTCGATGTCGTATCTGAGGAGGAAAGTCTCGTTGGTGACCGATGAGACGTTCGTGAACGTGACATAGCGGCCATCGGGGGAAAGGACGGGATCGATGTTACCTCGGGCTTCACCCTGCGGGAGGCCGTCCATGTAGTCCTCGATCCATGGATCGGTGAGTTGGCGGACCTCGCCGTTCTCCCAGAGGAAGACCTGCTGCTCGGCGACCTCGGGACGGTAGCGGTTGGTGACCGGGAGCCCGCCCAGGGTGCTCATGGTCAGGTGGGTCTGCCTGACCTGTCCCTGTGGCGGCGGCGGCCACGGGGCGAAGCCGCCTGGATCGTAGGGAACCTCGGCCGTGAAGACGATACGGCTGCCGTCCGCGCTCCAATCGGCGCTCTGGGGGACGAGGCCGTTCGTGTCGTAGTCGATGCTGCGCCAGCCGTCGGCCGATACCGCACGCAACACCGGCTCGCCGGTGCTGCTCACCCCACTGACGAGCAACTCCAAGGGAGCTTCCGACGCACCGACCGAGGCCACCGCGCCCGCTGGTGAGGCGACGGGCGTGACCACGTCGAACGAACCCAGAACGAGATCGTCGACATCGAGTACCGATCTGACCTCGGACCCGTCAGTCGCAGCCACGCAGATGCACTCACCGTCACCACCCGCCGCGCCGACGTAGGCCACCGCGTCCCCGTTGGCCAGCCACCTGGGACTGCGCCCGTCGCCCAGCAGTTTCTCCTCACCGGTCTCAGGGTCCATCACCGCGACCTTCCAGTCAGCGGAGCCAGACGGCTCGGAGATATCGGCCGTCAGCGGATCGCTCCCACGGAAGGACGCATACGCCGTCATGCCTTCCGCCGACACGTCGGGTTGGATGTTGGCGTACTGGCCCTGAGCGACGGGCGCCAGGCCCGTGCCGTCGAGCCCGACCCGGTAGAGCTGGCTCGGGACAGCTTCGCCCTGGCTAGCGAACACGATGCCGCCGCCCCCAGCTTCGTAGGAACCTCCCCCATCGGAGCTGAGAGACGAGCCGCTCGTGACCGGGACGATTGCGAGGGTGTCCAGGTCGATCTCGTAGACACCCTGCCCCACGCCCGGTACATCGGCCTCGGCGAGAATGCGGCGCCCGTCCAGCGAGTCAGTCGCCCGTACCTGCCAGTCGACGTCGGTGATCTGCTCGACACCGGACCCGTCGGGGTTCATGAGGTAGAGGTTCAACGGTTCGTGCGCGGCCCCACCCCCCGAGCTGAACACGATCTTGTTCCCTCCGTGGGACCAAACGGGTGCCTCGTAGCGCCTGCCGTCAGCCGGTGTGATCCTCTGGAGGTGCCCGCCATTGCCGTCTGCCACGTAGATACCCGATTGACCCGTGCCCTTGTGCGTGGCTCCGAAGACCATCTCCATACCGTCGGTGTTGGTGGGCCCGCTCTGAGCCACGACCGACGAGGCAAGCGCCAGAACCGCCACGACCACGCCCGCCGCGGCCGGCTTCTTCCAGCCGAAGCCCCGGAACCTCCGCCCGATGCCGGAGAGCCGCCCGCCGCCCCCGGCGGCAAGGCTCGGCTCCGGTGGCCTCTCGACCGGCACCGGCCCCGACCCCCACCACGACATGAACCGGCTGGCACCCTTGGCGACAACCCTCGCTGTTCCCCTCACGACCAAGGCGATGAGCCGGCCCGACGCAGCGATGGGGGCCAGCAGCATGTCGGTGAAGCGATCGAAGCCCAACGTGACCCGCTCACCCCAGGAGCGGACGCGGCCGTGCGCCCCGAAGTCCCGTCCGGTGGAAACCGCTCGCGCACCAACCGGCACAGGCCGGCGGTCGCGGTTCGACACCGGGCCGGCAGGCGCACGCGGGTGCACTGCGACCTGCACCGACCCGACAGCACTCTCTTGTGGGCGCGGTGATGATCCGTCACCGGCATCACCACTGCCGAGCGCCTCACGCCGCCGGGCGGCCCTGGTCGGCCCGTCCTCGCCGGCCATCTTCAGGCAGGCCACGACGACACCGCAGATGACCCAGTAGAAGGCGAGAGGGATGTCCTGTTTGAGCGAGAAGCTGAACATCTCCTCGAGTGTGAGATACACGAACGCGACCGTTGCGCCCACCCCGATGCTGGCGAGGAAGCGGTCTTTGACCCGCGACAGCCTGATGGCGAGCACGAAGAAGGTGATGCCTATGATCAGCACCGCGAACAGCCCCAGGAAGCCCGACTCGGCTGTCATCAGGATGTAGAAGTTGTGCGATGGGTGCCCGTAGAAGAGCAGGTTGTTCTCCAGGTACTCCATGAGGTGGCGCTGGAAGTTGTTGATGCCTGTCCCGATGAGCGGCTCGTCCTTGATCATCCGATAGCCGACGATGTTGGTCTCCCACCTGGCATCCCATTGCTCACGGAACTCCCCGCCGCTGAAGTTGGTGCCGAACACGCCGGCGACCTGCTGGTTGAACACGACCAGACCGACGCAGCCGATGAGCAGAACGAGCAGCACGACCTTGATGGACAACCACTGCTTCCTCACCGCCCAGACGATGAGGACGATGAGGGGCACCGAAACCACGGCCAGCGGAGCCCTCGTCATGGAGAAGAACATCGGTGTCAGGGCGATCGGCACGAACGCCAGCGCGAGGATGCGTAGCACCGTGCCCTTGCGCAGGTGCAGGGCGAATGCGCCGAGCATGATGGCCAGCATGCCCTGGACCGTGGCCAGGAACACCGGGTGTATGAAGGTGCCGAAGGGCCGGCCTGACTGACGTGCTTCAGGATCGAAGTTCACCTCGAACATGCCGATGCCGAGGAAGCCACCGGTGGCGTACTGGCTGCCGGTCACCAGCACCTCGATCAGGCAGATCACACCCCAGCCGAGAAGCAGCGCCCAGATGTGCTCCTTGCGCCTGATCCGTACCGCCATGTAGACGAACAGCGCCCACATCCAGAGGAAGCGCACGAACTCGCCCATGACCAGTGTGAAGCTTGGCGCATTGAGGGCGGAGATGAACACCAGTGGCATCACCAGCAGCGGGAGCCAGAGGATCTTCTGCTGGAAACCCTCCTTGAGGTCCTGTGCGAAGGTGCCCTCGGCTATCCAGATCAGGTACAGGACTATCAGCATCACGTCCAAGGTCGTGATGTAGACGCCAGGGACGTAGCTGTTGGGCGTCAGCTCGGAGATCGCCTTGTACAAGATGATGCACATCGAGACCGACACGGCGAACAAGAAGAACAGCGTCCGGTTCTTCACGATCACCAGCAAGGTCAGCACGCTCACGAGGCCCAACGCGATGATCACCCAGAGCAGGCCAAGCTGGGTGGCCACCAGGGCCGCCACAGCCGACAGGAAGGCGGCTATCACCACCGCGCTGCCCTGGAACGGCAGCGTCTTGCGTGCCATGGCCTGGCGAAGGACGTAGGTCCACCCGTCGACGCGAGGTGGCGGCACGTCGTCAGAAGGCATGAAGACCCAGTAACGGACGAAGTCACGGAAGACGTAGAGGGCGACCCCGACGAGGATCAGGAAGACAGCGAAGACAACCCCTTTGATGCCCGCGGAGGCGAACACCCACGCGAGGATCGCCGCGGTACCGGCGAACGCCCAGAACACCAGCCAGGACCACAGCCGGCGCCAGCCGCGCGGTCTGGCACGGCGGGACGAGGCTTGTCCGGTGTCGCTACCGGCCACCTCTTCGGTAGGAGTCGGAGTGACGATCATTCAGGAGGCGATTAGTTCGGCAGGTCGATGTTGGATCGGAGTGGGAGCGGGGCAGCGCGGGCCCTGCTCCCGGTACCCCTTCTCCATGTAGTGGAGGACGATCTTGGGATAGGTCCACTCGGCCAGGCGGCTGCGCCGGTTGTAGGTGGCAAGCCTCCGACGCAGGAACGGTGCCGTCCACCTGTTGAAGAGTGCCTTGCGAGCCACCTGGCGGACCAGCACAGGTCGCGGATTGGACCAATTGAACAGCCCGTAGGTCGCCGCCAGCTCGCGCTCGGGAATGAGCACTTCGAGATCGCGGAGGCCACGACCGATCGACACCTGGAGGTCGCACGTGCTGTCGAGGGTGTGGGGGTGGTAGTGCTCACCCCAGGCCTTCGGGTTGTAGATCAACCGGTTGCCGGCCTTCTGCCACCTGAAGCCCAGCTCGACGTCCTCGTGCCCGATGTTGGCCCAGTCCTCGTGAAAGACCAGGTTGCGATCGAGCATCTCCGACCTGGGCAGCGAGAGGTTCATGGACCAGTTGAACTGGTACGGAACCGGCCCGTCGGCCTGATCGGCGATGAGGTGATACGCGAAGGGGCGATACCACGCCAGGTAGGCGGTATCGGGCATCTGTCCCGACTGCTCGCAGTGTCCGAGCACAGCGATCGGCTCGGGGGCGTACTGCAGATGGGTACGCAGGTGCTCCCTGAGAAACGAAGGCCTCACCCACACATCGTCGTTCATGTAGCAGACGTAGTCCCCACCGGCCATGGCCAGACCCTGGTTGCGCTTGACCGCCGGCAGGCGCTCGTCGTTGAAGAGCAGGTGGATGGGTACGGTCGACTCCTCGGCCTTGCGCTTGACCATGTCGGGGGTGCCGTCAGAGGAGTTGTCGCAGATGATCAGCTCGTACCTGTCGTCCGGGTAGTCGCATGCCAGCAGGCAGTCGATTGTCCTCTCGCCGACGGCACACCGGTTGTAGGTGGGAATGATCACCGAGAAGGTGGGAAGCTGCGAATCGGGGATGCGGTGGACATCCACCGGGGCAGCGGTCATGCGTCCACCTCCACCAGGGTCTCCTCCTGCGAGCCGCCCTGCCCCTGCGAGCCGCTCTGCTCCTGCGGACCGCTCTGCTCCTGCGGCTGGGCCCGCAGGTCGATGACAACCTCGTCGTCGGTCGTTGCGGTCTCAGCGCTCCGGGCGCCGGCAGCGAGCAGTTGGGCACGCATGCGGGCTTCGGGGTTGAGGTACCGGTCCGCACCGACGCGGGCGAGGATCTCCAGCACCATGTCGTGGGTCGAGGGACCGAGCACCTCCTCGGCCGGCAGACTCAGGACAGATGTCGTAGTCGAGGACAAGGCTTCCTCCTCCAGTAGCTCACCCAGGAACCTTCCGGGAGCTCGCTGCTCCTCCTCTGGACCAGGTGGGCGCTTCCTCAGCACATCCAGCATCGACGGCCTCACCACGCCGCAGAGCAACAGGAGCGGTAGGTACGCGAGGACCGCGATCGCTATGAGGGCGAGGTTGCCGAGGCCGACATCGGCCAGACGCCACAGACCGACCAGCAGGAGCGCGTTGGCCACCAGCGTCCGTACCAGCCGGCCGATCCCCGGGCGGGTATGGGCGACCTTCCATGTCACGACCAGCGCGACCGCCATGGTCGTGAACATGGTCATCGCCGATGCAAAGGCGGCACCGCTGATGCCATACGTCGGGATGAAGATGAGGTTCATCACGACTGTCAGCACCAGACCCATGGCGTTGACCCACACGGTGAGGCGCTGGCGGTCGGCCGCCAGCAGCACGAACGACTGCCACGCCACAACCGTCATGAAGATGAGCGCGAGGCTCAACAGCCGAAAGGCCGTTGCCGCCTGCCCGTATCCGGGGCCGTAGAGCTTCTCCAGGAAGGCCGGGAGGTCGATGCACCACAGGATGACCGCCACGGGCGTGTAGACCACGAAGGCGGTGTCGAAGGTGCCCCGGTTGACGTTGTCGAATCGCCGGTGGTCGCGACCCCAGTGGGCCGACAGGATCGGGAACATCACCAGCGCGATGATCCCGCCTGCCAGCATCGAGTACTGGATCAGCTGCATGACCCCGCCGTAGTAAGCGGTCTCCGCGTCGCTCCTCATGATCGACACCATCACCGTGTCGAACTGCATCCACCCCATGGCCAGCAGCATGCCCAGGCCCAGGGGCACCGCCTGGCGGAGTATCCAGCCTGCGCGCGCGGTGGTCCAGCGCGGCCAGATGCCGAACTTGCGCCGGACGACGTAGTAGGCGACGAATATCGCCACCACCTGGCCCGCCGGCAGCGCCCCCAGGAAGGTCCACATCGGTGCACCGGCGAAGATCAGGGCGAAGACGATGATCGTCTTGACGGTCACCGAGGCGATCCGGGCCAGCGCCTCCCACTGCGACTTCAACCTGGCCTGGAACACCGCGAAGACCGTCAGCAGCGAGTCGGTGAAGAACATCGCCGACGCCAGCAGGCCACCGAGCTGGATCGCCCAGGAGATCTCGCCTTTGGCCAGCCCGATACCGAGCAGGATGAGCTGGTTCAAGGCGGTTGCACCGAGGGCCAGCCCGAGCTGGACCACGATGACGTTTCCGAGGATCTCCCGTTCGTCGGCGCCCTGGGTGATCTCCCGCACGACCAGCTTGTCGAGCCGTGCCGCGGGGATCAGCGACACGAAGTTGGCCACGAACGTCACCAGGACGTACTGGCCGAACTGGTCGGCACCCAGGTAGCGGGCGATGGCAAACCAGGTGACGGCGTTGAACACGACCATCACGAAGGTCTTGACCGCTTCGCTGCCAGTGCTGACGGCAGCCCTGTTGGCGACGTCCCCGTCGACCACTGCGACTCCGGGCTGCTGCTCGATCGTGCTCATAGCGACTTCCGCCGGAGGTTGCTCAACCGTGGAGGTCAGATTCGCCGCCGTTGCCACGGCCCGTCCCCGGCGGTTCGCCTACTGCTCCCTGTTCCGAGAGCGCCTTGAGGCGCGTCAGGTCGATCCGCTGGGTCTCCGCCGCCGGGGTCGGCTCCATCTCGGTGAGATCGATCTCATCGGCCGCCGGTGGTGCAACGGCGTCGCCTTCCTCGTCCGTCGACAAGGGCCGGTGGCTGTGCATCCATGTCAGCAGGCCGCCCGCCAGAGCCCCGATGAACAGCCCGAGGAAGAGGTACAGGTAGCGCAGAGGTCGCGCCGGGTAGGTGGGCAAGGTGGGCTGGTCCTGCTCGAGCGTCAGGTCGAAGCGGGTCTCGGATCCGTTGGCGGCCACCACGGCCAGCTCGTACTGGCTGGCCACGGCCTGGTAGGCGATGTTGGCCGCATCGAGATCGGCCTGGAGCCCCAACAGCTCGACCTGCTGGTTGTTGACGTCCTCGACCGTGAGGTCACCCATCAGGCCCTGCAGCTGGGCCAGCTCGGCTTCGATCGAGGCGATGTTCGCGTTGGTGGTGTCGATCTGGCTCTGGAGGCTGCTGTAGGTCGGATTGTTGAGGCTCGTCTCGACATCGGTCGAGGATCTGCCCGTGACGATCTGCTGGTTGCTGGTCTGGAACTCGGGCGTACCCGCCAAGTCCGCCTGTAGGGACGCCAGACGTGCCTGCTCCGAGGCCAGGTCGATCGTGAGGTCCTGGATTTGCTGGGGCACGCTCCGGGCGGTCTGGGCGTCGAGGCTGTTGAGCGCGTCGTTGGCGGTCACGATGTCGTTTTCCGACTCGTAGTCGGCCAACGCCTGGGCCGCAGCCGTGACCTCGTTGGACATGCGCGTCAGCTCCTCGGTGAGGAACTCCACCTGGTTCTCGGCGTTCTCCCGGAAGCGGGCCTGACTCTCCGCCTCGATGACCTGGCTGGCGGTGTCGCAGATCTGCTGGGCTTCCTCGGCCTCTCCCGCGTAGCACTTCAGGTTCAGGACCCAGCTGTTCTGCTGCACCTCGGCGACCAGGCTCCCCTGCACCTCACCGACCGCCTTCTCGTACGGATCGGGCTCGCGGTAGTGCCCATGGGTGATGTAGGCGATCCCGCGGGTGAGCCCTCCGGTCACCAGGCCGAGAGCCTTGCCGATCGGCCCTTGCTCCTCGTCGTTCTCCGGCGCGTCCAGGTCGAGCTCGTCGACCACCTGCTCGGCCACGGTTCGCGAGGTTGCCAACTCGACCTGGGTCTGACCGACGGTGAGGCCGGAGGTGAGATCGATGAACTGGTTGCCTTGCGGGTTCGCGTCGGTGTGCTGGTAGGACGTGTCCGCGGCGCGGATGAGGAACATCGTGGTGGACTCGTATTCCCTCGGCACAGCGAACGACAGCCCGAAGGCCAGGATCGCGCCGAGGACCGCCACCACGGCCACGCGCCAGTACCGGCGCATCTCGACCCACATCTCATGGGGTTCCACAGGAATCACCTACTCGCAATCGTCGAGGGAACCGGCTCCGGGGCCGGCCGGCGGACCCGCCGCAGCAACGAGTCGCGGGCGATGATGAGCGCCGCCCGTGCCATCAATGCTGCCCCAGCGAGCCACCGAAGTGGGTTCAGGGGGTTGGGAGCTTGCGTCTTCTTCCAGTACAGGTAAGCGCCGTGATGGAAGTGCCAGACCTGCGCGGGCGGCCAGCCCCTCCGGCTTCCCCCCTCGTGGTGCACGACCTGGGCGCCAGGCACCGCCCACACGCCCCGTCCAGTCGACTTGATCCGGTGGCACCATTCGGCATCTTCCCAGTGCATGAAGAAGTCCTCGTCGAGAGGTCCGACCTCGGTGACGACCTCACGCGGCACCATGAGGCAGGCCCCCGAGACCCAGTCGACCTCGAAGGGTGCCTCTCCGCGGGCTTCGAGACCGATGAGGAACTTCTTCGACCAGCGGTTACCGGGGAACATGCGAGTCAGCGGCGAGCGGCGCCCGAAAAGCGCCGCTGCCGCAGTGGGAAACGCCCGCGCGGTGCCCTGGTCGGTGAGATCGGGATTGAGCAGCCTCGGCGCGACTGCGCCGGCACCGGGATGAGCGTCTGCGAAAGCAACCATCTCGTCGAGTGCGCCCGGGTGCACCTCCGTGTCGGGGTTCAGCAACAGGACGTGACGCCCGCTCGAAACCTCGATGCCGGCGTTGTTCGCCTTGGCGAAGCCGGCATTCTCCCCCATCTCCACCAACCGGACCTGGGGCCAGTCGCGACGGAAGACCTCGAGCACGTCGTCGCTCGACGCGTTGTCGGCAAGGACGACCTCGACGCTGATCTCCTTCAGGGAGTCGTAGATCGAGCGCGCGCACCTGACGAGATCTTCACGGCAGTTGTAGGCGACAAGGCAGACGGTGAGGTCGGGGCGAGGCATCTACTCGGCGCCCTCCCCACGGACGACCTTCCAGGCGGTCCGGAAGATGATCCTCAGGTCGAAGAGCATCGACTGGTTGGCCACGTACTCGACATCAGCCGTGATCTGTTCGACCACGGTCAGCTTGTTCCGCCCGGTGCTGGCCGCCAGGCCGGTGATGCCCGACTTCACACTGAACTTGGCCAACTGCTCGGGCGTGTAGTACTTGACCATGTCCTCGAGCTCGGGCCGGGGGCCGACGAGGCTGACGTTGCCTATGACAACGTTGAACAGGTTCGGCAGCTCGTCGAGGGTCGTCTTGCGGATCCACGCCCCGAAGCGGGTGTTGCGGGGATCGACCTCGTTCTTGTAGTAGAGGTTCTCCAGCTCGTCCTCGGTGAACCGGTAGTCGTACAGCTCGGGCCACCGCTCCTTGGCGTCGGAGTACATGGTCCTGAACTTGTAGAACCTGATCAGCTTGCCGCCCTGGCCTACCCGGTACTGCCGGAAGATGGCCGGCCCCGGGGACTCGATGCGGATGATCAGGCACATGATCGCGATCATGGGCAGGGCGAGCAGGAGAGCCGGCACTGCTATGAGCAGGTCCAGCGCCCTCTTGCACAACCGGTACACCGGTGAGGGGTTGGGATGGACGACCACCTTCGCTTGCCTGGAACGGCGCCGAACCTGCTCTTCGATGGTCTCCTCGGGCTCGACCACCGCCACGTCCGAAGAACCGGTCACCTCAGTGGTTTCGTCCGTCGATTGGCGAGCCGCTTCGGCAACCTCGGCTTCTATCGCCTCGAGGTCTCGGGTGTCGGTGGCCAGCTGCAACACCAACGCGCCCTTGCCGCCCTGCGCGAGCCGCCCATGGCCGTTGTCGCCGCGCCCGTTCGAGCCGCCGTCGCCGCTGCCGTCACGTCTGCCCTGGTCGACCTCACGAAGGTCGATCACGACGTCGTCGAATGCCGGATCCGTGGTGTCTGCCCGTGTCGCTGAGTTCTCTCCCGCCTTCATTCCCGCCTCTTCCACCCGCCGCAGCTCTCGCTCCCGCCGGGAATACTGCTAAAGGTTCCGATCTCCGCTTCCGATATATATGACCCTCTGTGACATATGT
Source organism: Acidobacteriota bacterium (assembly GCA_003577145.1). Classification (GTDB taxonomy): domain Bacteria; phylum Actinomycetota; class Acidimicrobiia; order Acidimicrobiales; family Microtrichaceae; genus ATN2. Next base: position 61,992 of record QEUP01000009.1, on the reverse strand, counting down.
CAACGGTTGGGGCCAGATTTTTCACTCTCCGTGGTGAGAGAGATGAATACTGTGGCTGCTCTGCTCGGGAGAGTGACGCTGCGTCGAGTCTGCCAGCCGGATTCGATCCGTCCCGCCGGCGCTGCGTCCCCAGCTCCGCCTAGAACCGAAACGTTACACCCGTCGCGACGCCCGCGCACGGTCATCCGGACAGACCCTACGATCGCATCGTGTCCGGCATCCCCGTCTCGGCGGGCCCACTGTCCCGTCTCCCTGTCGCCTACAGGATTCGCCGCGCGGTTCGCGCCGATCGGTCGTCGATAGTCCGTTTGAGCGTGCAAGCCCACGGCACGATCGACGGAGCAGGAGCCGGCGTCATCTTCGATCGGGGTGACCCGGCTGACTGGACCGTCGTCGAGGACGCCGACGGCGCAATCGTCTCCACCTGCGCCCTGCTCAGCCATCGGTTGAGGCTCGGCTGTGTGGTGCTCCCGGTCGGCCGCCTCGAGTACGTGGCCACGGCTCCCCCACATCGTCGAAACGGGCTGATCCGGTCGCAGTTCAGGATCCATCACCGCGCCAGCGCGCGTCGCGGCGACCTGGCTACCTTCGTGTCCGGCATCCCGTACTTCTACCGCCGATTCGGTTACGGCTATGCGATGGACTACCCGTCCCTCCATTCGCTCGACGCGGTATTGGCGGCCACGGGCTCGCCACGGTCTGCGTGGTCCGTCCGCGAGCTGAGAAGGCCTGACCTCGACGTGGTCCGCCGGCTTCACGAGTCGGCGACGGCGAACGCAGACATCGCCGAGGTTCGAGACGACCGGACCTGGGAGGATCAGGTCCACGGGGAAACGCCCTACGCGCAGACGTTCCTGGTCGCCGAGCGTGCAGGTCGGATCGGCGGGTACGCCCGCCTGGCCGCAACCGATGATTCCGAGTTCGTTCTCGCCCAGGCCACCGCGCTGGACGCGGACTGCTTCGGGGCGATCCTCGCTCACGCCGAGGCCGTGTCGGGTTCCCAGGAGGTGCTCGTCGCGGGAAGTCCGTGCCCCGTTGTGGGGCCGATCCTCGCGCGGCTCCCGCAGGCTCACCTCCACCTACCCCTCTACGGCCGCATCGCCGATCCGCTGCGCCTGCTCGAACGCCTCAGGCCAGAGCTCGATCGTCGGCTCCAGCACGCCAGGTCTGCGCCGCCCGACGATGGGCTCGACATCTCTCTCTACGCGACCGGTCTCCGGCTTCACTTCGCCGGCCGCCGCATCGAGGCGATCGAGGCCACGAGCGCCAACGAATACCCTGCACCTCAGGAGGTAGCGATCTCCCCCGACAACTTGCCGGCGCTCGTGTTCGGTCGCTTCGACCCGACCGAGTTGGCACGCCGCGTCGACGACGTCCAGCTCGGACGACACGCCGACTTGATGGGGATCCTGTTTCCTCGGCTCTGCAACGCCGTCTTCGGCGACCTGTGATGTCCCACGGAATCGCCGGTGACCGGCTACCCGAGGGAGACGAGAAGGTCCGAGCGGTACGGGGGATGTTCGACTCGATCGCCCCCCGCTACGACCTGCTGAACCGGCTCATGACCTTCCGCCTCGACGTCGGCTGGCGTCGCCGCGCGGTCGCCGCACTGGCGGTTCGGCCCGGCTCGCGTGTCGCCGACATCGCCTGTGGCACAGGTGACCTGTGCCGGGAGCTCATCCGTGCCGGCTACCGCCCCGTCGGTTGCGACCTCTCGCTGGGGATGCTCCGGTCTGCCCACACCCGGACCGGCCTGATCCAAGCCGACGCTCTGCGACTTCCACTGCCCGGCGGCTCCGTGACAGGGATGACCTGCGGCTTCGCTCTGCGGAACCTCGTCGACCTCGACGAGTTCTTCCGCGAATCGGCCAGGATCGTCCGGCCCGGTGGAAGGATCGCTCTCCTGGAGGTGGCAGAGCCGTCGAATGACCTTCTTCGTCGGGGTCACTCGCTCTACTTCGGGCATGTTGTCCCACGACTCGGTGGACTCCTGTCGGACGCCGACGCCTACCGCTACCTCCCCCGGTCCGTTGCCTACCTGCCTCCGGCCGAACGCCTGCTGGGAATGATCCGGGACTCGGGCTTCATGGCGGTCGAGCAGCGACTCCTGACCGCGGGGCTTGCTCAGCTCATCACCGCGACCAGAACCCGTGCAAAGGCAGGGGAATGAACCAGCCGCCCGATCCGTCCACCCAGCTGCGGGCACGCACCTCCGCAGCGGACGTAGATACCGACATGGTCGAGTTCGCCGCCCACGACGGGGTCCTGTTCGCCGGTCCGGAGCGCGCGCTGGCGGGAAGAGGGCTGGCTCAACGGATAGACCTGCCGCCGCCCTGGACCGATCACATCTCTGAGATCCCGGCGGCTCTCGCAGCCATAGGGGCCGACATCGCCCCCGATGCAGATCCCACCTCACCGGGTCGCGGTCCGGTTGCGTTCGGCGCTCTCCCATTCGACACGGACGCGCCGGCGACACTGGTGGTCCCCGCAGAGATCCGTGGGCAGTCCCACGACGGCGCCCGCTGGAGAACGACGCTCGACCCGGCGGCTGCCGCTCCTGTCCGGCCGCCCCGCGTCGAGTTGCCCGGCCGATCGCTCCCCTCCCGATACGAGGTGGCTGCGTCCACCCCCGCTGAGGCCTGGTGCGAACTGGTGGTGCAGGTCCGGGCGAGAGTCCGGTCCGGAGCCATCGACAAGGCGGTGCTGGCGCGCCGCGTGACGGTCAGCGCCGACGGCCCAATCCCTCTCGCGGCGGTCCTCGGCGAGCTCCGGCAGTCCTACCCTGGCTGCTACCTCTTCAGCATCGAGGGGTTCGTGGGGGCGAGCCCTGAACTGCTCGTGTCGAGGGTGGGCGACGTCGTGCGGGCCCACCCCATGGCCGGGACCATTCCTCATACAGGAGATCCCGGGACCGACGCGCAACGGGCGGCGGAGTTGCTGGCATCCCCGAAGGACAGGAAGGAGCACCAGATCACCATCGACATGGTCCACGACACGCTCCTGCCCTGGTGCTCCTACCTCGACTACCAACCTTCGCCGTCGGTCGTTCCGATGGCCAACGTGTCGCATCTCGCCAGCCTCGTCGAGGGCCGGCTTTCGAGCCCAGCCCCGGCGGTGACAGAGATGGTGGCGGCGCTGCATCCCACACCGGCAGTGTGCGGTTCACCCCGTTCAGCCGCCCGCGCGTTGATACTCGAGTTGGAGGGCCTCGATCGGGGCCGCTACGCAGGTCCTGTCGGCTGGGTGGACCGGAACGGGTTCGGTGAGTGGGCTGTGGGCATTCGCAGCGCCGAGATCGAGGGCCGACGGGCACATCTGTTCGCGGGGGTGGGCGTAGTAGCCGACAGTGACCCGCTGGTCGAGTTGGCGGAGACCCGGGCGAAGCTGAAGCCGCTGCTGACCGCCCTCATCCAGCCGTGAGGGCCTCCTTCACGGCCTCCTCCACCACTCGGTTCAACTCCCGGTGGATCGCCGCGTTACGTGTGCGGTCGCTCTCGACGACGATCACGTCGGGCCCGCCATCTGGCTGGCTGTCGAACCGTCGACCGAGCACCTGGCGGTAAGCATCGGTGTCGGAGACCATCAGCGCCCTTGCACCGAAGCCATCGGCCAGCCCACACAGGTCGACTGCGTGCGGTGCGGCGAACAGCTTCTCGAACCGCGGTCGAGCAACGGCGGTCGCCTGGGGAAGGAAGGAGAATATGCCGCCGCCATCGTTGTCGATCACCACCACGGTCAGGTCGACACGCCGGCCGGCCACACCGATGAGTGCGTTGCTGTCGTGCAGGAACGCCAAGTCCCCGAGCAGAGCGGCGGTCGGCACTCCCGTCTCGGCCACACCGAGTGCCGTGGAGAGCACTCCGTCGATGCCGTTGGCGCCGCGGTTCGACAGGACACGGCAGCCCCACCTCGGCCGGCCGTAACGCTCGAGGTAACGCACAGGCATGGAGGACGACACGACCAGGGAGGAACCCGCAGGCATGGCGGCCAGCAGGTCGCGAGCAGCACCCGGTTCGCTGATCTCACCCGCGGCCCCCAGAACGGCATCCAGCGCCGAGACGGCGGCGGCCTCCGCCTGCTGCCAGGAGGCGACCCAGGCAGGCGATGAGTGGCCCTCGTGGGCATGATCGAGGAGCTGCCGGCACACGGCGGCCGGATCGGCGGTGATCCTCTGGTCGAGGCTGCGTTCGGGGTCGGCGAACTGCCCGTAGCGGTCGACGCCGATCTGTTCGGCGGGGCAGCCTGCCAGCCACTCGTTGAGGGCCTGCGAGGTGAGCAGTCCCCCGAAACGCAACACGACCTCCGGTCGATGACGGTCGGCGAAGTCGGTGACACGGAGCAGCGCGTCGAAGGCGCTGACAGTAGACGGATCCGGGACCCGGCATCCGCTCTGGTGATCGGCCAGGACCGGCCATCCCAGCTGCTGGGCCAGTGCCAGCACTGCCGCCGTGCCGTGGCGGTCCCCTACGGTGCGAACCCCGGCAACGATCACCCCTCTCGAGTGACCTAGCACTTCGACGAGCTCGCCCACCTTGTGAGCCGGCAGATCCCCACCTGGACGACGGGTGATCAGCTCGCGCAGCTCCACCGGGCGCTCCTCGGGGACCGGCCCGGCCTCGCCGACGAGCGGGTCGCGGAAGGCGAGGTTGAGGTGCACCGGCCCCGGCGGGCTGCTGGTGGCCTCGGCCACCGCCCGCGCCGCCAGCGGCCGCCATCTGTCCCGTTGCTGCCTGCTGGGTGGGCCGGGATCGGCAAACCACCGCACCGCCCGCCCGAACAGATCCCGTTGGTCGATGGTCTGGGGCGCGCCCACGCCGTGCAGCTCGGGTGGCCTGTCAGCCGTGCAGGCGATCAGCGGTACGCAGGCCTGGTGAGCCTCCACCACCGCCGGGTGAAGCTCCACCGCGGCTGTCCCACTCGTCGTGACCACGACCGCCGGACGACCCGAGGCCAGACCGAGCCCCAGAGCCATGAATCCGCCGCAGCGTTCGTCCTGGTGCACATGGGTGCGCAAGCGCCGGTCCTCGTCGAGAGCCAGCGCCAGCGGAGCGGAGCGGGAGCCCGGGCACACCACCGCGTCGGTCAAACCCAGTCGGACCCATTCCTCGACGAGTGTCCGGCAGAAGGTCGCCGCTTCGGTAACCATCCTCGCGCAGCATACGAGCCCCGGCCCGCGGGTGCCCCGTGGAACCTGACGGCAGTGTCAGGTTAGGGTGGACGCACACGTCTTCTCAGACCCGGGGGAACGAGATGAAGCCCGAAGAGCTGATCCTCGTCAGCGTCGATGACCACGTGGTGGAGCCCGCAGACCTCTTCGAGGGAAGGACGCCGGCTGCCCTCGCCGAGGCGTTCCCGCGGGTGGTCCACAAAGTCGACGGCACCGATGTCTGGCTCTTCGAGGGCACGGAGCTGCCCAACATCGGGCTCAACGCGGTCGCGGGCCGGCCGCCAGAGGAGTACGGGATCGATCCGACCTCCTTCGAGGACATGCGGCCGGGCTGCTTCGACATCCATGAACGGATCCGCGACATGAACGTCAACGGGTTGCTCGGGTCGATGTGCTTCCCTTCGTTTCCCCAGTTCTGCGGCCAGACCTTCGCACGAGCGGAGGACAAGGAGCTAGCGCTGGCCGTCCTGAGGGCCTACAACGACTGGCACATCGAGGACTGGTGCGGCGCCTACCCGGGACGGTTCATACCTCTCGCGCTCCCGCCGCTCTGGGACCCCGAGCTGATGGCCGAGGAGGTCCTGCGCGTAGCAGCCAAGGGCTGTCATGCGATCACCTTCTCGGAGAACCCCGAGAAGCTGGGCTTCCCCAGCTTCCACAGTGAGCACTGGGACCCGTTCTGGAAGGCGTGCTCCGACAGCGCAACAGTGGTCTGCCTCCACATCGGGTCGTCGTCGCAGGTGGTGATCACCTCCATCGAGGCACCCATCGACGCCATGATCACGCTCCAGCCGATGAACATCGTGCAAGCCGCCGCGGACCTGCTGTGGTCACCGGTGCTCCGCAAGTACCCAGATCTGAAGGTTGCCCTGTCGGAGGGTGGGATCGGCTGGATCCCCTACTTCCTCGAGCGGGTCGACTACGTGTACTCACACCACCGCGCCTGGACGAACCAGGACTTCGGCGACAAGTTGCCCAGCGAGGTGTTCCGCGAGCACGTCCTTTGCTGCTTCATCGACGACGCCACCGGGATCAGGATCAGGGACCAGGTCGGCAGCGACAACATCGCGTGGGAATGCGACTACCCGCACTCTGACTCCGTATGGCCTGGCGCTCCGGAGGCTGTCATGCGCTATCTCGAAGGACTCCCGCGGGAGGAGATCGACAAGATCACCCACGGCAATGCCATGCGGTGGTTCCAATACGATCCCTTCGTTCACGTGAGCCGTGAAGACGCAACCGTCGCGGCGCTTCGCGGCCAGGCCACTGACGTCGACACATCCCCGCACAGCACCGGCAAGGGCAAGCAGTTCGACGGGATAGTCACGGCCATGACCCTGGCTGCGGCCGCGGGGCTCGGAGAGGAATGACCACCCGGTGTCGACCGGTTGCGGCTGAAGTACCGGCCATCACCACGAACGGCGACAGACCCTTTAAGCCCTACTTAGACCTTTTAGGGTTTGCCCGGGGTCGTTGGAACGCGCCCCGGAGTTCGGAACAATACGTCCATCAACCGACATCGCTGCGAGCAAGGGACTTGGCGGAGTCGGCGGGGGAAGCTGGTCACGGCGGTCGCCGTGGTGGCAGCACTTGGCGCGTCGTGCGGTAGCGGATACGAGTACGTCGAGAACCGCGACGAGCGACTGTTCCTGAAGATCCCCGAAACCTGGGAGAGCTTCCCGGTGGAGCTCACCGGTGACGCCAGGACCGAGTCCGGCGAGTCCGGTCAGTGGATAGAGTTCATCGACGGTGGACCCGAGCCCTCACCCGGCAACTTCGGTCATCCCGATCCGGCCCACCCGGCAGGGTTTGCCGAGATCAAGCCCTTGGACGCCGACGACAGAGACATCGTCAACTTCGAGTTCCTGCGGGCCGCCGCCCTCGACGACCAGGGTGATCCCTTCGAGTTGGCAGAGACGTCTGACGATGTGACGGTCTCGTACTACGAGGAGATCACCAACGCCGACGGCTTCCGGGGCAGTCGGATGATCCTGGCAGTGCAGAGCGAGAACGGTCCGTTGACGATCGACCAACTCGCGATGCTCGATCCGGCGACCACCCAGATGTACCGCCTGGTCATGCAGTGCAGCTCGGCCTGCTATTCACAGAACGAGGGGCAGATCGACGGGATCTTCTCCTCATGGACCCTCGGGGAGAACTAGAGATGGCATCCAAGACGAGCGTGGACCCGGGCGCGGCGCCTGCTGAGCTCCGCAAACCCATGGCCTGGTGGGACCGGGTGAAGTTCCTGGTCCTCATTGCCATCGCCTTCTTGTTCCTCGTGCTCGCCGACTTCGGTGGGAGCCCGATCAAGGCGTTCCAGGACTCGATCATCGACACCGCCATGAACAACCGCTGGCTGGTGGTCCTCTTCGGACTCGAACTGGTTCGCCAGCTCCACTTCGTGCTGACCGAGAGCAACCCCACCTACTACGCGTTCTGGAAGCGCTCGATCTTCGGTCGAGCCGAAGCCCGTCTCGACCGGATGGACCCGTGGAGCAGGTACCGGCTGGCCCGCCTGCTCAAGGCGTTGGCGGTGCTAGGAGCGCTCAGCGTCGTCCTCGGAGCGGTGTTCGATGTGAGCCCGCTCACCGCACTGTTCGAGCTGCCGTACCGCCTCGTCGATCACCTGCCGACCATCCTCCAGTATGCGCTCGCGCCGTTCTTCTTGATCTTCCAGTTCGTCGGCCTGTTCTGGTTCCTCTCACGCGGCGGGGTCGACACCTACTTCCCTGACGACATCGACACCAGGTTCGGCGACGTGTGGGGCCAGGATGCGGTACTCGAGCGCGTCAAGGAGAACATGGTGTTCCTCGAGGATCCCGAGAGCATCGAGGAGCGAGGCGGCTTCGTGCCCGGTGGCATCCTCCTCTGGGGACCGCCGGGAACCGGCAAGACACTGATCGCCGAGGCAGTGGCCGGCGAGACGGGAAGGCCGTTCGTGTTCGTCGACCCAGGTGCCTTCCAATCCATGTTCATGGGGGTCGGGGTCATGAAGGTCAAGGGGCTGTTCCGCAAGGTCCGGCGCCTGGCACTCCGTTACGGCGGTGTGATCATGTTCCTCGATGAGGCCGACTCCCTGGGAAACCGCGGCCAACTGGCCGGCGTGACGCTCGGCCAGGGCACGTCGAGCCCTTGGTCGGATCATTCCCGCTGGTTCTCACCGAGCACGAGACACCTCCTGCTGGGGCACTCCGGCGGTGCAACGGATGCCACAGCTCCGGCGGGTCGCATCGAGAACCGGTTCATGATGGGAGGAGGCGGCGGCTCGGGCACCCTCCAGGCTCTCCTTTCGGAGATGTCGGGCCTCAAGAAGCCCCGCGGAATCCTCAACCGTCACGTGAGGCGAGCCCTGGGCATGCGCCCGAAGCCCCCACCCAAGTACCGGATCCTGATCATGATGGCGACGAACATGCCCGAAGCACTGGACGAGGCGCTGCTCAGGCCGGGCCGAATCGACCGCACGTACAAGGTCGGCTATCCCTCGAAGGAAGGCCGCAAGCGCACCTACCGTGGCTACTTGAGCAAGGTTCAACACGACCTCGACGACAACGACGTCGACAAGCTGGCGACGATGACTCCCTTCGCAACGGGAGCTGTGATCAAGGATCTGGTGAACGAGGCGCTGATCAACGCCATCCGCCACGATCGCGATGCGATCACCTGGGAGGACATCCTCGAAGCGAAACGACTCAAGGATCTCGGGCCTCCCGAGGACGTCGAGTACATCGAGCGCGAGCGTCACGCGGTGGCGGTGCACGAGGCGAGCCACGCGATCGCCGCCTACTTCCTCCGGCGCCACGCACGCATAGACCTCGCCACGATCGAGAAGGGCGGCAACTACCTCGGCATGGTCAGCTCGGTACTGCCCGAGGACCAGCACACCCAATGGCGGTCCGAGTTCGAGGCCGACATCATGGTCGCCCTGGCATCTCTTGCCGGAGAGCGGATGTTCTTCAACGGCGACAACTCCTCAGGAGTCGCTGCCGACCTCGAAGGGGCGACTCAGCTTGCCACCTACATGGAGGGGTACTTCGGCATGGGCGCCACCATCACCTCCCAGGCCATCTCCAAGAAGATGGGGCTCTCCTTGGGGGGCAGCGGCAAGTCCGAGGAGGACGCCGAGAAGCTTCTCGAGGGCTCTCTCGGCGAGCGGGTGGAGACCAACCTCGCCCGCCTGTACCGAGCGGTGGACGCGCTCCTCACCGAGCATCGCCTCGAGGTACTCGCCGTCGCACATGCCCTCGAGAAGCACAAGACCTTGAGCGGCGACGACATCGCCGCCATCGTCGACGGAGTACCGGGCCCGCTCGTCGACGGCACCGCCTATCACGTCGACCGGTTCCGGGAACTGGCCGAGGAGTACCACGCCGTCGCTGCCCTGGCCCACGACGAGCACACAGGTGTCCGGATCCCCCTCCCCGAGATCCCCACCCCGGTCGGCGCAGGACTTGTCGACGTCGTGGCCAGCAGCGAGGGCAACCGGCGGCTCGACCCAGGTCACCCCTCACTCAACTCGGGCAGCGTGGGCCCGTCGCCGGAGTCGAGCAGCCCGACGAAGTAGCCGCTCAGCCACACGTCCATGGCTGCGCCGGCCACTGCTACCCTCCGGCCGAGCTCCACGTCGTGCTCGGCGATGACCCTGCTGGCAGCGAGGCCCGCCGCTTGCACGTCCTCGAGGTAGGAGGAGCTGATGTCGAGCAACCGGTCATAGGCCTCCTGCGTGAAGCCCTCCACCGACAGCCCGATGCTCCAGACCGCTCGACCGAGCGGTACCGCCGCCTCCTGCAACGGCATGATCCGGTCCCCCAGCTCCGCATAGGCAGGGTCGGCCCCGTCGGCCAGGGCAACCTCGACCGGGTGCAGCCAGTCCAGCGCGGCGAGCTTCGGCTCCTGGTATTCGCACGAGAGGGGCCCATTGCAGGTCACGGCGTATTGCTCGGGGCCGGCGACGCCCGCGGGTGGGTGCGCCAGGATCTCGAGGTAGTAGCCCTGGTTGTACCCGAAGTTGCTCACCAGGCCGGAGGGGATGATCGACAACAGGCTGTCCTCGCCGGCCAGGACCGGGGCCTCGAAGAGCAGGTACTCCGAGTGGCTGAGAACCGCTTCGTCGCTTCCCGCCGCAGCGGCAAGCCCGCGCTCGACCGACGCCACCGTCCGGGCGAACCCCTGCTCGGTCGGCTCGATCGAGTAACGGGCCATCATCGAGTCGGGCTGGGCCGCGCTGATCTCGTCGCGCAGCCACCTCCCGCCGTAGTAGCCCGACAGGTGGAACGCCCAGAGCGCGCCTCCGGTGTCCTCCTCGGGCAGCTCTCCTGCCAGGATGGCATCGAAGAGCCGAACCGGGACCCAGCCGAACAGGAATCGGGCCACGTCGACCTCCGCCGCGGTGGCCGCACCGGTTTGGGCGGCGTACTCACCGGCGAGACGGTCGAGAAGCTCCTGATCCTCGACGATCACCGCGTTGGACCAGTAGGGATGCTCCGGCAACACGACGCTGACGGCGATGCTCTCCTCCCCGGAACCACCTTGCCCACCGCCTGCGTCACCCGAGTCGTCGCCGGCGGTGTCGCCGCCCGAGCAGGATGCGCCAACCGACAGGACCACCACCCCGAGCACCAGCGCAACATGGAGCCGATACTGCCGATCACCCATCGCTCGCCGCATGGCCGTGGACAATAAACGTTCGTTCGTTGCGTGGCAGGTCGGCGGTGTCCGGGACCGGACACGAGGACCAGCCACATGGCCCAGGCTTAGGATCTCCGACGTGCTGCACGATTCCGTGACCGCGGGAGACCCCGCGCGCTTGGCTCATGAGATCTGCGGCGGCGGCCCTCGCCTGGTGCTGGTGCACGGGTTCACCCAGACCCGGCGGGTCTGGGACGCTCTAGCAGATCCGTTGGCGACATCCCACGAGCTGGTCCTCGTCGACGCGCCCCGCCACGGAGCATCCCGCACCATTGGCGCCGGTCTCGAAGAAGCAGGGCGGCTTCTCCTCGCTACCGGCGGTGTCGCTACCTACGTCGGCTACTCCATGGGTGGGCGCCTGTGCCTGCACGCGGCACTTGCCGACGGGGCTTCCCGGGTTCGGGGGCTGGTGCTGATCGGAGCTTCACCCGGCCTGCGTAGCGAGGCTGAGAGAACGGAACGGATCGCCCTCGACGAGAGCTGGGCTGAGTTGTTGGAGAGCGAGGGGATCGACACCTTTCTCGACCGCTGGCTCGCCCAACCGCTGTTCGCCCAGCTCCCAGCCGAGCGAGCCGCACTCCGGGAACGCCACCGGAACGACCCTCTGGCCCTTGCGGCGAGCCTGCGCGAAGCGGGAACCGGCACCCAGGCGCCGCTCTGGGAAGCTCTCCGCCGACTCGCCATGCCGGTCCTCGTCCTGGCAGGCGAACGCGACGAGCGGTTCTCGGCCCTCGGCCGGGAGATGGCTGACACGATCGGGGGCAACGCCGAGTACCGAGCCGTACCCCGTGCCGGGCACGCGCTTCACCTGGAGAACCCCGGCGGCTTCCTCGCTGCGGTGGTCCCCTGGCTCCAGGACAACGGCCTCTGATCGCCTGGAGGTCAGCTCACGGCGCCGAGAGCCACAGGCCGGTGGCAAGCGTGACACCGAAGGCCAACTGGACCAGGCCGGTCTGGCCCAGGACCGGGATCAGGTCCGGGCCTACGGCACCTTCCAGCACACGCAGGACCGGTCGGCGCGCCGGCAGGATCACCACGAAGGCTGCAGCGGCGACCGGGCGGGCGTAGACGCCGGCGATCAACGGCAACAGCAGATACGGCACCACCATCAATCCGGTGTAGACGATCCTGGTCCGGTTCTCCCCCATCCTCACGGCCAGGGTTCGCTTGCCGCACCTGGAGTCGCCGGGGATGTCACGGAGGTTGTTCACCACCAGCAGTGCCGTGGACAGCGAACCCACCGCCACCCCGCACAGCAACGACAGGGCGGTGACGGCCTCGACCTGGACATAGGTGGAGCCGACGGTTGCCACCAGCCCGAAGAACACGAAGACGAAGACCTCACCGTAGCCTGCGTAGCCATAGGGCCGCGAGCCACCCGTGTAGAACCAGCCCGCGGCCACTGCCGCAACACCGACCGCTACCAGCTCCCAGCCCACCGCCAGGACCAGTGGCGTGCCAGCGACGAGGGTAACCGCGAAGGCCGCGATCATCGCCCGCTTCACCTCCGCGGCGGTAGCCAAGCCGGAGCCGACCAGCCGGGCCGGTCCGATCCGATCCTCGCTGTCGACACCCCGGATGCCGTCGCTGTAGTCATTGGCATAGTTGGTGGCAACCTGTACCGCCACCGCGACGACGAGCGCGCAACCGGCGCGCCACCAGATGATCCCCTTGGCCCAGCCGGTTCCGGGCTGATTCAGACCTGCGGCCGCCGCGGTTCCCACCATGACAGGTACGAGCGCTGCGGCAAGGGTGCGGGGCCGTGCTCCGACCAGCCAGCGGTTCATGGCGCCGTGTCAACCACATCCGAGTGCACGACCGCGAGTATCACCCACCCTCGCCATCCGGCTCCAAGCGTGCCCGATCGTGGAGGGTGAGGTCGCCGGCCAGAGCCGCAGCACCCTCGCCACTAGGCTCCGAGCGTGCCCGATCTGGTCGCCCTGCACATGGAGGGCGGGCCTGGCTTCGTGCGTGCGCTAGAGAAGATCTGGCTGCGCGGTGATGCCGTACTGCCCCTGGACCCGCGCGCTCCGCGCCGGGTGGTCTCCGAACTGCTGAACGCGTTCAGCCCAGCTCGCGTGATGGACGGCACCGGTGAGGAGTCGGCTTGTGGGAACCCCGTTCCCGTGGAGCCCGACGATGCCCTCGTGGTGGCGACCAGCGGCGCAGGCGGGCAGCCCAAGGGGGTGGTGCTCACCCGTGAAGCCGTGGAAGCGTCGGCCTACGCCACTACCACTGCTCTGGGAGTCACGCCAGCCATTCGCTGGCTGGCGTGCCTGCCGCTCAACCACATCGGCGGCCTGTCGGTCGTCACCCGAGCGCTCATCACCGGAGCCGAGCTAGAGGTGCATCCCAGCTTCGATCCCGCGCGTGTCGAGGCGGCTGCCCGAGCCGGTTCGACGCACATATCACTCGTTCCGACCATGCTACGCAGGATCGATCCTTCCCTGTTCGTACGGATCCTCCTGGGTGGCTCGGCGATTCCTGAGGACCGTCCCGTCAACACTGTTGCCAGCTACGGCATGACCGAGACCGGGAGCGGGGTGGTCTATGACGGCCTCCCCCTGAACGGGGTCGAGGTGCGGATCGGATCCGCCGGCCCGACCCCGGGCGAGATCCTCGTGCGATCCCACACCCTCCTGCGCTGCTACCGCGACGGTACCGATCCGAAGGACAGTGCCGGTTGGTTCCGGACCGGCGACGTCGGCCATCTCGCTGCCGGCGACAGGCGACTCGTCGTCGAGGGCCGCGCTGACGAGTTGATAATCACCGGCGGGGAGAACGTCTGGCCCCAGCCCGTCGAGGAGGTTCTACGAAGCGACCCCCGGGTGCGCGACGTGGCTGTTGTCGGCCGTCCCGATGAGGAGTGGGGAGAGCGCGTCGTCGCCATGGTCGTCCCCCAGGATCCTCGGTCACCCCCTCGCTTGCAGGATCTGCGCCGGCTGGTGAAAGAGCGCCTACCCGCCTACTCCGCTCCGAAGGAGCTGCTGTTGGTCGACGCCCTGCCACGGACAACTCTCGGCAAGCTCCGGCGGGGGGAGCTGCCGTGCTGAGCAGGTGTTGCCGCAGGCAACACCCCGCTTCGCGGATCCTGGTTCTTCGGTACTGGGCGCTGTGGGCCCTATCGCGACCGCACCGTTATCCCGCCGTCCACCACCAGCGTAGTGCCGGTGATCCACGAGGCGAGATCGCTGGCCAGGAACAGCGCGGCATTGGCGATGTCCTGGGGTTCTCCGAGCCTGCCCAGCGGCATGGCGTTCGCCAAGGCCTGCTCGTTCGGCTGCCACAGGGCGCGAGCCATGTCGGTCTTCACCAACCCGGGGCAGATCGCGTTCACCCGCACGCCAGGCGACAGTTCGCAGGCAAGGGTACGGGTGAGGTGGATGAGGGCAGCCTTGGTGGCGTTGTAGATGCCTATGGCAGGCTCGACGCTGAAACCGCCGACTGACGAGATGTTGATGACGTTGCCACCGTGGGCCTTCATGAAGCGGTTCCACGCGAGCTGTGTCCACACGAGCGGGCCCCTCATGTTGACCTGCCAGGTCTTGTCGTAACGGGGCAGGTCGATGTCGATCGAAGGACCCATGTACGGGTTCGTGGCGGCGTTGTTGACCAGCACGTCGATGCGGCCGAACCGCTCGAGGGTCGCATCGACGCAGGCCTCGGCCTGATCCGGCTCACCCGCGTTGGCTGCGAACACCTCGACGTTGCCCTCCATCTGCTGCGCCGTGTCGCGCAGCGCGTCTTCCTTGCGCGAGGTGAGCATCACGTCAGCCCCGTTCGATGCGAAGGTAGCGGCAATGGCGCGGCCGATCCCGCGTGAAGCACCGGTCACCAGTGCCACCCTGTCATCGAGTCGCATCTCCACAGCCGAGGAATCTACCTGGTGGAGCCACGGGGCTCCCCACTCCACGCCCCAACATCAGCTCGATGAGCCCTCATCACGAACGTTGGTGCTCAGCACCCCTCTAGGCTCTGGAGCATGAACCGCCTCGCCGGCGAATCCAGTCCTTACCTGCTGCAGCACGCCGCCAACCCCGTGGACTGGTACCCCTGGGGCGAGGAGGCCTTCACCGAGGCGAAGCGACGGGACCTGCCGATCCTGCTGTCGATCGGCTACTCCTCCTGTCACTGGTGCCATGTCATGGCCCACGAATCGTTCGAGGATCCCGCCACGGCCGAGATGATGAACGAGCACTTCGTCAACGTGAAGGTTGACCGGGAGGAGCGGCCTGACATCGACGCCGTCTACATGGACGCCACCCAGGCCATGACCGGCCAGGGGGGCTGGCCGATGACGGTGTTCATGACCCCCCAGGGTGAGCCCTTCCACTGTGGCACCTACTACCCCGACGAGCGGCGCGGACAGCTACCGTCGTTCCGCGAGCTGCTCGACGCGGTGATCGAGGCATGGCAGGACAAGCGTGCTGACCTCATCGAGCAGGCGACTGCTCTCACCCAGGCACTCGAGAGGGCGTCGGTCTTCGCCCCCGGCGATCAGCTACCCGGCCAGGAGGTCCTGGCCGGTGCCTACCGCGATCTGCGGGCACAGCACGACCCGGAATGGGGTGGGTTCGGCGGAGCACCCAAGTTCCCACAGGCCATGCACTTGGAGTTCCTGCTGCGTGCCCACCACCACAACCGGGCAGAGAACACCTTGGAGGTAATCACCCGCACGCTCGACGCCATGGCATCGGGAGGGATCTACGACCAACTCGGCGGGGGCTTCTCGCGCTATTCGGTCGATCGACACTGGCTGGTGCCTCACTTCGAGAAGATGCTCTACGACAACGCCCTCCTGACACGCGTCTACCTCCATGCCTGGCAGGTCACCGGGGAACAACGGTTCAAGCAGATCGTCGACGAGACGATCGGCTACGTGATCGGCGACCTGCGCCACCCGCAGGGCGGCTTCTGCTCCTCAGAAGACGCCGATTCCGAAGGAGTCGAAGGCAGGTTCTACACCTGGGCCAAGTCCGAGATCGAAGGCATCCTCGGCAGCGACGCCGCGGCGGCGATCGAATGGTACGGCGTGACCGACGAGGGCAACTTCGAGGGCACCAACATCCTCCACCGGCCCGTACGCGGCGACCTCCTTCGCCCGCCCGAGATCGATGAAGCCCGCCGGCGACTCCTCCAGGCACGAGATCGGCGACCCCGCCCCGGGCTGGACGACAAGGTCCTCACCGAGTGGAACGCATTGATGCTGGCGAGCCTCGCCGAGGCCGCTGCTGCGACCGGGAACGATGCCTGGCTGGACGAGGCGGTGGCCGGCGCCGAGCTCCTCCTCGCCGAGCTCCGCCGCAGGGACGGCCGTTGGCTTCGCTCCTGGCAGCCGGGGAGCGCCGACGCACTTCCGCAGGTCGGCCAACCTGCCTTCGCGGCAGACTACGCCGCGCTCCTCGACGCATTCACCCGTCTGTATGAGGCAACCGGCAGGGTCCGTTGGCTGGACGAGGCAACTGCGGTGGCCAACGCCATGCTCGACTTGTTCTGGGACGACTCCACCGGCGGCCTGTTCACCACCGGGGTGGACGCCGAACCGCTCATCACCCGTCCCAAGGACATACTCGACAATGCCCTACCTTCGGCCAACGCCAACGCGGCCCTCGCACTGCTCCGGCTGGCGGCACTCACCGGCGAGACCGGCTGGCGAACCAGGGCAGAGGCCGTCCTGGCAGTCGTAGCTGTGCCGCTCGAAAGCCACCCCACCGCCTTCGCCCACATGTTGGGTGCGGTCGACCTGCTCGTCTCCGGCCCAACCGAGATCGTCGTAGCTGGAGATCGTCCCGACCTCGTCAACACCGTGCGCGCACGTTACCTACCCAACGCGGTCCTCGCCTGGGGCGAGCGCTTCGACTCCCCGCTGTGGGATTCCCGGGAGGACGGCTACGCCTTCGTGTGCCGTGACTTCGCCTGCCGTCAGCCGGTTGGCACCCGCGAGGAGCTGGCGGCTCAGCTGGAGGCGGGCTAGGGCTCGAGCACTACCTTGATCGCGCCGGCGGCCCGGTCGGCGGCAACCCTGAATGCTTCCGGCGCCTCGTCGAGAGGGAACCGGTGGGTGATCAGCGCGCCGGCGACCTCGGGACGCCGGGCCAGCACCTCCGCCGCCGTTTCGATCTCGCGACGTCCCGCGTGAGTACCGCACATGAAGGCAGGTACGACGCTCACCTCGTTGCCGGTGATCGGCAGACCTGGCAGCACCAGGTCACCGAAGTACGAGCCCAACAGCAGCAACGTCCCGCCCTTGGCGCACAGCTCGGACGAGCGCAGATGACTCGACTCGGTCCCGGCGGCATCCACCACGATCTCGTACCTGCCTTCGGGATCCTGATCGGCGCCGATCGCCTCGACGGCCTTGCGCTGGGTCTCGTGACGAGCAGCTACATCCACCTCACAGCCCAGGTGCAGCGCGGCTACCGCCGCACACAGGCCTATCGCACCGGCGCCCACCACAGCCACCTTCTGGCCGGCTTCGAGCCCCGCGCGATGAAGGCCGTGGACCCCTACCGACAACGGTTCGACGAGACTGGAGTCTGCGACGGGCGTCGATGACTGGAGGCGAACGAGACACCGTTCGTCCACCACCATCCTCTCGGCCATCCCGCCGTCACAGGTCAATCCCAACATGGACATGACGATCTGATCGCAGAGCTGCTCGTTTCCCGACCGGCACCAGCTGCACTCGCGGCACGGCACCTTCGGCTCGACGGCCACCGGCGTGCCGTCGTCGAGCACACCGGCGATCTCGTGGCCGATGATGTGCTCCGACGGCCCGAACTCCAGCAGCTTGAGATCACTCCCGCAGATGCTCGCCGCCCGCACATGGACCGTCACCCCGGGCCCGCTGGGCTCCGGTGCCTCGAACACGGTTACACCGTCGGCGCTGCGCTTCACGGCTCTCATGGGCGATCACCCGGGAGTCAGCCGGCAGCCTTCTCCAGTATGTGCACCCCGCAGGCCGAGCCGAGGCCGATGACGTGGGTCAGCCCCACCTTCGCGCCTTCGATCTGGCGATCACCCGCCTCGCCTCGCAGGTGCGTCGCCACCTCGTAGATGTTCGCTATACCGGTCGCACCGAGCGGGTGGCCCTTCGAGAGCAGGCCACCACTCACGTTCACCGGCGTCCTGCCGTCCCGCCACGGCCCCCCTGAGTCTATGAAGTCGCCGGCCCCGCCGGGCTCGCAGAGTTGGAGGTTGTCGTAGTGGACGAGCTCGGCGGTAGCGAAGCAGTCGTGCAGTTCGACCAGGTCGAGATCCTCGGGACCGACACCGGCCTGCTCGTAGGCCTGGACCGCGGCATTGCGGGTGAGGGTGTTCACATCGGGCTGGACCTGACAGCTCTCCGTCCAGGGATCTGACGTCAGAACCGACGCCGATACCTTCACCGCCCGCTGCTGCTGTTCCTTGGAGAGGCTGCGGAGCTTCTCCTCGCCGACCAGCACCGCCGCCGCTGCTCCGTCACCGGTCGGACAGCACATCAGCAAGGTGTTGGGGTACGAGATCATCTCGGCCTGCTTGATCTCGTCGATGCTGAACTCCTTCTGGTATTGCGCCAGTGGGTTCAGGACCGAGTGGGCATGGTTCTTCTCTGCCACCTTGGCGAACTGGTCGAAGCCGACCCCGTCGTTCTCGTAGGCGTACTCCATGCCCGCCTGCGCGAAGACCCCGGGCATCATGCCCGTGCCGATTCGCCCCTCGACACCCATCACGGCTCCGTAGCGGCCCCGTGGCGTGAACACCTTCCTGCCATCGCCGCGACCACCGCCCCGCCCTCCACCGAGCATGCCCATCTTGCCCATCTGCTCGAGGCCGACCGCCAGGCCCATGTCGGCCTCGCCGGCCTTGATCGTCAACAGGACCGTCCGGAACGCGGTCGCACCTGTGGCACAGGCGTTGGCCACGTTGTAGACGGGAATGCCGGTCTGACCTATCTGCTTCTGGAGACGCTGACCGACACCGCCGGCAGCCTCGCCGAGGTTGCCCGAGGCAAGGACCCCCATGTCATGTATCGTCACTCCCCCGTCATCCAAAGCGCCGAGACAGGCCTCGGACCCGAGGTCGATGAGATCCTTGTCGTCATACCGGGCGAATCTGGTCATGTGGGTCCCGAGCACCCAGACGTCCTGTCCCATTCCTCTACTCCAGGTCGATTCAGCTAGATGGAGCGAAGCCGAAGCAGATCGCTTCGGTCCCGTCGTCGTCGGTTCCGGCCGAGAAGGTGGTCATATCGACCTTCATCCCCAACTCGATGCGGTCAGGATCGGGGTCGATGCCGACGATGTTCGCCTTGACGCTGGTGCCGTCGCTCAGCTCGACGACACCGGAAGCGAATGGCTTGTCGGAACGCCCGAAGATCGTGAAAGTGCGCAACACGCCGTCGGTGGGCAGCGGCCGCTGGGTGAACTCACGGCCACCACAGCTCGCACAGGCGTTGCGGCGATCGAAGTAGCGGGCACCGCACTCGCTGCACTCGTGGGCCATGAGGTGTGGATCGCCGTCGTCGAGGACGAGGTAGTCCACAATCGGGATCTGCTTGCCCATCACTCCCCCTGTCCTGTTGGACCTTGTCGGTGAGTCACCCTACCCGCGCCCGGTTCGAGCGCTGGAATCGGACCTGTCGGGAGCGGCCTCCGGCAGACCCCGGGTTCCGCCGGGCCGAGACGGCCTTCCGGCAGCGATCAGCTGACCCGGCGGTCTTTGACCCGGACGTACTGGTTCAGCGCTTCGATCTGTTCCCGAGTACCGACCGTGATGACGGTGAGGCCGGAGAGCAGCTTGGTGTCGGGGGGCGGGTTGACGTCGTAGGTGCCGTCACTGTGGCGCAAAGCAAGGACCAGAGCACCGGTCTTCTCACGGATCTGCGCCTCGCCGATCGTGAGGCCCACGAGCGGCGAACTGGTCGGTACGATCAGCTCCTCGAGCCGGAACTCGAGTGTCCCGCCATGCATTGCCACATCGACGAAGTCGGCGACCGCCGGTGAGAGAGCGAAGGACACGAGGCGACGAGCTCCGATGTTCAGGGGGTTGACGACGTGATCAGCCCCGGCGATCTCGAGCTTGCGCTCGGAGTTGGCCGCGTTGGCCCGCGCGACGATGCGAATCCCCGGGTTGAGGTGCCGAGCCGACAGGGCTGTGGAGATGGCGTCACCATCGGAGTGAAGGCTGATCACGATGGTGCTTGCACGCTCGATACCGGCCCGGCGGAGGTCGTCATCGCTGGTGGCATCGCCGTTGATGACGGTGTACCCGGCCTCACTGGCCCACCGGCATCGCTCCGGGTCGTTCTCCACCACCGCGACCCTCTCGGGCAGATCGACCAACGAGGCGATCTCCCGACCAACCCTGCCGTAACCGCAGACGATGACGTGGTCGTCCAGCCGTTCAATCCTGTGCTCCATGCGCCGCCTCCCGAAGCGGTAGAGCTGGCCCTCGATCAGCTCCTCGAACAAGCCACCGATCGCGTACAGGATGGCGCCGACGCCCCCGAGTATCAGCAGCGTTGTGAACATGCGACCCGTGTCGTCGAGGGGTTGTACCTCGCCGAAGCCGACCGTCGAGACGGTGATGACCGTCTGGTAGAAGCCGTCGAGCAGACCGAAGTCCTCTATCTGCCAGTACCACAGCGTCCCGAGGATGCTGACGCTGACCGCTATCACCAAGCCGATGACAACGCGGCGCCTCCCCTTCTCCACGCCCACCAGTCTCTCGCGAGCGGAGTCGCCCCGCAGGGATCAGGCACCTCCCGTACGGCGGGACACTCACCATTCGCCGCGATGGATCAGCTCTTCGAGAGCCGGTCGTTGCCGCGCCGTCGACCGGCTCGGTGTCTCCGAGGCCGGATACCCGAGAGCGACAACCCCGAGTGGCTGATGCTCCGGCGGGATTCCCAACCCCTCGGCGACGGCTTGCTCGTTGTCGAAGAGGCCGAAGAACAAGGCGCCGAGTCCGGCGGCGCAGGCGGCCAGCAGCATGGTCATCACCGCGCAACCCCCGTCGACGTACCAGTACGGCACCCTCCAGGACTCGGCGCTCTCACCGAGGCCGGAGCCGGCCTTGTCCGGTTGCGAGTAGCGGCGCAAGTAGGCCTTCTGCGACACCGTCGGCAAGACGAGAACCGGCGCCTCGAGCAGGCCGGGCCAACGAAAGCTCGAACGGTCGCCGGCCGGAAGAGCGAGGTCCCACAGCCGACTCGTCTCATCGCCTTCCAGTACGAGGAACTCCCGACCCTGAGCATGGCCCGCCGACGGCGCCCGTCGGGCAACGTCGATGATCCCTTCCACTGTGCTGCGGGGCACCGGTCGGTCCAGGAAGTCCCTACACATCCGCCGGGAGCGGACAACGGCTTCGAAATCCATGCTGTGACTCAGCGCGATAGGCCGAGCTGTCAACCGTACTTGAGAAGGTCCTCGGCCATGGCCCAGCCGAAGGTGATCAGGGCGTCGCCCCGAGCCGAGTCGACGGGGTCGAACAGCGCCCTGACATCGGGATCGGCTTGTTCGGGCCTGGGCGACTCGTGGTCCAGGGCAAGGGGGAACTGCCCATCGCCCCTGGCGACGAAGTTGCGATCGTCGTAGTCGCCGTTGTCGAACCCGAATCGCTTGGCCAACCGGCGGCCCCAGGCCCGCTCCTCACCCGACGCCTTGTGGCCGGGTCGGGGAACGATCCCCTGGAGGCTCCTGAACGCCTCGAACCCGGACTCGTCCACCAGACGGCCCCCGATGAGCACGTCCTCGTCGGGAAAGGCCATCAGCGCTCGCCTGAAGCACTCGGACATGAGCTGACGCAGGACGGTGTCGCGTTTGCTCGAACGCGCGATGCAAGCCAGGCCGAGCAGGACGCTCGGCGTCCCGCCTATCCGCTCGAGAGTGCTGAAGGAGTAACCCTTCAGCTTCGTGCCATCTCGGACCAGGGTGACCAACACCCACTCGTCGGCCTGCTTGGAGAGCAGGCCGATCTCGTAACGCGACGCGCAGTCAGCGGCCAGGTCGGCCATCTCGGCCATCTCGGCATCGCTGAGCGCCGTGCAGTCCTTGGTCTCGACCTCGATTGACATGTGGTGAGCCCCCGGTGGTTTGCGGATCTCCCCTACTAGTCCAGCGAACGAAGGTGCTTCCTGCAACTCGACAATCAGAAGACAACGGCGCCTGCTCCGAGGAGAACCCGCAGTTCGGCAACCAGGCCGCTGGCGGTATTGACGCAGAACTCGTCCGGCAGGCGCAGCACCTGGCTGTCGCCCAGGTGTATGAAGACCTCCGACTCGCCGGGGAAGTCCCGAATCAACCCCTTGAGCTCGCCCACCAGGCCGTCATCGACCTTGGCGGTGGGTAGCTGTATGCGCAGTGGAGGCTTCTGGTCCCCGAGAGGCTCGAACACCTCGATCTCACGCGCGATCAACTTGGGGACCTCGTCTCGCGTGTCGACTCGTGCCGACATCACAACCACGACATCGTCTTCGAGCTTGTGCCCGTGCTCGCTCATCGACCGCGGGAAGACCATCACCTCCACCGAGGACTGGAGATCCTCGAGTTGGAAGACCGCCATGAGATCTCCCTTCTTCGTCCATTTCCGCTGGAGGTTGGTTACTATCCCGCTCACCTTGACGTTGGCACCGTCTTCCTGCTCGGCCAGTTCGAGGACCGTGCAGTCCGAGCGGCGCCGCAAGGCCGCCTCGGCACCCATGAGCGGATGGTCGCTCACATAGAGCCCGAGCATCTCCTTCTCGAAGGCGAGTCGATGCTTCTTGTCGAAGTCGATGGCGGGGATCTCGGGGCGCTCGTCGAAGGAAGGCCCTTCTCGCAGGTCCCCGAAGAGCGACATGACGCCCATGTCGTGCTCGCGCCGACGTTGAAGCGTGTGGTCGACGATCTGCTCGAACACCACCATCAGCCCCTGGCGAGGATGGCCCAGCGAATCGAACGCACCAGCCTTGATGAGCGACTCGATTGTCCGCTTGTTGAGGACGGTCGAATCGACACGTTCGCAGAAGTCGGCAAAATCGGCGAACCGCCCGTTCTTGTCGCGCTCGGCCAGGATCAGCTCGACGAGTCCCTCGCCGACGTTCCGTACAGCCGAGAGGCCGAACAATATGACGTTCCCCTCCACGTCCGGTGTGAAGTCCGAGGCGCTCCGGTTGATGTCGGGGACGGTGATATCGATGCCCGCGTTGCGACACTCGGCGAGGTAGACGGCCGCCTTCTCGAGATTCGTCTTGACGCTGGTCAGCAACGCCGAGAGGTACTCCGCCGGGTAGTGCGCCTTCAGATACGCCGTCTGGTAGGCGATGTAGCCGTACCCGTAGCTGTGGCTCTTGTTGAACGCGTAGTCGGCGAAGGGCTCGATGATGTCGAACCACTCGCGGCCCAGTTCCTCGCCGTAGCCGTTTGCCGCACAGCCCGAGATGAACTTCTCTCGCTCCTTGGCAATCAGCTCTCTGATCTTCTTCCCGCATGCCTTGCGGAGGTTGTCGGCTTCGGCGAGCGAATACCCGGCGAACCGCTGAGCGATGCGCATCACCGACTCCTGGTAGATCATCAGCCCGTAGGTGTCCGCCAGGATCTCCTCGGCATCGGGATGCAGGTATTCGACCGGCTTCCGCCCGTTCTTGCGGTCGGCGTAGTCATTGTGCATGTTCGCCGCCATCGGACCCGGGCGATAGAGAGCTACCAAAGCCGCGACATCCTCGAATCGGCTGGGGGCCAGCGACCTCATGAGAGCGCGCATCGGGCCGGACTCGAGTTGAAACACTCCGATCGAGTCGCCCCGTGACAACAGCGCGAAGGTGGCCTCGTCGTCGAGTGGGATCTGATCGATGTCGATGTCGTGCTCGCGTGTCTCGGCGACAAGTGCGACGGTGTCCTGGATCACGTCGAGGTTTCGCAGTCCCAGGAAGTCCATCTTCAGGAGCCCGAGATCCTCTACTCCGTGCATCTCGTACTGGGTGACAACCGGCGCCTCCTCGGGATCCTGTCCGGATTCAGGCTTGCGCTGAACGGGCAGGTAGTCGGTGAGTCGTTCCGGGGTGATGACGACCGCAGCGGCATGGATCCCGTCCTGGCGACGCAGCCCTTCGAGCCCCTTGGCCACGTCGATCACCTTCCTGGCATCGGGGTCGGTCTCGTACATGTCCCGGAGCTCGGTGGCCATCTTGTAGCCGTCGGCGTGCTTCGCCTGCTCTTCCAGGCAGGCGTGAAGCGGGGTGTCGCGACCCATTATCAGCGGCGGCATGGCTTTGGCGACCTTGTCCCCGACCACGTACGGATAGCCCAGCACCCGCGCCGCATCCCTCACCGCAGCTCGAGCCTTGATCGTCGAGAACGTGACGATCTGAGCGACGTGATCACGTCCGTACATCTCGGCGGCGTAGCGGATCATGTCGTCGCGGTACCGCGAGTCGAAGTCCATGTCGATGTCGGGCATCGACACCCGGGACGGGTTCAGGAACCGCTCGAACAGCAGGTCGTAGCGGATCGGGTCCAGGTCGGTGATCCGTAGGCAGTACGCAACTGCGCAACCAGCCGCGCTCCCTCGGCCGGGACCCACACGGATACCCCGCTCGCGTGCATAACGGATCAGGTCCCACACGATGAGGAAATAGGAGGAGAAGCCCATGTCCCCGATGACCTTGAGCTCATAGGCAAGCCTCTCGACCACATGATCCGGAACCGGGTCGCCCCAGCGCTGTGTAGCGCCTGCGAAGCTGAGATGTCTCAGGTATTCGTCGTCACTGGAGAACCCTTCTGGAATGTGGAAGATCGGTAGTTTGGGGTTGCCGAACTCGATATCGACCTCACACCTCTCGGCAATTGCCAACGTGTTGTCACAGGCGGTGGGGACCTCGGAGAATCGCGCCCGCATCTCGTTTGCCGTCTTCAGGTAGTGCTCGTCGCTGTTGAACTTCAAGCGATCCGGGTCGCTCATCAACGAGCCGGTCTGCACACAGAGCAGTGCGTCGTGGGCGACGGCATCGTCACGCCTCACATAGTGACTGTCGTTGGTGGCGATCACCGGAGCATCGAGGTTCTCTGCGATGCGCAGCAGCTGCGGGTTGGTACGCCTTTGGTCGTCGATGCCGTGATCCTGCAGCTCGACGAAGAGGTTGTCCCGACCGAAGATCTCCTGCAATCGACCGGCCTTCTCGAGAGCCGCGTCGAAGCTGTCGTTCAGCAGGCTTTGCAGGACGTGACCCCCGAGGCAGCCAGTGGTGGCGATCACGCCATCACTGTGCGAATCGAGCAGCTCCCAGTCGATGCGCGGCTTGTAGTAGTAGCCCTCGAGGAACGAACGGCTGGCGAGCTGAATGAGGTTGCGGTAGCCGACGTTGCTCTCGGCGAGCAGCGTGAGATGGTAGAGGAGCTTGTGCCCCGAGTCCGTGTCGCCGCCGGAATCGTCGATCCGGCCCCGCCGGTTGGGCTTCTCGAACCTCGAGTCGTGGGCCATGTAGGCCTCGAGGCCGACGATGGGTTTGACCCCCGCCTTCTGGGCTTCTCGAAAGAAGTCCAGGACGCCGTACATGTTGCCGTGATCCGTTATCGCCAGAGCCGGCTGACCGTCGTCCTTCGCCGCGGTCACGACTTCACCGATTCGCGAGGCGCCGTCGAGCATCGAGAACTCCGTGTGCTGATGAAGGTGCACGAAAGATGCCGACACCTCGCAGCTCCCTCCTTCCCGGGCCCCTCCCGAACTACAGCAGTGTGATTCTAACCGAACCGAACCAGCAGCACGGATTGGTCACAGGTACGTGCCGGGTCGGTCCTGGTGAGGTGGTTCGAGCTGCCCCCTCATGCCCTCGAGCTGCTGGCGGGCCGCCATCTGCTGAGCGACGAGAGTCGCCTGGATCCCCTGGAAGAGCCCCTCGAGCCAGCCGACCAACTGGGCCTGGGCGATGCGAAGCTCCGCCTCGGTCGGGATGTCCCCTGCTGGGAACTCGAGGCTCAGCTGGTTGAGCTCCTCGCCCAGGTCAGGGGACAGCGAGCTCTCCAGTTCCGAGATCGCCCGCTGGTACAGCGAACGGAGCTGATCACGCGCCCGCTCGTCGAGTTCGGTGGTACGGGCCTCTTCCAACAGTTGCTTCAACATGGACCCGATACGCAGGATCTTTGCCGGCGATTCGACCTCGGAACGCACGTCCTCGGGCTGCTCGGGCGCTGGGGGCGTCTCCTCGGGACCTGAGGTGATGCCGTCGGGGGTGATCACCTCGGGGCCTTCAGAGCGCGGATCATCAGGCATGAGCGGGGAGCTTACCGATAACGAGGTGGCCGCAGTTCACCGTCTGGCGACGAGCAGCGGTACCAGCATCTCCGCCGCCGTCAACGAGCCGTGACGTCCTCGCAGGACGAAGGGACCGGTATCGGCGGGATCATCGAAGGCAACGTCGGTCCGTGCGACGAGAGCAATGTCTCCGAGCATGGCGCCCACCCGATCGGTCACGACCGGTCCGAACCACTCGTCGACGATCATCTCCTCCCTGCTGCACACCCAGGCGTCGTCTCCATGGCGGGCCGACGCAACGTCACACAGCTCATGAACGGCGCCGGGTAGGGCATGAAGCCAGCGGAACCGCCCCTCGCCTGACTGGTGATCCACCAGGCTGAGAACCTCCGGATCCAGGGCCACGACATCGTCACCGGTGTCCACCTGACCATGATCGGCTGTTATGACGAGTGCTGAGTCGGGCGGCAGGATCGAGATCAGGTACGCCACGAGATGATCCACTGC
This sequence comes from Acidobacteriota bacterium, assembly GCA_003577145.1. Classification (GTDB taxonomy): domain Bacteria; phylum Actinomycetota; class Acidimicrobiia; order Acidimicrobiales; family Microtrichaceae; genus ATN2. The sequence continues at coordinate 35,420 of QEUP01000009.1, read as the reverse complement.
TGCAAGCTCTGCGGCGTAGTGCTCGCCGAGGCCGTACTCATGTGCCACCTTGTCGATGCCGTCGTAGTAGGCATAGACGAACGGCTCGCCGGCGGCGACGAGTTGGCTGACCTCGGTCGCAAGAGTCGATGGCATGCGATAGCCGTGAATTCGCGTGCCTGCCAGATGAGCGAGCGTGAAGCCCGAATCGACGAACTCGGCCCGCGTGACCACCGGCGGCCGCTCTCCGCAGAAGGGCGCGTCCGAACAGACCGATTCCGGCGGGATCGTCGTGCGAGCGTCGCCGCGCGCCGTCCTCCAGCGCAAGACGTTGAGGACCTCCCCGTCGACGCTGACCCGGTACCCGATCAAGCCGTGCTCCCCCGGCGGAAGCCCCGTCGTCAACGAGGCGAGCGCCGACGCCGTCGTGGAAGGTGCCACTGTCGTCAACGCCATGCCGGGCAGCGAGTTGAGCGTGGGTGTGAGCGAGGCCCTGTCCTCGAGCTGCAACCAGCCCAGTCCGTCGAGCACGAGCAAGACCGTCTGCCTCGCTCCGAGCGCGTCCGGCGGCATCCAGCCAGGGGCGTCTTCGGGCGACTGGAGGAGCGCGGGAACCAGCTTCGTGATGCAGGCACCCCGATAGTCGGGCAGCAGCGGGTGATCGCCCACAAGCCTCCTTGTCGGCTCCTTGAACGATGGACAGGCTTCTGCCCTTAAGCTATCGCCTGCGGTAGCTCGATACTCCAGCCCTTTCGAGGCCGTACGATGGGCGAGGTGAAGGTCTCCACCAGAGGTGACTACGCGAGCAGGGCCCTCCTGTCGCTGGCCCTGCACGCCGAGGAGGACGGCCCGACATCGGTCCGTGACATCGCCGATCGCACTGGCCTCCCCCAGCCCTATCTCGAGCAGATCCTCCTCGCGCTCAAGGGCGCCGGGCTGGTCCGATCCAAGCGCGGGGTGGGTGGCGGCTACGTCCTCGCCCGCGACCCACACACGATAACCCTCGCTGACATCGTCAGCGCCGTGGAGGGTCCCATCGTGGCCGGCGACTTCGGGGAACCCCATACCGGGGGTGCGTGCGACCACGAAGGCCAGTGCGTCCTGCTCGCCATCTGGGGTCACGTCGGCGACGAGATGCGCAAGCTGCTCGACGGGTTCACCTTGGCCGAGATCGCCGAGATGGCCCGCGGGGCCCAGGCGTGGCCGGATTGACCATCCGACAGGCGGGTTCGCTCCCGGGCGATCGCCGCGGCGCTCAACAAGAGCTCGCCAGCAGAGACCTCAGGTCAGGGGGCAACTCGCTGGCAAAGACCATCTCCTCCCGGGATCTCGGGTGTACGAGCCGGAGTCGGGCCGAATGCAAGAAGACCCGGTCGAGGCCCAGGTCGCGCCGACCCCGGCCATAGGTGAGGTCCCCGACAAGCGGATGACCGATCTGGGCGAGATGGACCCTTATCTGGTGGGTCCGGCCGGTCTCCAGGGAGCATTCGAGAAGCGTCAGGGGACCCGGTTCGGCGAAGCTGGAGATCACGTGGTAGCGGGTTCGCGCTTCCCGACCGCTCGCGGTGACAGCCATGCGGGTGCGGTCCCGATCGGACCTCCCAATCGGCGCGTCGATGACGCCTGACCCTTCCTCGAAGCGGCCCCACACGAGAGCGAGATACCGTCGTTCCATCCGGCGCTCCGTCAGCTGTGCGGCCAAGTCCCGTCGAGCAGGCTCGTTGCGGGCCACCACCAACAGGCCCGAAGTGCCTTTGTCCAGCCGGTGAACGATGCCAGGGCGGAGGGCCTCTCCCACCCCGGCCAACTCCGGGTAGCGGGCGAGCAGGCCGGCCGCGAGCGTGCCCTGCCGGGTTCCGGCCCCTGGATGCACGACGAGACCCGCCGGCTTGTCCACAACGACGAGATCCTCGTCCTCGTAGACGACTGGAACGCTCACCGACCAGTCGGCCTCGAGAGCCAGTGGCTCACGTACCGGATCAACTGCAACGTCGATCGTCTCACCCTCGCAGACTCGCCGGGACCGCGTCGTTGCCGTCGTGCCGCTGATCGCGACATGCCCTTCGGCTATGACCCGCTCGGCCTCCGAGCGACTGCAACCGGTCAGCAACGCCACGACCCGATCGAGCCGTTCACCATCCAAGGCCGCCGGGACTCTCTCGTGACCGGAGCGCCCCTGATCGCTCAGGATCTGACCTCCTCGCGTAGGCCGAAGAGAAGGAGCAGGATGCCACCGATGACGATGCTCATGTCAGCGACGTTGAAGATCGGCCACCATCCCAAGTCGATGAAGTCCACGACAGGCCCTCCCAGAAGACCGTCACCCTCCCGGAAGATCCGGTCGCAGAGGTTGCCCATCGCGCCGCCGAGGACGAGGCCGAGCGATACGGCACCCGGTCGATTGTCGATCGCGCGGCCCACCCAGACCAGCCCCGCGACAAGCGCCAGGGCGAGGATCCCGATCAGCGGCCCGAAGGCCTGCGCTGAGCTGAACGCCGCGCCCGTGTTGTGCGCCAGCGTGAAGTCCAAGGTCCACACGACATGGATCGGTCCATCCGTCAAGTCGTTGACAGCCCACCACTTCGTGAGCTGATCGACTAACACAACCCCGCCGGCCACACCGAACATGTAGCCGAACTGACGTGGCCCTACCGACCGGCGAGTCACGTCAGCGGCGGCCGAAGCCACCGGTCTTGTACTCGACTCGTTCGGTCGCCCACGGGATGGCCTTGAGCCGCTCCTTGGGAATCGGCTTTCCCGAAACCATGCAGATCCCGTAGCTCCCGGCATCGATCCTCGCTAGAGCAGCATCGATCTCGTCGATGAGGGCACGAGCTTGGGCGCTCAACGCAAGATCACGCTCGCGCTCGACGGCAAAGGTGTCTCCCTCACCGGACTCCTCGTCGAACTGCACGTCCCCCGGCTCCCTGTTCTCGGTGAGGCTCTCGGCCTCGGCCTGCAGTGCGAGGGCCTGCTCGACATGGCTGGCCCGCTCCGCGAGAAGTGCCTCCCTCTGCTGATCGAGAAAGCTCTTGTCGAACGGTGATCTCGGCTTCGCCCGCTTCGCAGCTGTTCTCGATCTGGACACCGACTTCTTCCTGCTCCGCTCGGCTGCCTTCTTGGCCGCCGGCTTCTTGGCTGCTGTCTTGCCGGCTCGCTTCTTGGCTGCCGGCTTCTTCGGCACCGCCTTCTTGGCTGCCGCCTTCTTGGCTGCCGCCTTCTTGGCTGCCGGCTTCTTGGCTGCCGGCTTCTTGGCTGCCGGCTTCTTGGCTGCCGGCTTCTTCGTCGCCGCCGTCTTGGTGGTGCTCGTGTTCTTCGGCTTGGACGCGGACGAAGTGGAGCGTTTTCTTGTTGCGGGACTCGATTTCTTCCTGCTGTTCGGCGTCTTGTCGACCACAGCCATTCTGCTCCTCTTGCTCGTCGGAGACCCCCGGCCGGCCACACCTTCCGATGCCGACACCAAGGAAGCCGCAAGGTGGCAACCTCTCACCCCCCGTCACTCCCGGCTAGGGGGCTGGCGGAACCTACTCGCCCGGAGGATACAAGTCAACGAATGGACGATCGCGGGATATCTCAGGCCTGGCGGTGGAGCGCGTCGGCCACCTTCACGAGCACGTCCTTTGCCGACTTGGCAACCACCAACAACCGCTTGCGCCGGCTCCTTGTTCCCGACTGCACCCGCACGTCGCCGCGGCTGACCCCGAGCACCTCAGCCACATAGCCGCAGAGCATCCTGTTCGCCCGCCCTCGTTCCGGTGGCGCGCTGAGCCGGATCTTCAAGGCATCGGAATGAACGCCAACCAGCTCGTTACGAACCGCTCCGGGCTGGCAGAGGATCTCGATGACCGCTCCATCAGGGTGATCGGAGAGTATTGCGCGCAGGTCGGCGTCGGAGCAGGTCACTTCCTTCGCCCGCGCCGGCGCTGCCGCGTCTCGTCCTCTTCGGACTCGAAGAAGGCAGCCATGGCGGCATCGGCTTCTACGTCGTCAGCGGTCTTGGGGGTCTCGGCGTTGACGGCTTCGCTCAACTCCTTCAAGAACCGGTCGTCGGAGCTCACCAACTCAGGCTCTTCGACATCGTCTTGGTCACCGGGGCCGGTGACGGGAGCGAATGCCGGCGCATCCGGCGGCGGCGAGGGTTGAGTGCCGAGGTCCTCGCCGACCCTGGACCAGCTTCCCGGGCCCCACTCGCTGTCGTCGCCCACCACCGGCGGAGCACCGAAGATGGACGGGCCGGGTTCGGGGTGCTTCTCAGCGGCGGGTGGAGGCCCGAGCGGGCTCTTGAAGACGGCCGAGGGACCGACCGGCTCAGGTTGCGGCGCGAGATCGTCGCGGGGAGGTATCTCTACCGGCGGCGGTTCCGGCAGTCCCCTGAGCTCGTCGCGTACTGCAGGGGTGCTGATGTCGCTGAGACCGGGCACCTCCGTCGGTGGGCCCGACTCCGGGTTGTCGAGGATCGACTGGATGCCATCGATGGTGCTCTGGAGGCTGCTGCGGTACGCGTCGAGGTGTCCCTCCAGCAAACCGACGTCGCTCATCAGGCCGTCTCGAATCGTCTCGAGCTCCTCGATCTGTTCGATCAGCTGCCGCCGTTGCTCGGCGACTTCCTCCTCCGCCTCCTCACGGGCGCGTCGGGTCAGCGCCTCGTGTTCGGCGCGTGCTTCGCCGAGCAGGCGATCGGCCTCCTGTTGAGCCTCCGAACGGAGCTTCTCCCCGGCCGTCCGGGCCTCCGAGAGGGTCGCTTCGGCCGCGGCGTTGGCTTCTTCCACCGCCTGATCAGCCGCCTTCTGGGCCAGGAGCAGGGTACGGGCCATCTTCTCGGCCTCCTGCTCCTCGCTGCGCACCTGCTGGGGAGCCCCCGAGCTCGCCACGGCGAGCTCGCTCTCGGCGCGCTCAGCCCGCTCTGTCGCCTGCTTCAACTGTTCGGTGAGTCCCGCCAGTGCTACGCCCACCCGCTCGAGGAAGTCGTCTACCTGATCCGGGTCGTAGCCCCGGAACTTGTCGGCGAACTCGACCTGCTCGACGAGCTGTGGCGTCACATCCATGCCTCGATCGTACTCCCAAGCACTCAGGAACAGGTGACCGCGATGAGCACCTGGACCAACAGGATGATCACAATCGGTGACAGGTCCAGGCCCATGCCACCCATCCGGACGGGGGGCAACAGCTTCCGCACCGGACCGAGGGCCCACTCGGTGAGGGTGAAGAGGACCCCCATCACCACCTCCAGGCCACCCCCCGAAGACGCTGGAAACCAGCTGAACACGATCCTGAGTATCACCAGGATGAAGAAGCCCCAAAGGGCACCGCAGACGATGCTCTGGATCATGACCTGTGATCAGTCGACGAGTCCGCGCTCTTGCAGTCGGCGGCGGTCGTCGGCCGACACCTCTACGTCGGCGGGCGTGAGGAGGTACACCTGGTCGGCCACCCGCTCCATCTGCCCGCCCAGCCCGTAGCAGAGCCCACTGGCGAAGTCGATCAGACGGCGAGCCAGTTCCCGGTCACAGCCCTGGAGGTTCATTATCACCGGTGTCCGCTCCTTGACCCCGTCCGCCACCTGCTGGGCGTCGTTGAACGATGCCGGAGCGATGATCTTCGGCTTGGCAGTCACGGTGGAGGGCAACGGGCGGACAACTGATGTACGAGGGCGGCTCGCCGGCCCGTCCCCGTCGGCTTTGGGAGTGAGCGGGCGGATGACGGGTTCCGGTTCATGGCTGACCTCGGTGCTCTCCGCTGCCGCGCGTGCTGCAGCCACCTGGGTCGGGGACGCATCGGGTGCCTCGCCGACTTCGTATTCATCGTAATCCTCGTCGGGACCGAGCCCGAGGTACGACATGGCGTTTCGCCACACTCCCATACTTCCTCCTCGGTGGGAGTTTACTTCAGTGTCCCACGCAGCAACCGCCCGGTAGTGGACCTCACCGGCGTGTCGCCTGCGGCCGGGGCCCGAAGAGGGCGCTGCCGACACGTACCATGGTGGAGCCCTCTTCGAGTGCGATCTCGAGGTCATCGGACATCCCTATCGATCTGACCGGCAGGTCCAGTTCGTCGGCGAGTCGGACCAAGGACCGGAAGCCTGCCCGGGCTTGGCCGCCGGCGCCCGCCGCAGCGACACCCATCAGGCCGTCGACCTGAAGCCCCAACGCCGCGGCGCGCTCGACCAACGCCGGCGCCTCGCTGAACGAGCACCCGCCTTTCTGGGGTTCCCCCGAGAGGTTGAGCTGGATGAGCACCGCCGCTCCCGGGGAGCGACGACCGAGCTCTTCGATCACGGCGGTCCTGTCGATGCTCTGCCACAGCGAGACATGCTCGGAGATCAAGCGCACCTTGTTGCGCTGCAACCTACCGAGGAAGTGCCACGCGACCGGTTGTGGTTCCGGCCCGGGTCCGGTGCCGTCCGGGCCGAGGTCCTTCAGGGCACGGGCCTTCGAGCGGAGCTCCTGGGCATAGTTCTCACCCAGGTCGCCGAAGCCGGCTGCTCTGGCCGCCTCGACGACATCCAAGCCCCTGCCCTTCGTCACGGCCACGATCGCCACCCCTTCGCCACCGAGGCTGTGCACCCTTTTCTCGAGAGCGAGGCGGCGCTCCGTCAGTCGCTCCACCAAGTCGGCGTTGGTCACGTCGGCCCGCTGCTTTCGAGCCAGACAACGGTCGCCTGTCGCCGCGCGTCCCGTCGGGCCCGATGCGAGAAGTGGCGGTCGGACTCGGCAGTGCAGACCGGTGACACCTCGACGAGGCTCACATCTTGTTGTCGCAGGGCAGCCGAAACAGCGGCGCGCAGGTCCAGCGCCGGGCCTCCCTCGGTGGTGTGCCCTACCACCGCGGGCCCGAAGCGTTGCTCGAGCAGCGCCAGCTCGTCGCGACCGAACTCGTATCGAGCAGCCGAGATGCAGGGGCCCACTGCGGCGAAGAGGTCACCGGCGCCGAGCCGGTGCATGTGCCGGCAGCAGTTGGCGACTACGCCCACCAGCAGGCCCCGCCAGCCCGCGTGGATCGCCCCGATCACTCCCTCGTCGCTCCAGAGTGCCACCGGGGCGCAATCCGCTGTGTGTACGGCGAGTGGCACCATGGGTCGATCGGTCACGGCCGCGTCCGCCTCGGCGCCGGCGCCCTCACCTGGTTCCGTGACGACGACCACCTCGGCGCCGTGGACCTGCCTCAGCCAGGTCCAGCGGGAACTGTGAATCGCGGCTCGGCGTTCCGCCAGCAGGTCTGCCGGCGCGGTCACGGCCAGATCCCCGTCGGCCGCGTCACCGAACCTGACCCAGACCGTCCGGCCCGCTCCCGCCGGATACCGCAGAACCTCCGACGTCACGTGCGGACCCGCGGGGTTCCCCTATTTGAGGAACGAGGGCACGTCGAACTCGTCGCCGCCTTCGTCGATCTCGAATTCCTCGTCTTCGGCGAAGACGTCTGCCAGGTCGGTGTCATCGTCCTCGTCGCCCAGGTCGGTCAGCCGTGGTCGTCGACTGCGCCCCTCGTCCCATCGCTCGAACCCCGCAGCGATCACCGTGACCCGCACCTCGTCGCCCATCTCGTCGTCGATCACCGCCCCGAAGATGATGTTCGCCTCGGGGTGGGCGACCTCGTGTATGACCGATGCCGCTTCGTTGACCTCGAACAGGCCGAGGTCGCTGCCTCCGGAGATGTTGAGGAGGATCCCCCTCGCGCCGTCGATCGACGCTTCCAGAAGGGGACTCGAGATGGCTTGGCGGGCAGCTTCCACCGAGCGCCCCTCGCCGGAGGCATAGCCGATCCCCATCAGCGCCGACCCGGCATCGGCCATGATCATCTTCACGTCGGCGAAGTCGGTGTTGATCAGCCCCGGCGTGGTGATCAGGTCGGTGATCCCCTGAACGCCTTGGAGCAGGACCTCATCGGCCATCTTGAACGCGTTGAGGACCGATGTCTGCTGGTTCGCCACGGTCAGGAGTCGGTCGTTCGGTATGACGATCTGGGTGTCGACCTTGTCGCGGAGACGGCTGATGCCCGAATCCGCCTGGACCGCCCGGCGCTTGCCCTCGAACCCGAAGGGCCGGGTGACCACACCGATGGTCAACGCCCCCAGGCCTTTGGCGAGCTCGGCTACGACCGGCGCCCCGCCGGTACCGGTCCCGCCGCCCTCGCCGGCAGTGATGAACACCATGTCGGCGCCCTTGAGGACCTCTTCGATCTCGTCGCGGTGGTCCTCGGACGCCTGCTGCCCTATGTCGGGGTCGCTTCCCGCCCCGAGGCCGCGGGTCAGATCGCGGCCGATGTCGAGCTTGACGTCGGCGTCGCTCATCAGCAGTGCTTGGGCGTCGGTGTTGATCGCGACGAACTCGACCCCCTTCAGTCCGGCGTCGATCATCCGATTCACGGCGTTCACCCCACCGCCGCCGATCCCGACGACTTTGATGACTGCCAGGTAGTTCTGAGGATTGTGGGCCATGGGTCTCCCTACCTCCACGTGGTGGTGTACCCGTTCAAAAGAGCCCGCTGGTAGCGCGCAACCCCCTCCCACGGAGGTCGAGACGGAGACGAATACGGCCCGACGCCCCCTTCCGGGGAACGACAAACCTTCGAGTACACACTGAGGCTCACGTTGGACTCGAGGTTCACCACGGGTGAACCTCTTGTTGCAAGTCGAAAAAGACTACGGCGACGCTGTGTCGTGGGTCAATCATCGCTCGCGACGGCCTCAGATGGGTGGATTTGGCCATCAGCGCCAGCCGGGAGGACGCTGGACCCGAAACCGGGGAGACGCGTGATCACCGGCACGGAAGGGACGCGCACGTCGATCGTGTCGAGGCCCTCCAGCACGACCTGGCCGGACAGCAGCGTCGAGATGGCCACCAGCTTCTCCTCCACCAGTTCGATCTCACCGAAGTTGATCTCGCCCCCGCCGGCCAGCTCGAAGCGAATCTCGGGGTCCGTGCCGGCTCGCTCCACCCGCGTCAGGTCTATGAGCGACTCGATCTCGGGATCGAGCCCGACCACGACATCCAGCACGGCGATCTGATCCGCGGGGAGTGCCTCACCCGCAGGCGGGACGGTGGCGGATTCCAGCACTATCCTTGGTAGCTCCCCGGGATGGTCCGCCCGCTCGGCGATCACTTCACCTGTCGGGCTCACCAGCCCAGTGCTGCCGGCTCCCTCGACCAGCGCCGCCGGCTCGTGCTCCTCCACGATGATCTCGATCCTGCCCGGCCACCTTCTGGCCACCTCGGCTGCTTTGACCCATGGCAGGGCCTCAACTGCGGCCGCGGCACCGCCCGTGTCGACCTCGAGCATCGGATCGCCCAGGTGGATCCCGGACTGCTCGACGACGTTGGCGATCGCCGTGCTGTCGGCGCCTGACACCCGGACGTCGTCGACATCGAGGAGCGGCGAGCGGCTGAGGAGCACCAGCCCGCTCAACACGAGCATGCCCAGCAGGAGCAGCACGAGGGCGCGCAGCCGGCGCCTGCCTGCCGCCCGTTTCACCCCGATCCTGCGTTCACGGATCCTCGGATCGATGATTTCGACCGGTCGGGCCGAGCGTGGCGGCGCCAGGTTGGCGCTCATCGACGGTCCTCGCCGTCGAAGCCGACGAGCCGGGTCTCGGCCTCGAGCGAGGTTCCGGTCTGCTCGAGGACTCGTCGCCGAACCTCGCTCATCAGGCGGTAGATGTCGTCTGCGGAACCACCCTCGTCGGCCTGGAAGAAGTTCGCGTGCTTGGGGCTGACCTCGGCTGACCCGATCCGCAAACCCTTGCACCCGGCTGCGTCGATCAACCGCCCGGCAGAATCGCCCTCAGGGTTGGCGAAGACCGAACCCGCGTTCTGCCCGCCGGGCTGGTTCTCGCGTCGCCACTTCACGATCCCAGCGATCGCCTCCAGCGACTGTGAAGGGTCGCCGTTGCGCAGGCCCAGATCGGCGCAAACCACCAATTGCTCAGAGCGCAGGTTCGAATGGCGATACCGCAGATCGAGGCCGGAAGCGGGCACGACTTCATCCTCGCCGCTGTGCAGGTCGACCACGCGGACCCTGAGCAGGCACCGGGCGATGTCCGATCCGTGACCCCCGGCGTTCATGCGGACGGCACCCCCGACCGTGCCGGGAACGCCCACCGCCCATTCGAAGCCGGTGAGACCAGCCAGTGCCGTCCGCCTGGCGACGACAGGGAGCGGAGCCGCCGCACCGGCACGGACGACGGTTCCGTCGATGACGACCTCGCCGAAAGCCTCGCTCAGGTGAAGCGCGAGACCCGCAAAGCCCGCATCGGCCACCAACAGATTGGACCCGTTCCCTATGAGCAGCACCGCTATCGGCTCGGAGACGAGGAAATCGACGATCCTGGCGAGCTCGTCCTCATCGGCGACCTCCAGGAAGCCAGCCGCGGCTCCCCCCACCCGGTAGGTCGTCATCGCAGCGATGTCCACGTCGCGTCTCAACGCCGGGAAGCACTCGGCCATCAGATCCAGGCGTCTCCTCAACACCTCGTCCCAGGTCACTCTGGGCCTCGATCAAGGGCCTGCTTCACCTCGTCGGGAATCGCCGTGAGGTCTCCCGCTCCGAGGGTGAGGCACAGATCGCCGGGGCGAAGCTCGGACACGAGGTAGGTGAGGACGTCCGACTGCTTGGGGACGTAGGCGACCCGCCGCCAGGGGTGGCGCTCCAGGACGCTGTCGACTATCAACCTTCCCGAGACACCGCGACGAGGGGGCTCGCCGGCGGAGTAGACATCGGTGACAGCGAGCACATCGGCGTCGAGGAACGAATCGGCGAAATCCGTGTGAAGGCTCAGCGTCCTGGAGTAGCGATGGGGTTGGAAGACGCACACGACCCTGCCCCAGCCGCCCCCACGGGCGGTGGCGAGGGCGACCTCCACCTCGGTCGGGAGATGGGCGTAGTCGTCGATGAAGGATACCTCCTCGGCCACGCCGCGGAACTCGAAACGCCTCGCCACGCCGGCGAACCCGGCCAGGGCTCGCCGGCAGCTCGGGAAATCCGCACCCAGCTCCATTGCCATGGCCACAGCACCGGCAGAGTTCAGGGCGTTGTGTGCCCCGGACACGGGCAACTCGACGGGACCGAGATCCTCGCGGCGTCGGCTCAGGTGGTAGCGAGATCCTGCGCGCCCGGTGGAGAGAGCCGCGATCCGGTACGTGTCAACTGCTCGTCTGCCGTAGGTGACCGCCCCTGCCTCCTCGGCCAGCGCCGCCGACACCGGATCGTCGCCGCAGGCCACAACCGGACCCGGCGTCTCGGCCATGAACCGCCTGAATCCCGCCACGAGCGCTTCGAAGGACCCGTAGTACTCGAGGTGATCCGGCTCGACGTTGGTGACCATCGAGGCGAACCTGGGCAGCTGGAGAAAGGTGCCGTCGCTCTCGTCGGCTTCGACAACGAAGAGCTCACCGCGATCCCAAGCCGCGCCACCGCCGACCTGCTGGACGTCGCCCCCGATGATGAACGAAGGGTGCTTGCCTGCTTGGGTGAGGATCAGGGCGAGCATCGCCGAAGTGGTGGTCTTCCCGTGCGTGCCGGCGACGGCCACCGAACGTCTGGTCGCCGAGACGGCTGCGAGCATCTCAGCCCTGGTGAGGACAGGTATCGCGAGGCGCCGCGCGGCCAGCAGCTCGCTGTTGTCACCGGGGATCGCCGTGGAGACAGCCACGACATCGGCGTCGCCGACGTTCCCGGGCGCGTGGCCGACCGTCGCGTGGACCCCGCGGGCGCGTAGGCGGTCCAGCGCAGGCGATGGCCGCTGGTCACTTCCTGTCACGTGGTGGCCCATGTCGGCGAGAACCGCAGCGATGGCGCTCATCCCGGCCCCACCGATCCCGATCACGTGGATGGACCTCGGTCGGGAGAGATCCAGCGGCGCCCCCTCAACCATCGACCCGCTCCTCGACCAGGTCAGCGACCCTTTCGGCGGCTTCGGGTCGGCCCAGCGACCTGGCTGCGGCGGCCATGTCGGCCATTCGGCCGGGGACGTCCACGATGGCCTCGACCTCGAGGCGCAGCCGGTCGGCATCGAGTTCGTCGTCGGCGATGAGAACCGAGGCGCCGGCGTCCACCAGCGGCATCGCGTTGGCGGTCTGGTGGTCCCGGGGTGCTGTGGGAAGCGGTACGAGGACTGACGGCAGTCCCACACACGCCAGCTCGGCGACGGTGGTCCCACCTGATCGGCAGATGACCAGATCGGCGGCCGCTAGCAACAGGTCCATCCGTTCCTCGTACCGGATCGCCTGATAGAGCAGCTTGCACGTCCGCGATCTCACCGGGATCTCGAAGGCATCGAAGTCGCGGGCTCCGACGACGTGACGGATCGCCAAGTCTCCCCGATCGACCCAGGTCCCGGCAGCCTCCCGAACCGCCTCGTTCAACCTCCGAGCCCCGAGCGAGCCGGAGAACACGGCAATCACAGTGCGCTCAGCGGGCAACCCGAGGGCTCGCCGGGCCGCTGGCCGATCCCGCTTGTCGGCTACCGCCAGGACCTCGGCGCGAACCGGGTTCCCCGTCACCACGGCCCGGGGCAGGTCGGTCTGGGCGAACGGCACTGCGCTCGCCACCGCGAAACGGGCCGCCAGCCGGTTTGCGAGGCCGGCGCGGGCGTTCTGCTCACAGACGACGATCGGTATGCGAAGCAGGACGGCGCTCACCACGCAGGCGACGCTGGCATAGCCACCGACGGTGAGGAGGACCTCGGGACGATGGCGGTGGAGCAATCGCAGGGCGCCGAACAGCGCTCGCCCGAGGCCCCAGGCGGCGGACAGGTTCTTCAGGGTCAGCCGTCGCTGTATGCCCCGTCCGGGAAGCAGCGTCAGCTCGAACCCGGCTGCCGGTACCAGGTCGGCTTCGAGGCCTCTCTCGCTGCCGATGAAGTGAATGGCGCCTGAGGGAACGCCGCGGTCCACCAGGGCCTTCGCCACCGCCACTCCGGGAAGGATGTGGCCCGCAGTACCGCCGCCGGCGATGACCACGATCGGGTGGTTCATCGGGCTTGTGCGCCGCCGCCCTGCCTGGCGATGTTGAGGAGCAGACCGACTGCGGCGAGGCTGACCACGAGAGAGGACCCTCCCGAGGAGACGAACGGGAGCGGTAATCCGGTTACGGGCATCAACCCGACCGCAGCACCGATGTTGACGAAGGCCTGCACGACCATCCATACCACCACACCCGTGGCCAGCAGCGTACCCAGCAGATCGGGCGCGGTCGCCGCGACCCTTGCTCCGAGAACGACAAAGGCCAGCACGAGGACCACCACCGCGGTGGCGCCGATCAGGCCCATCTCCTCCCCGATGATCGCGAAGATGAAGTCGGTGTGGGCCTCGGGAAGGAAGCCCCATTTCGCCCGGCTGTTACCCAGGCCGGTACCGAACCACCCGCCGGACGCAAGGCCCACATGGGACTGGATCGTTTGATAGCCGCCCTCCGAGTATGACTCCCACGGGTCGAGGAAGCTGAGGAGCCGCTCTCGCCGGTAGGGCTCCACGACCGAGAGGACCACCGCGCCACCGAGGGCGACCAGGCTGTAGCCCAGCAGGGAGAGCAGTGGCGAGCCCGCGGCGAACAACAGGGTGAAACCGATGGCTGCGATGATGATCGTCGTGCCGAGGTCGGGCTGGAGGATCACCAGCACACCCACGGCGGTCAGCACAAGCAGGACCGGACGCAGGGTCACCCGCGTGTCACGGATCTGGGATTCGCGTCGCGACATGAGCGTCGCCGTGTAGAGGACGATGGCGAGCTTGGCCAGCTCGCTCGGCTGCACGCTGACCGGGCCCCAGCCCAGCCACCGCGTCGATCCGTTGACCGTCAGGGCCGCGGGGTTGCCGGGCACCAGGAGGGCAGCCAGCAGAAAGACCGACACGATCAGGAGCGGTCCCGCCAGCGGCTGCCAGCGGTGGTAGTCCACTCGCAGGCACACGACCATTGCGACGACGCCGATCGTCAGCCAGATGGACTGCCGCAGGAAGAAGTACCACGACGATCCGTGCTCCTCCAGGGCCGTGATGGACGAGGCAGACAGCACCATGACCAACCCGAGCAGGCACAGCACGGTAACCACCACGAGCACCGCGATGTGGAGGCGGTGAGCCGCCGGTCCGCTCGCCGGGTCCGCGACCGGCGAGCGGGCCTCGGACCTGCGCCTACCGGCCGTGGTGCGCGCAGATGTCATGGGGTCCCGCCGTCGTGGAGGCGACGCACGGCCGCGGCGAACGCCCCACCTCGCTCAGCATACGAGCGGTACCAGTCGAAGGAGGCGCATCCGGGTGAGAGCAGGACCACGTCTCCTGAGCGAGCCATCTCAGCAGCGGCCCCGACCGCTTCCTCCATCGAATCGGCCACCGTCGACTCGACACCCTCGAACGCGGCCAAAACCTCGGCGGCAGACTCACCGATGCCCACCACAGCCCTCACGTTGCCGACACCTTCGGACATGGCGCCGAGGTCGAGTCCCTTGTTACGGCCTCCGGCTATCAGCACCACGGAGTCGAAACCGGCGAGCGCGGCCCGGCTGGCGTGTGGGGCGGTCGCCTTGCTGTCGTCGAACCAGCGCACGCCATTCCACTCGCCCACGAACTGCACCCGGTGTGGCAGCCCGTTGAACTCGCCGATCGCGTCCCGCACGCCACAAAGGGATGCCCCCCCGTTCAGTGCGGTCGCCGAGGCAGCAAGGACGTTGTAGACGTCGTGCGGCAGCCTGCTCCACAGTTGGTCGATCCGCGCCAAGACATCTCCCTCGCTCGTCAACAGACTGTCACCTCGGATCCGGAACTCTGCGGACCGACCGAAGGTGACGAGGCGATCCAGGCCCCGTGCATGCCTCATGACAACAGGATCGTCGGCGTTGGCGACGGCGACATCGTCGCCCTCCTGGTTCTGCCACAGGCGAGCCTTGGCGCGCTCGTAGCTCGCGATGCTGCGATGAACGTCGAGGTGGTCGGCTGCGAAGTTGAGCCAGGTCCCCACCGTGGGCCGGAAGTCCGAGCAGTGGCCGAGGCGGAAGGAAGATGCCTCGACGACGAACAGGTCGGGCAGCGGGTCGTCGATGGCCGTCACCAAGGGCACTTCGGTGTTGCCCGCCGCCATAGTGGTCACACCCGAAGCAGCAAGCATCTCGCTCACCAGGGTGGTGACGGTGGTCTTGCCGTCGGTGCCGGTCACCGCGAGGATCGGCCGATCGTCCCAGGCGGCGGCGAGGTCGAACTCGCATGTCACGGGCCGGCGCAGGTCGTCACAGACAGCGAAGACGGGATGCCACTCGGGTATGCCCGGACCGGGCGCCACGATGTCGGCGGCCCTGACGGAGTCGGAGAGCTGGGCCTCGCTCGGTGCTGTGATCAGCTCGAGGTCGAGCCCTTCGGCGGCAGCGATCAGCTCCGGGCTCTCGCGGTCGTCCGTCGCCGTCACCTGATGGCCCCGCTTCTTCAGGGCTGCAGCGACCGCTTGACCGGTCGCCCCGAACCCGACGACCAGCGCATGCGAGCCACCCATCAGTCGGTCACCCCGGTCGTGACGAAGTCTGCGTAGTAGAGACCCAGACCCAACGCCGTGCACAAGCCGCTCAGGATCCAGAAGCGGACGATCACCGTCGTCTCCGGCCAGCCACCGAGCTCGAAGTGATGATGGATCGGGGCCATCCGGAGCACTCTTCGGCCGAACATGCGGTAACTGCCGACCTGCAGGATCACCGAGATCGTCTCCATCACGAAGAGCCCTCCAACTATGGGAAGCAGCAGGATGGTGTTGGTCGCCAGAGCCAACGCCGCCAAGCCCGCACCTATGGCGAGAGAACCGGTGTCGCCCATGAAGATCCGCGCGGGCGCGGCGTTCCACCACAGGAAGCCGGTGCATGCACCGAGCATGGCGGCGGCCACCACCCCCAGATCGAGCGCGTGGGGGACGTCGTAAACGCCGGGGTGACGGAAGGCCCAGAACCCGATGACGACGAACGCGGCAAAGCACAGGACCGCCGAGCCCGCCGCCAGCCCGTCGAGACCGTCGGTGAGGTTCACCGCATTCGTGGTGGCAAGGATCAGGAGCACCGCCAGGATCGTCCACGCGACATGGCCCAGAGCCAGGCCGGGGCTGTTCCAGCGCGTGAAGCTCAGGGTCGTGTGCACATCTGTCCAGGCGTTCATGAGAACCGCGAAACCCAGACCGACCGCGAGGATGCCCAGAACCTTGGAGGACTTGGTCAGCCCCAGGTTCCGCTCACTCGACACCTTGATCCAGTCATCGAGAAGTCCAACACCGCCGGCACCCGCGATGGCGAGCATCACGAGGATTCCCGTACGGGTGTAGATGCCGTGGTAGAGGTCCGAGACCACATAGCCGATCAGGGCCGCCGAGACGACCGCGATCCCTCCCATCGTCGGTGTCCCGGACTTGACCGTGTGCCCCTCGGGGACATCCTCGTGGATCGGCTGGCCGATCTGATGACGGGTCAGCCAGCCGATGAGGAGGCGGGTTCCGACGATGGATACCAGGAGCGCCATCCCGGCGGCGAGGAGCAGGCGTATCACCGGTCCGCCTTCCCTCGGGTTGCCGTCGCCCGTTCCGCTAGACACCGCCTGGCGACCTCTCGATCGTCGAAGGCCACGGTCCGGTCCGAGAGCTCCTGGGCGGTCTCGTGGCCCTTGCCGGCGATCACGACTGCGTCTCCCGCCCCAGCCCCGCGGATGGCATGATCGATTGCCCGCCTCCGATCCGGAATGATCACGAGGGAGCCATCCCCGGCGAAACCGGACGTGATCGACGCGATGATCTCGTCGGGGTCTTCGCTGCGCGGATTGTCGTTCGTGACGATCACCTCGTCGGCGAGCCTGCCGGCGACTTCACCCATGAGGGGACGCTTGTCCCGGTCACGGTCGCCACCACAACCGAACACCACCGTCACCTTCCCCCCACGCGAGAGCTCGGCGGCGGCCTCCAGCAGCTTCTCCAGCCCGTCCGGCGTGTGCGCGTAGTCGACTATCACAGGGAAGGGTTGACCCTCGTCCACCAGCTCGAACCTGCCGGGGACCTGGCCGGCAGCTTCGAGTCCCTCGACGATATCTCCGAGGTCGCTGCCGAGCAGCGTCGCCACCTCGCTGGCAGCAAGCGCGTTGGCGATGTTGAAACGGCCGCTCAGCGGGAGGTGGACCCTCCGGCCGCGCCAGGTGTACGCCGCACCGCCGGGCCCGATGTCGATATCTGCGGCATCTGCCAGGCCATAGCCCGCGGTTGGGAGCCCCGAGGCGTCACGCAGCAGGCGGCCGTGGACGTCATCGAGGTTGACGACCATCTGTTCGGCTCGACCCGGCTCGAACAGGCGGGCCTTCACCGCGAAGTACTCCTCCATCGTCCCGTGGAAGTCCAGGTGCTCCGGGCTCAGGTTCGTGAACACCGCCACCCGGAACCGCACGGCATCGACGCGGTGCTGGGCCAGCGCGTGGGAGGACACCTCCATCGCCACGACGTCATGCCCGGAATCGACGAGCTCACGAAGCAGCCTTTGCAACTCTGGGGACTCGGGCGTGGTCCGAGGCCCCGTCAACGTCCCTATCGCTGCCGCGCGGCGGCCGCTGTGCTCGAGGATGCTGCTGAGCAAGCTGACGGTCGTGGTCTTGCCGTTTGTGCCGGTGACGCCGATCACGTCGAGCGCGTGTGAGGGGTTCCCGTAGAACTTCGCGGCCGCCGGTGCCATCGCCGCCCTGGAATCGCCCACCACGATCTGCGCGAGGTCGGTGGACACCGCTCGCTCGACCATCAGGGCTGCGGCACCTCTCCGTAGCGCGTCAGGGACGAAGTCGTGCCCGTCATGCACTTCACCCGAAACGCAACAGAACAGATCGCCCTGGGAGACCTGCCGCGAGTCGTGGACGACTCCGGTCACCTCGGTGTCGGCGTCACCTTGGATCTCCGCATCCACTGCCACCGCGAGCTCCCGCAGGCGCATGGGGCCTCACGGTCCGTCGGTTGGGGGTTGGGCGGCTGCGGGGGCCTGAACCGACTCGCCGGGAAGCGGCGCGGCTTCGCCCGACTCACCGGCATCTTCCGCCTCGCCGGGAGCCCCCATCTCGTTCGGGATACCCAGGTGCTGCAGCGCGAACTTCGCCAGCTCGTAGAACACCGGGCCCGAGGCCGTGCTGCCCGAGGTCCTGTCGGTGGGTCTGTCCAGCATCACGAGCATCGATATCTGCGGATCGTCGGCCGGCACGAATCCGGCGAAGCTGGTCACATACTGCTTGTTGCCCAGCTCGTCTTCATAACCGCCCCACGGCTGGGGAATCCAGGCGGTGCCTGTCTTGGCGGCGACGTCGTAGCCGCGGATGGCCCAGTCACTGGCGGTGCCCCGCTCGACCGCCTCTTGCAGGGCGTGAGTCACGCCCTGCGCTGCCTCGACAGACACGACCTGACGTGAGGCGGATGGGGGGGCCGGATGGGTGCCACCCCGTTCGTCGACGGTGCCGTACAGAAGTCGTGGCTCTACGTAGACCCCGTCGTTGGCAATCACGTTGTAGGCCGCCCAGAGCTGCACCGGCGTCACCGCTATTCCCTGCCCGATCGGCACACTTCCGATGTCGCTGCCCGTCCACTCCTCGACCGGTCGTAGTATCCCCTGAGCTTCGTTGGGGAAGCCGACAGCGGTCTGCTCACCGAAGCCGAACGCCGCGAGGTAGTGGTGAAGCCGGTCTCTTCCGAGCTCTTGGGCGACCTTGATCGTGCCGATGTTCGAGGATCGGGAGATGATCTCGTCGAGGTTCCACCAGCCGGTCGCATGGCCCTCCTCCTCCCAGTCGGTGAACTCCTTGTCGGCGACGACGTAGTAGTCAGGTACCTCGAACCTCGTCTCGGTGGTGATGGCGCCGTCTTCCAGCGCTCCTGCCGCGGCCACGATCTTGAGCACCGAGCCAGGTTCGTACGACGCGGCGAAAGCCATGTTGTAGGAGACGGGTCGAGCTGTGCCGAGCTCATCCACGCACACGTTGGCCACCGCGAGGAGGTCGCCGGTCGCCGGCTGGCCGAGGATGGCGACCCCGCACTCTGCCCCGGCCGCCTCGACACCCCGCGCGAGGATCTTCTCGGCCTCGAACTGCAGGGTCTGGTCGATGGTCAGCAGCAGGTCCTGACCCGATACCGCGGGTTCGACGTGCAGTTCACCGTCGACGATCGTCGAGGTCTGGTCGCTGCCGCGCTCGACGATCTTCTCACCTGGCTCACCTGCGAGCAGGTGGTCGTAGAGCTGCTCGACGCCGGCGACACCGTTCCCGTCGATGTCGGTCTCGCCGAGCATGGCTCCACCAACCGGTTCGGACGGGTAGACGCGTGCCGGCTCGTCCTCCAGCCACACGCCGGCAAGATCGAGTTGTCTCACCGCCTCAGCCGAGTCCGTGTCCACCTGACGCGCGACGTACACGAATCTGCCCTCGCCCGAGAGCGGGCCGACCAGTTCCTCCGTGGACACCCCCAGAACAGGAGCGAGAGCTTCGGCCACCGCCTCCGGATCGTCTATCACCGATGGATCGGCGACCACGGTACTGCGTGGGACCGACAACGCCAGGTCCACGCCGTTGCGATCCAGAACCGAACCTCGTGAGGCGGGCAGCTCGATCGTGCGGATCCGTTGCGACTCACCGAAGGTGACGTACTCGGCAGGATCCAGCGCCTGGAGGAACGCCAGACGAGCGATGATTCCAGCAGCCAACAGGCAGGCGATGACCACCACTGCGATGAGCCTTCGCCGCAAGCCGGCGTGCCTGGCCTCGATGTCGGGCCGCAGGCTCGAGGAACGACCGGAGCGGGCGCGTGACCTGTGCTTCTCCGGCACGGACAACGGACGCAGTCGGGCCGCAGAGCCGCGCCGGTGGTGTCGCGTGACCCCCGGTCCCTTGAAGGAGGTCGATGTCATCAACCGGCCTCGGCGGGGCCCACGACCGGATCGTCCTCGGTCACGGGCTCCTGGCCCAGGCGGACGGGCTCGGGCGACAGGTATTCGCGGCCCGTCCCGGGAACCATCCCGAGCTCGGCCTCGGCTTCGCGGACGATTCGCTCGGGCGATTCGAGAACCGCCACCTCGTACCTGAGGTCCATGACCTCGGCTTCTGCCCCGCTGCGTTTGCGCCCGAGGTCGTCGAGGCGGTTCTGGCCTTGGACCAAGAAGATGTGGAAGGCCGCCAGGCCGAAGAGGACGAAGAAGACCACGACGACGGTGACGGTCCCCAGAACACCCATGCTCAGCCGCGCCCGCCGCTTCCGGGGCCTGCCCACCAACCGCAGCGGTGCCTGTGCCTCACCGTGGCTGCCCGGCCTGGGCCCTCGGCTGGGTGCCGCGGCACCTGCCCTCCGCTCGGAGGCGGTACTCGCAGTGCGGACCATGGTCATGACGCTGCGACCTCCGCCTTCTCGACGGCTCGCAGTCGCGCGCTCCGCGAGCGCGGATTGGCTTCGATCTCCTCACTGCCGGCAGTCCAGGCGCCGCGCTTGATCAAGCGGACCAATGCCGAAGCCTCATCGGCGGGGGCCGGCATCACAGGCAGGTCGCGATCGAGACCTGCTGCGAGGCGGAAACGCTGCTTGACGATGCGATCCTCGCCGGAGTGATACGACAGGACTGCGCACCGACCCCCGGGCAGCAGCAGATCGATGGCTTGGTCGAGGGCATCCACGAGGGCATCGAGCTCGTCGTTGACCTCGATGCGAATCGCCTGGAAGGTGCGCTTGGCCGGGTGACCGCCACGGCGGCGTGCCGCTGCTGGAATGGCGTTCTTCACGATCTCGGCCAACTCCCCCGTCGATGTGACCGGCCTCGCGGTGACGATGGCGCGTGCGATGGGTCGGGAGTAGCGCTCATCCCCGTAACGACTGATGAGCTCCTCCAGCTGGTCGACTTGGTAGCTGTTCACGACGTCACCTGCGGTCTTTCTCTGCCTGCGGTCCATGCGCATGTCGAGTGGAGCATCCAGCCGGTAGGAGAAGCCCCTGTCGGGTCGGTCCAACTGCGTGGAGCTCACACCGAGATCGAACAGGACACCTGCCAGGTCCTCTCCTAGCTCGTCGACGAATTCCGCCAGCTGATCGAACCTGCCCCTGCGCAACACGACCCTCCCAGCCATGTCGTCCAGGGCAGCCCGCGCCGCCTCGACGGCTTCCTCGTCCCGATCGATCCCGAGCAGTCGGAGGTCCGGACGGGCTTGCAAGACAGAACGCGCGTGGCCTCCACCGCCCAGGGTTGCGTCGACGAAGAGCCCTGCCGGGACGACCCGGAACAGCTCGACCACTCTTGCCATCATCACCGGCTCGTGGTGTTGCCATACCGCCTCGCCCTCCATGTGTCCTCCGGGTCGCCGGTCGCCTGGACAGACCGACTTGAGGGCCCTGTGCGATGCGAGCCCCTCGACCACGCTGCGCACGTCGGGATTTCTCCCCGATCGAGCTAGATGGGAAGCGGGCGGAGTAGGGGCCTACCATCTTGCCGGCCGAGAGGCTCGCACCGAACAGGGCTTGCTCGTCTCTCCTACTGCTGTGTCTTGGCTGTCGCTCCTCCTCTCCCGGTCATGGCGCTAGATGCCGAGGTCCTTGACGGCTGCGCTGAGGCTGGAGTCAGCCTCAGCGGCGACGGTCTGCCACGCATCCGTGCTCCAGATCTCGACGTGATCGAGCACCCCGATCAAGACGACCTCTCCAGCCAGGGCTGCTTGCTCCCTCAGGCGGGCGGGAATCCCGATGCGCCCCTGGCTGTCTGCCTTCACCCGCGCGGCGGTGGCAGCGAGCGCTCGCGGCGCGTTCGGGGATGCCTGCCGCTCCCTGACCTTCTCGGTGAGGCGTTGCACGAAACCCTCGAACTCCTTCGGGGTCCAGAGCGCGATGCACCCGTCGTACAGCGAGAGGATGCCGCCTTCGGCGAAGTCCCTCCGGAACGAGGACGGCAGCACGACCCTCCCCTTGTCATCGAGCGAGTGCTCGAAGGTTCCGACGAACACGTGAACGACCTCGGCGGCGGAGTCCTCTGGCCGGACAGCGGCCCCATTGCCGTTGTCCCTCGCTGCAAGTGGACCGAACGACCCCTCCTTTTCGCTCCACTATGCGCCACTTTATGCCACTACCCCCCACTGGTCAACCAAAACGAGCCGCCTCGTTATCAGAAGGTCCCGGAGACAGGTGCTCAGATGGGCAGTTGGGAACAGAGGGCTGACACGAGCTCGGCTGCCTCCAGCCCGAGAGCAC
Organism: Acidobacteriota bacterium; assembly: GCA_003577145.1. Classification (GTDB taxonomy): domain Bacteria; phylum Actinomycetota; class Acidimicrobiia; order Acidimicrobiales; family Microtrichaceae; genus ATN2. The sequence goes on along the minus strand of QEUP01000009.1, from coordinate 13,256 downwards.
CGACGCGGTCGACGAGCAGCGAGCGCGCGTCCCCGCCTCCGCCAGGAATCACCGTCTCGGTGACCCGCCTCACCTGTCGCTCGTCGAGCACGTGCAGCAACTCGTCGGGATCCCAACGCAGGAGCGCTGCCGACTGGAATCGCGACCCGGAGCGCGTGCGCCGCTGCGAGAATCCGACCACCTTGCGACCCCCTACGGTGATCTCCCCCGGGTGGACCGCCGCGAAGCACACGAGCCTGCCCAGATCATCAGGTGTCGAGCCGGCGCCCAGCACCGCCTTCACGCCGAGATGATCCAGCGCCGAGGCCCAGAGCCGGCCGAGCCAGAGGAACGATCTACCCACGTCCTCGCTCCAGAGCGGATCCCCTGCCGGAACGAGGAAGTCGACCCACAGGGTCTGGCCCGGCACCAGCAACACGACGCCACCACCGCTGCGCCGGCGGACCACGTCGAATCCCCCGGCTCTCACACCCGACCGGTCCAACAGATCCGGGGTCTGCGTGCTCCCCAACACCACAGCCCCGTCTTCGAAGTCCATCACCTGCACCTGGCGGCCCGAGCCCTCCGGGTGCTCCACCCGGTGCAGCCCGGCGGCACGACCGGACAGCCGGCGTATCGACCATTCCATCACTGAGGACAGTCCCGCTGCTCCGGCCGGCGCCTACGCAGCCTCGCTTCGGTGTTGGCTCGCTGCGGCTCACCAACACCCGGCTCCGCCGATCCCGACAACCCCTCCCGCTGCTCCGGCCGGCGCCTACGCAGCCTCGCTTCGGTGTTGGCTCGCTGCGGCTCACCAACACCGAGAAGCACAGCATTGCGATACGGTCGATCCTCGATGAGTCCGTTCACCCTCCGTCGCAAGGCAGCCCGGGTTGTGCTCCTCAACGAGCACACCCAGGTGTTCCTCATCAACTCGGTCGACCCGGCTGACCCTGCCAAGCCTGCCTGGTGGGAGCTCCCGGGGGGCGGCATCGACCCCGGTGAGGCCAGCGAGGACACCGTCAGGCGCGAGCTCATCGAAGAGGCCGGCATCGACGGTGTCGAAGTCGGGCCCTGCATCTGGACGCAACACAGCGTGTTCGACTTCGGCGGGTTCCACTTCGACCAGAACGAGCAGATCCACATAGCGTGGTGCCGGGCCGACCAAGGCCGGGACAACGCTCGCCGAGTGCCGTCCCTCGAGGCACTCGAGGCACTGGCCTTCCGCGACCGACGCTGGTGGTCTCTCGACGACCTGATGGCCAGCGACGAGCCGACTGTTCCGTACCGCCTGCGGGAGTTCCTTCCCTCGGTGCTCGACGGCGACCTGCCGAACAGACCACTCGACATAGGGCCGCTCACGGAGTGAAGCTGCGCTCATCGACGGTCAACTCGACCAGTCGCTCCGGCTCGGGCTCGACGCCGATCCCCGGGCCCCCGGGCACCGGGATCGATCCGTTGGGATCTCGGACAACCGGTGCTGCGACATCCCGGGTGAAGTAGCGGCCCGAGGGACCGAGATCGGTCGGATACCCGAAGCCGGGCATGGCTGCCACTGCCAGGGCGGTGGCACGACCCACGGCCGTCTCCAGCATCCCGCCGCAGAACAGACCGATGCCTGCATCCACGGCCACGTCGCGGATCTCACGCGAGCTCTCGACCCCTCCCACTCTGGCCGGTTTGATCGAGAAGACCTGCGCGGCACCGAGGCGGACGGAAAGGAGGGCTGCATCCCGATCGACGATCGACTCGTCCAGGGCCACCGTCACACCTCGGCGACACAGCTCCTGGTGACCGAGCAGATCGTTGACAGGCAGGGGTTGCTCCAGGTAGGTGAGATCGAGATCCTGCAACCCGGCCAGGTCGTCGGGTGTTCGGTAGGACCCGTTGGCGTCGGCAGCAACGGCAATCTCCGGCCACGCGATGCGAATCGCCCGCAACGGCTGGGTGTCGTACCCGGGCCGGATCTTCAGCTTCAACAGCGCGGCTCCGGCAGCGACCTGCTCCTCGGCACGCCGAACGAGCTCGTCGAGGTCCGCGACCTCACCGAGTACTGCTCCGGCCGGAACCGACTCGGTGGTCGCCCCCAGGTAACTCCTCAGCGACAGATCTTCGGAGCGCAGCCGAGCATCGAGGGCTGCCGTGCGCAACGCCGAGCTGAGCATCGGCCAGCCTCGTGGGAGCTCGACCTGCCCGGCGACCAACGACGGAACCACCCAGCTGGTCAGCAGATGAAACGCCCCCTCGGTGTACTCGGCGGTGTAGGTCGGACGGGTGAGCGTGGGGCACTCGCCCCAGCCGACGTAGCCGTCGCCACGTTCCCACTTCACCAGGATCAGCTCCCGCGTCGACTCGACACCGTGAGACGCGCGAAAGGGCTCCAGCAGCGGTAGCCGCAGCCTGAACACCCCGATGGAGGCGACCTCGTCGGCGACGACCTCGGTGAGGGTCACGCTGAGAGGCTAGAGAGTCCGAGATAGGGCTCCCAGTGCGTCGGCACCGATCCCACTGAGGCGCTCACCCAGCTGAGGCGGTCTGGTTCCCGAGGTGTCCGATGCAGTCTCATCCCTGCCTCGACCAGCAGTCGGTCGCGCTTGCGGGTGTTGCAGCGCCGGCAGGCGGCAACCACGTTGTCCCACGAGTGCGAGCCGCCGCGACTCCGGGGCACGACATGGTCGATGCTCTCGGCTGTCGAACCGCAGTACTGGCAGGTGTGCCGATCCCGCAGGAACACCGTCCGGCGGTTGAGGGCCGCACCCCTGCGGAACGGCACGCGCACGTAGTACCGCAGGCGCACCACCGACGGCATGTGGATGGTGAGGCGTTCGGACCGGACGACTTCGCCATTGTGATGCAACACGTCTGCCTTGTCGGCGAGGACCAGCAGCAGAGCGCGACGGGTAGGAACCACCGACAGTGGCTCCTGAGATGCGTTGAGCACAAGGGCGCTCACCATGGGCACGAGGGTACTTGCTCTCATCCCTCATGGCCTGCCCCCTGACCCCGCCGGGGCTACGCGTTTGATGGCCGCCACCAACTCCTTGGGCCGGCTCGTCTCGATGTCGCGATGGGTGCCCTTGGTGCAGTGGATACGAACCCGCTCCTCGCCACCGAGGTTCACCAGTCGGTCCAGGGTCGATCGCCTCGAACCTGGCGGGAACACCCAGACCGCCTCGATGTCGGAGACACGGATCCGCCGGAAATACCACGGCAGGTATGCAACGAGAAGGGACTCGTCAGTCAGCCTCACCACGTGGCGAGTCGACAGGAGAGCCGCCGGCACCACGATGCCCACGAGAAGCCACCCCACCAACGACCAGGTCAGGATCGCGTCGAGGGTCTCGTAGCCTCCCGCACCGGGCTCCACCGGTGGGGACATGACCTGGCTCAGCGATGCCGGCACACCTATGAGTACGAGGACGGCGGCCAGCGCGATCATCCACCATCGCAGCGTAAGTCGGCTCTCCCGAAACCAGATCTCGGGCCTCGCTGCCACCTCGCTCATCCTGCTACCCGCGGCCATGCCCGGCACCAATGGAGGTAGGTGACCACGTCGGCCGGCTCCGGCTCCCGGTTCTCGTCGCCGTAGGCGGTCTGCAACCGAAACCGCAGATAGCCGGGATCGGGGAGCGGCAGGAAGGGCAGGTGCCGCCACCAGCCCGGTCGCGCCAGGCGGAACAGCTGCACTACCGCCACGACCCAAAGACTCGGCCGCACCAGCACCGCCCACATGGCACGGAGCCCCCAGCGAGCCGTTGAGCTCACGATCCGACTACCCTGACGCCCAGCCCGCGCAGGCCGACCGCCGCGGCGCCGATCAGGGGACCATCGGGGCCGAGCCCCGCAGGGACGATGCGGGTACCCCGCGCGAAGTCGAGCCCGCAGCGCCGCTCGATCTCGGCTTGAGCCTCCTCGAAGAATGGCAACCCGAAACCCAGGGCGACAGATCCCGCCACCGTCGCGAGATCCAAGTCGAGTAGCTGGGCGACCGACGCGACCGCTCGGCCCACCAGTCGCCCCGTCCGGCGCCGCGTCACCTCAGCCGCCTGCGCAGCCGGTTCTCCTGTCATCGCCTCGATCGACAGACCCGACACCTCCGCCTCGAGACATCCGTAGCCACCGCAAGCGCACGGCCGCCCCTGCGGCTCGACGATCACGTGACCTATGTGGCCGGCGTTCCCGGCGGCTCCGTCCAGGAGCCTGCCATCGAGAACTATGCCACCGCCGACGCCGGTGGACACGACGATCGCCATGAAGTTGAGGCTGCCGCGTGCCGCGCCACGCCAACCTTCCCCGAGGGCGAGGGCCTTGGCGTCGTTGTCGATGTAGACCGGCAGGCCGGTCGTCGCCTCGAGGCGATCGTGGAGCGCGAACCCCCGCCAGGCAGGGATGTTGAGCGGGGAGACCTGAGCACCGCCCGGCGACATGGGCCCTCCGCACCCGACTCCGACCGCGTGCAGGCTCGGCCCGGCGCCCATTGCCTGCCCGATCAGCTCCTCCAGGGTGCCGTAGAGCTCCTCCTGATCTTCGGGCCGGCCCGTAGGCGCTCTCCAGCGCTCGCCGATGGCCCCTTCGGCTGACACGAGCCCGACCTCGATCTTGGTGCCTCCGATGTCGACCGCGAGGGTTGTCAACCCACTTGTTCCGCCTGATTCGTGGGTGCTCGGCGAGGCAACGCCAGCCATGCGCTCGAAGGTAGCTGAAGGCGCTGAGTCCTGTCGCGTACCGGCTCATCGGTGATGATTCGGGGATGGAGTGTTCTCGCAGGCCTCGATCCGGCATTCTGGACACGGCGGGATCATCCAGTGAACGGAGGACGAGCTGGTGACCAGTCAGCAGGTCGACGAACAAGCAGCGACCTTTGCGGAGTTGTTCAGCGCCATAGCCGGCAACATCGGACGGGTGATCCAGGGCAAGGACGATGTGATCGAGCTCATGCTCCTGTGCCTCATGGCGGAGGGCCACCTTCTGATAGAGGACGTGCCGGGCGTGGGTAAGACCACCCTCGCCAAGGCCCTGGCCCGCTCGATCCATTGCTCCTTCGGGCGGATACAGTTCACACCCGACCTCTTGCCTTCCGACGTCGTGGGGATAACCGTGTGGAACCGGGAGAAGAGCGCCTTCGAGTTCCGCCACGGACCCGTCTTCGCCAACATCATGCTGGGAGACGAGATCAATCGCGCCTCGCCCAAGACCCAGTCGGCTCTGCTCGAGTCCATGGCCGAGGAACAGGTCACCGTCGACGGCACGACCTATGGCCTGTCCTCACCCTTCATGGTGATCGCCACGCAGAACCCCATCGAGCACGAAGGCACCTACCCCCTGCCCGAGAGCCAGCTGGACAGGTTCCTGATGCGACTGGGCGTCGGGTACCCCGGTCGCAGCGACGAGCTGGACGTTCTCGAGACCCACGGTGACCACAACACCCTCATCGACCTGACGCCGGTGGTGACTGCCCGAGACGTCACGGCCATGATGGCCGCAGCCCGGTCGATCCACATCAAGAAGTCACTCCAGCTCTATCTCGTGGACCTGGCAGAGGCGACCCGCAACAACCGTCAGCTCGCTCTGGGCATGTCACCGCGGGCCACCCTCAGCCTTCAGCGGGCATCCAAGGCGCGGGCTGCCTCCCACGGACGTGACTTCGTCATCCCTGACGACATCAAGGCCCTGGCTGAGCCGGTGCTGGCTCACCGCCTCATCGTTACCCCCGAAGCTCAGCTGCAGGGCATCGATGCGGCGTCCGCGCTGCAGAGCATCCTCGGGGGCCTTCCGGTACCCCGTGACCTGCAATAGCGTGTTTCACGGGCGCTGACGTGTTGACGCGACAAGGATGGACCGTTCTCGGTACCGGTGTCGGTACCGTCGTGCTCGGTCGCATCTTCGGGATGCTCGAGCTGTACCTGGCTGGCGCTGCACTGGTCTGCCTCGTCCTGATAGCGGTGCTCAGCGTGTTGCTGAGTCGGTTGACGATGACCGTGGCACGAGAGGTGCGGCCTGACAGGGTGAGCGCCGGCACGGAGAGCCGGGTCGACGTCTTGGCGCAGAACCGCGGCACGCGCCGTACGCCTGTGCTCCTCATGGTCGATCCGGTCAGTGGCACACGGGGGGCCAGACTCATGATCGCTCCCCTGGCTCCTGGGGCGTCCCGCGACGTCAGCTACCGGCTCCCCACCGAGCGGCGCGGCATAGTGGAGATCGGCCCCCTCCGACTCGAGCTCTCCGACCCGTTCGGCCTGGCCCTGCTGAGGATCCCCGCAACCGAGGTCACGGAGTTGACCGTCTACCCACGCATCCATCGCATCCCACCTCCACCCCACACCTTCGGGGACGACCCGCACGCCGGAGCCGACCATCCCAACGCCCTCAGCCTCACGGGTGAGGACTTCTACGCTCTGAGGCCCTATGTCATCGGCGATGACATGAGGCGGGTGCACTGGCCGTCCACAGCCCGCCACGACGAGATCATGGTGCGCCAGGACGAGCTCCCCTGGCAGAGCCGCACGACCATCGTCCTCGACACGAGATCATCCACCCACACCGATGAGACCTTCGAGTATGCCGTCTCGGCTGCCGCGAGCGTCTTGCAGGCCTGCAGAGCCTGCGACGATCTGGTGCGGTTGATCTCGACCGATGGCGCCGATTCGGGGTTCTCGTCAGGGAAAGCCTCCGCCGACTCGCTGATGGAGTACCTGGCAGCCGTGCGGCTCAGTGCCGGCGGCACCATGACGGGTGTCTTCCAGAGACTCGCTGGTTCATCGTCGGGAGGGACGCTCGTAACCGTGGGGGCCACCAGGTCCGCCGCGGAGGAACTCGCAGCCACGCGCGCCGGAACCGCCTTCGGAAACCACATCCACGTCGTGGCGACCACCCGATTGCCAGACGAGGTAGGCCCGCTGACCGTGCTCACCGGCCCCCTGCATTCCTTCGGCGACAACTGGACGGCCGTGGTCTCCGCCCTCCGAGCCCGAAGGGTCGTGCCCCGTTGATAGCGACGGCTACACCGAAGCCGGTGGCGCCCGAGCACCTTGTGCTCCCGGACTCGACCGGACGCGTCCCGCTGAGGCTCCTGGCCGCCGCCGAACTCGCCCTCCTGGTGCTGACGCTGGTCACCGCTGCGAGCTTTCGTCGGCTCTTCGTCGACTGGGCCTTCTTCCCGCCGATAGCCCTGGCCGCCATCCTGTCCCATGGAGTCGCGGCCATCTCCCGACGTCGCGGATGGGGTCTGCCCCGGAGCGGACTCCTCAGCCTGGCCCTGGCGATCACCTCCCTGCTCGGGTTTCCGACGCTCGAAACGCTGGCACGACTCAGTTCTGATCTGCAGGCGGCTTTTGCCCGGTTCAGCGAGCTCAAGGCGCCGGTTGAACCGCTGGCCGGCTTCGTCCTCACCGGCGCTGCCGCCATCTGGGTCACAGCCCTTCTTGCCGACTGGGCTGCGTTCCGGAACTGGTCCCCGATCGAAGCCGTCCTGGTACCGAGCGCGGTGTTCATGTTCGGCTCGATCTTCGGCCGCGGTGACTTCCAGGTGACGGCCGCGGCGCTGTTCATGACCGGGCTCCTGGTGTTCCTGTTGACCCACCGTGTCCTGCGAACCGCGTCGGCTCGCTGGATCGAGAGCGAGGCGGGGCGTGGTTCAGGAGCACTGCTCAGGTCAGGGGGCTTCGCTCTCGTCGTGGCCGTAGGTCTCGGCGTCGTCGTCGGACCGCTGTTGCCCGGCGCCGATGACCCTGCGCTCGTGTCGCTCCGCGAGCTCAACAAGGGACCGGGGTCGAGGGTGGTCGTGAGCCCGCTGGTCGACATCCAGCCCCGGCTCGTGGAGCAGGAGGATGCGGTGGCCTTCACCGTCGAAAGCGATGCACCTGCTTACTGGCGTCTCACCGCTCTCGACGACTTCAACGGCAACGTATGGGGCTCCAACGAGGATTTCGGAGACGCAGCCGGAAGGCTGCCCGGCACTGTGCCCGACGACCTCGATACCGACACCGTCACCCAGCGAATCGACATCGAAGGGCTGGGTGGCATCTGGTTACCTGCAGCATTCGAGGCTCGGAGCATCTCGAGCGACGTCCCCGTGAGTCACAGTCCGGAGTCCTCGACGATCGTGGTGTCCGAGGATGTCGCCGACAGCAGCGACGTCACCTACACCGTCGAGTCCGTGATACCGCACTTGCAGGCCGCCGACCTCGAGGCTGCAAGTCCGGCGACTGACGACGTAGACCCTCGCTACCTGGAGTTGCCGGAGAACTTCAGCGAGTCGGCTGTCTCGCTGGCCAGAACCGTCGTCGACGAGGCCGGGGCATCGACGCCGTACGCAGAGGCGATCGCCTTGCAGAACTTCTTCCGCAACGAGTTCACCTACAACCTCCGCGTGGAACCGGGTCACGGGGTGGACGAGATCGATCACTTCCTGGAGGTCCGCGAAGGCTATTGCGAGCAGTTCTCCGGTACCTACGCGGCAATGGCCAGGGCACTCGGCCTGCCTGCGCGGGTTGCCGTCGGATTCACCTACGGGGAGCAGGATCCGGAGAACCCCGGCCGCTACATAGTGAGGGGCCGTCACGCCCACGCCTGGCCCGAGGTTCTCATCGGCGGCTTCGGATGGGTCGCCTTCGAGCCCACGCCGGGCCGGGGCAACCCCTCGGCCGCTCCTTACACCGGGGTGCCCGCCGCCCAGGATGAGCGGACCGGCAGCGAAGAAGGGACCGACCCACCCGAGGAGCCCGGCGGGGTCACGGCTACTACGCTGCCGCCCACATCGCTGCCCGCCACCTCCATGCCGGAGGACGACACCGTCGACGCCGCAGCTGAGCCCGCCGCCACCGAGGCGGCCCGACCCGAAACGAGCCGGACACCCACCACGACCACTGTCATGCTGGCTGTCATCCTGGCTGCGGTGGCCGCCTACCTCGCTCTCATGCCGGTGCTGGTGGCGATCCGCCGTCACCTGCGGCGCCCGTCAGGTGACGGACCAATGGAGCGCTTGGGCGCAGCATGGGCTGATACGTGCTACTGGCTCACTGTGATCGGGATCGTTCGGCTCGACACCGAGACGACACACGAGTTCGCCGCACGCGTGACGACCGCTCTCGACCTCCCCGAGATGCAGCGCCTCGGCTCGGTGGTGACGGCGGCCACCTTCTCCCCCTGGCCGCCGGCGGACGCAACCGTTGCCGAAGCCGAGGACGTCGCACGGCAGGTTGCCTCGGCGGTGGAACAGGCGGCCACCCGCTGGCAACTGATCAAGCGCAACTACACCGTCCGCTCACCTGCGGCTCGCCGCGAGGTCAGTCCTCTTCCTCGCGCTTGAACTTGTCGCGAGCTCGCTGGCCGGCGTTGCTGAAGTAGTCGCGCAGGCCGGTGGCCCTCATGGAATGGGTCATCTGCTGTAGGCCGACCCGTCCGAGCTTGCGTGCATTGCGCTCGAAGTACAGAGCCGATGCCAACATCACCAGGAAGCCGGCGAACGCCGCCCAGTAGTTGATGGAGATCAGCAGGACGATCATCAGGGCGAGCCCGACGAGGAAGCCGGCTGTGGCCCATTTGATCTTGCGGAACGCGTCGGTGTAGACGGTCGTCGATCCGACCTCGTGGGCGAGCGCGGGATCGCTCTCGTAGAGTTGCTGCTCGATCTCGCTGAGGATGCGCTGCTCGTCCTCGGAAAGCGGCACGCCCGCTACCCCTCTCGTTGACCTCGCTCGTATAGGCCTTTCACCCGGTTCGCCTCAATGATCGCACACGCTAGTCGGATCAACAACGCGAACCAGATCCCGATTCCCGACCATGGCTGGTTCCGGGACCGTATGCCATCGTCTTCCCATCGGCAGCAGGCAATACCGGTTGAGCGAGCCCTCCCAGCCCTGATCATTCACGGTGGGGACCCCATTGCCGGTCACCCGTCAGCTTGGGTCTGATTCCCGACGGACCCACGGTGACCGCGGGTCCGATGGCGTCCTCGCCGAAGCGCGCCCGGATCTGGTCGACAGCTTCGTCGGCGTCCTCCCACAGTTGCTGGTCGAGGCCGTGGAGACTGAGCTGCCGGGCTCCGCAATCGGCGGCCAGCCCCGAGACCGCCACGCCGATCAGACGCACCCCGGGGGCGGGGTCCACCGTCCGGAACAGCCGCTTGGCCTCGCGGGCGATGAGGGCGCTCGAGTCGATCGGCACCGAAAGCGTCGAGGACCTCGTGATCGTCCGGAAGTCACCGAAGCGCACCTTGACGGTGACCGTCCTCCCGCTGTACCCGAGCGTCCTCAAACGGGTGCCGACCGAGTCGGCCATGCCGACCAACTCACGCTCGAGGTCAGGACGGCTCCGGTGATCGGTGGCGAAGGTCTCTTCGTGGCTGATCGACCTCGGCACCTGGTCGGGTACGACCGGCCGATCGTCCCGAGCATGAGCGAGATCATGCAGCTGAGCGCCGACGGCCTCACCGAGCGCGGCCTGGATGGCCGGCTTCGGCAGGACCGCCAGATCGCCGACCGTCGATACCCCGAGCCGTTCCAGCCGGGCGAGGGTGGCGGGGCCGACTCCCCAGAGCTTCTGGACCGGCAGGGGTCGGAGGAACGCTTCGACACCATCCGAGGTGACAGTGACCAAACCCGGACCGGGAACCGGCCCGGCAGGCGAGGCACTCGGCTTGGCCACCTCTGATGCCAGCTTGGCCACGAACTTGTTCGGCGCCACCCCGACCGAGCATTCGAGTCCTTCGGATGCCTTCACCTCTCTTCGGATCGCCGACCCTATCTCCGGACCCGATCCGTGCAGTCGATCGGAGCCGGTCACATCCAGGAACGCCTCGTCGAGGGACACCGGCTCGACCAAGGGCGTGAACGAGCCGAAGATGGCCATGACCCGACGGCTCACGTCGGAGTACCGTCGGTGATCGCCCTGCAGGAAGACGGCTTGCGGGCAGAGCCGGCGTGCCCGTGTGGTCGGCATGGCCGAGTGGACACCATACGCTCTCGCCTCATAGGAGGCTGATGCCACGACCCCTCGCGCACCGGTTCCTCCGACCACCACCGGTCGGCCCCGTAGCTCGGGATGGCTGAGTATCTCAACCGACACGAAGAAGGAGTCCATGTCGACGTGAAGAACGCAGCGGGCATCCTCTGGACCGGTCATCGCCGCCTGACCACGAGGTCCGACAGGTTCGAGCCCTCGACGACGTATCTGAAGGTTCGCGGGCGATGCCAGCGAACCGCCAACCACTCCATCAACGGCTCGCGTACCCAAGGGTGGCTCTCGGCCAGGCGGTCCGGGCAGGTGGCGACGTCGAAGTAGCCGGCGTCGACGACGATCCCGTCGGGGTCGACGCCGACGGCCAAGGAGCCGAGCACCGTGGTGGCCTTGTGAACCTCGACGCGCAGCCGCCAGCCGAGGCCGGTGGCTTCCGCCTCGATCTCGTACAGCGGGCCTTCCCATTCGGGCACGAGCAGCCCGGTCTCCTCGAGGACCTCTCGAGCCAACCCGTCCACGAGGTCCTCACCCGGGTCGATGACCCCGCCCGGAGGCGACCAGTCCGACGCACCGCCGTGGCGCCGGTTGCACACGAGCAGGATCCGGTCCTCGCTCTCTATGACCGCGCCTCCGACGAGCCAGTCCCGCATGTCCTCAGTCTTGCAGGCGGGAGGCCCCCCAGATCAGGGCTGGTCCAGCTCGAGGTACCAAAGCCCCAGATCACTCTCTGAACTGCCCCCGGCGAACCCCCCCTCGGCAGTCGAGATGAGCCCGAACATCTCCTGCCGGCCTGGGACCGAGCTCAGCTCGTCCACGGCCACCGCTCGCCACTCGACAGCGTCCTGCGAGATCCAGACAGCCGCGTCACCGTCGGCGTCGTTCCTGTCGTCGACACCGGTCGCCACCAACAAGCCGTCGAGGTCCGCCAAGCCCTGCATGATCTGGGTGCCGTCCGATCCAGCGAGTCCGGACGCCTCCACCCGCCCCCACCTCTTGCCGCCATCGGTGGATTCCCAGATGGCCGCGTCGGACGCCCCCGACCCGGCATCGGCACTGCTCCCGGCAGCGAGGAGCCGATCGCCCACCACCGCGACGGCGAACATCTCCTGCCGACCGGGGACACCGGAGAGGTCGCCTTCGGCCACCCGGGTCCACGAAGTGCCATCGACCGACGTCCACACGGCACCGTCGCCGAGTCCGTCGGCAGAGTCGTCGACACCGACCGCCACAAGAAGGTCACCGACGCGAACCACGTCCAGCATGGCTTGGCGACCCTCGACACCCCACAACTCCGCTCGGTTCTGACGGATCCACTCGTGGCCGTCCGTCGACTGCCACACTGCGGCATCCGACGACCCGCCCCGGTCGTCGGCGCCCACCGCGATGAAGCTCCCGCCCACATCGATCAGGCCGTACATGGACTGGAAGCCGGGCACGCCGTCGAGGGTGGCCGTTCGAACAGCGACCCACTCCCGGCCGTCCGTCGACTGCCACACTGCCGCATCGTCCTCATCGGGGTCGAGGGTCTGTTGCCCCACTGCCAGGTACACGCCGCCCGTTTCGAGGAGTCCGTGCATGACCTGCACTCCCTCGAGGCCTTGCGAGGAAGCTGGATGAAGGGCCTCCACTGACACGTGCAAGTCCGCTTCGCCTGCACTCGTGGGGGTGGAGGCGTCCTGATGACCCTCGCCCATCCGCTCGCTCTCGCTCTCGCCACCGGCCAGTACCAGCAGCAGCAGCAGCAACACCCCACCCGCGACAACCAGGATCAACACCCCCGCCGGCAGCCAGGCGCGCCACCCGTACCTACGCTTGCGGGGCTCGTCACCCCCCCCTGTCACCGCGACTTCGACCGCTCCGGAGTCGACCCCGGATTCGTGCTCCTCCGTTGCCAACGCCGCGGTCACGGGCTGCGCGGGCGCGGGCTCCGCGGCAACTGAAGCATCCGGGGCGGGCACCTCCGCCGAGCCGGGCGCGCGCGGAGCCCGGCCGATGACTCGCCGAACCCTGACCCGACGTCGCCGCAGGCCGATACGCCGGATCCTGTAGTCCCCAGCCGGCGGTGCAACCGGCGGCGGCGGAGCGGGTGCGGGTGCAACCGGCGGCGGAGCGGGTGCGGGTGCAGGTGCAGGTACGACCGGCGGCGGCGGAGCGGGTGCGGCTGCAACCGGCGGCGGTGCAGGTGCAGGTGCAGGTGGTGCAGGTGGTGCAGGTGCAGGCGGTGCAGGCGCGACCGGGCCGCCCGGCAAACCCGGAACCCGCGGCGCAGCCGGCACCGACGGCCCCGTCGCTCCAGCCCGCCCACGCACCGGCAACGAACC
>QEUP01000008.1 GCA_003577145.1 Acidobacteriota bacterium | reverse complement strand
ACATCGACATCCTCGAAACGAGGCCGCACCCCGAGGCGGGACCCGATGGAGGTGGCTTCCACTGGCATGGCCCCATCATCCCAGCAGGGTGTGACACTTCAGGCCGGATCCACCGATGAACTGATTGCCTGACACGGCGCGCATCCGTGGAAAAGCCTCCCTGGCCTGGGACGATGACGGTGCTCAAAGCCAATCGTCGTCGCCTACCCGGGAGGCATTTCCAGTGAGTCGAGTATCGCACACAATCGACCGCATCGAGGCGACCTTCGACGACGAAACGCTCGTCGCCGACGCGGGCTTGATCATCCCGGCGACGTTGAATATCCGTCTGGGGCTCGAAGCGCCCGTCAACCGCATCGTGCGCCTCGCCGGCGGTGTCGGTGGCGCCGCGCCGGGGCGCAAGATCCTCACGCTGGTAGCGGCGATCCTCGCCGGTGGGTCCCACATCGACCACGCCGACAAGCTGCGGGCGGGAGCGACCGAGGCGGTGTTGCCGTTCCGAGTGATGGCCCCGTCGACGTTGGGCACGTTCCTGCGGTCGTTCACCTTCGGGCACGTCCGCCAGCTCGACGCGGTGATCGCCGAGACGATCGGCCGGGCCCGGTCCCTGGGCGCCGGCCCCGACGACAAGGCGATGACGACCGATGTGGACTCGACAATCTGCGAGGTTCACGGCAAGGCGAAGCAGGGCGCCGCCTACGGCTACACGAAGGTGTTGGGCTACCACCCGTTGTTGGCGACGCGGGCTGACACCGGTGAGGTGCTGCACGCCCGGCTGCGCAAGGGCTCGTCCCAGCGGGGCGCCAAGCGCTTCGCTGAGGAGCTCATCGCTCGCGTTCGCCGCGCTGGGGCGAGGGGAGCGCTGGTGGTGCGCGGCGACGCCGGGTTCTGCGACTATGCGCTCATCGACACGCTCACCCGACTGGGGGTGTCGTGGTCGATCACGGTGCGCATCAACCCCAGCATCCGCAAGGCGATCGACGCCATCGACGAGTCCGCGTGGACACCCATTGCCTACCCCGACGGCGGCGAGGCCCAGGTGGCCGAGACGAGCTAGGTGACCGGCAAAGGACGGCGACGCCGCGAGCTGCGGTTGGTCGTGCGCCGCACCCGCCTGACCGAGACGGCACAACGACGACTGTGGCCCGACTGGCGCCACCACGCCTTCATCACCGACGTGGAGCTACCAACCGTCGCCGTCGATCAGTTCCACCGCGACCACGCAAAGTCGGCGAGCGCAAGGAGCCGGCGACGGGATCGGATCAGCGTGAGCATGGGTACTCCTCATCGAACCCGGCGTTGCCACCGTTGCCGTTCGGCCGGTTGGCGGACCGTCGTCGGACCGTCGTCGGGCCGTCGTCGGGCCGGGTCCCTCGGGTCCTCTGGATGAGACAGTGAGAGTGTACCCGTACGTCGTGACATCTACGGCGGGGGATCTCGGGTGCTGAGCTCGGCCTCGCTGGCCGGGGACCGGGGAGCTCGAGTCGAGCACCCAGGCCCCCTCTTGGCTGTCACCGCGGGGGCGTACGATCGTCGTCGATGCCGGATGAGCCACGCCTCGATGTGAAACCGGTCGCATTCGGCCGGCCGGCAGGTTTGGCGTTGGCCGAGTGGCTCGCCGCGACCAAGGGTGACGATCCGCTGGCTCCGGCGACGGTGGTGGTCCCGTCGAACTTCGCGGGGCTGTCGATGCGGCGCCTGCTGGCCTCGGGTGTCCTCGATCAGCCGCAGGCCCGGGCCGGGGGTGCGCGCGGCATCGCCAACGTGTCGTTCGACACGCTCTACGGCGTGGCTGCTCGTCTGGGTGCACCGGCGCTGGCCAGGCGCGGGTTGAAGCCGCTGACCAATCCCGTGCTCGGCGCGACGATCCGCAGGGTGCTGGCCGGTGACAAGGGGTACTTCGCACCGGTTGCCCGCCATCCCAGCACCGAGGTCGCCCTGTTGCGCGTCTATGGCGAGCTGAGCCGCTGCCTGCCCGAGACCCTCGACCGGCTGGCTCGATCGCCGCAGCGACGGACCAGGGAGGTCCTCCGGCTCTTCAACGAGGTGAAGGCGCTGCTCGGCGATCGCTACGGCGAGGACGACCTGGCTTCCGCCGCCGTGGAGGCCGTCTCTGATCCGGTCCCGGACGCGGCTGCCATCGCCGAAGGGCTCGGGCCGGTGAACCTGTTCTTGCCCGGTGACCTGACACCGGCCATGAGGGCTCTGGTCCGTGCCCTGGCCGGTGTGGTCCCGGTCGAGGTGCTGGTGGGGATCACCGGCGTGGGCGAGGCGGATCGGCGGGTGATCGAGCTGGCCGAGAGCTTCGGCGGCCCTGTCGATGCCGCAGAGGTCACGGTGCCGTTCGCCACTTCGATGATCAGCGTCGCCGACACCGACGAAGAGGTGCGAGCAGTGGTGAGAGAGCTCATGGTCCGGGCCGAGAGGGGCACCCCCCTCAACCGCATCGGTGTCTTGTACCCACGGGGTGAGCAGTACTGCCGTCTCGTCAACGAGCACCTCGACGCTGCGGGTATCCCCCACAACGCTCCATCGGGTCGTTCGCTTTCGGGGTCGGTCGCAGGGCGGGTCCTCCTCGCGCTCCTCGCGCTCCCCGCTGCCGGCCTGGCCCGTGACGACGTCATCGACCTCCTTGCCGAGGCGCCTGTCCTGGGTGAGGACGGGCGGATCGTGCCCGCCGGCGCCTGGGACACGATCTCGAGACGGGCGGGAGTCCTCGCAGGTGCACCCGACTGGCAGACCAAGCTCGACCGCTACCGCGCGCAACTCCAGGAGAGGTTGCAGGCGACCGGAGCCGACCAGAGCAGCGCCGCCTCCCGCCGCCACTACCGGAGCCGTATCGAGCTGACCGCAGCGCTGGGCCGCTTCGTCGCCGGCCTGGCCCGCAAGCTGGACCCGACGTCGATCCCTCGTACCTGGCGGGGCATGTCGGCCTGGGCGCACGATGCGATGCTCGGGCTCCTGGGCCCGGCAGCGACGCGCTCGGGTTGGGAAGAAGCCGAGCTCGAGGCGTACGAGGGGGTCCAAGGGGCGCTCGAAAGGCTGGCGGCCCTCGACCTTGTCGAGCCGGGCCCCACGCTCGAGACCTTCGCGCACGCGGTGGTCGACGAGCTCGATTCGCCGATGCCCCGTCGAGGCCGGTTCGGGGAGGGCGTCGTGTGCGGTCCGCTCAGCATGGCTCCGGGCCTCGATGTCGATGTCATCTTCGTCGTCGGCATGACCGAGGGAACCTGCCCGGCACCGCGCCGGGAGAGCTCGCTGTTGCCCGACCGCGAGCGCCGGTGCGCGGTCTCCGGCGAGCTGGTGCTGCAGGCCGAACAGATCCATGTCGAGCACCGCTTCTTCCTTGCAGCGCTGGCGAGCGGGCTGGACGAGCGGGTGCTGGTGTACGGGCGCGGCGACGAGCGCACCGGCCGCCAACGCCTCGTGTCGCGGTGGGTGCTCGACTCGATGGCCTCGCACGCCGGCCGGCGGGTGTACAGCAGCGAGGTCGCCGACCTCACTCTGCCCAGCGTCGCCGTCGTCGAGTCCTACCTGGCCGGGGTCCGCCAGGCTGCGACGCCGGCTTCGGTGACCGATCACGATCTGGGCTCCCTGTTGCGTCACACCGAGGCGGGCGAGGAGCTGCACCTGCACCCCCTGGTCGGCTGCGAACCGTTGTCGGCGGCGCTCGCGACCATCGAGGCGCGGAGCTCGTCGTCGTTCACCTCCTACGACGGCAATCTCGCCGGAACCGGGATCAGCGGTCCTGCCGACAGCACGCTCACCGCGGCCACCAGGCTGGAGCGGTGGGCGTCGTGCCCCTTCAGCTACTTCCTGGGTGACGTCCTCGGGCTGGGTGAGCTGGCCAAGCCCGAACGCATCTTCGAGATCGATCCACTCGAAAGGGGTGGGCTGATCCACGAGATCCTCGAGCGGTTCTTCCGCCTCGTGCTGGAGCGCCCGGCAGAGGAACGGCCGGCTCCCGATCAAGGCTGGTCCGACGACGAGCGGGAGCTCCTCCTCGAGCTGGCACAGGAGTGCTTCGCCGCGCGGGAGGCAAGGGGGGTCACCGGCCGGTCTCTGCTGTGGCGCCTCCATCAGGCGGACATGCTCACCGACCTGTTGGCCTTCCTCGACGCCGACGAGCAGCTTCGTCGCGAGCTGCGAGCGGTCCCCGAGGCCGTCGAGCTCCCCTTCGGCATCGACGGCGAAGAGCCGGCGACGCTCACCTTGCCCGACGGGCGCCTGATCAGCTTCCGCGGCTACGCCGACAGGGTCGACCTGGCCGCTGACGGGTCGCCGGTCGTGCTCGACTACAAGACCGGCAAGCCCGACAGCTACATGGAGGTCCTCGACGACCCAGTTGCCGGGGGGACGAGGCTGCAGCTGCCGGTCTACGCCGAGGCCTCCCGGCAACGCTACGGATCCGACCTGGCCCGGGTGTTCTACTGGTTCGTCTCCCGCAAGGGCCGGTTCGAGCTTCTCGGCTACGAGTACGACCGCGCGCGGCGTCAACGATTCGTCGAGGTGGTGTCGAGGATCGCAGACGGCATTGCGTCGGGCCTGTTCCCGCCCAACCCGGGTCCCTGGAACTGGTTCCACGACACCAACGCGAACTGCACCTACTGCGTGTTCGACCGGCTCTGTGTGCGCGCCCGGTTCGAGCAGGCCGAGGCAAAGCGCAGCGCGCCCGAGCTCTCGCCCTATCTCGAGCTGATCGAATCAGAGGCATGAGCACCTCCCGCCTCCCCGTCGACCAGCCCGCCCGCGAGCTGATCTCGGCGCGAGCCCTCGACCGGACCCTATTCGTCGAGGCCGGCGCCGGGACGGGCAAGACGCGCCAGCTCGTCGAGCGGGTCGTGAGCCTCGTCAGCCGCGCCGACCCGGCGGTGGCCCTGCGCGAGATCGCGGCGATCACCTTCACCGAGGCCGCCGCAGCCGAGCTCCGGGATCGGCTGAGGGAGAGCCTCGAACGACTGGCCGATCAAGGCGACGACCCCGAGGTGCGACAGCGTTGTCACGTCGCGCTGGCCGACACCGACGTAGCCGCCATCTCGACGCTCCACAGCTTTGCCCAGAGGATCCTGAGCGAGCATCCCATCGAGGCCGGACTTCCGCCCAAGTTCGAGGTCCTCGACGAGGTGAGCTCCCAGATCGAGTCCGAGCAGCGCTGGGTCGAGTTCACCGATCAACTCCTGTCCGACCCGGCGCTCGAAGAGACGCTGCTACGCGCGGTTCTGCTCCGCGTCCCGCTGGACCCCGCTCATCCCCGGGCGGCATCGATGAAGGACGTGGCGGCGGTCTTCAACCAGAACTGGGATCGCCTCGACAGCTTCGGTTCTGCCCCACCGCAGCTAGCACCGCTGGTTCTCCAGCCACTCCGGGATGCGATCCGGACGGTCCTCGATGCCGCGGCCGAATGCCGATCCGACAGCGACCGGTTGGGGATGCACATCGACCAGTGCCGGGACGAGATGCAACAAGTGCTCTGCGCCGACGCCGACGGCGAGGTGCTGGCGGCGCTCGCCGGCAGGCGCAGGTGGTCCTGTGCCCTGGGCCGCCGCGAGAACTGGCCCGACGTGGGAGCCGTGCGCGCCGCCACCGCAGCCGCGGAGCGGGTCGCCGAAGAGGTCATCGGGAGGGCAGTCAACGATGTGCTCGAACGCCTCGCCTGGGAGCTGGCCCGCCACGTCAGGGTCCGGGCGGGGGAGCGAGCCGCGAGCGGCCGCCTCGAGTTCCACGATCTCCTCGTGCTGGCGCGACACCTGCTCCGGACGTCACCCGAGGCGCGCTGCTCGCTGAGGGCCCGCTACCGACGCATCCTGATCGACGAGTTCCAGGACACCGACCCCATCCAGGTCGATCTGGCCGTGCTCATCGCCGCCGCGGTCGACGGGGTCACCTACAGCTCCTGGGACGAGCTCAGCGACAGGCTCGACGACGACGGTCGCCTGTTCTTCGTGGGCGACCCGAAGCAGTCCATCTACCGGTTCCGCAGAGCCGACCTCGGGCTGTTCCTCGAGGCGCGCGACATCCTCAGTGGCGACCAGACGGTGCGCCTCGCGCAGAACTTCCGGACTGTGCCCACTGTCCTCAACTGGATCAATCAATTGTTCGGTGAGCTGATGAGCGATGACGGGCTCGAAGCGCGGCGGGTCCAACCGCGCTACACCCCCCTCGAAGCATTCCGATCGGAGGCGGGCGCAGACCACCGGGTGAACCTGCTCGGCGAGCCCCACGAGGAGGGCAACGCAGCCGATCTCCGTGAAGCGGAGGCGGCCGACGTGGCGCTGGCCATCGAGGCGATCCGCTCGCAGCCCGATCGCTGGCCTGTCTTCGACCAGAAGCTGGGCCGATGGCGGGAGGCCCGGCTGGGCGACATCGCCGTACTCCTCCCCACCCGCACCTCGCTGCCATATCTGCTCGACGCCCTGGAGCGACATCACATCCCGTACCGGGCCGACACCGGGACGCTGGTGTACGAGACCCAAGAGGTCCGCGACCTCCTGGCGGCGCTCCGGGCGATCGACGACCCGACTGACGAGATAGCACTTGTCGGCACCCTCCGCTCCCCGCTGTTCGGATGCAGCGATGTCGAGCTGTTCGAGTTCGTGGACGCAGGCGGCACCTGGGACTTCACCCGGTGGCACAGCCGCGCGCCCGGCTCCCTCGACCGCTCGCACGCCGTGGTCAGGGCGATGGGTCATCTCGCCGAGCTGCACGCTCGGCGGATGTGGGACGAACCGAGCGCGCTGCTCCAGCAGCTGATGAGCGATCGTGGCGTGTTCGAGTCCGCCTTCGCGACCGGCCGGCCCAGAGAGGTCTGGCGACGCCTGCGCTTCGTGCTCGACCAATCCCGTCGATTCGTCGAAGCCGAGGGCGGCGGGTTGCGCCGCTACCTCGCCTGGGCCGAGCTCCAGCGCGCCGAAGGTGCACGAGTCCAAGAGCCCCTGCTGGCCGAGTCCGATGACGACGCCGTGAGGATCATGACAATCCACGGGGCCAAGGGCCTCGAGTTCGCCATCACGTTCTTGTCGGGGATGACCACCGAGGCGAGGGGGCCGCGAATGGGCGTGAAGGTCCACTGGGAGGAGCACGGTCCCGAGATCCAACTCGCCAAACAGGTCAAGACCGAGAACTTCGACCGTCTCGCAGACATCGAGGACGAGATGGATGAGCACGAGAAGCTGAGGCTGCTCTACGTCGGCCTGACACGTGCCCGCGACCATCTCTTCGTGGCGGTGCACCACAAGCCGGGAAAGAAGAGCTTTGCCCAACAGGTCTGGTGGGCAGCCCAGGAGCAGCTCGACAAGTCGTGCCGGCAGCTCGACTTGGTGCCGCCCCATGACGCCCCGGCCGAGCCGCTCGCCCCGTCCCGTGGCAGCCGTGGCGCTCGCGTCACCGACTCCGGGACCAGCCGGCAGGAGTTCTTGGATCGCCGCAGGAAGTTGCTCGACTCTCAGCGCGGTGCCGACGCCATCTCGGCCACCGCCATCGCCGCCGCCATCTCCGGTGAGCTCATCGAAGAGGGTGAGGAGGCCGGCGAGGAGGTCGGCGAGGAAGCCGACCCGGCCGGCTCCGACGCTGTGGCGGACTCCTCGCCGCGATCTTGGCGAAAGGGAAGGACCGGCACGGCTGTCGGTCGCGCGGTTCACGGCGTGCTGTACAGCGTCGACCTCGCCGGCGGCGAAGGGATCGACGAGCTCGCCGCAGCGCAGGCCGAGGCCGAGGGGCTCCCCGCGGCGGGCCCCGACGTGGCGGCCCTGGCCCGCTCGGCGCTCGGTGCGGGCTCGGTGAGGTCGGCCGTGCGGTCGCCGCGCCGGTGGCGGGAGCTCTACGTGGCCGCGCCGATCGAGGGTGTCCTCGTCGAGGGATATGTGGATCTCGTTTACGAGAGGCGCGACGGTGCGCTGGTGATCGTCGACTACAAGACCGACAGCGTGGCGAGCCGCCAGGGCTACGACGAGAAGGTCGCGGTGTATCGGTACCAGGGGGCGGCGTACACGCTTGCCCTCGAGGAGGCCACCGGCCGGGAGGTGGCCGAGTGCGTCTTCGTCTTCTGCGGCGCGCAAGGTGCCACCGAGGTGGCTGTGTCCGACCTGGGTGAGGCCTGCGGTGTCGTACGCCGGCACCTGCGCGACACTGCGGGCACCACTGATGGCTGAGGAGATGAAAGGCGGCAGGGCCGATGCATCGGTGCGCCTTGCCCGTGGTCGCGCCGCTTACTCCCGTGGCGACCTGTCGAAGGCGGCGGGTGAGCTCAACGCGGCCTTCGAGGGGTTCTCGTCGGCCGGCGATTCCCTCGGCATGGGCCGTACGCTGTTGCACCTGGCCGTGGTGGCGCTGGACCGCGGCGACCTCGACGGCGGAGCAGCGTCAGCCGGCCGTGGCGTCGAGGTGCTGCAAGGGGCGGACGATGTCGAGGCGACGCTCTGCGGTCTCGAGGTGGTCGCCCGGGTGGCGGGAGCTGCGGGCGATCCCTGGTCGGCAGTGAGACTGCTGGCAGCGGCCGAACGGCATCGTAGCGGAGCCAAGCCGCCGGACTGCTCGCCTGTCGCGACATCGGAGCTGGCCGATCACTCCCGGGCCGAGCTGGGTGTCGAGGCCTTCGAACACGAGTGGGCGGCCGGCTCGGCGCTGTCGCGGGCTCAGGCCGTGGCCCTGGCGCTGGCCCGCTGTGGGGTGGCACCCGCCTGAAGCGGGCCGGAGCGCATGCCGGTCTTGGCCGTTCTCATCGCGGCGCGAGCCGCGGCGTCAGGCGAGGAGCTCCAGCACGCCGGCCCGCAGCTCGCGCTTGAGGACCTTGCCGCTGGCGTTCTTGGGCAGCTCCTCGACGAAGAGCACATGACGGGGCTTCTTGTAGCCCGCCAGGCGGGCTCGGCTCAGCTCGACGAGCTCCTCGGCTTCGAGCTGTGATCCCTCGCGGGTGACCACGACGGCGCAGACGGCCTCGCCCCAGTGTTCGTCGGGGATCCCGATCACCGCCACCTCCCGAACCGCGGGATGATCGTGCAGCACGTTCTCGACCTCCCGGGAGGACACGTTCTCACCGCCGGTCACGATGATGTCCTTCTTGCGGTCGACCACGTAGAGGAAGCCTTCGTCGTCCCAGCGCCCAATGTCGCCGGTGCGGAACCATTCGCCGGCGAAGGCCTCCGCCGTCGCCTGAGGGTCTCGCCAGTAGCCCCTGGTGACCTGGTCGCCGCGCATGACGATCTCTCCGGTGGTACCGACGGGAACGTCGATCAGGTGGTCGGGGTCCGGCGTGTCGCCGTCCTCGAAGACCTCGACCACCCGGACCGCGACCAGCGGGCTGGGCCGACCGGCGGCGCCCAGGAGGTGCTCCTCGCCGCTGACGGCGCGGCGATGAGCGTCAGGGTCGAGGAACACGGCGTTGCCGGACAGCTCGGTCATGCCGTAGCCCTGAGCGAAGTCACAGCCGATCTCGGTGAGCCCGCGCCGCAGGAGATCGCCCGGCATGGCGGAGGCGCCGTAGGCGACGAGACGCAAGGAGCCGAGGTCGGTCGAGCCGGAGTCGGGATGGTCGAGGACCATGGCCAGCATCGTCGGGGCCAACGACACCGAGGTGACCCGGTGGGCGGGCACGAGTTCCAGGAACCGCCCGGCCTCGAAGCGTGGCATCAGCACCACCGGGCGCCCGTGCAGGTGGTGGTTCAACATGTTGTAGCCGGCGACGTGGTAGAGGGGGAACGGGAACAGGTAGACGTCCCCCGGTACCACCGGTCGGGCGATCGCTGTCGCCGTCACCGCCGCGGTCAGGCTGCGGTGGGTGAGCAGCGCACCTTTGGCCCTGCCGGTCGTGCCGCTGGTGTACAGCAGCCAGGCGAGGTCGTTCTCCGACGCCCCGGTCACCGGCTCGGGCAGGTGCTCGGCCAGCAGTTGGCCCCAGGCCAGTTCGGCGCTGCCGGCAGCGCCGAGTGCGACCGTCGTGGGCGGCGCCTCCCCGTCCCCGAGAGCAGAGCCCCCGACAGCGCGGATCCGGGCGAGATAGCGGTCCTGGCCCATGAGCACCCTGGGCTGGGCGTCGGCGAGCATGACCGCGTGCTCCTCGGGCCTCAGGCGAGCGTTCAGGAAGGTGAGGGCCATGCCGGCCTTGGGTACCGCGTAGTAGCAGATGGCGAACTCGGGGCAGTTCTCGGCCACGATGGCGACCCGATCGCCGGGAGCGGCGATCCTTTGCAGTCCGGCTGCAGCTCGATCGACCTCGGAGCACAATTCGGCGAAGCTCCAGCAGCGGTCCTCGAAGATCAGTGCAGGGGCGTCGGGCCGCTTGCGCGCCGCGAACTCGATCATCTCGTGCAACAGCACCGCAGCTTCCCCATCTCGACTGGACGAGGCATCGATTGCGTCTCCATCCTCTACCCGCTCGCCAACTCGGCGGCGCAAACTGGCCAGGGTGACCAGCCTTGTTGCTCGAACAGCATCTGCGCGCGAAGCATCTGCTCTTCGGCCGGCGCCTGGTCGGGACGCCCGAGACCGCCGACTTCGGCCCACGCGGTGAGGGTGAACTGGAGCCCGCCATAGTGACCGTTGCCCGTGTGGGCCGCCCAGTCACCACCGGTCTCGCAGTCGGCGACCCGTTGCCACAGCTCGACCTGGCTGTCGGACAGCGTGATGCTGGGAGCGGTCGACGACGTCGGCTCCCCACCCTGGCCGTTCGTGTCACCTTCGACCACTTCCCCTGCCTCAGCAACCGGTTCGGCACGGGCCGAAGTCGAGCCCGGCTCGTCAGATGGCCACAGGATCCAGGCCGCCACGACGACAACCGGCGCCGACACGAGCGTCAGGGCGACGAGGCGCCGCCGCGGCACCGGGAGTCGCCACCACCAGGCCGGCAGCGGCGCGCGTCGGGTGCTCACGACACATCACCGGCGGCCTGTTGGCGCCGGTAGGCCCTGACGATGGTGCGGGCGGCGCTGTCAGGATCATTGTCGATGTGCAGCAGACCGCGGTCTTCAGGGCTTACGCGCCCCGGGGTGTAGAGGTTCGTTCTCATCCAGTCGAGCAAAGGTGTCCAGTAGCCACTCCCGACGAGTATGACGGGGAATTGGCGGATCTTGTCGGTCTGGATCAGCGTCAGCGCCTCGAAGAGCTCGTCGAGCGTTCCGAACCCGCCCGGGAAGATGACGAAAGCGCACGAGTACCTGATGAACATCAGCTTCCGCACGAAGAAATAGTGGAAGTGGAGGGCAAGGTCGAGGAACTCGTTCGGCACCTGTTCCTCCGGGAGCTCTATGTTCAGTCCCACCGATCTCGCCGCGACCTCGGTTGCCCCCCGGTTGGCCGCCTCCATGATTCCCGGTCCGCCACCGGTGATGACACCGAAGCCGGCCCGACCGATCGCCGCGCCGAAGCGTCGGGCGAGCTGGTATTCACCGTTGTCGGGGAGGGTCCGCGCCGACCCGAACACCGATACCGCAGCCCCCAGATCCTGCATGGCGCGAAATCCGTACGCCACCTCCTGCTCGATCCGCTCGAGCCTCTCCGGGTCGGTCTCGGCGGGGGGCGGGAAGCCCGGCCCGACCGATAGGAGCTCCTCGTCCCGGGTACGCGGCGCGGCGGCGGGCTGGTCCGGCCGGTGCCTGCTGTGATCGGAAGGCACCGGTGGTCCTCTCAGGCGCCGAGGCGCTCCTTGGCAGCCTTGGACCGTTCGAGCAGGTGGGCCGGGACGGTGACCCCGCCAGTAGCGGATCCGCCACCGACCTCAGCGGCGGCAGGAGCCTCGTCCCGCGGGCCCCTCGGCGAGGTCGCCGCCTCCTTTTCGGCTTGCTCGGCAGCCTCGCGCTGCTCCCGCTTGTAGGACTCGTAGCGCTTGGCCTTGACGAGCTGGGATTCGTCGACGAAGCCGAGCATCACCCCGTTGTCGAAACGGACCCAGTAGCGGTGCCAGGTGACACCGTCGGCGACCGCGACCTTGCCACGCGTACCTTCGGGTACCCCGCGGAGGTCCTCCACAGCGCAAACCTTCTCACCACGCTTGAACAGGTAGGCGTTGTCCTTGCCGGCCATGCATCTACTCCCAGGTCCGTCGAAAACCCCGATCGTTCACGGTTAGCACCGAGCCACGCCAGACCGGGGTCATTGTACGCAGCCCGCCGGAACCAGCACGCAGCGGGTGCCGTCCCTGTCCATCTCGGTGACGCACTTGTTGCAGTGGACGCACAGCGACTCGGTCGTCGCGCCGGCTCGGAGCTTGTTGACCAGGTCCGGCTCCCGCAGCAGTGCCCGGGCCATGGCGACGAAGGCGAACCCCTCGTTCACAGCCCGCTCCATCGTTTCGAGGCGGTTGATCCCCCCGAGCAGCATGAGGGGGAGGTCCACGGCCTCCCTGAACTGGCGGGCGAGGGGACGGAAGTAGGCCTCCTCGAAGGGATACTCCCGGATGAGGCGGCGGGCGAAGAGCCTCATCCCCAGCCGGCGGACGGGGTCGCGCTCGAGCTCGACCATCTCCTTGAGGGGTACGTCGCCGCGCATAAGGAACATCGGTGTCTTGGCGGTGAACCCACCGGTGAGCTGCAAGGCGTCGAGCGCGCCATCCTCTTCGAGCATCCGGGCAACCTCCAGCCCGTCGGCCAGTTCGAGGCCACCCGGGAAGCCGTCGGTCATGTTCAGCTTGGCGTAGACGGCCACCTCCGAACCCGCCCCTTCTCGCACCGCCCTGACCGCCTGCCGGGGGAAGCGGGCCCGGTTCTCGATGTCCCCTCCCCACTGGTCGCGCCGGTGGTTGGTGTAGGGGCTGAGGAACTGGCTGAGCAAGTAGCCGTGGCCGAGGTGGACCTCGAGCGCGTCGAAGCCGGCCTCGACCGCCAGGCGTGCGGCGGTCTCGTAGTCGCTCGTGAGGCGGTCGAAGTCGGCGCCGACCATCTCCCTCGAGAACGACATGGCGTAGGGGCTGAACATCCGCGACGGCCCGATGTTGGGTTGGCCGCTGGCTTTGGGGTTGGCGAACCAGCCGGCGTGACCTAGCTGCGCCGAGGCCAGGCTGCCCTCGGCGTGCACCGCGTCGACGAGACGCCGCAGACCGGGCAACGCCTCCTCCCGCATGTGGATCTGGTGTCGATAGGTGCGACCCCCTGAGGAGACCGCGCAGTACGCGAGGGTGGTCATGGCGACCCCGCCGGCCGCGGGCCGGCGGTGATAGTCGACGAGGTCGTCGGACACGAGGCCGTCGCGGGTCATGCCCTCGAAGGTGGCCGCCTTGATGACCCGGTTGCGCAGGGTCAGCGGCCCGAGGCGGGCGGGGAGGAACACTTCAGGTGAATCCACATGCGAGAGCGTAGCGGCAGCGGCGGATTGTCCATTCATCGTGATGAATAACGATCAACGGGCGCTCAACATCGTGGTCAACGGTCCGACCCTGAAACGCCGTTCCATTCAGCTGTGGTTGACTGGTGCTTAACCGCTGTTAACTCCGGCGGCCGGGTCGACCAGCGTCATGACATACCTCGACCCGTTCACCACGACAAGGGGTAGGTCCATGGAGGGCTACGTTCACCCGGATTTCGATGATGTCGGATCCGTGTTCCGGCACCAGCTCAGGCGGACCCGTGGGGGTGCGGCGGCGGCGGTCTACCACCGGGGGGAGCTGGTGGTCGACGTCTGGGGTGGGCACCGCAGCGACGACGGAGATCTGTGGCGCCAGGACACGCTGGCCATGTGCTTCAGCACGACCAAAGGGGTCGCCTCGACAGCGCTTCACGTGCTGGCGAGTCGGGGCGAGGTCCGCTACGACGAGCCCGTCGCCTCCTACTGGCCCGAGTTCGCCCAGAACGGCAAGGACCGCATCACCGTTCGGCACGTGATGAGCCACTCCGCGGGCCTCCACCGGCTGCGCAGCATCATCCCTCACGCCGAGCGGATGCTCGATTGGGAACACATGGTCGACGCCCTCGCGGCCGCCAGGCCCGCCTACGAACCGGGTACCAAGTCGGGCTACCACGCCATCACCTACGGCTGGTTGGTGGGCGAGATCGTGCGGCGGGTGTCGGGCCTACCCATCGAGCAGTTCATCGAAGACGAGATCTCCCGCCCTCTCGGGCTGGACGGCCTCTACTTGGGCTGCCCCCCCGAGGAACGCCACCGGGTCGCCCCTCTCGAGCCCTTCGGGGTCGCGTTCGGGCCGCCCGCGCTGCAACGCTGCCAGGAGCGGGCGGTCGAGTACGTCTCCAAGCTGTTCTCCCTGGTCAGGTCCCCGCTCAACCCCCGCCGGGTGTTGAACGCCCTGGTCCCCCGCGGGATGGAGGACTTCCTCTACGATCCCGAGTTGCTCGACGTGGCCGTCCCGGCCGTCAACGGCCACTTCTCGGCCCGTTCGCTGGCCCGGATGTACGCCATGATCTCGGGGCGCGGCGAGATCGACGGCGTCCGCCTGCTCTCGCCGGAGATCGTCGCTGAGATGGGCCAGGTTCAGCACCGAGGGCGCGATCTCGTACTGGTGGCGCCGATGCACTGGCGCCTGGGTTATCACCGGGTGCTCACAACGCGTGGCCCGGTCAACTCGGCGTTCGGCCACTTCGGCTTCGGCGGCTCGGGGGCGTGGGCTGATCCCTCCAGGGACCTGGCGGTCGCCATGGTGTGCAACCGCGGGACCGGCACGCCCATCGGCGACTTCCGGCTGCTCCAGTTGGGTACCGCAGCCCTGCAGGCCTCACACGAGCGGTCAGCCCCCGAGCTGGTGAGGGTGGCCTGAGCCGCCCGCTCACCGCGATTGCAGGCCCAGCGCGGCGTCGTAGCGCCACGCGTAGTACGGGTCGCCCAGCGCCCTGGCGAGCTCGCGGTACGCGCTGAGCGTGCGGTGAGCCTCGACACGGATCTCAGCGAGCGGGACCTTGCCACGTCGTGCCCGCTTGACCCGCTTGGCCAGCGGCTTGATCGCCTGGTCGACGGTCTTGCGAAAGCCTGGGACGGGCTCGTGGTGGTCGTCGATCGGGTAGAGCGCCAGCGCCACGAGGCTGGTCAGGTCGCGATCCCAGCCGAGATCGCCCAGCTCCCTCATGAGGAGGTGGCGGCGCGTGTGCGTGTCCCGGTCCATCCGAGCCCTCCGGTGCCAAAGGTAGGGATCCGAGCCGAAAACGGAGGTAAAGGTCAGGGCCCCGGGCTCGAGGCCCCCGATCTGACCGGCACCGGGTGGGAGCCGTAACGTCGGGCCGATGTCCGAGGTTCTCGTCCTCCACCACTCCCAGGGGGCCACACCGGGGAAGTGGCCGAGCACATCGCCAAGGGCGAGCATCTCGGGATTGATACCAGCCGCGACTACGACCACACCGACTACGGGCTGGTCGACCACTTCGCCGACGACCTGCTGTCACACATCGTGAGCTCCGCCTCGGGTTGAGTGGGGCGAGCGAAGCGGTAGCCTGCGCGCCCATGGCCGTTCGCCAGCTGGTGATAGTGGATGCCGACACCGTCGCTGGTTGGCGTCGCTCCACGCCGTCGCTTGCACAGCTGTGGTCAGCCGTCGAGGACCTCCGCACCGCCGAGCCGGACGTGACCGTGGCGGTGATAGCCGATGCCTCCCTCAAGTGGGCGTTGACCGCCGAGGAGCGGGACGCCGTCGACGAGGCCGTCGGCGCCGGCCGGATGCTGTTCCCTCCTGCGGGCTGTGAAGGTGGGCACGTGGCCTTCATCGCCGAGGTGGTCCGCCGGGCGGAGGAACAGGGGCGCTCACCGGTGGTGATAACCGACCAGGCGGTCCCACAGGCGCGCATCTGCCGGGTGCGCAGGGAGGGCGACCGATGGGCCTTCGACCTCTCCGAGGCGAAGGTGACCAAGGTGACCCGGGCTGCGCCGCAGCACCGCCGCCGCCGTGGCAAGGCTGATCAGGATTCGTGAAGCCTTCCCTTGCCTCGGCCGCGGTGGGTCAGCTGGCGCTGGCCGGTCTTCTGGCGCTCGCCTGTTCATCTGGTGGGAACGGCAGCGAGACGAACAGCACTCCGGCGCGTGATACCGCCGAGCCGCCTCCCGAGGTCGTCGAGTTCGCTGAGGATTGGCCCTTGCCCGGTCGCGACTACGCCAACTCCCGAGCTGTGCTGGACTCGCCGATCAGCCGTGACACCGTCGAGCAGTTGGAGGTGGTGTGGACCCACGCCATGCCAGGCTTCGGTTCCTTCGGCAACGCGGCCACGACACCGTTGATCGTCGATGAGGTCGTCTACCTGCAGGATCTCTCCAGCAACGTCCACGCCCTCGACCGGGAGACAGGCGAGGTTCTCTGGCAGGAGGAATACGGTCTGCCCCAGATCGGCCCCAACGGAGTGGCCCTCGGATGGGGCAAGCTGTTCGTCGCCAAGGGCTCCGAGGAGATCGCAGCGCTCGACGCCGGCACCGGTGAAGAGCTGTGGTCCACCTCGATCGTGGCGAGCGAGACCGACGGCATCGACATCCAGCCGACCGTGATCGGCGGGTTGGTGCTGGCGAGCACGGTGCCGATCAGCGTCGACGGGCTGTTCCAAGGCGGTGACCGCGGCGTGATACACGCCTTGGATGCCGAGACCGGTGAGGTTGTGTGGAAGTTCGACACCGTGGCCGGCGACGACGTGTGGGGCAACCCCGAGATCAACGCCGGTGGCGGCGCCTGGTACCCGCCTGCCGTCGACCCGGACAGCGGCGTCGTGTACTGGGGAACTGCCAACCCTGCGCCGTTCCCCGGGACGGCGGAGTACCCCAACGGCAGCAGCCGGCCCGGCCCCAACCTCTACACCGACTCCGTGCTCGCGCTCGACGTCGGTACCGGGGAACTGCTCTGGTACCAGCAGGCCACGCCTCACGACCTGTTCGATCGGGATCTGGTGCTGGTGGCGATCGCCGACGTCGAGACGGGCGGCGCGAGCCACCGTGTCGTCATCGGCACCGGGAAGCTCGGTCGTGTGATCGGCCACGATCCCGCTTCGGGTGAGGTCCTGTGGGACACGCCGGTGGGACGTCACGACAACGACGACCTCGAAGAACTTGACGGGCCGACCGACGTGCTGCCGGGCACCTTCGGTGGTGTCATCACCCCTCCGGCTGTCGCCGAGGGCGTCGTCTATGTGGCGGTCGTCAACGCTCCGACGACCCTGGAACCCGATGTCGAGGCGTTGTGGGGCTCGCGTCTGGGGACATACCCGGGGCAGGTCGTCGCGATAGACGCGGCTGACGGTGAGGTCCTCTGGGATCGCCAAATCGACGGCGACCCCCTCGGAGGGGTGCTGGTCGTGAACGACCTGGTGTTCACCGGCACCTATCGGGGTCGGATCTACGCCCTCGACCGCCGAACCGGAGAGATCGTCTGGCAGTTCGATGCACCCGGGGGTATCAACGGTTCACCTGCTGCGGTCGGCGACATGGTGGTCTGGCCGGTCGGCATGGCCGACCCACCGAGCCTGGTCGCCTTCCGGTTGGGTGCCGGAGGGTGAGCCGGTGCCGCGATCGCGAGCTCTGGTCTGCTAGCTCAAGCCCTTGAGGTAGACGACGACTGCTTCGATGTCAGCATCGGTGAGCGAGGCGTTGCCGCCCTTGGGGGGCATGGCGACCCCGGTCGTGTTGTCGGGGTCATCGGCCGGGCGTCCCTCTTTGATGAACGCCACGAGCTCCTCGTCGGGGGTGTCGTTGATGAAGTCGGTGTTGGAGATGTCCTTGCCGCTGCCTTCGATGCCGTTGGCGTCCTGGCCGTGACAGCCAGCGCAGGTCCCTTGGAACACCTCCTCGCCCGATGCAGCATCGCCGCTGTCCTCGCCGGAGTCGCCGGAGTCGTCGGAGCTGCAGGCGAAGGCGAACAGCGCCAGGGCCAGAACTCCCGCAATCAGTAGTCTCCTCATGTCCCTTCCTCTTCTCCCTTCATGCAAAGCCATGTCTAGTCGCTGAGCCCTGCTGTGCTCACATCAGCCCGAGCCGTTTGTCGCTGTCATCCTTCGCCCATCTCGTCGCCACCCTGGTGGTCCATCGGGGTGTCGCCCGTGGCGGGACCGTCCCCGTCGGCCATGTGGGCCTGAGATCCCAGCTCGCCGTCGGCCGCCCGCTGCTGGAGCTCGTCCCAGCCGACGATCTCTCCTCCCATCTCCGCCACGAAGTCCTCTGCGCCGGCCGAGTCGGCGAATGCGACAGCCCCGGAGGCCATCGGCGTGACGACCTCGCCGGCCACCACGTAGGTCGCTTCGGGCGCTTTGACGGGGTCGGCGGACTCGTAGTCGAAGACCCAGATGTCGGCGTCGGCGAGCTCGTCGTTGCGCTGGCCGTGGCTGAGCATGTCGCCGATGTCGTCGAAGGTCTTCTCCTCGCCGTCGGGAAGCCGGTAGGCGGCCGCGAACCGGGTGTCGTCGATGATCATGTGGCACTCGTCGCACTCGGTGCGACCCTCGATGATCTCGGGTGGCTTGCCGGCGCTGCTGCCGCCGCAACCGGCCAGCAACAGGATGCCGGTCAGCAGGAGAGCAAGGCCGGCGAGGGCGGGTCGGGGCGTCCGTGTTGTACTCACAAGTCCTTCTTTCTGCGGAACAGGAGCCAGGCCAGCACCATGGGAGCGACCGCCCAGGCGAACAACACGCCGAGCGTCAGCCAACCGATGCTGTTGCCGAAGCTGTCCACGGCGTAGGTCCCCGCGGGGCCGAGGGCGTCGAGGGAGCCCTCCAGTGAGACGATGGCGGTCAACCGGAAGGCCTCGATGGGGTTGGCGACCGCTACCGCGAAGAGCGTTTCGGCGGGGAGGTTGGTGGCCGCGACGGTGCCCATGATCCCCAGGTCACCGAGGAAGACCAGGCCCAGCCAGATGAGCAGCGCCGCGCCCATCGCCGCGCCGGTCCGGCGGACCACGACCGATACGAGCATGCCGATGCCCAGCATCACCAGGGCCATGAGCCACGACGCGCCGGCGATCTTCAACAGGATCCCCACGTCGACCACCGCCGACCGGAACGAGCTCACGAGGCCGGCCACGCCGAAGCCGGCCGCCACGGCGGCGAGAAGCGCCCCGCCGAGGCCGAGGTAGGTACCGAGTAGCACCTCGGTTCGGCTCACAGGATGGGAGAGGAGAAAGCGCAGCGTGCCCGACTCGCGTTCCCCTGCGAGGCTGCGGGCCCCCAAGGTGAGCGCCATGAGCGTCACGACGAGCTGGACGAGGGCTACCAGGGATGCCGCCGTCCGGCCGAAACCGCCGGTGCCCACCACTTCCGTGTCGGGCAGAGCCAGGGTCGTGATGCCTGCGGCGAGCAGGGCGAAGCCCGCGCAGTACAGCCAGAACCAGCGGTCGCGCACTGCCTCGCGGAGCACCTTGAGGGCAATGACACCGACCAGGCGTGGCTCGACTCGCTCGCTGACCGCGGAAGAGTCGATGCCGGCGGGTGCGGTGGCGGCGGTCATCGCCACACCTCCAGGTCGACTATCTCGAAACCCGATTCCTGGAGCGTGTGCAGCGCCTTGCCCTTGCGTTGAGCCGACACCTCGACCAGGATCCCGGCGCTGTTGGTGTGGGCCCGGAAGCCGTGCGCGGCGAGAAGCTCGACTGCTGCCTCCTGTTGGTCCTGGCCGACGATCAGGTGCAGCCAGGACCGCAGGCCGAGCCGTTCGGCCAGCTCGGAGGGTGCACACTCCTGTATGACCTTGCCGTCCTCCATGGCCAGCACGCGGCTGACGAGCATGCCCACCTCGTCGAGATCGTGGGTGGTGAGGATGATGGATCGCCCCTCGGTCTCGAGTGCCTCGAGCACCTCGATCATGTGCTCACGGGAGGCCACGTCGAGGCTGGAGGTCGGCTCGTCGAGCAGGAGGACCGGCGGGTCGGCCAGCAGCGCCAGGGCGATGCCGAGCTTCTGCTTCATCCCACCCGACAACTCCCGGACCTTCTTGGTGCGGTGCGCGCCGAGGTCGACCAGTTCGAGCATCTCGCCGACCCGAGATCCGGGGACAGCCCGGAGCCGGCGGGAGAGTTCGAGGGTCTCGGCGATGGTCAGGTCGTCGTAGAAGTCCAGCTCCTGGGGGACGTGTCCGACCATCTGGCGCACGGCTTTGGGCCGGCGCCGGGCGTCGACGCCGTTTACCTCTATCTCCCCCTCGTAGCCCAGGAACCCGAGGATGCAGCGCACGATCGTCGTCTTGCCCGCCCCGTTGGGCCCCCAGAGGGCAACCGCCTCGCCGTCGGGAACCCCGAACGACACGTCATCGAGGACGGTGATGTGGCCGTAGCGCTTGGTGAGGCCCTTCACGCGGATCATGCGGGCAGCACCTTCGAGTCGGTGCCCGAGCCCGGCCGGCGACCCGCGAGCCAGATGAACCCGCCGGCGAACCCGAGCAGCGCCAGTGACACCACCGCTACAGGCCAGTTGGACGCCGCTGCTTCGGCAGTGGGCGCGGCGGGGAACCCGGGCATCTCGACGAGCGGAGCGTCGTCGCTCAGCTTGGGTTCGGGCTTGAGATCGGGGAATGCCCGCCCGGCCATGTCGACTGCCCGCGCGGCCGGGGTGCCCTGGAAGAACATGAGGTCCGGGTAGCTGTCGGTGAGGTCGGAGAAGACGTCCTCGATCTCGTAGGGGATGTCGCCCAGCCCGTTGCCATCGGCGTCGTAGCCGGCGAAGTCGCTCCAGTAGTTGCCGCGGCCGTCGACAGACCATTCGTTGCCTTCGAGATCGCCCCGTCCGTCGGTGGCCACCTGCTCACCGTTGTCGATGAAGGCGTTCTCCGAGAACAGGTTCCCTTCGACCGATGGCTGAAAGAGCGCACCGATGTCGTTGAAGGCGAAGACGTTCGACTCGAAGTGCTGGACCACGTCGCGCTCGGACGGGGAGTTGTCGAAGAACACACCGACACGATTGCCGAGGAAACGGTTGCCGGTCGCCTCCGCGCCGTCGACGTCTTTCAGGCCGAGGCCGTAGCCGCTCGGCCCCCGATTTTCGCTGAAGACGTTGTTGGTCACGGTCAGCCCCTTGCTGTACATCAAGAACGTCCCAACCGAGTTGCCGTCGGTCACGTTTCCCTCGATGAGAGATCCGTCGGTGTACATGAAGTGGAGTCCGTAGCGGCCGTTGGACACCCGGTTGTTGCGAACGATGAGATCGTCGCAGAACCAGAAGACCGAATCGCGCCCGCTGTCGACGACGTTGTTCTCGATGGTCGAGCTGTGGCTCTCCCACAAGCGGATGCCGTCACCCCGGCGGGCGATGAAGAGGTCCTTGCTGCCGATGACGTTGTCTTTGATCTCGGATCCATCTCCTCTGCGCAAGAAGATGCCGAACAGCACGTCCTCGAAGCGGTTGCCGATGACCCGTATCCGCGCCGCGTCGCCCGACACCCCAGCATGCTCTTTGTCAAGAGCGTCACCGCTGCCCCGGATCACCAAGCCTTCGACCGTGACGTCGGGGGCGGTGATCTCGATGACATGACCGTTGCCGCGGCCGTCTACGACCGGCCAGCCTTCGCCCCTGAGGGTCAGGACCTTGTCGATGACCACGCCACCTTCGTAGGTGTCGGCATCGAGGGTGATCACCTCACCGGGCTCGGCCTCGTCGATGAGGCGTTGCAGATCCACAGGTGCCTGGTCGGCTGCGGCGGATGGCGCCAGGGACAGGGCGAAGGCGAGTGCGCCGGACGCCGCGACCAGCCGCGTCACCGAGGGCTCCGGTCGACTGCTGCGGGTTGCCCCTCGTCGACCAGTTGCCCTCGGCGCCGCTCGTGCGGCTCGTCGGTATCGACGGAGTCAGTGGCAGCTGGTTCTCCGGCGGCTTCGACCTGCTCGGCTCGTCGGGCTTCTCGGGCGAACATCTCCTCGACCAGAGGCTTGTAGGCCTTGCGGTGGTACCAGAGACCGATCCCGGTCAGGATCGCGGCCGCTAAGGCCAAGATCAGCCCGGGCCCGGGCCAGGCCAGCGTGTCGAACTGGGCAATCTCACCGGGACCGAACAGCGGTGGTGTGAACTCACCGACTGCGCTGGACAGCGGTGCTACGGGGTCGAGGCTGTGACCGTAGTTCCACAGCCAGTACTGCATGTCGGCCATGAAGAAGAACGGGAAGACGAGAGCCGGGAGTGCCAGCACCAGCACCCAGCGGCTGTGAATGTAGAGGGCGGCGAGCAGGAGACCGGCCAGAACCAGGATCCCCGCGACCGAAACCGAGCGCTCGAGCACCGCGCCGCTGTCGAAGGAAGGGATGCCTACGTAGTGGTTGAGCCCCTCCAGTTCCTGAACGTCTCCCTCGAGCCTGTTGACGTAGGCATTGACGTCGAGCCCGTCGGGGAACTGGGGGGCCTCCAACTTGAGCTGCCAGTAGGGGAAGAGGATGGAGATCCCGAGTACCAAGGCCGCCACGGTGAACAGCAACTTCGGCTTCCGGTAGCGACCCTGGTGCTCGGTCAGCTCTTCCTTATCGACCTTAGGTCCCAGGATCCTGGTGATGATCGACATGTCGGGATCTCCGTTCTCAGGGCTATCCGGAGTTGACCAGGAAGTACCCGGCCATCTCGAGATGCAGCGCCGAGCAGAACTCGGAGCAGTAGTAGGTGAAGACCCCGCTTTGAGTGGCGTCGAACTCCACCGTTTGGGTCTCGCCCGGCTCGAGACTGAGGCTGATGTTGTAACCGGGCATGGCGAAGCCGTGGGTGGCGTCCTCGGATGTGTCGACGTTGGTGATGTTCCAGGTCACGTGGTCGCCCTGGTTCACCTCGACTCGTTCGGGCGCGAAGTGGCTGCGGATGGCGGTCATGTTGACGGTGACGTTGTTCCCGTCCCGCACGACACCTTCGTTGCCTGCCTGAGGGGCATCAGCCTTCACCGACTGGGTCTCGGGGTCCCAGCCGACTTCGGGATAGACGGCCCACGGTTCCAACTTGTCGGCCTTGATGATCTGGGCGTAGTGAGGCTCGCCCATGCCGATCGGCATGTCATATAGCAGCTGCATGCCGTTAGTGTCCGAGTCGGGGTCGACGTTGGTGACATCGATGAGCTGGAAGTTCTGCGGGTAGAGCGGTCCTGGGTGGAAGAACCGATCGATCGACCACTTGTTCAGCGCCACCACGTACTTGCCGTCGGGGGAGACGGTGTCACCCTCGGCTGCGGCGAGGTGGCCGATGTTGTACTGCACCGGGATGGAGCCCTCGAGCGTCCAGTCCCCCAGCTTCCAGCGGGCGATCGCCGAGTCGAGGAAAAGGCTCGTGTAGGCGTACCCCTGGTCGTCGAACTGGGTGTGAAGCGGTCCGAGGCCGAGCTCGACCTGCGCCTCCTTGGCAGTGTCGAGCGGGATGATGGGGACCCCGTACTCATCGGTTTCGAGGTCACCGGCTTCGATGGCGCCGAGGATCTTGTCCCACGAGTAGATGGTCACGTGGGGATCGAGCTTGCCGGCCACGACGATGTACTCCCCGTCGGGGGTGACATCGGCACCGTGAGGGCTCTTGGGCTCGGGGACGAAGTAGAGCAGCCCCTCGTCGATCGAGGTCTCCAGCGGGACGACCGGGAAGCCGTTGACCTCGGTGGTCCCTCCGTTGGCGGCAACCTCGGCTGCCTTCTCCAGGTTGATGACGTGGAGGTAGTCGTTCTCGTTGGCGCTGGCACCGGCCTCGATCGGCTCGGTGTTCTCCGGGTCGGCGGGGTCGACGCCGGTGGCGCGCTCGGTGTTGAACGAGTTGCAGACGATCCAGCCGTCGGAGGCGAGCTTGCCGGCATCGCAGAGGTCCTGCCAGTAGGGCGGGAGCTCCAGCGCGAAGGAGGCGTTCTCGTCGATCCGGCCGCTCTCACGGTCGAACTTCCAGAGGGTGACCATGCCCTTGTACTCGTCGTTGTAGCTCTCGAGGGGTGCGTACTCCCAGCCGAGCGGCGCGGCGTACTGGCCACCTTCGATGATCCACTCCGTGTCGGGTGTGACCATGGTTCCACCGTGGTCGTTCAGGGCGATCGGGTTCTTGACGAACTGCTTGGTCTCGAAGTCGCGCAGGTCGATGGTGGCGACCCGTGCGTTGGCCTTGTCGTTGATGAACAGCCACTCGCCGTCGTAGTCGCCCTCGGTCTCGGAAAGCGCCGGGTGATGGGTGTCGGCCCAGGCCAGATCCTGGCCCCCGGCATTGCCACTGGCGAAGATCTCCTCCTGCGCAACCGAGCCGTAACCCCAGCCCTGCCATGGTTCGGGGGTGAACACGCCGATCGTCTTCAACAAGCGCATCGACGGCATGCCGATCACGAAGACCTGCCCGGAGTGCCCGCCAGAGGCGAACATGACGTACTCGTCCAAGACGCCGCTGGGGGTGTAGGTCGATACCGCGGCGGCCACGTCCTCATCGGTGAGGCCACGCTCCTCGATTATCTCGTCGGCGCTACCCCCCACGCTCCCGGTGCCGTTGCCGCTGCTGCAGGCCCAGGCGAACATCGCCATGGCCGCGACTACGACCACGAGGCCTTTCCAGTATTTCTTGGCTGCCTTCATGTCATTCACCACCCCGTCGCTCAGGACAAGTCTTGGGCTGGAGTCCAAAGAAGACTCTCGGTAGCCACCTTGTGGCTATCTTCACAAGAGACCACCGGCCGTTGTCCTATACCTAGGGCCGAACGTCCCGGATCGACGGCCAGTGGTAGGGAACCCATTGGGATCGGGTCGAGCGGGCCCGGAGCAGATGAAGGCCAGACGGCCCGACCCGGCCGGAGCCGGGGGTGTTGCCCGTGCCGCTCTGTAGCGCCCATTATAGATGTTGTGTGGGTCGCGGACACGAAGCCAGAGGAGGTCCACCATGCCTGCTCGAAACGCCAAGCGAAATGGGGAGGCGCGGTCTGACGATGCGGGTGGTGACACCAAGCAGCGGATCCTCGACGTCACCACCGAGTTGATGTCGCAACGGGGCTACGCGGGAACGTCGATCAGCACGATCTGTGAGGCCACCGACCTGGCGCCGCCGGCCATCTACTGGCACTTCGGCAACAAGGAGGGTCTGCTGGCCGCGGTGATCGAGGCCAGCGTCACGCGCTGGCACGCCGAGCTGGTGCGGGCCGTGGACGACGCCGGTCGGTCCATGGACAGCTTCAGGAAGGTCATCGCCG
Source organism: Acidobacteriota bacterium (assembly GCA_003577145.1). Classification (GTDB taxonomy): domain Bacteria; phylum Actinomycetota; class Acidimicrobiia; order Acidimicrobiales; family Microtrichaceae; genus ATN2. The sequence goes on along the minus strand of QEUP01000008.1, from coordinate 80,338 downwards.
ACTCCTTCCGCCGCCAGCCCCAGATCCTTCGCCTCATGCTGTTCATGGGCCTCGACCGCCACCATCCCGATCCCGAGGTCCGGGCCACGGTGCAGCGCATGAGAGCAGGCGCACGAGACCTGCTCGCCGGTGCGATCGCCACGGTGGTGCCGCTGGGCGACCCGGAGCCGCCGGCGGATCTCCACCAGAAGCTGGCCCGGCTGATGCTGGTCCACCTCGACGGGATATTCCTGGCCCTCGAGATCGACGAGATCGACGAAGAGCTCGACGAGCTGCTGGAGATGATGCAGACAGGCATCGCCGCGGTCGGCATGCAGCTCCTCGATGATCGGAGCAGGCGGCAGGCGGGGGGAGCGAGGCATCGGTGAATTCGAGGGCTGTCCGCGAGGGCGTCAGCAGGGCCCCGCGCCACGCCGACGCTGGTGGTCGGACTCTGAGCGCGCCTGGCATCTGATAGAAGCCCCGACCGGACCTGAAGCGGGTCGGCGCCTCATCGACACCCTGCGCGGTGCCGGGCTGGTCGAGCCCTGAGCAGAGCTATCGCTCGCCCTTCAGTGGCTCGACGGCGGTTGCGATCGGCGCCAGCACCGCCGGATCCAGGGGTGGCTGGAAGTAGACGATCGGTTGGTCGAGTCCGGCGTCGTAGCAGTCGGCCACCTGCTCGGCCACCTGCGAGGCCTCCGTGCCGGCCGCGACGTAGAGGTGCGCCGACGTGCGGATCTCGTTCGGGTCGCGGCCGATCTCAGCACAATGCCCGGCCAGCACGTCGAGGAGCCTGCGATAGAGGTCGCGGTCCCAGGCCGGCAGGTTCCACCAGTCCGCGAACCGCGCGACGGCTCGCAGCAGCCGCTTCTCACCGATCCCGCCGATGGTGATCGGCGGCGGCTGCTGGACCCCCTTCGGCTCGCAGTAGGCGTCGGTCAGGTCGTAGTAGGAGCCATGAAACGTCGTCTGTGAACGGGTGAGCAATCCGCTCAGCACCTCGCACGCTTCGTCGAACCGGTCGAAGCGCTCAGCGATCGTCCCGAGCTCGATCCCATAGGCCTTGCACTCGGGTTCCATCCAACCCGCGCCCAGGCCGAGCTCGAGGCGCCCGCCGCTCATGATGTCGACCGCCGCGGCCATGTTGGCGAGGACCGCGGGGTGGCGGTAGAGGACGCCGGTCACGAGGCAGCCGAGGCGGACGCGCCTGGTCGCCTGGCTCAGTGCTGCCAGCGAGGTCCAGGCCTCGATGCAGGGCCCGGACCTCTCGGAGTAGACGGGGTAGAAGTGGTCGAAGTTCCAGCCGACGTCGAAGATCTCGATGTCATCTGCTTCGACCCAGACCGCCCGCAGCTGCTCCCAGGTCGTGTTCTCCGGCGATGTCTTGAAACCCAACAGCACGGCGTCTCCCCCTGATCAGTCGGGCGGGTCAGGCTAACCGCGCCACTCCTTCGAAGGTGTAACCGAAGGGCCGCGGCTGGCCTTCTGCGTAGTAGGTGTCGAGGCGCAGGATCTCGAAGCCCGCTCGTTCGATGAGATCACCGATGGGGCGGTTGAGCTGACAACCGCCGCCCACCGCGGCGTTGACGGCGCGCAGACGCTCCTGCCACCTCCGGACCCCGCGGTCGTCGGCCTCGCCGTGTTCGGCGAAGAAGAACGTGCCGCCGGGCTTGAGCACCCGTCGCAGCTCGGTGAGGGCGGTGCCGACGTCGGGGATCGTGCAGAGCGTCCAGGTGGACAACGCGCAGTCGAAGCGGTCGTCGGCGAAGTCGAGGCGGGAGCCGTCCAGCCCGGCGGGGTGAACCGTCACGGAAGATTCGGCCATGCGCCCCGACGCCAATCTCACGCCCAGCTCGGCCGGGTCGACCGCCCACACGCCGGCGACGGCCTGCGGGTAGTGGGGGATGTTGAGGCCGGAGCCGAACCCTATCTCGATGACGTCGCCGCGGAGATCCCCGCACACGCGCTGTCGTACGACCCGTAGCGACTCCCTGTCCATGATCCGGTTCAGGAAACGAGGCAGCAGCCGGTCCCGGTAGAAGCTCATCGCAGATCTGCACCCCCCCTCTGAGGCGAACACGGCGCAATCGAGTCTGCCTCATCTGCTCGTCGGAGTCCTGAGCCTATGCTCGCCCCGGGTACCGCAAGGGATTGCCACGCCGGATCAACCGCAGAGGAGCGAGAGGAGGAGAGCATGGTCTCGGAGCTGTTCGACCCCGACGCCTGGCAAGCCGTCGCCGGTTTCGATTTCGCCGATATCACCTACCACCGGGCCGTCGACGGAGGCACGGTGCGGATCGCCTTCGATCGGCCTGAGGTGCGCAACGCCTTCAGGCCCGGCACGGTCGACGAGCTCTACCGTGCACTCGATCACGCCCGCCAGACGACTGACATCGGGTGCGTGCTGTTGACCGGGAACGGTCCTTCACCCCGCGATGGCGTCTGGGCGTTCTGCTCGGGCGGCGACCAGCGCATCCGCGGGCGAGACGGCTACCGCTACGCCGAAGGCGACACGGAGACGTCGATCGATCCCGGCAGGACCGGCCGGCTGCACATCCTGGAGGTCCAAAGGCTCATCCGCTTCATGCCCAAGGTCGTCATCTGCGTGGTGCCCGGTTGGGCGGCCGGTGGTGGTCACAGCCTCCACGTCGTGTGCGATCTCACCCTGGCCAGCGAGGAGCACGCCCGTTTCAAGCAGACCGACGCCGACGTCGCCAGCTTCGACGGCGGGTTCGGGTCGGCCTACCTGGCCCGCCAGGTCGGTCAGAAGTTCGCGCGTGAGATCTTCTTCCTCGGTCACGAGTACTCGGCCGCTGACGCCCACCGCATGGGGATGGTCAACGCGGTGGTCCCCCACGCCGACCTGGAGAAGGTGGCGTTGGAATGGGGCGGCGACATCAACGCCAAGAGCCCCACGGCGCAACGCATGCTGAAGTTCTCGTTCAACCTGGTCGACGACGGTCTGGTCGGTCAGCAGGTGTTCGCCGGTGAGGCGACCCGGCTGGCCTACATGACCGACGAGGCGGCCGAGGGCCGGGAGGCCTTCCTCCAGAAGCGCAACCCCGACTGGTCATCGTTCCCCTGGCACTTCTGAGTCCCCACGAGGCTTGACATGGCCCGATCCCCCTCGGTTGCCCTCGTGACGGCATCGTCGTGCCGGAACCTCGACGAGGACCTTGCTCCTCTCGAGGCGGCGCTGCTGGGACGGGGGGTCGACGTCGCAGTCGTCGACTGGGACGACCCCGCGGCGAGCTGGTCCGGGTACGGCCTCGTGGTGGTGCGCTCGACCTGGGACTACGTGGATCGCCTCGAGGAGTTCCTGAGCTGGGTCGATCACGTCGACTCGGTCACCCGGATTGCCAACCCAGCAGCCGTCCTGAGGTGGAACACCGACAAGCGCTATCTGCTCGATCTGGCAGCCGCGGGGGTGCCCACCATCCCGACGACCGTGGTCGATCCGGGAGGAGAGGTCCGGTGTCCGTCGACGAACGAGGTCGTGGTGAAGCCGGTCGTATCAGCGGGAGCCCGTGACACCGAACGCTACGCGTCCGGACAGCGATCCGAGGCCGAGGCCCACGCCCACCGGCTCTTGGATGCCGGAAGGTCGGTGCTCATCCAGCCCTACTTCGAAGGAGTCGACGAGGCCGGGGAGACCGCGGTCATGTTCGTGGCCGGTGAGCTGAGCCACGGGTTCCGCAAGGGACCGATCCTGCGGCCCGGCACCGGCTTCGTCGGGGGTCTCTACCGGGAAGAGGACATCGGGCCGAGGCGACCATCCGGGCCCGAGATGGAGGTTGCGCGGGGCGCGCTGGCGGCGGTGCCCGCCGCCGGACCGCGCGATCTCCTGTACGCGAGAGCCGATCTGGTGCCAGGGCCCGGCGGCGAGCCGGTCGTCCTCGAGCTCGAGCTGACCGAGCCGTCGCTGTTCCACGCTCATGCGCCGGGCTCGCTGGACCGGTTTGCGGCCGCCATCGAGCGCTTCGCGGCCGCCGGTCACTCGTCTTGAGCAGCCGTGGTCGCGTCGACGAGCTCGGCGAGTGCCGCCGGCAGCGCGTCGGCGAGATCCCAGAGATCGGGGCTGAGATCAGGACAGCCCACGATGGCGAAGTCGATCGAGTCCCGGTAGCTGAGGACTGTGATGTTCAGCCCGATGGAGTCCAGGACCGGGCCGAGGGGATAGATGGCGTCCACCTGTGCGCCCCCCGCATACAGCAAGGTGTCGGCCCCGCGGATGTTGGAGACCAACAGGTTGAACACCGGTGGCATGCGCTCGGAGACGTTGAGCGCGGCGTAGAGGCGAGCCCCGAAGGTCATCACGAGTGGGATGGGCAGGTCGGCCCAGTCCATCACCACGTCCTCGATGCCCGACTCGTACAGGCCCTTCGCGTCAGCGGCACCCTGTCTCACGAGCCGTAGCCGTTCGACCGGATCGTCGATGTTGGTGGCGAGAGTGGCGAACCAGCCCGAAACCCGGTTGCCGAGCTCATCCATCTGCTCCGCTGTGCGCGTGGAGACGGGAACCGCGGCGACGAGGGGCGAGTCGGGAAGCTGCCCCTGGCCCGCCAGCCAGCGGCGCAGGCCACCGGCGCAGACCGCGAGGACCACGTCGTTGATGGTGGCGTCGAACGCCTCCCTGACCGTCTTGGCGTCGGCGAGCGGGACCGAGCAGAACGCCATGGCACGTCTGGCGGTGACGGGATGGTTGAACGGCGTGCGTGGTGCCCGGAAGGGGAGGGCGGCGCTGTCAGGTGAGCCTCGCTCGCGTCGGGTCAGCGCGCGTCGCAGCGAGCGGGCCGTCCTCGGTAGCAGCCGGGCCGCGCGCAGCGGGATGCCGAGCAGCGAGCCGGCAGCACCCAGTACCAGAGCAGGGGCCGAAGGCATGGGTTCGGAGTCGGAGGCCGGTTCGTCGCTGAGGTAGACCCCGTCGGGTTCGAAGCTGAAGATGTGGCCCATGATCGTGGTTCCGCCCACACCGTCCATGAGGGCGTGGTGGAGCTTGAAGTAGCTCCCCACGCGGCCACCTTCGAGGCCGTCGATGTACCAGGCCTCCCAGAGGGGTCGCGCGCGGTCGAGCTTGTGGCGGTTCAGGTCGCCGATGAGGTCAGCCAGGGCCTTGCGATCACCCGGCGGTTCGAGGGTGGCGGCGTGCAGGTGGGTGTCGAGGTCGAAGTCGGGGTCGCGAACCCACACCGGCCGGTCGAGGCCCAGCGGCACCTCCACCAGGCGCTCGCAGAACGCCGGGACCTGCCGGGTGAGATGGCCCATCAGGGCCCGCCACTGGTCGTACCCGAAGCCGCCTGGCGCGGTCGATGGGTCCAAGATGACGACACCACCGACGTGCATGTGCCATGCAGGTGTCTCGGCATAGAGCATGTCGGCGTCGACCCCGCTGAGCCTCCTCACCTGTGACCCCCCTCGTCGCCGGTCGGGTGGTTGCTCTCGCCGGGCGTCGGGTACCGGCGGCGCATGAAAGCGTCCCACATGCGATCCGGCAGGTACTTGCGGCTGGCGATGAAGAGGCCTGCTGCCCGCGGGACCACATAGCGCGGCCGGGGGTCGTCCACGGTCACAGCATGTTCGATCACCCGCGCCGCAGCTTCGGGCGGACCGGCCGTGAGCTTGAGGAGGCCCTCGTGGGCGCCGCGCAGCTGCCCGGTGATGGCCTGTTTCAAGTTGCGGTACGGTCCTTCCCTCTCGGGCACCGTCGCTGCGGCCTTGTCGACCCAGCGGGACCGGATGGCGCCGGGTTCGATGAGGATGACCTCGATCCCGAACCCGCGCACCTCGAAGCGGAGCGCGTCGCTGAGGGCCTCGAGCGCGTACTTGCTGGCGTGATAGGCACCCCCGCCGGGGAGGGCGAGGCGGCCACCGACGGAGCCCACGTTGACGATCCGGCCGCCGCCACGCGCCCGCATCCCCGGCAGCACCATCTGGGTGAGCCTCAGCGGCCCGAAGAGGTTTGTCTCGAATTGGCGCCGGACCTCGTCGAGGTCCAGCTCCTCCACCGGGCCCTGTAGGCCGTAGCCGGCGTTGTTCACGAGGACATTGACCCCGCCCGAGCTCTCCTCGACCTCCTTGACCGCCGAGGTCATCGACTCCTCGTCGCAGACATCGAGTCGCAGGACCCGGCAGCCCTGGGCCCCGAGATCCTCGATGCTCCCGGGTCGGCGGGCCGTGGCGTACACGTCCCATCCACACCGGGCAAGGTGCGACGCGGTGGCGCGACCGATGCCCGTCGAGCACCCGGTGACGAGAACCGCGCCGGCCATGTCAAGAGCGTAGAACGCGCAGTTAGTCCCGGAGGGCGGAGAAGCCGGTGAGCTCGCGGCCGATCACGAGCCGCTGGATCTGCGCGGTCCCGTCGGGAACGATCCACATCCGTGCGTCCCGGTAGAGCCGTTCGACATGGGCTTCTCGGGTCAGGCCCATCGCACCCATGCACTCCATGGCCTTGGAGGTGACCCGTACTCCCATCTCGGTGGCGTAGGCCTTGGCCATCGAGACCGCCGCGTTGCTGCCCGGTGTGCCCAGCGACTGGCGGGCCTTGTAGGTCAACAGGCGGGCGGCTTCGAGGTCCATGGCCATGTCGGCGATGAGCTCTTGCACGAGCTGGTGGCGACCGATCTCCTTGCCGAACTGGCGGCGTTCCTTCACGTAGTCGAGGGCGATCTCGAGCGCTTTCTGGGCTATGCCACAGGAGATGGAGGCACACGGGACCCGGGCGATGTTGAAATCCGGCGCCCGTCGGTGGGGCCCGCCGGATCTCTCTGTCAGCGAGCGCCCGGTCTTCATCAGGTTGACCGCGGGGACCTCTAGGTCGTCGAAGTACAGCTCGGAGAGCGGGAAGGCACGGAGCCCTAACGTGACGATGTCGCGGCTCTCGAAGGGGGTCTCCTGACGGTCGACGACGAGGAAGCCCAACGACTCCGGTTCCCCGGGCTCAACCAGCCTGAGCATGATCACCGCGACGTCGGCTATGTGGCCGTTGCTGATCCAGGCCTTGGTGCCGTTGACGAGGTAGCTGTCGCCGACCCGGGTGGCCTTGCACTCGACCGCGGTCGGGTCAGAGCCCACGTTGGGCTCGCTGAACGCCATGCACGCGATCAGATCACAGTCGATCAACGGGTCACCCAGGCGGGCACTGACCTCGGGGTGAGCACCGTAGGCCACGGCCATGGCGGCGATTCCCGTGACGAACTGGATGCCCGCCAGGCTCGGGAAGACCCGCCCGAGCTCCTCGTCGAGGATCGCCCGCATGATCGGGTCGCTCGGCTGGTCCGGCCCGACGTAGCCGAACGGGATCAGCTTCTTGAGCAGATCCCGGGCCAGATCGTGGGTCATGGCCCGGTCTCCGTGCTCGCGGTCGACAGGCTCCATCTCCTTGTCCAGGAACGCCCGGACCGAGTCCCTCAGCATCTCCTGCTCGTCGGTGAGGTTGAAGTCCACGCTGCATGTTCTACTCGTTCTGTGAACCGAAACGACCCCTATAGGGGCCACGCGCGTTCACAGAAGGAGCTCAGTCATCAGTCGGAGGGCTCGACGTCGACGCGGTAGAGGCGGTCGGACTGGATGGGCTGCCACTGCAGGGCCGAGTACCCGAGATGGCCGTACCCGGAGGCGAAGTGGAGCCATTTGACCATGCCCGGCTCCACCTCGGTGACGTCGGCCCAGTGCCGATACAGGTACTGCTCCCAGGAGGCGTACAGGATGACCTGACCGGGCCGAACCGCGGGCGAGAGCTTGGCGGAGACCTCGAGCTCGCCGACGTCGTTGAACACCCTGACCAGATCGTCGTCGGAGATCCCTCGGGCCGCGGCATCGTCGGTGTTGAGCGTGATGACCGGCTTGCCCCGGGTGGTTTCGAGGAGGATGGGGCTGGTCGTGTTCGTGGCGTGGATGCTCCAGCGGGGGTGGCCGCCGGTCAGTTGCAGGGGGTAAGACCCTCCCGCAGGCGGCGGTTCCTTGTGCATGGGTAGTTGCTCGCCGGCTTCGAGGAACCATGGGTGGTCGATGTAGAACTGGGCTCTGCCGGTGAGCGTAGGGAACGGGACTCCCTCCCGGACGTGGTTGTGGTACGCGACGAAGGGGCCGTCGGGCGGGAGTGGTCCGCCGCATACTCCCGCCATGGCTCTGGGCAGGTTCTCCGGGCGGACCCAACCGGTCTTGCGCAGCGACTCGACCGACGTGCCCGCCGGGAGGTTGCCGGCCAGCACGCTGTCGCGGAGGACCTCGTCGAGGGCGCGCTCTTCGGTCTCGACCTCGCCGCCCATGGTGAAGCTGTTGTAGACCTCCGCGTAGCTCCGGGTGCCTCCCATGCCGTTGGAGAACGTGTCGAGCCCGCGCGCGGCAGCGCGTCGTGTGACGGCCCTCGCCAGGTCACGGAAGATCTCCCAGTCCGACCGGGAGTCGCCGGCCGGCTCGAGTGCCTTGTCGGCGAACACCCGCTCCCACGAGTGCGAGTTGGCGCCGTGCAGATCCACCCGTTCGTGCTCTCCGGCGACCGGGAGCACGATGTCGGCCCGCAGCGCGGCGGTGTTCCAGCGGAAGTCGACGACCGCAACCATGTCGAGGTCGGGCCAGACGTGCTCGAGGAGTTGACGGGCACCACCGCGGGTTCGGCGCAGCGTGTTGGTGCCCGCCTGGATGTCCACGCGAGGAGTGACCTGGGGTTCCGGGCGCACCAGGCCCCCCCACCATCCCCTGGACAGTGCCTCCCGGATGTACTCGCCGATCGGGCGGGGGCTGTCGCTCCAGCCTTCCCGCTCCCAGATGTCGTCGTACCCGGCGTGGTACCAGAGGAAGAACGCCGGGGGGGTGGTGGTCATGGCCGGTGCGCCCTGGCGCATCATCTCCAGAACGGCTCGACCCTCGGTCATCGCCGGGTCCGAGGCCTTCATGAGGTCGAGGAAGGCATCGAGGCCGGCTATGACCTGCTCGGCGGATTCGGCCCCGGCGTTGCTCTTCAGCAGTCCCAGGATCTCGCCTTCGAGCAGGGCGATGATGTAGGTGTCGAAACCGGTGCCCGGTGCGCCCCAGCTCCCGGTGAGGGCCAGCAGCAGGTCCATCGAGCGTTCCATCAGGTCGCCGTGATGGTGCTTGCAGCTACCCAGCCCGTTGTAGAGCTTGGTGCGGCCCGAGGCGATCTTCCTGGCGAGGGCGCAGATGGTCTCGGCGTCCACGCCGCAGATCTCGGCCGCCTCCTTCGCCGGGTAGTCCGCAAGGCGAGCCCGCATGAGGTTGAAGACGGTTGTGAGGTCTTCCTCGGAGCCGTCGGCGAGGGTCACCGTCGGGGTGGCTTCCAGATCGACGGTGGACGGGGCTTCCGGATCGTCGAGGTGTCCCGGATCGACGGGGGAGAGCGCGCCGTCGCGCCAGCACAGGAACCTGTCGTTGCGACCCTCCTCGCTGATGTCGGACTGGCGTAGGTACCGGCCGTCGCGTTTCACCAGGAGAGGTAGATCGGTCTGGGAACGCACGAAGTCGAGCTTGGCCAGCCCCTCGTCGAGCACGACCTTGCACATGCCGAGAGCGAGGGCGGCGTCGGTGCCCGACCGGACGGGCACGAACTGGTCGCAGTGCATCGCCGAGGGGCTGTAGTCGGGTGCGATCAGCACGACCTCGGCGCCCCGGTACCGGGCCTCGGGCAGGTAGTGGAAGTACGGGATCCTGGTGAAGGCCGGATTGGCGTTCCACACCAGGATTGTGTCGGAGCGGAACGTGTCGTCCGCCGACGAGCCGCCGAGCAGACCGCCGAAGGTCATCCAATGCCCCAGGTGGATGTCGCTGACCGTGGAGTTCCCGTCGAGGCCGACGGCGTTGATGGCGGAACTGAACCGCGACCGGCCCATCCCACCGACGACGCCGGACTCGGCACCTTCATCGATAAGAACGGCGTGAGGCCCGCCCTCCTCGATGGCGTCGATGACGGCGTCGGCGAGGGTGTCGAGAGCCTCGTCCCAGCCGATGCGTTCCCATTCGCCCGATCCACGTTCACCGACGCGCTTCATCGGGTGGAGGATCCGGTCGCCGCTGCTGAGCTGGGCGTGCCAGCCTCCGCCCTTCTGGCAGCCGAGTGGATTCATGTCCGGGATCCCGTGGTGTGCGGGCATCCCACCCGACTGCTCCTGGAAGACGACCTCGCCGTCGGTCGTGTAGAGCCGGTAGGAGCAGTTGGCGATACAGTTGCCGCAATGGCTGGCCCAGGTGACCTTGTCCCAAGCCCAGCGCTCGGTTGCGTTCGCCGGCATCCCTTACACCCTTCACCGTCGCGTCGCTCGCACGCCGTCATCGGATCCTAAAGCTCGCTAAGATAACCAGCAAAGCGCCCCGGGGGAATGGTCATGCAGCGCTTGAGCGGAATGGACGCCGCGTTCTTGAACATGGAGACGCCGGCTCAGCACATGCACGTGAGCGGCATCATGTTCCTCGACCCGTCGACCACGGAGAAGGGCTTCAGCTTCGAGCGCCTCGCCGAGACCGTCGAGGCGAGGATGCACCTGATACCGCAGTTCAGGCGCAAGGTCCTGCGGGTCCCGTTCGACCTCGACGATCCCGTTTGGGTCGACGATCCCGACTTCGACATCTCCGGCCACCTGTTCCACGTGTCGCTCCCCGAGGGCAGCACCCGGCGCTTCCTGGCCGACCGCGTCGGCGAGATCCTGAGCCGGCCGATGGAGCGGGACCGGCCCCTGTGGCGGATGTGGTACTTCGATGGCCTCGAGGACGGCACCGTGGGGCTGTTGTCGATGATGCATCACTCCGAGGTCGACGGGATCACCGGCTCAGACCTGATGGCCAGCCTCTTCGACACCGAGCCCGACGCAGCCCAGCCGGAGCCACCGTCGGTTCCTTGGCACCCGGAACGGACCCCCTACAAGCTGGAGCTGGCGGCCAGCGCGGCCGCCGATTGGGTCCGCCACCCCCTGCGTCGGGCTTCAGCGGTCTCCCGGATCGGATCCTCGGTGCTCAACATGGGGAGGGGGGTGTTCGGGATCGGCCGGGATCGACTCTCTGCTCCTCTGCCGTTCAGCGCGCCGCGCACCCCCTTCAACGGCACGCTCACCGGGGAGCGGGTGGTGGCCTTCAGCCAGGCCGGCCTCGACGACTTGAAGCTGGTCAAGAGCACCTTCGGTGCCAAGGTGAACGACGTGGTTCTCGCGGCTTGCGCCATGTCGCTGCGGTCCTTCCTCGAGTCCTGGGGCGGAGTTCCCGACAAGCCGCTGCTGGTGGCCGTTCCCGTCTCGGTGCACAGCAAGGCGAGCGAGCGCGGCGGCGTCAACCAGGTGTCGAACATGTTCGTGCGCCTGCCGCTCGAACCCGACGACCCTGTCGAGTTGCTGAAGACGATCCATGCCGGATCGCTCGATTCCAAGGCTGCCCACGATGCGATGGGCCCGGACATGATCCAGGACCTGGCGCAGATCGCGCCCCCGCGCCTGTTCCGGTTCCTGACCCGGGCGACCGCGTTCGTGAGGATCCCCGACCTGGTGCCCCCGGTGCTGAACACGATCATCTCCAACGTGCCGGGGCCGCCGATGCCTCTCTACATCGCCGGCGCCCGGGTGCTGGCCATCTATCCGTTCGGCCCGCTCATCGAATCGGTCGGTTTGAACCTCACGGTCATGTCCAACATGGGAAACGTGGACTTCGGGGTCTTGTGCTGCGGCGACATGATCGCCGATCCCTGGCCCATAGCCGACGGGTGGGTCAAGGCCATCGACGATCTCACCAAGGCAGCTCGCGAGCGGGGCGACGCAGGCACAGGATCGTCCTAGGCTTGCCTCGCCACAGATCCGGATCGTCCGGTTTGGCTGCGCGCGGGCAGGCGATCCGGAGATCCCGCACAGGAGGTTTCGCTGATGCCGCTACCCCAAGCCCTGGCACGTTTCAACCGGACTGTCACCAACCCGGTCGCCCGCCAGTTCGCCGGTCGGGTCAGACCGCTGGCTCTGGTGGTCCACGAGGGCCGCAAGTCGGGCACCGAGTACCGGACCCCGGTGATGGCGTTCTCGACCGACGATGGGTGGGTCATCGCCCTCACCTACGGCAGCGACACCGACTGGGTGCGCAACGTCCAGATCGCCGGGGGCTGCCAGCTCGAGGTCGGCGGGGACATCCACGAGCTCGTCGAGCCCACCATCGTGGGTGAGGAGACAGGCACGGAACACGTTCCGGCGGCGGTCAAGCCCGCGCTCGGCCTGTTGGGTGTGTCCGAGTTCCTCGTGATGAGCGAGAAGTAGTCGGAGGCCATCCGCCTCGGTCCGGGAGGACCTTCAGCCCCTATCGGTTGTGAGCGACGGTCCCGTAGCCTGAACGCGTCCCATGGTCATGGCGCTGCTCCGGCGCAGGGGGTTTCGTGATGGAGCGGATGAGCTTCTTGGATGCGGAGTTCCTCGCTATCGAGGACCACCTCGCCCACATGCACATCGCAGGCTGCAACATCTTCGAGGGCCCGGCGCCGGCCTATGACGACGTGCTGGGTGCGGTGCGGTCCGCGCTGCCCAACCTGCGGCGGTACCGCCAACGAGTGAAGGACGTACCGCTCGGCCTGGGGCGGCCGGTCTGGGTCGACGACCCCCACTTCAACCTCGAGTACCACCTGCGCCACACCGCCCTCCCGGCTCCAGGAGCCGATTCGGATCTGCGGGCGCTGGTGGGTCGTCTCATGTCACAGCCCCTCGACCGGCAGCGGCCGCTGTGGGAGCTGTGGGTCGTCGAAGGCCTCGAAGGGGGCCGGTGGGCGCTGATGACCAAGGTGCATCACTGCATGGTCGACGGGGTCTCCGGCGCCGACCTCGCCTACGCCATTCTCGAGACCGAACGAGGGGCGGGTCCGGCGATCGGGGTGAGCGAGGACGACTGGAGACCCTCGGCTGACCCGGCGGGCCTCGCGCTTGTCCTCGATGCCTGGGCAGGCCTCGTCGGCGACTCCTTGCGGGTGGCCCGCAAGATACCGGGCACCCTGATCCATCCCAGCCGTTTCGTCGCCGGCGTGCGGCGGCTCGCCGACGGCCTCGCGATGGTGGGTCGGGTCGAGGGCGGCGGCGGGACGCACGACTCGTCCATCGACGGATCAATCGGGCCCCACCGCCGCTACGACTGGTGCACGGTGGCCCTCGACGACCTCAAAGCCGTGAAGGACGCCCTCGGCGGGACGGTGAACGACGTGGTGCTCGCCGCGATCACGAGGGGTTTCCGTGAGCTGCTGTTGTCTCGTGGCGAACTGGCTGACGGCCTCGAGCTGCGCAGCCTGGTGCCGGTGTCGATGCGGCCGCGGGACGAGCACGGGGGCGCCGGCAACCGCGTGTCGGCGCTGTTCGTGCGCCTGCCTGTGACCGTCGAGGACCCGGCCGAGCGGCTGGCCGGCTTGCGCAGGCAGATGGACGAGATGAAGGAGTCCGAGGGTGCCGAGGCCGGTGATCTGGTGACCAACGCCGGCGATTTCGCACCGCCGTTCCTGATGAGGCTGGCCACCCAGTCGGTCCTGCGGATCATGAACCGGGGTCGGGTGAGGCCCTTCGACACGGTCACCACCAATGTCCCTGGACCGCAGATCCCCCTCTACTCGCTGGGCCGCGAGATGATCGAGTGGCTGCCGTTCGTGCCGATCGCCCAGGGGATGCGCATCGGCGTGGCGATCTTGTCCTACAACGGGAAGGTCACCTTCGGTGTCACCGGCGACTACGACACCACCCCCGACATCGCCGTGCTCGTCCATGGCATCGAGGAGGGCCTACGCGAGCTGCAGAAGCTGGCCGGTCAGGCGCCGCAAGGTGTCGCTCCGACCGGTTGAGGCCGTTCCGGGGGCACCTCGTTCAGGTCGGGGTGGCCCGCAGCAGCCAGATCGGGTCGGGCAGGCCCTTCATGATCGCCGGGCCGATCTCCTCGAAGAGGACACCGTCGACGGCCCCGCCGGCAGCATCGAGGGTCGCCTGCGAGACCAGCACCTCGCGGGGTGCGGCGATCGCGGCGATCCGAGCCGCGACGTTGACGTCGTTGCCGACCAGATCGTCCTTGTGGGCGAGCTGCCTGCCGTGGTGGGCGCCCATGCGCACCCACAGCGGGAACGCACCGCCGGCGTTCTCGTCCTCGAAGCGCACTTTCAGCTCCACGCTCGTGCCGATTGCCCGGCTCGGGTCGCTGAACCAGATCATGAGACCGTCGCCGAGCTCTTTCACCACGCGAGCCCGTTCGGGGAGCGCCTCACGAACGAGCTTCTCCTGGGTGGAGACCATGGCCAGCGCGTGCTCGTCCCCCTGTTCGGCGGTGAACAGGGTGAACCCGACGATATCGGTGAACACCACCGTGCCGTTGAGGGCATCCGCGCTGCCCATCAATCCCCGCTCGCCTCGGCCGACGCGATAGTGAGGCTCCCGCTCACCGAGGTAGCGGTGAGCTTGAAGTCCGATCCCTCGTCGACATCGCACGAGAGCGAGCCACCGGTCTTGACGTCGAGCTGTGGGTGGGTGCCGGGAGGAACCTCGATCCTCACGTGACCCGACACCGACTCAGCCTCGACGTCGGCCGGTTCGGCCAGCGCCACCTCCACCGACCCACTCAGGGTCTTGGCTGCCACCGGGCCCCGCACTCCCCCCACCCTGATGCTGCCCGACGTCACCATGACATCCGCCGAGCCGGCGTCGTCGACGGTCACGTTGCCACTGCCCGAGTTGATGCGGCACCCACAGGTGCAGCCCCCGATGCCCACCGTGCCGCTGGTCGTACGGATGTCGAGCTGCTCTGCCTGCTCGATCATCATCCGGCCGCTGCGCATGTTCACCGAGGTCGCGCCAACCGGTCCGCTGATGTCGACGTTGCCCGACTGGGCCCCGATCACGAGTGTGGTGCCGACTGGTACCCGCAATCCGATCCGGCCCGCGCGGTCTGACACCGAGATACGGGTCGGACTCGTCTCGTCGATGCTGACCTCGCCCCGCTCGACGAGGATGTCGACACGGTCCTCGGCGACCACGGTCACGTTCCCCGAGCGGCTGGCCACCCTCACGGTGGCCGTTCCGTCCACGGATATCCGCTGTGGATCTCGGATCACGCTACGACGCTAATCGCAGCTGGCATCCCAGAGATGTGTCAGCTGTCTCTCGCCCGCGGTGCACCCTGCCTGGCGCTGACCTGACTTGATGCCCGTCGTGGAGTCAGGCGAGCCAGGCCTGGTAGGTTGTTCCGGACAGGAGGGGAGTATCCCCAAATCGCCGATGTCGTCATCACGGCCTTTGGCCCGGCGCCGGTAGCCCCCAGGGGCGGGAGAGACCTCCGACCAGCGAGCAACAGCGCGGAGTCGGAGGTTCACCGAGTGGAAGTCGCACCCTGGGCATGGCCGGCCGTGATCGGCTTCATCGTCGGCATGCTCGTGCTCGATCTGGTCGTCTTCCACAAGGAGGCCCATGCCGTCACGATGCGCGAAGCCGCAACGTGGAGCGCGGTGTGGATCGCCTGCGGGGTGGGGTTCGGGCTCATCGTCTGGATGATCGGCGGGGGCGCAGCGGCGGGTGAGTACTTTGCCGGATATGTGATCGAAAAGAGCCTCTCGGTCGACAACATCTTCGTCTTCGCGCTCCTCTTCGGTTACTTCGCGGTCCCGGCCGCCTACCAGCACCGTGTGCTGTTCTGGGGCATCTTCGGAGCCTTGATCCTGCGCGCCGGCTTCATCGCTGCCGGCGCGGCAGTTCTCGAGCGTTTCGCCGTGGCCATCTACGTCTTCGGCGCGTTCTTGGTGATCACCGGCCTGCGTATGGCCCTGCACAAGACCGAAGAAGTGCACCCCGAGCGCAACCCGGTGCTGCGCTTCTTGCGCCGGCTGGTGCCGATGACCAGCGACTACCGGGGCCAGCGGTTCTTCGTGCGCGATGCCGGTCGCCGGCTGGCGACACCGATGCTGGCCGTGCTTGTCGTGGTCGAGACCACCGATGTCGTCTTCGCCATCGACTCGATCCCGGCCATCTTCGCCATCACCCGCGACACCTTCCTGGTCTTCACCTCCAACGCCTTCGCGATCCTCGGTCTGCGCGCGCTGTACTTCCTGCTCGCCGGCGCGATGGGCCGCTTCATCTACCTCAAACCGGCCCTGGCCGTGGTGCTGGTCTTCGTCGGAGCCAAGATGCTGCTCAGCGAGGTCTGGCACATCCCGACCTGGCTGTCCCTGGCGGTGATAGGAACGGTGCTCACCGTTGCCATCGCGGCATCGCTGCTGCGCACCCGCGGGACCCAGACGCTGGAGACCTCCGCTCCGGAGGCGACGAGCAGCGAGGAGAGACCATGAGCCAGCCGCCTGTGCTCGTCTTCGGCGACGACGGCTCCCCGGGGGCCGACGTCGCCTGGCTGTGGGTGTGCGGGCACCCCTGGACCGGATGGCGAGCCGAGGTCATCACCGCGGTGACGCCCCCCATCGGCCCGCCACCGGGAAGCGCAGCAGCCGTGCCGCATCCCTGGGAGCCGCCCGAACCCCGCCCCTGCTTCGACGAGACCGCCTTCGTCGAGGTGGCCCACCTGCGTGCCGAGGCCGACCCGCGCGCCCTGCTCGGTGGCCGCACCGATGCCGACCTGCTGGTGGTGGGAGCACGCGGCGAAGGGCTGTTGAAAGAGCTGCACCTCGGTAGCACCGCCGAGTACCTCCTGCATCACCCTCCCGCTCCGCTGCTGGTGGTCACGAGGGCCACCCCGACCACCGTCGTGGTGGTGGCCGCCGACGGTTCGCCCCATGCCCGCGCCGCGGTCGACGCGCTGCGCGCAATGCCGTGGCTGGACACGGTCAGCAGAATAGAGGTGGTGACGGTCGGCGACGATCACGAGGACTGGGAGGCCCCCGACGTGCATGCCGTCCTGGACGAGGCCGCCTCGGTGCTGGCGGGCGCAGGGCCCGAGATCGCCACCCGCCAACTCCAGGCCGATGGCTCTGTTGCCTCGACCCTGCTGGAGTACTCCCGACACGTCGATGCGGACCTGCTCGCGCTCGGCACGCGGGGCCTCGGCGCGGTGCGCCGCCTGCTCATGGGTTCGACTGCGACTGCCGTGACCGCGCGGGCGGAGTGCCCGGTCCTGCTGGCCCGGGCAGGTGCGTAGGCTCAGGGCTCCGCTCGGGCTAACGTCCGGCCGATGCCCCAGAAGCTCTCCCGCATCGCCGGAGCGGTAGCGGCCGTGGCGCTCGGTGGAATTGCTCTGCATGATCTGTTCCAGCGGGATCACGCCATCCTGCGCAACTTCCCCCTCGTCGGCCACTTCCGCTACTGGCTGGAATCGGTCGGCCCCGAGCTGCGCCAGTACATCGTGACCGACAACGACTCCGAACGGCCCTTCACCCGCGACGAGCGTCGCTGGGTGTACGCCTCCTCGAAGCAGGAGAACAACTACTTCGGCTTCGGGACCGACAACGACCTCGAGCAGACTCCCCACTACGTCATAATCAAGCACGCAGCCTTCGTCGAGCCCGTCGATGAGGCGCCACCCGACTCAGAGCAGCAGGTTCCGGGTGCCAAGATCCTCGGCGGAGGTCACCAGCGGCGCCACGCCTTCCGGCCGTCCTCGGTGGTCAACATCTCCGCCATGAGCTTCGGTGCCTTGAGCGGCCCGGCGGTGGAGGCGCTCAACCGCGGGGCGGGGATCGCCGGCTGCCTGCACAACACCGGCGAGGGGGGCATCTCACCCCATCACCTCCACGGGGGCGAGCTCATCTGGCAGATAGGGACCGGGTACTTCGGTTGCCGCGACGTCAACGGCGGTTTCGTGCTCGAAAGAGCCGTAGAGCAGGCCCAGACCGCTCCCGTCAGGGCCATCGAGGTCAAGCTGTCCCAGGGGGCCAAGGCCGGTCTCGGCGGACTGCTCCCTGCTGCCAAGGTGAGCCCCGAGATCGCCGGGATCAGAGGTATCCCCGTGGGTCGCGACTGCGTGAGCCCCCCCTATCACCGTGCATTCGCCGACGTCGACGGCCTGATCGATTTCGTCGAGAAGCTCGCAGACGCGACCGGCCTGCCGGTCGGCATCAAGTCCGCGGTGGGCGAAGGCGCCTTCTGGGGAGAACTGGCGGCCCGCATGGCCACCCGCGGCGAGGGTCCGGACTTCGTCACCATCGACGGTGGCGAAGGGGGCAGCGGCGCGGCGCCGCTGGCGTTCGCCGACCACGTCGGTCTGCCCTTCATGACCGGTTTCCCGCGCGTGTACCGGACATTCCTCCAGGCCGGCCTCAGCGCTGACGTCACCTTCGTCGGGGCGGCGAAGCTGGGATTCCCGCAGCGGGCGCTGCTGGCGATGGCACTCGGCTGCGACCTGGTCAACGTCGCCCGCGAGGCGATGCTTTCGATCGGCTGCATCCAAGCCCAACGCTGTCACACCGGCCATTGCCCCACCGGTGTGGCGACTCAGTCCGAATGGCTGGCCGGAGGGCTCGATGCCGATCGCAAGTCGGTGCGGGCGGCCAACTACATCCGTGCGCTCCGTTGCGAGCTGTTGCGGCTCGGTCGTACTTGCGGCAAGCCACACCCGTCCCTTGTAGGCCTCGACTCCTTCGAGCTCATCGATGATCGACTCCAAGGGGAACCCGCAACCGCACTCTTCGGCTACGACAAGGGCTGGGGCCTGCCCTCCCTCGAGGACCGGGAGGCCATCACCGAGCTGATGGCCGCGTCTGGGCGCTGAGCCGGCTCACCTCACCGGTCGAGATCCTCGATCCGCAGGCCCAAGGCCCGGCGCGGTGGGGGCTGGGTCAGATCCGGATAGGGGGCACACAGGGTGACGCCACCGCTGAAGCACTGGGTCAGATGCGGAACCTCAACCCGATGCGCGGCGGTTGTGGCACCCGTGTGCGTGCCACCGCTGAAGCACTGGGTCAGATGCGGAACCTCACTCTCTGAGCGGCTCCCGGGTCTGGTGTCTCCTCAGCGCGTGCGCGGGATCCCTCGGGGGTGACAGCCTCGGCCCGCTCCGCTTGGCGCAGCATCCGCCAGACGGCGTTGCCGATCACGTCCAGTTCGGTGGAGGTGTACCGCTCCCCGCCGAACCTCCGGATCGTGTCGGTCTGCATTGCCAGCATCCGGGCATCCTGGCGAAGGATCTGCAGACCGCGGGCCCACACGATCGGCCGCAGCAAGGCGGCCGGGACCCGCGAGGAGTAGCGGACCTTGAACCAGGCCCGGGTGGAGAACTCCGACAGGGGTAGGTGAAGGATCGTGTTGATGATGTGGAACCAGCCGGGAACCCGGTACTCGACCTGTGCTGTGGAGGGCATGAAGAACCGGTCCCAGTGCTCGAACACCAACCCTGAGTTCTGACGGCCACGGATCCGGCCGAGGCCGACCGGCTCACCCCGGTACTCGACCTCGATCGCGTCCTGCAGATCCCGCCTCTCCGCGGTGATCTCGCGTGCCTCGCCGCCACGGAAGATGCCACGGTGCAGGTAGGCGGTGTGAGGCACGTCGAGGGCGTTCTCCAGTGCCGCGTGGAGAGTGCAAGCGAGGTCGTACTCGAAGACGACCTCGCCGCTGTTGGCACCGGAACCCTCCGGGGTGGGGATGGCCAGTGGTTCGCGATCGGGCACCGAGCCTTGCTCGCCCCAGATCCACACGAAGCCATCCTGCTCGCGCGTGTGATGGCTTGGTAGATCACGGGTGGACGATGACGCGCCGCTGCCCTCCGACAAGCCGGGCACGCCGTTGCATCGGCCGGTACCGTCGAAGCGCCAGCCATGGTAGGCACACTCGATGCAGCCATCGTCGGTGACCCGGCCCCGCGAGAGCGGTACGTTGCGGTGAGGGCAGCGATCGATCACCGCTCGAGCGGCGCCTGCGGCGTCTCGGAAGAGCGCGAGCGGTGTGTTCATGAGGGTGACGCAGACGGGTCTGTGGCCCAGCCTCCGTGAGGGGCAGGCCGGGTACCACCAGCGTCTCGGGAACGCGATCGAGTAGTGCGCAGTGCCGTCTTCGACGTCGTTCATTCCCACCTCCGCGTCCGGGCCGGAGTGCCTCGATTGGTCGTCGTCGCAGCACCCTACCGGCGGGGATTCGAGGTCAAGCTGTCACGAGCCGGCCGTACATGCATACGTGTGGTCCTTTGCGGCGAATGAGGGGACTTCGAGAAGGCCGCTCCCGGTTCTTCTCCTGGTCTGAGTACGGGCGCCTTCTCGTGACGAAGAGTGCCGCCATTCCACCACCGAGTGGGCGCCCGTGCTCTTCAGCACCACACGGCGAGGACGTGGTGTGCCGGAAATCCCGGCACGCCGGCGTGGCGCGGGGTTAGCGTCACCACCATGAGGTGAGCAGCACGCCTGTGTCCCGATGATTCGACGGCCCGAACGGGCCAGGGAGTGCTTTCGCTGTGTCTCACCTCGTCTGTCACCACGTCGGGTTCGACATCGCCTCGACCCCGATCCTTCGTGACATCTCCCTGAGCGTGACCGAGGGGCGGCGGATCGGCCTCGTCGGCCCGAACGGGGCCGGCAAGACCACGCTGCCCCGAGCGCTGATCGGCGGTCTGCAACTCAGCTGGGGACGCTGCTGGATGGGCCCGGCGGTCGTGGTTGGTCAACTGGCTCAAGCCCGAGACCAGCTCGATGGTCACGAGACTGTCCTGGAGGGGGTGGTCGCCCTTGCCGGTGTGGGGGCCGGCGACGCCCGTTCGTCACTCGCCAAGCTGGGCCTGCTACGGAGGGACGTGATGCGTTCCGCGCTCGACCTGTCACCCGGCGAGCGGACCCGGGCGGTGCTGGCCACGTTCCAGCTCCGGGGCGTGAACCTGCTCGTCCTCGACGAACCGACCAACCACCTCGACCTGCCCGCCATCGAGCAACTGGAGGGCTCGGTGGCCTCGTTCCCCGGAACGGTTCTCCTGGTGTCCCATGACCGCCGTTTCCTGGAGGCGGTCGAGGTCAACCGCCGCTGGCATCTGAGCGACGGCTGTTTGCGCGAGGTGGGGTGAGGGACGGCGCAGCCATCGGGACTAGCCTGCTCGGCCATGGCCGAGGCGCTGTACGAAGAGATCCGCTACGTGGTCGAGGACCCGGTCGCGACGATAACCCTCGACCGGCCGGACGCGCTGAATGCCTGGACGAACCGGATGGGGGCCGAGCTGAAGCACGCGATCGCGCGGGCCGAGGTGGACGAGGCCGTCGTCGGGATCGTCATCACGGGAGCGGGCCGCGGGTTCTGCGCCGGAGCCGACATGAACGTCCTGTCGGGGCTTGCCCGAGGCGAGGGTGAGGTAGCGGTTCCCTCCGAGCTCGAGGCCGACCCGGGCAACGCCGACTGGGGTGAAGACCTGCGGGGCACCTACACCTATCTCATGTCGGTACCGAAACCTGTCATCGCCGCGGTGAACGGCGCGGTTGCCGGCATGGCGGTACCGATCGTGGCCGCCTGCGATCTGCGCTTCGCCTCTGAGCGGGCCGTCTTCACTACGTCGTTCGCCCAACGCGGACTGGTTGCCGAGTGGGGCAGCAGCTGGCTGCTGCCCCGGCTGGTGGGGACGGCGAACGCCTTGGACATCTTGTTCTCGGCCCGCAAGTTCGACGCCGACGAGGCTGCTCGCATGGGGCTGGTGAACCGGGTCGTGCCTCACGAGGAGCTCATCTCCTTCACCCACGGCTATGTCGAGAGCCTCGCCCGCAACTGCTCACCGACGTCGCTGGCGATAATGAAGCGACAGGTGTACCAGCAGCTGGCGGCCCCACTCGGGCCATCCGAGAAGGAATCGGTTCAGCTGATGATCGAGAGCTTCGGCCGGCCCGACTTCGCCGAGGGCGTCCAGTCGTATCTCCAGAAGCGCCCACCTGACTTCCGGCGGCTGTGACCGAGGCCGCCCGTCAACGCTGATCGAGCTGCTTGCCGAGCTCGGGCATCTGGCGCGCGAGGAGCCCCACGGTCTCTTGAATGAAGCGGATGAAGCGGGCATCGGTTTCGACCGGATCCTCTTCGATGTGTCTGGTCAGAGCCTGCACGAGTGCGCCGTAGACGAGATCAGCAGTCCAGCGAAGCTCGTCGGTGCCCAGGTCAGGGGGCACGGCCATCATGATCAGGGAACGGAACCGCTCGGCGAGGTCGTCCTGGATCGCCTGGACGAGTGCGGCGGCCTGCGGATCTGCCGGTAGCCGTGTCACGATCGCCAGGCTCCCCGGGCCGCGGCGCGCGTTGTCGAGCAAGCGACGCAGTAGCTGTCCGGTGACCGGGCCCCCTGTTTGGGCGCGGGCCTCGATCAGGTGGCGGGCGCGGGCCGCGGCATCCTCCAGGCACGCCCGGTACAGCCCGAGCTGATTGCCGAACAGCCGGTAGAGGATGGCCCGATCGACGTGCGCGGCCGCAGCCAGATCTGCCATCGAGACCGCGTCGAAGCCGCGCTCGGCGAAGACCGGCTGGCACGACTCGAGCACCATCCTGCGGCGCTCCTCGGCTGGGAAGCGCCGCCGTTGTCCGGCGGTTGCGGGCTCAGCGCTACCAGCAGAGCCGGCTGAAGGGCGCGGCGCGCTCATGTCGAGGCAGTCTACTTGCCGAAGTCACAGACCTGTGACAAACTAAGTCACGACGCTGTGACAACAGGTGGCGGTCCCGTCGAACGGTGGTTCGGCGGGACCGCATCACCACTCGAGATCGTCAGCGAAGCCTTGTCCCACGGGCTGGATCGTGTGACCATGCTGGTCGGTCGGCCGTCCAGTCCAGGGAGGTCGTGGTGCAGACGCTTTCAGCTCCGGCCCATTCGCTCCTCGGGTCCGACGCCCTCGCCCATGTCATCACCACCAACCCCGATGGCACCCCCCAGGTCTCGGTCGTGTGGTGCGGGGTCACCGGCGACGAGGTCTATTTCTGTACCGAAGGCGATACGCAGAAGGTGAGGAACCTGAGGGGCGACCCCAGGATCGTCCTGTCGATCGAGGACGAGGAGAGAAATCGACGCGGCCTCCAGCAACACCTGATCATCCGCGGGCGCGCGACCATTACCGACGGCCCCGATCCCGCGCTGACCGATCAGCTCTGCCAGGTGTATCTGGGCAGCGCCGATCACCCGCTCAACCTTCGTGACTCGCCCACCGCGGTCGTGGTCCGGGTGGAGGTCGAACACATCGGAGGCGCGGGGCCCTGGGTCGAAGGCGGCTAAACCGCGATCCGACAGCTTCACAGCGCCTGTGCTCTCCCTGTCGCGGCTCGTATCGTGTCCGGCCGGATCGGACGGCCTTCATGCGCACCCGGTCCCGCCTCCGTCAGAGCCCTGACGACGTGACGGCCCGGCTTCCTTCGCTGCTCGGTTCGAAGGGCTCCCAAGGGGTCGGTATCCGCCGGTCGAGGATGCCCGAGAGCGACACGTGCGCGGTCTCGAGTCGCCATGGTTTCCCTGGAAGCTGCGGAGCCCGCACGACCAGTCCTGGCGGCGCGGTCTCGACTCCGAGCACCCGCAGCAGGGCGAGAAGGGGTCCGGCGTGGGCATTGGAGTTCATCACCGGGTACTCGGTCATCGGCGTGGCGGGTTGCACGAACGTCTCGCCGGGCCGGTCGCCGAGATGCGAGTTGTACGAGTCGGGTCCGCTCCAGATGCCGTACCAGATGTGCGGGTAGGCAGCAGCGTGCTGCGCGAAGGACTGCTTGGCGAGGCAGCGCCACGCCCGGTCGGGGTCGTGGAGTGCGTAGCCCCAGGCCAGGAGTGCGCTGATGGCTGCCCACACCCCGCCGTTGCAGTCCCACCCCTGCGGGAGCATGCCGAAGCGAACCGGGTGGGGTCGGTCGAGGATCGTCGGTCCGATCGGCGAAGGCTCATCGAGGCGAGCCCCGATCTGCTCCACGAGGCGTGCACGTCGAGACGAGTCGTCGCGCCCGGCGATCAGGTTCCACACCTGACCGTCGAGGAACAGGTGCCGGTCGCCGATCGGGGTACCGCGGCCGTCCCAGCCGCGCAGGTACCAGTCACCGGTCCAGGCATCGTCCATCGCCGCGCTCAACTCGTCTGCGAAGGCGGTCATGTCGGCCGCCTCGCCGGCGCAGCCAGCCTCGAGCAGTGCGGCGGCCCGCGGCAACGCATAGACGGCAAAGGACGTGTTGAACCCGGACTCACCGCGCCGGTGAAACGCCCTCCGGTCCGACACCATCAACGAGATCGGATCGGACCAGTCACCACTTCCCACCCGCAGCAGCCCGTGCGGGCCTCGACCCACACCTTCGACGAGATAGCGGAAGGCGAGCACGACCCGCTCCCGCACCGTTGAATGAGCCCCCAGGTGCAGCGGGTAGAAGGGAACGACCTCTTCGAGGAAGCGCCGATCCCCGGTAGCCCAGACGTACTCGGTCAGGGCCCACAGCAAGAAGATGGGCAGGTCGGTGGGCGACGCATGTACACCACCCGACGTGCACCTCCCGGACCCGGTGTGGGCGTAGTGCATCGAACCGTCGGGCCGGGTCATCAGCATCATCACCCGCAGGAGGTCGCGAGCGCCGCGGGGATCCACCAGCGACAAGGCGGGGATGCAGAACGCGTAGTCGCGAGGTGCACCCTGCACACCGTGCACGAAGGCGTAGGCGGAGCCCTGGGTGAAGTAGCTGGCTTTGAAGTAGTCGTCGGGAATCCGCAGCGCTCGGAGGTAGGAGGCGTGCCAGCCCGCTTCTCGTAGAGCAGGGGAGTCGACCTCTGCCTCGACCCTCAGGGTGGGGCGGGAGGGTTCCCTCGCGGGCAGTTCGCGGCACTCCTCGATCGTGCACTGCGCTGTCTCCTCGTCAGCGGCGAATCCCAGCAGGAACGACAGCTCGGTGCTGCTCGTCGCCGAGTCGACTGTGCAGCACAAGCCGGAACCTCCGGGTTCTCCGGCGCCGGCGACGGCCACCAGGTAGACGACGGGCAGGCCCGGATCGAACCAGGCGGGGCGGTACCTGGGTGCGGCCCGGTGGGTCGGGACGAACAGCAGCGCGCAGTGTTCCGCCAACGGCACAGTTGTCATGTGCATGAATCGGGCGAGCACTCGACGCACGAGCTCGGCTGCGTTGCGTGCTGCGCTCGTGCCCAGGAGCATGCCGTTCCAGATCAGCCGTTCCCCCGGTGAGTGGGTGCTCGGAGCGCGGACGCGGCGGCTGGTGAGCGGGGCGGCGAAGAGCGGTAGAGGGCTGAGCTCCCATTTCTCGGTGTAGACGACCGGATCGGATGCCTTGATCGACACGTCGATCCGTAGTGCGGGCCGGCCCTCGACGGCACTGAGCCGACGACGGATCACCTCTCGGTCGGTGGAGGCCGTCCACTCGGCGTAGCCCTGTCCGAATCGAGTCGTGAGCTCCCGTAGCGGCGAGCCCGAGATGGTCCAGGCACCGGTTGCGTCACCGAGGCGCACGAAGCCCCGGGATGTCGCATAGAGGCTGGTGCGGCCACCGGCGTGGGCAGTTGCGAGGAGACCGTTCGAGCCGACGAGGTGCCACGGTCGGTCGACCTCACCGTCGGGCAGGACCAGTCCCGTCGAGCGCTCCAAGCGGTAGTCGAAGCATCTCAGGCCGTCGTCGTCGGTCGCCCATCTCCCGAACGCACCACCGCTCCAGTCGGGCTCGGGCGTCGGCTCCAACTCCTACTCCGCGGTTTCGAGGGCCGCGGCGACGTCCTTCCAGCGGGCGAGATGAGATGGGTCAGAGCTCCAGGCCATCCCCGCGAAGTAGTTGACGACCCGGGTGGCGACCCCTCGATATCGCCGGACGATCTTCTCGCCGATGTCGTCCCAGGTGCCCGAGACGATGAAGTGCTCGAGGATGTCGTTGCTCACCACCTCGCTCATTCCCGCCAGGTCCCCGGCCTTCTGCCTCTCGCGGATCCGAGCTGTCGTTCCCTCGCAGCCGATCTGATCGAAGATGAAGGCGTAGTTCGGAGTGGATCCGTAGAAGGCGACCTGCATGCGGGCGAGCTCTTGCCACTGCGATCTCTCCTGCTCGGTGTCGCCCACGACCACGAAGCTGGGCACGATGATCGCCAGGTCACTCGCGTTCCGCCCGGCGGAAAGCGCCCCCTTTTCGATCTCGGGCAGGACCGTCTGTTGCAGGTAGGTGGAGGTGTTGAGAGGGTGGACGTGAACACCGTCGGCGACCCTGCCTGCCATCCGCAACATCCAGGGGTTGACGGCAGCGACGTCGACGGGAGGGTCGGGGACCTCGACAGGGCCCGGCGACCACTGCGCCGGCAGCAGTGAGAGCGAGTAGTAGTCCCCTTCGAAGGCGAGCTTCTCCTCTCCTCGGAAGGCCTTGAAGATGGCGCGAAGCGCCTTGACGTACTCCTCGAGCCGCGGACCGGGCGGATCGAACCTCGATCCGTAGCGGCGCTCGACGTGAGCCCGGACCTGGGTACCGATCCCGAGTCGGAAGCGGCCTTGCGAGGTCTCGGCGAGCTCCCACGCGTTGACTGCGGTGACCATCGGGCTGCGGGGGAACGCGACTGCCACGCCGGTGAGCACGTCGAGCTCAGCCGCGAGGGAGGCGGCCGCGCACGACAGATACGCGGTCCTGCCCGCTTCGGTGACCACCAGGCCGGAGAAGCCGGCTGCGGCGGCCTCGCGGGCCAGTTGCTGCATCTGTCGCAGCGGCAGGCCCGGTGTCATCAGGTCGAATCGCATCAACGCCCCTCTCCCTGGCGTGAGGCTATACCGACCGTCCCTTCTGGTTTAGCGTTGGCGCTCGCGCAGGCAGGGTGCCGGCTCGGAGGCACCGACAGGGAGGAGTCCAGTGGTTGATCAGCCCTGGTGGCAGTCCACCACGATCTACCAGGTGTACCCGCGTTCGTATGCCGACTCCAACGGCGACGGCATCGGTGATCTGGCCGGCATCATCGACAAGCTCGACCACATAGCCGAGGTCGGCTTCGGGACGGTGTGGGTCTCCCCGTTCTTCTCCAGCCCCCAGGAGGACTTCGGCTACGACGTCTCCGATTACTGCGATGTCGCTCCCGAGTACGGCACGCTTGCCGACGCCGAGCAACTCGTCGAGCAGGCCCACGCGCGGGGCCTGAAGGTGGTGTTCGACCTGGTGCTCAACCACACCTCGGATCAGCATCCGTGGTTCCAGGAGTCTCGGCGGTCTCGCACCAACGACAAGGCCGACTGGTACATCTGGCGTGACGGGCGCGGCAAGGGGGGGCGACGCAAGCCCAACAACTGGCGGTCGGCTCTGGAGGTCCGCTCCGCCTGGCAGTGGAGCGAGGAGCGCCGGCAATGGTTCCTCGCCAGCTTCCTCCCGTGTCAACCGGATCTGAACTGGTGGAACACCGACGTGCGCCAAGCCATGTTCGATGTCGCTCGCTTCTGGCTCGAGCGGGGTGTGGACGGCTTCCGACTCGACATGTTCGGGGCGATCATGAAGGACCCGCAGTTCCGCAACAACCCGATCAAGCCCACCTCGGGTGGAAGCGAGCTGTTCCGGATCTGGCGGCGGGATTTCACCGACAACACAGACGCCAACATCGACCTGGCCCACGAGCTACGGGAGGTCTGCGAGGAGTACCGCGATCCCGAACGCGTCCTGATCGGCGAGGTCTTCGGCAGGCACGAGGTGTTGCGCCGCTATCTCGGCGAGGGAGACGGCCTCCAACTGGTGTTCCTGTTCGACTTCTTGATGTTCCGCTACAGCGCCGAGTTCTTCCGCCGGAAGATCTCCGCCTACGAAGCCCTCTTCCCGCCCCCGTTTCAGCCCACCTACGTGATCGAGAACCACGACCGGACCCGCAGCATCGACCGGTTGGGAGGCGATCTGCGCAAGGCCCGTGTCCTGGCGGTCATGTTGTTGACTTTGCGTGGCGTGCCGACGGTCTACATGGGCCAGGAGATCGGCATGTCCAACACCTACATCCCCCTCCGTGATGCTCAGGATCCGATCGCGCGGCACTACTTCTCCTGGGTCCCGGAGTTCGTGTCGAAGCGCTTACCCGAGCGGATCAATCGTGACGAGGTGCGAACCCCTATGCAGTGGGACGGCTCCAGCAACGCCGGCTTCTGCCCCGGCGGCGTCGAGCCCTGGCTTCCGGTCAACGCCAACGCCGCCACGCGTAACGTGGCTGTCGAGGGCGGCGACCCGGCTTCGTTGCTGTGCCTGTACCGGGATCTGCTTCGGCTGCGATCGGAGTGCGCGCCGCTGCACTCCGGTCGGCTCCGCTTGCTCGACGGGCTGGCCGACGGCGTTCTCGGCTACGAGCGCAACTACGAGGAACGAACAGCTGTGGTTCTGTTGAACTTCTCAGACGACGAGCGGCGGGTGCGTTCCCGCACCAGCGAGATGCTTCTGGCGTCGGACCCGGTGGCGCACCTGAGGGATCACGAGGTGTTGCTCCCACCGCACAGCGGTGTAGTGCTCGCCTGAGAGGCGCCCCGTCACTGCGCGCCGGTCAGCGTGGCAAGCTGCTCGTTGAAGGTGGCCATGTCGAAGTAGTCGCGCCACAGGCTGATACGCCCGTTGCCGTCGACCTCGAATATCCCGACGACGGGCAGCTCCATCCACGTCCCGCCCATCCGGAACCTGTCTGTGCGCTCGTTGATGACCGTGCTGCCGTCGGCGATCTGGCGGTGGATGACCCAGTCGACCTCGTCGAGGTTGTCGACCATCGGCCCGAGCAGGCCCTTCACGCCGTCAGGGCCGTAGTTCTTGCCGAGAGGGACGTTGTCGTACTCGATGTCGTCGGTGACGAGCTCGCAAGCGCCGTCGAGGTCGAACCGGCAGACCCGCGCCATGAACTCCGAAACCGTCTCGTCTGGTGTCATGTGAGGAAGTCTGGCACATGCCGACGAGTGGCTCTCGCTCGGTCGGCCCGGCTGCGGTGCCCGCCGCTGCGATCATCGGAGCAGGCACATCCTCCGAGGTCGGCTGCCCCACAGCGCGGCTCAGCGGCACTCATGTCCGGAGAGGGGTTGCCGATCTTGAGAAGGTGATCAGGAACCCCGGGAACCACTGTCGGCACCGGAGCCGTCACAGCACCATGAAGATCAGAACGGCACGCCTCATCTCCCTCATCCCCCTACTGCTGGTCGTTGCCGCGTGCGGCGACGACACTGTCACCTCGACCACCTCATCCACCGTCGGCGAGGAACCCGAGACGACCTCGACCACGGACGAGGCGCCGTCCGACACCGAAGCGAGCGCCGAGGTCGGCGATGTGAGCCTCACGGTGAGCGGTGGAATCGCCGGGGGATATCAGCAGGTCGTCGTCGAGCCCGACGGGACCATCCTCTACAGCAACGCAACTGACCAGCAGCCGGAGCCGACGGGCGAGACGATGAGCGCAGATGAGCTAGAGGCGCTCCACACCACGGTCGGCTCGGACGAGTTCGCCGCACTCGAGTCGACCTACGTGCCCGCCGGCTACTGCTGTGACCAGTTCCATTACGAGGTGACCGCGGAGGTCGACGGCGAGGAGATCACCTCGGCGACGGCCGACGGCATCGAGTCCCCGGACGCGCTCGACGAGGCCGTGTTCCAGTTGAACAGCCTTCTCTGAGCGTCACCTCAACCCTGGCCGTGCTGGCGCTGCACCCGACGCACCACCCGGTCGAAACCGGCCTGCAGCGGCTCCCAAGCCGCGCCTGCCAGCCGCACGAGCGCCGCGGTGCGCCAGTCCGGGACGATCCAGAAGCGCTCCCGCTCGATCCCGTCGACGATCGACACGGCTACCTTCTGGGGTTCGAGGGCACGGATCCCACCCGAGATGGCGGCAGTCTCGACCGGCTTCACCTCGTCCTCCGCCCACAGCATCGGCGTGTCGACATCGGGCGGAACTGCACAGCCGACGTGGATGCCGTAGGGCTTCACCTCGCCCCGCAGCGATTCGAGCAGGCCCCTGACCGCGAACTTGCTCGCGCCGTATGCCGAGTAGCCGTAGACGCCCACCAGAGCGGCGGCGGAGGACACACCCACGATGCTGCCCCGTCGGCGCTGCATCATCGACGGCAGCACCTCCCGGACGGCGTTGAGGGTGCCGAAGTAGTTGACGGTCATCAGGCGGAGGAAATCCCGGTCCTCCAACTCCCAGAACCGTCCCGGCCGGCTGGCGCCCGCCGAGGTCACGAGCACGTCACCGGGCCCGTGTGCGTCGGTGAGCGAGGCGATCGCCGAGGAGAGCGAAGCCGTGTCGCTCACGTCGGCCGATGCGGTCCTCACCGAGGCCCAGGGGCGCATCCCGCTGGCGGCCTCGTCGAGGCGGTCGCGGTCCCTGGCGATGAGCGAGACGCGTGCCCCGCGCCTGGCGCATTCGAGAGCGGTGGCCAGTCCTATACCGCTGGACCCGCCGGTGACGACGACGTGTGACCCGGCCACCGCGGTCATGGCGTGGCGGACTCAGTGATGCAGAGGCGGCGCATCAAGGGTTCCTCCCGGGACCGGCCAGATCGGGAGCATACCTCCGGGCGTAGCCGCTTCGCCGGTGTGGAAAACCTGGCCGGCACCGGGGGTCGCACCGGTAGCGTTGTCGGACGTGTCCGAATCACGCCCTGGCCCGGTCATCACCGGCAGCGATCTGACCAAGAGCTTCGGTGCCCACCAAGCTGTCCGGGGGATCGACTTCGAGGTCGAGGCAGGGGAGTCGTTCGGCTTCCTCGGGCCCAACGGTGCGGGCAAGACCTCCACCATGAGGATGATCGGGTGCGTATCACCGCTCTCGGGTGGTGAGCTACGGGTCCTCGGCATGGATCCGCGGGTGGACGGAGCGAAGATCCGGGCTCGTCTCGGCGTGGTTCCCCAAGAGGACACCCTCGACACCGAGCTCACCGTCTGGGACAACCTGGTCATCTACGGGCGCTACTTCGGCCTCCCCCGCTCCCTGCTCCGCTCCAGGTGCCAGGAGCTGCTCGAGTTCGTTCAACTCGCCGACCGGCGTGACAGCCTCGTCGACCCCCTTTCGGGTGGTATGAGGCGACGGCTCTCCATAGCGCGCGGCCTGGTGAACGACCCCGACGTGCTCCTGCTCGACGAGCCCACCACCGGCCTCGATCCCCAGGCACGCCATCTGGTCTGGGAGCGTCTCTACCAACTCCAGAACCGCGGTGTCACCCAGGTGCTCACGACCCACTACATGGAGGAGGCCGAACAGCTGTGTGACCGCCTGGTGATCATGGACGAGGGGCGCATCGTCGACGAAGGAGCGCCCGCCGAGTTGATCGCCAAGCACTCCACCCGCGAGGTGGTGGAGCTGAGGTTCCCCTCCGAAGCCGACCGCCGCTCGGCGTTGCCCCGACTCGAGGCGCTCGGGGAGCGGATCGAGGTGCTGGCCGAGCGGGTCCTCGTCTACAGCTCAGACGGTGAGGCGGCGGTCTCGTGGATGCACGGCGACGGGCTCGAGCCGTCGTCGGTGCTGGTCCGTCGCAGCACGCTCGAAGACGTGTTCCTCCATCTCACCGGCAGGAGCCTCAACGAGTGACCGCCCTCACCATGGTCGGACGCGTCGTCGAGCGGCAGTCGCGTGTCTATCGCAGGGTGTGGCGAGGCTCGGTCTTCTCGGCGTTTCTCGCGCCGCTGATGTTCCTGGCGGCGATCGGCCTCGGCCTCGGCGGGCTCGTCGACAAGAGCTCGGGTGAAGTCGACGGTCTCAGCTATCTGGTGTTCGTCACGCCGGGCCTGCTGGCAGCCAGTGTGATGCAGACCGCCACGGGGGAGTCCCTCTGGCCGATCATGGCCGGCACCAAGTGGCTCCGGACGTTCCATGGAATGCTGGCGACGCCCCTGGGTGTGGCCGCCATCTTCGGTGGCCATGTGACGTGGGTCGCGATACGCATCATCTTGTCGTCATCGGTGTTCCTTGCCGTCGCCGCGCTCCTCGGTGGGGTGGTGTCGGCGTGGGCTCCGCTGGCCATCCCTGCCGCCGTGCTCACGGCGGTCGCCTTCGCCGCACCGCTCTCTGCCTACGCCGCCACCCAGGACACTGATCTCACCTTCGGCCCGATCATGCGGTTGGTCGTCCAGCCTTTGTTCTTGTTCTCCGGCACCTTCTTCCCCGTGGAGCAGCTCCCGTCCTGGCTCCAGCCGCTGGCCGCCCTCTCACCCCTGTGGCACGGCGTGGAGCTGTGCCGGGCGGCGACGACAGGGCAAGGGAGCGCTCCGGCGATCCTCGTCCATGTCCTCGTCCTGCTCGCGGTGATCGCCGCTGGCTCGGCGGTAGGTGTGCGGACCTTCAAGAGGAGGCTTGCGCCATGACCGCCACCACCGAGCGCCGGCCGCGCTCGCAGAGATGGGTGCGGGCGCTGCCCGGTGCGCTGTCGGTCGTGGGCCCGGCGCGAGTCGTCGAGCGCAACACCTGGGCCTACCGGCGGATGTGGCTGGTGTTCGCGTCCGGGCTGGCCGAGCCGGTCCTCTACCTGCTGGCGATCGGCGTCGGTGTCGGTGCGCTGGTGGGCGAGGTGGAAGGCCCGGCGGGCGCGGTGCCCTACGAGGAGTTCGTGGCCCCCGGCCTGTTGGCAGCCGCCGCCATGAACGGCGCGGTCCTGGATACGACCTTCAACTTCTTCGTGCGGTTCAAGTACATAGGCACCTACAACGCGATGCTTGCCACCCCGCTGCGGCCAAGCGACATCGCCGCCGGGGAGGTCACCTGGTCGCTGCTGCGGGGATCGTTCTACGCGGCAGCCTTCCTGGTCGCGATGTTGGCGCTCGGGCTGGTCGCATCGCCATGGGCGGCACTGGCGGTCCCCGCGGCGGTCCTGATCGGGTTCGGCTTCGCCGGCGCCGGGCTGGGTGCGAGCACCTGGATGCGGTCCTGGGTCGACTTCGATCTGGTGATGCTGGTCGTCCTTCCGCTCTTCTTGTTCTCGGGCATCTTCTTTCCCTTGTCGGAGTATCCCGAGGGGCTCCGGCTGGTCGTCCAGCTCACCCCCCTCTACCAGGGAGTCGCTCTCGAACGGGCGCTGGTGCTGGGGGGCGTGGGTTGGGCTCAACTCGGCCAGGCCGCCTACCTGCTCGTCATGGGGGTCGCGGGCCTGCGGGTGGCCGGGGTGAGGCTCGGCCGGCTGCTCGGGCCCTAAGCTCGAGACCGCGGCAACTCGACGACTTGTCGGCCGCATCCATCCGTTCTTGGCAGCGTTTCCCGCGCATGGAGGGGGTATTGCTGCCAAGAACGGATGCAACGCCACGCCGCGGCGCTACCCGTGGCGCGACAACACCAACACGCAACCGAGAGGTGCCTGTCATGAGACTCGACGGAAAGGTCGCCATCGTCGTGGGGGCCGGCCAGACACCGGGCGAGACGATCGGGAACGGGCGAGCCACGGCCCTCCTCTTCGCCCGGGAGGGAGCGCGCCTCGTCCTGGCCGACCGTGACCTCGAATCTGCCCGTGAGACCGAGAGGATGATCCGGGAACAGGGAGGCGAGGCGGTCTGCTTCGAAGCCGACGTCACCAGCGAGGCCGACTGCCGTGATCTCGCCGGGTGCTGTGTTGACACCTACGGGCGGATTGACGTCCTTCACAACAACGTGGGGATCGGTGCGGGCGACACCGGCGTGACGCAGCTGAGCGAGGAGGTGTGGGACAGGATCCTCGACGTCAACCTCAAGGGCATGTGGCTGACGTCCAAGCACGTCCTGCCGACCATGCGCCAGCAGCGCCATGGCTGCATCACCAACGTCTCCTCGGCGGCAGCAGTTGCGGCCGTGGGGCTGACCGCCTACAAGGTGTCCAAGGCCGGAGTGAACGCCTTGACGCACGCTTTGGCCACCGGCAACGCCGAGTACGGCATCCGCGCCAACGCCATCCTGCCCGGGCTCATGGACACCCCCATGGCGGTCGACGCCCTCGCCGCCGTGCTCGGCCTCGACCGCAGCGAGGTGGCCGCTGCGCGTGACTCGCTGGTGCCGCTGGGGCACAAGATGGGCACCGCCTGGGACGTGGCCCATGCCGCCCTTTTCCTTGCTTCGGACGAGGCGGGCTTCATCACCGGCGCGCTGTTGCCGGTGGACGGCGGCCAGTGCGCCAAGATCGGTTGACCGTCCGGTGGGCGGGCTCAGCGAGGGAAGCCGAGGGCCTCGGCCGCTTCGGAGCTCAGCCGGTCGGGGGTCCAGGGTGGGTCCCAGACCAGGTTGACGCTGACATCGGACGCTGGAACCGCCCGGCGCACCGCTGCCTCGGCCTCTCCGGGTAGCTGCTCGGAGACCGGGCACCCCGGGGTGGTGAGCGTCATGTCGATGTCCACCCGGCCGTCGTCGGTGCGGATGTCGTACACCAGCCCCAAGGACAGGACATCGATTCCCAGTTCGGGGTCCCACACGTCGCGCAGGGCGGCCTCGATGGCGCTGCGTGCCGGCTGTTTGG
The DNA here is from genome assembly GCA_003577145.1 of Acidobacteriota bacterium. Lineage (GTDB taxonomy): Bacteria > Actinomycetota > Acidimicrobiia > Acidimicrobiales > Microtrichaceae > ATN2. Next base: position 46,137 of record QEUP01000008.1, on the reverse strand, counting down.
AGGTCGCCGGGGCGAAGCGCCGAGTTGCCCGCAGCGGACCGATGGCCAGGTTCATCGTGGCAACCAGGCCCCCGGTGGCCAGCATCACCCCGCCGAGGGCTAGAAGCTCCGCTGATCCGACGATGAGCGCCGGTACGCCTGCGGCGAACCCGGCGGCCACCAGCACCAGCGCGCACCAGCCCAGCCGCCGGTTGGCGAGGTCCTCGAAGAGCATCGGTCGCCCGTCGGCGCCTCGCTCGATTCCCCGGGCACGCAGCCGCGTGTAGGAGATGAACGGCACGATCTTGTGGGCGTGGCCCACCACCGCCAGACCCAGCCAGCCCAGCAGGGCGGCCACCTCGGCGGCCACCAGACGGCTGCGGACCGCGGTCGTCACCGGCAAAGCCGCCGCGAGCGCGGCGATCACCAGCGCTGCCACGAGCATCACCGCCGAGGCGATCAAGAAGGCGTGCAGCAACTCGAGGGCACGCCGCCGATGACGGATCGAGGCGACCAGCGAGAAGATGTGGGCTATGAGTCCGGCGGCAGCGACGAGCCCGCCGACCCACGCCACCGCAGGCCAGGCGAACAACAAGCCGGGTGCGAGCACTGCCGTCCCGGCAGCGACGAGACCGACGGCCCAAGCACCCGAGGAAGCGCGCGGGCGGTGCGAGAGCAAGAACATGGGCCACAGCTTCTCGGCCACCGCGATGTAGGTGAGCCCGAGCCAGCCGAGCAACCCGAGATGGGCGTGCGCCAGTACCCGGTGGGTGTACAAGGCGAACCAGCCGGTCTGGCGGTCGAAGGCGAACACGACGCCGAACGCCACGGTGATGACGAGGAAGGTCACCGACAGGCGCAGGCCGCTGAGGGGAACACCGCCACCGCGGGCCGCAAGCGGTCGAGAGAGGTTCCACACCGCGAGGGCGACCCCGGTGGCAGCAACCAGACCGCCGGCGACCACCAGCGATTCGGGGCCATGAGCGAATCCGTTCGGCAGCATCCAGGCGCCGACCACGAGTGCCACCAGCGTCGCCCGCGCAACCCATACCGAGCGCAGCGGCCGGCGTGACACGACGGGCGCGAACTGATGCATGGCACCGAGGACGGCGACGCTCAAGAAGGCGAGGACACCGAGGTGAACAGCGGAGACCACCCCGGGATGGGTCGGCGCGATCACCGCTCGATCCGCGGCGAACCACACCGCCAGGCCAAAGGCCACCAGGCCGACGCCGGCGAAGAGGAGGAACGTCAAAGGCACCGAGGGTGGAGGCACCACCGAAGGCGGGGCCGCCAACGGGGGCGCGGCACCGGGTCGCCTGGTCTTCGGGGCCTCGGCCTTGCTGTCGTTGCTCGTATCGGTGGTCACGGTGCGTGAGGGTACGGTCATTGGTTGGTTCCCATAGTTGTTCTAGTAGATACTAGAATAAACGTGCAAAGGTCGGGGAAGGGACCTTTGACCCGAAACAAACCAGCTACAGGACCGGAGAGAGCCAGATGGAGATCATCGACGTCAGAGAGATCGAGCCGAGGATACGCCACGAGACGATCTTCGATCGCCTCGACTCCCTCGATCCGGGGGAGTCGCTGCGCCTCGTGGTGGACCACGACCCGGTGCCGCTCAGGTACCAGCTCGACGCCACCCGTACCAGCCAGTTCAACTGGACACCTGTGATGAGCGGGCCCGAGGAGTGGCAGATCGACATCATCTGCCGCGCGCACGTGCTGGACGCCCGGCCCATCCTCGATCGTGGTGATGAGCCCTTCGACGCCATCATGAACACTGCCGAGCAGGTGGGCCCCGACGAGGCGTTGATCGTCCTGGCCCCCTTCGAGCCCGTACCCCTCGAGGGGGTTCTCTCCGAGCAGGGCTTCGACTACTCCGCACAAGAGCTCGACGGCGGCGACTGGCGGGTCGTCTTCGAGCGGGCCTGACCGCCCCCAACTCGATGAGTGCTGCCGGGGTGAGCGACGCGGGTGGGTCCTTGCTCTGCCGACAGGCGCGGGCCCTGGGTGATCCCACCCGCTACCGCATCTTCGACCATGTACGGGCGGCAGATCATCCCGTCGGTGTCGCCGAGTTGACGGATCACACGGGACTCAACCACAACGCGGTCCGCCAGCACCTGGCCAAGCTGTGCGGCGCGGGGTTGCTGGTGGAGAGAACAGCGCCGGTGAAGGGTCCCGGGCGACCACGTCTCGAGTACGTGCTCGACCCCGCAGCCGAGGGCCGGTGGGGGTCCACCGGCCCATACCAGCGGTTGTCGCTGTTGCTGAGCGAGGTGATCAGCAGCGGTGATCCGCCCGTCGTGGTCGGTGAGAGGGCCGGACGCCGCTCGGTGGCGGGCAGCGACACCGAGGTCGATCCACTCGACGCGGTGGTGGAGGAGATGACGAGGCAGGGCTTCGACCCCGTCGTGGAGAGGGGCGAGGGCGTGGCTGAGGTGGTGCTCCGGTCCTGTCCTTTCGAGGAGGTTGCCAGGGCTGATCCCTCAACGGTGTGTGAGCTGCACCTTGGCACAGCCCGTGGTCTTGTCGCCGAGGTGGGCGGGCTGAGCGTCGATTCGCTTTCGCCCGAGGATCCCGGTCAGGCGGGCTGCCGTCTCGAGATCACCCTCGAAGCGGGCGGGAGCTGACCTGAGCCGGCGCTGGGGTCAGGGGATCCCCCGCGCCTTCCGGCTCGTGCCCGAGGCAGCACATCTTGTACTTGCGGCCGCTGCCGCACGGGCAGGGATCGTTCCTGCCGGTGCTTCGCCAGCGCAACGCCTCCTCCTCGGCCAGCTTCGACATGATCAGCGCGGGGTCTCGGCCCTGATGCCAGAGCTCCGCCATGGCCGTCATCGCCTTGTCGGCGTGGCGCAGGAACCGCCGGTTGCCCTCACAGAGCCAGTCACGGTCGGGGCCACCCGAAGGGTCGGGGGCGATGCGGTCCTTCGGGCACCCGCCCCAGCAGGCGAAGCGCACCTCACATGTCTGGCACGAGTGCGCCAGCCCGTCGTGCTTGGCGAGGCCGAACCGCTGCTGCGTCGGCAGGCGGGCGAGGTCCCGGAGCGGCCGCTCGGCGATGTTGCCCAGCCGGTGCTCCTCATCGACGAAGTGGTCGCACGAGAAGACGGTCCCGTCGTGCTCCATCGCCAAGGCGGTGCCGCAGGTCCGGGCCATCACGCATGACATCGCAGGGAGCCCGGCCCATACGCGCAGGCACTCCTCGAAGTGCCGCACATGCATGCGCCCTACGTCATGACGGACCCACTCGTCGAAGATCGCGATGAGGAAGTCCCCCCACTGTTCGGGGCTGACTGTCCGGGAGGTCACGACCTTGCGCTCGTGCTCGACGATGGGGATGAACTGGATCCAGTCGATGCCCTCCGCCCGGAAGAACTCGTAGACCTCGAGAGGATGATCGGCGTTGACAGCGTTGACGGTGCAGAGGGCGTTGTGGTCGACGCCGTGCTGGTGCAGGAGTCGCCGGCCTGCCATCACGCCGGCATGGGTCGGGCGACCATGGCGATCACGCCGGTAGCGGTCGTGCAGCCCCGCAGGACCGTCGATGCTGATGCCGACCAGGAAGTCGTTCTCCCTCAGGAAGCGGCACCACTCGTCGTCGAGAAGGGTCCCGTTGGTCTGGAGGGCGTTCGAGCATCTCCAGCCGTCGGGGAGGTGGCGCTGCTGCAGCCGCACGGCGTGCCTGAAGAACTCGACGCCGAGCAGCGTGGGCTCTCCTCCCTGCCACAAGAAGTTGACCTGAGGGCCGGGCTGGGTGGCGATGTTCTCCCGAACGAACGTCTCCAGGGTCTGCTCGCTCATGCGGAAGCGCTCGTCGGGTGGGAACAGGTGGTCCGTGTCGAGGTAGAAGCAGTACTCGCAGGCCAGGTTGCAGCGTGGTCCGATGGGCTTGACCACGACATCCACCAGATGTCGTGCCGGCGTCATTCGTCCTTCCCGAACGAGCGAATGGACAAGGCGAGGAACGCCACACCGAACATCATCACGATGCTGAGCGAGAGCCAACTCGGTACCGCGTAGCCGAAGACCTCGAGTGGCGGATCGAAGCGCTCGAGGGCGGCGTCAGGGATGTCCTGTGCCGCATAGACCACCCGCTTGAGCGGGTCGACCGCGTAGGTGAGGGGGTTGATGCGGGTGAGGAACATCAGCCACGACGGGAGTCCGGTGGGCGGGAACAGCGCACCCGACAGGAAAAGCATCGGCAGCAGCAGGAACTGCATGACGACCTGGAAGTTCTCGATCTTCTTGAGTCGGCTGGCGAAGAAGACCCCGAAACATGTCATCGAGAACGCCATCAGCATCGATATGGCGAACACCGCGATCACTACTGTCGGGGTGAGCCTCACGCCGACGAGCGGGGCGAGCGCGAGCATGATGGCGCCCTGGATCGTCGAGACAGTGGCACCGCCGAGTGCTTTGCCGACCACGAGCGCGACACGGCTGACGGGCGCGACGAGCATCTCCCGGAGGAAGCCGAACTCGCGGTCCCACACGATCGAGATGGCGCTGAATATCGAGGTTGTCACCACGCTCATGGCGACGACCCCCGGGAACACGAACTTCTTGAAGTCGAAGCCGGCGGTCTCGCCCACGAGCGGGGTGAGCCCGTACCCGAGGACGAACAGGTAGAGGATCGGTTGCATCAGCCCGGTGATCACGCGGGTACGGGCCCGGCGGTAGCGGATGAGCTCCCTCCGCCAGACCATCCCGGTGGTGGCCAGCTCGCGGGCGACGGAGAGCCGGACATCCTGCTTCGCCGGTGCATGTGCCTCTGGTCGGTCTCGGACATCTGTGTGCATCGAGATCACCGCCTCCGCGAAGCCACGAACCGACGGGCCAGCGACATGGAGGGGCCGGAGTCGGCCCTGATCTCCCTGCCGGTGAACTGCATGAAGACGTCGTCGAGGTCGGGTTTGTGGACGCTCACCTGGCGCACCGCGACGTCGAGGCTCGATATGACGCTCGGAACGGCGGACTCGCCCTCGTCGACCCTGATGGTCACGCCGTCGCCGTCGGAGGCGGCATCGAAGCCGAGCGATCGGAGCTGGCGGGTCGCGGCTGCATCGTCGGCGGTCGACAGGCAGATCGAGTCCTTGCCGACCACGGCCTTCAGGGCAGCCGGGGTGTCGAGCGCGACGATCTCGCCGTGGTCGATTATCGCAATCCGTTCGGCGTACTCGGCCTCGTCCATGTAGTGGGTCGTGAAGAAGACGGTGACACCTTCCTCGTCACGCAACCGCAGGACGTCCTCCCACATGCGCGCTCTGGTCTGGGGGTCGAGGCCGACGGTCGGCTCGTCGAGGAACAGCACCTCGGGAGTGTGAAGTAGGGCCCGGGCGATCTCGAGGCGGCGCGACATGCCGCCCGAGTAGTCCTGGACCAGATCCTTGCCGCGCTCTTCCAGGCCCACGAGATCGAGGACTCGGCCGATCCTGCTGTCGAGCTCCTCCCGGGGAACGCCGTAGAGGACCGCGTGGAACCTGAGGTTCTCCGCGGCGGTGAGCTGCTCGTCGAGGGTCTGGTCCTGGAACACCAGGCCGATGCGGCTGCGCACCGAGCGGGGCTGGCGCACCACGTCGTACCCCGCGACCTCGGCTGAGCCGCTGGTCGGTTGGGAGAGGGTGCAGAGCATGCGGATCGTGGTCGACTTGCCGGCTCCGTTCGGACCCAGGAACGCGAAGGACTCACCGGCGTAGACATCGAAGCTCACTCGCTTGACTGCTTCGAGCTCGCCGAAGGCCTTGCTGAGGTTGTCGACGGTGATCGCGGCCTGGGGCGGCGGTGCGGTCTGCGACGCCAGCCCGGAGGCGGTGACATCAGTTGTCATGGGGACATCCTTCGAGTCCGGACAGCACGAGGCTCTCGACCGCCCGCTCGATCTCGGGGACGTGAAAGCCGTCGTAGGTGACTATGTGGTGGAAGCCGGCGAAGAAGATCGCTCCGAAGACAGCCGAGGCGGTGGTCTCGATGTCCACCGATCGCAGCGATCCGTCCAGGGCTCCCTCGGCGAGCAGCCGGCCGAACGGGTCGTGAAACGCCGCTCGGACCCTTGCCCGCAGGCCGGTGATGCGCCGCACCCGGTCCATCTCGTTGACGAACAGGCGACAGGCGGCCGGGTCGCTCGACATGACCTCGAGCTGCGCGCGGATCACCGCGATGAGGCGCTCACGGGCGGAGCCGGGGCCGTCTGTGGCGGCCTGCACCCGCGCGGCCAGGTGGTCGAGCATGGCGCCGAGCAGGTGGGAGAGGATCTCCTCCTTGCCGGCGAAGTGGTAGTACAGCGTTGCCCGGGGCACGCCGGTCAGCTCGGCGATCTCGTCGACGCGGGTGTGCTCGAACCCTTGATCGGCGAGCAGACCTGCAGCCGCGGGGAGCCGTTCGGCGATGTCTGAGGGGATCTTCTTCACCGGCTCGCCTCGTAGTGGAAGGGGATCTCGAGATCAACCGTTGCGCGGCCTTCGCTGACGAGGATGTCGAGGTGCCCGACGACCTCCGAGACCGACAGGATCGCGCCGACGCTGTCGACGTCTGGGAACGTGACCCGGCTCAGCTCGTAGGCAGTGGTGTGGCCCAGCCCCCGCAGGTGGGTGAGGATCGTCTCGGCTCGCTGAGCGTGGTGCCGGCGAATGCCTTCGACCAGCCCGGCGACGTCGCTGAACGGCGGCCCGTGACCGGGCAGGACGAGCAAAGGGTCGAGTTCGACATAGCGGTCGAGCGACGCCAGGTACTCCTCGAGACTGCGACGACGGAACAACTCGCTGCCGGCGTCGGGCTCGAGCGTCGGGTTCGGGGTTATCTCCGCCAGAAGGTGGTCGCCGCTCAGCAGGATCCGGTTGTCGGCGTCCCACAGCGACACGTGCCCGCGTGCATGCCCCGAGCTGACCAGGACGACGATGTCGCGATCTCCGCACCGGAGGCGATCTCCGTCGCTGAGGGACACCACATCCAGGCCGGTCAGCGGTTTGATCCAGGTGCTGGCAGCCTCCAGGAAGAAGCGGGCTGAGGCGATTATCTCCTCGGGCACACCGAGGGACGCCAGCAGTGTCTGGCCGAGGCCCCGGTCGTAACCACCCTGGAGCTTTGCGAGCTCAGCCTCGGACGCGAGGATCGTTGCGCCCGAGCCCGCCGCCACCTCGGCGGCACCGCCGAAGTGGTCCGGATGCCCGTGGGTGATGACCAGCCGCTTGACATCGGCGAGCGTGACGCCGGCGCTTGCCAGAGTGGACTCGAGCCGGGCCAGCGAATCCCCCATGCCCAGCCCGGCGTCGACGACTGTGACCGGCTCGTCAGCGAGGAAATAGGAGTTGACCGGCCCGACCGGGAACGGCGTCTCGAGGCCGACGGCGTGGATGCCGGCGTCCACGCCCACCTGCCACAGTGAGCTCACGTCCTCGGTGCGGCTGTTGCTGCTCATGCTTGCCCCGTTCCACCGGCTTCACGCCTTAACTCGGGAGTTTACACTCCAGATCCAAGGAACTCCGGCGGGCATGGGTCACACCGGCCGGCGGGGCGCCCTACCGGTCACGAGAGCGCCGGCTGTGGCTCGGATCGCTGCCGCTGGTCGAGGACGAACCATTCCAGACCGCGCAGGCCGGCGAAGCGATCGTCGGAGTAGATCAGCTGGCGCAGCCTGCGCCGGATCCGGCAGTCGATCTGGCGGACGTTGGCAGGCGTCGTGGCGAACATGGTGGCGACGGTCTGGGCCGGTGACGGGTCGCCGTTGCACTTCTGGAGTTGGTACTCGATGTGAAGCTCGGCGTGGCGGGGAGAGGCGACCATGCCGATCGCCTCTTGCAGCAAGCCCAGCACGGGGTACTGGAGCGCGAGCTCGTCGAGGTCGGCCTCCGCAGCCGCGTCGGCGAGCGCCGGGCGGGCCGCTTCGATGCTGTCGATGTCGAGGGGGGCCTGGGCGTGACCGATGAGGCGAGCCACCTCGCTGCGGATCGCCCGGGCGGCCCAGTACCAGGGGAGTGCACCACCGCTGGAGCTCCAGGAGTGCGAGCGTTCCTGGATGACCAGGGCGACGTCCCAAACCAGGCCGTTGACCTCGTCGGGGTCGTCGAGCAGGTCCTGGCGGCCGAAGTCGAGCAGGATCGTCCTCACGACCGCGTGGAGGTTGTCGCGGTACGACTCCACGAAGGGGACGACCATGGTCCGGTCTTCGACCATGTCAGCCATCCGCCGAGCGAGGTCATCCCGATCGACCGCAACCACGTGTGGCGCACCTCCTCTCCGACGCCGCGCGCGCCGCTGACCCGGGTCACCGTCGAGGTGCACGAGCCCGCATTGCGCTGTCGTGCAGCCCCGGTTCCCGCCGGTGCCGATCTCGCGGGCGCCCCGTTCCTGACAGAGGACCACAACTCGCTGCGCGAAGCACATGGCGCGACCTCACAGGGAGAGAATCCAGCTGCGCCCCACCCCTGTGAGTGAGCATCCGGGGACACGTCCCCAGATTTCTCGCCTGCCGGGGACGGCCGGTGCCGCAAGGAGGATCCCCGGCCGGTCTGGCCGGCCTGTCGGTGCATCCTGCTGTGGCTCCGGGGGTCAACCGCGGCCTTGCTGTTGCGCCTTGCGGGCGCGCGTCCGAGCGGCGGCCGCAAGGGTGGCCTTGCGCAAGCGGATGCCGGCGGGGGTCACCTCCACGCATTCGTCAACTGCGATGAACTCCAAGGCCCTCTCCAGCGACATCACACGCGGCGGGGTCAGCCTGATGGTCTCGTCGCTGCCGGCTGCCCGCATGTTGGTGAGCTTCTTCTCCCGGGACACGTTGACATCCATGTCCTGTCTCCGGCTGTTCTCGCCGACGACCATCCCCTCGTAGACGGGCTCGCCGGGGCTCACGAGCATGGCGGCCCGTTCCTGGAGGCCGGCCAAGGCGTAGGTGCTGGCGCGCCCCGCACGGTCCGACACGAGGCTCCCGGTCGTGCGCGAGCGCAGCTCGCCCTTCCAGGGCTCGTAGCGCTCGAAGACGTGGTGGGCCATACCCGTTCCACGGGTCTCGGTGAGCATCTCGCTCCGGAACCCGAGCAGGCCACGTGACGGGACCAGGTAGTCGATCCGCACCCAACCGGTTCCGTGGTTGACCATTCCGAGGAGCTCGGCCCTGCGCAACGACATGAGCTGGCTGATCGCGCCCAGGTGCTCCTCGGGGACATCCAGGGTCAGTCGCTCGACCGGCTCGTGGAGCTTCCCGTCGATTTCGCGGGTCAACACCTGCGGCTTGCCGACCGTGAGCTCGAAGCCCTCTCGTCGCATCTGCTCCACGAGCACCGCGAGCTGGAGCTCACCGCGACCCTGGACCTCCCAAGAGTCGGGCCGGGCGGTGGGCAACACCCGTAATGCGACGTTGCCCACGAGCTCGGCATCGAGGCGAGCCTTGAGCAGTCGCGCGGTGAGCTTGTCGCCTTCACGCCCGGCCAAGGGCGAGGTGTTGGTTCCGATGGTGATGGAGAGGCTGGGTTCGTCGATGCTGAGGACCGGCAGCGGGCGGGGATCGTCTGTCGCGGTGAGCGTGTCGCCGATGCCGATGTCGGACAGACCGGCCACGCCGATCAACTCGCCGGCGCCCGCTTCCCCGACAGCCACCCGATCCAGATGCTCGGTGATGAAGAGCTCCGAAACCTTGGCCGGCTGAGCGGTGCCGTCGGATCGACACCACATGATGGTCTGGCCACGCCGTATGGTGCCGTGGTGGAGGCGGCAGACTGCCACCCTGCCGAGGTATGGATCTGCATCGAGGTTCGTCACCTGGGCCTGCAGCGGGTGGTCGGGATCGGTGGGCGGAGGCGGGACTGCTTCGAGGAGCACTTCGAAGAGCGCTTTGAGATCGGAGCCCGGCAGGGTGGGGTCGAGCGACGCCCAGCCCTCCCTGGCTGACGCATAGACGATGGGGAAGTCGATCTGGTGGTCCTGGGCGTCGAGGTCGAGGAACAGCTCGTACACCTCCTCGACCACCTCAGCAGGCCGGGCGTCGGGGCGATCGACCTTGTTGATGAGCAACACGACGGGCAGGTCCGATTCGAGCGCCTTGCGCAGCACGAACCTGGTCTGGGGTCGCGGCCCTTCGGCTGCGTCGACCAGCAACAGCACGCCGTCGACCATCGCCAGCGCCCTTTCGACTTCGCCGCCGAAGTCGGCGTGGCCTGGCGTGTCGACGATGTTGACCTTGGTGCGGGCCCATTCGATCGCGGTGTTCTTGGCCAGGATCGTGATGCCACGTTCACGTTCGAGGTCCATCGAGTCCATGACCCGTTCCATGACCTCGGCCCCGGAGCGAAAGGCCCCGCACTGCCAGAGCATGGCGTCGACCAGCGTGGTCTTGCCGTGGTCGACGTGAGCGATGATCGCGATGTTGCGCAGTTGGCGCGCGCCCATGGGGCATCCTTCCGTGTGGTCTCCCGGCCGCGCCTTGATGGGGGTCAGCCGTAGATCCGGGCCGGCTCGGCGCCGCGAGTGGCGCCCTTCACCGTAGCGTTGCCGAGCGTCGTAGAGCACCCGCGATGCCCTCGCCCCCCGACGCTGCCGGTAGCATCGCCTGTGTGCGAGCGAGGCAACCATCGGTGACAACGGCGTTCGCTGCTGCGGCGCTCATCTCCCTGCACCCGAACCCGTGACCACGCTCGACGTGACGACCCCGCTCGGTCCCGAGTCCGGCGCGATCGAGGCCCTGAGCGAGCTACGCAAGACCCGATTGGCACGCCGTCTCGGGAACATGTCGGTGGCGGACGCCGCCTATCGCGTCTACGTCACCGCTCTTCTCTCGGTGCTGGCGATCCTGATCGTCAGCGGCAGGGTGGGAGACGCCCGCCTCGACGCCGAGGCCATGGGTCAATTCGTGGCAGACGTACCGGCCTGGGCGGGGCTCGTAGTGGCTGTCGCGCTGTTCTTCGGGATCCGCTCCGGCGAGCGCGGTGGCCCGCTGGCGGTGGAAGCCCCCGACGTGCAGCACGTGCTCCTGGCACCGTTGCAGCGCCGCCGGGCCCTGAGGTCGCAAACCACCCGGCTGCTCGGCCGCTTCGCCATGTGGGGCGCGGTCATCGGCGCGCTCGCCGGTGATCTCGCGGTGCACCGGGTGCCGGGATCGGCACCGCCGTGGGTCCTGGTGGCCGTGCTCTTCGGGGCGACCACCGGTCTGCTGGTCGCTGCCGTTGCACTGCTGGTGGCCGGTTTGCGATTGCCGCGTCTGGTGACGACAGGGGTCGCCGCTGTCGTGTTGGCGTGGGCCGTTGCCGATGTCAGCGGGAGGTTCGCAACATCACCGACGACGGTTCTCGGCCGCATCCTCGTCTGGCCGAGCGACTTCGACCCGCTGGCTCTGATTCCCGTTGCCGTGGCGGTGCTGCTTGCGCTCCTCGCCACGCGAGCGATCGGTGGGCTGTCGATCGAGTGGGCGCGACGCCGCACCGACCTGATTGGCCAGTTGCGATTCGCGGTCACCCGCCAGGACCTCCGTACCGTCGTACTGCTGCGGCGCCAACTCGCCGCCGAGGTGCCGCGCAAGCGGCCCTGGTTCCCGCACCTGCGTGGCAGGCCGGCGGTACGGTTTCCCGTCTTCGCCCGGGATGTCGCGAGCTTTGCCCGCTGGCCCCTTGTCCGCGTCGTCCGGGTGCTGGTGTTCGGCGTGATCGCCGGGGTGGCTCTGCGAGCTGCCTGGTCGGGGACGACCCCTCTGATCCTCGGAGCGGGCGTTGTGATGTACGTCGCCGCGCTGGACGCCATCGAGCCGCTGGCGCAGGAAGTCGATCATCCCCAGCTCCTGTCGTCGTACCCTTGGCCGCGGGGCGTGACGCTTTTCCGGCACCTGCCCGGGCCGGCGGCGGTGATGGTCATCGCCGCGGCGGCTGCGGTGGGGGCGACCCAGCTGGGCGGGGTCGACATCGAACTGCTCGAGGTCGCGGCTGTGGCCCTCGTGCCCGCCGCGCTGGCCGCTACGGGCGGAGCGGCGCTGAGCATAACCGGCGAACCACTGCTCGACATCGGGAACGAGGCGCTCGTTCCTCCGGAGATAGCGGGGCCGCAGGCGCTGTTCCGTGCCGCCTGGCCGCCCGCGGTGGCCACGCTGGGATTCGTCCCGATCCTGGTCGCCCGCTCGGTGGCCGGCGACGGCGAGCCGCTGACGGCGGCGGTCAACGCCGCGGCGGTCGTCTTGGTGGTCGTGATCCTGGTGTTCGCCTGGGTACGTTACCGCCAGGACATCCGCGAGTCGATGGAGAACGCAGTAGCGGGGGGTGCTAGGTGATGGCCCGACGCAAGAGGTCCAAGGCGGGCAAGGTGACCGCCGTGGCGCTCGATGGCCTGGAGAAGTGCTATGGCGAGACCCGCGCCCTGGGACCGCTCGACCTGAAGATCGAGGCGGGCGAGTCCCTTGCGATCGTCGGGCACAACGGCTCCGGGAAGTCGACGTTGTTGGCGCTGGTATCGGGCGTGCTCGACCCCAGCGAAGGGGAGGTGCGTGTCTTCGGCGAGGAGCCCGGGTCCATGCCGGCGCGCGCGGCCATCTCGTATCTCCCCGACGCCCCGGTCCTCTACGACGACCTGAGTGTGCGCGAGCACCTGGAGTACGTGAGCAGGCTGCACGGAGCCGACGGCGACGAGCCCCTCCTTGACGAGCTGATCGAGCGACTGGGGCTCGAGGCCCGCCAGGACGAGCTTCCTTCGCAGTTCAGCCGAGGGCTGCGGCAGAAGACCGCCATCGCGGTGGGGCTGTGCCGGCCGTTCACAGTGCTGTTGATCGACGAGCCCTTCGTCGGACTCGACGCCGAGGGCAAGCAGAGCCTGGTCGACCTGCTGGCGGAGGCGTCCGAGGACGGCGCGACCATCGTGGTCGCCACCCACGAACCGCTGCTCGTCGAGCGGCTGGCGCGCTGCCTGGTCCTCAGCGAGGGGGAACTGGCCTATGACGGGCCCACCGGCGAGGTCCCCGAAGCCCATCTGCCTGCCGGCGGACCGCCGGGGTGAGAGCGCGTCTTCACTAGCCTGAGCGGTCGATGGTGGAGCAGGAGGATCGCCTGGAGCGGCTCGCAAGGCTCGTCGCGTGCCTTCTCGACCATGAGCAGCCGGTGAGCAGGGCCGAGCTGGAGGGCCTGTTCCCCATCTATGCGGGCACCAGCGGGAAGCGCCGGTTCGAGGACGACAAGGCGGCCCTGCGACGTGCCGGTATCCCGCTGCGCTCCGAGGCGCCCGAGGGCGAGAAGGGAACCTGGTACTACGAGATCCGCCGGGAGGACTACGAGCTGCCCGAGCTCGACCTGAGCGACGAGGAGCGCGTGGCCCTCAACCTGGCCGTCCGGTCGATCGACTTCTCCGACGTGGTGTGGGGCAGGCTGGCCGGGACGAAGCTGGGCATGGTCGGCTCGGCGCAGATCGCCACCGTCGCCGAGCTGCCGGGCATCGAGGTGCTGCCGGCGCTCGCCGAGGCGGTGCGCGGCCGTACCCGCCTGTCGCTCGCCTACAACGGCAACTCCCGCTACGTCGACCCCTACGGCCTGGTTCTCAAGCACGGTCACTGGTATCTGGTCGCCCATGACCACCGGCGCGACCAGGTGATCCCGTTCCGGGTCGACCGGATCGAGGAGCAGACCATCGAGGTGGTCGGCGACGGCGCCTTCGAGGTGCCGGCCGGCTTCGATGCCGCCGCGCGGGTTCCCGACGAGGCCATCGGCATGGGCGAAGACCCACCGGTCGAGGCGGTGGTGCGCCTCGACGGCCGGATCGCCGAACTGGTCGCTTCCAGCGTGGGAGCGGACTGCGAACCTGACGGGGACGACACCATCCTCCGGATGCCGGTGCGGTACCGGCCGGCGTTCGTCTCCTGGGTGCTCGGCTTCGGTGAGCTGGCCGTGGTCGAGGAGCCGCCGGATCTGCGCCAAGCGGTGGTGACGCGGTTGAAGGAGCTGGCGAACCGGTGAGACACCCTGTCGAAGACCGCCTCGAGCGCCTGCTGGCGATCCTCGCCTACCTGGCCGAGCACGGGTCGGCCCGCCTCGACGACCTGGCCAGCCTCTACCGGGTGACCCGCCATCAGCTCGAGACCGATCTCCGCCTGGCGATGTATGTCGGCGTCCCGCCGTATGACCTACCGGGCGAGACCCCCGAGATCCACCTCGACGGGGACACGGTGAGCGCGTGGGTTCCGGAACACTTCTCTCACCCGCCTCGGCTCAACCGGGCCGAGGCGTTCGCGGTGCTGACCATCGGCCGCGCCGCCCTCGAGCTGAACCCCGGGCTGGGGAGGTTGCGCTCAGCCCTCGACAAGGTCGAGGAGGCGCTGGAGATCGGCAGCGGCGTGGACGTCGCGATCGACGAGCCTGCGGCGCTGGAGCACTTCCGCGAAGCCTGCGCCGATCGGCGCAGGCTCGAGATCGTGTACTGGTCGGCCTGGCGCGACGAGCTGACGACACGGCAGGTGGATCCCTTCCAGGTCTTCTACGCAGAGGGTGCCTGGTACGCGGTCTGCGCCGACGACTCGTCGGGCTCGATCCGCCGGTTCCGCCTCGACCGGGTGGAGCGCTGCCGAGACACGGGCGTGACCTTCGAGCCGGTACCCGGCGCCGGCAGCCTCGGCCTCGAGGTCTTCGATCCTCCGGAGGACGTCACGACGGTGCAGCTGAGGCTTCCCCCCTCGGCGAGGTGGGTCACCGACTACGTGGGGGTCCGGCTGGTCGAGGCCGGTGACGACCATTTGGTCGTGGAACTGGGGGCAGTCGGCGTGGTGTGGCTCGAGCGGCTGCTGCTGCGTACCGGCGGTGAGGTCGTCGAGCCGGAGGAGCTACGGGGACTGACCGGCGAGGTGGCGAGAAGGGTTCTGGCGCGTTACGGGTGAGTGCTTCGGCGCAGTTTTGGGTCAGACTGTTGCGGTGGGCGAGGCTGAACCCGGCACGATCGCCTTCCCCGACTCCGGCGCCGCCGCGCCGCCGCCAGGGGACCGTCCTCTGCTTCGGGCGCGCCTGCTCGGTGAGTTCTCGATCGAAGGCCATGACCTCTCCTCGCTGCGTAGCCGCAAGGCCCGAACCCTGCTCAAGGTGCTGGCCCTCGCCTGCGGGGATCGGGTCGACCTCGACCGGCTGGTCGACGCCTTGTGGGGCGACCACCCTCCCGGCCGTCCCGAGCGGGAGGTGGCGGTGCTGGCCAGCCGGGCCCGGTCCCTCGTCGGCGCCGCTCGGGTCGTTCGCCAGGAGCACGGCTACGCCCTCGACCTCGACTGGGTGGACCTCGTCGACCTCGAGGAGCTGGCGGACGAGGCCCTCCGCCGGACCGCAGCGGGGGACCACACCGCCGCGAAGATCGCAGCCGAGGCCGCCTCTGCTCTCGTCCGAGGCCCACTGCTGGCCGACGAACCCGATGCGAGCTGGGCCAGCGTCGAACGCCTGAGGGTCGAACGGCTCGTGGCTACGGTCGAGCACGTCATGGCCCAATCGGCGCTGGCCCTGGGAGATCTCGACACGGCGGCGCTCCGATCCCGGACGGCGCTGGATCACGATCCATACGATGAGGCGGCGCTCCGGGTTCTGATGGGCGCGCACGTTGCCGCGGGACGGCCGGGTTCGGCGCTGGCGGTGTATGCAGACGTGCGCCGGCGTCTCGGGGAGGACCTGGGCGTGAGTCCCACCGCCGAGACCGAAGCCGTCCACACCGCGGTGCTGCAACAGGAGCCGTTGCCCGGAGTGGCGGTGGGCCGCAGGCTGGAGAGCGCGGGATCAGCCGAGGCGCTGGCCGGCCGGGAAGATGATCTGGCGTTTCTGGACCGCGCCTTCGAGCGCGCCGCCGGAGGCGTGTGGTTGGTGACCGTCGAAGGCGAGCCGGGGGTGGGCAGATCGCGGCTGCTCGACGAGTGGGCTCGTCGTGCGTTCACGCGGGGCACGCCGCTTCTCGTGGGACGCTGCGACGAACTTGGCCGGATGCTGCCGTTCCAAGCGATAGCCGACGCCCTGGCCGGTCACCTCGAGGCTGTCGGGCGGGCCGAAGCCGCGGCGCTGCTGGGATCAGACGCAGCCGTGCTGGGGCCTCTGCTGGGGCTCGACGTGGCGGTGCCCGAGGCGCCTCCGGCTGCTACGGCCACGACCGAAGCGATGCAGGCTCAGGTCTTCGCGGCCCTTCTGCGGGTGTTCGCCTCGGTCGGTAGGGGACGGTCGGTGGCCCTTGTAGTGGACGACGTCCATCTGGCCGACCCCGCTACCCTCGGCTGGCTGCAGTTCGTCACCCGGCGCCGTGAAGCCCTCCCGCTGCTGGTTGTGCTGTCGCTTCCCCCGGCCGCCCGGACGCTGGTGCGGGGTGACGAGGTGCTCCGGCTGGCGCCCCTGAGCCTGGAGGCCGTGCGCAGTGTCGTCGGTAGCGAGCGGGCGGAGTCCCTGTGGCGGCGCAGCGGCGGCAACCCTCTCCTGCTCGTCGAGCTGGCCGCTCTGGACGACGCCGCCGCGGGCGGTGCCGTCCCGCCGTCGGTCCGCGACACCGTGGGCGCGCGCTGCGAGCAGGCCGGTGAAGCAGCGCCGACTCTGAGGGCGGCCGCGGTGCTCGGGCCCGACGTCGACCTCGAGTTGCTCGCCGCGGTCTTGTCGCGATCCACCCTCGACGTGCTCGAACACCTCGAGGCCGGTGTGCGGCACCACTTCCTCGAGGAACGGGGCAGCGGCTTCGCGTTCCGCCACGAGCTGGTCAGGGAGGCGCTCGTGCAGCTCAGCTCGCCCTCCCGTCAAGAGCTGCTCCACCGGGAGGCGCTGCGTGTCCTCCGCGACCGGCCTGCCGCAGATCCGCTGGCTGTGGCGTGGCATGCCCGGCAGTGCGGTGACCGGATTTCGGCCGGTGAGGCACTCGTCGACGCGGGTCGGTTGGCTGCCGGTCGGCAGGACCTGGTCGAGGCGGAGCGTCTGTTGTCGGACGCCATCGGTTTCCACGACTGCGCCGAGGCCCGGCTGGCACGGGGGCGGGTGCTGGTGGCGCTTGCCGAACTGGACCGAGCCGAGCACGACGCGCTGGCCGCCAGGGGCCTGGGCGGTGGAGCGGTAGCGCTGGAGCTGCGGGCGTGGATCGCCCGTCACCGTCACGACATGGAGTCGGCGATCGGGCTCGGATGGGAGGGCGTGCAAGAGTCGTCCGACGAAAGGACCCGCGCCAGCTGCCTGCTCGCGGTGGCCTTCGGCCACCGGGGGCTGGGTGAGCTGCCCGAGGCCGAGCGGGTGCTCAGCGAGGCGCTGCCGCTCGAAGCCGCAGTGAGGCTCGGCATCCCGGCGTGGCTGGGGGTGCTCAGGGTCCACCAGGGCAGGAGCTCGGAGGCGCTGCGGCTGCTGCGGCCCGCGGTCGGGAACGAGATCGGGTCGCTCCAGGAGTTCTGGGTCGAGCACGTGCTGCAGATGACGGCCCATGCGCTGGCTCTCATGGGTCGGCCCGATGACGCCCTGCGCGTCCTCGAACGCCTGACCGCGGAGATCTCCCGCCGCGGTAGTGAACCCCGGTATCGGGGCATGGACCTGAACTATCGCGGTTGGATACTGCGCAACCTCGGTGATCCGGAGGGAGCCGAGCTCTCTGCGGCGCTCGAGCCGACCGGTATGCCGGAGGTCGCGGTGCAAGCCGGGCTCGATCGGGCGGATGCCGAGCTCCGCGCCGGTCGGCTCGACGAAGCGTGGAGCCTCGTCGAGCAGGCGAACGATGCGGCGGCGGGGAAGTGGTTCCACAACCGGTGGCGCTGCGAGCAGCGAGCGGGGCTGCTATCGAGCCGTCTCCACCTGTCCGCAGGCGAGAACGAGGCGGCGTTGGCCGCTGCGGTCGAGTTGGAGGCCGCGGCCACAGCAAGAGGGGACCGGCGCTACTCCACACTGGGGGCGCTCGTTGCCGCGAGGGCCCGTGCCCGGTTGGGCGAGCCGCTCGACCTCGACGCGGTCGCGGCCCGAGTCGACGCCCTCGACGAGGTAGCCGGGATGGAGGCGTGGTGGATGACCGCCGACGTCGCCGCCGACACCGGAGTCGAGACCTGGATGTCCCTGGCCGGCGAACGTGTGGCGGCGCTCGCGCGAGAAGCGGGCGAGCGGGCCCAGGCCTTCACTCAGCACGCCGACCGTTACCTCTCGGCTCCAGGTAGCTGAGGTCTGGCGGCCTTCACTCACCGACGATCGCGGTCAGGAAGACGACGATGGGCCGGTAGGGCTCCATCACGGGCTCAGCCGCAGCCAGCGCAGCGCGGCGCAGCGCGTCGGTCTCACCGGCTGTCAGCGATGCGAGGAACTCTGCGTAGTGGGCCTGACCGAAGCGGTAGTCGACCAGCTCACCGGCGGTGCGCACGCCGGTGTCGACCGGCCTTTCCCCGGCGACGGCGTGGGCCAGTCCCGCTTCTCGGGCGACGGCCTGCATCGAAGCCGCCGAACCGACGAGTGGCGCCATCGAGGACTTGAGCGAGACATACCAGCCGGGTGGTTCCCAGCCCTGTGACCGAGCGACGTCATCGACCCGCTCGCGCGCCTCGCTCGCCGACTGTGTCGAATAGGCGGTGGCCAGGATCGCGCCTCGGTTGCTGGTGACGCGGGCCAGTTCCCGTAGGCCAGCGACCGGCTCGACCAGGTGGTTGAGGACGAAGGCGGCGACGACGTCGTCGAAGCTGTCCGCCGGGAAGGGGAGGGCGAGGACGTCGCTCACCGCGCTCGGCGGTCGACTCGACCGGTCCCACGCGAGCATGTCGTGGGAGAGGTCCACGGCAACCGGGCGGGCACCGGCGGAGCGCAGGGCAGCCGACCCGGCGCCGGTGCCTGCACCGACATCGAGGACGAGCCGCTGTTGCAGCGGGTGGGGTGAGTGGGCGACCAGATCGCGGGCGAGCGGTCCGTAGACCTTGGTCGCGCCGGCCGCCCATCCGGGCGCAGCTCCGGCGTAGAAGTCGGTCAGCCCAGCCACCGGATGGCCCCCAGCGCCCGGCTCTCCCACCAGCGCAGCTCGGCTTCGTCTCCCACCGCCTTCTCCCAGGCGAAGGTCGCCATGATCCCCAGCAGGCACAGGTCGAGTTGCGTCTCCCACCAGCCGCCGGTGTCGACGCCGTGGCGTTCCAGGGCGGAGCGGAACGCCTCGATCGTGGCCTCCTTGGTCTCGGGTAGCCGCGAGCGGTTGAGGGCCATGTACCAGGCGAGGTCGTAGCAGGCGGGGCCCTGCCCGGGGTACGCCCAGTCGAGCAGGATCGTGCGGCCGTCGGGGTGGCTGCCCAGGTTGCCCATCTTCCAGTCTCCGTGCAGGAAGGTGGCCGGCGTCTCCTCCAGCGCCCGGGTGAGCGTTGAGGGGTCGTCGTGGATCCCGGCCAGGACCTCGGCCAGGCGGGGCGACCGCTCGGGAAGGACGCGCCAGCCCTCGTCGGCGACCCTGATCGGCACCGGGACGTCGTCGACGTCGAGTTCGGCGGCGATGTTGTCGGGGGCGAAGAAGCGGAAGCGGTGCGACAGGGGGACGAGGCCGATCGTGTCCTCCCAACCCCAGTAGGCGGCGGAGAGGGCGGCCAGGTGGTCGACGAACCCGCGGTGTTGCGCCAGGCGGATCGGCTCGTCACCCTCGGGTACCAGACGGTCACCGATGTCGTGCATGAGGATCGACAGAACTGCGTGCTCACCGTCGCCTTCCAGGGCCATGCCGACGATGGCGGGGTCTATGCACGCAGGAGCACTGTGGATGATCCCCGCCTGCCAGACCAGCAGGGGTCGGTGCTCGTAGTCGCCGGTTATGCGCATGATCCAGTCGCCGGCGGGGGACAGCGACTTCAGGAAGTACCCCCGGCCATCGATGGTCACCCGCGCGAAGCTCGAACCCGACTTGCCGTCGTCAGGATCGACCGCCTCCCTACTGGTGGCGCCGGCGAGCAGCTCTGCGGCCGTCGCAGCCACCCACGGACCTCCCTGGCTGTGTCGGAGCTGGTTGTGTCCCATCATCCCCGGCCTCCGTTGGGCCAACGCCACGACCCTGCTCGGTGTCTGTATCGCATCGATTCCAGACCTGGATTGTGGCGAGCCGTGTTTGCAGCCTGTTTGCAGCCGCTGTTGCAGACCGATTGCAGGCCCGTCGAGGCAGGCTCGCCCTGTTGGGTCGACGAAAAGGAGAATGCCATGACAATCGACCAAGCCAAAGCGATCGACGAGGATCGTGTCAATCAGCTGGTGGAGCAGGCGTTGGGGGACTTCGGGTCGATCATGCTCGGAGCGCTCGTGGTCGTCGGCGACCGGTTGGGCCTGTTCCGGGCTCTCGCCGACGGCGAGGCGAGGACACCAGCCGAGTTGGCGACGCAGGCGGGGGTCATCGAACGCAACGTCCGGGAGTGGCTTGCCGCTCTCGCCGCGGGTGGCTACGTCACCTACGAGGGGGACGACCGCTATTCGCTGTCAGCCGAGCAGGCCGAGGTCCTCACCAACGAGACCAGCCCCGCCTTCGTCATGGGCGGCTTCCAGGTGACCACCGCTGCGGCGAAGTCCGACGAGGCGATCACCGAGGCATTCCGCACCGGGGCCGGGGTCGGCTGGCACCAGCACCACCACGACCTGTTCCACGGCACCGAGAGGTTCTTCCGCCCTGGATACGCGGCAAACCTGGCGCAGAGCTGGATCCCCTCCCTCGAGGGGGTGGAGCAGAAGCTTCTCGACGGCGCCGAGGTCGCCGATGTGGGCTGCGGGTTCGGTTCCTCGACCGTGATCATGGCCCAGGCCTACCCGGAGTCGTCCTTCGTGGGTTTCGACTACCACGAGGAGTCGATCGAGGCGGCCCGCAAGGCGGCGGTGGAGGCCGGTGTCGCAGACCGGGCCCGCTTCGAGGTGGCCAAGGCCAAGAGCTTCCCCGGTAGCGGCTACGACCTGATCTGCTTCTTCGACTGCCTGCACGACATGGGTGACCCTGTCGGGGGCCTGCGCCACACGCGGAACGCCCTAGCCGAGGGCGGCACCGCGATGCTGGTCGAGCCCTTCGCGGGCAACAGCGTCGAGGAGAACTTGAACCCGGTGGGCCGGATCTTCTACGCCGCGTCCACGCTCATCTGCACCCCCGCCTCGCAGTCGCAGGAGGTGGGGCTGGCGCTCGGGGCACAGGCCGGGGAGGCTCGGCTGCGCGCCGTCGCCGAGGAGGCCGGGTTCACCAGCTTCCGCCGGGCGGCCGAGACACCGTTCAACCTGGTGCTCGAAGCGCGGGCGTGAGGACCGTCATGCGGTGAGCGCGCCGTTCGCACCGGCGGTCTTCGCCACTTCGGCCACGAGCCTATGGTCCGTGGTCGAAGCTCTCGCCTTCCTCGCCGGCTGCCTCTTCTTCGGTGTCGGTGCGTCGGCGGGGGATGAGCAGCCAGGCGCCAACGACGACCAGAGCCAGAGCAGCGCCGGCTGCCACGATGGCCAGCCAGGGGAAGCTGCTGCCGCCGTCTTCGGCTCCCTCGCCGGCTTCGTCCCCGTTGCCCGGCGCGGTCGCGGTTGTTGCCGTCGTGGTGGTCGACGTGGCGGGGGCAGTCGTGGGGGCAGTCGTAGGACCGCCCTCCTCGGTCACCTCCACCGACGCAGTGGCCGTGGCGGTGGGTTCCACCGAGGACACCTCGACGGTCCAGGTTCCCGCCGCCGGAAGGTCGACTTCGGCCGCGTAGAGGGCGTCCCGGAGCCATGCGAGAGGCACCGGCCCGACGGTTGACCCGTCGACGGCGGTGAAGGTGGCGCTGACGGTGGCGCCTTCGGCGAAGTGCCCGTCGTCGGCGTACAGCAGGCCGATCTCGACGCGTACCAGGTCGGGGCCGATCTGCTCGGCCCCGGTCACGGTCATCTCGCCGACGTCCTCGTGCGCGGTGGCTGGGGAGGCGGCGAGCAACAGGATCGTAAGGGTCAGCGGGATGACCGCCGGCGGGCGCATGAACGCGAAGCTATCCCGGATCGCCGCAACCACCCGCCGAGTGCACGCCGCTGGTGCGATCGTCGGCGTCGCTCAACTCCTCGCCGGTCGAGCCGACGGAGCTGAGGTGAAACGCGATAGGTCCCGGTGAGGACCCGGATCTCCCGGTGAGGACGGGGCCCATCTGGCATGCGGCCGGCAGCTCGGGTGATCGTCTGGACCGGCGTCAAGACAGCCGTCCCGCCAGTCTTCACCGAAGCGAAAAGAGTCCGACACGTCGGGTCTCTATCGTCATGAGCGGTACGTCGAGATGTCCCCGGGAGGTGACGCCAGGGGCACCGGGACCGACAGGCTCGTCTGAGGTCCCGGTGCCCTGGCACTGGCGCTCGCGACCTCCCGGGGGTGTCTCAGGTCCATGGGGCGTGGCGGGGCCCGACCGTCAGTCCGCGGGTCACGGTCAGCCCATGGGGCGGAGATCGGCAACGGCGGGAAGCGATGACCCTACGGCTGCGAGCCATCGGCGCAGCGCGAGGGTGGCTTCGACATCGTTGCGGTTGTAGTCGAGGATCCGCTGCCGGTTTGCCTGGCGGGTCGCCGAGTCGGCGTCGCCCACCGCCAAGTCGTGCCAGATCATCGACTGCTCGCCGCCCGCGTCGTCGTCTTCCCACGAGAAGCCGGCCAGCGGTGCGAGTTGCTTGAGGCCGAGGCCGGTGCCGGTGACCAGTGCAGCCTGGGTGATTCGGAGGAGGTCCACCCACTCGTCGGATGTCACCAGGTCCGCGACGCCTGCAAGCTCGTTCGGCCCGGCGAGCCTTCTCAGCGCATCGGCCTCGACGCGCTCGTTGTAGCAGTAGACGCACATGGTCTTGCCCTTGCGGTGCACCGAATCGCGCAGATCCGACAGCCAGGCCCACAGGCGCCCGAACACCGCCAGCTCGGTTGCGGCCGTGACGGGCTCCCAGGTGACGAAGGAGCGATAGCCCGAGGCGGCTAGGCCGGTGTGGGCGCGGTCGGTGACGAGGGCTCCCCACAGGTAGGCGCCGTCCTCGGTGCTCTCTAGATCGAGGTCGACCTCGACGTCTGCTCTGGGCACGCAGATGTGCTCGACACCCCGGGCACGGAACACCGGCTCGGCGGAGATGGCTGCCCGAGCCTCGTCGATCTGCTCGGCCAGGCGGGAGAGGCCGGAGCCGGAGTAAGAAGCGGTCCTCGGGTCGAGTGCCCGCGCATCGCCCGCAGTGTTGATGCCGGCAGCTTCGAGGCGGGCTGACTGGGCGGTCTTTCGGCAGCCGACGATGTCGGCGATGGGAGTTGCCGGCGGGTGCTTCGCCAGCTCGTCGAGGATCGCACGGACATCGACACCGTGAGCGACGAGGTCGGCCGTGCGCCAATCGAGCGCCGCGAGGTCGGCTCGGGTGCGGACTCCGTGATCGGCGTGCGCCTTCCAGCCGCGCCACCCGGTGCGGCGCAGCAAGCTGACATCGTCCGTGCGTGCCAGCTCGTCGAGGCAGTGGTCCCGCCACGGGCACTGGTCGCATTCGTGGATGCGGACCGGGACGACCAGCAGCTCAACGCCTGGGTCGAGCTGGTGACGCTGGGCGGTGGCCACGATGTCGAGGCGGAAGCCGAACTCGAAGTCATAGACCTCCATTGTCGAGCGCAGCTTCCAGCGCTCACTGGTCGAGCGGGTCTTCCATACGGGTGAGTCGAGGTCGTACCACACCACCCTCTGCTCCTTGCCCACGATGCCGGCGTGGCCCGAGCCGCCGGCCTGCCCGCATGCCTGGAGCATGCGTCGGTAGTGGGCCAGCTGGAGCAGGTCGTCCTTGTTCTTGCGTGCGGCCAGGTCGGGTCGCGTCGAGGCTGCTGCCACGGAGGGAAAGGCCAACTCGGAGGTGAGGGCCTCGATGCAGTTGCCCGATTCCGGACGGTCGCGGAGCGTGCGGTGGTGCTTGATGTCGACCGGCAGGTACCCGTCGGAGTCGGAGGCTCGAATCAGCAGGTCGGGCTCGCCGACCCGTCGCCCGGCCAGGTCGTCGGGGAGGCGGCCACCGACGATCAACACCGCCCCGCGTCGCATGGCGTCGAGGGTGAGCTCGACCCGCTCGGCGGGCTTGCCGGATTCGACGAAGGTGGCGCCGGGGTGGAGCTCGTGGAGCTCGGCGACGACGTCGGCCTCGAAGCGGAGGCCCCGATCGAGCCGGCGCTGCAGCACCTCGGAGGGGGGCAGGGGTTCGACCGGCCCGACGATGTCGTTCTGCGCCCGCACCGGACAGCGCTTGGCCACGTACGCCCCTTGGAGTGGGACTGCTGATACGTCGAGGCGGGCGGTGAGCGACATCAGTGGTTCGGCGACATGAGCCGATCGAGGTCGAGGCCGGCGGTATCTCGCGCCGCGGCCAGCAAGGGGGGTGGTAGGTCCGGGAACGCGAGGTGACCCGCCTCGATGCCGGCCAGGTGGGCGGAGCTGAGGCCCAGTGCGCGGGCCTGGTCTTGCAGGTCCGCCTGGCGTGCTCCGCGAACGGTCAGTGCAACCGCCGCCTCGAGTGGATGAGTGAGACCTGCTCGTTGCAGCCGCTGGGCCAACCGCTCGCAGAGGAGGGTCAGGTCCCGGGGCCGGTGAACGTCGAGCGCGGGGCGGATGATCATGCCATCGACATCTCCATCTCGGTGGTCCTACCCTGCGGGCCCGGATCGATCCATTCAACCGTACGCAGGTCGGCGAAGCGGCCGTCGGTCGATACCAGCTCGCTGAGCTGCCGACGTACCCGGTAGTCGATCTGGCGGACGTTCTCGGGTGACAGGTCGAACATCGCGCCCACGGTATGGGCCGGTGAGGGGTCGCCACAGCAACGCTGGAAACGGTACTCGAGGTGCACGGCTGCGTTGCGCGGCGAGGTGACCTCGCGCACCGCCTCGAGCAGCAACCGCACATGCGGATAGCGACGTGCCAGCTCGTCGAGGTCGCAGTCGGCGCCGCCTCCCGAGCAGGCAGCGGCGGGTGGGCCCAGGTCGACCTCTTCGAGATCGAGGTCGACCCGCGCGTTGCCGATCGTGACGCCGATGTCGTGGCGGATTGCCCGGAAGGCCCAGTACCAGGGCAGGGCACCGCCCGCGGGATCCCAGCCCGGGGCACGCTGGGAGATGACATAGGCCGCGTCCAGCACGAACCCGCTGACCTCGTCGGGGTCGCCGGCCAGGTCGCGGCGGCCGAACTCGAAGAGGATGCGCCGGACGACCCGCTCGAGGGCGTCGCCGTAGCGCTCGATGAAGGGGAAGATCATCGCCCTGTCGCAGGCCATGGCGGCCATGCTCCGGGCGAGATGCTCTCGGTCGATGTCAGGCATTTCTCGTGAACCTCCGCTGTCGGACGGGTTGCCGCGCCGCCGGGGCAGCGAGCCACTTGCCTCGGCGAGCCGGTGTTGTGACCGGCAGGCCTCGGTTGGTGGCGACGCTCCGGCCGCCCGGTTCGCCACCGAAGCTGACAGGCGGGTGTGACGAGAAACATCGCTGTAATTCATACCCGGGGGCTGTGACACCGAACTCGAAGCAGGCCCGCTGCCGAGGTGCTGCCGGTTCGTCGCGCCGCGCCCGGTCGCCCGACAGCCTCGCTGACACCCTCGGCGACGATCGTGGGAGGTGCTGCCGGTTCGTCGCGCCGCGCCCGGTCGCCCGACAGCCTCGCTGACACCCTCGGCGACGATCGTGGGAGGTGCTGCCGGTTCGTCGCGCCACGCCCGGTCGCCCGACAGCCTCGCTGACACCCTCGGCGACGATCGTGGGAGGTGCTGCCGGTTCGTCGCGCCGCGCCCGGTCACGGCCGGCTCTGATCGTCCACGGTGAGGGCCCGAGTCCGACCAGATCCCGACGGCACGGGCGTTCTCCGGCGGGGTCGGCGCTCGAGAGCGGTCATCTCCGGGGTGCTCCGACTCGTTGGCGTCTCTGCGTGACACGACTCGGATCCTCCAAGGCCGGGCGGGTTGTCGCCGGCGTGCGGCGGGTTGCTCACGCGAGCGCGTGAGGAACCGGGCTAGGAGCCGTGTGCGCGCGCGGTCAGGGCCTCGTCGACGTCGATGTCGAGCAGCCCGGAGCCGGGGGTCACCCACATGGGGAGCTTGCCGAGGGGAGCATCCACGGTGATCTCGGTCGGTCCGCTGACCACCTCGTCGTGGTCCCAGAAGTCGACCCACTCGCCGGGTGGGATCCACACCGTGCGCTCCCGTGCGCCGCTCTGCCACACCGGTGCGACCAGCAGGTCGTCGCCCAGCATCCATTCGTCCCAGCGGTTCGAGGCGCCCGCTTCGGCGGGCCAGGCGAACACCAGTGGCCGCACCATCGGGATGCCGTCCTCGGATGCCTGCTCGGCGGTGGCGGCCAGGTAGCCGTTCATGTCGTGGCGCAAGAGGACGTAGCCCTTGTAGATGTCGAGCAGCTCCTGGTCGAACCCGCCGTCGGGTGCCACGTTCCAAGGCGTGTTGTCGGGGCCGTGGAAGCGCATGATCGGGCTGGCGAAGCCGACCTCGATCCAGCGGCCGTAGACCTCCCGGTCGAGCCAGCCGTTGTAGCCGCCGATGTCGTGGCCCCAGTAGGGGGTACCCATGAAAGCGGCCCGTTGCATGCTGATCAGCACCGAGCGCAGCCCGAGATCCGTCGAAGGGGACTGCGCCTCGGTGGGCTCGGCTTCGGGGATCGCCAGGCCGTCGCGCCCGTGGGTGTCGCCGCCCCAGCGCATCACGTAGGCCTGTGAGCCGGTGTAGCCGGCCCGGGCCAGCAGGTAGCCGTCCTCGGGCCGTGCCTCGTCGATGATCTCCCGGAAGACCCGGTCGAACTCGACCGGGTACCAGTTGTGGATCTGGTGCCCGTTGCGCCCGTCGAACCAGATGTCGTCGGGCTCGCTGGAGACGTCGGGCTCGTCGCCGCGGTCCATCATGAACCCGTCGACGTAGCTACCTTCGGGCCCGTCGAGGAACTCCAGGAAGTCCTGCTTGTACCACTCGACGGCGTCGGGGTTGGTGAGGTCGACCGAGACGCCCTGCAGGATGCTGGCCGACTCGCGGTCCGAACCCGGCGCGAGGTAGCCGAGCTCGGCGGCCTCGTCGCCCTTGCTGCCCATCGCCCAAGGGGCGACCCAGACGTGCATGTGCCAGCCGCGCGCGGCGAGGATCGCCAGCATCTCGGCGGCGTTGGGGTAGCGCTCGGGGTCGAAGACCAGCTCCTCGAACCCCAGCTCGCCCACCGTCCAGGGCCGGTCGAAGTGGTAGAGGCCGGCCGGTATGCCGTACTCCTCGTAGTGGGCGAGGTCGTCGGCGACCTCGGCGTTGATGTCGACCCCGTCGACCTCGACCGGCTCGCCCACCGGGTGCTCGTCATAGCCCCGCCAATGTTCGAAGACGTGATCGGGAGGTACCGGGGGTCGGCCGGTGAGGTCGTAGTAGGCCTGCAGGATGGTGCTGTGCGCGGGCCCGTAGAACAGGTGATATCCGGCGGTTCCGGAGTCGGGGTCCCACTCGAACTCCAACTCGACGACGTTCGGGTCGGTCGCGCCGACGTCGTAGCGGCCCGGCATGAACCCGTCGACGAGCAGGCCGTAGCCCTTCGACGACTGGTGGAACGGGGCGTATCCCGACATGGTCGGCCTGATCCACATCTCGACGGTCTCGCCCTTGCGGTCGAGCGATCCCACCTCTCGGGGGAAGTACTCAGAGGCCGATATGTCATCGACCGTGCGCTCGGTGAGCCCGTAGATCAGCTCGTCGTCGGGTGACGCCAGGCTCTCACCCCAAGCGCTCACTCCGGTTGTGTCATCGGGTCGGATGGCCACGGCCACCGAGTCGGGCCGGCCACCGTCGCGCAACTCGACCAGCCCGGTCGACCCGTCGTCGAAGGACACCGCGAAGGAGACCGAGTCCTCGGCTGCCTCGTGCCCGGTCGCCTCGCTGACCGCCACCCGCCGGCCGTCGCGCACCAGGTAGAGGCCGCCGGCTTCGGCGAAGAACTCCTCGCCACCCCCGGCGGGCGAGGCGCTGATGGTGAAGGGGTCATCGCTCACCGACAGCGCCATCGCGCCGGTGTGGATGGTGAGCACCCCGCCGGCCTCGTCGGTGGTCCAGGGAGCCGAGGTGACCGTCGTGGTGCTGGCGCCGGTCTCGTCGTCGCCGGGTCCTTCGTCGTTGCCGCCCGAGTCCTGCGAGGTGCAAGCAGCAGCCAGCACACAGACAGCGACCAGCATCGCAGGCAGACCGCAGAGCCCCCTGCGTCCCCCGGCTGCCTTCTTCATCGCATGACCCCCGCTCGATTCGCCTGCTGACACCGAGCTCAGGTGCAGCCCGGAGAGTAGCTGGTCGCTACGATCCCCGTTCGTGCAGGCACCCCGGCTGGGCATCATCACCCCGATCGTCATCCTCCTCACCCGCTCCCACAACCAGTGGGAGATCGACGCCGGCGTGGAGGACCTCGTGGCGGTCGCCCGGGCGGCGGACCGGCACGGCTACCACCACCTCACCGCCAGCGAGCACGTGGCCGTGCCCGTCGACGTCGAACCCCGCCGGGGCAAGCGCTACTGGGACCTGCTGGCCACCCTCTCCTACCTGGCGGCGGTGACCGAACGGATCCGCCTGGCCACCAACATGGTCGTGCTGCCCTACCACCACCCGCTCGAGGTGCTCAAGCACTACCGCACCCTCGATCGGCTGAGCAACGGCCGGCTGATCCTCGGGGTAGGTGTCGGGTCGCTCAGGCCCGAGTTCGAACTGCTGGGCAAGCCCTTCGAGGGCCGGGGCGACCTGGCCGACGATGCACTCAGGGCGATCCTCGCGGGATGGGGCGAGCTGGTGCCTACCTACGAAGGGCCCCACTACAGCTTCGGTGACTTCGTGGTCGACCCGACCCCGGTGCAGGAGCGGCCCCCCATCTGGGTGGGTGGTCGCACCCGGCGCTCGCTGAGGAGAGCGGTGGAACTGGGAGACGCCTGGGTGCCGTTCCTGCTCGAGCCCGGGGAGGTCGCCGAGATGATCACCTGGGCGCGTTCCCTGCCGTCGTGGTACGAGCGGGATGGATCTCTCGATGTGGTCATCTGGCCCGAGCCGGCGGTCGATCCGCTCACCGAACCCGACCGGATACGGGCGCAGGCCGCCGAGATCCTGGCTCTGGGCGCCACAATCCTCAACTATCGGTTCCGCAGCGACTCGCTGGAACAACACCTCGAGCAGATGGCAGCGCTGCCGGAGGTGCTGGCCGAGGTCGGCTTCGGTCAGGACTAGGTCCGCGCGCGGGTGTGGTTCGCGAGGAGGCCGTGGCGCTGCGGGGCGTTCACGTGATCTCCAAGATCGCCGGGGACCTCTCGCCGACACAGACCCCGTGGTCCTCGCCGACGCCTCCGCCTGAGTGGGTTCGACCGTGGCACGGAACAACCGGTTGAGCGTCGACTCATCGCGTTGATCGAACGCCACCGTGACCCGGCGCCGGACACAGCCCGCCGTGAGCTCGCTTCCCAACCGATTCTTAGGATTTCCCCAGAGCGGTCTGAGAAACCGGTGTCATGTTCGCAGTCGTGGACCGCGTCATGACGACCGTTCTGGCGACGCGGCCGCCTCCGTCGGAGGTGGCGGTGCGGCGTCGCCCACTCACCGAAGACCGCCTGCGGCTCTGGTGCAAGGCGGGCGAGGCCTTGGCGGACGGGAGGCCGACATGACCATCACCGGTCAGCCCGCCATACCCACCGCTCCGCCGCTGCAGGACCACCTCGCAGAGGGCCACGAACCCCGGGAGTCGCCGCCGCCCCCGCGTGCGCCCCGCCCCGGCCGGCTCCGCCGCTTCTTCCGGGGCCGGCCCGACGACCCCCGCTGGGTGCGGCCGTCCCTCCTCGCCCTGCTGGCTGGGACGCTGGTTCTCTACACCTGGAACCTGGCGGCCTCGGGCTGGGCGAACTCGTTCTACTCGGCTGCTGCCCAGGCAGGCTCGGTGAGCTGGAAGGCCTTCCTTTTCGGTTCGTCGGACGCGGCCAACAGCATCACCATCGACAAACCGCCGATGTTCCTGTGGCCCCAGGCTCTCTCTGTGCGTGTGTTCGGGCTCAACTCCTGGAGCATCCTCGTTCCCCAGGCACTGATGGGCGTTGCCTCGGTCGGGGTCCTGTACGCCGCGGTCCGCCGTTGGTTCACCCCGGCTGCAGGGTTGCTTGCGGGTGCGGTGATGGCGCTCACCCCGGTCGCCGCGCTCATGTTCCGTTTCAACAACCCGGACGCGCTGCTCACGCTGCTGCTCACCGTCGCCGCCTACACCGCGTTGCGCGCCATCGACGACGGACGCGCCCGCTGGTTCATCCTCACCGGCATCGCGATCGGCTTCGGCTTCCTCACCAAACAACTCCAGGTGCTGCTGGTGGTGCCCCCGTTCGCGCTGGCCTACCTCCTGGCGGGCAGGGCGGCGATCGGCCGGCGCATAGCCGACCTGGGACTGGCGTTCGCTGCCATGGTGGCGGCCGGTGGGTGGTGGGTCGCGCTCGTAGAGCTGTGGCCGGCTTCCTCCCGCCCTTACATCGGCGGTTCGCAGACCAACAGCTTCCTCGAGCTCACCTTCGGCTACAACGGCTTCGGCCGGCTCACCGGCAACGAGACCGGCAGCGTCGGCGGGGGAGGTCCGGGTCTCCAAGGCGCTCAGGGCGGCCAGGGGGGCGGCATCTGGGGTGCCACCGGCATCACCCGCCTGTTCGACAACGAGATCGGAGGCCAGATCGCCTGGCTGCTCCCGGCCGCACTGGTCCTGCTCGTCGTGGGCTTCTGGCTGACCCGGCGGGCCGCCCGCACCGACCTGCAGCGTGCCGCGCTGGTCATCTGGGGCGGATGGCTGCTGGTCACCGCGCTCACCTTCAGCTTCATGGCGGGCATCTTCCACGCCTACTACACCGTCGCTTTGGCACCGGCCATCGGCGCACTGGTCGGCATCGGCGCAACGATGCTGTGGGCTCACCGGGCGCATTGGGGAGCGAAGTCGACCATGGCGGGACTGACCGTGCTCACCGGGCTCTGGGCAGCTGCGTTGCTCGGCCGGGCCCCCACCTGGAACCCGTGGCTTGCTGAGACGATCGTGCTCCTCTCGGTGCTGAGCGCCGTCGGCTTCGTGGTGAGTGCCGTGCTGCCCGGTGAGAACCGCGTGGCCGCAGCCCGCCTGACAAGCCTGGCGGCGATCGTCGCGGTGGCCGTGGCACTCGCCGCGCCCGCGGCCTGGACCCTCGAAACGGTGATCAACGGGCGGGAGGGTTCGCTGGTGAACGCAGGTCCCACCGTGGAGACGGCCGGACGTGGCGGCGCTCCCGGCCACCCCGGCCAGGTTGGTCCCGGCCAGGTTGGTCCCGGCCACCCCGGCCAGGTTGGTCCCGGCCAGGTTGGTCCCGGCCAGGTTGGTCCCGGCCAGGCTGGTCCCGGCCAGGTTGGTCCCGGCACGGCGCAGGTTCCGGGCACGGGGCCGCCCGGCCAGGGCGCTCCCGGCACGGCGCAGGTTCCGGGCGCGGCTGGTCCCGGCCAGGGCGCTCCCGGCACGGCTGACCCCGGGCAAGGCGTACCCGGCCAGGGGGGGAACGTCCCCGGACCCGGCGCGGGTGGCGACACCGGAGGTGGCCGGGGCGGCCTGCTCAACGGCGTGGAGGTGAGCGACGAGATGGTCGCTCTGCTCAGCGAGAACGCCGCGGGCTTCACCTGGGTGGCGGCGACGACTGGTTCGCAGAACGCGTCGAGCTATCAGCTCGCCACCGAGTTGCCGGTCATGCCGATAGGTGGCTTCAACGGCTCCGATCCCTCACCGACGCTCGCCCAGTTCCAGGAGTACGTCAGCGAGGGACAGATCCACTACTACATCGCCAGCGGTCTGTCCGGTGCCAACAGCCGGGGTGGCAGCGAGGCGGCCCGTGAGATCGCCTCCTGGGTGGAGGACAACTTCACCGCCACCACCGTCGGCAACGTCACCGTCTACGACCTGACGCTGGTCTGAAGCGGGGCGGGCAGCCGCCGCCCCGGTTCGGTGTCGCGGGTCGCTCAGGGCCGTTCCCTTCCCGCCAGCGCCAGCGCCAGCAGCCCGTCGCCCATCGAGCGCAGTTCGTCCCCGAACTCGAGGTCCTCGCCCCGCCAGCGCTCGGGGAACGCCGGCTCGCCCAGGTAGGCGCCGACGTAGGCGCCCGCCAGGGAGGCGACGGTGTCGGCGTCGTGACCGCCCATCACCGCGGTCACGACCACTTCCTCGGGTTCGTCGGGTGAGCGCAGGAAGCACCACAACGCCGCGGGCAGCGATTCGAGCACGAAGGCGCCGTTGTAGAACCAGTCGAAAGCCTCGACCGGGGAGTGGTCGAGGCGGATCGGCACCTCGGCGAGGCGGTCGGCGAGGCGAACCGGTTCGGCGGTCTTGCCGGGACGGGTCTGCCAGTCCCGTTCCCGGTAGCCGGGGTCATCGACGGTGGACAGCACCTGGGACAGCTCACCCATCAGTTGGGCGGTGTCAAGCCGTCCCGGCTCGGTGGCCGCCAAGTGGGCCACGGTGAAGGCGTGGGCGGCCGCGGAGGCCACTGCCATGGGGTCGGCGTGGGTCAGCACCGCTGAGAGCGCTGCGTCCTCGACCATGGCGGTCGTGTCGTGAAGGTGGACGAGCCCCACAGGCGCCGCGCGCATGGCGGCACCATTGCCCGCGGAGGCGTCACCCGCCTCCCACCACGGGACGCCGTCCATGAGCGACAGCAGCGCCACCGTGCAGGTGCGGCCCTTGCCGCGGCCTCGGGGAAACCAGTCGACGAAGCGTTGCGCCAGGTCCACAGGGTCGAGCCGCCCGTCGCCCGCCAGCAACGACTCGCCGACGCACATGGTCAGCTGGGTGTCGTCGGTGATCGTCCCCCTCGGCCCCCCCTCCCAACCCCGCCACGGCTGGTAGTCCCTCAACCGTCCGTAGCGCTCAACAAGCAGTTGCGGCGAGCGCCCTTCGGCAGGCCGGCCCAGCGCGTCGCCGATCGCGGTGCCGACGAGCGCTCCCCGGTAGGCGGCGCGGAGGTCGGCGCGCTCGTCTGGCACCACCAGAACCGACGGCGCCAGCGCAGGCAGGAGCCCGCGCGCACGCAGTGCCTCTCGCCCTCGGTGGTCGCTTTCATCCATTGGATGTTCGCCCACCTCGATCCTCACGCCTTGGCGACCCGTATCACATGTACGGGCAATTCGTGACAAGATTGATCAACTATTGACACGAGCCCCTCTTCGGTGCTGCGATCGTCAGACGACCGAAGAGGATTTTCCCTAGGAGCCAGATCATCATGACCCTGCTTGCCGACCGTTTCAGCACCATCTTCCGTGACGAACATCGCGCGGTCCGTGATGCCCTGCTCGAGCTGCTCGAGGCCTTCGAGCAGCGCTCGTGCGAGCAGGCGATGGATCGCCTGCTGTACATCGCCGCCCTCACCGGGCCCCACTTCCGCTACGAGGAGGAGACGATGTACCCGTCGCTGGTCCCCACCTTCGGCACCGACTACGTGCGGCGCCTCTATGTCGATCACGACGGCGCGATCGCCTCGGCCAAGCGGCTGGTGGCGCTGGCCGGCCAGGACGAGTTGAGCGACGCTGACGTCACCGAGGCTGTGGCGCTGGTCCGCACCATCCTTCCTCACGTCAGCGACTGCGACGGGCTGTCGCTCATGGTGGAGCGGCTCTCGGACGCGGATGTGCAGTCGATCCTCGATGCACGCGACCGCTGCAACGAAGCGGGCATCGACCTGTTGAGCTGGGACGAGAAGGTCCGCAAGGAACCGTCGTTGCCCGTGGCCTAGCCGGCGGCCCTGGCTGAGCCGGTCGCGGGCTGAAGTCCTTCAACATCGGTGCCGAGGGGCCGATAGCGTCTAGGAAGGTGGGCCGCCGCTGCGGCGTGGACTGCCGAGGAGGCCTGACGATGCCCGCAACCGCCGAGCTGCACGATCTCGGACAGAGCCTGTGGCTCGACAACATCACCCGCAGGATGCTCGACGAAGGGCAGATCCAGCGCTACGTGGACGAGTACTCGGTCAGCGGCTTGACCTCCAACCCGTCCATCTACGATCACGCGATCGGCACCGGTGCCTACGACGACGCCATCGCCGACAAGGCGGGCGCCGGTGTCACCGGGGAGGATCTCTTCTTCGAGTTGGCGGTGGAGGACCTGCGTCGAGCCGCCGACCTGTTCCTCGCCCAGCACGAACGCAGCGACGGCCTCGACGGCTGGGTGTCGTTGGAGGTGTCGCCCAAGCTGGCCTACGACGCCTCCTCGACCGTCGCCGAGGCTTCGGCTCTGCACGGTCGCGCAGGCAGGCCCAACCTGTTCATCAAGATCCCCGGCACTCCCGAGGGCCTGCCGGCAATCGAGGAGACGATCGCGGCGGGGGTGCCGGTGAACGTCACGCTGCTGTTCAGCGCCGAGCAGTACGTGGCCGCCGCCGAGGCCTACATGAGAGGAATCGAGCGCCGGCTCGCCGACGGCTCGGATCCGGCGGTGGGCAGCGTGGCGTCGGTGTTCATGTCCCGCTGGGACGTGGCGGTCAAAGACGCGGTGCCCGAAGAGCTGCGCGACCGCCTCGGCCTGGCGGTGGGGGCCGACGCCTACCGGGCCTACCGCCGGCTGCTCGATTCGCCGCGGTGGCAGCGCCTCGAAGGGCTGGGGGCCCGGCCGCAGCGGCTGCTCTTCGCCAGCACCAGCACCAAGGATCCCCAGGCCTCCGACACGCTCTATGTGACCGGGCTGGCGGCGCCGCTGACGGTCAACACCATGCCCGACGCGACCCTCGAAGCGTTCCACGACCATGGCAGGCTCGAAGGTGTGCTGTCCGCTGACGGCGGCGGCTGCGACGAGGTGCTGGCGGCTTTCGGCGAAGCCGGGGTCGACGTCGGCGCCCTCGCCGCCAAGCTGCAGGCCGACGGTGCAGCCGCGTTCGTGTCATCGTGGGACGACCTGATCAGCCGCATGACAGCCCAGAGCGAGGCAGTCGCATGAACGCCATGACCGACACAGGCCACGAGGCGCCCGGCACCATGACCCCGCTCGTGCAGCGGCCTGCATGGGAGGCCCTGCGGGCCCACCACGCCGACATCGCCTCGGCTCACCTGCGCGACCTGTTCGCCGCAGACCTCACCCGGGGCGAGCGGCTGCGAGCCGAGGCGGTCGGGTTGCACCTGGACTACTCGAAGAACCGGGTCACCGACGAGACCATGCGGCTGCTGGTGGAGCTGGCAGAGCAGTCCGGCCTCCGCAGCCACATCGACGCCATGTTCGCCGGTAGGCACATCAACATCTCCGAGGACCGTGCCGTGTTGCACGTGGCGCTGCGGATGCCTGCGGGCAGCTCCCTCGTCGTCGACGGGACAGACGTGGTCGCCGAGGTCCATCAGGTGCTCGCCCGCATGGGGAGCTTCGCCGACCGGGTGCGCCGCGGTGAGTGGACCGGTCACACCGGCAAGCGCATCCGCAACGTGATCAACGTCGGCATCGGTGGCTCCGACCTCGGCCCGGTCATGGCCTACGAGGCGCTGCGTCACTACAGCGACCGCAGCCTGGCCATGCGGTTCGTGTCCAACATCGATTCCACCGATCTCGTGGAGGCCACCCGCGGGCTCGACCCGGCTGAGACCCTGTTCATCATCTCGTCCAAGACGTTCTCGACCCTCGAGACCATGACCAACGCTCACTCGGCGCGGGACTGGGTGGTGCGGGCTCTGGGCGAGGATTCGGTGGCGAGCCACTTCGTGGCCGTGTCCACCAGCGCCGAGCGGGTCGAGGCGTTCGGCATCGACAGCTCCAACATGTTCGGGTTCTGGGACTGGGTCGGGGGCCGCTACTCGATGGATTCGGCCATCGGTCTGTCCACGATGATCGCCGTCGGCCCGGAGAGGTTCGCGGAGATGCTGGCGGGGTTCCACGCCATGGACGAGCACTTCCGCACCGCTCCCTTCGGCCAGAACCTGCCGGTGATCATGGGGCTGCTGGCGGTGTGGTACCGGGACTTCTTCGGCTGCCAGACGGTGGGGGTCATGCCCTACGAGCAGTACCTCAAGCGCTTTCCCGCCTATCTCCAGCAGCTCACGATGGAGTCCAACGGCAAGCACGTGACCCTGACCGGGGAGCCGGTTCAAGCCGACACCGGCGCGGTCTACTGGGGTGAGCCCGGCACCAACGGCCAGCACAGCTTCTACCAGCTCATCCACCAGGGAACCACCGTCATCCCCGTCGATCTGATCGGCTTCGCCAAGTCGCTCAACCCGCTCGGTGAGCACCACGACCTGCTGTCGTCCAACGTCTTCGCCCAGGCCAAGGCTCTGGCCTTCGGCAAGACCGCCGACGAGGTGCGCGCCGAGGGCAGCGCCGAGGCGGTGGTTCCGCAGCGGGTGATGGAGGGGAACCGTCCCACCAACGTGATCCTTGCCGAGGTGCTCACCCCGTTCCGCCTCGGGACCCTCGTCGCCCTCTACGAGCACTCGGTGTTCACCCAGGGCACCGTCTGGGGCATCGACTCGTTCGACCAGTGGGGGGTGGAGCTCGGCAAGGTGCTGGCCAAACAGATCGCGCCCCAGTTGCTGTGTGCCGAGGAGCCCCAGCTCGACCACGACTCGTCCACCAACGAGCTCATCCGGCTCTACCGCCGCCTCAAGGACACCTGAGCCTTCGCCGGGGGCCGCGCCGCCCGAGCCCGCTCAGGCAGTGACCAGGCGCAGGCTCACCTGAGCCTTGGCGACGTTGAGCCGCTGGCCCCAGCTGAGCACCAACGCGTCGGCTTCGATGCCGTCACCGAAGCAGACCAGCTGGTCGGATTCGGCCACGAGCTCGAGGGCCTCGCCCTCGGCCAGGGCACCCTCGGTGAGGCTGGTGCCGGTGAGCGGTGAGGGCCAGGCCTCCCGCACGAACCAGCAAAGGCCCGGCTCCGTCGGCTGCGGGAGGGCGAGTTTGCTGTGCCGCTCCTGCCAGGCCGAGCGGAGCCAGCCGGTGGCGCCGGTGCCGGTTCCCGCCAGCACGCCGCTGGAGGACTGCCGCTCATGGCTCCCATCCGGGAGCCGCAGGAGGTAGCGGGCCGACTGGTGTGTCGGGTGGCCGATGTAGACCTCGTTGAGCGCCCGTAGCGACTGGCCGTCGTCGGCGGTGGCATTGACCATGGTCCGCTCCTGGACGTGAGGTTCGTGTCGGGCCGCGGCGAGAAGCGCCGGCGCTGCCAGGGGCGGGTGCGGCACCAGGACGCCCGGGTTGCGGTCGGGCTCGGGGTTGATCCCGACCACGGGTTGGCCGGTGAGGTACTTGGCGACGTTGGCCACCAGTCCGTCCTGGCCGATTGCCACCACGATGTCTTCGGGACCGAACATGAACCGGCTCAAGTCGCTGCGCTCGACCTCGGCCCGGCGCCAATCAACCGGTACTGCGTCGGCGACGAGCTGCCTGGCCGACAGCAGTGTCTCGTGGCGGGCGACGACCTCGTCGAGGCTGTGACCCCGGGCCTGCAGGAAGAAGGCGGCTTGTTGAGGCGTGCCGTGGCGGGCCAGGAGCTCGTCGTACTCGGAGCGCCGGTGGACGAGGACGGCCCTCGGCTCGAGGCTCATGCCGCCTGCTCCTGTGGCTCGCCGGGATCCGGTTCGGGATCGGGCCGGGCGAAGCGCGCCAGGATCGGAGTGAGTAGGTCGGGGGTCACCGTGAGGTTGGTGATGTTCGGGAGGTTCCCGGCCAGCTCCCGCAGCGCCAGACCGAGCAGCGTGGCCTGCTCCAGCTCGCGGTAGGCGGCCAGCTTGGCGGCCTCGGCGTCGGCTTCGGCTTGGCCGACCAGGCGGGTCGTGTCGGCGGTGGCGTCGGCGATGAGTCGTCGCTGCGCGGCGGCTGCCTCGGTGGCGATCTGTTCGGCCGCTGCCTTCTCCGTTGCGCGCCGACGGTCGTTCTGGCCCTGCTGGGTCACCAGGTCCTCCTCGCGGCGGGCCAGCTCGATCTTGTTCTGCAGCTCGTTCTCGGCGATCGCCCGCTCGCGCTCCACCGCCAGCGCCCGCCGCTCGAACGTCGCCCGATCGGCTTCTTGTTGCACCTGCTCACGGGTGCCGGTCTGCAGCGCCCGCTCGACCTCGGCATCGGTGCGGAGGGCGACAACCCGCACGTCGGTCACTGCCAGGCCCCTCTCCGCCAGCCGGGTGTCGTCGGCGAGGGCTGCGGCCACCCGGTCGCGTACACGCGCCACACCATTGGTGAGCGCATCGGCCATCGCCATCCCGGCGATCTGCTCCAGGGCGGGTTGTTGGGCCAGCTCGGTGAGCAGGCCGCCGAGGGTCTCCAGCGGGGTGGCGTTCCACGCCCCGGTCTCGGGCGCGATGCCGAAGTCGATCCTGGTCGCGGCCAGGCCTGGGTCGACGACGCGGTAGTTGACCGTCGCCTGCACGGTGAGGTCCTGGAAGTCGGCGGTGCGGGCGTGGAACAGCAGTGCCTGCTCGCGGTCGTCGACAGGGACCGCGACCAGTGCCGCCGTGCGGGGCCGGAACCAGAACGCCAGGCCCGCGCCCTCGTGCTTGACGCGCCCGTTGCGGAGGTGGCGGACATAGGTCGTTGTGTCGGCCCTCAGGTGATGGAGCAGCGGGTGGCGGGTGATGTCGGCCATGGCCAGGACCTCCTACAGCTATTGTCGTCACTCTGACGATAAACTAACCTAGACTTCTCGTCAAGATGACGATTATGATGAGCGAGATGACGCAGCCGCCCTTCCCGGTCGCGGTGGACCTGGTGGTCCTCACCGTCAGGGACGACTTGTTGCAGGCACTGGTGATCGAACGGGGCGCGCAGCCCTTCAAGGGTCGCCTGGCGCTGCCCGGCGGCTTCGTCGGCGTGCACGAGGACCTGCTCGACGCTGCCGAACGTGAGCTTGTGGAGGAGACCGGCGTCGCCGACCTGCGGATCCATCTCGAGCAACTCGGCACCTACGGGAGCCCCGAGCGCGATCCCCGGGGGCGGGTGGTGTCGGTCGCCTACCTCGCGCTGGTACCCGAAGCCGCGCCACCGGTCGCCGGCTCCGACGCCGCGGCCGCCGCCTGGCTACCGGTCGGGGACCTCCTCGCCAACGGGCTGGCCTTCGATCACCACCGGATCCTGTCAGAGGGGGTGGAGCGGGCCCGAGCCAAGCTCGAGTACTCCCCGCTGGCCACCGCGTTCTGCGCACCCGGGTTCACCATCAACGAGCTGCGCCAGGTGTACGAAGCCGTATGGGGTACCGAGCTGGACCCCCGCAACTTCCATCGCAAGGTGACCGGCACCCCCGGTTTCGTCGAGCCGACCGGGCAGAGCACCACCCGGCAGGGTGGACGACCCGCCCGGCTCTACCGTCGCGGCGACGCCGAGCTGTTGCACCCCGCCATGCTTCGCCCCGAGCTGAACCGGCGTAGCGGGGTGCACAGCAGGCGGTGAGGTCCCTCCCGAGCGCCCGCGGAGGGCGTCGGCCCCTCAGCCCGCGGCGGTGGCTTCGAGCTCGACCATCAGCTCGGGATAGGCGAGACGGGAGACGCCCAGCAGCGATCCCGGCGGGGCGACGCCGGCGGTTCCGAGCCGCTCGGCGATCAGGCC
Source organism: Acidobacteriota bacterium (assembly GCA_003577145.1). Taxonomy (GTDB): domain Bacteria; phylum Actinomycetota; class Acidimicrobiia; order Acidimicrobiales; family Microtrichaceae; genus ATN2. Next base: position 6,771 of record QEUP01000008.1, on the reverse strand, counting down.
GTAGTTGGCGAACACCGCGTCGACGTCGGTGGTGTAGACGTTGAGGCGGACCACGTTGGAGAGGTCCATTCCCGCCTCGGCGAGCACTGCCTCCATGTTGTCGAGCGACAGCTCGATCTGGGCGGCCATGTCACCCGCGTGCTGCGGCGCGCCGTCGGCGCTCATCGCTGACTGGCCGGCGAGCAGGAGCTGGCGGCTGCTGTTCTCGACAAGCTCGCCTTGGTTGAAGCCGAGATCCACTGACCACTGCCAGGGGTTGACCGGGGTGCGTTGCATGGTGGGCTCCTCTTGTTGGTCTTGTACGTCCTCGGATGCTGCGGAGGGGTCATCTGCGCTGCAACCGCCGGTGAGGACAGCGACCACGAGCAGCGCGAGGCCCGCCACGGCCAACCGTGACCGGACCCGACGGCGGGTGCCGGTGAACTCGACGGCGGGTTTGCGGCTGGATCGAAGGGCTGGTGACACGGGGGCTCCTCTCGCAGGTTCTGACCCCCCGAGCGAACAGGATCACCAGCGGCGACGCATCGTACCAAGGTCGTATCCCGGTGCCGGCCGGGTCTGAACGGTCGCGGCGCAGGCCCTCGTTCCGGCGGCGCCGAGCCGAGGTGTGCAGGTCCTCAGAGGGCGAGGCCGAGTTCACGCACCCTGGCCACCGCCTGCGTGCGCGACGACGCCCCCAGCTTGCGCAGCAACGAGGTCATGTGGGTCTTGACGGTGCGCTCGCTGATGAACAGCGCCTCGGCGATGGCACGGTTCGAGTCGCCGGCGACAACCCGGCGCAGCACCTCGACCTCCCGCACGCTGAGCTCGGCGCCCGTGCCGGGCACAGCCAGCGGGTTGGGCCGGCCCGGCGCAGCTCGCCAGGCCAGCGCCGCGGTCACCACCTGTCGCAGCAGACCTGCTTGGGCGCACCTCTCCAGCAGCGTCTTGTGAGCGCCGGGGCCGTCTTGTAGCAGCAGGCCCGGGGCGTCCATGGCCGAGACGGTCCCGAGAGCCTCGTGGGCGGTGTTGAGCGCCTCGTGCTCGTGACCCGCCTCCAGTTGCATCGTGGCCAGCTCCAGCAGGGGCTGACCCGTCATCAACGAGAAGCGGACCGCGCGGTGCAACTCGGCGGCAGCCTCGAGCAGGTGAGCTGCCTCGTCCTCGCGACCGGCGGCTCCGGCGATGTGGGCGTCGATCACCATCAGCGTCACCGCCGCGTCGGGACGGTCGTTGTCGCTGACGTCGCCCAGCCAGTGGTCCCGGATGTCGGCCAGCTCGCCGGGACGTTGGCGGGTCAGCGCCGAACGGGCCTGAGCGTAGGCGTACATGGCTCGTTCCTGGTGGTGCACGTCGGACGCCTCGGCGCATCTCGACGCCTGCGCGCTGATCGCGGCGATTGTGGCGTGGTCGCCTGTCGCCGAGGCCGCGGCCAGGCGCAGCCGGTCGAGGGCCAGGTCCAGCCAGCCGAGGCCGCCGTGCTCGCGGGATACGGTCAGTGCTTTGCTGAGGGTGCTCATGCAGCCTTCGATGTCACCGGCGAGGAAGGCTGCGGCGGCGTCGGCCATTCTCAAGGAGGCGCCGGCGGGGCTGTCGGGCTCGCCGATCGCCCTTGCCAGGCGCCGGCACTGCTCGTGCAGCCAGGCCGGTCCGGCGTCGACGAAGAGCGACTCGGTGCCGAGCGCCATGGCCAGCGCCTTGCGACCGATGTCGCTGGCGCCCCCGAACGCCAGATCGAATGCTTCCTCCAGCGAAGAGCTGGCCGCGCTCCAGTCGGTGGCGAAGAAGTTGTGCCAGAAGCGGGTGTTGAGCAACCGGATCCGCTCGTCGGGGCCCAGGGGCTGCGCTTGCAGCGCGTCAAAGAGCTGCTCGGCGGCAGCCATGTCGCCCAGGCCCATGCGCGCCTCGGCGAGGGCGAACTCGGCTTCGACCGTGCCGAACTGGTCCCCGGCGTCACGAAGCTCATCGAGCGCAGCTTGCAGCTCGTGTCGGGCCCCGAGCATCTGGCCTCGGCGAACCTGCCCGAGCCCGGCCAGCAAGCCGACCCAGGGATGCCGGCGTCTCGCGGCCGGAGGCAACAGGTTCACCCAGGCATCCGGGACGTGGGCCCCGCTGCCTGCGAGCTGCGCCCGTCCCGCCCCGGAGATCAGCTCTGCCGCAGCATCGACCTCACCGGCATCGACCAGCAGGCGCAACGCGTCACCCGTCGGCGAGCAGGCCGCGGCGCGGCGGCGAAGAGCATCGACCTCCGGGCGGGGACGCTCGGTGATGAGGCGTTCCCGTAGGAAGCCGGCGAACAGGTCGTGGTAGCGCAGCGCCGCCTGCTCGTCGCCGAACTGGCCCACGAAGAGGTCACGGCGGAGGATCTCGTCCAGCAACGCCGCGGCGTCGTCGCGCCCGGTCACCGCGGCGCACATCTCCGCGTCGAACTCGCCCAGCAGCGAGGTCTCCAGCAGGAACGATCGCAGGTCGGCAGGGAGGTCCGCGAGCACCTCCTCGGTGAAGAAGTCGTTGATCTCGCTCCGGGTGCCCCGCGCCGGCCCCGCCGGCTCCGGTGGCCGGTGACCGCCGGCGGCTCGCACAGCAGCGAGGTGCACCGCCGCGGCCCAGCCCCCGGAGTAGTCGAGGATCTGCTGGGCGGATACGTCGCCGTGGACACCCGCCTGCTCCAGCACGGCGCGCACTGCCGGTGCGTCGAGGCGCAGGTCGGCTCCCCTCAGCTCGCCCAGCTCGCGGCGCACCCTGCGACGGGCCAGCGAGAGAGCTGGATCGGTCCGGCTGGCGGCGATCATGCGTGCGTCGGTCGGCATGTTGTCGAGCACGCCACCGAGCAACTCCAGGCTCTCGGGAGCGTCGATCGTGTGCAGGTCGTCCAGGACCAACACGATGTCGCGATGTTCGGCCAGGTCGTTCACCAGTGCCACCGCCAGGCTGTGCACCTCGGCTGCTGTACCCATGGCGAGCACCTGATCCAGGCGTCTCCCCGCGCCGGGCAGGCGGTGACGCAGCGCCGCCAGCAACACGTTGGCCACGCTGAGCGGATCATCGTCTTGGCGTTCGAAGCGCGCCCACACCGCCGGCCGCTGCCCGGCTTCGGCAACCCACCAGGCCATGGCGGTCGTCTTGCCCGACCCCCCGGGCGCCACCAGCAGCGTGAGGACGTGCTCTTCGACGGCGCGTGTCAGCGCGTCGATGACAGCCGGGCGCGGTAGTGACAGCGCCTGGCGCGGGGCCGAGAAGCGCGACGGCGGGAACGACGTCGGTTCGACTGGGGGGTCGCCGGCCACCAGCGCAGCATGCCCGAGTCGGCCGCGCTGCTGCCAGCTCATGTCCACCACGGCACTAGTGTCCTGGCGGGCACCGGCGACGAGGAGACCGAACGCATGACGAGTCAGCGAGATCATGGCTACGGCCGCGGGCTGGTCCTGCTGGCAGTGGTGACGGCTCTGGCAGTGCTGGGCTGTGGTGATGACGACGCAGCCGACTCCACCACGACGACCACGCCGGGCCAGGCGCCGGTGACCTCGACCGATGCCGACCCCCTGGACGGGGAGGAGTTCGTGTCGCAGTCGGTGAGCGGCCATGAGCTCGTGGCCGATACCGCCGTGACGCTGGCGTTCTCCGGCGGGGACCTGAGAGCAAGCGCCGGGTGCAACTCGATGACCGGCGCATACACGCTGGTGGGCGACGAGCTGAGCATTCCCGGTGAGCTGGCCACGACCCTGATGGGCTGCGAACAGGCGCTGGCCGAACAGGACGCCTGGCTCGCCGGCTGGCTCACCGGGGGGCTCGTCTGGTCGCTGCAGGACAGCGAGCTGAGGCTCGACGGCGGCGAGGTGAGCATGGTCTTGACGGCTGAGCCGGCCGACGGCGGCGGCGCCGACGACCTGCTGGGCACCTGGGAGCTCGAGACCGTCATCGACGGCGGGACCGCTTCGAGCGTTCCGGCCGGTGTGGCGGCACCCACCTTGGAGATCTCCGAGACGGCCATCTCGGTGTTCACCGGGTGCAACTCCGGGAGCGCCACGGCGCAGCTGGGCCCGGAGGCCATCATGGTCGAATCGCTGGGGTTGACCGAGATGGCCTGTGAGGAGGCCGCCATGGACCTCGAGGCAACCGTGGTCGGGGTGCTCACTGCCGAGGTGCCCTACGGCGTGGAGGGCGACGAGCTGACACTCGGCGACGGGTCCCCGGCCTTGGTGTGGCGGCGGGCCTGATAGGGCGGCATCGCATGGGATCGCCGAGGCTGGACCTCTACTGGATCCCTCTGGGTGCGGGGGCGAGCGTTGTGCGCCTCAGCGGCAGGACCTTCGAGGCGCTCTCGGCGCGGTGGCAGCGCCGAGAGCGGTACGCGCTGTACCACTCGGCCCTGATCGCCCGCACCGATGAGGGGGACTTCGTCATCGAGATGACGCCCATCCCCGCATCCGAGGCGGCAGTCGAGCGTGGCGTTGTCGCCGAGGGCGCAGTCGGCTCGCGGCTGGCCGGCCGGTTCCGCATCTTCCGCTACGAGATCCGTCGTTGGCGCGACGGCGTCATACCTGATCTGTCCCATGCCGTTGCGAGCCCGGTGCGCGTGACCGAGGAGCTCACCGAGGTCCGCAATGTGCTCGAGCTGGTCCCCTCGGTGCCTGCTGTGGTGTGGGGACGCGACGAGCTGCATGCCGGCGAGATGTGGAACTCCAACTCGGTGATCTCCTGGTTGCTCGTGAGCGCCGGTGTCGACGCCGCCGCCGGTGAGCCGCCGCCAGGGGGACGAGCACCGGGCTGGGATGCCGGCGTCGTGGTGGCGCGAAGGGAGCGTGACCGGCCGGCTGAGTGATCACTGGTGAGGCCAACCGGGCGCTGGGCGGATCGTCGTCCTGGCGTTCGAAGCGCGTCCGCATCGCCGGCCGCTGCCCGGCTTCGGCAACCCACCAGGCCATGGCGGTGGCGAACCCGACAGCAACGGTCAACAGCCTTCTCGGGGGCCCGTGGAGGCCGGCAGCCGGGGCGCATGGACCACCACCCCGCGGGCTCACGGCACCTTGGTCGGGACGAGGCGTCGCATGTCGGCGTCGTGGAGACGGCCGACGACTCGCCCGAGACTGCTGCGATCCAGGTCGATGACCCGGCTGGACACGACGCTCGGCTTGCGCAGTCCGGCCTCGCGCCATCGGCGGATCCTGCGGCCCATGCCTTCTCGCCGCACGAAGCTGTTGGAGTCGTGGATCGGCCTGACGTGTGCCGAGTGGCCGTCGATGGCTACCACGAGAACCGGTCGCCGCTTGGAGCCGCGCCAGCAGTCGGGCCGACCCGGCTTGGCCGAGAAGCGCACACGAGCCGTCACGATGTCGCCGACGCTCAACCCGCGCTTCATACCGGGATGAGGGCGCGACACTGCCGCGTCGTCCGGAGGCGAGTGCTGCACCCGAGTGCCCGGAGGCGGCACGAACCTGGTCGCGACGTTGCCGGATCGGGTGCGTGCGACCTCGACGGGGATGCGATCTCCGATCCCGACACCGTCGGGAAGGTCCGACAGCTTCCCACTACCCTCGCGGAAGCCGTCCGTCTCCGACGTCCAGCGCCAGCGTCGGCCTGCCATCTCGGTGATCTCGACGCGGATGATCGTTCCCATCGCAGTCCTCCGGCCGGTCTGTACCGATGTGCCGTGACGCGCGGGCCCCAGCCGTCACCAGGGTGGATAGCGGTCCGCGTCAGGGGTTTCAGCTGCCAGATCAGCAGCCACCTGTTCGATCAGGTCGGCTTCGATGAGATCTGCCGCCCACTCGCCGGGGATGACATCGCTGCCCGAGATCGTGCCCAGCAGGTTTCCGCACATGGCGCCGGTCGAGTCCGAGTCACCCGAATGATTGACAGCAGCCAGCACCCCGTCACCGAAGTCCGCGGCGGTGAGCGCGCAGTAGACGGCTATCGCCAGTGCTTCCTCGGCGACCCAGCCGCCACCGAGTTGTTCGACAGTTTCGGGTCGAGCCTCGGGCTCCGCTGAGGCGAGCTCTACCCGTCGCCGTCTCGGATGTGCACGGAGCCGGAAGCCAGTGCCCTTTCAGCTGTAGTGCACGAAACCGACGAACCAGCCCGGGGGAGTACGGCACTTGGTCGTACAAGGAGCTGGTTTGGTCACAATCGTCGGACTGCGGAGGTACGCGGGTGAGCCAGCTCCTCCCTTGCTGTTCGAGGCCGGGTGGGCTCGACGCAGCGACTTGCCGTCACCGCTCGTGATCTCACGGCGGTTGCGACACCATCACCGTCCGTGAGATAGCTGAGTGGAAGCGCGGTCTTGTATTCGACTGCTTCCAGCGTCAGCTCGCTGATAGAGGGATCCGAAGCGAGAGCGTCCCTTGTCTTCAGCAGTCGAAGGATCGGCGCTTCGGATCGAGATCGAGCTGGTTGTAGAACCTGGTGACCATCGCCGCAATGGCAATGAGGGGCTTGTTGATATCGAGGAGCGCGTTGTCGACCACGTCCACACTCTGAGCGAAAGGGGATCTTGGAGCAGTGGTCACTGTTCTCGTGCGAGTTAGTTGGGGAAACCGCAGATGGTGACCAACTAGGGAGAGGGAACCGACTCGGCGTGGGTGAACCGGGAACCGGGGGATGTAGCACCTGATTGTCCTGACTGCGGTGCGCGCATGGTGCTGCGCACTGCTCGAAAGGGCCGTAACGCGGGATCGCAGTTCTGGGGCTGCCCAAGCTACCTGACGGCCCGCAGGACATCGTTCCGGCGCGAACCGCTGGACATCGTTCCGCCCTCGGAGTCCTCTTCACAGCATGACATCGTTCCGGCGGTCG
>QEUP01000050.1 GCA_003577145.1 Acidobacteriota bacterium | reverse complement strand
CAGCATATCTGAACTAGTTCAGAACACGTGCCACGGTTACGGGGCGGCGGTCGCTACCGCCCGGGCAGGCGCAGACCACCGTCCGGCGGGAGCCCGAGCCCTCGCTGCCACCTCCCGTGATCCCGGTCGGGGTCGATGCCCTGTGGGTGCTGTGGCCGCCAGGCTTCCTTCGTCCTGACTGCCGGTGACGAAGCTGCCTGGGCCGAGGAGAGCCGAAACTGGTACGGGGACGGGGGAGATCCCGGAAGCCGTCTGAGTAGCCGGGCTTCCTCCGCGGCGAGCGGCTCGTCGTCCTCGTCATCGTCGGAGTGATCGGCCGCCAGAAGGATCTCCGTCCACACCTTCCCACACGCGGACCAGACCGCGAGCTGGGGAGCGAGCCATCGTTGATGCGGGGCAGGCCAGCGCCGAAGCGACCAGCGAAGCCGAGCATCTTGGCTTCGTCCTTCACCTTCGCTTCGACGTTCTTCCACTCCACGCCGAAGGGCGGGTTGGCGAGGAGGTAGTCGAAGGTGCGCCCCACGAACCCGTCGGCCGAGAAGCTGTTGCCCGAGACGATGTTCGTCGAGGACTGCCCCTTGAGCATCATGTCGGACCGGCAGATGGCGAACGACTCGTCGTTCAACTCCTGGCCGAACACCTCGAGGTGCGCCTTCGGGTTCATCGAGGTGAGGTGCTCCGCTGCCACGGCGAGCATGCCCCCGGTCCCGCACGCCGGGTCGAGCAGTGTCTTCACGACGCCCTCGTCGCGCAGCAGCGCGTCGTCCTCGGCAAAGAGGAGGTTCACCATCAGGCCGATGACTTCGCGAGGCGTGAAGTGCTCGCCCGCCGTCTCGTTGGACTGCTCGGAGAAGCGCCTGATCAGCTCCTCGTAGATGTAGCCCATCTCGCTGTTGCCGACGGCTTCGGGGTGGAGGTCGACGTCGACGAACCGCGAGACGACCAGGTAGAGGAGGCCTGCCTCGTCGAGTCGAGTGATCTGCTCCTCGAAGCGGAACTTGTCTATGACCTCGCGGGCCGACGGCGAGAACCCGCCGATGTACTGGCGCAGTGTCGTCGCCACGTTCTCCGGTCAGCCGTGACTTTGGCGAACTCGATCGGTGCCAGGTTGTAGAACTCGTGGCCGGAGGCCGCGCACAGCGCAGCATCGGGGTTGTCGATCCGTCCGGCGAGCGCGTCGGCCCGGGCAAGTACGGCGGGCTTGGTGTCCTCGAGCACGCAGTCGAGGCGCCGGATCACCACCAGCGGCAGGATGACCCGTCCGTACTCGGACTGCTTGTACGTGCCGCGGAGCAGGTCGGCCACCGACCAGATGAAGTTGACCTTGTCGGTGAAGCTTCCGCCGTTGGTGAGCGTCATGGGGTTGTGCCGGGCCTTCGTCTCGCAGAGGTTGACTCGCGACGTTACGACGGAACGGGCACGTGATGCCCGGGCCCGTGCAACCGGGGTCCTGATCCCTGGCAACCGCGCGATTTCTCCCTGTTCCGAGGTCATGGGCGGGGCACACACATGACCTCCTCGTGACTGTCGGCCCAAGCTGTGACGTCCGCCGGTCGGAACCGAACGACACCACCGATCTTCAGGAACGGGAGCCGGTGCTCGGTCTGCCACGCCCGCACGGTCCGCTCGGTGACGGCCAGATACTCGGCGACGTCTGCGACGGTCCACAGGCGCTCAGGCGGCATCGCTCTCGCCTTCGAGCAGTCGGCCCAGCTCGGCGGCGCGAACCCGCCACTGCCGGTGGAGCTTCACCGCCGGCAGTTCGCCCTCGGCGATCCACCGGCGAACGGTCTTCGGGGATACGGCGAGCAGTTCGGCGACCTCGTCGGTCGAGAGCAGTCGGTTCTGGCGTCGCTTGGTAGTCACGGTTCCTCTGGGGTTCGGGGGCTGCCATCGCGCGCGGCCCTCCCTATACACACCCACCCCCAAGTCGCCGTCGGTCACCCGATTCCTCGGACGATGGCCGGCGCAGCGGTCAGGATGAGCAGGGCGACCAACCGGCGCCCACCCTCCTAACCCACTGCCAACTCGGCCTCGCGTCGCGCTCGACGAGGAGAATCCTTGCCCTGCACTTTCATTATCCGTATACTTTCCTACGGTTTATGAAAGTCGCTGCGCCGTCCCTCGCCCCCATGCTCAGGTCCGACACCCAGGGCCGCCTGCTGGCGCGCATCCTCGCCGACCCGGCCGAGGAGCACAACCTCACCGAGCTCGTCGAGTGGACGGGCTCGAGCATGCCGACGGTGTCGCGCGAAGTCGACCGAGCCGAGCAGGCCGGGATCGTCACCTCACGCAAGACCGGACCCACCCGCCTCGTGCGGGCCAACGAGGACCACCCGCTCTACGCCGCCGTCCGACAACTCATCCTCGGCACCTACGGGCCGCCCGCCGTCCTCGCCGAGACGTTCGCCGACCTGGCCGGCGCCGAGGCCGTCGTGCTCTTCGGCTCGTGGGCGGCCCGCTATCTCGGCCAACCCGGGCGCGCACCGAACGACATCGACGTGCTCGTGATCGGCGAAGTCGATCTCGACGCCATGCACGACGCCGCCGACACCGCCGAACGCCAGATCGGCCTCCCGGTGCAAGCCACCGCCCGCACCGGCCAGGCATGGCTCGACGCAGACGAGAGCTTCATCCGCGAAGTCCGGTCCCGGCCGCTCGTCCCCGTCCTCGTCGACGACCAAGCCAGCACGCTGGCCGCCGACCTCGAACACCTCCAACACCACCAGGAGCCGACGCCATGACCTGGGCACGCGGACGCGACGAAGTCCAACGACTCATCGACGACGGAGAGGTCGAGATCGTCGAAGCCTCCACGGACGTCGTCGACCGCCTCCTGCGCGACGCCGAAGCCCACGTACGCCTCGCGAGCCTCGGGCTCGACGACGACCCAACCGGCGCGCTCCAGCTCAGCTACGACGCCGCCCGCAAAGCATCCGCCGCGCTCCTCGCGGTCCAAGGACTGCGAGCGACCACCCGCGGCGAACACATCGCCGTGATCGACGCGGTCCGGGCCCAGTTCAACGACCGCGGCGGCCTGCCGGTGTTCGGACAGATCAACCGGCTCCGCCGTCGACGCAACGACACCGAGTACCCGTCGCTCACCACACCGGGCGTCACGACCGACGAGGCCACCCAGGCGCTCGGCATCGCGCGCGAAGTGATCGACGGCGCCAAGAAGCTCCTCGACACGGGTCGGCTCGACGAGTTCACCTGACACGGTCGGGCCGACGCCGCCGACCGCAAGCGCCCGCTCACCACGCTGCCCCACCCGCCGCCGTCACGGCTGCCCGTCGTCCCAGGACAAGCGCGCGCCAGCATTCGAGAGCATCGACATACACAGAACATCACCACGGTGTGCACGTCGATTTTCGTCCCGTCCGTTTAGAGTGCCCGGGTGCCTCGAAAGCCTGACCCTGCCCAGGTCCCGCTCCCCTTCGACCTTCCCGAAAGACGACGACGAGGACCAGGAGCCTGAACGGGCCGAAGCGGCCGCACCCGGGGCGCCCGAGCCAGGGACGAAGGCACCGTCGAAGCGCGGCCGGCCCCGCAAGTGGGCCTCCGAAGCGGAGCGGAAACGGGCATACCGCGAGCGCCTCGCAACCGACTTCGCCGAGCCCGATCGGCTCCGGAAGGAGCTCCGGAACGAGCGCCGTCGCGTGGCGTCGCGGGACCGTCTGATCGCCCAACTGCGCCGCGATCTGGAGGAATCAGCAGCGAGAATCGCCGCCGTCGAGGCCGAGAAGGCCGACCTCCTCGCGCAGCAGGCGAGCCTCGAGGAGCAGCTCGAATGGAACCGAGAGAAGGTCAAGCTGTACGTCGCGCGGCTCGGCGACTGGCAGCGAAAGTGGGACCGTCGGTACGACGACCGGCCCCGATCCTGAGCCCGAGACACCCTCCGCATCACGCCCGCCGACAGCGCCTGGACCCGTCGTCGACGGGCGCTACTCGGTGGCTTTCGGGTGCCCGACGGAGCAATCCGTCATCCAGACCGTGCGCTTCTCGTCGTCGATGCAGTACCAGATCCGGCCGCCGCTGGTCACCTCGTGCTGCCACTGCTCCAGGTCCCGGCCGTCCACGTTCCGGGTGCCGAGCGAGCCCTTGAGCGGATGCTGGCGGTCGTCGCGGTCCCTCGGGTCGGCGGTGATCCGATCCCACGCCCGCCGCGCGTTGGCCGGCGCGGCCGCGCACACCTGGTCTCACCCCTTCGCTGCGTCGTTGGTCGCGAACCGGAAGTCCCACCCGCTGGGCGCG
>QEUP01000034.1 GCA_003577145.1 Acidobacteriota bacterium | reverse complement strand
TCCGCCCCGACCACCGCAGCATCCGCCTCGGCCCCCCACCACTTGCCCCCCACCTACGCCAGCGCTTCCGCATCCACCTCCACACCGACCCCGAAACCCCGCCCGACCCCGGCCCCGAAACCCACAGCCACACCGAAACCCACAGCCACACCGAAACCCGACCCGAACCCGGCCCCGACCCCGGCCCCGAACGTGGCCCCGAGCCCGGGCAGCCCGGCGAGCACCACGGCGGCCGAGCCGCGCCGCCTGAGCACGACACCGAGAACCCGAGGTCGGAGAACCCGATGGCGCAGCCCGCGCTACCTGCGGTAGCGCCATGTGAGCTGCGGAGCCTGCGGCGACGCCAAGCCAGCACAGCCGGCACAGCCGAGCCCGGGTGGCACATCGAGCCCTCTGGCGTAAGGCTCCCGTTGCCGGCGCGGGCGTGGGAGTCTGAGCCCATGCAAGAGACCATCCTCACCGGGCTCGTGGTGATCGTCGTGCTGGGAGTCGGTGGCCAGTGGCTGGCCCGCCGTATAGGCGTGCCTTCCCTCCTCCTGCTCCTCCCACTCGGCCTGCTGGCGGGACCGGTCACCGACATCGTCGACAACAAGGAGATATTCGGGAACGCGCTGTTCCCTGTCGTGAGCTTCGCGGTCGCAATCCTCTTGTTCGGCACCGGATTGCGGCTGCGCTTCGATGATCTCGGCAAGGCGGGCCGGCGGCCGGTCATACGGCTCATCACTCTGGGCGCCTCAATCACCCTGGCGGCCACCACTGTCGCTGTCCTGTTGTTGTTCGACGCCCCCGCACCGATCGCACTGCTCACCGGCGCTGTCCTGATCGTCTCGGGCCCAACCGTGATCGGGCCGCTGCTCGAAGCGATGCACGCCGGGGAGCCGGTCCGGTCGGTTCTCAACTGGGAGAGCACGACCCTCGACCCCATCGGTGCCATCCTCGGAGTGGCCATCCTCAACGGGATCGTGGCCGGGGACGTGGCCGACCTGCACCCGGCGCTCGCCACGCTGTGGAGCACGGTGGTCGGCACCGCGGTGGGGTTGGCGGCCGCCTTCGTGGTCCTGCTGGCTCTGAGCCGTTCGCTCATAACCGATGAGCTCGTTCCGGCGATCTCCTTGCTCTTCGCAGTGGCGGCCTTCGGCATCGCCGACCTGATCGAATCGGAGTCCGGGCTCCTGGCAGCCACAGTGCTCGGCATCGTCCTGGCGAACCAGCAGATCACCCCCACCCGTGTCATCCAGCTCTTCGGGGAACAGCTCGAAGTTCTGATCACCGGGAGCCTGTTCATCGTGCTGGGGGCCAACATCAGCCCGAGCCAACTCGAGGAGCATGCGTGGCAGATCGCGATCCTGGTGGCGATCCTCGTCATGGCGGTACGTCCCCTCGCGGTGGCGGCGGCCACCGCGAGGACATCGCTGTCCTGGCGCGAGAAGGCAACCATCGGGTGGGCCGCACCTCGTGGCATCGTGGCGGCGGCGACCTCCTCCCAGTTCGCGCTCACGCTCCAGAGCAACGACATCGAGGGCGGCGAGACGCTGACCGCGGTCGTGTTCGGAGTGATCATGGGTGCGGGAATCGTGTACGGCCTCACCACTCCGCTCGTAGCCCGACGAACCGGTGTGGCTCTACCGTCACCCCAGGGTGTCGTCCTGATCGGCAGCGATCCCTGGCTGGTCGACCTGGCGCGCCAACTCGGGTCGGCCGGCGCCGACGCGGCGCTGTTGACCTCGGACTACCAGCAGGTCGAAGTCCGAGCTGACGGCTATCACGTTCATCCCAGGATCCTCGATCGGGATCAGATCGGCGACTTCGTCGCCGACAACGGCATCGGCACGGCGATCGTGGCCTCCCGCAACGATGCTCATCGCGCCCTGGCCACCGCACTGTTCATCGAGCTGCTCGGGCGAGGCAACGTCTTCGAGCTCCCGACCGGGGATCACGAAGCGACGAGCAGGCGGGGGCTCCTCGGTCGCTTCTTCAAAGAGGTGTCCCGCGCCGGGAGCAGGCCCTTCTTGCGGGGCTCGAACCTCACCCGCATCGACGAGGCGATCGGCGCCGGGGCGCGAGTGGCGACGGTGACGCCTGCAGAGATCGGCCCTGACGACATCCGCCTCGCGCTCATCGAGCGCGACGGCAAGGTGGTGCTGAGTGGAGCTGCCCAACCCTCTGCCGATGCCCGCTTGATCGCTGTCGTACCGCACCGGCCACGGTGAGAAAGCGACGGCCTCCCGGTCTTCACACCGGGAGGCCGTCATGCCCCGAGAACTCGGACCTCGGGCCTCTCCCGCAAGAGCCCGTCGGTTCCAGGTTCCCTACCCGCCAAGGGATTCCGCCGCAGCAGTTCTGTGGTTCGTTGTCCATCTCGAGTCGGCTGCTGCGCTCAGCCGACTCGAAGTGCTGGTCACTGAGTGTGACTGATGACACAGGCTTGTGTCAAGTGTCTCAGTGGATCATCCTCTATTTCGCTCTGGGTGGTAATCCGACCTCGTTATGCTACCCCGAGTAGCTTCCAGCGCGACGGAGACCCCCTCGATGCCCGCAGGCCACCACCCTGAGCGGTGACGGCTCAAGCTCTGCGCACAGGAGCCGAGCGCCGCGAGGCCGCTTCGGCTACGTCGTCGGGAACGTCGATGTACATACGCAGCAACGAGGCACCAAGGGTCTTGCCCAGGTTGTCGGCCCGCAAAGAGCGTGGCGCACCGCCCCCCAGCGCGTCGCGCATCACGAACTTGAGCGCCCAGACGTTTGCTGCCTCGTACCGGGTGACCTCGCCTTTGACCAGTTCGCCGAAGTGACGCTTGACCCGCCTCGCCGTCACCTCACGCCTGATCGCCGCGTACGCTGCCTCGTCGTCGGCGAACAGCGAGATGTCGGCAATGTCACCCTTGTCCCCGGACCGCACTCCACAGAGCCTCCGGAGCTGGATTCGAGCCATGGGCCACGACCGTAGTTCAACCACCGGGCCACTGCGCCGCGGCTCGGACCGCGCAAGCGCCACGCCGGGGGTTACCCCTCGCGCAATGACGGACCCACCAGCACCGCTGAGGAGATCCCCGATCGCGCGGGTTACCCCCTTGCGAAGTGATGGACCGCCAACCGCGCCTTCCCGCAGCGGTTGGAAGGATGTGACCGAGGTCCCGGTCGGGCCTCGGGGGAACTAGTCACTCCGGCGGCTAAGATCCCCTAGGACGGTTGTGACACCGCCCCGGTACTTCGAGACAGGAACGACCACGTGAACACTGCCGACACATCGGTGGTGCCCACGAAGTACTGGCACGAGCTGGAAGACGGCCGCATCCAGTGTGACGTATGTCCCCGGGCATGCAAGATGCGGGAAGACCAGCGAGGTCTTTGCTTCGTGCGTGCCCGCCAAGGAGACGAGATCGTCCTCCGCACCTACGGGAGGTCTAGCGGGTTCTGCATCGACCCGATCGAGAAGAAGCCCCTCGACCACTTCCTCCCGGGCACGCCGGTGCTCTCGTTCGGCACGGCAGGCTGCAACCTCGCCTGCCGCTTCTGCCAGAACTGGGACATCTCCAAGGCCAAGGAGTTCGACACCCTCGCCGATTCCGCCATGCCCGAAGATCTCGCCACCGCGGCAGTCGATCTCGGGTGCTCCTCGGTCGCCTTCACCTACAACGATCCCGTCATCTTCATGGAGTACGCCTGCGATGTCGCCGACGCTTGCCGGGAGGTCGGCGTCAGGACCGTCGCGGTGACTGCGGGCTACGTCTGCCCGGAGCCCCGCCGGGAGCTCTTCAGCCACATAGACGCTGCCAACATCGACTTGAAGGCCTTCTCCGAGGACTTCTACCGCCACATCTGCGGCGGGCACCTCGGGGCGGTCCTCGAGACGCTCGCCTACCTGCACGACGAGACCGATGTCTGGTTCGAGATCACCAACCTGTTGATACCCGACGAGAACGACAGCCCCGACGAGATCGACCGGATGAGCTCGTGGGTCTACGAGCGACTCGGTCCGGACGTACCGGTCCACTTCACGGCATTCCATCCCGACTTCAAGATGACCGACAAGGAGTCGACACCCCACGAGACCCTGACCCGGGCCCGGAAGATCGCCATGGAGAACGGCCTGCGCTATGTCTACGTCGGCAACGTCCACGACTCGACCCAGTCCAACACCTGCTGTCACGCCTGCGGTCAACTGCTCATCGAACGCGACTGGTATGTGCTCGGCGCCTACAACCTCACTGACGACGGCCACTGCAACGCCTGCGGCACACGGTGCGCCGGGGTGTTCGAGGGGCCCCGGGGGGACTGGGGTTCACGGCGGGTGCCCGTCCGGATGAGGAGCCGGCAGTGAGCGATCCGAGCGTCCTCGTCCGCCAACCGGCAGTCGCCGGCATGTTCTACGACGACGACCCCGCCGAGTTGCACCGGTTCGTGACCGAGGCGCTCAGCGAATGGGAACCCTCGCCCCCACCACCCAAGGCGGTCATCGTTCCCCACGCCGGCTATCGCTACTCGGGAGCCACGGCCGCGTCAGCCTTCGCTGCTCTGTCCCTCCGAGGGAGCCGCATCACACGCGTGGTGGTGCTGGGACCCTCGCACCGTGTCCCGCTGCAGGGCATGGCAGTCAGCTGTGCCGACAGGTTCGCCACGCCACTGGGAGACATCCCGGTCGACGACGGGGCCCGTGCGGCAGTGCTGGCCTGCCCCTGGGTAAGCGCCGACGAGGTACCACACACCCGGGAGCACAGCCTCGAGGTCCAGTTCCCGTTCATCCAGGTCGCCCTAGGCGACGTCAGGATCCTCCCGATCGCGGTGGGCCGAGCCTCGCCCGATCAGGTCGCCGATGCGCTCGAACGGGTCTGGGGTGGGGACGAGACCGCCGTCGTCGTGAGCTCGGACATGAGCCACTACCACTCCTACGAGAAGGCCAACTCGCTTGACGACGACACCACCGCCAAGCTCATCGGCTTGGACGTCGAGGAGATCGTCCCCGACCGGATGTGCGGCGCCAAGGCGGTGGCCGGCCTGCTGGCCGTAGCGCGGCGTAAAGCCATGACGGTGCGCACGCTCGCCCGATGCAACTCCGGCGACACCCCGTGGGGCGAGAAGGACCGGGTGGTCGGCTACGGCGCATGGGGCTTGTACGACGCCGACAGCGCACCGCTCGACGCCGACGAGGAGTCCCAGGCGTTCGGCCTGGCCTGGAGCTCCATCGCTGCGGGCCTCAACGGCGCCAAGCGGCCGGCACCACCCGAGGCTCCCTCGGTCTTCGCTCGGCGCCAGTCCTGCTTCGTCACCCTCCACGTGGGAGGTGCCCTGCGGGGATGCATCGGCAACATCGAGGCCCTCACCTCCCTCGGGGAGGGCCTGATCCGCTACGGCCATTCGGCTGCGTTCGGCGACCCGCGGTTCCCGCCCCTCAACAGCGCCGAGTACCACCGCCTGAGCATGGACCTCAGCCTGCTCAGCCCTCTCGAGCGGGTCTTCCCCAC
This sequence comes from Acidobacteriota bacterium, assembly GCA_003577145.1. Lineage (GTDB taxonomy): Bacteria > Actinomycetota > Acidimicrobiia > Acidimicrobiales > Microtrichaceae > ATN2. The sequence continues at coordinate 43,634 of QEUP01000034.1, read as the reverse complement.
CACCGAGGAGGAGCTGGTGGAGATGCTGCGACCAGGAATCGACGGGCTGGTCCTCTCCTCCGGCTCCCGCCGGGGGACGTTCCTCCCGTCGGTATGGGACCAGCTCGCCGACCCCGCCGAGTTCGTGAACGGCGTGAAGGGCAAAGCTGGTCTGGCGCGCCGAGCCTGGCCCGACGACATCCAGGTCCACCTCTACCAGACGACCTCGATGGGCCCTCGTCCCGCCCCGCCCGAAGAGGTCTAGGCACCTCGGGTGCGCCGATCGCACCCAGTCGTGTTGGACCCCTCAGGCACCTACGCGCAGCGCGGTCTCGGATCCGTCGGGCGCGATCACGCTGATGGCCGGCTCGTTGAAGTGGCTCACATACAGCGTCCCGTCGGTGGCATATGCCAGGTTGTCGGGTATCACGCCGGGGAGCTCCCGCTCGACCTCAGCCGTCCCTGCCTCCAGGTCGATGCGCAGGATCTGCGCAGGAAGCGGGGAAAGAGCGTGCAGCACGCCGTCGCCGTCGAAGTCGGTGGCCACCACCGCGACAATACCTCCCACCACCTCGGAGACCTCACCGGTGGTGAGATCGACCTTGACGATCGAACCGGGCCCCAGCGCGCCACCCGCGGGGCCGTACAGGAACCCGTCGGCACCGATGGTGAACCCGTTGACGTCCCCCGGCGCGTCGGCCACGATCTCGGCTTCGCCTGACCCGTCGGTGGCGACCTTGTAGATGGCGTCGCCCACGACGGCGAGGCCGACATAGAGGGTCCCGTCAGCGGCGAAGGCAAGCGGGTTCGCGCCCGGGGGCAGCTGTGCGATCACCTCGCTCTCGCCGTCGGCGATGCGCCCGACCTGCCCCTCCTCGAACCCGGTCCAGTAGACGGCTCCGTCCGGACCTAGCGCCACGTCGTCGGGACTCGCCACACCGTCCTCGGCGCCGTAGCGTTCCAGTATCTCGCCGGTCGCCGCGTCGAGCTTCATCACCTCCCCCCCTGACAGGTCTGCCATCCAGATGGCTCCGTCCTCGACGGTCAGGCCGTTGACGCCGAGCGGTGGAGTCTGATCGACGGGATCCACCTCGGTGCCGGGTCCTGCCCCTGCCGATGTCGTGGTGGCGTCCCCGGGCTCGCTGGTCTCGGGCCTGGCGCTGGTGTCACTGCCGGAGTCGGCGGCCTTGCTGTCGTCGCCCGACGAACACGACGCGAAGACCAGCATGAGCGCCACGGTGATGATCGCCACTATCCGCACGAGCTCAGACCTCCTCGACATCGACGACCACGTTGGAGTCGGCGAGCTTGCGGTCGACAGCGCATGACTCCACCGCCAGCAGCTGGGTCGGGCGGCCGCCTCGCGCCCGCGAGATCCCCGAGATCATCGGCGGGCCTGACAGCCCCAGCAGGCCGGCTTCGCGGTTGAGCCTGGCAGCCTCCTCCCGGGTCTGGCACCTCCAGGCGAGGCGACCGGTGACTTCGGGGGCTTCCCAACCGTTGTCCTCCAACCGGCGTACGTCGATCGTGGGACCACCGAAGCCGTTCACACCGAAGTACTCCTCGTGCCACTCGTCCACCGCCATGCCTATCACCTCCGCCCGGTGACGCAGGAAGCGCAGGGCAGCTCGCGCCTTTGCTTCGGCATCGGGCCACGAGTAGGTGACGAGCGCCTCGCCGGCGTAACCGGCGGGGGTGCACACCAGCGCCTTGTATGTGTCGGGAGCGGGCGCACCCCGGCAGCCGCTCAGCCGCACGCGGTCGCCGCCGAGATCCTCCAGCTCGAGGGACGTGAAGTCGGCCACCACATCGGGGTTCATGTAGGCCGTCGGGTCGTGAACCTCGTAGAGGAGTTGCTCTCGCACCGTATCCCACGTGACGATCCCACCGGTTGCGGGCGGCTTGGTGATCACGACCGAGCCGTCTGGTTCGCACTCGGCGATCGGGAAGCCCACCCGGAACGGATCGGGGTTCTCCCACCACGCCCCCGAGTAGTTGCCGCCGGTGACCTGCCCGCTGCACTCCAGGAGGTGCCCGATGGCGACCCCTGCGGCCAGCCGGTCCCAGTCGTCCCAGCGCCAGCCGTACTCGTGAACCAGCGGGGCGAGGAACAGGGAGGCGTCGGCCACCCGGCCGGTGACGACGATGTCGGCACCGGCGTCGAGGGCATCGACTATCGGCCTGGCACCCAGATAGGCGTTGGCGAACAGCACGTCGTCGGGAAGATCGAGGACCTCGGCGTGAGGGCGCACGTCGTCACCGACGACTGTTGCCACCTTGAGACCTGACACGCCGTGCTCGCGGAGCCCCCCGATGACGGCCCGGCCGGCCGCCAGCGGGTTGATCCCTCCGGCGTTGGTGATCAGCCTGGTGCGACCGTCGGTCAGGTAGGGCAGCGCCGCGCCCACATACAGCGGGAGGTCGCGCGTGTAGCCGAGCGACTCGTCACGCTGACGGTCCTTTTGGAGGATGGCGAGGGTGAGCTCGGCGAGCGCCTCGCACACCAGGTAGTCGATGCCGGCCGCCAGGAGGTCTTCGACGGGCGCGTAACCGTCACCGTAGAAGCCCTGCCCTCCGCCGAGCCTTGTGGTCATGCCCTCATCTTTGCCGATCGGCCGGCTCGTCGCAGCCCAACCGCTTCTTGGCAGCAATACCCCCTCCATGCGCTGAAAACGCTGCCAAGAACCGGGAGGGGTGGCAGCCCAACCGCTTCTTGGCAGCAACGCTGCCAAGAACCGGGAGGGGTGGCAGCCCAACCGCTTCTTGGCAGCAATACCCCCTCCATGCGCTGAAAACGCTGCCAAGAACCGGGAGGGGTGGCTCGCTAGTCCTGGAGTTGGGCCTCGATGCTGACCTGTAGATCGTGAACCGGGAAGGCGGAGGCGTACAGCGCCGAGGGTTCGCCCAGCTCCAGGGCCTCATCCAACTCGGCCTTCGCCGACTCGGGTTCGCCCCTCAGATCGAGCAGGGTCGCCTTCAGCAGGTGTGCCTCCGGTCGATCGGGGTCGGCGGCGGCGGCCCGGTCGAAGTACTCAGCCGCGCTGTCGTAGATGACCTCGCGGTCCTCGGGGGCGATCTCCTCGTTGACCGTGAGCATCAACAGCCAGCCCCTCATCAGCAGCGCGTCGTAGTCGGCGGGCTCGGCGGCGATGACCGCGTCGAGGCACTGGATTCCCGGGAGGGGTGACTGGCCGCTGTTCACCAGCTCCTCCGACGCCGTCCAGCAGTCACGGAGGTTCTCCGGCAGCAGACCCACCGCGATCGTGTAGGCGAGGCCCTCCTGCTCGACGACGGCCTGGGTCTCGGGTGGTGGATCGAGAGCGTAGAAGGCGTCGAGCTCGGACTGGGCGGCTTCGAACTCGCCCCGCTGGGCCAACACGATCGCACGGAACACGTGGGCATCCGGGTAGGAACCGTCGAGGGCCACCGCCTCGTCGATCAGGGCGAGCCCGGCCTCCACGTCGCCCGCCTGGATCTGGGCCCACCCCTTGTAGGTGAGCGCGGCGACGTCGTCGGGCTCCTCGGTAAGGATCTCGTCGTAGCAGGCGATGGCATCCTCGGGTCTGCTCATGGCCAGGTCCCGGCACTCGACGAGCGCGTCGGTGGTCGTGTCGCCGGTAGAGACCGCCGCCTCCTCGCCCGCCTCCCGGTCGCTGCTCGCCCGGAGGACAAGGACCGCCGCGATGGCCACGAAGATCACGATGACCGCGATGGTGACGACCAGGCCTCGGGGTGAGCGCCTGGCGGTACCTTCGACGGCGATCTCCTCGACCCGGGACCGCTCGGTCTCGTCGATCGCCCGCAGGACGGTCGCGGCGCGCGCCGTGTAGTCGTCGCGGATCTGCCGGTAGTCGGCCTCGTCGAGATCGCCAGCAGCGAACTCTGCGTCCAGGTCCTCGATCGAGCGGAGGAGGTGGTCTCTCTCCTCCTCGAGACCTGCCAGGCGATCCGAAGCAGAGCCGCGGGTCGTGGTCATGGCTGTCCCGAGCTGCGACGGGCGAGGGCCTCGTCGACGATGGCCCGGTCTCGTTCGCTCAGCCCCGCCCCTGCTGCCCGTCGCCTGCCCCGGATCACCAACAGGACCGCGCCGAGGGCCACGGCGACGCCGAGAGCCGGGAGGGCCCACACGAACAGGCTGATCCCGCTCGTCGGCGGCGCAAGCAGGACCGTCTCGCCGTAACGGCTCACGAAGTAGTCGCGGATCTCCTCGTCGCTCCTGCCCTCGTCGACCTGGGCCCGTATCTCCTCTCGCATCTGCACCGCGATCGACGCCTCCGAACCGGCCACCGTCTGGCTGACGCATTGGGGGCACTTCATGCTCGACGCGAGGTGGTACACCCGATCCTCTGTGCTGCGTTCCGGACCATCGGTGAGGGTCCCGACGAGGAGGGCGCCCACCAGCACCAGCGCCATGGCTCCCCAGCCGAGCAGCCTCACCCGGGATCCGCGCCCCTTCACGAGCCCTCGGCCTCGGCGATCAACTGGTCCAACCCTTCCCTCGTGACACCGCCGATGATCCTCTCCACGATCTCGCCGTCGGGTGACACGAGGAAGGACTCGGGCACACCGAGGACGCCGTAGTCGAGCACCACGTTGCCGAGATCCTCGGTCACGACCGGCCAGTCGCCGCCGTTCTCCTCGAAGAACGCGGCCACCGCCTCGGGTGTGTCGTCGAAGGCCACGCTGAGGACGGAGGCGTCACCGGTCGCGGAGTGCGCCTCGCTGAAGGCCACCAGCTCGGGGTGTTCGACCCGGCACGGCACGCACCACGACGCGAAGAAGTTCACCACGACCCATCGGCCTTCGAGGTCGGCGAGGTCGAACTGCTCTCCGGTCATGGTCGTCCCGGTGATCGCAGGTGCGGGTTGGCCGATCAGGGTGCTCTCGGCCTCACGGTCCTCGCCGGACGGTCTGGTGGCGAGGAGCACCAGCAGCAGTGCGGCCACCGCTCCGACACCGACGGCCCAGTAGGCCGCGGTGTGCCGGCGCCGGCCGGGCTCCTTGCCGGTGGACGAAGCCCCTTCGCCCGCAGTTCGGGGGGCGGCCTCGTCGTCGACGGTCATCGGGCCGGCTCCGTCGGTTTTTCGGCGCCGACCTCGACGATCGCCGGCCCGGCCGTCTCGCTGCCGTTACCGGCGGCAAGATCGCTGCGGGCGCCCCGTACCGGTTCGGCAGGGCCCGACACGTGGTCCTTGTCCGGCCGCCGGGACGGCAACGCGGCCAGGACGGTGCCCACGACCATTACCATGCCGCCCACCCACAGCCACATGATCAACGGCTGGACGATCACCCTGAGCCCGATCGAGTCGTCACCCTCCTCGGGTATCCGTAGCAGCGCCAGGTACACGTCGTCGACCGGGGAGACCCTTACCGACGGGGTACCGATCACCTGCTCACCGAACCGGTACCGACTGAGCGACGGGGTGTGGACCCTGGAGCCGTCGACTTCGATGAGCGCCTTCACCTCGGTCCGCTCCGGGTGCTCGACCAGCTCGGTCTCCAGGTAGGTGACGGTGTGACCTGCCAGGGTCACGGTCTCACCCGGCTCCATGTCGAACTCGGCCTGGCGGATGTAGCTCGAGCTCGCGGCGAAGGCCAAGGCGATGACCACCACGCCGAGGTGAACGACCATCCCGCCGTTCGCCCGGCCGACCAGGCCGCGCCAGCCCTGCCGACGCAGCGCCAGCGCCAGCTGCCTCACGGCTGTCCCGCCTGCGAACCCGGCGAGCGTGAACGCGACCAGCGGCGCCAGGCCGCGGGCGCCCAGCGCGACCGCGACGACGAGGATGCCCACGCCGGACCAGGCCGGCCAGTAGAGCCGGTGACGGAGCAACTCGCCACCGGCCTTGCGCCAGGGAAGGACCGGCGCGACCGCCATCAACGACAGCAACAGGAAGCCGATCGGCATGGTCATCCGGTTGAAGTAGGGGACGCCCACCGTTATGCGGTCGCCGCGGACCGCCTCGACCACCAGCGGGAAGACCGTCCCCAGCAGCACGACGAAGGCGAAGGCGGCAAAGAGCAGGTTGTTCGCCAGGAAAGCCCCTTCCCGCGAGGCAACGGAGTCCATCCGGCCGGGTGAGCGCAGCTGGTCGCCTCGCCAGCCGATGAGGCCGACCGACACCAGCACGATCAGGCCGAAGAACGCGAGGATCGTCGGGCCGATGGTCGAATCGGTGAAGGCGTGGACCGAGTCGAGGACACCCGACCGGGTGAGGAAGGTACCCAGGATGGTGAGGCTGAAGGTGGCGCACAGCAGCGAGATGTTCCAGACGCGCAACATCCCTCGCCGTTGCTGGACGATCACCGAGTGGATGAACGCGGTCCCGGTGAGCCACGGCAGGAACGAGGCGTTCTCCACGGGGTCCCAGGCCCAGTAGCCGCCCCAACCGAGCACCTCGTAGCTCCACCACGCGCCGAGGACGATGCCGGCGGTCAGGAACCCCCAGGCGAACAGCGTCCAGCGACGGGTCGACACCAGCCAGCCCTCACCGACCCGGCCGGTGACCAGCGCGCCGATGGCGAAGGCGAACGGGACGGTGAACCCGACATAGCCGAGGTACAGCATGGGGGGATGGAACGCCATGAGCACGTGGTTCTGCAGCAGGGGGTTCGGGCCGGGACCGTCGTATCCCTCCGGCGGGTTGAACGACTGGAACGGGTCGGCGGGGCCGATCATCAAGAAGAAGAAGAACAGCGCCACGACGAACATGGCGACCATGGCCCAGCCCACGAGCGGATCCTCGAGGCGCTTGCGGAACTTCTGTGAGACGGCGACGACGTAGCCGGTCAGGATCAGCGCCCAGAGGATTATCGACCCCTCGAGTGCAGCCCACAGCGTGGCGAAGTTGAAGATCGCCGGCGTACGGGTCGACCCGTTCTCGGCGACGTACAAGACGGTGAAGTCGCGGGTGATGAGCGCCCTCTCCATCGCCACGAACGTCACCAGCGCGCCGACGAGGGCCACGATCGCGTAGGGGCGGCTGAGGCGGATCAGCCTGGGGTTCTTGGTGACCAGCCCGGCGGTGACGACGAGGACCCCCAGCAGCGAGGCCGACAGCCCGAGAACCACCCCTGCGGTTCCGATGGCAATGTTCACGCCGTCACCTCAGCGCTCGCCAGCGGGTTCGGTGTCAGCCGACTCGGGGTCGAAGGCATCGGGGTCGCTGTGCACCCCTGTGTCGGTCTGCTCCTCGCCGGCATCCTCGTTGGCCTCGGCGATGCGCTCGGGGTTGTCGGCTTCGTACTCGGCGTCGTGCTTGATGAGGATCCGATCGCTGCGGAACACCTCGCCGTCCCATTGGCCTTCCAGCACCACCGGGATGCCGGGTTGGAACAGCTGGGGCGGGTCGCCCTGGTGGACGACCGCTGCATCGACGTCGTTGTAGGTGACCTCGAAGCTGACGCCATCGGCGGTCTCGAGCACGCTGTCGGCAACCACGTTGCCCTGCATGCGGATGCGGTCGTCGCCGAGGTCGTCTCGCTGTTCGACCGCCTCGTCGACGTTGAGGAAGAAGAGCGTCGCGCTGCGCAGACCGTTGAACAGCACGAACGCCAGCGCGGCGACGATGACGACGACCGCCACGTAGACCCAGACCCGCCTGCGGGTGCGGGGCTTGTCGGTGGCTACCTGGCGGGGGGTCACATCCATCTGCGTTCCTCCGGCGGGACCTGGCGGCTGAGCTGGCGACCGCGGACGAGGATCCAGGCGACGTAGGCGACCAGTGCTGCGCTCACCGCAGCCCACGCACCGATGATGTACGGCCACTCGTTCATGGCGAGACCCCTTCGGAGGTGCTGGTTTGCCGGCTCTCGGCAGCAGAGCCGTCGCCTACCGCCTCGGCCCGCCGCTCGGCGATGGCGGCTTGCAGGCCGCTGCTCTCGACCTGGCGGGCGAGGTAGGCGACCCGGAACCGGTGCATCACCAGCCACACGAAGAGGCACCCGAACGCCGCCATGCCGAGGAAGAGCGTGAAGTACTGGAGGCCGTCGATCTCGGGATCGAGTTGGCCCAGCGTCGTCGCCTCCTGGTGGAGGCTGCGCCACCAGTCGACGGACTTGTGCACGATGGGCACGATGAGCACCGCGCCGAGCCCGACGACCGCGGCTCGCCTGGCCACCACCTCGCCCTCACCGGGGACCCGCCGCAGCGCCAGGTAGCCGACGTAGAGCAGGAACATGACCGCTGTCGAGGTGAGGCGGGCATCCCAGACCCAGTAGGTGCCCCAGGTCGGCCTACCCCACAGCATGCCCGTGACCAGCATCAGGCCGCAGAACAGCACCCCGATCTCAGCGGAGGACCAGGCGAGCAGGTCCCAGAACTCGGAGCGGTTCTTCAAGTAGACGGCGCTGCCGACGGCGGTGAGCGCGAAGGCCAAGTAGGTGACGATGGCTGAGGGGACATGAACGTACATGATGCGCACCGTCTCGCCCAGGTCGGTGTCGGCGGGGCTGAAGACGAAGGCGAACAGCACCAGGGTCACCAGGCCGGCGATGGTGACCAGACCGAGCACCTTGGTGCCCGCAGAGGAGGTCCCGGCGGGGCCGGGCCGGTTGCGGCCCTCGGCCGGATGACGGGACTCGGTCATGCTTCCTCCAGAAGGGGGCCGAACATCAAGACCCCGAACGCCAGGTACAACAACGCGAAGATGCCGAGCAATGCCGCCCACGGCCAGCCGTCGCCGGGAACACCGTCCAGCGCGGCTTCGAATGCCTGTGTCGCGCCGATCAACACGGGTGCCACCGCGGGCAGGAGCAGCAGCGGCAGCAGCGTGTCGCGCACCCTCAGGCCTGCCGCTATCGCACCGTAGACCGCGCCGGCGGCCGCCAGTCCCAGCGTGGCTACCAGGGCGGTGACGACCAGCAGGCCCACGCCGGTCGGGTCGGCTCCGTAGAACAGCACCACGCCCGCGCCGAGGACGACCTCCAGAGCGATGAGCTGGACTGCGAGCGAGCCGACCTTCCCGAGGAAGATCCCTGCGGGCTCCAACCCTGACAGCCGCAGCGCGTCGGCGACCCCGTCGCTGGTCTCGACCGAGAAGGCCCGCTGCACCGCGAGGAGGGCGGCGAGCAGCACCGCCACCCAGAACAGCCCGGCGGTTGCCCTGGTGAGCACCCCCGAGTCCGGATCGAGAGCGAACGCGAACAGCACGAGCACGAGCACCGCGAAGGGAACCACCTGGTTGAGACCGACCCGTGAGCGCAGCTCGAGCCGCAGGTCCTTGCCGAAGACGAGAGCCGCGTCACGAAACACCTGACACCTCCCGCTGGTGTGCGGTGTCGTGCTGCACGACACCGCCGGCGATGGTCACCTCGCGGCTGGCCACGCTGCCGGCCCGCTCGAGCTCGTGGGAGGCGAAGAGAACCGTCGCGCCGGCCGCCGCCGCCTGGCGCATGAGCCCGTCGACCAGGTCACGGCCGGACTGGTCGAGACCGGCGTGAGGCTCGTCGAGCAGCCACAGCTCGGGGCGCCGGGCGAGCATGGCGGCGAAGGAGGTCCGGCGGCGCTGTCCAGCCGAGAGCCGGTTGACGGGAACATGGCGCAGCCGCTCCGGTACGGCGAGTCGATCGAGCGCGGCTTGGGCGTCGGCCACCGTCGCCCGCGCGGCCCGGGCCCAGAACTGGACGTTGTCGCTGACGGTGAGGTCGTCGTAGAGGAACGTCGAGTGCCCCAGCAGCCCGACCCGCGGGCGGAGCGCGCTGCGATCCGTTGTCAGGTCGTGGCCGAGCACGACGGCCTCGCCGGACGCGACCGGCACCAGCCCCGCGCAGGTCCGCAACAACGTGGTCTTGCCGGCCCCGTTGGGACCCTTGCAGAGGACGATCTCACCTCTGGCGACGTCAAGATCGACTCCGGCCAGTGCCGGGAAACGGCCGAGGAGCGAGACCGTGGAGCGGAGGTGGACTACTAGCTCCATGGCAACCCTACGAGGCTACTTTCCCCCGGTTTTGCAGGCCAGGCAGCCGGCCGGACGGAGGTCACACCTATCTTGTGGGCCAGTGAGCCGACCACAGTTCCCCGCCGAGAGCATCGATAGGCCCGGGGTTCCCCTGCGCCCCGGCGACTCGAAGGGCCGGCACACGACCACCACCCGGGAGCTGTTCCTGGTGCCCGGCGGCGGTGTGCTCATCGACACCCCAGGTTTGCGGGCCGTGGGACTGTGGTTGAGCGAGCAAGGGCGGAGCCGGGCGTTTGCCGAGATCGCCGCTCTGGCCGGCGAGTGCCGCTTCGCGGACTGCTCCCTCGACCACGAGCCCGCCTGCGCGGTGGTCGGAGCTGTCGAAGCCGGCTCACTCGAGGCCTCCCGGCTCGAGAGCTTCCTGCGCCTCCAGGCCGAATCCGAAGAGTTCGTTTCCCGCCTCGAGAAGCGGCGTCAACGCCAGCACGCCGGCCGGCGCCGGAATCGCCCCCATGAGGTGTAGCAGACGGGGTTGTCGAGCAGCATTGGTTGACGGCGGCCACGTGAAACTCCCCATAGGTGGCCAGCCTGCCGCAATAGTTGCCGAATCGATCGCAATGAGGGGAGTTCTCGCCCGGGATCTCGTTGATCCCGTGCGGCACTCGTGAGACGATCGCCACGACGGCTTCGATCAGGGGGTGTCGTGGTTGCGAAATGGCGTGGCTCGCATCGGGACCCCCCCCAAGCGCGACTCGGGATCGTCATTACGATCCTCCTGCTCGCCGCGGCATGTACCTCAGACAGCGGCGATGAGGTAACGGCGGGCCAGCAGCCGTCCGAGGACACTGCCACGCCCTCAGTGGAGCTGTCATCCACTGAGTGGCGGCCGCTACCGACACCCGTTGAGTTCGATGGGTTCAGTGGCAGCTACGCCGTGGCTCTCCCGACCGAGGCTCAGCTTCTCGTGGTCGGCGGTGGAAAGCCGGTTGGAGGCGACAAGTGGGAGCCGACTCGAGCGGTATCGGTTCTTTCCATCGAAGCGCTCAGCTGGTCCGATCTCCCGCCGCTGCCGGGAAACGGTGCCGTAGGTGGCCTTTCGGGGGCACACACAACTTCCCAGACAGTTCTCGTCGGGTTTGACTGCCCCACCGGACTTGGGGACCGTCTCGACTGCAGGCGTGACAAGCCGTTGTCCCCCGCTATCTGGTCGCTGGGCGACGGCGAGAACGCTTGGGAGCGTCACGAGGTACCAGAGGAGGTTGCGAAGCGCTTTGAACGGCCGCACCCCATGCTCGCAGGGGTCCTCGGTGATGTCCTCGTGCTGGCTATCAATGATCCGTCGAGCGACGTGCTGTCAGGCGGCTACTGGGAACTGCACCTCGTTGATCCGCGCACCTGGGAGTGGAAGCAGATCACAACTCCAGTGGGCCTGTATCAGGGCCATCAGCTGTGTGTCACCGATGGCGAGCTTCATCTTGTGGGGGTGAGCTTGGCCGCGGTCGACGAAAACACCAGCGCCAACGAGGTCCTCGGAGTTGCCCTGCAGACCTATGTAGAGGTCGAGGGCAAATGGCACGCAGGGCCAAGCTTCACTCCCGATGAAGCCGTCTACAGCGGGCAGGTAGTGTGTGCTGAGGGCGGGATCTATGCCCAGCAGAACTACGGGCAGGACAGCTGGTGGTACCTGCCGTTGGGCAGCCAATCGTGGCAGCGACTGCCGACGATCTCTGACTCAGAGGACCTGGACACCAGCACGTGGAACCCCGCCCCTGCCGGAGACCGCCTTGTTGCGATGAACTCCCTAGGCTCTGGCTTACCGGTAGCCGTGGCCGTGTATGACCCTGCTGTGAAGGCCTGGACGCGGCTCCCGGACGCACCGCCACTGACCTGGGGCAGTCCGTTCCCCGTATACGTAGATCCCGTTCTGGTCGACGAGTCGCCGCTGTTGGCCCCTGATGGCAAGGACCTCGAGGCCATCATCGCCGAATAGGCGGGCAGTTCCCAGGACGCCCAGTCGAACGATCAGAAAGGGCAAGAGGTTGGCAAAGTCAGCAGTTAACAAACTAACAAAGGGCGTCGCCGCGATATTAGGCAGCTCGGCGGTGCTTAGCAGTGCGGCCCCAGCATTACCTGCGGTGAATGCCGTCGAACCGTCGCCAATGGCTACCAGGCTCGCTGACTTTTTGACCGGGATTCCTGAGACGGTGATACCTAGCACTTCGGACGCGGTGCTTGTCCAGCAAATAGCCTCAACAAGACCTCTCGAAATCAATCACAACATTCTCGGAGATGCAAGGTGGATTGGAGACGACGACGCGTTGATCCCTACGCAAGCAGCAGTGCAATGGGGCAGCGGACCACTCCTCATGGTGGCTTTGCAGGAGTCGTGTCGCCAAGGCCAATCGCTAGTGATGTGGAACTGGTTGAATTCTCTTGCTGGATACCAGGCCTACGCGATGGAGTTCTGGAATCACCAGTCCGACTTCGCCAGATGCGGGAAGTATGGGACGACGGTTATCACACTCGGCGGCTACGAGCGTGCCTCCGCAAAGTACGTGTATCAGCGTCCGGGCGACAACGACACCCGTGGCTACGCATGTGTCCTAGGTGGCGCGACCGCCCCCAAGTTCTGGGGATGCTCCACCCATCTGACCAGTGGCGACTACTACAACGAGAAGCAGTTCGAGGAGGCCTATGGCCTCATGGCGGGAGAAGCATCGGCTGGAACACCAGTTCAGCTCGGGGGCGACTTGTATCTCAGGCCGCAGGAGCTTCCTGGGGCTGCTCCCGGGTTCTCCTACAGTACGACAATGGAGGCTGACAGATGTTTCGGCCTGCAGTACTGGACTCACCAGCGCACCAGTTCGGAGTGGTGGAAGATCGACCACATCCTGGGAAGCTTCAATCCAACGTGCACAGCGGACGCCCAGTTGGATCCGACGTGGTTTGGTGACCCCTCGGTGGAGTTCTGCATATCACCCCCGAGTTGCCCTTGGGGTTACTCAGATCACCGCCTCGTCGGCGGGTACATGGTGCCCTAAGTCGTGAGGCTGATGAGCGAGCCCTGGCAGCCATCCCCGCTGTTGGCCGACCGGCTCATGCTGTACCCCGTGGGCGTCCAGCATTACGACATGCTGCGCACAGCGGAGATCCTCACCATCGGGCCCAACTGGCGGCACCGGGGCACCGTCACCAGCCCAGAGGCGTTCCCTGCACGAATATGGTCCGGCATCCTCGCCCAGTTCATCATCGTCCGGCGACACTCCGACGACGCAGTCGGCTGGGTGCAGTGCTACAACGCCGACACCACCAACGGCCACGCCTACGTCGCCGCGGCGCGGCTCAAACGCGGGAACCTTTCGACCGACTTCGGGCAGGGCTTCGTCATGTTCATCGACTACCTGTTCGACAACTGGCCGTTCCACAAGCTCTACATGGAAGTCGGGGAGTTCAATCTCCACTTCGTCGAAGGCGGCATCGGTGAGCTGTTCGAAATAGAGGGCCGCCTCCTCGACCACCTGTGGGCGGGAGAGAAGCGATGGGACATGCTGATCCTCTCGGTGGGCCGCGAATCCTGGAAGAGCTCCCGACTTGTCCAGGCCACCCGCACACGGATCGGCGCTACCGGTAGTTCCAGGTGAAAGCGAGGGGCGACACATCCTCGCCAGCGTGATCAACACGGCCATGGGCGCCGTGACCGATTCATGACCGGTTGATGACCGGCTCGTGCTTCGGTGGTCTTTCTCACCTGACGACCCAGAGCACTGCAGCCGGCCCGGCGACGGGAACACGGGCCGAGCGCAGAGGCGGAGGCTCAAATGCTCAATGCCCGAACGTTCGCACGCAACGCTGCGTCCTCGCTCCTCGCAGCCGTCGTCATGGCCGCCAGCCTGATCGTGATCGCCGCACCAGCAGACGCGCTCACCTTCACGGTCACCACGTCGGCCGACACCGTCAGCGCCACCGACGGGGTGATCTCGCTGCGAGAAGCGGTCACCCGAGCCAACACCTTCGCCGGCAACCACCGCATCGTGCTTGCTGCCGCCACGACCTACCAGCTCACGCGTTGTGGCGTCGGCGAAGAAGATCTGAACCGCTCGGGCGATCTCGACTACCGGGGTAACAGCACACTCACGATCGCCGCCAAGGGCTCGACCATCCAACAGACCTGTGTCGACGGCGGCGGCACACCCGACCGGGGCGGAATCGAGACCACCAACGCCGCCGCCACCCTGGTTGCCAACGACCTCACCATTACCGGCGCCGGCCTCAGCGCCATCACCGCCGCCGGGAACCTCGAGCTTGACAACGCGACCATCTACGACAACCTCGGCGCTTTCGCCGGCGGCGCCTACGTGCAGGGCAGCGCCACCATCACCGACTCCACCTTCAGCGGCAACGAGGCGGTCATCGCCGGCGGCGGCCTCACCGCGGACTTCGCCACCATCACCGACTCCACCTTCAGCGGCAACACCGGCGGCGGTTACGGCGGCGCCATGGCCGTGGGTGAGCTCACCCTCACCAGCTCCACGATCGACGGCAACACCGCCCGGCTGCTCGGCAGCTCGTCCAGCGGGGGCGGCATCTACCTCGGCACCGGCACCATCACCGACACCACCCTCACCGGCAACACCGCCGAGGTCTCCGGAGGCGGAATCCACGCCGCCGACGAGATCACCATCAGCGGCTCGACCATCGACACCAACAGCTCCGATGACGACGGAGCCGGCCTCTACGCCGAGACCGACGCCACCGTCGCAGATTCCACCCTCAGCAACAACGTCGCCACCGACATCGGGGGCGGCGCCTACGTCCTCGGGACGCTCGACGTTGACTCGACGGTGGTGACAGGAAACACCGCCAGCGCAGGTGGAGGCCTGGCCGCCGAAGGCACCCTTGCAGTCGATTCTTCGACGGTGAACGACAACACCGCTTCGTTCATAGCTGCCGCGTTGGCGAGCGGCTCCTCCGACGTCGTGACCCTGTCGAGCACCATCAGCGGCAACGCCACAGCAGGCATCGGCCCCTCGGTCGTCGCGTTCAACAGCCTCCAACTCTATTCGTCAACCGTTTCCGACAACACGGGCGGCGCGATCGCCTATGTGTCGGCCCAAGCCGTCAACTCCACCGTGAGCGGCAACACCAACCTCGGCTTGGCGGGGCCAAGCATTGTCACGGCATTCTCGACCGTAACGGGCAACGACGTCGGTGTCTGGCAGACCGATCCATCTGGAACCTTCCTCTCGCTTCCCTCGGTCATGGCTGACAACGGTGCCGATTGCCTGGTGTCCGGGATCGGCTTCAGCAGCGGCTACAACTACGACACCGACGCGAGCTGTGGCTTCACGGATTCGGCTGACACATCGGGAGGCTCGTCGCCACTTCTCGGGACGCTGGCCGACAACGGCGGTGGTACCGAAACTCACCTACCAGACCCGTCCAGCCCACTCGTGGACGCAGTTCCTGCCACATTCGAATTCCTTGGAATCCCCCTGTGCCCAGGGACGGTTTCGACTCTGGCTACTGACCAGCGGGGCATCACCCGACCGCAGGGCTCGGGCTGCGACATCGGCGCCGTCGAACTCGAGTAACGCTGCGCAGGCGCCAGCCGGAGCAGCGAGGTGTGCGTGACCCGCACCGGCGCAGCCGGAGCAGCGAGGTGTGCGTGACCCGCACCGGCGCAGCCGGGCGCTGGTGAGTGTGAACGAAGCAGCGCCAGAGCAACGCTGCGCAGGCGCCAGCCGAAGCAGCAAACACGGCCCCACCCGCACCGGCGGAGCCGGGCGCTGGCGGGGTGTAAGTGAAGCCGCGCCAAAGGCTCTACCTTGTATCGACATAGGGGCGAGCATCACCCGGGTTGCCGGGTGGTCCACCGGATGAGGCCTGCACGCGATGACGGTCACCACACCAGACGCCGAACACGACGACGGTCCACCTCGGTCCGACCACGCCGCCCCTCCACCTGCGCCTGCCCGCAAGGTGAGCCTCGCGCGGGTGCTCGGGTGGATCGGCAAGACCCTCATCTGGCTCGGCGCTCTCATCCTGCTGTTCGTCGTCTACCAGCTCTGGGGCACCGGCCTCGAGGAAGCGCGAGCCCAAGACAGCCTGGAAGAGGAGCTCATCGAAGATCTCTCCACCGATCTCGGCATCGAAGAGGGTCTCGAGAGCATCGACGAGCTGACCGAATGGCTGTCGGGCCTGGCGATCGAGACGGCGCCGGCCACGGCCACCCAACCCCTCGACAGCCCGATGGGGATCATCTCCATCCCGAGGATCGGCCTCGAGAAGGTCTTCGTCGAGGGCACCGGAACCGAACAGCTCAAGAAGGGTCCCGGTCACTACGTCGGGACGCCGCTGCCGGGCCAAGCGGGCAACGCCGGCATCGCCGGGCACCGCACCACCTACGGGGCGCCTTTCAACCGCATCGACGAGCTCCTGCCCGGGGACGAGATCACCGTCTGGACCGGCCAAGGCGGGTTCCGCTACCAGGTGATGCCCCCCCAAACGGCGGGTGCCATCGAGGTCGGCGCCGGGTACTGGACGGTGAGGCCTGATCAGGCCGAGGTGCTCGAGGACTACGGCGACAACCGCATCACCCTCACAGCCTGCCACCCCAAGTACAGCGCCGATCAGCGCATCGTCGTGGCCGCCGAGCTCGTGGACACACCAGCGCCGGCACCGACAGAGGAACCTGCCGACGACGACGCCGGCAGCGGCGACGAAGTCGTGGCCGAGGAGTCGGCTGCGGAAACCGAGCTCGACCTCGACGAGAGCCTGGCTGGCGACAGCAGCGCGCTGGTGCCGACCATCCTGTGGGGCCTGGGCCTGCTGACCCTCGGCGTGATCGCCTGGCTGGTGGGGCGGGCCTGGCGGAGGTGGCCGACCTATCTGATCGCCGCGCCGTTCTTCCTGGTTGTGATGTTCTTCTGGTTCCAGCAGATCGACCGGCTGCTCCCCGCCTATTGACCCTCGCTCAGCGGCTTCCTGCTCGCTACTCGCTGCTCGCTGCTCGCTACTCGCTGCTCGCTACTCGCTCAGCGAGGTGTCGGTCTCCATGCACTTCTCCACGATGGCCAGGCCCATGCCTTCGCCGAACTCGGTGGCGGTGGCGGTGTCCGACGCTGTTATGAAGACCAGGAACTCCTTGGGATCGGGGTACTGCTCGTCGACGTACGCGGCGGCCTCATCGGCGACGCAATCCGCGTCGGCACCGGTGAACTGACCTTCGAGCTCGGGCAGGAGCAGGCAGTCGATGAACGCGTCCTTGGTGGCGAGAGCCTCGTCCTCACTGAGATCCTCGGGTCCGCCGGAGGACGCCACGTTCTCGACGCCCGATTCATCCAGATCGGCGCCGAGCTCGTCGACGAAGCAGGTCGCCTGGTCTGATGTCATCCCGAAATCGCTCTCGAACTGTGCAGCAAGGTCGTCTCCGTTCGAGCTGGCCTCGGAGGTGGTGGTCGAGTCCTCCTCGGTGGTGGTCGAGTCCTCCTCGGAAGTGGTTGTGGACTCCGCTGCGGTGGTCGTGCTGGTCGAATCGGACAAGTCGTTCCCGCAGCCGACCATCACCAACGCGGCGGCCACACCGACTGCGACGAGCATTCCTCTGGGCATCGGGCCTCCTGTTTGGTTCGGACCGAGGCTACCGGACCGCACCCACGATCTGGCGATGGTCGCTCCGCGTGCGAGACTCTTTCGCCATGAGCCGTCGTTGGTGGTCCCCCATGCTGGTGATGCTCGCTCTCGTCACTGCCTGCTCCGGCAGCGCCGATGAGGACGCCGACGCGCCCGGAGACGAGCCGACCACGACCACCACCGCTCCACCGGAAACCCTGCCAGAAGGTGCGCGTCAGCTCGCGGTGGACGATCTCGACACTGGCGACTGCTTCAACCTGACGACCCCCGACGCGGGCAACGCCGAGATGGTGTTCTCGATCCCCTGCGAGGCACCGCACGACAACGAGGTCTTCGAGCAGACCGTCTACCAGGGTGAGGACGCCGCGCAGGGTGAGCCCTACCCCGGCGACGTCGAGGTGAAGGACTACGCCGAGGGCGTGTGCATCGAGGCGTTCGAGGATTTCGTAGGGGTCCCCTGGACCAAGTCCGACTTCGACGCCCAGGCGTTCTACCCGAGCCAGGAGGACTGGGACGTGGCGGGCAACCGGGACATCACCTGCTTCTTGAACAGCTTCTACGGCGAGAAGCTCACCGGCACCATGCAGGGTGCCGGCGAGTGAACCGAGGCGACGCTTTGCATCGGCCCGTCACGAAGAGCCGGGCTCACCCGGTGGGGGCGGGGCCTCCTCGCCTGCCGGACCGGCTTCGGGCACGCCTTGCGCCGTGCCGGTGGCCGGCGGGGGTGGGGGCGGGGCCTCCTCGCCTGCCGGACCGGCTTCGGGCACGCCTTGCGCCGTGCCGGTGGCCGGCGGGGGTGGGGGCGGTGGGGAGGTCATCGGCTGTTCCCCCCCTGGAGGGGCTGCGGGTTCGACCCGCGTGCGGGCGCCCATGACGAGCAGGAATATCCCCAGCCCGAGGAAGAACACAGCCACCACGACCAGGACTATGCCGGCCTCACGCACGAACGGGGCCTTGACGCCCAGGCTCGCGTCCACGTCCACGCCCTTGGCACCGCTGGCGTTCATCACAACGACGCGGAACGAACCGGCGGGGATGTCGAACTCGAGACGCTGGGTGCCGGTGCCGGACACGAAGTCGGTCCAGAACTCCTGCCGCTCCGGGGGGAGCGGTCGATCCGATCCGTCGACTCTTTGTGTTTCGAAGTCGAGCGGCGGGTAGTCGACGTCGACCACGATGTCGACCTCGACCCCTTCGAGGTAATGCTCGACGCTATCGGTAGGACCGACGCCGATGAAGATCCGATCCTCGGAGCCGCTCGGCTCAGCGGTCATCTCCAGTTCGATGTCACCGAAGAAGTTGATGTCCTCGCCCTCTTCGGCCAGTTCCTGTGGTTCGGACACGAGGGCGTAGGTGGCGGTCTGGACGCGGTCGTCGCCCGACCGTATCCACCCGTCGCTGCCGACGATGGATATGAGGACGAGGCCCCCGGCTACGAGCCCGAGGCCGATCAGGCCGCTGAGGATCCCGAACAGGATGAGCAACACCTTGCGCAGCACGACTGGCCCCCTTCCGCGACCTGGTGCAACACGCTAGCCCTGATCACCCGGCTCGGCGGGCGATCGGTGGCCGAAGGTCACTCACCCCGGAAGTCGGGCTCTTCGCGGGCGAAGAAGGCGCGTATGCCCTCGGTCATGTCACGCGACGACCAGGCTCGGTCGAAGGCCTTCCAGTATGCGCTGACATCGGGAGCGCTCTCGAGGGTGTTGAGCCCGATCTTGAATCCCTGCACGCTCAGCGGCGCCAGCGCGGCGATCTCCGCTGCCCATTCCAGCGCGTGCTCCGTGTCGCCCAGACGCTGCGCAAACCCGAGCCGATGCGCTTCCACGCCGGATATCACCTCGGCCCCGAGGAGCATGGCCCTCGCCGGGCCGTGGCCAGCGAGAAGAGCCAGGCGCTGAACCGTCCAGTGGTCCACCATGAAGCCGCGACGAGCAGCCGGCAGCCCAATGCGGGCATCCGGGGTGCAGACCCGCAGATCGCATGCCAGCGCGAGTTGGATCCCCAGACCCAGGCAGGCGCCGGAGATCGCCGCGATCACCGGCATGGGCACCTCGGTGATGGCCGTCAGCAGATCGTGAACGGGGTCCTCGAAGGACCTGTCCTCCAGCTCGGACAGATCGGCGCCGGCACAGAAGTGTCCTCCGGCACCGGTGATCACCACGACCCTGGACTCCGCTTCCACGGCCTTTTCGAGCGCGTCGAGCAGATCGCCCAGGGCGACCCTGGTGAAGGCATTGCGGCGGTGGGGGCGATCGATCCTGACAACGGAGATCGGCCCTTCGGTCTCGCTGAATATCATGGGTCTCTCACCACGCTGTAGTTGGACGGTCCCATCTGCCGTGAGGTTTCGCCTTTTCCTGGCGTCGCCACGGGACCAGGTCAGCCCTCGTCGATCACCGCGATCAGGTCACCCTCGTGGACCTGATCGTCGGGCGCGACCTCGACCTGGGCTACGGTCCCGCCAGTCGGAGCTATGACAGGGATCTCCATCTTCATCGATTCCAGGATCACCAGCTCGTCGCCGGCCGCCACCACCTTGCCGACCTCGGCCGGCACCTGCCACACGTTGGCTGTTATCTCTGCTCGGACCTCGACCATCGGTCCTCCTCCGCGGCGCAGCCCTTCGACAGCGAGGACGGCCTTCCCAGGTCAACGAAGAGTAGGCCCCCGGCCCCCCCGAGCGGCGAATCCGGCCCCGCCACCCTTTCTCGGCAGCATTTCCTGCGCATAGGAGGGGTATTGCTGCCAAGAAGGGGGAGGGGAGCGGCGTCGGGGGTGTACCCCTCAGTCCGCCTGGCCCGCCGCTTGCAGTTCCCGCATCGTCTCGGCGGATGGCGCGGTGGTGAGCACCGCCTCGAGCACGTCCACCAGGTCCGTCGAGAACACGGGATCGCCCAGCCGCCGATCCGTCCCCGCATCGTGGCGGCGCGCCTGCTCGGCCAGGGCACTCAGCGCGAACGAGACAGCCAGCTCACTGCGTTGCAGAGCCAGCGCCGCGGGGAGCCGGTCGAGTCCGGCGACCATCTCGTCGATGCAGCGCCGGGCGCTGGAGCGCTCGTCGAGAGCTGCCAGCAGCGACACAGGTCCCACATCCGGTCGTTCGACGAGCTGAGCGATGATCTGCAGGTAGCGGCGCCCGCTCGCATCGGCCAGCAACGCCGTGAGCGGCTCTATCAGGCACTCCAGCCACTGCCGTGTGCTGTTACCCACGCTCGGGTGGCGGGCCATGAGCGCCTGTCGGGCAGTCTCCACGGGAGCCCGGTGACGGTCGATGATGGCGCCGAGCAGGCCGTCGCGATTCCCGAAGTGGTACTGCACCGCCGAGGCGTTGCGCTGGCCGGCGGCGGCGTTGACCTCCCTGAGCGACACCCCGTCGACGCCTTTCTCGACCATCAGCTTCTCGGCGGCATCGAGGATCCTGTCCCGGGTTCTCCTCGAGCGGTGACGGACGGGCCGGCCGGCGCCCCCGTCGGTTCCCCCATCCATTCGCCCACCTTACCGTGCTTTGCCCTAGCTAATGCGACAGCATTAGCATGAACGGATCCTGAAAGGACTCGGGACTTGGAGATAGTTCTGCTCGGAACAGGAAACCCCCTACCGGACCCCCGGCGGGCGGGGCCTGCGAGCCTGGTGCGCGCCGCGGGGCGGGACCTGCTCTTCGACGCCGGGCGCGGCGTGCTCCTGCGGGCCGCCGAGATCGGGATCGGCGCGCCACGGCTCGACTCGGTCTACCTCACCCATCTCCACAGCGACCACTTGACCGACCTGAACGACCTCATCACAACGCGCTGGACACTCAGCTTCGCCCCCTCGCCCCTCGAGATCTACGGGCCGGTGGGCACCGCGGCGGTGGTCGATGCCATCCTCTCCTCGCTCGCGGCCGACATCGGCTACCGGATGGCGCACCACCGAGACCTCACCGAGGGGCCGCAGGCGCTCGTCACCGAGGTCACGCCCGGCACCACCATCGAACGGGGTGAGGTCACCATCAGGGTCGGGGCCACCGAGCACAAGCCTGTCCATCCCTCCATCGGCTTCAGAGTTCAGGCCGCCGACAAGTCGGTGGTGATCGCCGGCGACACGCTCCCCTGCGAGGGTCTGGACGAGCTGTGCCGATCGGCTGACGCGTATGTGCAGACGGTTCTGCGCGCCGACCTCGTGCGCAACATCGGGGTCCCGCGCTTCCTCGACGTGCTCGACTACCACTCCTCCGTCGAACAGGCGGCTCAAACGGCCAGACGATGTGGCGTGGACACCCTCGTCCTCACCCACTACATACCGTCCATGGCTCCCGGAACCGAGGAAGAGTGGCTGGCGCCCGCCCGCGCCCACTTCTCCGGGCGCGTGGTGCTCGGCGACGACCTCCTCACCGTCAGCCTGGATTGAACGCCGTCAGGGCAGCACGAGTCGCTCTCACACCGGTAGCACGCCGTGCTTGCGCCACGGGCGCTCGACATGTTTGGTGCGCGATGTCCTTATCCCCTTGGCGATCGCCAGTCGCGTCTCGGCCGGGTCGATGACATCGTCGACCTGGGCGTGCCCGGCGGCGATGTAGGGGTCGATGTTCTTGCGCAGCTCGTCGGCGAAGTTGATGCGCGCCTGATCCCGCTCCTTGCCCTCGGCGAACTTGTCGAGCTCCTTGCGCATGATGATGTTGACCATGCCCTCGGGGCCCATGACCGCGATCTCAGCGGTGGGCCAGATGGCGATGTAGTCGGCTTCGTAGGCCGTCCCGTTCATCACGAAGTAACCGGCGCCGTAGGACTTGCGCAACACGATGCTCACCTTGGGGACGGTCGCCTCGGACACCGCGAACAGCATCTTGGCGCCGTGCCGGATGATGCCCTGCTTCTCGACTGCTGAACCGACGATGAAGCCGGGCACGTCGTGCAGGAACACCAGCGGGATGTTGAAAGCGTCGCAGAGCCACACGAAACGGGCCGCCTTGTCGGCGGCGTTCACGTCCAGCGCGCCGCCGAGGACCATCGGCTGGCTGGCGACCAGGCCGATCGGCTCGCCACCCATGCGGGCGAAGCCCGTGATCACGTTGCGCGCCCACGCGCCCTTCATCTCGAAGAAGTGGTGGTCGTCGACGACCGACTCGACCACGCGACGCATGTCGTAAGCACGGCGGGGCGCCGTGGGCACGATGTCATAGAGGTCCTCGCAGCGCCGGTCGACGGGATCGTCGCAATCGACCAGCGGTGGCGGCTCCTGGTTGTGGCTCGGGAAGAACGACAGGTACTCCCGCACCGTCCGCAGGCAGGCGATGTCGTCGTCGACCTCGACATCGGCCACCCCGCTGTGCCGGGTGTGGACCTCCGAGCCCCCCATCTCCTCCTCGGTGACGTCCTCCCCGGTAGCGGCCTTCACCAGGTGCCGGCCCGCCAGGGCCATCGACGAGGTGCCCTTGACCATCGGGATGAAGTCCGCCAGTGCGGGGATGTAGGCGGTCCCGGCAGCGCAGTGCCCCAGCATCGCCGCGACCTGGGGGACCACCCCGCTCATGACGACCTGCTCCCTGAACAACGCGCCGGCGCCGGCAAAGGTCGAACCAGAGGCCGCCTGGATCCGGGCCCCGGCGGAGTCGAGCAGCCAGACGATCGGGATGCGCTGTCGCAGCGCGAGCTGGCGCATGCGGCTGACCTTGTACTCGTTCACGACACCCATCGAGCCGGCCATCACCGTGAAGTCGTAGGCGCAGACCGCGATACGGCGGCCGTCGAGGGTGCCGATGCCGGTGACACAGCCGTCGGCTGCCAGGTAGCCCTTGTCCGCAAGGCCAGGGTCCATCGAGTCGGCCAGCTCACCGAACTCGACGAAGCTCCCGTCGTCGAGGAAGTACTTCAGCCGCTCGCGGACCGGCATCTTGCCCAGGTCGCGCTGACGCTGGACCCGCTCGGCCCCCCCCATCTCCTGCGCGCGCTCGCGGCGGGCGTGAAGGTCGTCGACGAGAGGTCGCCACTGATGACGTTCGGCATCGCTCATGCTCAGCCCTTTCGATCCCAGGCGGAGATCACCGCCCCTTCCATACCGGTGGCCGCTTCTCGACGAAGGCTGCGATCCCCTCCGCCGCGTCCTCCAGGGAAGTGTTGACCGTGAGCATCACGTGCAACAAACGCAGCGCGTCGGCTGCGCGCTGATCCCAAACGGCATAGAACGTGTCGCGCCCGAGCCTCATCACAGCCGGTGACTTCGATGCCAGCTCGGCTGCCATCTCATCGACGGCTGAATCGAGCTCGGCGGCGGGAACGACCTTGGTCACGAAGCCGAGCCGCTCGGCCTCGTCGCTGGACACGCGCCGCCCCGTCATCATCAGCTCCAAAGCCTTCTTCGGCGACATGGACCGCATAAGTGGGACGGTGATCATGTACGGCCAGAGTCCGACGTTGATCTCGGGTGTGCCGAACTGGGAGTCGTCCGACGCCACCACGAGATCGCAGGCAAGCGCCAGCCCGAACCCACCCGCCAGGGCGTATCCCTTCACTCGTGCGACGGTGGGCTTGCCGAGTTCCCACATGTCGTGGAAGAGCCGTGCAAGCTCGCCGCGGGCGTCGTGCACGGCGGCGAAGTCGGATTCACCCTTCATGCCGGTGAGGTCGGCGCCGGCGCAGAACGCCCGGTCGCCGGCGCCGGTGAGCACCACGACCCTCACCTCTTCGGCCTCCTTGACCTCGGCGAAACGCCGGCGCAGGCCGGTGATGACCTCCCATGACATGGCGTTGCGCTTGTCCGGACGATTGATCGTGAGCCGGGCAACGCCGTCGGATACCGAGTACAGGAGCTCTTCCTCTGACATGCCCGAGAAGCTAGCGCCTCGCGTCACGGTCAGAATCGTGGGACGGCGGGCCCCACCATGTTCCGGGATCGCTGGATCGCGCCAGGCACGGAGTCACGGTCGCGAATCGAGAGTGACGGTCCCGAATCGAGAGTCCCGGTCCCGAATCGAGGAGGTGGCGGGCTTCGGCACTGCGGTGATGGGGTCCCTCTCCTGCCGCCGATGGGCCGCTACCTTGATGTCATGGCAGTGCTCCCGGCTCTTGTCGCGGTGATCGTGGGCCTTGCCGCTGGGATCCTCCGAGGTGGCAAGCCCGCCAACATAGCCACCTGGCGCCTGTACTGGTGGCCTCTCCTCGTCATCGGGCTGGTCGGCCAGCTCGCCGTGCAGTTCGTCTCCCTCCCCGGTGGTGACACGACCGATCTGGTCCTCGGTGTCGGGGCGGAGGTCCTGCTGGTCGTCTTCGCGCTGTTGAACCTTCACATCAACGGCATGTCCATCCTTGCCGTCGGACTGCTGCTCAACATCGTCCCCACGGTCCTCAACAGCGGCACACCGGTCAACCGCGACGCAATGATCAGCGCCGGAGTGGTCGACGAAGCCGACCTCGACACCATCGTGCTCACCGGCAACCGGCACGTCGCCGGCGACAGCGACACGCTGGCGGTCCTCGGCGACGTGATACCACTGCCCTTCGCTCGCCAGGTCATCTCCATCGGCGACATCGTCGTCCTGGTCGGCCTCGGCTTCATCGTCTCCTCGCTGATGCGGCCGCGGCGGCCCGGTCGCGGCATCAGCTACGACGACGCCATACGCGAACTCACCGGTTCGGGCGGGGACGCCGGAGGCGGCGACGGCGAGGACGAGCTCACCCCATCTGCGGGCGGCGGGCGCCCCGTCATGACCGGAGCCGATCGCGCCAGGGCGGGCGGCGGCGAAACCGCAGGTCAGCGAAGGCGCGACGGCGAGGACGAGGGCAACGGCAAGAGCAACGGCAAGAGCAACGGCGGCAATGGCGGTGGGAACGGCAGGGGCAAGCCCGACACCGACGAGTTCGAGATCGACATGGACAAGCTCAGCCTGTTCGCTCCGGGCCGAGGCGACGGAGTCGTGATCGACCTACCCGACCGGCCCGTCCCCGGCGGGACCCGCTGAAGCGCCAGCCATCACCAGCGCCAGACTGGTCCAGGACTGCGGAATCGCACCCATGCCCCGGCCCGAATCAGGGTGCCAGTACTCCGCCATCCCCGACGCGAGGGCGCCGGCAACCGTTGCCTCCACCAGGTGTCGCTGGTCGCGCAACCGGCCCCGGCGTCCGGCGGCGAACCAGAGCAGGTAGTTGAGCTGGGGCCAAGTGGCACCACGCCAGTAGGCGTCCGGATCGAAGGAAGGATCGGCGCGGGCCACACCCGCCGGGCCGTACCGTCCAGCGAAGAGAGCCGGGTCTCCCAGCATGGCGAAGACGCGCTCGACGCGATCATCGCCGGCGGTGACCAGCACCGGAAGCAGCCCGTCAAGGGTCAGGGCCCGGCCTGAGCCACCTGCCGACGGCCCGGCATCGCACCACGTCCCCAGCTCCGGGTCCCAGCGGCTGTCCAGCACCTCGACGAGGTCGCGCGCGTCGGCTGCCAGCGTCGAGCTACCGGTTACCTCGGCCAGCTCCAGAGCGTTGAAGGCAACCAGCGCGTTGAACCCGGCCGGGGCCACGGCGAAGGTCGGGTTGGCCAGCGGTGACCCGTCCGCGGACCTCACGACGGCTGCCATCAGCTCACCTTTCAGGGCGTACCACCTCGCCCGGTCGAAAGGCGTGCCGACGAAGTCGTCCCAACGGGGGCTGTCGTCGGCCCCGGACTCCCAGGGGTGCACGACCTCCACCAGCCCCTCGTCGCTTCGCTTCCGCCGTGAGAGAAGGAACTGCAGACCGGCCGTTGCTCTGTCCAGCAGCTCGGGACCGGGCTCGAATCCCCTGCGCGTGAGCTCGGCGGCAGCGTGACCGTACATCGGCGGCTGCGTGATCGTCGACCAGCCCGACCGGCCCCAGAAGCCGGCCGCCTCGCGAGGGTCTAGGAGGTAGCCCATGTGGGGGACGAAGCCGGTGGCCGACTGGCCCGACAGCGCCGTCGACAGCTCCGTCGTCGCCCGCTCGTCACCGAGCGCCGCCCAGCAGATCGCATGGAAGCACGAGTCCCACAACCACAGCCACGGGTAGGCAGAGCGGTTGGGCGCGGTGTAGCCGTGCTCTTCGACCCAGTGTCGCTCGAGCACCTCCCTGACCGTCGGCTCCAGCCCGAATGCGTTTGGCTGCACCGTCTCTCTCACACCATGCTTGAGTCCGGGCCGTCAAGCCTTGCCGCCTTCGCTCCTGAACACCACATCCACTGCCGTTGACCAGCTGTGCCTTCGTGTCGTTCCGCCTCGGCCTGACCGACGGCGTGTCGATCGTGGCCGATCACTGGATGGCGGCATTCGAGGAGATGGGCTTCGACTGCTACACGGTCGCCGGGGACGGCCCCGTGGACCGGCTGATCCCCGAGCTGGCCATCACCTCGCCCGAGCCTCCCCGCCCCGAGGAGGTGGCCGACGCTCTTTCCACCGCCGACCTGGTCGTGGTGGAGAACCTCTGCACCATCCCCTTGAACCCCGGGGCTGCGCGGGTCGTCGCCGCAGAGCTCCGCGGTCGACCGGCGCTGCTGCACCACCACGATCCTCCCTGGCAGCGGGCGCGGTTCGCCGCTGTCACCGAGCTACCCCCGGACGACCCCGCGTGGCGCCACGTCACCATCAACCGCTTCACCGCTGTCGAGATGAGAGCACGTGGCTTGAACGCGGCGGTCGTCCACAACGGATTCGAGGTCGAGAGCGACGGCGACCGCGACGGGCTGCGGCAGCGCTTGCGGGTCGATCGGGACGAACTGCTCGTCGCCCACCCGGTGCGAGCCATCCCGCGCAAGAACATCCCTGCGGCGATCCGTTTCTGCGAGACGCTGGGGGCGACGTACTGGCTGCTCGGTGCCGCCGAGGAGGGATACGGACCTGATCTCGACCAGCTGCTGCTGTCAGCCGGATGCCGGGTGGTCCACCAGCCATGGAGGGGTACCGCTGACATCTACGCCGCCGCCGACGCGGTGGTTTTCCCCTCGACGTGGGAGGGTTTCGGCAACCCGCCGATCGAAGCATCGATCCACCGCACACCCGTTGCGGTGGGCCACTACCGCGTCGCCGAAGAGCTGCGGGGCCTGGGCTTCGAATGGTTCGAGCCGGAGGATCCGGCCTCGATGTCGCGGTTCCTCGATCACCCCGACGGCGCGCTGCTGGACCGGAACCGAGCCCTGGCGGTGGAGCACTTCTCCGTCGCGGCCATGAAGGCGCGCCTGCACGAGGTGTTGAGTGAAGCAGGATGGTGTTCATGAGACGACGCGATCCGCGGCCGCTGGGGCGCGCCGCTCCCCTCGAGGGCTGCGCGCCCGAGGGGAGCGATCCGGTTCGCGAACGTCGCGCCCGGGTCCTGAGGTGGACGAACGTGGGACAGCGAATCGGCTACCTGATGTTCAGCGTGTTCCTCGTGGTCGTGGTCGTGGGTCTGGTGCTCGGCTTCAACCTGGCCCTGGCCGTCCTGGGCATTGCCGGCCTGGCCATCGGTTCGCTGGTGCTGGCACCGTCGATCATCCTGGCCCACGGCGTCAGGGCGGCCGAGAAGGAGGAGCGAGGCGAGCCCTTCGGCTACTGATCAGGCATGGATCCTCAGGCTGGCTGAGAACCGGATGGCGAAGCCCGGCGTTGGTGGGCGTGAGCGAAGAAACGCCAATGCGGCAGTCAGTTTAGTTCCGGGCCGGGTCCGTTGTTACTGTTCGGTAACTCTTCGACCGTAGTTCAACCCATGCGCCTGCCTGCCGCCGAGAGACGCCAGCAACTCCTGGCCACCGCCCTCGAGGTCTTTGCCGAGAAGGGGTTCCACGACACGTCCATGAACGACGTGGCCGCCGCCGCGGGCGTCACCAAACCCGTGCTCTACCAGCACTTCCCATCCAAGCGGGAGCTCTTCCGCCAGCTGCTGCACGAGATCGGCGAGCAGTTGCGCCAAAGCATCGCCGAAGCGTGGGGCAGCGCCGAAGGAGGCCGTGAGGAGCTCGAACGCGGGTTCGAGGCCTACTTCGAGTTCCTCGCCAAGCAGCACGCCTCCTACACCGTGCTCTTCGGCGCCGGAACACGTCGCGATGCCGAGTTCGCCGCGGAAGTGCGCGCCGTCGAGGAGTCGATAGCCGAGGGCATCGCCAGCCGGATAATGATCGAGGGCATCACCGAGGAGCACCGGCGGTTCCTGGCCTACGCCATCGTGGGCATGGCCGAGGGATCGAGCCGGCAGGTCATGCTCGAGCATCTCGACCTCGATCCCCGCACCCTGGCGGCTCGTGTGAGCGAGTTGGCATGGGCGGGACTGCGCGGCATCCGCCCCACCGGGCACTGAGGGCTCGAACGCTCCGGACCATGTGACACAAGTCCGGACCTCCCGATGCTTCGTCGCATCCCCGGACCTCTAATCTTCACCTTCAACCGCCCCCTAC
Source organism: Acidobacteriota bacterium (assembly GCA_003577145.1). Lineage (GTDB taxonomy): Bacteria > Actinomycetota > Acidimicrobiia > Acidimicrobiales > Microtrichaceae > ATN2. The sequence continues at coordinate 14,781 of QEUP01000034.1, read as the reverse complement.
TGTCACTCTCCGTGGTATATCCTCGGTCACCGGGGCGGGTGAGGGACCCCGACGAGGGTCTTTGACTTACTCCCACAAGGGGAACGCAATGGGCATGGGTGACGCCCCTGATGCGGGCGCCCTGATCGACAACTCACCCGAAGTGGTCATGGTGGCCGATGGGCGCGGCCTGATCGCCTCGGCCAACCTCACCGTTCAGCGCCTGCTCGGCTACCGCCCCGATCTGCTGGTGGGGCGCGCCGCCGAGGACCTCATCCATCCCGACGATCGAGCGGTGTTCAGCGACGTGCTCGAGGCCTGCGCCGGCAGGGACGAGTCGGTCGGCCCGACCGAGCTACGGGTCGTCACCTCCCATGGCGACTGGCGGCACATGGCGCTGACGGTCGTCGCGCTGACCCCCCCGGGACCGGCCGGCACGCTGGGGCTGTACCTGCGCGACGTCGCCCCGGCCATCGGCCCCGCCGGTGTGGCCTCCAGCCCGAACCGCCTGCGGGCGCTGGTGGACAGCTCCGACGAGATCACCATGCTCGTGGACCGCGACGGCGTGGTCCAGTACGCCAGCGCTGCCATCAGCCGGGCGCTGGGACGTGAACCCGACAGCGTCGTCGGAACCGCCCTCGCCGACTGGGTGGACGACTCGCACAGGCCGAGGGTCGTCGATGCGATCGGAGAGGTGCTGCTGGACGCGACCGAGGTTCGCGTCGAGGCGAGGCTCCCCGATGCCTCCGGTGCTTCGCGCCTGCTCGAGCTCTACCTGGTGAACCGGGTCGACGACCCCACTGTCGGGGGCATCATCGTCAACGCCCGCGACGTCACCGCCCTGCGCGAGACGATGCACCTGCTCGACGAGACCCAACAGCAGCTGTTCAACTTCCCCTTTGGGGTTGTTCTCCTGGACAGCCGTACCAACATCGTCCGCGCCAACGACGCGTTCTGCTCGCTCGTGGGCTTGGACCCCGAGCGGCTCGAGCATCGCCGTTTCCGCGAGCTGCTCCATCCCGACGACCAGGCCAACGTCGATCTGGCCATGGCCGAGCCTCGCCTCGACGAACGCATCCGCATCCGGCTGCAGCGAGCAGACGGGACCGTCGCGGGGGCTCGGCTGAGCCTGTCGGCCTTCCACGACTTCGTCGGCGAACGCTTCCACCTCGCCCTGCTCGACGAGTATCCCGCCCCGACCGCTGACGAGCAGGAGGACCAGACGAGGACCGCCGAGCTCGCCTACCTGGCCACCCACGATCCCCTCAGCGGGCTACCCAACCGGCAGCTCTTCGAAGACCGTCTGCGCACCGCGCTGCAGCGGGCGGAGCGCAAGCGATCGTTGACGGCCGTGCTGTTCTGTGACCTGGACTTCTTCAAGCAGGTGAACGACACTCACGGCCATCGCGTCGGCGACGAGTTCCTGGTCCAGGTCTCCCGTCGGCTGGCCAACATGGTGAGGCCGGGCGACACCGTCGCCCGTTTCGGGGGTGACGAGTTCGTCGTCCTCGCCGAGGATCTCGAGAACGCCAACAGCGCCGCCGCTCTGGCGCACCGGCTGGTCTCGGTGCTGTCCGAGCCAGTCGAGCTGAAGGGCTTGGTGCTGAAGGGAACGGTCAGCATCGGCATCGCGCTCGCGCGCACCGGTGTGTCGCCCGAGGAGCTGATCGGCCAAGCCGACTCGGCGATGTACGAAGCCAAGCGCGCCGGGCGCGCGGGCGTCGCGCTGCACGAACCCGCCTGACTCGGATCAGACCGGCAGTGCGGAAAGTCCGTCTCGCAACAGGCGGTTGTCGGCGTTGATCACCTCCTTCGGCGGTAGCGTTCGAGATGAAACGCGTTCTAGTTTTCCCTGCCATCCCCGTTTCACTTGAAAACCGTCCTCTCGGAGTGGAGAATGTAGTTCTCCACCCGCGGAGGCCTGCTACAGAAGGGGATGAGGATGAACGTCGAGGACATGATCCTGGTCAGCGTCGATGACCACGTGGTCGAGCCGCCGAACCTGTTCGAGGGTCGCCTACCCGACAAGTACAAGGACTCGGCACCGAAGCTGGTCCACAAGGACAACGACACCGACGTCTGGCTCTACCAGGGCCAGGAGCTGCCCAACGTAGGGCTCAACGCGGTCGTAGGGCGCCCCCTCAACGAGTACGGCATCGAGCCGACCTCGCTGGCCGAGCTGCGGTCCGGCTGCTACGACATCCACGAGCGGGTGCGCGACATGAGCGCCAACGGGGTGCTGGGCTCGGTCTGCTTCCCCTCGTTCCCCCAGTTCTGCGGCCAGCTCTTCGCCAAGACCAAGGACAAAGACCTCGGCTTGACGCTGCTGCAGGCCTACAACGACTGGCACATCGAGGACTGGTGCGGCGCCTACCCCGAGCGCTTCATCCCCAACTGCCTGGTGCCGATCTGGGACCCGGAGCTCATGGCTGCCGAGGTGCGGCGCCTGGAGTCCAAGGGCTGTCACTCGGTCAGCTTCTCGGAGAACCCCGCCAAGCTCGGCTACCCCAGCCTCCATTCCGATCACTGGGACCCGTTCTGGTCGGCCTGCGAGGACGAAGGCACCGTGGTCAACCTCCACATCGGCTCGTCGTCCCAGCTGGTCATCACCGCCGATGACGCACCGATGGACGTGCTGATCACCCTCCAGCCGATGAACATCGTGCAAGCGGCCGCCGACCTGGTCTGGTCGCCGATATTCCGCAAGTTCCCGACCTTCAAGTTCTCGCTGATCGAGGGCGGCATAGGCTGGATCCCCTACTTCCTCGAACGCGTCGACTACACCTACCAGCGCCACCACACCTGGACCGGCCAGGACTTCGGTGACCGTTTGCCCAGCCAGGTGTTCAAGGAGCGGGTGATCACCTGCTTCATCGACGACCCGGTCGGCATCCGCAACCGCCACGCCGTGGGTCTCGACAACATCACCTGGGAGTGCGACTACCCGCACTCGGACTGCACCTGGCCCACCTCGCCAGAGGATCTCGCCAAGTCCCTCGACGGCGTTCCCGCTGACGAAGCCGCCAAGATCACCCACCTCAACGTGATGAAGCACTACCGCTACGACCCCTTCCAGCAACGGCCGAAGGAGCGCTGCACCGTCGGCGCCCTGCGAGCCGAGGCGGCAGACGTCGACACCTCGGTCCGCAGCCGCACGAAGAGGTACGACGAACGAGGCACCTTGGCCAGCGACCTCGCCGCCGGGCGTGTCCACGGCCAGGGCAGTTGACAGCAGAACCGGACACGACCATTCGCGTGAGCTCGAGATCCTGCCAGGTCGGCGTTCAAGCCGGCCGGCGGGCGCTCGGGTGAGACCTCCCAGAGGAGTCCAGACAATGACAACTACCGTCAGCGAACCGCAGACGCCGTCCCCGACCGAGTACGCGGACCAGATCTCTCTGCGCCCCTACGCCCAGGCGGTGCGCAAGGGCGATTTCGACCTCACCTGGTTCAACGCCGAGCCCGGCGGTGGGATCTGGGGTCAGTGGGGCATCAAAGCAGAGCCCTCCGAGCGGGGCATCACCCTCATGGACGTCGACCGGGCGTCGGGTCTGTACCCCGGCCCCCACGCGCCGCCAGGCGTCACTCCCCGAGGTGCCGGCAACGAGCCGGGGTTGGGCCCGCGCGATTGGGACCTCAACGACAAGCACGAGTTGTGGGGCGAGAACCTCGTGACCCTCTACGAGGAGGCGACCAGCCGCCAGTGGCGCGCCACCGAAGACATCGACTGGCACCTGCTCGAGGAGCTGCCGCCCGATCTCGAACGCGCCACCTGCCAGTTCAACACCTTCCTCACCATGGGCGAGTACCTCGTCAACGACGTCCTCGCGCCGTGGATCCCGGCGTTCAACACCTACTACCACGAGATCAAGCTGTTCCTGGCCACCCAGCTCATGGACGAGGCGCGCCACACCGAGGTGTTCCGCAAGAGGACCTTCGCCAACGGTGGCGGGCTCGGCATGACCCTCGACTTGGGCAACGCGCTGGCGGCGATCGGAGCGACGAAGATAAGCAGCGGGGACGGCCCCGGGGGTGAGCCGGGGAAGAACCCGTTGTTCTCGACCTGGGATCACGTCTCCTACGCCATCCACGTCGTGTTCGAAGGGGCGATCCTGTCGATGTTCCGCTTCGGTGAGTACCTCGGCAAGACCGACCTCGACAAGCAGATCTTCCGCATGGTCATGCAGGACGAGGCCCGCCATGTGGCCTACGGCACCATGCACCTCAAGTACCTGCTGGACAACTCACCCGACGCCGACGCTCAACTCGAGCGGCTCAACGACTTGGCCACCGCGTCGGAGATGTTCTTCCTGGACCTGTTCTTCATGCACCCTGCAACCGTGGAGTCGTGCTCCATTCTCGCCGGCGACGGGTTGGACGGCATCGAGAAGGGCCTCGAGATCTACAAGATGGCCTACCGCAAGATGCGCGAGGAGTACCTGTTGCGCACCGAGTCGGCCGGCCTCAATCGCCGCGAGGCATGCATGCTCCCGCCCGACCTGCCCTTCTGAGCGGGTGAGTGCAGACCGGACGCAGCTGGACCGCAGAACAGGAGAAACGATGGCAACCACCACGACCGAGACACTCGAGTTCCCGTCAGCGAAGTGGTTCCAGGCCCTCGCCGACGCGGCGGACACCGACGCCGAACGCTACCGCCAACTCGGCATGGTCGAGTGCACGCTGGTCTTGCAGGTCGGTGACGCCGCCTACCGGCTCACCTTCGAGGGCTTCGGCTGCACCGGGGTGAGCGACTGGGACGGCAGCGAAGAAGGCGTCGACTGCCACGTCAGCGCCTCCGCCGAGGACTGGCGCGAGCTGATCGAGCACATCCAGGCACGCGGTCGTGCCGACATCCACCACACCCTGAACAGCCTCGTGCTCGCCGGTGAGCGCTTCCACCTGACCGGTGACGAGCAACTCGGGATCGACACCTTCTACCGCTACAACGCCACCTTCCAGGCCTTCATCGAGGAGGCCGCCAAGATACCGACCCGTTTCGGGTGACCCCGGCTGGGTTTCGGGTGACCTGACAGGGGTGTCGAGGGGTTCGCTCAGCCCTCGTCGAGCACCGCGCTTCGCCCGCGCGCCCGAGCGGCTGATCCGGCTGATCCGGCGAAGTCGAATGATCAGGGTCGATTGGGCGTTGACTTGGTGGTGACCCCCGTCATACAATGCTGACGTTGATGTCAGGTTTCTCTGTGGATTCCGCGTCAACAAGGACCCGGATCGACATGACATAGGTGTCAGGTAGGTTCATGGCCTGGCAGCCGGACCAGCACGACGAGGAGTTCCCTGACATGGATATCCTGCCCATCTCCACCGACGACCACGCCTGGGAGAAGCGCGACACCTTCATCTCCCGGCTCCCCAAGAAGTTCCACAAGGACTGCGCGCAGGTCGTCAACATCGACGGCGAGGACACCTGGGTCTACGCAGGCGAGAAGGTACGCCTGGTCGGCACCGGCGCGGCAGCCATGATGCCTGACCGCGGCGCCATCAAGACCTGGGACGAGGCACCCCCGGCGGTCTACGACGCCAAGGCACGTCTCGAGATCATGGACGAGGACGGCGTGGCGGTGGAGGTGCTCTTCCCCCAGGCATCGGGATTCGGCGGCGGCCCCTACGTATCCACCAAGGGCTCGCCCGAGCTGCGGCTGGCTTCGATCCGTGCCTACAACGACTTCTTGGTCGAGGAATGGGTCGACGTGAGCCCGCGCTTCGTAGGCCAGTGCCTGTTGCCCATGTGGGACGTCGACCTGGCAGTCGAAGAGCTGCGCCGGGCCCACGAGCTCGGTCACAAAGGCGTGGTGTGGACCGCCGCGCCGCAGAACTTCGGCTTCCCGCACTTCAACGAGGACTACTGGAATCCGCTGTGGGCCACCATGCAGGAGCTGAAGACGCCCTGCTCCCTCCACATCGGCTCCGGCGGGGTCAACATGGACCTGTGGAAGGGCTTTGACAAGTTCCGCAAGCTCTGCATGATCTCGGTCAGCGCCATCACCAGCAATCTGGCAGCCATCGGCAACCTGATGTTCTCCGGGGTGCTCGACCGGTTCCCCGAGCTCAACTTCATCTCGGTGGAGAGCGGCCTGGGCTTCGTGCCCTACATGCTCGAGACCGCCGACCACCAGTACGAAGCGCAGCACCTGTGGGACGAAGGCATGATGATGCGTCCCAGCGAGTACTTCCGCCGCCAGATCTACGTGAACTTCTGGTTCGAGGTCACCGGCATCGGCCTGCGCCACGAGATCGGCGTCGACAACATCATGTGGGAGTGCGACTTCCCCCATCCCACCTCCACCTACCCGCACTCGCGCAAGACGATCGCAACTGCCCTGGCGGGCGTTCCTGCCGAGGAGCAGAAGAAGATGCTGCAAAGCAACGCCGAGCGGATCTTCGGGCTCGACCTGAACCTTGCGGACTTCCCCGAAACGGTCGTCTACCGGGCCTGAGCGAAACCTGGGCCCACCAGGCGAGCGGCGGGGTCACCGCTGCCCGCACACACGAGAGGGGAGCTGAGAACCATGCGAGCCGATCTTGAAGCACTCGCCCAACCGCGTCCCCCGTTGACCGATGGTGCCCCGGTCGACCCGGTGATAGCCGAGGTGATACGGGGGACGATGGAGACCATCTGTTTCGAGATGGCTGTATACGTCTCGCGGACGGCCACCACGCCGATCCTCAACCAGAGCAACGAGCGCAACGCCTCGATCATGGACCGCAACGGCCGCTACGCCGCGGTGTCGGTGGGCATACCCCAGCTGATGATGTCCTCGGCGCTGCCGGTGCGCTACGCGGTGGACCACATCGGTGACGGCATCCAACCCGGTGACGTGTTCTTGGCCAACGACCCCTACAACGGAGGCGGCCACCTGCCCGACTACAACGTCTTCGCGCCGGTGTTCTCCGACGGCCGGCTGGTCCTCATGGCCAGCATCCAGTGCCACCACGGCGACACCGGCGGCTCGGTCCCGGGTGGATACAACGTCACCGTCAAGGACGTGTGGGGCGAGGGCCTGCGGGTCCCGGCCATGAGAGTGGTCGAGGCCGGCAAGGAGCGCACCGACGTGCTCGAGATGCTGGCGGCCAACAACCGCTCCCCCGGCTACCTGGGCGACATCCACGCCCAGATCGGCTCGGCCCAGCTCGGTGCCGAACGCCTCGGTGAGATCCTCGCCCGCTTCGGCACCGACGTCGTCGAGGCCGCGGTGGACTACTTCATCGACTCGACGGGTAGGCGCTTCCGCGCCGAGGTCGCCGGCTGGCCCGACGGGGTGTACGAAGCCGACGTCTACGGTGACCACGATCCATGGGGCAACCCCGACATCCACATCCATGTGGCAGTCACCGTCGAGGGGGACCGCTTGAAGATCGACTTCAGCGGCACCGACGATCGCGACGAGTTGCAGGCGTGGTCGAGCTACGGGAACACCCGCGCTTACACCATGGCCCAGATCGCCTGCATGACCAGCCCGGAGATCCCCAAGAACGAAGGCTTCTTCGAGAGCATCGACATCGTCGTACCCGAGGGATGTGTGCTGAACCCACCGTTCGGCAAACCCGTCAGCGCCGGCACCCACCATCCCGGCACCGAGGTCGGCGAAGCCATCGCGCTGGCGCTGCAAGAGGTTGCTCCCGACCGGGCCGTGCCCCAGGTCTACAAGACGGGGATCCCGACGGTTCTCGTCGGGGAGGACCCCCGCACCGGTCACAGCTTCACCGACCACTCCGCGGAAGTGCACGCCGGGTGGTGCAACGCAGCCAAAGGCACCGACGGGTGGGGGGCCCAGAACGCCTCCTTCGGCAACCTCTGGAAGGCCACCACAGAGATGAACGAGAGCCTCTTCCCCCACATCCAATGGAGCGCGGACTACCGCACCGACGCGGGTGGGCCGGGGCAGTGGCGTGGCCTGTGCGGAGCCCACTACGTCAAAGAGACCCTCGTTCCCTGCGAGGTCTACACCTATGTGGTCGGCATGAAGTACCCGATGCCCGGCGTGGCCGGCGGCAAGCCGGGAGCACCCAACAAGCTGACGCTGCGCTACGGATCTGACGATCCCTACGTCGTGGAGCACACCGCTGAGTGGGTGCCGATGGATGCCGGCCAGTCGTTCAACTTCGACTACGGCGGTGGGGGCGGTTGGGGTGATCCACTCGATCGCGACGCCGACACGGTGCTCGGCGATGTCCTCGACGAGTACGTGAGCGTCGAGGCCGCCGAGCGGGACTACGGGGTGGTCCTGGTCGGCTCGCTCGAGGACCTCACTCTCGCCGTCGACGAAGACCGCACTGCCGAGCTCCGGTCCGCCCGGAAGAAGGAGGGGAGCTGATGGGCTTCCGTGTGGGCATCGACGTTGGAGGAACGTTCACCGACACGATCTGTGTCACGCCTGAGGGGGAGGTGGTGCTCGACAAGGCACCGACCACCCCCGAAGATCAGTCGATCGGCGTCATGAGCTGCCTTTCCCAGCTGGCGGACAGGTTCGGACGTTCCTTGCAGGATCTGTGTGCGGATCTCGACATCGTCGTGCACGGCACCACTGCCGGCGACAACACCATGATCCAGATGAACGGCGCCGAGACCGGCCTGCTCGTCACCGAAGGACAGCGCGACAAGATCGAGCTACGCCGAGGCTTCAAGGAGCAGATCTGGGATCCCGCCTATCCGGCACCCGAGCCGATCGCCCGCCGACGAGCCCGTATCCCGATCCCCGAACGCCTCAACTTCGAGGGGGATGTGATCAAACCCCTCGACGAAGAAGCCGTCCGGCGCGGTGTGCGGCGCCTGCGCGATCTCGGGGTGAACTCCATTGCAGTGATGTTCATCTTCAGCTTCGTGAACCCCGCGCACGAGCGCCGCGCGGCCGAGATCATCAGGGAGGAATACCCCGAGGTCGAACAAATCACGCTGTCTCACGAGGTCATGCCCCGGGGTCCGGAGTTCGAGCGTGTCTCCACCACTCTCGTCAACGCCTACATCGGCCCTGGCATCGCCTCTTACGTCACCCACCTGCAGGAGCAGCTGCGTTCGGCCGGCTACGGCGGACCGCTGCTCATCATGCAGTCGACCGGCGGGGTCATGCCGCCCGACTACGTGGCACGCCGAGCTGTCAACGTGCTGGCGTCGGGCCCCACCGGCGGAGCCATGGGAGCAGCCGAGGCCGCCCGGCGGGCGGGCATCGAGGACTTCGTCGCCATCGACATGGGCGGCACCTCCTTCGACGTGTGCCTGGTGCGCGACAACAAGCCCGAGATCAAGACCGACTGGGTCTGGCGCTATCGCTACTACATCGGCCTGCCCATGGTCGACGTACAGAGCGTGGGCGCCGGCGGCGGGTCGATCGCCCGCGTCAGCGAGGGTTCCCTGCTGGTCGGCCCCGAAAGCGCCGGCAGCGTCCCCGGCCCGGTCTGCTACGGGCGAGGTGGCACACAACCCACCGTCACCGATGCCGATGCCGTCCTCGGCTACTTGCCCCTCGATGGCTTCGCCTCGGGGCGGATGAGCCTTGACGTCGAAGCCTCGCGCCAGACGATCAAGCGTGACGTCGCCGATCCACTCGGCGTCGACGTGATCGAGGCGGCATGGGGCATCGAGCGCATCGTCAACGCCAACATGGCCAACGCCACTCGCCGCATCCTCGCTTCGCACGGTGCCGACCCCCGGGAGCTGTCACTGATCGCCTACGGGGGAAACGGTCCCGTCCATGCCTGGGCCATCGCCCAAGAGCTCGGCATCCACCGCGTCCTGCTGCCCAAGATCGCCCCCGCCTTCTCCGCGCTCGGCGTGCTGGTCGCTGACTACGTCATCGATCAGGTCCAGTCCTATGTGGTACCGCTCTCCCAGGTCGATCTCCAGAGGCTCGCCGAGGTCCGCTCCGACCTGCTCGGTGAGGTACGCAAGGAGTTCGAGCCAACCGGTCTCACAGAGCAGGAGATCGACATCTCGCTGTTCCTGCAGATGTGCTACCAGGGCCAGAACTTCGACATGAGCATCCCCGTCGACACGGCGAGCGAGATCGGTCAGGCCGAGCTGAGCGACGCGGCCGAGCGGTTCCACAGCCAGCACGAGGCCGAGCGCGGTTTCTGCTTCCCCGATCAGGAGCCGATCGTGCGCGGCATGCGCATCGTAGCCCGAGGCCACACGCCCAAACCCGAGCACTTCGCCGACCTGGGAGCCGAGAGCGATCCCGAGCAAGCCCGCATCGGCACCCGTTCTGCGTACTTCGGGCTCGAACCCGTCGAAGTCCCCGTCTATGACGGGCCCCGGTTGGGCACGGGATTCAGCATCGATGGTCCGGCCCTGATCCAAGAGCCGTTCACCGTGGTCGTGCTGCCACCGGACAGCTCCGCGCATCTCGACGAGCAAGGCAACTACGTCCTCGAATTGAGCTGACACACGGTTGCAGCCCGATCAGCCGGGGGCGCTTGGCTGGTCCGGGCCCGGCTCGTACCAGGAGTGCACGGGCGACGGATCGGGTTCGGGATGCCAGACCCAGAAGCGGGCACCGACGCTGTCGAACTCGACTGTCAGGCGCACGCGGTTGCGCTCGCTCCACTCGCTGACCTGCTCAGCTGGTTCTTCGACCACCATGAACTGGAGGTCGAGAGGCATGTCCCGGGAATCGCAGAACTTGTAGACCTGGTGGATCATCGGGATCGTGGGCGCCGGAAGCGTCTCGATGAAACCTCGGGCCGCTGCGGCGAGGTCGGTGTCGAGACCGCCGAGGATCTCGTTGACGAAGTGATCGGGGGTCTGGCCGTCCCGCAGCTCTGCGGCGAGCCGGTCGTAGTTGTCGGCGATGAACCCGACCACGGCGTCGCCGGGATGGCAGGATCCCCCGGCAACTTTCGGATCTACGCCTCTCATTGCTGTCACCTCCACTCGTACGACATAGCCCCAGCGGTCCGTACGGTAGCTTCTGACCCGAGCCGACGTTGCGGGATCCACCAAGCGGTTCCCTCCCAATGCTCGCCGGCTGGCAGCGAGGAAGGTGAGTCCGCATGAGCCATCCCGGCGACATGCAGATCCGTACGGTGATGTTCACCGACATCGTCGCCTCGACCGACCTGCTCGACAGGCTCGGTGACGAGCGCTCCGAAGCCGTGATCTTCCAGCATCGCGAGATCCTCTGTGACGGGGTAGCTGCTCAGGGGGGAGAGGTCATCGACTGGCTGGGCGACGGGATCGTCGCGGTCTTCACATCCACCCGCAGCGCGGCGTCAGCGGCGCTGGCCATCTGCGAGGAGGTCGACACGGCACCCGGCCCCCAGCTGCAGGTACGGATCGGTCTCAGCGTCGGCGATGTGCGCATACGACACGACGGCACCTTGTTCGGGTCCACCGTCGTGATGGCCAAACGGCTCTGCGACCTGGCTGATGCAGGTCAGATCCTCGCCACCGAAACCGTCCGGGGTGTCCTCGCCGGCCAGCATGACTTCGTGCTCCAAAGTGTCGGGGAGCTCGATCTCAAGGGCTTCTCCGATCCGGTCGCCTGCGTGACGCTGAGCGGATCAGAGCGACCCGCGCGAGTGCAACGCTTGGGACGTCTCGTCAACCGCAACAAGGAGCTGTCGATATTGCATGACTGCCTCGAGCAGGCCCTCCAAGGGCGGGGCGCAGTCTGCTTGATCTCCGGTGAAGCTGGGATCGGCAAGACCAGGCTCGTCGAGGAATTGGCCCGGGATGCTCCCAGCGAGGTACTGGCATCAACCGGCCATTGTTACGAGGACGACTCGCATGCCTACCGCCCCTGGTCGGATCTCCTCGCCGGGCTCCTTCCCCGCATGGAGCCGTCGGCGCTGCGGTCCACCGCAGTGGCGGCAGGGCCTGTCATCACCCGCCTCGTACCCGCGTTGTCCCGAGTCGTCAGTGCAGACGAAACCAGCACCCCGGTCGATCCTGACGAGGACCACTTCCGGCTCCTGGACCGAGTGGCGCGCTTCGTCGAAGGCGCCTGCCGGCACAAACCCTTGATACTGACCCTGGAGGACCTCCATTGGGCCGACCCCGGCTCGCTCGCCCTCTTTCGCCACCTCGCGCGCGGCATCAGCCTCCGGCGTGCACTGCTCATCGGCACCGTTCGCAGTGAGCAGGTCGGCCTCTCCGAACCTGTGCAGCAGATGTTGCGAGGGCTTCAGCGAGAGGCCGAACCGGCACGGGTCGCCCTCGATGGGCTCAACGCGTCGGACAGCCGAGAGCTGTTGGAGCACTTGATCCGCGGCGCCCTCGCCAACGACACAGCCATCCTCCTGTACGAGCAAGCCCACGGGAATCCCTTCTTCATGCGGGAGCTGCTGGCGGATCTCGTGGAGAGCGGGGCCGTCGAACGCACCGAAGGTGAGATGCGCCACACCGGCTCCTCTCCGGACCTTCCCGGCGCGGTGAAGGACGTGATCCATCACCGCATCGAGCGCCTGCCCGACCCGGCCAGGAGGCTTGTCGACATGATGTCGGTCCACTCGGGCCCGGTTCCGTTGGCGGCGGTCGTCTCCGCAGTCGGCATCGAGGAAGCCGAGGCCCTCGACGCTTTGGATGTGGCGTTGGCCACGACGATCCTGGAGCCGGCGAGCGAACCGGACTGCTACGACTTCACCCACGCCATCGTCAGGCGCGGCGCCGCTGCTGCCATCAACCCGTCTCGCCAGATACGCCTCCAGCGATCGCTGGCCGAGTCGCTGTCGTCACTCGGGGAGCCCCTGCGAGGCCGCTTCGCCGCCAGCGCCGCCCACCTGTATCACAGCAGCCGCTCCCTCGGCAGCAGCGACGAAGGGGTTGGGCTGGCGATCCTCGCGGCTGACCAAGCCACCGAGGTCTCCGCGCATGCCAGCGAGGCGGAGATGTGCCGCATCGCGATGGACCTCACGGCTGACGAGGTGCAACGCTCCCGCCTGTTGGCACGCCGCGCGCTGGCTGCGACATGGGCCCTTGCCGATGACGCCACCGAGTTGCTGCTCGAAGCCAGTCGCAGCATGGAAGAAGCCGTCAGCCGTGACGAGTGCGCCGAGTTCCTCGCCGATGCCCTCCATGCTGCCCGCCGTAGTGGGCTGCCCGCAGGGACGCTGAAGGCGATCGCCGACAACGGGGGCCGCCTCACCGAATCGCCCTCCAAGCTGTGGGCGCTGTTCGCCTTCTGGCAGTGGATGTACGGCGAGGAGAGCTCGGATTTCCCCGGAATCCACCCTGACACACGGGAGCTGGCAGAGATAACCAGCCTCCTCGACAGGCGGACCGAGGCCGAGGTGCGTCGCTGGCCGATCGCGAGAGTTCCGGGCGGCGACCGCCAGGCGGTCCTGGACTCAGGGATACCCGAGCACCTGGTGTTCTTCGCCGGCGCGTACCAGCTGGCCAAGCCCCTGCTCGAAATGGAGGCGGAAGACTTCGACAGGCACGGACAGCTGCGCGAAGCGCTGAAAGCGGACGTAGCTCTGCTGCGCTGCCACGCGGCACTGGGCGAGTTCGAAGCCGCCCGCCAAGCCCGCGACCGAGCGCGGCAACGCGCTGCCCGGCTGCCGCCGCTATCGGACGCGACCCTCCAGCTAGCGGGTGCCGAAGACGATTACCGACGCGCCATGGGCTGGACGCTGCCTGGCGCAGCCATCGAAGGGCTGAAAGCGCTGGTCGCATCCGGTCAGGACACCTGGGCGCTCGCCTCGATGAGGGCTCTGCTCGCCGCGGCCCTGGCGGAGGCAGGAGAGGCCGACGGGGCACTCGAAACCCTCGCGCTCGTGCTCCCCGCCATCGAGGGTGCCAACGCCCGGGCGTCCACCTACCTGCACCTGGTCTGGCACGCGGTCGACACGCTCTGGCAGCTCGATCGCCCCGACCACGCAGACTTCCTCGAGGTGAACGTGCGCACCAAGGTCGTCGAGCCCGACTTCCGTGCCCCGATGACAGATGGGCGCCTCGAGCTGGCCCGCATCGCCACGCTCCTCCGGGACGCCGATGCTTCGGCCGAGTGGTTCGACAGGGCACGCCATCACCTCGACGAGACGGGTGAACGCCCGCTGAGAGCGATCCTCGACGTGGACGACGCGCTCGCCCGGATCCGCCTGCACAAAGACGCGGAGGCTGCCCACCGACTGGCCAGATGTGCGTACGAGCGTTTCAGCGACTTGGAGATGAGCGGCTGGCAGGATCGTGTCGTCGAGCAGTTCCCCCGTGTCGCCGAATGACGCACGAGGTGTCCTGGAAGGGCGACACGCGGGGCGACAGGGAGCACTGATCCCCCTCAACGCCTATGGCTGCTCGCTCAGGTTGCTCCCGCACTTGGGACACACCCCTCGGTTGAAGTCCCTCTGTTGCAGAGAGGCCTGGCACTTCGTGCAGAAGCGTCGCTTCTTGGGGTCGATTTCCTGATCGGCGCGTGCCTGGAGACCTGTGATCTGGGCAAGAATGCCGTTACTGCCATGCATCGTTGTTTGGACGTTCTTCTGGAGATCCTTCACATCTTTTCTGATTTCGAGCAGGAAGCCGAGGGTGAAGAAGGGCAGCGAACTGACAAAGACGCCCCACATGCCAATCGGCGGGACCAGTAGCAGTTGCCAGCCTGTGGTTGTCTCCTCGTTCGCTAGCCAGATGACGGAGAAGCAGACCCCGATCGTCCCTATGGTGAAGACCACCTTTCCGAGGCTTGTCCAGAAGTTCCTGGCCGAGAGGATCCCCATCGTCATGCGCGTGCCTGCGCCGGTAGTGATCCGTCGCTCAAATAGTGTGGTGGGTTAGTGTGGGCGGTATGCCCGTGAAGACTGCTCCCCGTTTGAACATCTCCCACCGAGAGCGCAAGGCGCTCAAGAAGATGGCCC
>QEUP01000007.1 GCA_003577145.1 Acidobacteriota bacterium | reverse complement strand
AGCCGCCGTGTCAGCTTCGATCGCGCCCCCCACACCCACGCTGACCGTGCCGTTGTAGTCCCCGTCGTTGCCGTTACCCGAGGCGTCCACCGCCGCCCCAGCGCTGGAGGACTCCCCCAGGCGCCAATACGCCAGCGGCTCGTCGGCCAACACCAGATCCGCGTGACCCGCCGAACCGCCACCGGTGATGGCGGTGGTGTTGGTGATCACCGTGCGCGCCGGTTCGCCGTCCCAGGCGGGGTAGTTGACGGTGACTGGGCGGCCCCGGCTGTCATAGGTGGTGCAGGTCCAGTCGTCGTCGTTGCGGCGCTGGGCCACCACCCGCCCGGTCGCGTCATACACCCACTCGCTGGTGATGGCGCCCTGGCCGCCCGCCCCGTCGGGGTCGGCGCCGGTGCTCAGCTTCGGCGCACCCGCTTGGTTGGCGGCGTCAGCCTCGGGTGTGCAGGGGTTGTCCCGGGTCTCGCTGTCCCCGTAGTAGGCGTAGGTCACCTCGGTGTCGGGCCCCGCCGGCAGCGTGCGCGACAGCATGCGCCGGTAGCCCTCACCGGCAGCCTCGTAGGCGAAGCTCTGCGTCAGGTCCTCACCGCCGGGGTCGGCGGTCGAAGAGGTCGCCATGCCGGTGGCGGGGTCCTCATAGCCCATGGCGGTGACCTCACCGTCGGGACCCGTCTGGGACGTGGCGACCCCCATCTGGGGGCGCAGAGCCGTGCCCGGCACCACCACCGTCGATCCTGAACCAGGCGTCTTCCAGCGCAGCTCGAGCGAGGCGTTGCCGCTGCCGGGGTGGGCGAAGCCGATCATGATCGGCTTCCACCCGGGCTCGTCCACCTGCACCGTCGCCGACATGGTCTGGGAGGTGCCCTCCCAGTCCGAACCGACCAGTGTCCCGTCGACGAACGCCGTCACCTTGGCGTTGCGGACGATCTCGATGGTGTACTCACCGGCCTGGGCGAGGTTGACCAGCCCGGTCAAACGCCCCGAGTAGTTGTTGCCGGTGATGAACGCGACGTCGGGATGCGAGCTCCACGAGAAGGCGATCTCGCCGCCTGCTGTGCCCACCCCCATGTCCGACGACACCGGCGCGCCCTCCATCTCGGTGTTGTCCCACCAGGTGGCACCCAAGGTGTTGAACTCGTCGTAGCCGGTCGCGTTGTGAGGTGTCTGGGCCACGTACCCTGCTTGGGGCAGGCCGTCGGCGCCGAACCAGGCGGCCGGCGCCGGCCCGTAGGTGTCGGTGGCCAGACCCCAGTCGTTGAAGATCGTGCTGGCCTTCATGCCTGTACCGTCGGTGGTCATCCACGGGCGGTCCAAGTCGTCGTATTCGATCGTGGAGGTCAACCCGTCGGCGGTGGTGTCGGTAACCTGACGCCCGAAGTCGGGGTGGTAGGCGGCCCGCCGGGTGAAACCGTTCGGCTCGGCAAGACCGGCGACGTGTACGTCGGTGTAGGCGGTGGCGTAGCTGTAGGAGGTCACCGGGCGCGCCTCCCCGGGTGCGGGTTCGGGCCCGGTGATCGACACGGCCCTGCCGCCGGTGTCGTAGGCCACCTCCCAGAAGGTGGTCCCGTCGTCGGCGCGAACCCCCGCGGCAACTGCGTCGGCGGCCAGCGGATCCCGCACCCCCGCCAGCAGGCCTGCGCCGTCGTAGGTGAAATCGGTGACCGCCGCGCCCGGGTTGGTGACCCGGCCGAGCTGCCCGCCCACGTAGTACAGTTCGGTTGCGGTGCCGTCCCAGTAGGAGACCTCGCACAGCATGCCCGTCGGCGGCGTCGGATCGAACCCCGGCGGCGCGGCGGGACAGCCGCCCGACCCGTCCTCGTAGGCCAAAAGGATCGATCGGCCCGACACCGAATCGCCAATCGTCGTCAGCCGCTGATAGTCGATACCGCCGATGGTGATCGTCTCGTAGGTGTGCGACGGCGCGGTGTCGCCCTCGGTTACCGGCGAGGACGCCGCCACGAGCTTGCCGTCGCCGTCGAACACGTAGGTCCAGCCGTCAGCCTGGAGCGTGAGCTGGCCCGCGCCGGTGGCATCATCGACCAAGGTGGCGGTGTTCCACTCCTCGGCGGGCTCCCAGCCGGCCCCGTCCTCGGTCCGGTTGAACACCAGCCCGTACCCGAAGCTGTCTTTGATCGCTACCGTGTCGTTGCCGACCTCGGCGTGGGTGAATCCCGCATACGACGCCGCCCCCAGCGTCCAGCCGTCAGGTAGCGCCTCGTGCGCCTCGTACTGCTTGGGCGAGAGCCAGGAGCCATCGACCCGCTGCTCGTTGACCGCACCCTTGGCCCACAGCTCCACGAACCCGTCGGTGGGGATGCCCCAGATGGGCCCCGGAGCGGCGAACTCGATCGCTATCGGATAGAGCTCACCGGCGCTGAGTGTCACCGGCGAGGCGTCATACACCGGCGCCTCCTCGTAGGCGACCTGCGACCAGCGGTCCAGCACCGTCGTCCCGTCGATCACCACGCGGGTCTTGCCGTGATGCACCGTGCCGAACTCGTAGCTGCCGGTCTGGGGCACCTCGACGAAGCCCTCCCAGCGGGCCAACCACTCCCCGGTCTCCAGCTCCGGGTACGGGCCGCCGGCGAGCGTCCAGATGAACGACACCGACGGATCGCTGCGCCTGATCACCACGTCGTCGTCGAAGGACTCGTTGTCGTTGCCGTCGTTGAAGTAGCTGCCGGTAAGGTCCGACTCGGGCAGCGCCGACTGCGCGTCATAAGAGGCCCCGACTCCGAACGAGCCCTCCACCGTCGGGAGCTCCGGGCCGGACCAGCCCGAGGTCACGTTCCCGGTCGCCAGGTCCACACCGTAGGGCCCCGCCGCGTCGGTCGGCGCGTACGCCGGGTGCCCGTCCACCACGAACGTGCGGGTGGCCAGCGACCACATCGGCGTGGTCTCCTGATCGGTGGCGTAGGCCCGCCAGGTGTAGGAAACGCCGTCCTCGAAGGACTCAGCCGGCGGCGTCCACGAGGGGTCGTCTATCCAGCCCGAGTTCAGCACCAACCCGTTCTCGAACTCGCTGGGCGTGCTCCACACCCGGAACCAGTACTTCACCGGATCCCCATCCGGGTCAGCAACCGGGTCAACCTCCAGGGTCGGCACCTCCAGCAGGTGGGCTCCGTCCTCGGGGGAGGAGTGAACCGGCGCCGCCGGGCGGGTCTCGTATGTCACCGCCAGCACCGGGGCGCCCGGGTTGGTGTTCTCACCCGAGCGGAACGCCCGCCACGTCAACGGATCACCCTCGTCGGTGGCGCTCAGTCGGAGCCCGAAGTCGGCTCCGGTGTAGCCTGCCGCCGCTGCCATGTAGGCCTGGGTGCCCTCGAACCAGCGCCGCGCGTAGCCGGTCACGTCCCAGGTGTGGAACCCCAGGGCGCACGGCGACAGCGGCACCATGGCGCTGCCCTCCACCCCGTAAGGGTCGATGACGGGCTGGTCGTTCCAAGTGGTGGCCGCCGAGAAGTCCTCGAACAGGCCCTCGACCTGGATCGAGCGCTGGTCGCAGGTGTTGGCGTAGGAGTTGTACATCACGAGGTCGGCGTCGGTGACGAAGAACTGCCCCGACGGCGCGCCGGCAGGCAGGTCGGTGAAGGTCACGAAAGCGCGCGCCGTGGTGTTCGCGGCGTAGTCGCCCACGTACAACACATCAGAGGACCAGCCCGAGGAGGTTGGCAGGTTCTCCTGCACGTGGGTGTCGTAGCCGTCGTCTCGCGCCGAGCGCGACCAGGTCGGATCGATCGTCACCGGGAACACCCGGGCCGGGTCGCCGAACCAGCCCGTGTCGAGCGCCACCTCGAGGACCGCGGCCGTGGCGTCTTGGCTGGCAACCGACGTGGTGACCGCGCCGAGGGCACCCACCCCGTTGCCCACCGCAGCGGAATCGTGGGCGACGCCCGAGCCGAACATGCCCACCACCACGCCGTCTGCACCCACGAACTCGACGTGAGCCGAGAACCCGGGGGCGGTCTCCACGTTGCGTGCCACCACCCCCGGGGGAAGCTCCACCACCACTCGATACGACGACGGCCCCTCCGCTGAACCGACCACCACCGACTGCTCGAAGCCGTCCTTGGTCACCTCCACCACACCGTCCACGTCGCCGTCGCCGTCGATGACCGCGGCGTTGGCGTCATCCATGGGCGTCGACGGGTCCGGGACCGCCTGGCCCGCCCCGTCGCTCACCGATCCCAAGTGCTGCGCCGGCAGCACCTCCACGACACCGCCTGCGCCACCCTCGACGCTGAGCACATCGGGCAGCGACCACGCCAGCCGGCCCGCTCCCGTGTCGACCGTCACCATGGCCTCGGCGACGGGGTCGAGGGGGACCCGCACCCCCGAATCCGACGCTTCGGCAACCAGCGCCCCGTCGCCCGAATCGACGAGGTCCAGGTCGTAGTCGACCCAGTCGCCGCTCGGGTCGCGGAACCGCACCGGCTCCGGTGAGACCAGCATCGTCTCGGTCCCGTCGGGGTTGGCGTACACCTCGACCCGCTCGGTCGTGCGGTCGTCCATCCGCGTCGAGGCGTCGTCGTCGAAGCCGCGGCCGGGCTCGGACAGCACGGGCGGCTCGGCGACATCGCGCCGGCCCACCAAGGCGTCCCAGAACTGTCCCAGCGACGGAGGTGGGTCCGAGAAGTCGGCGTCGGAGTCGACCGGGCCGCCCGCATCGACCGCACCCTCTGACGGGGGCGCCGGTAGCTCGTCGGCTGTGGACTGCGGCGCCACCGACGAATCGCCGAAGACCGGCGGTACCGGGTCTGTCGGCTGCTCGGGCACCGGGTCGGCTGCCGCCGGAGCCGCTGGGGCCGAAACCAGCACCGAAGCCACCAGCCCGATGACCCACACCATCAGAAGCGAGCGAAACCACCGCGTAGGAACCACCATCGCAGCCTCCCCCTACCTAATTCGCATTTCAGATACTATTTGCTATCTGAATTGAGTCAAGGCCTTTGTGGTGCCCCTCCCTTCCCCTCCTCCCTTGACAAAGCCGAGCGGAGGCTCGACACTGGTCGGACGTCCGACCAGTTGGAGGGTTGTGCGTCAACTCCACCCGTTGCCGAAAGCCACCGTGTTCGAGCAGGTGGTGCAGCGCCTCCGCTCGATCATCGAGTCGGGCCAGATCGCGCCGGGGGAGCGGCTGCCCTCCGAGCGGGAGTTCGCCGAGTCCCTCGGCGTCAACCGGTCCTCGGTGCGCGAGGCGCTGCGTGTCCTCGAAGCCGCCGGTCTGGTCGACATCCAGCACGGTCGCGGAGTGTTCGTGCGCGACAGCGACGACGGCCTCGACATCCTCCTGCTGCCGCTGGCCGGCGGCGAGGTACCGGCGGAGCTGCTGCCCGACCTGTTCGAGGCGCGCAGCATCCTCGAATCCACCCTCGCCCGCCTCGCAGCCGAGCGGGGGGCCTCCGACGTGACCGGCTTGGAGGCGGCCCTCACAGAACTGGAAGAGGCAATCTCCCACGGTGAGGCCCCGATCGGAGTGGACCGCGCCTTTCACCTCGAGATCGCCCGCCTCGCCCGCAACCGGGTGCTGCAAGCGCTGGTGAAGACCACCTACGCCCTCACCGAGAAGCGCTTCGACGACTTCTTCGCCGCCGGGGACCGGGCCCGCCGCAGCCTCGTTCAGCATCGCCAGATCGTCGAGCACATCCGTGCCGGCGATGCCGTCGGCGCCGAAGAGGCGATGGCCGCGCACATGCAAGACACCGCCCGCGCCTGGCTCCGCTACATCAAGGACCAGCAATGAGCACCGTCGAGCTCCCCTGGGGAGCCGATGCGTCCCTGGAGATCCCCATCCCCTCCGGTTGGGACACCTTCACCCGCGGCCGGCCGCAGCCCAACTGCGCCGACGTCGACATCGCCACGACGGTCCGCTCCTGCGGGCTGCGCCAAATCGCCCGCCCCCCCGTCACCGTCGTCGTCGACGACTTGAGCCGGCCGACGCCCGCCCACCTCGTTCTCCCCCACCTCATCGACGAGCTCGCCGCCGCAGGCGTGGCGGCAGCCGACATCACCGGGCTGGTGGCACTCGGCACCCACCGCCCGATGTCGCGCGAGGAGATCGCCGCCAAGGTGGGGCCCGAGGCTGCCGCCTCGATCCCCTGGGTCAACCACGACTGCCGTGCCGGCGACGCTCTCGCCAACCTCGGCACGACCAGCCGCGGGACGCCGGTGGTGCTGCACCGGCTGGTGACAGAGGCAGCCACGGTGATCCTCGTCGGATGCGTCGAGCCCCACGTCCAAGCGGGCTTCGGGGGTGGCGCCAAGCTGTTGCTGCCCGGTGTCGCAGGAGTGGAGGCCATCGCCGCCAACCACCTGCTCTCCGCCAGCGAGCACCACTTCTGGCAGGTGGGCAACAGCCCGAGCGACGTGCCCATGCGCCTCGACCTCGAGGAGGCCGCGGCCATGGTGCCGGCTCAGCTCTTCGCCTTGAACTTCGTCCTCGACGCAGGCCTCCAGCCGGTGGCGCTCGAGACCGGCGACCCCACCGCGGTCCACCGGGCGTGCCTGGCCGTCAGCCGCCGGATGTACGCCGTGGACCTGGCGCACCAAGCCGACGTGGTGATCACCAGCTCCTACCCGCTGGACCTCGACCTGCGTCAGGGCGTCAAGTGCATCGCCAACACGCTGTTCGCCGCCCGGGACGGCGGCCTGATCGTGGCCGCCTTGCGCTGCCGGGAAGGCGTCGGCAGCGTCAACCTGCCCGAGGCGGATCTGCCACCTCCTGAGGTGCTGCGCTCGGCGCTCGCCGACCTCGGCGACCCCGAGCTCCTCGCGCTGGCCGAAGCGATCGGCACCGGCACCGAGGACCGCTTCAACGCCTACTTCGCCATGCGGGCGCTGGCGCGCAACGAGGTCCTCGTCTACGCCCCCGCCCTGCCCGAGGAGCTGGCGCGCCGCACGCCGACCTTCCGCGTCTTCTGCGACGTCGACGAGCTGATGGCTGAAGCCGCCGCCCGCGCCCCGGCCGCGGCACAGGTGGCGGTCTTTCCCTGCGGCGGTGTCAGCTACCCGGTGCTCGGCACCGGCGCGCCGGCCGGCGAAGAGAGTGACGAGCGAGCATGACCATGACCACGAGCAAGGAGGAGGGGCCGTGAGCGAGGATCTGCTGGAGGCCTACGCGAAGCTGCCCACCCCGGCGGTTTGCGATGCCCTCGACGGCCTCGGCCTCGCCGAGGGCTGGCTCTCCCACGACATCCGCCCCGCGTGGCAAGGAGCGCGCCTGGCGGGCCGCGCCCTCACGGCGCGCCTTGCTCCCCTCGCGCCCGACGAGGGCTTCGACGAGTCGCTGGCCATGAGCGAGTACGCCGAGGTGTTCCGGGATGTGCCGGTGGGCTCGGTGGTCGTGCTCGACATGAGCGACGAGATGATCGCCGCCGGCTGGGGGCAGGTCACCAGCCAGATCGCCCGGGCCGCCGGCTGCTCGGGGGCGCTGATCGGCGGCCCGGTACGCGACATCACCAGCGTCGCCGCGCAGCGGTTCCCGGTCTTCTCCCACGGCTACCTGCCATCGTCCATCAGAGGCCGGTTCCGTGTCGAAGGGGTCCAGGTACCGGTCACGGTGGGAGGCAGGCGGGTCGAGCCGGGTGACCTGGTGCTGGGCGACGCCAACGGCGCGGTGGTCGTGCGCGCCGCCGACGCGGCGACGGTCCTCGAAGCCGCCGGCAACCTCGCGCACCTCGACTCGTGGTGGATGGAACAGCTCGACGCCGGACGCGACCCCATCGAGCTCGAGAAGGAGCACCCGCTGCCATGACCGGGCCAGCAGGCGCCGAAAGCAAGCCGCGCAGCAGCCGCCTGTTCGAGGCCGTCGGCGGGATGCCGGCCGGGATCGTTCGCCTCGCCATCCTCGAAGGCCTCGGGATCGACGCCGAGGACCTGCTCGGCCGTCCGCTCGTGGCGGTCGTCAACTCCTGGACCGAGATCACCCCCGGCCACACCCACCTCGACCGCCTGGCCCGCGCCGTCAAAGAAGGCGTGTGGGCGGCGGGCGGCGTTCCCCTCGAGTTCGGGGTGATCGCCCCCTGCGACGGCTACGGCAACGGCAACGAGGGCATGCGTTACACCCTCGCCAGCCGCGAGCTCATCGCCGACTCGGTGGAGGCGATGATGCGGGGCCATTCCCTCGACGCCATGGTGACGCTGTCGACCTGCGACAAGGTGAACCCCGGCATGCTCATGGCCGCCGCCCGCCTCGATGTGCCCACGGTGTGCGTGACGGGCGGCGCCAACATCTACGAGGTCACCTTCACGCCCCAGCACGACCTCGGGATCAACCCCCGTGCCATGCCCGACCTCGACGGCATGCGCTCGGCCATCACCTGCGCCACCTGCGGCAGCTGCGAGATCATGGGCACGGCCAACACCATGCAGTGCCTCATGGAGGCGCTCGGCATGGCGCTGCCGGGGTCGGGTGCCACACCGGCCGTTCACAGCGACAAGCTGAGGCAGGCGCGCCGGGCCGGCCGGCGCGTCGTCGAGCTCATCCGTGAAGACCTGCGGCCCTCGGCGATCCTCACCCGCGAGGCGTTCGAGAACGCCATCGCCCTCGACATGGCCATCGGTGGCTCGACCAACACCACCCTTCACCTGCCGGCGATAGCCCACGAGCTCGGCATCGACCTGGAGCTGGGCCTGTTCGACGCCATGGCGCGTCGGGTGCCGACCCTGGTCGGTGTCTACCCCAACGGCAACCACGGGATGCTCGACTTGTTCCGGGCGGGCGGCGTATCGGGCGTGCTCTCGCGCCTCGAAGAGCTCCTCCACGCCGACTGCCTCACCGTCAGCGGCGAGACCATCGGCGAGCTGGCCCGCCGCGGCACGGTGCGCGACAGCAACGTCATCAGACCGCTCGACGACCCGCTGCTGCCCGAGGGGGGCACGGCGGTGCTGGTGGGGAGCCTGGCACCCGAGGGGGCGGTCGTGAAGCAGTCAGCAGTCGTGCCAGAGGCGCGCACCTTCGAGGGACCGGCCCGTGTGTTCGAGGACGAGGAGGAGGCCCTCGCGGCGGCGACCGGCGGCGAGCTGGCGGACGGCACCGTCGTCGTGTTGCGCTACCAGGGCCCCAGGGGAGCACCGGGGATGCCCGAGCTGTTGATGCTCACCGTCGTGTTGGAGCTGGCCGCCAACCACCGGGTGGCGCTGGTGACCGACGGTCGCTTCTCCGGTGCATCGGGCGGCCCGGTGATAGGTCACGTCTCTCCCGAAGCCGCCGTCGGCGGGCCCATCGCCCACGTGCGCGACGGCGATCTGATCCGCATCGACGTGCAGAACCGGTCCTTGGATCTGCTCGTCGGCCCGGCGGAGCTCGCAGCCCGCGGCCGTGACTGGCAGCCACGCAGCCGAGAGGTCCCCCGAGGCTACCTGCACCGCTACCGCACCCTCGTCGGCTCGGCGGCGCGAGGCGCGGTGCTCGGCGAGGCCTGAGACGGCCATGGCCCCGGCCGCGTCGGTGCTCGAAGCGACGCCAACGCCGTTCTTCTCACGCCGGGCGCCCCGCTGCCAACAGGCGCGGCTGGTGCTGGAGTGCACCGCCCCAGTCGCCAGGATCCACCTGAGCGCGGCCACCGGCGAAGAGCAGCGCGTCACCGAGGTGACCGCGCTACCGGCGGGCCGCAGCACCCACACCGTGTCGGTCCCCGCCCTCCGGGCCCCGGGCGACATGCGCTTCAGCGCCGCGGCCGAGGGCGCCGGCTCGGAGCTGACCCTGCGGTGGGACCCGGGCCGGCGCTGGACCATCTACCTCGTGCCCAGCTCCCATGTGGACCTCTACTCCACCCTCAACGCCCGGTACACGCCCACCGAGCACGCCCGGGCGCTGGACACCGCCTTGGACCTGGCCCGCCGCTACCCCGAGTACCGCTACCAGTCCGAGACGACGCTGCCGATCTTCGAGCACCTGCGGCTGCGGCCGACGCGGCGCGACGAGCTTCTCTCGCTGCTGCGAGAGGGGCGCTTCGCCGTCGGTGCCCAGTTCACCGGGGTGCACCAGGCTCAAGCCAGCGGTGAGAACCTGATGCAGGGCCAACTCGGCCCGCTCGCCCGGCTAGCCGAACGAGGTGTGCGCGCCGACTCGGCGATGACCCTCGATGTCCCGAACGCCACCGCGCAGTTCGCGCAGATGCTCGCCGACGCCGGGATCCGTTACTGGGTCTACGCACCCAACACCGGCTATGACCACTACGCCGACATGGGCCTGCCACTGGTCTTCCGCTGGAGCGCCCCCGACGGGACGAGCATCCTCGCCACCCGCACCTCCGCCGAGAGCTACAACGGAGCCCAGCACACCCTCGGGCTGGGTCGCGGGGCAACGCTGGACAGGGCCAAGGAGCGCATCGCCGCCCGGCTGGCCGAGCTCGAGGCCGACCCCACCTACCCTTACGACGCGCTGTACGCGCTGTTGTCAGCGGGCGACAACGCCGCCCCGCGCGAGGAGCCCACCGCCATCGCCCGGGCCTGGAACGCCGAATACGAATGGCCCCGGCTGCGCTTCGGCACCAACTCCTCGTTCCTCGGCCACATCGAGGCGACCCACCCCGAGGTGGTACCTCACCTGGACGGCGACGAGATCCACGACGTGTGGGCTTTCCTGGTCGCCAACCAGGGCCCGCTGGGCGTCTGGGACCGCCAAGCCTCCCGCCAGGTGCTCAGCGCCCAGCGTCTCGCCGCCGCACTCGCCGCCCGCCGGATCAGCCCCTACCCCCACGACGACATCGCGGCGGTGTTCGACTCGACGGCCCGGACCGAGGCCCACGACTGGTTCTACGGGGCCCTGCCCGTGCCGTACACCTCGCTGCGGCTGCCGCTGGTGTCGGTCCCCGACCTCGCCAAGCGCCGCTGGGCGCGTGACGGGATCGAGCGGGTCCGGCAGGTCAGCGCCGCGGGCATGGCGGCGCTCGCCTCCGCCGGGCGTGGCGAAGGGCTGCACCGGTTCGTGGTGTGGAACCCCTGCGGCTGGGAACGGACCGATCTGGTGACCGTCGCGCTGCCGGCCGAGTTGGCTGGCGCGGCGATCACGCTGGTCGACGACGCCACCGGCCAGGAGGTCCCCTACCAGGTTCTCGACGTGGCCGCCTTCGCCGACCACGTCGAGCCCGGCGCGTACTCGCTCCGGCCGCCAGCCGACCGGCGTGGGGGGCGGGGGCGATGGCTCGCGCTGGTGGCCCGGACGATGGCGCCCCTCGGCTACCGCTTCTACCGCGTCGAACGCCGGGCCCCCACCGTGGCGCACCCGACCTCGCCCGGGCCCGT
This sequence comes from Acidobacteriota bacterium, assembly GCA_003577145.1. Lineage (GTDB taxonomy): Bacteria > Actinomycetota > Acidimicrobiia > Acidimicrobiales > Microtrichaceae > ATN2. Next base: position 98,968 of record QEUP01000007.1, on the reverse strand, counting down.
CGTGGACGTCGGGGGGGCGACGCTCGACAACCGGTTCTTCTCGCTCCGCCTCGATGCTGCTGCGGGCGGCATCTCCAGCATCGTCGACAAGCGCAGCGGTCGTGAGCTGGTCGACCCCACGCGCTGGCAGGCCGGCCAGATGCTGGTGGGCAGCCCCGAGACCGATCCGGTGTGGCTCCTGCGGGTGTGGTGGGAGTCGCTTTGCGCCGGGAGTCCGGGGCCGTTCGGGAGAGACGTGTGGAAGCGCTTCAGCGCCCGGTCGCTGCGCCGCTGGCGCTCCTTCCCGGCGACGCTCGCTGGTGGCGTGACCGGCCCGGTGCTGTCCTCGGTGCTGCTGGCCGGCCGGCTCGGCGCCACCGGCCGCTCACGGCGCCAGGCGGTGATCCTCTACCACGACCTCCCCAGGATCGACGTGGTCTCCACGCTGCACTGGTGGGAGCCGCCCCGTCGCCCAGTGCGCGTGGTGGTCGCCTTCCCGTTCGCCGTCGAGGCCTTCAGCGCCCGTCACGACGTACCCTTCGCCGAGCTGACCGCCGGCGAGGGCGACGCGCCGACCGCTCCCCGCACGCAGCGCCAGCTCCAGACCTGGGTCGACTTCTGCGGTCCCCTCGGTGGGGTGACGCTGGCGTGCCGGGACCAGGGCGTGTTCACCTGGGGCCGCCCCGATCTCAACCTGGTCGATGACCGGGACGGCGAGATCCCCGCCAGCGCCGGCGTGTTCCCGATCGTGGCCGACAGCGGCGCCTACTCGTTGGTTCAGCTCGGGCGGTCGCAGAGCCGCTTCTCGGTCGTCCCCCACGGACCCGCGACGGGTGCGCCGGAGCGCTACCGCGCCGGCTGGGAGGCCAACCTGCCGCTCAGCGCGGCCTGGGTGCCGCCGGGCACCCGTGCCGCCGGGCACCTCGGCGCCGAGGGCAGCTTCGGCGCCGTCGACGGGCCCGCAGACGTGTCGGCCTTGGCCCTCAGCCGGGACGGCAAGGCGTTGGTGGTGCGCCTCGTCGAGAACGCCGGCAGCGGTGGCGAGGTGCGCTTCTGCGCCGGCGATCTCTCCTTCGCGACGGCGCACCGGTCGAACGCCTTGGAGGAGCGCCTCGAGCCGGTCGCCCTCGACGGCGCCGGCCTGCGGGTGATGCTCCGGCCGAACCAGATCCTCACCGTTCGCCTGGAGCTGGCGTGAGCCTCGCTCGCTGCGCGGTCACCGGCGCCAGCGGCTTCCTGGGCTCCCGCCTGGTCCAGGCGCTGGTGGGTGCAGGCTCTGAGGTGGTCGCCTGCGACCAGCTCAGCCCGGCCTCGGCGCGGGCCGGCGTGCACTACGTGCGTTGCGACATCTGCGACCGGGCGGCGATCGCCGACGCGCTCGACGGTGTCGACACGGTGTTCCACCTGAGCGCTGTGTTGCCCCAGCGGCATGCCCCGGCAGCGGAGATGCGGCGCGTCAACGTCACCGGCACCGCAACCGTGCTGGGCGAGGCATTGCGGGCCGGGGTGCGGAGGCTGGTCTTGCTCTCCAGCTCTGAGGTCTACGGTGCTCTCGCGCAGATCCCGTGCCCCGAGACGGCGCGCCTGGCCCCGATCGGCGAGTACGGGCGCAACAAGGTGGCCGCCGAGGCGCTGCTGGCACAGGCAGAAGGCATCGAGTGGGTGGCGTTGCGACCGCCGACGATCGTCGGAGCCGGGATGCGCGAGCCCCTCTTCGACCTGCTGTTCCGCAGCGCGGCCCGGGGCCGACCACTCGTCATGATCGGTGACGGCGGCGTCCGGCTGCAGATGATCTCGGTCGACGACATGGTCTCGGCCTGCCTGCTGGCCGCAACGGCAGAGGGAGCATCTGGTCAGGTCCTCAACATCGGTTTCGAGCCGGTGGCCACCCTCGACGAGGTGGTGAGGCAGTTCCGTTCGAGGCTCGGCCTCCAGAACCGGGTCATCAGGGTCCCCGGGGCTCTCGCCCGGCCGCTGCTGCACTTGGCGGCGCGCCTGCCGGGGGTCCCCCTCGAGCCTGACCACGCCCACCTGGCGTTGGCGGACTACCTGCTCGACACGTCCCGGGCGCAGCGGGTGCTGGGCCGGCAGCCGTCGATCAGCCCCGTCGACGCCCTGTTGGCGGCTTTCGAGTCCGCCCGTCGTTGATCTGGGACCGCTGGTCCGCGCCTGGCGCGACCGAGACATCCCGGATCCGGACAGGAGCAGCTAGCGGCGGCCCTGCACCAGCGAGCGCTTCTGCTCGATGAAGTCGACCAGCACGTAGTCGCCGAGGTTCTGGGGGGTGGTGAAGAACGCCCGGCCCCGGTTGAGCTCGGTGAGCTTCTCGACGAAGTGCTGCAGGCCCCGGTCGGCGTCGAGCATGAAGGTGTTGATGCGGATGCCCTCCCGGGTGCAGCGCTGCACCTCGAGGAGGGTGGCGTCCACGGTGGGCTTGATGGGTGGGTAGTGGAACTCGGGCTCGCCGTAGGAGTTGATGTGGGCCGTCGGCTCGCCGTCGGTGATCATGATGATCTGTCTGGTGCCGGCCTGTCTGGCCAGCAAGTGGCGGGCGAGCAGGAAGCCGTGCTGCATGTTGGTGCCGTACACGAAGTCCCACGACACCTCGGGTAGCTGCTCGGGTCGGAGCTCGCGGGCCACCTCGCTGAAGCCGACGATGCCCAGGAAGTCCCGCGGGTACTGGGTGGAGATCAGCGAGTGCAGTGCCATCGCCACCTTCTTGGCGGGCAAGAAGTTGTCCCGCATCGGCATCGACAGCGACAGGTCGAGCATCAGCACCGTCGAGGACCGCACGATGTGCTCGGTCTGCTCGATCTCGAAGTCGTCGGGGCGCAGACCGATCCGCCCGCCGAAGCCCGAACCCTCGCCCCGCTCCCGGCGCTCGGCCGCCTCGCGGCAGATGGCGTTGCGCACCGTGCGCTCGATGTGCAGGTTGAACGGGTCGCCCCACTCGTAGGGTTTGGTGTGGTAGGTCCGCTCGTGGCCGGCGCCGTGACGCTCGAGCTCGTGGCGGCCCATCTTGTCCTGGTCGAGCTTCTTGAACAGCTCCGACAGCGCGTTCTGGCCCAGACGGCGGATGCCCGCCGGGGTCAGCTCGTAGCGACCCTCTTTGACCTCGATGAGGCCGGCGTCTTCGAGCATGCGGGCGATCTCGGCCATGCGGTCGAGGCTGGCGGCCGCGTCGTCGCCCAGCAGGTCACGGGCCTTGTCGAGGTCGACCTCGGCGAGAGCTCCCGGGTTGGCTGCGCCCCGCAGCAGGTTCTCGAGCTGATCGATGTCGCCGAGCTCGTCCATTAGCGCCGCCGCCTCGGCGAAGTCGAGGGGATCGGCACCCGAGAAGTCATAGCCCTGCTCCCAGCCCATCTGGGGGAACGCCTGGCGCAGATGCCGGCCGAGCTGGTCGACCTGCCAGCGCAGGTCCATGTCCTCGAGCAGCTGCTCGGAAAGGCCCTGGAGCTGCGCCCGCTGCTCGGGCGTCATCGAGTTGAGCAGGCGCTGCATGGCGGCCATGCGCTGGGCCATGACCTCGAGCAGCTCGTCGAGGTTCTGCGGGTTCTCCGGGAAGAAGTCGCCGTAGCGCTCCATGAAGCTCTCGAAGTCGGGTTCCTCGCCCCGTGCGCGCTGCTCGAGCATGCGGTTGAGCTCGGCGAGCATGTCCTTCATGCGCGCCATGTCCTCGGGGGACATGCTCGACATGGCGCCGGCCATCTGGTTCACATAGCTCTGCATGAGCTGGCTGCGGAGCTGGTCGAGGAGCTCGTTGAACTTCGCCTCGGCCTCGGGTGAGGTGAAGTCGTAGTCCTTGAGCTGTTGCACCTGGCCGGCGAGATCGGGCGGGAGCATGTCGAGCTGCATCTGCTTGGTGGTCGCCGTCTGCTCGGTCAGCTCCTGGCGGCGCGGATCGCCCGACGCCCGGGCCTGGTCCAACATGTCGTCGAGTGCCCGGCGCTCCATGTCGACGACGTCGCGCAGCTCTTGGGCGATGTCGTCGTAGACGCCGCCGAGGTCGTACTGCTCCAAGCGGTCCTGGCGGCGTCGGCGCAGCTTCTCGAGCATCTCGCGGAGCCCTTCGAGATGCTCGCCGGCCTGGTCGCGAAAGCCCGACTGCATCATCCGGCGCAGCGCGGCGTTGAGGTCGCCGTGGTAGAGCAGGTCGTCGGTGATCTCTTCGAGGATGTCGAAGGCGTCGAGCTCGAAACCGGCCTGGGTGCCGTCCCAGGGCGAGTACCGGAACCGCGTCGGCCTCGCCATGCTCACATCCTCGCCCGGTACTGGGAGCGGCTGCCCACCGCTTCCTTGTTCAGGCGCTTGGACAGATGCAGGCCCTCCAGCACCAGTTCCACCGCGCTGGCCACCACCGCCGGGGATTCGCTCCCACCGGTGAGGTCGAGCACCGGCTCGCGCAACGCGGGCATGGATTCGAGCAGTCGCGCGTAGTGGGAGGCGTCGACGTCGTCGCCGATCTCCACCGGGTCGTGGTTGTCGAACGCCTCGACTATCGAACGCATCAGCTCCTGGCGTACCCGGTCCTTGTAGACGGTGAGCACCGCGGACTTCACGAGATGCAGGAGGATCTCGCCCTCCCGGCCTTCCTCGAGGCTCTCGATCTCGACCTTGCCCGAGGTGGAGGCGGCGAGCGCCTCGAGGTCGCACACGCGCGGCACTACCACCGACTCCCCGTGGCGCAGCGAGCGACGGATGGCGTTGGCCTGCATGGTCTCGAAGTTGGAGATGCTGAGGCGCACCGAAACGCCCGAGCGCTGGTTCACGTGCGGGCTCTCACGGGCGAGCTGGCTCAGCGTGGCCACGATCTCGGACATGAAGTCGGGCACGGTTATCGACACGCCGGGCGTGTCGAGCCGGTTGGCCTCCTGGCGCATGATCTCGACCTCGACGCCGACGTCGAGGGGGTAGTGGGTGCGGATCTGGGAACCGAAGCGGTCCTTGAGCGGGGTGATGAGACGTCCGCGGCTGGTGTAGTCCTCGGGGTTGGCCGAGGCCACCAGCATGATGTCGAGGGGTAGGCGGATCTTGTAGCCCCGCACCTGGATGTCGCGCTCCTCCAAGACGTTGAGCAGGCCGACCTGGATGCGCTCGGCCAGGTCGGGGAGCTCGTTCATGGCGAAGATGCCCCGGTTCGTGCGGGGCACCAGACCGTAGTGGAGGGTCGCCTCGTCGGACAGGTAGCGCCCCTCGGCGACCTTGATCGGGTCGACCTCGCCGATGAGATCGGCGATCGAGGTATCGGGTGTGGCCAGCTTCTCACCGAAGCGCTCGTCGCGGTGCACCCAGGCGACGGGCGCGTCGTCGCCTTCGGCGGCCACGAGCTCACGTGCGTACATCGACACCGGGTTGAACGGGTCGTCGTTGATCTCCGAGCCCTCCACGACAGGCATCCACTCGTCGAGCAGGGCGGTGAGCGAGCGGATCATGCGGGTCTTGGCCTGGCCCCGCTCACCGAGGAAGATGATGTCGTGACCGGCCAGCAAGGCGTTCTCGAGTTGCGGGAAGACGGTGTCCTCGTAGCCCAGCACGGTCGGAAAGAGGGGCTCCCCGCCGGCCACCTTGGTGATGGCGTTGCGGCGGATCTCGGCTTTGACCGGTAGTGACTCCCAACCCGACTCGCGCAGCTCCCCCAGCGTCGTTGGTCGTGCCATGTAGCCAACATAGCGGGCTTGTCCAGCGGAGATCCCCCGGTGTTCCGGGCCGGGTGGCTCACTGGCACAGCCGAGCGGGGGCGCCTCGTGTTTCACCCAGAGTGCCGGTATGGTGACATCTGGCACAATCGAGGTTTCAGTGCCGTTGTCCCCTGTCGCTTAACATGACAACAGTGATCCCGTTGGCCTGACCCGCAACGGAGGTTAGCCATGGTCTTTCGTCGCCGCCTCAAGCCACAGACGTGGGAGGAAGAGCCCAAGACACCCGACTGCACCAAGGTCCTGCTGGCGTACCCTCGCCACGCCACCCCCTCGGTGCCCGCGGGCATCCTCGAGGCCGCCGGGTACTGCGTCTCGGTTTGCGAGTCCGAAGACGACGAGCGCTGCCCGCTGGTGGCCGAGGGCTATTGCGCGGTCGTCGACGACGCCGATCTCATCATCAGCGCGCTAGGTGTCGCCCGTGACCGCACGCAACGGATCCTGAGCGAGATCGACGAGAAGCACCCCGACAAGGCGGTTCTGGTGTTCGCCAACGCCGGCGATCACGATTCGCTTCACCGGCTGCCCGAGCGCCACACCGTCGTCGCACCGCCGCACAGCCGCCAGGAGCTCCTCGACGACGTGGAGACGGTCCTCGCGTCGCATCAGGCCTGCGCCTGACGCGAGCAAGCGTCGCCGGCGGGTAGCGTTCCCGCCTGATGGATCTGTCAGGCACGTGGCGAGCCGCCGTTGCCGAGCCCGCCCTCCTCCGCACCTTCCCCGACTACGACTTCGACGACGAGGCGTGGGAGGAGATCGACGTACCGGGACACTGGCAGTCCACTCCGGCGTTCGCCCGCTGCGACGGCCCGCTGCTGTACCGCACCCGTTTCGAATCCGCTACGCCCGAGGACGGGCGGCGCAGCTGGCTGGTGATCGACGGGCTTTTCTACCACGGCGACGTCTGGTTCGACGGCACCTACCTGGGGGCCACCGAGGGCTATTTCATACCGCACTCCTTCGAGGTCACCTCCCAGCTGCGGAGTCGACGCGAGCACTGCCTGGCGCTCGAGGCGGCCTGCCCACGCGAGGAGGACCTGGCCGCCAAGCGCCACATCACCGGCGTGTTCGGGCACTGGGACTGCTTCGACCCCGACGCCAACCCGGGAGGGATCTGGCGCCCGGTCCGGCTCGAGGAGTCGGGGACCATCCGCATACGTGACCGGCGGGTCATCTGTGCCGAGGCCGGCGAGACCCAGGCTCTGCTCACCTTCTGGGCCGTGCTGGACTCGCTGGAGGCTCAGCCGGTGATCGTGAGGTCGACGATCGGTGCGGTGGACCACCGCCTCGAACACGACCTCGCCGCTGGGGAGAACCACATCGAATGGACCGTGGCCGTCCCCTCCCCCCGGCTCTGGTGGCCTCACGCGCTGGGTGACCAGCCGATGTACGACGTCGCCATCGAGGCGACCACAGCCGACAACCGCCTCAGCGACCGCCGCACGTTGCGCACCGGGCTGCGCAGCGTCGACCTGCGCAACTGGGTGCTGCACGTCAACGGCGAGCGGATGTTCGTGAAGGGCAGCAACCAGGGCCCGTCCCGGATGCGCCTGGCCGAGGCAGGCGCCGCCGACCTCGCCGGTGACCTCGCCCTCGCCAAAGACGCCGGGCTGGACCTGCTCCGCCTGCACGCCCACATCTCCAAGCCCGACCTCTACGACGAGGCCGACAGCACCGGGATGCTGCTGTGGCAGGACTTCCCCCTCCAGTGGGGCTATGCGCGCTCGGTCCGCAAGCAGGCGGTCCGCCAGGCCCGCCAGGCGGTGAACCTCCTCGGCCATCACCCCTCGGTGGTCATCTGGTGCGCCCACAACGAGCCCATGGCCATCAGCGTCGACCCCTCGAAGATGGCCGATCCCGGGGCCCGGGTGAGGTTGGCGGCCAGGGCTGCCCTGTCCCAGGAGCTGCCCACCTTCAACAAGACGGTGCTGGACGCCTCCTTGAAGCGAGCGTTCAAGAAGACCGACGGCTCACGGCCGGTCATCGCCCACTCGGGTGTGTTCCCCCATCTACCGCAACTCGACGGCACCGACACCCACGTGTACTTCGGCTGGTACCACGGGGACGAACGGGACTTCCCCCGCTTCTGCGCGACCGTGCCGCGGCTGGCCAGGTTCGTCAGCGAGTTCGGTGCCCAGGCGGTCCCCACCACCGCGGACTTCTGCCGGCCCGAGGACTGGCCCGACCTCGACTGGGAGCACCTGGCCCACACCCACAGCCTGCAGAAGGCGTTCTTCGACCGCCACGTACCGCCGGGAGACTACGAGTCCTTCGAGGACTGGCAGGCCGCCACCCAGCGCTACCAGGCCGAGTTGATCCGCTACCACATCGAGACCCTGCGCCGGCTCAAGTACCGGCCCACCGGCGGCTTCGCCCAGTTCTGCTTCGCCGACGGCCATCCCGCGGTCACCTGGTCGGTGCTCGGCCACGACCGCCTCCCCAAGCTGGGCTACGAGGCCCTCGAGAACGCCTGCCGGCCCGTCATCGTCGTCGCCGACCGGCTGCCCCCTACCGTGTCGCCCGGCGAGGCGCTCGCCGTCGACGTCCATGTGGTCAGCGACCGCCGAACCCCCATCGCAGGGGCCGTGACCACCGCCCGGCTCGCCTGGGAGGGCGACGAGCACTCCTGGTGCTGGCAGGGAGACGTCCCGGCCGACGAGTGCGTGCGGGTCGGCACCATCCAGGCGGTGGTGCCGGCATCACCGGGACCGCTCACGCTGGACCTGGAGCTCACCTTCGAGACCTCCCGGCTCACGAGCAGCTACCAGACGGTGATCCGGTAGGCGGGGCAGTGCCGCCAGGTCAAGCAGCAACGTCTCGTCGACATTGTCGAGGCCACCGCCGCACCTGGCCTCGGTGCCCCTGCCCGCCGGCACGGCTGCGACCTCTCGGTCACGGCTGGCTAAGACCAGAGCGCCCCCGAACGCTTCGTGGGCGCATGTCCGTCCAGCTCGCCTTGATGAACTCCAGGCATTTCGCCCGAGGTGCATTCCGAGGCCCGATGTGGTGCCACCCGACGGGCACGTCGAGTCCAGTGGGCCAGATGCTGTATTGCTCCTCGTCGTTCACTACCACTGAGAAGCTGGCCCCTTCGTTGTCGAACACAGAGCTCATGGTCCGTTCCTTCACTGAGGTTCCTTGCCTGCGAGCTTCACGGCCCGAGAACGTTACGAATGAGGTAGTCACGCGGTCTGGAAGGTAGGTACCGCGCGAGCAGCCCGGTGACATGTGCATCGAGACCCACCACGCATCTGGCACGAGGCCTAGGAGTAAGCACCACCCGCTCGACCACTGCCGCCACCTTCTCGGGACTGACGGCCGAGCGTTCCTGGCTCTCGATCCCCTGCCGCATGTTCTCGATTGCGCCGGCGTAGTCCTGCAGCGCCTGCTCGGGCAGTTCTTGCTCGAGTGTGGCAACCAGCGAGCGCGCCTTGTCCCATATAGGCGTCCTCACACCACCCGGCTCGACCAGTGAGACCGGAATCCGCCAAGGCCACAGCTCGTTGCGGAGGGTGTCGGCAACGGATTCGATGGCGGCTTTCGAAGCACAGTACGGACCGAGAAGAGGCGTTGCGACACGACCACTGATCGAACCCACGAAGACGATCCGGCCCCGTCCCCTACGAATCATGGGGAGGAGCGCTCGGGTCAAGGCGACCTGACCGATTACGTTCGCTGCAAGCTGGTCGCGCCAGTATTCGATCGGCAGATGTTCCAGCGGCCCCCCGAGGGCGATCCCTGCGTTGTTGACCAGGCAATAGAGCCCTCGTTCTCCGATTGCCTCAGCCAAGCTCGTAACCGCACCATCGATCGATGCGTCGTCTTTCAGATCCAGCCGCAGCGGATGAATGTGTGCATCGTCCGATTCGAGAGCGTCAGCATCGGTGTCACTCCGCACGCTCGCGTAGACCTCGAATCCACGCGATCGCAAAGCGAGTGCACAGGCCCGCCTCGCAGAAGATGTCCCGGTCACGGAGACTGCTCCGCGTGCGGTCCCGCGAGAACCACCGTCGATGTCCTGACTCCTGGCCCGCAACTCGATGCTCATGAGGGCTCGGCTCCAGTCAGCCGTGGAGTGCGTCCGACTGCCACCGCACCGAGGTGACGGTCGTCGAAGTCGAGGTCCGTGATCGTGTAAGGGCCTCCTGCACCCCTTTCGACTACGTGAAGAGGCGTCCAGCCGGGGACACTTATGGCAGTCAGACCACCGGGCAAGCCGCAGCCGATGGCCTTCAGGTGTGCCTCCTTGCGCGTCCACAGACGCGCGAACGCCAGGCCCTGCTCGTGTACCGGACAGGACGCCACAAAGGCATGTTCCTCCCGCGTGAAGAACCGTCGTGCCAGCGCTACAGCGTCGACGGGTCTTGCCTGCTCCACGTCGATACCTACCGGGCGCCCCTTGCTCGTGACCACCACCGCGAAATCGCCGGCGTGTGACATGTTGAACTCGATGGCCGATCCCCCAGGCTCGACGAGTGCAGGCTTGCCATGCGGCCCACCACACGTCTGGCAGGGAAGCGGACATATTTGCAGGCCTGACGAGTCCTCGTTCACGACCTGAGCCAAGATCTCGCGGAGGGCGCTGTGCGCGGCCGCGTACCGATGCCTGAGCTCGGCGTGGGCAAACCGCTCGCATCGTCGGCGTTCCTCGTCCGAGAGCAGCCGTATCGACTCGGATGCATCAGCCTTCGTGACGTCGATCACCCAGACGCGGACGTCGTCCTCCAAAGAGATGCTGACGAGCGTGTGGTCAACGAGCGTCATAGCTTGCGCTCCTGGACCCTCGTGGCAACAGCACCGACGAGGAAGAACAGCACTGCGAACGCGAACATCACGCACGTGGGAGTGACCGTCGCACCGATTCCCTCGCCGTCAAGCAGTACCGCACGAAAGCCCTTGCTCGCCCAGTAGCTCGGGAAGTACGGGGCGATCGCACCAACCCAGCCGGGCAGTTGGCTGAGGGGGACGAGCGCACCGCCTACTCCTGCGAAGAGCATCGCTCCGAGGTTTGTGAACAGGTCCACGTGGCGGATGCTGGGCGACACCATCACCAGCATGAAGCCGAATGCAATAGCGGTGAGCGTCAGTGCCAGCGATGTGATGACCAGTCCGGTGGCCGACCCTGGAACGACGAGATCGAACATGAGCCAGGAGACTCCGAACAGAACTGCCTGTTGCGCCAGCAGCAACAGGAGCGCCGGAAGGGCCTTCCCGAGAAAGATGTCGAGGCCAGTAGCCGGGCTGGCGAGCATCCGTTCATAGGTATTCCATTCGTACTCCCGGAAGAACATCACGCCGACGTAGCCGACTGTCACGAAGGCAAAGAGGATCGCCATGGCCGGAGCGGTCTGCGCCGATCCCGGAGCGCCCGGGTACCCGTCGAGGGCGAGGATCGGCTCGAACACCGGATCGAGGATCCCGATGATCAGCAGGGGAAGGAAGACGTGTACGATCACAACGTCGGTCTCACGACCGAATAGCCGGACGCTCTGCTTCAGGACAGCCTGCGTCGCGTTCACGGCAAGCTCCTCTCGGATCCACCCTCGAACCTCCGGCCCCGTAAGGCGAGGTAGACGCTGTCGAGTCCCGGGCGTATCAGCTCCACCTGGAGGAGGCGCGACGCTTCATCATCGATCGAGGCGATCACTTCGGCTGCGACGCTGGCTGGTTCGGCGCAGAACACGGTGAGCACAGAGCCGTTGACCTGCCACCGGGCACCCTCCAGCCCACAGTCGGGAGCGCTGCCGTCGAAGGTGAGCTCCACTGCGGAAGCCCCGTGCTCGCGTACGAGATCGACCACATGGCCTTCGGCCAGGACCATGCCCTCCTCGATGAACACCACGCGGGCATTCAACTCCTCGACCTCGAACAGGTAGTGCGTCGCATACAAGATGCCCGTACCCTCGGCCGCCAGCGTGGTGACGAGCTCGAGGATCGCAGCGCGCGTCTCGATGTCGGCACCGGTCGTGGGCTCATCGAGAAGGAGGAGCCTCGGCTGGTGCAACAGGGCAGCAGCGGCGTGGATTCGCTTCTTCTCCCCCGTCGAGAGCCTTTGCAGCGGACGGGCGAGCAGGTGCTCGAAGCGCAGCGCACCGGCGACGAGCTCGATGCGACGACGTAGCTCACGGCCCCGGAGGCCGCAGAGCTCGCCGAAGAAGACCAGGTTCTGCAGCGCCGTGAGGTTCGGATAGAGCGCCAACTCCTGCGGCGCGTAGCCGATGTGCTGTCGGGACTCGGCGTGCCGGTTGGTGAGGTCCACGCCATCGAGGCGGACGCGGCCGGCATCGGCACGCCTGACCGAGGCCACGATCGACATCAGCGTTGTCTTCCCGGCTCCGTTCGGTCCCAGCAGGGCAACGACCTGACCGGGCTCCAACACGATGTCGACTCCGCGGAGCGCCTCACGCCCGCCGTAGCGCTTCTCCAACGCCTCGATCTCCAGCAGGGGAAGATCGTTCGAGGTGTGTCTTCGTGCTTCCACAGCCGACCCGGTAGTGATCATCGACATCATCTCACGCCCCCGATCCCGGCAGCTCACTCATGGCTCAGGGCGGAGGCGACATCAAGGGCTGCGATGCGGTGGGCCGGTGCCGCCGCGGCCGCGACTGCCATCACCAACCCGACCGAGGCGGCGACAGGGATCAGGTGCAACGGGAACACGTGGATCAACCGGCTGCCCAAGCTGTCACCCGCCAGGCGAACCACTGGGATCGAAAGCACAGCTCCCAGCGGGATCGCCAACACGAGCGCACCGGCAACCACCAGCGCCGCTTCGAGCACGACAAGTCGTCGAACCTCAGGTTTGCTGGCCCCCAGTGCCCGTAGGACGCCAACCTCTCGCGAACGCTCCATGACCGAGACTACAAGCGTCGTGCTCAACCCGAGAACCGCCACCAGCGCAGCCATGGCGGCGAAGAGCCCGAGCACCCCGGTGAGGGCCTGAAGCTGGTCGCGCGTCGGTGCGACCGCCTCCTCGCCGGTCTCTGCGACGAACGAATAGCGCTGTGCGAGGGATTCGTCGATCCGGGCAACCACCTCACCGGGGTCCGAGGCCGCGTCGACCGCGACCTGGATCTCGGCCGGCTGATCCGCAGCCAGCAGGCGGCGGGCGGCGCCGATGCCCAGAACCGGGGCCGAGTACTGATCTGCCGAGCGAGTCGACCCGATCGAGCGGAATACACCGGCGACGGTGAGCCGTGCCGGCCCTGATGTAGCGGTGATCTCGACGGTGTCTCCTACGGCCACGTCGAGATCGTCGGCAAGCATCTCGGGCAACAAGATGCCGGTACCGTCGAGTGCCTCGATGATCGAGTCGCGGTCCCCCTCCACCAGATCGAAGTCCGCGACCTCGAAGTAGAGGCCGGGATCGATGGCGCGGACACGGATCTGTTGGAGACCGTTGGGAGTCGCCACGTCGGACCAACTCCACCAGGTCGGGGAGGTCGCTTCAACACCGCGAACCTGTTGGAGTTGCTCGACGAAGGCCTCGTCGAAGCTCGACGCCGCACTGAGGGTGACATCGACATCGAACTGCGCATCGATCTGGCGTTCCGCGGTGCCAGAGAACGATCCCTGAACCGCAGCGAGCGTGACGGTCGCAGTGAGCGCCACCGTCGCCAAGGCGAAGATGGATCCCGAGCGGGCGCTCCCCCGGGTGAGGTGAGCGGCAACGATCGTCGAGCTCATTCCCCCGATTCGCCGGCCGAGGGCGACAGAGGCAACCGATCGCAGCACCCGAGGTGCCACCAGCACCACCGAGAGGAGCACCAGGACGAGCCCAGCGGCGGTGGGCGCTGCGCCATCGAGCCCCACGGCCACGAGCGTCACACCGGCCGCGCCCAAGACGAACGCCCACGCCCAGCGCGGGCCGGTCGATCTGGCTTCGGCGCCGATCGGCTGTCGCATGGCCGGGACAGGGTCGATCCCGGCAGCGCGAAGTGCCGGCCGAAGCGCACCGACAAGGCTCGCGACGAGTCCCGTGACGAGGGGGATCGCAACCGTCAGCGGGGTGACGACCATCGGGATCGGAGGCGGGATCGTGGGCAGGGGGCTCACGAACGTCAGCAGGACCTTGGCGAGAACGGCCCCGAGAGCGAGCCCCATCACGACGGCGACCAGCCCGAGGACGAGCGTCTCCACCAAGACGAGCCTTGCCGTGAGCAACTTGGACACGCCGACAGATCGCAGGATCCCGATCGAGCGGCTCCGCTGGGCGATCGACATCGCGAAGCTGAGAAAGATGAGGAGCGTGGCGACGAACAGCACGATCCCCGCGAGAACGGTGAGGGTGGCCCCAAATCCCTGCACCGCTGCGCGGACCGACTCGTTGACCTCGGTCGCAGGAATGATCGTCACACCCGATCCAGCGGCGCCGCCGTACTCGTCGATCCATCGATCGGTATCGACGCCCGGTTGGAGATCGAGGGCGACAAAGCTCACTCCCTCGTCGATCCCGGCAAGATCATGCGCTGTGCGCATCGAGGTGTATACGGCAATCCCGTCGTTGAACAGCCCCGCACCGGAGCGAGCGAGCACACCGGTCACGGTCAGCTCGGCACGGCCGTGAGGTGTCGCGAGACCTATGGTGTCGCCTGGGACGACTTCCAGGACCTCGGCGAGCTCCGCGGGAACCACCGCCTCGGGAGCGCCGGGCGAGAACTCCTCTCCCCGGTCGACGTCGAACGTGTAGATGGCTCCGAGCTGCTGCGGGTCGACACCTAGCACCTGGAGCCCGAAGCGGTTCGTCGACCCGTACATCTCGAACACCTGCCCTTCGGGCCCTGAATCCACGGCAGTGGGGAAGGCGAAGATCATCGCCGAGGCGTCGACCGAATCGAGGTCGGTGATCTCCCGGGCCTCGGCCGGCGACATCACCCCGTCGACGCTGCCCAACGGAGTCGCAACGACATCGGCCGCCCCGGTGAACCCTTCGAGGCTCTCCTGCAGAGACCGTTCGATGGAAGCAGTGACTGCTACCGCGGCGAACAGGACCGCGACCCCGAGCGTGATAGCCGCGACCGTCAGGGAGGTACGGCCCTTGTGGGCCAACGAGAACCGTGTACCGATGCCGTACAAGCTTCGCACCAGGAACCCCCCGCACGGGTACGGTGCCGGCAACGACGCTGGACCGACCACGAAGCTACTGGGATACTACCGCCGGAGGTTGACAGGAGTGGTCGGCTTGTTCGAGTTCGTGTTCTCACAGCGGACCCGCCCCGGGCGTAGCTGAGATGCCGGGTGTCCGCACCGGAGGAGATCACGCGATGCGTCCCATGATCGAGGGCATCGCGCTCGGCAAGGTCTATGGCGAAGGTGACGGAGCCGTCGCTGCGGTTCGCGACGTCAGCCTCACAATCAAGGCAGGCGAGTTCGTCGCCATCATGGGGCCCTCGGGTTGCGGCAAGTCCACGCTCCTGCACCTGCTGGGCGCGCTCGACACACCCAGCCACGGCGACGTTGTGATTGGGCGCCACTCCGTGTCGGAGATGAGCGACCGTGAACGTACGCTCGTCCGCCGGGACGAGATCGGTTTCGTGTTCCAGGCGTTCAACCTCGTCCCAGTGCTGAGCGCACGCGAGAACGTCGAACTGCCGCTCCTGGTGGGTAGGCGGCGCAGCCCGAAGGACCGTCGAAGAGTCGACGACTTGCTCGCCGCGGTCGGCATGCTCGAGCGGGGTGATCTCCTTCCGGGTGAGCTCTCCGGTGGCGAGCAGCAGCGGGTCGCCATCGCTCGCGCGCTCACCCGCGAACCGGCGGCGATCCTGGCCGATGAACCGACCGGCAGCCTGGACCGGTCCACGGGACGTGATGTGGTGCGACTCCTCGGGACACTCAACGCTGCCGGGCAGACGATCGTCGTGGTGACCCATGACCCGACCGTGGCGACGCACGCGGATCGCGTCCTGCTCATGCGCGACGGAAAGCTCATCGACGAGGTCGACCTCTCTTCACGCGGCGGCACCGACCCTGACCGGTCGCGCCTCGTCTCGCTCCTGGTCGGTACCGATGAGGATCCCGGCCCGACCGCGCCGGCGGCCTCACCGCCGGGCAACTGATCGCCCATCGCCGGCAACGATGGGGCCATCGCCAACTCGTAGGCCGCCGCGATACCGGGCGCGGTTACGCTGTTGGCGTTCACAAGCGAACAAGAGCCGGCCGGAGTCGCCGTTTTGGGCGGGATCCGGCGTGCTGTGTAGCTTCAGACGTCGTGTTTCGAGGGTCGAGGAGTGCGCATGGCGCAAGCAAGCGCCGACACTGATCAGGCTGTGGCGACCCGGCCGGGAGCCGAGGCCGGCGTGGTCCACCGGCGCCGCTCGAGGCGCAAGCTGCCCTGGCCCATCGGCTTCTACCGCACCGCAGTGGGCAAGAAGTGGGTCATGGCGCTGTCGGGCATCGCGCTGCTCGGCTACGTGCTGGTCCACATGCTCGGGAACATGAAGGTCTACCTCGGACCGGAGGAGATCAACAGCTACGGCGAGTCGCTCAGGGAGCTGGGGGGCCATCTGGTGCCCCGCACCAACCTCCTGTGGCTGATGCGGATCGGGCTGATACTGGCGTTCGCCGTGCACATCCACTCCGCCTACTCGCTGACCCGTATGAACATCTCGTCCCGCCCCGAGCGCTACCAGGGTGGCCGTGACTACATCGCGGTCAACTTCGCGTCACGAACCATGAGGTGGACCGGGATCATCGTCTTGTTGTACCTCGCCTACCACCTCGCCGATCTCACCTGGGGCTGGGCCAACCCCGACTTCATCCGCGGTGACGTCTACCACAACATGGTCGAGAGCTTCTCGCGTTGGCCGGTGGCGATCCTCTACATCGTCGCCAACGTCGCGCTGGCGATCCACATCTACCACGGCGCCTGGAGCATGTTCCAGAGCCTCGGAATCAACAACCCTCGCTACAACGAGGCACGCCGCGTCTTCGCGGGCGCCTTCGCGTTCGCCATCGGCGCCGGCAACGTCTTGTTCCCGGTGATGGTCCTCACCGGCGTGATCGGCTGAGGGTCGGGAGATCCGCATGACACTGACGCTGGACGCCAAGATCCCCTCCGGACCGCTCACCGACAAGTGGAACAACCACCGCTTCGAGCTGAAGCTGGTGAACCCCAACAACAAGCGGAAGTTCAAGATCATCGTCGTCGGCAGCGGCCTGGCGGGTGCCTCCGCCGCTGCCAGCCTCGCCGAGCTCGGCTACGAGGTCGAGGTGTTCACCTTCCACGACTCGCCTCGCCGAGCACACAGCATCGCCGCGCAGGGAGGCATCAACGCCGCCAAGAACTACCAGAACGACGGCGATTCTGTGTTCCGGCTCTTCTACGACACCGTCAAGGGCGGCGACTTCCGCTCACGCGAGGCCAACGTCTACCGGCTCGCCGAGCTGTCCGGCGACATCATCGACCAGGCAACCGCCCAGGGCGTTCCCTTCGCGCGCGAATACGGCGGGCTGTTGGCCAACCGGTCCTTCGGCGGCGCCCAGGTGTCACGGACCTTCTACGCCCGCGGACAGACCGGCCAGCAACTCCTGCTCGGCGCCTACCAGTCGCTGGCCAACCAGATCCGGGAAGGCAGCGTCACCCTCTACAACAAGATGGAGATGCTCGAGCTCGTCGTCGAGGACGGGCGTACGGTCGGCATCATCTGCCGGGACCTCATCTCGGGCGAGATAAGTGCCCACGCCGCCCACGCCGTCGTGCTCGCAACCGGCGGCTACGGCAACGTCTACTACCTCTCCACGAACGCCATGAACTCCAACGCGACGGCCATCTGGCGGGCCCACCGCAAGGGGGCCGCGTTCGCCAACCCGTGCTACACCCAGATCCACCCCACCTGCATCCCGGCCAGCGACGAGTTCCAGTCCAAGCTCACGCTCATGTCCGAGTCGCTCCGCAACGACGGCCGCATCTGGGTCCCCAAGGCCTACGACGACAACCGGCCTCCCGGGGAGATCCCCGAGGCCGAACGCGACTACTACCTCGAACGCAAGTACCCGGCCTTCGGCAACCTCGTTCCGCGTGACGTCGCGTCCCGCAACGCCAAGCTCGTCGTCGACGAAGGACGCGGCGTCGGACCCCTCAAGAACGGCGTGTACCTCGACTTCGCCGACGCGATCACCCGCGACGGCCGGGACACCATCGAGGCCAAGTACGGGAACCTCTTCGACATGTACCAGCGCATCACCGCCGAGGACCCCTATGACCTGCCGATGCGCATATACCCGGCCACCCACTACACGATGGGAGGGCTGTGGGTCGACTACGACCTCATGTCCACCATCCCCGGCCTGTTCGTCCTCGGTGAGGCCAACTTCTCGGATCACGGAGCCAACCGCCTCGGCGCATCGGCGCTGATGCAGGGCCTGGCCGACGGCTACTTCGTCATCCCCTACACCATCGGCGGTTACCTCTCCACCTTCCTCGGCCAGCCGCCGCTGCCCACCGAGCACGAGGCCTTCGAGAACGCCCGTCGAGCGGTCGAAGAGCGCACGCGGACCTTCCTCTCCACCAAGGGCACCCGGTCGGTCGACTACTACCACAAAGAGCTCGGCAAGCTCGTCTGGGACAACATCGGCATGGCCCGCAACAGGACCGGGCTGGAGAAAGCCATCGCGGAGATCCCGGCCCTCCGCGAGGAGTTCCACAGCAACGTCAGGGTCCTGGGGTCGGGTGACTCGCTGAACTCGTCACTGGAGAAGGCCGGCCGGGTCGCCGACTTCTTCGAGCTGGCCGAGCTGATGGCCCGCGACGCGCTGCATCGCGAGGAGTCCTGCGGCGGACACTTCCGCGAGGAGCACCAGACCGCTGAAGGCGAGGCGAGACGCGACGACGAGAACTTCTCCTACGTCGCGGCGTGGGAGTGGAAGGGACCCGACACACCCCAGGAGCTCGTCAAGGAGCCGCTCACCTTCGAGCACGTCGAACTGACCCAACGCAGCTACAAGTAGGCCCCCGCAGCTCCCACGAGGCACGAGAGAGACCGGAGAGCAAGGCGATGCACATCACCCTGAAGGTCTGGCGGCAGACGGGACCGGATGCCACCGGCCGCTTCGAGACATACGAGGCGCCCGACATCAGCCCCGAGATGTCCTTCCTGGAGATGCTCGATCTGGTGAACGAGCGGCTCATCGAGGCGGGCCGCGAGCCCATCGAGTTCGACAGCGACTGCCGGGAGGGTATCTGCGGCACCTGTGGCCTGATGATCAACGGCCAGGCACACGGTCCGCAACGGGCGACCGCGACCTGCCAGCTGCACATGCGCGAGTTCTCCGATGGCGAGCACATCACCGTGGAGCCGTGGCGGGCAGCCGCCTTCCCGATCGTGAAGGACCTGGTGGTCAACCGCGCCGCGCTCGACCGCATCGTCGAGGCCGGTGGGTTCATCACCGCCCGTGTCGGCTCGGCGCCAGACGCCAACCTCATCCCGGTCCCCAAGGAGTCGGCCGATGCCGCCATGGATGCCGCCGCGTGCATTGGCTGCGGCGCCTGCGTAGCAGCTTGCCCCAACAGCGCGGCCCAGCTGTTCACGGCCGCAAAGGTCCAGCACCTCAACCTGTTGCCCCAGGGCCAGGCCCAGCGGTGGAGCCGCACCCAGGAGATGGTCGAGACCATGGAGCTGTTCTTCGGGAGCTGCACCAACTACGGCGAGTGCCACGAGGCGTGTCCCAAGGAGATCTCGCTCGACTTCATCGCCATGATGAACCGGGACTACGTCAAGGCCATGCTCACCAACCGCCAGCGGGACGGCCAGAAGAAGGTCGGCTGAACGAGCCGATGGCCACCCCCCCTCGCTTCTTGGCAGCAATACCCCCTCCATACGCGGAAAACGCTGCCAAGAACGGGATTGGGCATGGGGGAGTCCTTCGGCCCTAGCCCGGTTCGGGTGAGGCGCGGGATCGTGTTGCTGTGACTGCCCCCGAAGCCGTGGAGTCCGACAGCAGCGAATCCGCCGACGACGAGGCCGTACCGAGACGTCGGCGCCGCTGGCCCTACATCCTCGCTGCCGTGCTCGTCGTGCTGGCAATCGGCGCAGGCGTATTCATCTGGCAGTACGTGACCAGCAAGCCCGGCGAGGCCCCCTTGACCGAGGCGCTCGAGGAGCTCCAGGCGTCCACCACGACCCTCGGCGACAGCGGCAACGACGGGCCGGTGGTCAAGCTGAGGCCGGCAGAGGGCCTCTACGTCTACGCCGGCGAAGGAACAGAACGGATCTCCTTCCCGCCCCACAGCCAAGAGGACGGCGAGCAGATGCCGGCGTCGGTCGTCCACAACGCCGACGGCTGCTGGACGTTCAAGATCGACTACAACGAGTGGCACTGGCAGGACTGGCTGTTCTGCCCTGATGAAGACCGGATGATGGAGACGGTGGGCCACACCTTCCAGAAATGGGACTTCGTCGCCTTCACCATCGAGAACCTCTCGACGTTCGAGTGTGAGCCTCCCAACGCCATGATCGATCCGCACGCCGAGCCCGGTGACTCGTGGACCCAGTCCTGTGTCGGCACCAACGAGCAGGTCCCGGGCTCGACCACCACCAGCGGCAGCTACGAGCTCGTCGGCACCGAGACCCTGACCGTGGGCGACGAGGAGGTGCAGGCCTACCACTATCGGCAGGAACGCCAGATCACCGGCGCGCAGGACGGTAGCCAGCAGTCGGACTGGTGGTTCTCGACGGCGAACGGGCTTCCCCTCAAGACCATACGAGGGCTCGTCGTCGACACAGACTCACCTCTCGGGACGATCACCTACACCGAGGACGGCACCTACGAGCTGACCTCACTTGCTCCTCAGGGTTGAGGCTGGTTCCACTCCACCCAACCCAGGCCCTTACGGCCATCGGAGGCCGTGAACCGGGCCATGGCCCGCGGGAACCGCGATTCCCGGCCGTCGGGGGCGACGAGCAGCACCGGCGACCAGGCGATGGGCTCTACCTCCAGCGACAGGTCGTTCATCTCGACCTGACCCTTCAGCGGGATCCCCTCGTCGCCCAGGTCGGCGTCGACGACAACGCTCGTCACGTCCTCGAAGGTGTCCGAGCCGGCGGGAAGGATGTAGCCGAAGCCGATCTCGCTGCCGGGACCGAAGCCGCCGCTGCAGTGGAAGCGGGTGCCGTCGTCCAGGCGGCCGGCATCCCAGTGCCAAGGCATGGTCCACCAGTCCCGCACCCCCCACGAGTGGTCCCGCTGGCCCCAACCGTCGAACTCGATGGTCCCTTCCGCAAGCTGGATCTCGCCGCTGACGCGACAAGGGATCTCGTAGCGATCCTGGATGGGGGGCCAGCGGTAGGCGGACCGGTCGGTCTCCCAGTCGAGTTCCATGGCAAGGGGGACCTTGTCGCCCCGCAGGCCGCGGTAGGTGTCGGCAGGGTCGTCGAGGGACACGGCATGAGCCTCGAGGGCAACCCTCATGTGCTCGGTCGGCTTCTCGATGACGTTGTCCGCCCACAGCGCCGCGTGGTGGAGTTGGAGGCTGTCGTCTTTCGCCGGTAGGGGGACGTCATGGTCGACCACTGTGACAAGCCGCCGGTCGGGACCGACCAGACAGGCCCAGTACCACACGGCATCCAGGTTCGGGTAGAGGCCGACACGGACGTAGCCGCCCAGACCCCCCTCGGCGTCGAAGAAGTCCAGGTAGTACGACTCGTTCCAGAAGGGCTCGGCTCCCGGGGTGTGGCGCTGCTCGTCGTTGGGATCCAGTTCCGGCATTTGCCCACTATCGCACGCCGGCACGACCGCGGTCACAGCGAGCGGATCGAGGCGGAGGTAAGCGTCCGGTGTAACGAGAGCGTTGATCACCGCGAGAAGTCGGCGGGTACAGCCGGCGGCGCCTGTCGCCGGGCAACCGAAAGGATTGAACATGCCCGCCCAAACCGCTCTTGCTTCGACCCGCGACACCAGACAGCTGCGCATACGCTCCCGTGCGGTCCGCCTGACAATTGTTGCCGTCCTCAGCGTCGTGCTGCTGGCGTTGACACCCCTGCCGGCACAGGCCCAGAACCCCGGCTGTGGCCCGACCGACAAGGCCTCAGCAGAGCTCCTCGGCCTCTACGGCGAGCTCGACGAGGCCGACGTCGCGATCGCGACCGACGCCAAAGGAGTCAGCGTTGTCTCGACAGAAGGCAAGATGTTCGGCTATTACGACTACAAGACCCTCACCGTGCGGAGCGCCGAGAGCCGCTATGTCACGCTCGGCGCTGTCACCAGCGACGGCAACCTGATCGGCTGGGGGTTGGCTCCGGGGCATTCGTTGGGCTATGACGGCTGCACCGCAACCACCACCAACGCCTTGACGCTCATCATCTTCTACGGCCGGCCCCAGCTCGATTTGACCTCGATGGCAGCTACCGACGCCGGATGAGGCTCAGGCGCGGGCCCGGCTGTCGCTCGTACGATCGGTCCAGCGCCTGCCGTCGAACCAACGGTAGGCCGCCCGGCCGAGCGGATCGGGATGCCAGGCCGGCGTTCCGATCCGGGGCTTGAGGTCGGATGTGGCTGCCGGCACGAAGGGATCGGCCGCACCGGCTACCAGCTCCGCCGGTGCGGCCTCCCGTGCGTCTCCCGTCTCCTCCACTTCTACGTCCCTACCGCCGTCACCGCCTGGAGGGCTGGCGGCGTCACGGCTCACGGCCCGGATGAGGTCGTGGCGCGCATGCTGACGGGCGGTCAGCAGGTGCACCACCGCCGCCGCGAGCACCGCGTCCACCGCAACGGTGATCTCGGTCGCCAGCCGCCAGCCATTCGACGCGCTCACACCTTCAGCCGTCAGGTCGAACAGCCACCAGGCCGAGACGAACTCGGAGAAGGTCGTGAACACATAGAGGGCCCACCAGGCGGTCATGAGCAGCGGCACCGGGCGGCTCAGCCAGCTGCCATCCGGGTATCTCGCACCCGGCTCCGAGCCCCTCCAGGCATCGTTGATCAACTGCTTCGGGCGCCAGAACTGCATGAACGGCACGAACCAACCGAGCCACACCCAGAAGTCCGGGAATCGCTTCATCCTCACGGAGAAGGCGTCCAGATTGCGATAGGCGCGCCACAGCCAAACCACGAACAGCAGGCCGGTCACCGCGATGACGACCCACGAAACCAGCGACACCTGGCTGTAGTCAGAGCTGGCTTCGCCGAACTCCTCGATGGTCATCCGATCGAACACGAGGTCCTCGACCTCGCGGCCCAAGCCGGCCCACAACACGGCCCTGATCAGACCCAACCCCGCGAGGACGACGAAGAGGGCCTCCAACACCAGACCCAGCCCGCGCAACGACTGGAACCAGTTGATGCGGCCTCCGCGAGGCATCATCCCGCCGTAGTAGTAGTCGATCGTCCCGTCCGTAGGCGCGACAGGGTCGCTCATGTCCATCTGTATCGGCGTCAGGCGCGACGACTTTGAAGGCCGGTCCGGCCGAACCCGGGCCCAGCCACGCCGGGAGTAGGCTGTGCGGCCTCATGCGGTTCCTGACTGCGGAATGGGTGGACGCGTTGGACGCCGCTCTCGACGCAGCGCACGACGTTGCCGAGGCGACCCGTGGTATCGAGCTGGTCGTGCAGCAGGAGATCCACTTCGCTCCGGAAGGTGACAGTGCCTTCCACATGTCGTTCCAGCGGGGTCGCGTCAGTGCCCGGCACGGCCGACACGCCGAGCCCGACATCTGCTTCTCCCAGGACTACGACACCGCCGTCGCGATCGCGACGGGCCGCCTGAGTGCCCAGACAGCGTTCCTGCAACATCGCCTGCGCGTCCAGGGCGACGTCGTGCGGCTCCTGGAGTACCAGGGCGCCCTCGCACGGGTAGCCGACGTGTTCGCCCAGCTACGCGAGAACACCGAGTATTGACCCTCCTCTTCACCGGTCCGAACAGACCGCTACCCGCTGTCAGCGCCGGGCCATCAGTTGACTACGTCAACCTCGAACCCGGCGTCTGCGAGTGCCGCGAGGGCCTCGTCGCGCTGGTCGGCACCCCGGCACTCGCAGGTCATGTAGAGCTCGACCTCCTCGAGCGCCAGGTCGGAGCTGGTGCGGTGATGGTCGACGTCGATGACGTTCAAGCCGAGGTCGGCGATGATCCGCGCCGCGGTGGAGAGCTGCCCGGGCTTGTCCCGCACGAGGATACGGAACCTCGCGAAGCGCCCGGCCGAGATCAGGCCGTGCTCGATCAGCCGCGTGAGGACCAACGGGTCTGCGTTCCCTCCCGACAGAACAGCGAGCACCACCCCGTCGCCGGGGACGACCCCGGCGAGAAGAGCGGCCACGCCGGCGGCTCCCGCCGGCTCGACCAGCTGCTTCTCTCTTTCGAGCAGCAGCAGCAACGCCCTGGTGATCTCCTCGTCGGTGACGGTGACCACGGCCTCGACATGGGCTTCGACATGGGCCAAGGTCAGCTCGGAAGGTTGCTTGACCGCGATCCCGTCGGCGATCGTCTGCAGCGAACGAGCCGGAACCGGCCGGCCGGCTTCGAGCGACAACTGCATGGCTGCGGCACCCGAGGCCTCGACGCCGATGACCCGAGCACGCCTAAGTCGGGCTGCACACGCTGCGGCGATGCCTGACACCAGCCCGCCACCCCCGACGGGTACCAGTATCGACGCGACTTCGGGCGCGGCCTCGGCGATCTCGAGGCCGATGGTGCCCTGGCCGGCGATGACGGCTCGATCATCAAACGGCGGTACGACCGCGGCACCCCCGCCGCTGGCGAAATCAGCTGCGGCAGCGATGCACTCATCGACGTTCTCGCCCCCGAGCCTCACCGCCGCCCCGTAGTCCTCGGTGGCTCTGATCTTGGGTAGCGAGGCGTTGGCAGGCATGAAGATCGTCGCCTTGCGGCCGGTCAGCGTCGCCGCCAGCGCGACGCCTTGGGCATGATTGCCGGCAGAGGCCGCGACCACATGTGAGACCGAGGCGGGCAGCGCGTGGATGTGGTTGTAGGCGCCGCGGATCTTGAACGAACCGGTGCGTTGACGGTGCTCCGCCTTCAACAGAACGGAGGCACCCCTGATGCGCGACAGGGTCGCGGACTCGAACAGCTCCGTGTAGCGGGCGACCGGGGCGACGACCTCCCTCGCCCCTTCTATCTCCGCGACGGTCACGAGCTCAGCCATCTCACGAATCACATAGCACAGATCGCAGATAGCGTGTTGGCCGTGCCAGAACTGCCCGAGATCCGCGCCCACGCGGAACGTCTCGATCGGGACTTCGCCGGCCACGTCCTGAACGGTTTCCGGGCTCTCTCGTTCACGGCGCTGAAGACGGTGACGCCCCCTACCGACGACGCAGAGGGATCAACGCTCGAGCGGGTCACCAGCCGGGGCAAGTACCTGCTCCTGGAGCTCAGCCCCCTCACGTTCGCGGTACATCTCATGCAGGGCGGCCGGCTCCGGCCCGACACCAAGAAGTCGCCGCGCCCTCGCGGAGGCCTCGCTCGGTGGGAGTTCACCGATGGTCGGGCGCTGTTGCTGAGCGAAGCAGGTAGCGAGAAGAGAGCCGGCGTATGGACCCTGCCCGACAGCAGCGACGACAACGAGCCGTTGTCCGAGCTGGGCCCGGAGGCCGACGGTGTCTCGGTCGAGGCACTCGAAGCGATGCTGCGCTCCAACTCCGGTCGTGTCCACGGCTTCCTCCGGGACCAGACCAACCTCGCCGGCCTGGGTCGCCGCCTGGCCAACGAGGCCTGCCATCGGGCACGGCTGTCGCCGTTCGCCAACACCTCCAAGCTCACCGACGTGGAGGTCCTCGCCCTGCACACCGCCATCAAGTCGACGATCGACGAGTCGCTGGCCTACGAGAGGTCACGCGAGGACATGAGCTCGTCAAAGGAGCGGCCGGGGTCGGTGCACAACCGCGGCGGGGAGTCGTGCCCCGTGTGCACGGACAAGGTGAGAAGCGTCGAGTATTCCGCCTACACCGTCTTCTACTGCCCCACGTGTCAGACCGGTGGGAGGATCCTCGCCGACAACACCACCAGCAGGTTCCTGAAATAGCGCTGCATCACCGTCAGATCAAGCCGAGCTCTCCGACGGTGTCCCGCTCCTCTTCCAGCTCTGCCACCGAGGTGTCGATCCGCTCCCGGGAGAACGCGTTGAGCTCGAGTCCTGACACGATCTCCCATTCCCCGCCGCTGCAACGACACGGGAAAGACGAGATCAGCCCTGCGGGGACACCGTAGGAGCCGTCGGAGGGCACGGCCATGCTGACCCAATCGTCAGCGTCGGTTCCCGTCACCCAGGTCCGCAGGTGGTCGATGGCGGCGTTGGCCGCGCTCGCGGCGCTCGATGCCCCCCGGGCCTCGATCACCTCGGCACCCCTCTTCTGCACCCGGGGGATGAACTCGTTCTCCAACCATTGCTGGTCGTCCACGACCTCGGCGGCGGACTCGCCGTTGACCTCGCAGTGGAACAGGTCGGGATACTGGGTCACGGAGTGGTTGCCCCAGATGGTCATCTTCTTGATGTCGGCAACCGACACGTCGACCTTGGCGGCGAGCTGGGCGAGAGCCCGGTTGTGGTCGAGTCTGGTCATCGCGGTGAACCGCCGGTTGTCGATCCCCGCGGCGTTGTTCATGGCGATGAGACAGTTCGTGTTGGCCGGGTTGCCGACCACCAACACCCGCACGTCGTCGGCGGCGTTGTCGGACAACGCTCGTCCCTGAGCGGTGAAGATCGCCCCGTTGGCCTCGAGCAGCTCGGATCGCTCCATCCCCTTGGTGCGTGGACGTGACCCGACCAGCAGCGCGGCGCTGACCCCCGAGAACGCTTCGTTCGCATCGTCAGTGGTCACCATCCCGGCCAGCAGCGGGAAGGCGCAGTCCTGCAGTTCCATGGCGACGCCCTCCAGCGCCGGCAGCGCCGGCGTTATCTCCAGCATCTGGAGCACGATCGGCTGGTCGTCGCCGAGCATCTGGCCGCTGGCGATGCGGAACACCAGGCTGTAGCCGATCTGGCCGGCAGCTCCGGTCACCGCGACACGGACGGGATCCTTACCGCTCACTACTGCCTCCTGCAGCTTCGTGGTCCGGGGTTCGGCAACTGCGGGTATCAGGGCTCATCGGTGAAGACGAAGCTCCCGTCCCAGGCGCCGTAGTCCGTGCTGGTGATGCCGTTGGCTTCGCTGCCCTCATAGGACTCCTCGCCCTCGGTCACCTCGATGCTGACATCTCCCCCGTCTTCGAGCGTTATGAGGCCGGCGTGCACCGCGGCAGTGCAGATCGACGAATCATCGGTGTAGGTCCCCGTACCCCAGATCGTCGTAGGTTCACCGTCGGGAGGGCATTCGATCTCGACCGTCTCACCGACGCGGTCGCGGTAGGGGACCGCGGTCAGCTCCCATGGCGGGATCTCGGTCTCGTCGGTCTCACCGGTCGTTTGGGACGTCTCCGCTGCCTCCTTCGTCGTGGTGGTCTCCTCGGCGTCGGTCTCTTGGGTGGTGCTCGGCTCGGCCGTGGTGGATGCGCTCTCACCTTCGTCGTCGCTGCAGCCCGTCAGAGCCACGAAGGCAACGAACAGGGCCAACATCCCGGCGGATACACGACGACGCAACAGATTCACCACGTGCAGGACCTCCTTCTGCCTGTCGGCGCAGCATAGGTCGTCACGACCTCACACCACTATCCGGCAGTACGGGTCACCGGCCCGGCCTGGTGCTCCCGAGCCACGACTCGTACAGCCGCGAGTAGACACCACCCGAGGACAGCAGTTGGCCGTGCGATCCGCGTTCGACCACCCGGCCACGGTCGAAGACCAGGATCAGGTCCGCCGCCTCGGCGGTCGCCAGGCGGTGGGCGATGGTCACCGCGGTACGGCCTTCGGCGACGACGTGCAGCGCGTGCGACAACGCACGCTCTGTCTCGGGATCGACCGCGCTGGTGGCCTCGTCGAGCACGAGCAGGCCAGGATCGGCCAGCTGGGCTCGGGCCAGCGCCACGATCTGGCGCTCACCGACCGAGAGGTTCTCCCCCCGCTCCCCGACACGAGTGCCCAGGCCCGCGGGAACCCGCTTCAGCCACCATTCCAGACCAAGCCGTGCGAAGGCGCCGATCACCGCCGCTTCGGAGGACCCCTCCCGCCCGTAGCGGACGTTCTCGGCGATGGTCGTGTCGAACAGGAAGCCGTCCTGAGGAACCATCCGTACGGCCTGCCGGCGTGATTCCCTGTCGATGTCCCTCAGGTCCACCCCGTTGAGGAGGATCCTGCCATCGGTCGGATCGGCGAGGCGGCACAACAGCTTCGCGAAGGTCGTCTTACCTGAGCCGGTCTCGCCCACGACGGCCACGTTCGCGCCGGCAGGAATGTGCAGATCGACATCGTGCAGGACAGTCCCACCGCTCCGGTACGAGAAGTTCACCCTCTCGACGTCGAGTGTGACCGGCCCCGGGTCCAGACAGACGCCGGCCTGTGGCTCCTCGATCTCGATCGGCTGGTCCATCAAGAACAGGATCTTCCGCCAGCTCGCTATGGCTGTCTGCGTCTGGTCGAGGATCTCGCCCAGCTCCTGCACGGGGGACAGGATCAGGTTCACGAGGAAGACGATCGCGACGAGTGTGCCGGCCTCGAGCCCCCACTCCGGACCCATCCAGACCCCCACGCCCACCACAGCTGCCAGCACCAGGCCCCCGAACAGGTCACCGAGCGAGAACATCAGCGAGAAGAACGTCGCAGCCCGCATCTGGGCCCGATACTGCCTGTCCACTGCGCGGTGCAGGTTCGTGCGCACCCGGTGCCGCAGGCCGTAGGCCCTGATGACGCCCGCACCCATTATCGACTCGCTCACCTCTGCGAGCGTGTCGCCGACCGCCGTGCGGACCTCGTCATAGGCGGCGAGCTGCCTCTTTTGCAGGAATCGGAGCACCGGTATCAGCGGGAAGTACACGAGGACCGTGAGGACTGCCAGCTGCCACGAGTAGACGGCCATGACGCCGAGCGTGCCGACGATGATCGTGGTGTTGACGATCCAGGAGATGGCACCCCACTGCGCGAACTGCGCCAGCATCTCGATGTCGCTGGTGACACGGCTGACGAAGATCCCGCGACGGACATCGGTGTGATCGGCGATGCTCAGCTCGTGTATGTGAGCAAAAGCCCTCACCCTGAGCCCATAGAGCATGGCTTCGGCTGCCCGCACCAGCCGCAGGTAGGTGATGCGCCCGGCGGCTGCGATGGCAGCGATGAGTACCACGGCCACCAGGCAGGACCAGAGGACGAACTCGGGCCGGTACCCGTCTGCGCCGGTGACACCACGGTCGAGGATCTGCTGTATCAGGATGGGGATGATCAATCTGCCTGCGGCGGTGGTGACCGCCATGAGAAGGGTGAAAGCGATCCCGGCCCGTAGCTCCGGGCTCTCCCGCAGCCCCCTGCGCAACACGTCGAGCGCCCCGCCCTCCTCGGGGACGACGTCGAGGTCATCACCGGTCGGGATGGAGTGGGTCACGGCCGTCATAGCCGACGAGAGCCCTCGTGCTCGGCCACCTCGTAGGCTCGGACCAGCGCCTCGTAGCCGGGCACGTCGAGCAGCTCCCGGTGCGTGCCGCTCGCGCAAACTCGGCCGCCATCGACATACACGACCCGGTCCGCGAGCAGGATCGTCGACAGGCGGTGCGCGACGATCAGCGTGGTCATGTCGTTCGTCCGGCGCAGCCCGTCGAGGATCTGACCCTCGACGACCGGGTCCACGGCCGAGGTTGCGTCATCGAGCAAAAGGACCCGTGGGCTGCCGACCAGCGCTCTGGCCAGCGCCACGCGCTGACGCTGGCCACCCGAGAGCGTGACGCCTCTTTCACCGACGGCGGTGTCATACCCGTCGGGAAGGTGGCGTATGAACCGATCGGCTTGGGCGACGGTTGCGGCGCGGCGAACGATGTCATCACCGACGTCGCGCCCCAATGTGATGTTCTCCCGGATCGTCGCCGCGAACAGGAACGTCTCCTGGAACACCAGGGCCACGGTCCGGCGGAGTTGCTCGGGATCGAGGCGTGAGAGGTCCACCCCGCCAAGTCGCACCTGTCCGCCACGAGGCTCCGCGAGACGCACCAACAGCTGGTTGATCGTGCTCTTCCCGGCCCCGGTCGAGCCCACGATCGCCACCGTCTCGCCGGGTGAGGCCTTCAAGGACAAACCCTGGAGCACAGCGGTCCCGTCATAGCCGAAGGTCACGTCCTCGACAGCGATCTCGAGGGGTCCGTCCGGGAGTGACTCAGAGGAGACCGCGCGGTACTCGGCCGCCTCCTCGGCCCCCAGTACTCGATCCACCCGTTCGACCGCCACCACGGCCCGCGGCATCTCCTCCAGGAGGAATCCGACCACCCGCATGGGAAAGCCCAGCAGGGTGAACAGCATCATCGCCTGCACCAGCTCGCCTTCGGTCACCGCGCCTCGGCTGATCTGCCAGGCCCCCACGAGCAGCAGGGCGACGATCCCGAGGTTCGGAATGACGTCGATCATCGGTTCGAAGAAGGCCCTGAGCCTCCCCACCTCGAGGCGTCCGCGGCGGAGACGATCAGCGGCCTCAGCCAGGCGCGCGACCTCTGCCCTCTCCCGACCGAGCGTCTTGACGACCAGCGCACCGTCGATCGATTCGTGCGCGACCGTGGACACGTCGCCGATCTCCTGTTGGACCCGCGTCGAGGGCTCCTCCACACGATTGGTGTAGTAGCGGTTCAGCACGGCAAGGCTCGGGAACAACAGGAGAGCTACGGCCGTGAAGTAGAGGTCGACCCGCAGCAGGCTCACGAGCGCGAACGCGACCAGCGCCAGGACGCCGACCGAGAACGGCAGAGCCTTGATCATCAGGGTCATTCCCACTACGTCGGCATCGGAGTGGGCAAGCAGCTCCCCGGTCGGTTTCGCCTGGTGGTAGGCAAGCGGGACGTCCAGGTACTTGTCGACAACTCCTTGCCGCAGCGTCATCTGCATACGAGCCTCGGTCAGGGAGGCGAAGTAGCGGCGTACGACGACTCCTGTCCCCCGCAGTGCTGCGATGAGGAACAGGGCGACCATGCCGCCGACCACCGCGGCCGCGGTGACGCCCTCGGCGAATGCGGGTGTGATGAGAGAATCGGTCACCCGCCCGACGACCACTGTCGAGGCGACCGCTGCGGCAGCGTAGAGGACCGCTCCTGCCACGGACACTGCGAATGGCCAGGGATGTGTCTTGACGAAACGGACTATGAGCCGCAACCCGCGACGCGTGACGCTGTGCTTCGTGCTCACCGCCCCCTCCTGGATCGCCTCCGGTCGTGCGGCACACCACAGGGCAGGCTACCGGCGCAGGCGCGGAACCCTTCGGCTCAGCAGGTGACCGAGATGGTTCCGACCTGGGTTTGCCCGGCGGGATTGGTGAACTCGGAGGTTGCGGTCGCCGTGTCGAGATCGCTGCCGTATTCGACCTCGCTGGCCTGCCAACGTTCGGGCGCAGTCTGGGAGGAGTTGAAGTCGGTCGCATCGACGGCCAGCGTGAAGCTCTTGCCCTCGGCGACGACGAAGAACGGGCGCCCGTCCGCAGCCGTCCCCGCTCCCTGCACGTTGAGCCGGTGACCGTCGAACAGGCACATGGCGGTGCTGATGTCGAAGGTGTAGGTCTGGCCGGCGATGGTGACGGATGCGCCCTGCTCGTTGCTCGACAGAACTTCAGGAGTGTCGTCGGCACAGGACGCGACCATCAGCCCTGATCCAGCCAGGAGGAGCAGTATGAGCCTCCTCATGAGGTTTCGCCTCCCTCCGCAAGGGTGGGCCAAAACCCATCCCGCCGATACTTCACCGGCCCGCCGAGCCCGGCCGTGGCCACGATTATTACTACAAACCGACGGCGAACGCCTACCCGCGAGGCCTCAGAGACGCTCGATGATCGCTCCGGCGAACTCCGAGCACTTGACCTCGGTCGCACCCTCCATGAGCCGGGCGAAGTCGTAGGTGACGATGCGCTCCGAGATGGTGGCCTCGAGAGCTTTGACGATGTCGTTGGCGGCGTCGAACCATCCGAGGTGCTCGAACATGAGAACACCCGACAGCAGGAGCGATCCGGGGTTCACCTTGTCCTGGCCGGCGTATTTGGGCGCGGTGCCGTGGGTCGCCTCGAAGATCCCGTGGCCGGTGACATAGTTGATGTTGCCCCCTGGCGCGATGCCGATGCCGCCCACCTGGGCTGCGAGAGCATCGGAGAGATAGTCGCCGTTGAGGTTCATCGTGGCGATCACGTCGAACTCAGCCGGGCGGGTGAGGACCTGCTGGAGGGTGATGTCGGCGATGGCGTCCTTCACGAGGATCCTCTCCCCCGGATCGCCCCCGCAGTCGTCCCAGCCGACAGCCACCGCCGAGAACTCCTCCTGAACGAGCTCGTAACCCCAGTTCCGGAAGGCGCCCTCGGTGTATTTCATGATGTTGCCCTTGTGCACCAGGGTCACCGACCGGCGGTTCCGCTCCACGGCGTAGTTCAACGCAGCCCGCTGCAGACGCTGGGAGCGGAACTTGGAGACGGGCTTGATGCCGATGCCGGAGTCCTCGCGTATCTCCCACCCGAGAGCGTCGTGGAGCAACTCCCGCAGCTTCATCTGATCGGGGGTGAAGGCCTCGACCTCCAAGCCGGCGTAGATGTCCTCGGTGTTCTCCCGGAAGATCACCATGTCGACGAGCTCGGGGTGGCGCACCGGCGAGGGGACGCCCTTGAACCAGCGAACCGGCCGGAGGCACACGTACAGGTCCAGGACCTGCCGCAGGGTGACGTTGAGGCTCCGGAAACCACCGCCCACCGGCGTGGTGAGGGGCCCTTTGATGCCGATGAGGTACTCCTCGAACGTCTCGACGGTCTTTGCGGGCAGCCACTCGCCCGTCTCGTTGTAGGCCTTCTCCCCGGCCAGCAGCTCTTTCCACTCGATGGTCTTGCCGTGCTTGGCGGCCGCCGCGTCCAGGACCCGCTTGGCGGCCGGCCAGATGTCGACGCCGGTGCCGTCACCCTCGATGAACGGGATCACCGGGTTGTCCGACACATCCAGGGTGCCGTCAGCGGCGATGGTGATCTTGTCTGCCATATCAGGGCGATCCTAGTAGCCGGCCCCGCTTGTCTCCTACCTGTATGATCACCTGCCCCTGGGCGGCAGCAGGTCGAGACGGTCGAAGATGCGCAGAGCGGCCTCCGAGCGGTTGAGGGTGTAGAGGTGGACACCGGGGGCACCGGCGTCGAGCAGCTCCCGGCACTGCTCGGCGGCCACCTCGACCGCCAGGTCCATGAGCGCAGCGGGCTGATCGGCCAGCACCTCGAACCGATCCCAGAGCTCGGAGGTGCGCTTGGCCTTGTTCATGTCGGCGAAGCGGGCGATGGAGGTGGGGTTGACCACCGGCATCACGCCGGGCAGCACCGGCGTCTCGCAACCCAAAGAGGCCAACTCGTCGAGCATGGAGAAGTAGTCGCGATTGTCGAAGAAGAACTGCGAGATGCCGAAGTCTGCCAGCTCGAGCTTGGCGGCTAGGTAGCGGCGGTCGGACTCCCGCGAAGGTGATCGGGGGTGGAGCTCGGGGTGGGCGGCAACGCCGACGCAGAAGTCGCCGACTTCACGGATCAGCTCGATCAGCTCCGTCGCGTAGGTGAAATCGCCGGTGGGCGCAGACCCGTCGGCTGGAGGGTCGCCCGCCAGGGCGAGGATGTTGTGCACCCCGTTGGCCGCGTAGTCGGCAAGGAGCTCCAGCAACTCAGCGCGGGTGTGGCCCATGCACGTCAGATGAGCCATGGCCGGGAAGGCGCGGTCACGGCAGATCTCGATGACGATGTCACGAGTGCGCTCCTTGGTGCTGCCGCCGGCACCGTAGGTCACCGACACGTAGTCGGGCTGGAGGGGGGTCAGCTCGTGAAGGGCCTTCTCGAGCTGCCGCTCGGCTTCGTCGCTGCGAGGTGGGAAGAACTCGAAGGAGAACGTGCGACCAGCCGTCAGCATGTCGCTGATCTTCGCCATGCGAACAAAGGGTACGGGCTCTGCTCGGAGCCGTACCAGCGCGATGGCTAGAGTGACTGCTTCTCTCCACCACGTCGAAGGGACCGAGATGCACAGCCGGAGACCTCTGACGACCGCCCTCTTGGCAGTCGTCGCGCTGCTCACCTCGGCGTGCGGGAACGGCAGCGACGAGAGCACGTCGCAGGTCGAGTCCGCCGAACCTGGTGACACGACCACCACGGCACCGGCCGGCCACCAGGTCGATTCGGGACCGCCCTGCGAGGGTACCCCACTCGAGGATCCGGGGGACCAGTCCCTCGACGACGAAGACGCCTTGGTGCCCTATGGACTGGCGGTCGACGGTGAGGGGACCATCTACTTCTCGCTCTCCAATCAGATCGCCTGCATCGACCCGAACGGCGCCATGTATGTGATCGCCGGCTCGGAGGAGGCGGGCTACTCAGGTGACGGCGGACCCGCGTCGGAGGCGCTGCTCGCAGACGCTCTGGGCCTCGCCCTGGGTGAGGATGGCACGTTGCACATCGCCGACAACGGCAACAACGTCATCCGCAGCATCGGACCGGACGGTGTGATCCAGACCATCACCGGCGGGGGGAACCAGCCACCCCTGGGCGTTGATGCTGTGCCTGCCGAGGAGCTCGGCGAGTTCGACGGGATCCGCGGGGTGGGCGCGGGCCGGGACGGAACCGTGTACGTGACAGACACCGGTCTGGGCCTCGTGCTGGAGATCGACGGTGACGGGAACGCCACCGACATCAGCGGCACCCGTGCCGAGTACTACCCAGACGAGGGGGAGATCGCCGACGATCCTGCCGCGGGGGCAGTCGTCCTCTCAGAACCAGAGGTGACGCGCGCAGACCCGCAGGGCGCGGCTGTGATCGTCGACACCGAGAACCAGCGTCTGCTGAAAGTCGAAGAAGACGGCACATTCGAAGTCCTAGCCGGTGCGCTCGAATGTTGCGGTGTCATCTCCGAGGACGGCGCTCAGCTCAACGACGAGCCTCTGAGCTATCCCAACGACATGACCTGGGATGCCGAGGGCCGGCTGGTCATCGCCGACACGCAAAACGCGCGGGTGGTCCGCCAGATGGAGGACGGGTCCTTCGAGACGCTCGCCATCGACGAGTACTCGCCGCTGATCACCGACGGTGCACCCCCGGTGGCACCCGACAGCTACGAGCCGAGCGACGAGTCCGTCCCGTACGACTATGGCGGCTCCGAGAGCCAGGTACCCGCTCTCACGCTGAACCTCGGCTACCCCTCAGGCGTCGCGATCGACGCCCGAGGCCGGCTCGTCATCGCCGACTCCGAGGGAGCCCGGATCTATCGAATCGACGATAAGGGGTCGGTGGAGACCCTGTTCGGCGGGGACTGACTCAGCTGCGGCTGCCGGCAGCGGTCCACAGACAGGAGCCGGGTCGGTGGAGACCCTGTTCGGCGGGGACTGACTCAGCTGCGGCCTGGCTCAGCGCGGGGCCGTGCGCTCCGCGGCCTCCACGGTGTTGACCAGCAGCATGGCGCGGGTCATGGGGCCTACTCCCCCGATGCGGGGCGACAGCCAGCCGGCCACCTCGGCCACGTCATCCTCGACGTCCGAGAGCAGCTTGTTGCCCTCGAAGCTGACCCCGGCAGCCACCACGGCTGCTCCCGGCTTCACCATCTCGGCGTTGATCATGCCCGGTGAGCCGGCCGCGACGACAAGGATGTCGGCCTGGGTGGTGTAGGCGGCGATGTCCTTCACCCCCGTGTGCACCACGGTGACCGCGGCGTTGGCGTGCGGGCGTTTGAGGGACAACAGGTTGGCCAGAGGGCGGCCGATGGTCAGGCCGCGGCCCACGATCACCACATGGCTGCCCTCGATCGGCACGTCGTGGTGCACCAGGAGCCGCTGTATGCCGTGTGGAGTGCAGGCGATAGGGGCATCCACGCCCATCACCAGATGGCCGAGGTTGACCGGGTGCAGGCCGTCGGCATCCTTGGCGGGGTCGACGTGGAGGATCGCAGCCTCGTAGTCGAGCCCGGCTGGGAACGGATACTGGACGAGGTAGGCATGTATCCGTTGGTCGGCGTTGAAGCGCTCGATCGTGTCGACGACCTGCTCCTGGGCGGCGTCGGCCGGCAAGTGCTCGTGTACCGACGCGATGCCGATCTCCTCGCAATCACGGTGCTTCATCGCCACGTATTTCGCACTCGGCCCGTCCTCACCCACCAGGATCGTGCCCAGACCGGGGGTGACGCCTCGCTCGACGAGCTCGGCGGTCCGCTCGCGTAGCTCTTCTTTGATCCGGCCCGCCAGTGCCTCTCCGTCCAGCTTGATCGCCGTCATGTCGACCCTCTCCATAAGCACCCAACGCGTTTTGTGAACCGAAAAGGCCCCTATAGGGGCCACGCGCGTTCACAAAACTAGAGTCGATCCCGGGGTCAGTGCCGGAAGTGGCGCTCGCCGGTGAAGACCATGGCCATGCCGTGCTCGTTGGCCGCCTCGATGACCTCTTCGTCCCGGATGGAGCCGCCCGGCTGGATGACCGTCGCACAACCGGCCTCCGCGGCGGCGTCGAGCCCGTCGCGGAACGGGAAGAACGCATCGCTGGCACATGCACCGCCCTGGGCCCGACCGGCCGCCTTCTCGGCTGCTATGCGCCCGGCGTCGCGACGGTTCTGCTGACCTGCTCCGATGCCGACCGCCTGCCCATCGTTGACCATCACGATGCAGTTGGAGGTGGTGCGGGCCGCCACGCGCCACGCCAGCTCGAGATCGTTCCACTGTCTCGCCGTCGGCTCGGCCTCGGTCACCACCCTCCACTTCGAGCGTTCGATGGAAACGACGTCGCGTGTCTGCACCAGCAGGCCCCCGTCGACGGTACGCACCTCCAGATCTGGCGGGGTGGGCGGTGGCGCAGCCAAGACCCGCAGGTTCTTCTTGGCGCTGAGCGTCTCGAGCGCGTCGTCGTCGTAGGCGGGTGCAATGACCACTTCGGTGAAGACAGGGGCCAGGGCCTCGGCCAGCTCCGGCGGGACCGGCCGGTTGACCGCCACGATGCCGCCGAACGCCGAGACCGGGTCGCACTCGTGAGCTTTGCGGTATGCGTCGGTTATGGCCTCGGACACGGCGACGCCGCAGGGGTTGGCGTGCTTGACGATCGCAACGGCGGGCCCCACGCCGAGACTGTGGACCAGGCGCCACGCGGCGTCGGTGTCGTAGACGTTCAGGTACGACATCTCCTTGCCGCCGTACTGGACCGCCTCGTCCCAGCAGCCGCCTGTGGCAGTGCGGTACCGGGCGCCGAACTGGTGGGGGTTCTCGCCATAGCGCAGGCTCTGCGCTTGCGACACCGACAGGTGAAGTGTCGGAGGGAGGGGATCCTCGCCGTTGTCGTCGAACCAGGAGACGATGGCGGCGTCGTAGGCAGCAGTGTGGGCGAACGCGGCTCGAGCCAGCCGGCGCCGGGTCTCGCCGGAGAGCGCGCCCCGCTCGCCCAACTCGTCCAGCACATCGCGGTAGCTCGAAGGATCGACCACGACGCCGACGTGTGCGTGGTTCTTGGCGGCAGCCCGCACCATGGTAGGGCCGCCGATGTCGATCATCTCGATCGACGGCTCCGACGTGAACGGGTAGAGGTTGCAAACCACCAGATCGATTGGAGCTATGCCCCGCTGCGTCAGGTCGGCGAGGTGCTGCGGGTTCGACAGGTCGGCGAGTATGCCGCCGTGTATGGCCGGGTGCAGCGTCTTGACCCGACCGCCCAGCATCTCGGGCGCACCCGTGAGCGCCTCCACGTCGGTGACGGCCAAGCCGGCCTCGCGCAGAGCCGCGGCGGTGCCACCCGAAGATACGATCTCAAAGCCCAGGTCGACGAGCCCTTTTGCCAGGTCGGTGAGACCGGCCTTGTCGTAGACGGAGACGAGGGCGCGGCGCCCGCCCCGCTCGGCATCAGCCATGTTGTGATCTTCCCTTCGTCGTCCGGAGGCAGCCCGTCCCCTGCCGGCTCAAAGGACGTGACCCCGTTCGATTATCTCTTTGATGGTGTCGATGTAGAGCCGCCGCTCGACGGTCTTGATCCGCTCGTGCAGGCTCTCCTCGGTGTCGCCGGGCAGCACCGGCACGGCCTCTTGCGCCAGGATGGGCCCCGAGTCGACCGCGAGGGTCGCCACGTGGACCGTGCAGCCGGTCACCTTGACGCCGTAGTCGAGCGCGTCCCGCACCGAGTGCCAACCGGGAAAGGCGGGAAGTAGCGCCGGATGGGTGTTGAGGATGCGGTTCTCGTAGGCGTCGTGCATCGGCTTCTCGAGGATCGTGCCGAAGCCGGCCATGACGACGAGATCGACGTCGAAGGGCTCGAGGGCGTCGACGACGGCGTGGGTGTAG
Organism: Acidobacteriota bacterium; assembly: GCA_003577145.1. Lineage (GTDB taxonomy): Bacteria > Actinomycetota > Acidimicrobiia > Acidimicrobiales > Microtrichaceae > ATN2. The sequence goes on along the minus strand of QEUP01000007.1, from coordinate 61,002 downwards.
GCGACCCGGTCGAAGTCGCTGCCGTAAGAGGACCGCTCGACCAGCACGACGGGGGTGTCGTGAGCTGCCGCGACCTCCCGGGCGCGACACGGCCGGTCGATGAGCACCACCTCGATGCGCAGGCCCGCACCGAACATGGACTCGAGGATCGAACCGGTACCGGACGCCAGCACTGCGATGCGCACGATTTCGACGTTAGCCCTGATCATCGGGGGTGCGGACGCCCAAACCCCTCGGTGCCGGCAACAAGACGTCCCCCGACCCTGCCGATTGATCAACGCCGGACCGTGGTTATTGGCCGGTGAACCCCTGGCGGCAGCGCTTCGGGCTGCCGCTTCACCCAATCGTCACCGCGGGAAAGCGACACTTGTGCTTCAGCGCCGACTAGCGTGGCCGACAAACAGCAATAGTGCCCTCACGCGCCCGACAGAATCACGGCGCGCCCCCATCTGCGGGAGGACGGAATGGACCTCAACAAGCTCGGAACGAACGACTGGCTCATAGGAGGGGGGTGGGTCGTCTTCCTCGTCGGCGGGATCTTCAACTGGTTCAGCTGGGATTTCGGCGACGACGTATTCGGCATCGACGTCGTCGACGTCAGTGCGTCCGGCTTCGACGCGAGTTGGCGCTTCTGGGTCCCGCTGCTGTTCGGCCTGGCCACCGCGCTGGTGGCGATCATCCCCAAGCTCAGCCCCAACTTGAACCTGCCCGAACTGCCCATCAGCTGGGGCCAGCTCACCGCCGGCCTCGGTGTCGCCACCGGCGTCTTCGCGGTCCTCGGCTTCCTCGCGAAGCCCTCTGGGTCGAGCTGGAGCTTCGGCATCTTCATCTCGCTGGTCGGCGCGGCCGGAGTCGTCGTCGGCGCCATCCTCGAGCTGCGCGAGATCGAGACCGCCTCCCGCGAGGGCCAGCAGCCACCACAGCCCTTCTAGGGCTGCCCTACCCGGACTTCCGCAGACTCAGCCCGACCGGAGGTCGGCGACGTTGGGTTGTTCCGCGCCGGCGTCCGCACACGAAAGCCGCCGGCGGGTGCCGACTCGGAGCGAATTGGACCTGTCCCTGAGCAACGAGCGGCAGCCCGGCGGCGGCCCGTAGCCGGCAGCGAGCGAACTCAGCTCAGGTCGGCGACGATGCCCGCCATCAGCTCGCCGGCCTCTGTTGGGTTGTCTCCCACCATCGCTCCGGCGGCCCGCAGCGCCTCCATCTTGGCTTTGGCCGTGCCCTTGCCCCCCGACACGATGGCGCCGGCGTGGCCCATCTTCTTGCCCGCCGGAGCGGTCACCCCCGCGACATAGGCTGCGACTGGCTTGGTCATCCCGGTCTTGATGTAATCGGCCGCTTCCTCCTCGGCCGAGCCGCCGATCTCGCCGATCATCATCACCGCCTCGGTCTCGGGATCGGCCTCGAAGGCCTGCAGGCAGTCGATGTAGGAGGTACCCGGAACCGGGTCGCCGCCGACCCCGACACAGGTGGTGCAGCCGATGCCCTTCTGCTTGAGCTCGAACAGGGCCTGGTAGGTGAGCGTGCCCGAGCGGCTGACGATGCCGACCGGGCCGCCCGGCTCGGCGATGTGGCCGGCGGTGATGCCGATGTTGCACTTGCCGGGGCTGATGATGCCCGGGCAGTTCGGTCCCAGCACCCTGACCTGGGGGAAGTCCCGCTTCAACTTGTTGAAGAACCAGGCTTCGTCATGCATGGGGACGCCTTCGGTGATCACCACGATGAGCTCGACCCCGCCCTCGGCGGCCTCCATCACCGCGCCCTTCACGCCCGGCGCCGGGATGAAGACACACGAAACGGTGGCGGCTGTCTCCTTGACGGCTTCGGCGACGGTCGCGTAGATCGGGATCCCGTCGACATCGCTACCCGCCTTCTTGGGGTTCGTGCCGGCCACGACCCGGGTCCCGTAGTCACGGTTCCGCAAGCCGTAGAACCGGCCTTGGCTCCCGGTCAGGCCCTGGTAGACGACCCTGGTGTTCTCGTCCACCCAGATGCTCACCTGGCATCACCTCCTGCGAGTGCCACAACCGCACGGGCCGCGTCGAGCATGGTGGGCTGGATCTGCAGCTTGTCCGAGAGGTGGGCTGCCAGGATCTGATGACCCTCCTCGGCGTTGGTCCCGTCCAGGCGGATCACGATCGGTGAGTCGATCTCGACACGACCGAGCGCCTCGATGATCCCGTTGGCGACCTCCTCGCCTCGCGTGATGCCGCCGAAGATGTTGATGAAGATCGACTGCACGTCGGGGTCGTTGTTGATCACCTCGAGGGCACTGGCCATCACCTCGGCGCTGGCCCCTCCTCCGATGTCGAGGAAGTTGGCCGGTCGTCCACCCACCTCGTTGACGACGTCGACGGTGCTCATGGCCAGGCCGGCCCCGTTGGCGATCACGCCCACCGTGCCTTCCAGGCCCACGTACTGGAGGCCCTTCTCGTGGGCCTCCTCTTCGCGCTCATCTCGGACCTGGGTCTGCTCGTAGGCCTCGTAGTCGGGATGGCGGAAGATCGAGTTGGTGTCGAGGGTCACCTTGGCGTCGAGCGCGTGCACCCGGCCGTCGGGGGTCAGGATCAAGGGGTTGACCTCGACCAGGTCGGCATCCCCGTCGGTGTAGGCCTCATAGAGCTTCAGGAGGATGCCGACGGTCCCCTCGGTGGCCGCGGGGTTGAGTGCGGCCGAGGCCACCCACGATCGGCAGCGCTCCTCGGTGAGGCCGTCGACGGGATCCACCCAGATCTTGGCGATGGCGTCGGGATCCTCCTCGGCTACCGCCTCGATGTCGATGCCGCCCCGGGCGGACAGCATCCCCAGGTGCTTCTTGGCAGACCGGTCGAGGGTGAAGCTGGCGTAGTACTCCTCGGCGATGTCGGAGGCGACCTCGATCCACACCAACTCGACCCGGTGGCCTTTGATGTCCATCCCGAGGATGGCACTCGCGTGTTGGCGTAGCTCTTCGGCGTCGGCGGCCAGCTTGATGCCGCCCGCCTTGCCGCGACCGCCAACCTGCACCTGGGCCTTGACGACCACCGGGTAGCCGAGTCGCTCAGCCGCCGCGACCGCGTCGTCGAGCGTCTCGGCTACCTCTCCAGGCGACACAGGGATGCCGTAGGAGGCGAAGAACTGCTTGCCCTGATATTCGAAGAGATCCACCCGGTTTCGTCCTCCAGCGCGTGCGATCGGTTTCTCTGGTGGGAAACGGGAAGCTGACTGCCCGTCAGGTCCCGACCGCCGATACTAAACGTCACCTGCCACCGTCCCCCAAACCGGCGCGCTCCCAGGTCCCCGGGGCTCGCCCGGGCGATCGAGCGGTCCCAAATCCTGCTTTGGGCCGTGCTGCGACCGATGCCCGATACTGGTCGGCGATGCCCGTCGAGCAGCGACCCCCCAGCAACCTGGTCCGCGCCGTCGTCATCGGTGCCGGCGCGTTGATCGCCGCTGTCGTGGTGCTGGTGATCTTCCTGTGGGTGGTGAACCCGAACCCCGCGGTGGAGGTCAACCTCGGCGACGACACCTTCGATGCCGGTTTCGCCGAGGGTCAGGCGGCCGAGATAGCCGAGAACGGACCCATCCTCTACTCGGACGTGTCGGGCCGGGGCCAGAACCGTCCGATGTGGCTGAACCACTTCGGCACAGACGACTCGATCGGCTGGGTCGCCTTCGACGCCAACCCTGCCGGGTCCGAACCGGGTTGCTTCGTGGAATGGATCGCCGAGGAGAACCTGTTCACCGACCCCTGCTCGGGGACCGACTTCGACGCCGGGGGTGACGGTTTGACCCAGTTCTCGTGGAGCATCGACGAGGACGGCCACCTGATCGTCGACCTGCGACCCCAGGAGTAGCCTGACCCGGCACCAACGGTCGTCGAGATGGTGTCAGAGCTTCTCGAGCGGTGCCCACGAGAGCAGCAGGCGCTTCTCGCCCTCGCGCGGGAAGTTGACCACCGCCTCGGCCTTGTCGCCTGACCCTTCGATGTCGATGACGACTCCCTCACCGAACTTGGCGTGGCGCACGTCGTCGCCGACCTTCAGGCCCAACTGCTCGGCGCCACTGGGAGTCGGGCCGCCACGCGGCCGATCTCCGGAGAGAGCGCTCTCGACGATCCGATCGCGGCCGCGCCCGATGGAATCAGTACTCCAGCGCCCACCACCGGCCCCACGTCGCCGGGCTGGTCGGCTCTCCTCGACCTCTTCCACCAGGTTCTCGGGGATCTCGTCGAGGAAGCGGCTCGGCGGGTTGTAGTTGGTGGAGCCGTAGAGCATGCGGCTCCACGCATGCGTGAGGAAGAGCCTCTCTTGGGCACGCGTCACCCCCACGTAGCAGAGCCTCCGCTCCTCTTCGAGCTGGTCGGGCTCGCCGATGGAACGCAGGTGCGGGAACACGCCCTCCTCCATGCCTATGAGGAACACCACCGGGAACTCGAGGCCCTTGGCGGCATGCAGCGTCATCAGGACGACCTTGGAGTCGTCCTCCGCGAGGTAGTCGACATCGCTGACCAGACCGACCTGTTCGAGGAACTCGTCCAGGTCGTCGAACTCCCTGGCCACACCGACCAGCTCAGCGAGGTTCTCGAGTCTGCCTTCGGCCTCGATGCTGTGCTCGGCCTCCAGCTCGGCCGAGTAGCCGGTACGCTCGAGAACCGCCTCGAGCAGCCGCCCCGGCCCGTCGGCGACGTGCCGGCTCAGCTCGTGGTGGAGCTCGAGGAAAGCCTCGATGCCCTTGGCCGCACGGCCGCTGACCGCGGCGTCGTCGTGGTGGCGCAGCGCCTCGATGAACGGCACCCCCCTGGCCTTTGCCCAGGTGTCCAGCTTGGCGACGGTGCTGTCGCCGATGCCACGCTTGGGCTGGTTGAGGATCCGTTTCACGCTCACCTCGTCGGTGGGGTTGACCACTGACTTCAGGTAGGCGAGGGCATCCTTGACCTCCCTGCGGTCATAGAAGCGGGTGCCCCCGATCACCTGGTAGGGGATGCCCGAGCGCATCAGCTGATCTTCGATCACCCGGCTCTGGGCGTTGGTCCTGTAGAACACCGCCAGATCACCCCAGCGGTGGTCGTGAGTGTCGTGAAGCTCGGAGATCTGGTGGGCGACCCATTGTGCCTCGTCGCCTTCGTCCTCCCCCTTGAAGACGCCGAGCCTCACCCCTTCGGCGCCCGCGGTCCAGAGCTCTTTGGGCTTACGACTCAGGTTGTTGGCGATGATCGAGTTGGCGGCATCGAGAATGGTCTGGGTGCTGCGGTAGTTCTGCTCGAGGACGATGACGGTGGCGTCGGGGAACACCTGCTCGAACTCGAGGATGTTGCGGATGTCGGCGGAACGGAACGAGTAGATCGACTGGTCGCTGTCGCCGACCACGCAGACGTTGCGGTGCTCGCGACCGAGCTGGAGCACCAGCTCGTTCTGCACCCTGTTGGTGTCCTGGTACTCGTCGACCAGCACGTGCTCGAAGCGATGGCGGTATTGCTCGAGCACCTCTGGGTGCTCGGCGAAGAGCTCGACGGTGACCAACAGCAGATCGTCGAAGTCCATGGCGCCGGCCTGGCGCAGGCGTTGCTGGTACTGCCTGTAGACATCGGCGATCCGACGCTCGTAGACCACCTGTGCCCGCTCGGCGTACTCGTCGACACCGACCATGTCGTTCTTGGCTGCGCTGATGGCGGCGTGGACCGCCCGCGGGGGGATCTTCTTGGGGTCGATGTTGAGATCACGACCCACATAGCTGCACAGCCTGACCGCGTCGGCCTGGTCGTAGATGGTGAACGACGACGGATAGCCCAGAACCGCCACCTCGCGGCGCAGAATCCGCACGCACGCCGAGTGGAACGTGGATACCCACATCTTCTGGGCCACCGGACCGATGAGCCGCCCGACCCGTTGGCGCATCTCGTCCGCCGCCTTGTTCGTGAAGGTGATGGCCAGCAGGCCGAAAGGCGAGACGTCGTACTCCTCGACGAGGTGGGCGATGCGGTGGGTGAGCACGCGGGTCTTGCCCGATCCGGCCCCCGCCACCACCAGCAACGGACCTCCGGGATGGGTGACCGCGTCGAATTGAGCGGGATTGAGGCCTTCGAGCAGTGCAGGGTTCGTCATGCTCTTCGCCACCCTACCGGCAGCCGGTGACAGCGCAGTTGCACCGCTGGTCGAACCATCTCCAGGACCGGACCTGCCGCCGAAGCTGGCGCGGCGCATCGGACCAACCTGGGACGGCTGTCTGCACCTGGGTTCGGAGGCGAAGAGGGGCAGCTCAGCCCGGAAGCAGCCGCTCGGTGAAGAAGTCGAGCACCTGCTGCAGGGCCAGCCAGGTGGGGTGGTCAGGGTCGTCGACCAGCTCCTCGGTGAGCACCGAATGCGCCGTTCGTGACAGGCCGTGCGGGTTGCCCGGACCCGAGTCGATCTCGACGCCGATGAACCGCTCACCCAGCTCGCGCCGCAACGACTCGAACCGCTCCGGGGGGCTGAGCCGATCGTGGCTGAAGCGCAGGCCCAACACGCAGATGTCGTCGTCCTCAGCCCGCTCCTTCACGGTGGTGAGATCCTCGGGGCTGAGGTGAAGGTCGGCGCGCTTGCGGCGCGTGAAGCCCAGCGGAAGCGAGGGCTGACTCAGCACCGGCGCCAGGACCGCATCGTCGACCATCATCCCGAGGGCGAACCCACCGGTGAAGCACATGCCCAGCGCTCCCACCCCGGGCCCGCCGCACACCTCGTGGGCGTGCCTGGCCAGCGCCCGCAGCCAGGTGCTGACGGGCTCGGTCCTACCGCGAGCAAAGGCCTTGAACTCCCGTGACACACAGGCCGGGATCATCGATCGCGCCGAGTAGGCGGCGCTCGGCTCCCGCCCCGGCTCGCCGAACAGGTGCGGCAGGTAGACGCTGAGACCGGAGTCGGCCACGGTACGGGCGAAACGGGCAACCGCCGGCGTGATGCCGGGGATCTCGGCCATCACCACCACCGCCGGTCCCTCGCCCTTGCGGTACACGTCCCGGGTCGATCCGCGGTGGCTGAACTCCTCCACCTCGAAGTCACTGAGATCGTCCGCGGCCATGGCGCCAGACCCTATCGGGCTAGACGCGACCGGCGCCGACCAGGCTGGTGCGGTAGATGCTGGCATAGCGCACGACATCTCCGGTCTGGGGAGAGTGGATCATCTGCCCACCCCCCACATACAGCCCTACGTGGTGGAGGTCGCTGTAGTAGAAGACGAGGTCGCCTGGCTGGAGCTCGTCGATGCTGACCCTCCGGGTGGCCGACCACTGGGCACCCGACGAGTGCGGCAACGAAACGCCCGCTTGTGCCCAGGCCCACATGGTGAGCCCGGAGCAGTCGAAGCCTGTCGAGGGGGAGGCACCCGCCCATTTGTAGGGGACTCCCAGCACCGACTGGGCAGCGGCAACCGCCGCGCTCGCCCCCGAGGACGGGGGCGGTGCGGTCGATCCCCCGCCACCTCCCGGGTCGGGAGATGTCGGTGGGGCCGGCTGCGGCTCGACAGGTGCGGCCGGAGGGTCGGTGAGTGGCGGGACCTGCTCGGCTTGGTCGGGTTGGTCCGCCTGGGCTCGGGCGTATGCCTGGGCCGCCTCCTCGGCTGCGGCCCGCTCCTGTTCCTGCCGGACGAGCTCCTCGAGCTCACCCTCGACGTCGGCCAGCAGACCGGCCTGCTCGTCGACCAGGCTCTCGATCTCTGAGCGGGTGGCGTCGAGATCGGCCAAGTGCGATTCGAGATCGGCCCGGCTGGCGTCGAGCCGGGCGAGCTCGTACTCCAGCTCGTCCTCTGCTCCACCCAAGCGGTCGACCAGATCGTGCTGGTCGCCGGCCACCGCGTCCAGATAGACCGTCGCCTCGTCGAACTCGTTGGGAGCTTCGGCTTCGAGAAGCACCGAGAGGTCCCCGAGCGAGCCTCCGTCGATGAAGGCATCCACCGCGTAGCTGGCCAACTCGTCCTCGATCTCGGTGACCGCCTGGCGTGCCTGCTCGACCTGCACCTCGTCGAAGGCGACGGCTTCCTCTAGATCCTCGAGCTCTATGGTGGTGGCGTTGTACTCCTCGTCGAGGGCACCGATCTCGCGCGACAGGCGATCGAGCTCGTCTGAGATCCGCTCGGCCTCGGCTCGCAGGTCATCGGCCTGTTGGCCCGCTGCGCCCCCGGCCAGCAGCGGCACCAGCGCGAGCAGGCACATGACCGCCGCGAGAAGGCGCTGAGTAGGGGTGTTGACGCGTCGCGTCCCGGCAGGCATTGCCGATCTGTCTATCAGGACCGAGCGATTGTTACAACTATGTTGCGATGCAGCGTGTTCTGGGATGGCGCCACTACTCCCATTCGATGGTGCCCGGCGGCTTGGACGTGATGTCATAAGCCACCCGGTTCACTCCTGGCACCTCGTTGATGATGCGGCTGCTCATGCTCTCGAGCACCTCGTAGGGGAGGCGGGCCCAGTCCGCGGTCATGGCATCCTCGCTGGTGACCGCCCGGATCACGATGGGATGACCGTAGGTGCGCTCGTCGCCCATCACGCCGACGGTTCGTATGTCGGGGAGCACCGCGAACGCCTGCCAGATCTCGCGCTCCAAGCCGGCCTTCTTCAACTCCTCCCGGACGACGAGGTCGGCGTCTTGGAGGATGGCGACCTTCTCGGGGGTGACCTCACCGATGATGCGGACCCCCAGGCCGGGACCTGGGAAGGGGTGGCGCCACACGATCTCCTCGGGCAGCCCCAGCTCCTCACCCACCTGGCGAACCTCGTCCTTGAACAGGTGGCGAAGGGGTTCCACCAGTTCGAAGTCCATCTCCTCGGGCAATCCACCCACGTTGTGGTGGCTCTTGATGCGCGCTGCGTCCCTGGTACCCGATTCGATCACATCGGGGTAGAGCGTGCCCTGCACGAGGAAGCGGGCGTCCTCGAGCCCTCCGGCGCTGTCCTCGAAGATCCTGATGAACAGCTCGCCGATGGCCCGGCGCTTCTCCTCCGGCTCGGTGAGGCCGGCAAGCCGCTCGAAGAAGCGGTCCGCGGCCCGAACATGGATCAACTCGATTCCCAGGTGCTCGTGAAACGTGTCAACGACCTGCTCGCCCTCGTCCTTTCGCATCAGGCCGGTGTCGACGAACACACAAGTGAGCTGAGTGCCGACCGCGCGATGAACCAGCGATGCCGCCACCGCGGAGTCCACGCCACCTGACAGGCCGCAGATGACCTTGCCCGAACCGACCTGTGATCGAACGTCGCTGATCGACTGGTCGATTATGGACTCCATCGTCCAGGTGCCATGCAAGCCACACGCCTCGAACAAGAAGCGCTCGAGGATCTGCTGCCCGAACGGTGTGTGGGCCACCTCAGGGTGGAACTGCACCCCGAAGATCGCTCGCTCCTCGGATTCGAAGGCGGCCGCCGGTGTCTCAGGGGTGCGAGCGGTCACCTCGAAGCCATCGGGCGCGGCAACGATCGTGTCGGTGTGGCTCATCCACACGTCCTGCTCGAGTGGCTGATCCGGCCCGAACAGCACGCGCTGCTCGACGACCTCGAGGTCGGTGCGGCCGTACTCGCCGCGGCCGGTACGAGCCACCTCGCCCCCGAGTTGCCGAGCAACGAGCTGAGCCCCGTAGCAGATACCCAGGACCGGGATGCCGAGCTCGTAAACCCGGGGATCGATCACCGGAGCACCCTCGACATGCACGGACTTGGGCCCCCCGCTGAAGACCAGACCGGCCGGCTGTCGCTGGGCTAGCTCCTCGGCTGTTATGCCGTGGGGAACGATCTCGCTGTACACGCACGCTTCACGGACCCGCCGGGCGATGAGCTGGGCGTACTGCGCGCCGAAGTCGACGACGAACACGGTCTCGGGATCTTGACCAACCGCCGTCATGACGACCCGCTGCTACCCGTGCCCCATGCCGATACCCTGCGAGCGCTGAAGGCTCTTTCCCTCGGTCTGCAGCGCCGGTGCGATCATCACCTCGGCCTTCTGGAACTCCTTGACCGACTCGTAGCCGCACGTCGCCATGGACGTTCTCAGCGCGCCGAACAGATTGAGCCGGCCGTCGTTCTCGTGAGCGGGCCCCACGAGGATCTCCCGCAGAGTCCCCCGCTGCTCGGTGGCAACGCGGGCACCCCGTGGTAGTGACGGATGAAACGTCGCCATGCCCCAGTGATGACCGCGTCCGGGTGCTTCATGTGCCGCGGCCAACGGCGACCCGATCATCACCGCGTCGGCGCCACAGACGATCGCCTTGGCGATGTCGCCCCCGGTCGACATACCACCGTCGGCGATGACATGCACGTAGACACCGGTCTCGTCGAGATGGCGCATCCGTGCGGCGCGGGCGTCGGCGATGGCTGTCGCCTGAGGAACACCGATGCCGAGCACCCCGCGGGTCGTGCACGCATGACCCGGGCCTACACCCACCAGGATGCCCGCGGCACCGGTTCGCATGAGGTGAAGTGCCGCCTGATAGCTGGCGCATCCGCCGACGATCACGGGGATCTCGAGCTGGCGGACGAACTGCTTCAGGTTGAGGGGCTCGACCTGCTTCGAGACGTGCTCGGCCGACACGACAGTGCCCTGGATGACGAGCAGATCCAGCTCGGCAGCAAGGATGTGAGGCGCGAGCTTCTCGGTCCGCTGCGGCGTGAGCGAGGCGCACGACACCACACCCGCATCCTTGATCTCGCGGATCCGCTCGACGATCAGGTCGGGGCGGATCGGCTCCTCGTAGATCTCCTGCATCCGGCGGGTCGCCTTGTCGGCAGAAAGAGTGGCGATCTCCTCGAAATGGGGCTCAGGGTCCTCGTAGCGGGTCCACAGGCCCTCGAGGTTGAGCACCCCCACACCGCCGATGCGGCCTACCTCGATTGCCGTGCCCGGGCTCATGACACCGTCCATCGCCGCACCCATCAACGGGATCTCGAAGCGGAAGGCGTCGATCTCCCACGAGATGTCGACATCCTCGGGGTCGCGCGTACGCCGGCTGGGCACGATGGCTATGTCGTCGAGGCCATAGGCCCGGCGACCTGACTTCCCGATCCCGATCTCTATCTCAGCCAACGACAGATCCCCTTGATGCTCGACGTGATGAAAGGGTCAAGTGTAACTCCCACATGGCGCCGCCACAGGCGGCGCGGGCTGCGCCATCCGGTTCTGCAGATCCCGCTGCTGCGCCGCAGGCTCCGCAGCCTGGGTCAACTGCGGCGGAGCGAGCGGAGCAGCTGGCGGGCGATGGTGGAGTTCATCTCGTAGACCGCGGTCCGGCCCGCCTTGCCCACCTTGCGAACCACGCTTCCACCGGTGGCCTCCTCGATCGTGTCCAGGCCGGCGAACAGCGCCTGTTTGGTGGCGTCGGTGGCCCGGTATCCCATGCTCGTCATGCCCTTGACGAGATCGCTTTGCGCTATCGGCGTGGGAGCAGCCGAAGCGATGATCCTCAGGGCGTCCTTGGTCAGCTCCGCCCCCTGCTCGATCGCCTCGGCAGTGCTGAGCGTCCCCTCCCCGTTGCCGCTTTCGACGGAGGCAAGCCAGCGACGTACCTTCTGGACGATCTCACCGTGGGTCTCCCCTTCGAAAGTGACCGAAGGCATGTGAAGAAATCTACTTCGTCAGCGGCCGAATCGGACCATCGACGCCACCTTTGTCACCTGACGCATCACGCCAGACGCTCTCGCAGCTCCCCTCCGGCGGGCGATGCGCCATCAGCGGCCACGCCTCCAGCTGCTCGGGGCATGGCGCGCCGGATCTATCTCGGTTCCCGAGCCCGGATCCGACCCGGTGGCGAGGGAGAGGAACTGACGCAGGATCGCCGCGGTCGCCCCCCAGATCGTGTCGCCGTGCAGCTCGAAGAAGTACAGGGGACGGGCGATCTCGGCTGGGCCCCACCACTCCTCTCGGAAGACCTCGTCTGACAAAAGCTCCTCCAGGGACACATGAAGGATCTCGTCGACCTCACCGGGATCGGGGACGAGTTCGGGTCGATCGGCCAGGACGCCGACGAAGGGCACGATGAAGGATCTGCTCGACACCGTCGTCAGATGGTCCAGCTCCCCGAGGATCTCGACCTGGGAGACCGGCAGGCTGGTCTCCTCGTGGGCCTCCCTCAGGGCGGTCTCCTCCAGGGTCTCGTCGCCCTCCTGACCGCCCCCGGGAAAGCTCACCTCGCCGCGGTGGGACCGCAGGTGCCACGAGCGCCGCGTCAGCACGACGTGCAAGCCCTCGCCATCCTGGTAGAGCGGCACCAGCACGGCCGACGCGCGCACGCCGAGTGCCTCGACGGGGGAAGGCGCTCCGGGACCTCGTCCCCTCATCACCCGGTCCACGTCGTCGAGCCCTATGCGACGCGCCGCGGCTTCGAGCTGGGACCACGGCGCCGACCGGCCCGGGCGCCACTCAGGTGGCCGGGGTATGAGCTGTGGGCCCCCTCGGGACGGCATGGCGTGACGGATCAGTCCGTGTCGCCCTCGACGAGTGACTCGAGCAGGTCGGCGAGCCCTCCGGTCTTGAGGTCGGACATGACCTTGCCCGGCGCGATCTCGCCGCGTTCCCACTCGTTCCACTTCTCCAGCAACTTGGCGGGGTCGGGAGCAGGCCTGTCAACCATGGGTGGCAGCCTACCGGCCGTCCCGGACCGCGAAACGGCCGGACCATCGGGCCCGGCCGTTACGCAAGATCGTGGGATCGGGGAGTTCTACATCATCCCCATCCCGTCCATGCCGCCCGGCATCCCGCCTGGCATGGCCGGTTCGTCCTCGGGCTTGTCGGCCACGAGAGCCTCGGTGGTCAACAGCAAGCCGGCGATCGAGGCCGCGTTCTGCAGCGCTGCTCGTGTCACCTTGGCCGGGTCGATGACCCCGGCCTTGAGCAGGTCCTCGAAATCACCGGTCGCCGCGTTGAGGCCTGTCGCGCCGGTCTCGCGCTCGATCTGCTGGACGACGACGGCGCCTTCGAGCCCCGCGTTGTCGGCGATGAGGCGAGCGGGCGCCTCGAGAGCCCGGCTCACGATCTGGGCGCCGGTCCCCTCGTCACCCTCGAGCTTGCCGATGAGGGAATCCACGCTGCCGCGGGCACGGATCAAAGCAGTGCCACCTCCCGGCACGATGCCCTCCTCGATGGCGGCCCGCGTGGCGGAGAGGGCGTCCTCGATCCGGTGCTTCTTCTCCTTGAGCTCCACCTCGGTGGCGGCGCCCACCTTGACGACTGCCACGCCGCCGGCCAGCTTGGCGAGCCGCTCCTGGAGCTTCTCGCGGTCCCAGTCGGAGTCGGTGTCGTCGATCTCGCGCTTGATCTGGGCTACGCGGCCCTTGACGTCTTCCTCTGAGCCGGCGCCCTCGACGATGGTGGTGTCGTCCTTCGTGACGATGATCTTGCGGGCTGTGCCCAACAGGTCGACGGTGACGTTCTCGAGCTTCAGGCCGACCTCCTCGGAGATGACCTGGCCACTCGTGAGGATCGCCATGTCCGCCAGCATCGCCTTGCGGCGCTCGCCGAAGCCGGGGGCCTTGACAGCCACGGAGTTGAATGTTCCCCGGATCTTGTTGACGACAAGGGTGGCCAGAGCCTCGCCCTCGACGTCCTCGGCGATCACCAGTAGCGGCTTGCCTGATTGCATCACCTTCTCGAGGACCGGGAGCAGATCCTGGACAGAGGTGATCTTGCCGTTGTTGAACAAGATGTAGGGCTCCTCGAGCACCGCTTCTTGACGCTCGGGATCGGTCACGAAGTAAGGCGACAAGAAGCCCTTGTCGAACTGCATGCCCTCGACGAACTCGAGGTCCATCCCGAAGGTATTGGACTCCTCGACGGTGACCACGCCGTCCTTGCCCACCTTGTCGATGGCGTCGGCTATCACCTCGCCGATCGCCGGATCGGCTGCGGAGATCGCCGCAACCTGGGCGATCTCGGACTTCTCGTCGATCTCCTTGGACTGGGTCTGGATGGCCTCGACCGCGGCGTCGACCGCCTTCTCGATACCCTTCTTGAGGCCCATGGGGTTGGCACCGGCCGCCACGTTGCGCAGCCCTTCGCGGATGAGGGACTGGGCGAGGACAGTGGCCGTGGTGGTTCCGTCGCCGGCGATGTCGTTGGTCTTGGTCGCGACCTCCTTCACGAGCTGGGCGCCCATGTTCTCGAAGGGATCGTCGAGCTCGATCTCCCGAGCGATGGAGACGCCGTCGTTGGTTATGGTCGGGGCGCCGAACTTCTTGTCGAGCACCACGTTGCGGCCCTTGGGACCGAGGGTCACCTTGACGGCATCAGCGAGACGGTTCACGCCGGATTCGAGGCCCCGCCGTGCGTCTTCGTCGAACTTGAGGATCTTTGGCATCGGGTCTCCTACTTGACGATTGCGAGCACGTCGCGGGCAGTCAGGATCAGCAGGTCTTCACCTGAGACGGTTATCTCCGTGCCGCCGTACTTGCTGTAGACGACGGTGTCGCCCACGCTGACGTCGGTGGGGATCAGCTCACCGGAGTCGGACCGGCGACCCGGACCCACGGCCAGGACCTCACCCTGCTGGGGCTTCTCTTTGGCCGTGTCGGGTATTACGAGACCGCTGGCTGTCGTCTCCTCGGACTCACCGGGGCGGACGACGATACGGTCCTCGAGTGGCTGCAGGTTCATACAGCGCCTCCATGGCATCTATGCGGATCGACTTACTTCGGGTGCGCTCGCTCGCAGAACGACTTAGCACTCTCAACTTGCGACTGCTAACCCTAGCAGTCGCCGCACCTGAGTGCTAACGCGGCGGAGCGGGATTTCCCCTCAGGTGCCGTCCGGCAGCGAGAGGCCGGGCTCGGCCGCCAGCGACAGCGGGCTCGGGCCGTCGCTACGCAACCGGTGCCACCCCGCCGACGCCACCATCGCGGCGTTGTCGGTGCAGTACGAGCGGCCGGGAAGCAACGCCCGCAGTCCCTCACCTACACAGACATCAAGCGTCGCTTCCCGGAGTTGGGAGTTGGCTGCCACCCCACCGGCCAGGCACAGGCCCCGCGCGTGGTAAGCCTGGGCGGCCCGCCGGGCTTTGAGGACCAACACGTCCACAACAGCTTGCTGGAAGGAAGCGGCGACATCGCGGGTGTCGACCTCCGGGTGCTTGCGCACATGGTTGACGACGGCGGTCTTCAGGCCGCTGAAGCTGAAGTCATACCCCTCGTCGGCCATGGCCCGGGGGAAGGGTATGGCCTCGGGATCACCCTGCATCGCGGCGTGGTCGATCGCGGGTCCTCCGGGGTAGCCCAGACCGAGGAAGCGCGCGACCTTGTCGAACGCCTCGCCGGCTGCATCGTCGAGAGTCGAGCCCAGAAGTCGGTAGTCGCCAGGCCCGTTCATGAGGGCGAGCAGCGTGTGGCCGCCTGACACGAGGAGGACGACTACCGGCATCTCGACTTCCGGTTCCTCGATGAGCGCGGCGTACAGGTGGGCCTCGAGGTGATTGACACCGACGAAGGCCACTCCGTGAACCAAGGCGAGCGCCTTGGCCGCGCTCAGGCCGATGAGCAGCGAGCCGACCAGGCCCGGACCGTACGTTGCGGCAACCGCGTCGAAGCCACCGCGATCCACGCCGGCCTCCACGAGGGATTCTGCGATCACAGGTGTGAGCAGCTCGACATGGGCGCGGCTGGCGACCTCTGGTACCACGCCGCCGAATCGCGCATGCAGGTCGACCTGGCTGCTCACGACCGAGGACAGCACAGAGGTGGGACCACGGAGGACCGCGGCCGCCGTCTCGTCGCAGGAGGTCTCGATGCCCAGGATGATGGTGTCGTCATTCACGTCCCTCTCGGCAACTGTCATCGCGCGAACCCTTCGACCACTGTCGGAGAAGGCAGCAACTGCTCGATACGAGCCAGCCTGTCGCCGTACTCGTCGGCGTCTATGGCCCGTGCAGTCATTATCAGGGCGTCCTCACCGATGTCGGCGTAGTAGTTCCGTCGGATGCCCTCGGGCGCGAACCCGAAACGCCGGTACATCGCCTGGGCAGGCTCGTTGGCCACACTGACCTCCAGGGTCATCGAGCGCATGCCCCTCCGGACCGACTCGCGCAGGAGCACCACCATCATCCGGGTGCCTACTCGCATGGCCTGTGAGACCGGATCGACAGCGATGTTGGTGACGTGAGCCTCGTCACCATTGAGCATCACCCCGCCGTAACCGATGACCAGGTTACCGATCTTGGCCACGACATAGAGGCGGGACTGGCGTAACGCCAGCTCCCCCATGAACAAGCTGAGCGACCATGGACGCGACCGGCGGGTCCTCCCCTCGATCCTCAGAACGGCCCTCAAATGGCGGCGTCGCATCGGCACTACGGCCACCGCAGGCGACTCATCGGGCAGGCCCTCAACCGGATGGGCACTCATCGGTGGTTCCTGGTCGTCCAATTGATCTCGGCGTCGGGCTTGCGCAGGTAGATGGGTGACAATCGCTCGGGCTGGACGAACTCCTCACGCATCGCTGTCGCATGGGCGAGCTGGACCAGCGAGGCCGCCGACGGGAAGCTGGCGCCCTGCTCCACCACATCCACCCTGGCAAGCTCCTCGAAGATCCCCCGGTACCGGTGGGCGCCGTCTCCCACCAGGAGAACCTCCTGACCCGAGGCCTGCAGCTCTGACGCCAAGTCGTCGGGGGATCCGACCATGTGATCGGCGACTCGCTGGACACCTGCGGGCACCTGGCGGTAGAAGCTGTAGAAGAGCTCTCCCCGACGCGCGTCGACCGTCGCGACGATCAAGCGATCGGTGAAACGTACCGGAAAAGCGAGAAGGTCGAGACTGGGGATCCCGATCATCGGCACTCGCAGCGCGTGAGCGATCGCCTTGGCGGTGGCGACGCCTACCCGCAGTCCGGTGAACAGGCCGGGTCCGAGATCGACGGCGACCACACTGATCTCACGCATCTCGACACGCGCCTGGCTCAGGATGAACTCGATGGCCGGGGCCAGGTTCTCGGCATGGCGGCGACCCCTGGCCGAATGGGCCGACGCCAGGACGCCTTCGTGGCCTCCGATGGCGCACCCCACTTGCTGGGTCGCGGTGTCGATCCCCAGGATCAGCATGGGCTTTCACCGTCGTCGCCGGCGAAGGTTTCGAGGGCGACTTGCAGAACTCGGCTGCGGGCACTCCAGCGTGGTCCCACAAGGTTGATCTCGAAGATCCGATCGTCATCACCCTCACCCAGGAGGATCCTGATCTCCAGATAATCGGGAGGGAGAGCGCTGACGATGGCATCGCCCCACTCGATGACCGTGACCGACTCCTCGTCGATGAGCTCCGGAAGACCCAGGTCGATGACCTCGTCCATCTGCTCCAGCCGGTAGACATCCAGGTGGTTCAGCTTGAGGCGGCCCTGGTATTCGCGCGCCAGTGTGAACGATGGGCTGGTGATCCGATCCCCGACCCCGAGCGCTGATCCCAGGCCTTGGACCAGGCTCGTCTTGCCCGCACCGAGATCGCCCGTGAGCAACAGCACGTCGTTGGGTTGGGTGATCTCGGCGATGGCCGCGCCGAGGCCGCGCGTCTCGTCGACCGATCTGGTCATCGCACGCATCATGCGGCCAGAGCCAGCTTGGCTCGCACCAGATCGGAGCGCATCTTGGCCAACGGCTCGGCCCCACCCCGGAGGGCGGCCGACGGGTGGAACGTCGGGATGAGCACGGCGCCGCCGTACTCGTAGCTGCGACCACGGAGCTTGGTTATCCCGGTGTCGGTGTCGAGCAGGAGCTTGCTCGAGAAGTTCCCCAGGGTCACGATGACGTGAGGCCTTATGAGCTCGATCTGCTGCTCCAGGTAGGGACGGCACGAGGCGATCTCGTCGGGCTTGGGGTCGCGGTTTCTCGGGGGCCGGCACTTGACCACGTTGGCTATGTAGCACCGATCGCGGGTCACGCCGATCTCCTCCAAGATGAGCTTGTCGAGCAGCTTTCCGGAGCGGCCCACGAACGGCAGGCCCTGCTTGTCCTCCTCGGCGCCCGGTCCCTCGCCGATGAACATCAGCTCGGCGTTCGGGGCGCCCATGCCGAACACCACATGCGTACGGGACTGGTGCAGCGAACAGTGTGTGCACTCCCCGGCCTCGGCGGCCAGCGCCAGCAGTTCATCGGGCACGGGATCCCAGCGTAGTAAACCCGATCATTTGCGCGTTTCGATGTGCCGATCAGCTCCAGTCGGCGAGGCTCGCTGGAACCGAGCGGATCGCCTCGTCGACGGCCTGCACAGCCATCCACCGGACAGTGTCGACATGAGCACGGACCGACCCGGTGGCCGCGGCAACGAAGGCGTCGCCGTCGACCCGGGTGTGCGGGGGCGACACCGCGCGGGCCAAGCCGTCGTGAGCACCCTCCGCCACGACCCGGCACTCCACCTTCGTCAGGGCGGCGTTGGTGGCGACGACACCAACCGTGGTGCTGGTGAACCCGGCTCCTGATGCTCCCTCTTGGCCAGGCCAGATGCGGTCGTCGGGCTCATATCCCTCGATGTCGCCGAAGGCGTTGACGGCCACGAGCGCACCCACGACGACCTCGCCGACCACGACAGAGGACGACACGATCGCCGACGACAGGGACTGGCCAGCACCCCGCCACTTACCGACCCGGCACCCGGCGCCCGCTCCCACCGCACCGGTCTCGAAGTCCACCGATGCCGCGGCGCTCGCCTGGTAACCGTGCTCGGCCGTGGGCCGTATCTCGGGATCCCCCACCGGCAGATCGAACACGCACATGGCCACGACTATCGGAACCGGCCCCGTCGCCGTCGGGAACCCGACGCCGTTCTCCTCGCACCAGCGCATCACGCCATCGGCCGCCGCCAATCCGAAGGCTGATCCACCGGAGAGGACCACCGCATCGACGCCTTGCACCAACGCCGTAGGAGCGAGCAAGCCGAACTCGCGTGTAGCGGGGGCTCCCCCCCTGATCTCACCCGACGCCACGGTGCCCTCCGGGAACAGCACGACGGTGCAGCCACGCTTGGCCACTGGGTTGGTCCAATGACCGACGAGCACGCCGGGAACGTCGGAGATCATGAAGGCGAGCAACCCTTTGGCATCAGCCTGCTCATCGGTACCGGCGAGGCAGACGCGGGCCGAAGCCGCACACGACCTCGTAGGCGATGGTCCCCAGCCACGAGGCCCAGTCCTGCGCGGTGATCGCCTCGTTCCCCTGGCTGCCCATGAGCACGACCTCGTCACCCGCCCTGACCGGGTCGCCGCCGACGTCGACCATGAACTGGTCCATGGTCACGGCCCCCACCACTGATCGGCGCCCGCCGCCGACGAGCACCTCGCCGCCGCACTCGTAGAGGCGCCGCGGAACGCCGTCGGCGTAGCCCAACGGGACGGTGGCAACGCTCGTGTCCCGTTCGAACCGGTGCGACAGCCCGTAGGAGACCGCTTCGCCCACCCGTACACGCTTGACGAAGCCCACCTCGGCACGGACGCTCATGGCGGGCTGTAGAGGCAGGATTCCGTCGAGCGCCGGGCTCGGTGCAATTCCATACACCGATATCCCACAGCGGACCATGTCGTAACGGCTCTCGGGGTGAGCGATTGCGGCCGCAGAGTTGGCGGCATGCACGAGGGGGATCTCGACACCCGCGGTGCCCAACTCGGCGAGCACCTTCTCCAAGCGCTCGAGCTGTAGAGCTGTGAACGGATTGCCGGGTTCGTCGGCCACCGCACAGTGGGTCCAGACCCCCTCCAGCGACAGAGAAGGCTGGGCGCGGACGGCCACCGCCATCTCCAACGCGTCGGACGGGTCGGCCCCGACCCGGTTCATCCCGGTGTTCACCTTGAGATGAGCAGGGCACGGAGACCGCCCGAATGCCTCGACGGCCCTGGCACACGCCTCGATGCCCGAGGCCGTGTAGAGGGTGGGACGCAGGTCGGCCTCCATCACCTCGGCGAAGGAATCGGGGTCGGGTTCGGACAGCAGGAGTATCGGTGCTTCGATACCTGCCTCGCGCAGGGCGCGTCCCTCCTCGGGAAGGGCCACAGCCAGCCACTCTGCGCCCGCGTCCAGAACGGCCCGGCTGACCTCCACCGCACCGTGGCCGTAGCCATCCGCCTTTACCACGGCGCACAGACGCGCAGGAGCGACATGCGCCGAGAGCGCCCTCACGTTGTTGCCTACAGCAGACAGGTCGATATCGACCCAGGCGTGGCGGCCCACCCGTATGAGGCTACCCGCGCCGGGTCAGCTCGAAGATGTCCACCGCTTCGCCGAAGCCTTTCAGCCACCGCTGCCCTGCCGGACTGAAGGAGAAGGCGCCGCCCGCGGTGGACCGGCTCAGGCGGTCGTTCACCAGCACGGTCCCGGGATCTGCGAGCGCGACGAGTCGCGCGCCGAGATTGACGGATGAGCCGAAGTAGTCGCCATCCCTCCAGACGGCATCACCGAGAGCCAACCCGCCTCTTGCTCCGAACAGGCCGGGATGACTCCCGGTCTCCTCGACAAGGCGCAACGCCACCTCACAGGCCGCGTCGGGATCGGCCGCGGCGAACATGACCTCATCGCCGATGGTCTTGACGACCCGACCGCCGAGCTCTCCGACGATCCGGTTGGTGAGTTCCTCGAAGTCGGTCACCAGCCTCCCCAGGTCTTCAGCGGTCATCTCCTGAGAGAGCGAGGTGAAGGCCACGAGGTCGACGAAGCCGACCGCGAGGGTGACTATGTCAAGTCGCCTGGGGTCGGATCGCGCCATCATCGATCTTCGTATGGCGGCCTCGAGATGGTGGTGAAAGAGGGGTTCGAAGATCGACGTCAATCCCCGCAGCGCCACCATGGCCTCCACGTTGGCACGCGCGTAGTCCAGATCGGGAGCACCCCGGTTCACGAGGTCAGCCTCGACGTTCAACAGGAACGAGGACACAGCAGCCTCGGCGATCCGGCCCATGGCGGCACCCACGACACGGGTCAGGTGCTGCGTGGCGCCGGCCGACAGGAGGTCACGTCCGGCATGAAATGCCATGAAGGTCGCAACGTCCTCGCGGTAGAAGAACGGGCCCTCGGGCGGCGGAGCGAAGCCGGCGGCCTGCCACAGCCGCAGAATCGTATCGGCCTCCAGGCCCGTCTCCTCGGCCATCTCATCGACCGTCAGGCGCCGCGAATCGGGACGCAGGATGCGGTCCCCTGCGAGCGGCGCCAGCCGGTCGGCGTCTGCGGCCTGGATCATCTCCTCGATGGTCGCTCCCGCCTCGGACAGGTAGCGGAGCAGGGCCAGTCGGTCGTCGGCGTCGGCCGCCGTGGGGTCGTAGAGGCCGGCGGCTTCGAACTGCTCGGGGTCAGGCATCACCCGGGCCGACCGAGAGAGCCGAGCACGTCGGAGACGAGTTCGGGCAGGTCGGAGGCGACCAGGCCGACCCTGCGTCCTCTCCACGCTGCCACTCCGTGGACGACCGCGGCCGCGGCTGCGGCCTGATGGGCGTCGACACCGCGGGCAAGGAAGGCCGCTATGACTCCGGACAGCACGTCACCGGTACCGGCGGTCGCCAGGCGATTCGATCCTGCCGTACAGACGAGGACGAGCCCGTCCGGATCCGCGACGACGGTCGTCGCGCCCTTCAGGAGAACGATGGAGCCGGTCCGGCTGGCAAGGTCACGCACGGCGCCCAGGCGGTCTGCGCCCGGTGGTGACCCGGTCAGTCGTGCGTACTCACCGTCGTGGGGGGTGAGAACCGTCGGTCCTCCACGGCCGGCCAGGACCGCGGCTGCATCTGTCCCGAGCAGGAACAAGGCATCGCCGTCCAGCACCACGGGTATGCCGCTGCGCTTCAAGACCCGGGCGATCGACTCCCCGGTCTTTACGCTCCGCCCCAGGCCCGGGCCCATCACCAGGGCGTCGAAGCGGTCGAGTTCTTCCAGCACGTTGCCGGCCCAGTCCTCCTCCGGAAGAGGGACGCCGACGGCTTCGGTGGGCGCACCTGGGTCGTGGTCCAACCCCGGCGAGCTCAGTCGCACATAGCCCGCCCCGGCCCGGTAGGCGGAGTGAGCGCATAGATGCCCGGCGCCGGTCATGCCCGGAGAGCCGGCGACGGCCCAGACCGCCGCCTTCCACTTGTTGGTGTCGCGGGAGCGCGGCGGTAACCAGGACGCGACGTCGGCCGGCTCGACCAGCCGGGCACGCGCCGTGGAGGTGTCGAGGCCGATGTCTGCGACCTCGACCTGGCCCGACGCAGAGGCGCCGTCGGCGAACAGCAGTCCGGGTTTCAGGGCGGCAAACGTGACGGTGAGGTCGGCGGTCAGCGGTCGCCCCGAGGCGACGCCGGTCAGACCGTCGACACCCGAAGGGATGTCGACCGCCAGAACCGCGGCCTCCCCCGCATCCGGTGCCTCGTACTCGCCTCTGAACCCGGTTCCGAAGGCGGCGTCGATGACGAGATCGCACGTCGGCAACGGTGACGGCGCTTCGGTAGCGTCCACCTCGATCACGCGAACGCCGCTCCGGCGCAGCCGCTCGGCGGCGTCTCGCCCATCGTTGCCGTTGTTGCCCTTCCCCTCGACTATCACCACCCGCCGCCCGTAGGAACCTCCGAGGAGGTCGAGGGCGCATCGCGCGACAGCCGCGCCGGCCCTGCCGATGAGAACGTCGACCGGCTCCGACGCGGCTCGATCGATCTCGTTCATCTCTTCCGGAGTGACGATGGGAATCACGACGTGATCTTGCCACCACTGGCCCACCCGCGTCGTCAGCGTCTACTCATGACCCTCACACGGACCCCGTCGGGGTCGATCAGGTCGAAAGCCTCAAGGCCGTCGGCCCTGACCTCGATCTGCTCGACAGACCGAAGATGGCGTGCCGCCCGCTCGTGTGCCAGGACCACGTCGTCGACCTCTATCACCAACTCGAGATTGCCGCCCAGCTCACCACGGCGGGGCCCTGCACGACCCTCCGAGCTGTCGGCGGCCCGGACACCCAACTCCACCGTGTCCAGGCGGAGCCTCGCACGCCCATCAGCATCAGCGATCCGCACGAACCCGAGCACGTCTTCGTAGAAGCGGACGGTGCGCCCCCGATCCTCGGCGCACAGCTCTGGTCTCAGGCTCGCTCCCGACCGCCCGAGAGCCACCGCTATCGCCTGAGCCGACGAGTCCGAATGCGCAAGCGTCAGTCTCCAGCCGCCGATACCGCGCTCTCGGGCGCACGCCAGGGCCTTGGCGTGCAGCGTCACCGACGGTTCCCCTGACTCGGCTCGGACCACCTCTATCTCGCGGAGTGGGAACCGCCAGAGCCCCAGCCCCATCGCCTTCATCACCGCCTCCTTGGCCGCGAACCTGACCGCGTACCGTTCGACGGGGTCATTGCGCTGATCGCAATAATCGCGCTCGGCGGGGCTGAAGAGCCTGTACCTGAGCCGCGGCGTGCGGTAGAGAGCGGTGCGCATCCGGTCGACGCTCACGAGATCGACACCAACTCCGACAACGGCGGCTGCGCTCATGTGCGCCAGTGGTTGGCAAGCTGGAGGACCGGCACCGTCAACAGGTCCGTCACGGACCGGGAGGCCAACAGATCCTCCCGGAAGGTGTCCTCGGTCTCGGTGACGGCGTCACGCAGAGCCTGGTAGCGGTGACGGTACCCTTGGAGCACTCCCCGGGCTATCGACGGCTCGAGGTGCTCGGGTACCTGCACGTGCAGCAGCGTCAGACCCGTCGTCTGGCTGTCCTTCACCTCTGGAACAATCACCACCGTCCGCCCATCGGCACGGCCCTTGGCGAAGACCGGTTCCTGCTCGCGCGCCACCAGTGCCTTCGTGCCACGCAGACGGGGGTCGCGGTCGACGCGCGATGCGAAGCTCGTAGAGATGCCGCCCCGATCGACGACCAGCGCGCGCGGTGTACCCACACCGTCGAGCTCGATGCGGTACCGGGTATAGCCCGTCACCTCCTCGACCGCAGGATCGAGAGCCGCCAGCGTTCGCAAGGTGTTGTAGTGGAGCTGGTCGCGCGGTGCGCCGGCGGCGAGTGTGGCGGCGATGAGCGGGATCTGCATCAGCGCTTCGTCCGAGCGCGAGATCCCCACCGTCACGGTCTTGGCTTGGTGCTTGATGGCGTCGACCGGACGGGTCAGCTCCTCGATGGCGAGGTTCAGAGCCGAGGTCAGGTCTTCGAGGACCACCCCTGGAGTGCCGACCTTGCCGAACTCGACCTGATACGAACCCAGCTCGCTGATGCCGAGTGCGTACCTGAAGAGAGAAGCCACCCGTACCGCCGTACCTGCTTCCAGATGCCCGTCGTACTCCCCTGCCCTCAGGCTGTCGAAGAACCCCGTGGCGATGGGCACGAGCTTCGGCTCCAACCTCCTGAGCAGCTCCTCACCGTGGATCTCGCTGAGCCCGTCAGTGGCGAGAGCCTCTATCGCGGCGCGGGCCTCGCGAAGTGGCCGGGCCTGCGCATCGATCGCCAACGCCGCCTCGTAGCCGAAGAGGTGGCCGGCCATCGCCGTGAGGACGAAGGCCAGGCGGCAGTGGGTCTGGGGCACCCTGATGACATGGAGTGCCGAACCGAAGCTGGATTCCCCGTCGCTGGCTATGACGATGGGCGCCGCCTTGTGAGCGCGATAGATGTCGACCTCCTTGCCGACATCACCGGCGTTGGACCCCGACAGGCCGGCTGCGCACACGAGGATCAGCGGCTCGGCCGAGAGGTCGATGTGCTTCTTGTCCTCGGTGACGTCGCACGCGATCGACTTGTAGCACAGCTCGGAGAGCTTGATCCGGATCTCCCGTGCGGCGACGGTGTTGGCGCCGTTGCCGACCACGGCCCAGTAGCGGCGGGTCGGCGCGAAGTGCTGAGCCGCCACCGCGACGTCGGATCGGCGTTCGAGCGTCTCGCTCATCTTGGCGGGCAACTGCTGGAGGTCCCTGAGCAGGTCCTGTTGTGCTTGACTCGCCTGAGGCTTTGATCCCGGGACGAGGCCGGCGATGCCGTAGGCCAGCAGGAACCCGGCGGCGACCTGGGCGTAGAAGGCCTTGGTGGAGGCGACGCTCATCTCCACGTCCCTGCCGTCGCTGGTGTAGAGAACGCCGTCGGCCTTGTCGGTGAGGTCGCTGTTGCGCCGATTCACGATGGCGATGACCGCAGCGCCCCTGGCCCGTGCAAGGTCGACGGTGCGGTTCGTGTCGGTCGTGGTTCCGGACTGGCTTATGGCGATGACGAGCGTCTCGGTCATGTCGGCACTGAGGCCGAAGCCCGACAGCTCGGTGGCCGGGAGCGCGTCGATCCTCACGGTTGTGTCGACGAGAAGGTCACTGAGCGCCGCCGCGAGACTGAGCCCGGCGACGGCCGCGGTCCCCTGGCCCACCACATGTATCTGGGCGATCCCGCCGTCCCGGAGGCGCTCCTCCAGCTCCCGGGAGAGGCAGTCACGACCGAGTTGCACGCCGAGCCGACCGTCCTCCTCGATCAACTTCCCTCGAAGGGTCTTGCGGAACGACGCGGGTGCGTCGTGGATCTCCTTGAGCAGGAAGTGCGGGAACGCACCCCGATCGATGTCCCGAGTCGTTATCTCCGCGGTCTGCAACTCACCGGCGTCCACCGGTAGGTCGGCTCCGTCGTAGGACCAGCGCTCGACCCCGTCCAGGGATCCGGCACCGCGGGCGTCGAGCTCGATCACCTGGCCGCGGCTGGCTGCAGCGCTCCCGGGATCGGAGGGCGTCTCGCCGTCCATGCGCAGATATAGAGAGGTCTCCTCCACCAGACCGTACGGCTCGCTGGCCACCACGAACGCGTCCTCGGCGAGACCGATGTAGAGAGCCTGGCCGCTACCTCGCTGGGCGAGCATCAGCCGATGACCGTCGGCGACCGAGTTGGCGGCGATGGCCACCGAGCCCTCGAGATTGCGCACCGTGTCGCGGAAGGCCTGGGCGAAGTCCTCGCCGTCCTTCATCCGATGCGAGACCAGCGTCGGGATCACCTTCGCATCAGTTGTGATCTCCGGGGCAATCCGCAGCCCCTCCTCCATCCTCAAGTCGGCGTAGTTGTCGACGTCGCCGTTGAGGGCTCCGGTCACCAGCGGTCCGCTGACACCGACCTCCTCGGATGTCAGAGGGTGGGCGTTGGGCTCCGAGATCACACCGACGCTCGCCCAGCGGGTGTGCCCGAGAACCAGCGCGTCGGCGCGCTCGGACCGCAAACAGAGATGCAGCAACTCGTCGTCGGCAACGGCCCGGCGGATGTGGGCGGTGTTGTCGCCGAGCTCACCGATCTCGGCCGCGGCCTTGTACACGAAGCACAGATTCCCGCCGGCGACACGGACCGAACCTGACCGGAACTGCTCGTCCATCCGGTCGGCCAGCAGGCCGGCGATGGCGGGCTCCTCGAGGTCGAGACCGTGCCCGGTGACGACCACCTCCAAGCCGGCGGAGTCGCGGCCCCGGACCTCGAGACGGTCGAGTGCCGAAAGCGCCTGCTGCACCGAGAGCAGCGCACCCAGAGCCACCGTTGTCGCATCGGACCCGGCGAGGTCGATCACCGACTCGACCGCGTGGAGACGATCCCGCGCGATGGCCCAGGTGCCGTCCTTGAGACCGACGAGCGAGGCGTTCACCGACTCGAGCTCCGAGCCGGTGAGGACGATCTCGCTGCGGTCGAGGCGCTCCTCGATCTCGGTGACGCACCGCCTGATCTGCTCGGTCAGTTGCTGCAGGCGGGGATGGATGGAACGGTCATCCACCAGCGACCGGAGCCCCGGCAGTCCCCGAAGCATGAGGTCCACGCCTCTGACGCTCTCAACGGCCCGTCCCAGCCGCTCGGCGAGCTCGATGCCATCGCGGTGGTCGAGGTTCTTCAGAGCCGATTCCAGCGGCGCGAGCAGCTCATCAGCGGTCGGAGGGAGACGACCGCTCGGTTTGCGGAGAATGGCGATGATGCCACACATGGTGCGTCGGGTTATCTCCTCGGCTCAGGCGCCGGCGTGACCGGCAGCAGTGTCACGAGACGCCCACCGCATCGGTGGAAGGACGAAGTTCGGGGACGCGACGTGACGACCAGCCCGATGCACGATTGTAGTTGCGGTCCGGCCGATACTCACCCGCAGGCGGCTTCGACCGCTCTTGCGACCCGACCTGCGACCCTTTGGGCAAGATCCTCCGTGGGCGCCTCGACCATGACCCGAACAACCGGCTCGGTGCCACTCGGGCGGACGAGCACGCGACCGGAGCCACCGAGGTGCTCCTCCTCGGCGGCCACGACATCGGCTACTACAGCGGCGATGTCGGGGGGACACCCGACCACCCGGACGTTGACCAGCACCTGCGGCAGCGACTGCATCGCATCCTGTGACATCCGCGAGAGCGGCGCGCCCGAGCGACGGACAAGGTCGAGGAGCAGGACCGCGGTGAGCAGGCCGTCGCCTGTCGTCGCCAGGTCCCTGAAGATGACGTGGCCGGACTGCTCGCCACCGAGTGACCAGTGGCCGCGCTCGAGGGCCTCGAGTACATGGCGGTCGCCGACCGGCGTTTCGACTACCCGGATCCCTTCCCGACTCATCGCCTGCCGGAAACCGAGGTTGCTCATGACGGTGACGACGACCGTGCTCTCACGCAGGCGGCCTCGGGATCTCAGGTCGCTCGCGAGCATCGCGACGATGTGGTCGCCATCGACAAGAGCACCGTCCTCACCCACCGCGACAACGCGATCGGCATCACCATCGAAGGCCACACCTGCGTCGGCCTGCGACGTGAGCACCCGCTGCTGGAGTGACTCGGGATGAGTCGAGCCGCACTCGTGGTTGATGTTGATCCCGTCAGGCTCGGCGTGGATCGCCTCCACCTCGGCACCCAGCCGCCGGAGGACATGAGGAGCTATGACCGATGCAGCCCCGTTGGCGCAGTCGGCAACCACCCTCAGCCCGTCAAGGCTGTGACCCTCCAGAGCCCTCTCGATCGAGCCGCCGTAGCGCTCCAGCGCCTCTGGTACGGGCTCGACGGTCCCGACCCGGGCGGCAACCGGCCTGGCGCTGCCGGAGTGACCCAGGATCTCATCGATGCCCGCTTCGAGACGGCTCTGGAGCTCGTCGTCCAGCTTCAGCCCACCGGCGGAGAACAACTTGATGCCGTTGTCGCCGAAAGGGTTGTGCGACGCCGAGATGACCGCGGCCGCGCAGCCATCGACGGCAGCGAGGCGCGCCACCGCAGGCGTCGGGAGCACACCGAGATCCAATGCCCGGGCCCCCTCGGAGGCGGCGCCGGCAGCGAGGGCAGCGGCAAGCATCGGACCCGACCTACGGGTGTCGCGGCCGACGAGGAGCTCGTCGCCGCCGAGCACACGAATCGCGGCTCGGCCTATGGCCGTTGCCAGCTCAGGGGTGACGTCGGTGTTTGCCTCGCCCCTGACTCCGTCGGTGCCGAACCGCATGTCAAGCCTGTCCACAGCTGCGAAGGCGGCTGAGATCCTCCGCGTGGGCCGTCACGGCGTACCTGTGTCAGCGCTTGGAGTACTGGGGAGCCTTGCGAGCCTTCTTGAGCCCGTACTTCTTGGACTCCTTCTTGCGAGCGTCGCGCGTGAGGAAGCCTGCCGCCTTGATCGAGGGTCGTAGCTCGTCGTCGAGATCGATGAGGCCGCGTGCGATCCCGAGCCGGAGGGCGCCGGCCTGCCCGCTCGGGCCGCCACCCCGGATGTTGGCGTCGATGTCGTAGACCTCGGCCGTGTTGGTGATACGGAGAGGCTCCGACAGGATCATGCGGTGCGTGTCGCTCGGGAAGTAGTCCTCGACGCTGCGCCCGTTGACGACGATCTTTCCCGTGCCAGGCCGGAACTGCACCCGGGCAATGGCTTCCTTGCGGCGGCCGGTCGCCTGTACGAGTGGCTTTGACATCCTCAACTACCTCGCCTTCGGACGGGCTCGCGCATGGTCGATCTCGAGCGGCTGGGGTTTCTGGGCCTCGTGCGGATGGGTGGGCCCGGCGTACACCTTCAGCTTGCGGATCATCGCCCTACCGAGCCGGTTCTTGGGCAGCATCCCCTTGATCGACCTGCGTACCGCCTCCTCCGGCTTCAGTCGCAGCAGGTCGGCGTAGGACTGGGACGACAGGCCTCCCGGATAGCCCGAGTGCTGATAGACCGTCTTGGCACCGGCCTTGTCCCCTGTGAGCACAACCTTGTCGGCGTTCACGACGATCACATGGTCACCGGTGTCGATGTGTGGAGCAAAGGTCGCCTTGTGCTTGCCACGCAAGACCCGCGCCACCTCCGACGCCATACGACCCAGTACGAGCCCCTCAGCGTCTACGACGTGCCAGTCGCGCTGGATCTCTTGAGCCTTCGGAGAGTACGTGCGCACGCAAGTTTGCCTTCTGCTGGTACCGATTTCCCGGGATGCCGACCGGCCGGTCGCGTCGACAGACCGGCCCAGAGCCGACCGACCACGATATCGGCTGTACCGGCTGGGCGCCACTGTCACATGGCGCCACCACAGGTGGCGCGGGCTGCGCCATCCGGTACTGGGGTCCCCGCTGCTCCGCCGCAGGCTCCGCAGCCCACCCTCACATGGCGCCACCACAGGTGGCGCGGGCTGCGCCATCCGGTACTGGGGTCCCCGCAGCTCCGCCGCAGGCTCCGCAGCCCACCCTCACATGGCGCCACCACAGGTGGCGCGGGCTGCGCCATCCGGTACTGGGGTCCCCGCTGCTCCGCCGCAGGCTCCGCAGCCGCGCGGGCTGCGCCATCCGGTACTGGGGCACCCGCTGCTCCGCCGCAGGCTCCGCAGCCGCGCGGGCTGCGCCATCCGGTACTGGGCTAGTGCTGCTCCGGTGAAACCTCCGCCGCGAATCTGTGGGGGTACTCGACCGACATGAGGCACAGCCCGTGGGGGGGTGCGATCAGCGTGACCGATTGACGGTCCCCCGATCGCAGGATGGCGCTGACCTCGGCAGCAGACCGCTTGCCCGTCCCCACCTCCACGAGCGTGCCCACGATGCTGCGCACCATCTGCTGGCAGAACGAGTTGGCTCTGATGTCGAACTCCAGCAGGCTCCCGTGGGCGGACCAAGAGGCGTCGATGACCCGCCTCACCAGTGATGCGGAGGGCTGGAGGACCGCGTGAGCCGCGCCCGAATCGTCCACACCCGGGTGGGCGCCGCGCACCTTTCCCGCCGGCTTCGGGCGCCGGCAGAACGAGGCGAAGTCGTGCTCCCCGATGAGTGGGTAGGAGCCCTGGCGCAGCGCGGCGAGGTCCAGCGACGACCCCACGTGCCAGGCCGTGCGGGCCAGAAACGGGTCGGGGGCGCCCTGGTTGAGGATCGCATAACGGTAGAGCCGGCTCTGGGCAGATCGGCGGGCATCGAAGCCGTCGGGGACCGCCACGACCTGCCGCACGGCGATCTCGGGCGCACACAACCTGTTGAGTGCTCGCTGCAGGCCCTCCGGGTCGAAGCGCTCCCTGTCTGCATCGAAGCTCACGACCTGACCCCGGGCATGTACTCCCTTGTCGGTACGACCGGCGCAGGTGATGTCGACCGGGTCGCCCAGAACCCGCTCTATCGCCGCACTTAGCACTCCACCGACAGTGCGAACTCCCGGGTTCGAGGCAAAGCCGCGGAAGTCGGTTCCGTCGTAGGCCACGATCATCGCGACTCGTACGGTCGGTCGGGCAATCAACGAGATGGGGAGGTGATCAGACGAGCTCGATGCGGGCCATGGGGGCGTTGTCACCGTGGCGGTGGCCCACCTTCAAGATGCGCGTGTAACCGCCGGGGCGGTCCTCGTAGCGGGGGCCGACGTCGTCCATCAACTTGGCGGTGATCTCCTCGTCGCCGAGGAACGCCAGCACCTGCCGGTGGTTGTGCAGCCCACCCTTCTTGGCCTTGGTGATCAGCTTCTCGGTCACAGGTCGCATCGCCTTGGCCTTCGCCTCGGTCGTGACGATGGCCTCTGCGGCGATCAGCGAGGCGACGAGGTTGGCGAGCATCAATCGCTGGTGCGAGCTGCTGCCACCCAGACGGCGGCCTTTGCGGGGCGTGCCGACCACGGCTAGTCCCGCCCGCGCAGGGAGAGGCCCCGCTCGTCGAGCTTCTGGGTCACCTCGTCGAGAGACTTCTGGCCGAAGTTGGTGATCGCCAGCAGGTCGTCCTCGGTCTTCTCCAGAAGCTCACCGATAGTGTTCACCTGGGCACGCTTGAGGCAGTTGCGTGGACGCTCGGAGAGATCGAGATCCTCGATCGGCAGGTCGAGGTCGGGAGAGGTCGAAGTTGGCGTGCCGACCTCGCCCAGTTCGAGGCCCTCGGGCTCCTCGGTCATCTCCTCGACGAGCTGGACCAGTGACCGCAGGGTCGCTCCCGCCGAAGCAAGAGCGTCGCGGGCCGTGAGAGAGCCGTCCGTTTCGATGTCGAGAACCAGTCGGTCGTAGTTCGTCGACTGCTCCACGCGTGTCGGCTCCACCTCGAAGGCGACCCGCCGTACCGGCGAGAAGATCGAATCGACGGGGATTACCCCGATCGTGCTCGACTGTTGGTTCTGCTCGGCGCTCACATAGCCACGACCACGCTCGACGGTCATGTCGATGGCCAACCGGCCCTTGCTGTTGAGGGTTGCGATGTGCAGGTCGCCGTTCAGGATCTCGACATCGGTGGTGGGCTGGATGTCAGCGGCAGTGACATCGGCCGGACCACGCACGTCGAGGCGAAGCGTCACAGGCTCGTCGCTGTGACAAACCAGTACGATGTCTTTGAGGTTGAGGATGACGTCGGTTACGTCCTCGGTCACGCCGGGGATGGTGTCGAACTCGTGGAGCGCGTCGTCGAACCGGACCTGGGTGATCGCTGCCCCCGGGATGGACGAGAGCAAGGTCCGGCGAAGCGAGTTACCCAGCGTGTGGCCGAAGCCGGGCTCGAGAGGGCCGACGGCGAAACGCTGCCGGTTTCCGTCTTGTTCGTCGAGCGCTTCGACAGTGGGCCGTTGAATGACCAGCATCAGTTCTCCCTCGCTCGGTCGGCGATCGCTTCAGTGGTGGGTCTGGTGCTTCGGCTGAGGCGAACCTGTTCGAGAACGCAAAGGCCTTCGGTGCCGGGTCCAGCCGAGAGCATCGGCGCGGTGGGCGATGGCATCTTCACTTGCTGTACAACTCGACTATCAGGCTCTCCCGCACAGGAACATCGATCTGTTCCCGTGCCGGGACCTCTCGAACCGTGACTTGTTGCCCGCCGTCGGATGATTCGAGCCAGGCCGGGGGTGTGCGGTCGAGCACATCCATGTTCCAGCGTACGGTCACGATCTGGCGGGCCTTGTCGCGCAGCGAGACGATGTCGCCCTTACGGGCCCGATAGCTGGGGATGTCCACTCGGTCGCCGTTGACCTCGACGTGGCCGTGGTTCACGAACTGCCGTGCCTGCGGGCGGGTGGCAGCCCAACCTGCGCGGTACACGATGTTGTCGAGTCGTAGCTCGCAGAACTGCAACAGCGTCTCGCCGGTGACACCGGGACGGCGGTTGGCTTCCTGGTAGAGGTTTCGGAACTGCTTCTCCGACAAACCGTAGGTGAAGCGCGCCTTCTGCTTCTCCTGGAGCTGGACCAGGTACTCGGACACGTTGCCCCGACGGCGGCTCCGCCCGTGCTCGCCGGGTGGATACGGTCGCTTCTCCAAGGCCAGTGTTTCGCCTCGGGTACCGAAGATGTTGGTGCCGAAGCGTCGGGAGACCCGTGACTTGGGGCCTGTGTAACGAGCCATCAGACCCTCCGGCGCTTCGGAGGACGGCAGCCGTTGTGAGGCACCGGGGTCACGTCTTTGATTCCCGTGACCTCGATGCCGGCGTTCTGGATCGAGCGGATGGCCGTCTCGCGACCCGACCCGGGGCCCTTGACGACCACGTCGACCTTCCTCACCCCGTGCTCCATGGCCCGCCTCGCCGCCTGCTCCGCTGCCATCTGGGCGGCGTAGGGAGTGGACTTGCGCGAGCCCTTGAATCCGACGTTTCCGGCCGAGGCCCACGCCAGGACGTTCCCGTCCTGATCGGTGATCGACACGATGGTGTTGTTGAAGGAACTCTTGATGTGCGCCACGCCGTAGGTGATGTTCTTGCGCTCCCGGCGGCGGGGGCGGCGGCCGCCTGATGCTGGCTTCGCCATCAGCTGACGACCTCCGTGCGGTGGTGGGACACCTCGACCAGCGCCCTCATTTGATGACCTTCTTCTTTCCGGCAACGGTCTTCTTGGGGCCCTTGCGGGTTCGCGCGTTCGTATGGGTTCGTTGGCCGCGTACGGGTAGCCCGCGACGGTGACGCAACCCCTGATAGCAGCCGATCTCCATCTTGCGCTTGATGTTCTGAGCGACGTCGCGCCGCAGGTCGCCTTCCACCTTCAGGTTGGCGTCGACGAAGTTGCGGAGCTTCGTGACCTCCTCGTCGGTGAGGTCCCGCACCCGGGTGTTCGGATCTACGCCGGTGGCCTCGCAGACCTCACGAGCCGTCGTCTCGCCGATCCCGTAGACATAGGTGAGTGAGATGAGCACCCGCTTCTCGCGTGGGATGTCAACGCCTGCAATACGAGCCATCGCTTATCCGTGGGCCTTTCGCGTCGGGGTGGCGGCCATGTCAGCCCTGCCTCTGCTTGTGGCGGGGGTTGTCGCAGATGACCATGACCCGGCCGTGCCGGCGGATCACCTTGCACTTCTCACAGATCTTCTTGACACTCGGTCGGACCTTCATGTCGCGCTCAGCTCTTCGGGTGTGGCAGCTTCATTTGTACCGATAGGTGATCCGCCCGCGGGAGAGGTCGTAGGGGGTCAGCTCCACCTGCACGCGATCGCCGGGAAGGATGCGAATGTAGTGCATGCGCATCTTGCCCGAGATGTGAGCGAGGACCTCGTGCCCGTTCTCGAGCTCCACGCGGAACATGGCGTTGGGCAGCGATTCGGTCACCGTCCCCTCGAGAACTATGGCGTCTTCTTTGGGCTTTGGCAGGGCGAACCCCTCCTGATGGGTTGTCGTGTGGCGAGCGGGGCCCGAGCTAGCTCGAGTCACATCGTTGCACGGGCCACCGGGGGAAAGCTGAGGACCGCGAACGACCGTAACCCTGTCCCAGGGCCAAGGGGGGAGCTTATCGCGCTGCCCAACGCCCTCCAACTCGGCTCGGTGACACCTTCGTACCCCCCACGCTGCCTGGATGCAGGCCGCGCTCAGGCGGGGGCATGGCGCCCGATCGAGTCGACGATGCGCTCGAAGACCTCTTCTTCGGTTCCGTCTCCGTCGACGACGACGAGCTTCTCGAGGTCATCGAAGAAGTCCAACACCGGCCGGGTTTCGACCTCGTAGGTCTCGAGGCGGACCCTGATGGCCTCGTCGGTGTCGTCGTCGCGACCCCTCAGCCTCATGCGCTGGGTGACCACCCGAATGGGCACGTCGATGTCGATCGCGAGGTCCACCCCGTCCTCGCCGACCATGTCGATCAGCGCCTCGGCCTGGGCCACCGTCCGTGGGAACCCGTCGAGGAGGAACCCCTGTCGAGTGTCGTCCTTCCTGAGACGCTCGTCGACCACCCCGCTGATGACGTCGTCGGGGAGCAACTCGCCGGCGTCCATGTAGGCCTTGGCCTTGAGGCCGAACCCGGTCCCCTCATCCACCGCGGCCCGCAGGATGTCCCCGGTGGAGATGTGGGGGACGTGGTAGTGCTCGGCCAGGCGGCTGCACTGGGTTCCCTTGCCTGCACCTTGACGGCCGAAGATGACCAGACGGATGGCCCTACGCATGTGAAAAAGAGAACATGCAGCGGGGTCGCCAGGCAAATGCAGCCACTACTTGGTGAGGAATCCCTCGTAGTTGCGCATCATCAGCTGGCTGTCGATCTGCTTCATGGTCTCGAGCGAAACGCCCGTGGCGATGAGCAGCGAGGTGCCGCCGAACCCGAACAACGAGGCCGTGGTGGTCTGGTCGCCGAGCATGAAGACCATGATGATCGCCGGCAACAAGGCGACCGCCGCCAGGAACAACGATCCGGGCAGGGTGATGCGCGACAGGATCTTGCTCAGGTAGCGCTCGGTCTGGGGGCCGGGCCGGATGCCGGGGATGAACCCGCCCTGCTTGCGGATGTTGTCGGCCTGCTGGGCCGGGTCGAAGGTTATGGCGGTGTAGAAGTAGGCGAAGCCGATGATGAGCAGCCCGAAGATGATGAGGTAGGCGGCGCTGGTCGGCTTGGCCAGGTTCGAGTCGATCCAAGTCTGGACGGTCTCGCCCCAGCCCGAGGCGGGGAGCACCTGCGCCAACAGGAGCGGGAGGTACAGCACCGAGCTGGCGAAGATGATGGGGATGACGCCCGACTGGTTGACCTTCAACGGGATATAGGTGCTCTGCCCCCCGTACATGCGACGCCCGACCACCCGCTTGGCGAACTGGACCGGGATCCGGCGCTGGCCCTGCTCGACGAACACGATGGCGACCAACAGGAGGATCGAGACCGCGAGGATGCCGATCACCGCCCCCCAACCCTTCTGAGCCTTGATGAGCGCTCCCTGAGCCGGTGCGCTGCTCACCACGGAGGCGAAGATGATGAGGGACATGCCGTTGCCGATGCCTCGCTGCGTTATCAGCTCGCCCATCCACATGAGCAGGGCGGTGCCGGCGGTCAGCGTGAGAACGATGAGGACCACCCGGGGAATGGTGAAGTTCGGCACGAGATCGAGGTTGGTGGCGCCTTGGGCGAGCCCGCCGCCACCGTTGTGGAAGAGGAACACCAATGCGGTGGACTGCATCGCCGCGATGGCGATGGTCAGGTAGCGGGTCCACTGGGTGATCTTCCGCTGGCCCACTGCACCCTGCTTCTGCCACTCCTCGAGCTTGGGGATCACCACCGCCAGGATCTGCATGATGATCGACGAGGTGATGTAGGGCATGATCCCGAGAGCGAATATCGCGAACTGGGTGAGCGCCCCGCCGGAGAAGAGCTGGAGGAAGGCCAGGATGCCACCCTCCTCGGCCTGTTCACCGATGGATCGCACCGCGTGTTGATCGATACCCGGCGCGGGGATGAACGCTCCCAGGCGATAGAGCAGCAGCATCAGCAGCGTGAACAGGATCTTGTTCCGGAGATCCGGTACCCGGAACATGTTGGTCAGTCGAGATAGCACTTCGCTGCTCCTGATCGCTACCTGATGGTGTGCCAATCGGCTCCGGCAAGCGGGCCCTGAGCTGACCGAACGGGCGTGGCCACGCCCGTTGAGACCGTAGTCCAAGCCTGCTTGCCACTGCGGGCGCGCCCCTGCACGATCACCTGTTGGTGTGCTGGTTGCCCTGGGCGGCGGGCCTGACCCTGAACGGCAGCGGCAGCTTCTCGACGGTGCCGCCCGCGGCGGTGATGGCCCCCTCGGCACTGGTCGAGAAGGCGTGAGCCTTCACGGTGACCGCACGGGAGAGCTCACCGCGGCCGAGGATCTTGACGAAGGCCCCTTTGTGGACCAAGCCCTTCTCCAGAAGGATCCCGGGGTCGACCTCGTCGAGCCCCGACGCCTCGATGGTGTCGAGGTTGATGGCCTGGTACTCGACGCGGAAGGGGTTCTTGAACCCTCTGAGCTTCGGCACCCGGCGCTGGAGCGGCATCTGCCCCCCCTCGAAGCCCACCGGTACCTTGCTGCGGGCCTTCTGGCCCTTCATGCCCCGGCCGGCGGTCTTGCCGCCCTTGCCGCCGGTTCCTCGCCCGACCCTCTTCGGCGCCTTGCGTGACCCCTCGGGGGGTCCGAGATCGTGGACCTTCATGACGGGACCTCTTCGACGACGACCAGGTGCGGAACCTTGCCGATCTGTCCTCTCGTGTCGGGCGTGTCGGGGAGCACGTGGCTCTTGCCGATCCTGCCGAGACCGAGCGCGCGGAGAGTGCCCTTCTGCTTGGGTTTGGCGCCGATCGACGACCTCACCTGGGTGACCTTCAACTGTGCGGGCATCAGGCAACCTCGTTGTCGCTGCCGGGTGAGGGACCTCGCTCAGCCTGCTTGTAGGCGTTGAGCAGTCCCGCGGGTGTGAACTCGTCGACCGGGATACCTCGTAGCTGCGCCACCTCGTCGGGACGGCGCAACGACCGCAGGCCGGTGATGGTGGCCCGGGCGACGTTGATGTAGTTGGGGGATCCGAGCGACTTGCAGAGCACGTCTTTGATGCCGGCTTCTTCGAGGATCGCCCGGGCGGCACCCCCGGCGATCACGCCGGTACCGGGAGAGGCCGGCTTGAGCAGCACCCGTGCCGCGCCATGAACCCCTGTGATGGGATGCACGATCGTCGAGCCCGCCAACGGGACACGGAAGAGGTTCTTGCGGGCCTCCTCAGTGCCCTTCTGGATGGCCAGTGGCACCTCCTTGGCCTTCCCGTAGCCGAGTCCGACACGACCGGCTCCGTCTCCGATCACCACCAGCGCGGTGAACGAGAAGCGTCGGCCACCCTTGACCACCTTGGCGACCCGGTTGATGTTGATGACGCGGGAGTCACGTAGCTGCGCTTCTCCACCGTTGTGCTCTGCCGTCAAAGCTCCAGTCCTCCTTCGCGGGCAGCCTCGGCAACCGCTGCCACCCGCCCGTGATAGCGGTAGCCGCCCCGGTCGAAGACGACCCGGCTCACACCGGCGGCCTTCGCCCGCTCGGCGATCAGGTTCCCGACCTTCTCG
The DNA here is from genome assembly GCA_003577145.1 of Acidobacteriota bacterium. GTDB lineage: Bacteria > Actinomycetota > Acidimicrobiia > Acidimicrobiales > Microtrichaceae > ATN2. Next base: position 23,475 of record QEUP01000007.1, on the reverse strand, counting down.
GCGGCCTCCACCGTGGACGTCGAGCCTCCACGGAGGCCGGCTTCGACCGTCGATGCCGAGGCCAACGTGCGCCCGAGCTCGTCGTCGATGAGCTGGGCGCTGATGTGCTTGTTGGATCGGAACACCGCCAGGCGTGGCCGCGACGTCGTACCGCGAACCTTCTTGCGAACGCGGAAGTGACGACGGATTCGAGCCCTGGTCTTCTGTTTGGTCCGGCTCATCACACGCCTGCCTTTCCTGCCTTGCGGCGCACGTGCTCACCCACGTAGCGGACACCCTTGCCCTTGTACGGCTCGGGCTTGCGCAAGGCACGGATGTCAGCAGCGACCTGACCGACGGCCTGCTTGTCGATCCCTATCACATCGATCCGAGTCGGCTGGGGAACCTCGAACGTCACCCCTTCGGGCGCCTTGACCTCCACCGGATGGCTGAAGCCGAGCTGCAGCTCGAGCGTGTCGCTGCTCTTGGCGTTGGCACGGTAGCCGACGCCGACGATCTCCAGCTGCCTTCGGTAGCCCTCGCTGACCCCGATGACCATGTTGTTCACCAGCGACCGGATGAGGCCGTGCAGGGCCCGGTGATGCCGCTGATCGTCGGGACGCTCGAAGAGGAGGGAATCGCCGTCCTGGGTGACGCCGATCGACTCGGGCAGCTCCCGACCGAGCTCACCCCTGGGACCGCTCACCGTGATCATCCTGCCGGAGATGGTGACTTCGACTCCACTGGGGACCGGTACAGGCGAGTATCCGACTCGTGACATGATGCGCTCCTACCAGACCTCACAGAGGATCTCGCCACCGACCCTCTTGCGGCGAGCTTCGCGGTCGGTCATGAGTCCCTGGCTCGTTGACACGACAGCGATTCCGAGGCCACCGATGACACGCGGGACGTCTTGGGCCTTCGAGTAGACGCGCAAACCCGGCTTGGACACCCGCTTGAGTCCCGAGATGACCCGTTCCCGACTCCGCGAGTACTTGAGTTCGATGGTCAGGGACCTGCCCGGGCCGTTGGGCCGGTCCTCGACCGTGTAGCCGCCGATGTAGCCCTCGCGCTCGAGGAGACCGGCGAGGTTCTCCTTCAGCTTGGAGGAAGGCATGGTGACCTCGTCGTGCATCGCTGTGTTGGCGTTGCGAAGCCGGGTCAACATGTCGGCGATTGGGTCCGTCATCGTCACTTGCCGCAGCCTCCCTTCACCAACTGGCCTTGGTGATCCCGGGAATCTCACCGGCGTGAGCCAGTTCCCGCAGGCAGATCCGGCACAGACCGAACTTGCGGTAGACCGCCCGCGGGCGTCCACAGCGGCGACAGCGGGTGTAACCGCGCACCTTGTACTTGGGTTTGCGCTGCTGCTTCTCTACAAGTGCCTTTTTCGCCATCTCTTACTGTCCCTCCCGTCGGAACGGGAACTCGAAGGCGTCGAGCAACGCCTTGCCTTCTTCGTCGGTACGCGCACTGGTGACGATCGTTATGTCCATCCCCCTCGGCGCATCGATCTTGTCGTAGTCGATCTCGGGGAAGATGAGCTGCTCGGTCACGCCGAAGGTGTAGTTGCCCCGACCGTCGAAGCTGTTGGCCGGGAGACCCCTGAAGTCCCTGATTCGCGGGATGGCGAGAGACATCAACCGATCGAAGAACTCCCACATCCGGTCTCCCCGGAGCGTGACCTTCGCTCCGATGGGATTCCCCTGCCGTATCTTGAAGTTCGCGATGGACTTCTTGGCCCGGGTGACCTGCGGGCGCTGGCCGGTGATGGTCGACAGGTCTTCGACGACGTTCTCTATGACGTTCTTGTTCTCGATGGCTTCGCCGCAACCCACGTTGACGACGATCTTCACGAGTCTGGGAACCTCCATCACGTTCCCGAGGGCGAGGCTGTCCCTCAGCTGATCCCTCAGGTCGTCCCGATAGCGCTGCTTCAGCCGTGGCGCGAGAGGCGATGTCACATCAGTCAAGGTCGCCTCCGGTCCTCTTGCAGATCCTGACCTTCTTGCCCCCGGTGTCGAAGCGATACCCCACCCGGGTCGGCTTGTTGTCGACGGGGCTCAGCACCATCACGTTCGAGACATGGATCGGCATCTCCTTGTCGATGATCCCGCCCTGTTGGGTCGAGCGGGTCGGCTTCTGGTGCTTCTTGGCGTAGTTCACACCGTCGACGATCACCTTTCCGTCTCGCGGAAAGGCCGCGATGACCTCACCCTCCTTGCCTCGTTCCTTGCCGCTGATGACACGGACCCTGTCGCCTTTCTTCACGAACATCGGGGCGCTCCTACAACACTTCCGGGGCCAGCGAGACGATTCGCATGAAGCGCTTGTCGCGCAGCTCACGACCGACGGGGCCGAAGATGCGCGTTCCACGCGGTTGCTGCTGCTCGTTGATCAGAACCGCGGCGTTCTCGTCGAAACGGATGTAAGAACCGTCGGAACGGCGCTTTTCCTTCTTGGTTCGAACGACGACGCACTGGACGATCTCGCCCTTCTTCACCTGGGCACCTGGAATTGCATCCTTCACGGTGGCCACGAAGATGTCACCTATGGACGCGTAACGCCGCTTGGACCCACCGAGGACCTTGATGCACAGGACCTCGCGGGCGCCACTGTTGTCGGCGACCCTGAGCCGCGTCTCCTGTTGGATCATCGAGCGCGCTCCAGCACTTCGACAACCCTCCATCGCTTCGACTTCGACAACGGCCGCGTCTCCATGACCGTCACCCGGTCACCGACATTCAGGTCATTCGTCTCGTCGTGGGCATAGATCCGAGTCGTGCGCTGGACCGTCTTGTCGTACCGGGGATGTCGGACCCGGTTTGTAACGACGACAACGACGGTCTTGTCCATCTTGTTGGCGGTCACGACACCCTCACGCACCTTGCGGCGGTTGCGGGGGGCCGGTTCATCAGCCATCGGCCTGCTCCTCGAGGTTCAGTGCCTCAGCGGCAGCGATCTCACGGGCCCGCAGCTCGGTGTGGGCTCGGGCGATCTCCTTCTTGACGAGCTTGATCCGGGAGAAGTTGTCCAACTGCCCGGTGACGTTCTGGAACCGTAGGTTGAACAGTTCCTCCTTGTCGGTGACGAGCTTCTCGAGCAGTTCGGTGTCGGAGAGCTCGGTGAGCGGAGGCCTCGCCATCTAGAACGCCTCCTCTCGCTCGATGATGCGCGCCCTGACCGAGAGCTTCTGGATGGCGCGGTTGAGAGCCCCCTTGGCAACTTCGCGATCGGGGTACGAGAGCTCGAACATCACGCGTCCGGGCTTGACCACAGCCACCCAGTACTCGGGGTTCCCCTTGCCCGACCCCATCCGGGTCTCGGCAGGCTTCTCCGTGACCGGCTTGTCGGGGAACACGTTGATCCACACCTTGCCGCCGCGCTTGATGTGACGGGTCATCGCCACGCGAGCTGCCTCGATCTGGCGAGCCGTCACCCAGCCGGGTTCGAGAGCCTGGATCCCGTAGTCACCGAAGTTGACCGCGGTCTGGCCCTTCGCCACACCCCGGGTCCGTCCTCGTTGATGCTTGCGGTGCTTGACCTTCTTCGGCATCAACATGGTCAGTCACCGTCCCCAGGGCGGAAGTGAGGGGTCTCGTGGTGCTCGCGCGTCGAGCGTTCGATCTCCTCCTCCTCCGCCAGCAGCCGCTCGAACTCGGGATCGGCCTCCTTGATGAGCGGTGTCGGCTCCTCGGCTTCCACCTCTGGCGCCGGCTCTGCGGTGGCAGGCTCGGGCTCGCGGGGTTCGACCGTCCCGCGACGCTTGGCAGCCGACGACGAGACGACCTTGCGCGGCCGCTCCTGGGTCTGGCCGGAGGTCTCACCGACGGCCATCGCGGCCTCCTTGCTTATCTTGTCCTCGTCGCTCGTCTTGTAGGGAAGGATGTCGCCTTTGTAGATCCAGACCTTGACCCCGATGCGCCCGTAGGTGGTGTGCGCCTCGCGGAACCCGTAGTCGATGTCGGCCCGGAGCGTGTGAAGAGGCACACGACCTTCCCGATACCACTCGGTTCGGGCCATCTCGGAACCGCCGAGTCGACCCGAGCACTGGACCCTGATGCCAAGAGCGCCCGCCTTCTGTGCGTTCTGGACAGCTCGTTTCATGGCTCGGCGGAATGCGACACGGCCCGCCAGCTGGTCGGCCACACCCTGGGCGATCAGGGCGGCCTCGAGCTCGGGCTGCTTGATCTCCTGGATGTTTAGCTGCACCTTGGGGTTACCCGTGATCCTGGTGAGGCCAGTGCGCAGACGATCGGCCTCCGAGCCCCGCCGTCCGATCACTATTCCCGGGCGAGCGGTGTGGACGTCGACACGAAGCCGATCGCGCGTGCGCTCGACCTCGATCCGGCTGATGGCGGCATGCGGGAGCTCGCTCATCAGGTAGTCGCGGATGTTCCAGTCCTCGACGATGTAGTCGGCGTATTCGTTGCGGGTGGCGAACCAGCGCGACTTCCAGTCGGTCGTGACGCCGAGCCTGAATCCGTAGGGGTTGACCTTCTGACCCATCAGCCTGCATCTCCCTTGGCCTCGTCGGCGTCGTCCTCGTCGTCGTCGTCGGCGTCGTCCTCGTCGTCGGCGTCGTCCTCGTCGTCGGCGTCGTCGGCGTCGTCGTCGTCAGCGACGGCTTCTGCGTCGGCGTCCTCGTCAGCAGCGCCGTCGGGTTCGCCAGCGGCGTCGGCGGCCTCATCGGTGACGGCTTCGGCCAGGTCGTGCTCGTCGTGCTCGTCGGCGTCGGCCTCGTCAGCCACGGCTTCGGCCAGGTCCGGCGAGACCTCCTCTGGAGCCTCGTCGAGGGCGTCTTCTGCAGCATCGGCCGCGCCCTCCGCTGCGGCTTTGGCCGCCTGTCGGCTCTTCTGTACCCGTCGAGCCCGCGCGGCCCCGGCGTCGGCGCTCCTGGTGGTTCGGCGCGCACGCAGAGCATCGAGGTCCTCGAGCGAATAACGGCTGACGACAACCGTGATGTGACAGGTTCGCTTGCGGATACGCGTCGCCCGACCGCGGGCCCGGGGGCGCCAGCGCTTCAGCGTCGGCCCTTCGTCGGCATAGCACGCCGAGACGAACAGCTCGTCCTCGGCAATACCGTCGTTGTTCTCGGCGTTGGCGATAGCCGACGAGAGGACCTTGGCGATCTCACGAGCGGCCGCCCGCTCGCTGAACGCCAGGATCTCACGCGCCTCTATCACCGACTTCCCACGAACCAGGTCCAGCACCTGACGGGCCTTGTAAGGCGAGAAGCGGGCGTACTTCAGCTGAGCCCGGGTGCCCGGCCGCTCGTTGGTCTTCGGTCCGGGCATCAGCGTCTTCCCTGCCGTTCCTGGCCGGCATGGAACCGGAACGTCCGGGTCGGGGCGAACTCGCCGAGCTTGTGGCCGACCATCGATTCGGTGATGTAGACCGGCACGTGCTTGCGGCCGTCGTGGACCGCGATGGTGTGACCCACCATCTCGGGAATGATGGTGGACCGACGGGACCAGGTCTTGACGACGGTCTTCTGGCCCTTTTCGTTGAGCTCGTCGACCTTCTTGAGCAGATGCTCGTCGACGAAGGGCCCTTTCTTGAGGCTGCGAGGCATGCGTCCTTCTCCTCAGGTCACCTGCGCGACCCTCGGGTACGGCGCCGGCGGATGATGAGCCGGTCCGAATCCCTGTTCTTCTTGCGTGTACGACCTTCCTTCTTGCCCCATGGTGAGGTGGGATGGCGACCACCCGAGGACTTGCCCTCGCCACCACCGAGCGGGTGGTCGACAGGGTTCATGGCCACACCCCGGGTCTGCGGGCGAACGCCCTTCCAGCGATTCCTGCCCGCCTTGCCCACCTTGATCAACTCGTGCTCGGCGTTGCCAACGACGCCCACGGTCGCCCGGCAGTCGATGGGGACGCGCCGCATCTCCGTGCTGGGCATCCGGAGAGTGGCGTAGTCGCCCTCCTTGGCGACGAGCTGGACACTCGAGCCGGCCGAGCGGGCGATCTTTCCACCGGCTCCTGGCTTGTACTCGACGTTGTGAACGGTCGTGCCGACGGGGATGTAACGAAGTGGCAAGGCGTTCCCGGGACGGATGTCGGCGCCCTGGCCGCTCTGGAGCAGGTCACCGACCCCGACTCCTTCGGGCGCGATGATGTAGCGCTTCTCGCCGTCGAGATAGTGGAGCAGGAGGACGCGGCAGTTCCGGTTGGGGTCGTACTCGACTGTGGCCACCTTTGCAGGCACGCCGTCTTTGGTGCGCTTGAAGTCGATCACCCGGAACCGCTGCTTGTGACCGCCGCCTCGATGGCGCGAGGTCTTGCGGCCGTAGTTGTTGCGCCCTCCGGACTTGGGCTTGGGGACGAGCAGGGACTTCTCGGGCGTCGTGCGGGTTATCTCGGCGAAGTCCGAGACCGTCTGGAACCGGCGGCCCGGGCTGGTCGGCTTGCGCTTGCGAAGACCCATGATCAGACCTCGAACAGCTCGATCGAGTCGCCCTCGGCGAGGGTGACGAGCGCCCGTTTGGTGTCGGGCCGCTTCCCAGAGGTCCATGTGCGCCGGTTGCGCTTGCGCTTCCCCTTGCGGTTGAGGGTGTTGACCTTCAGCACGGTCACCCCGAAGATCTCCTTGATGGCATCGCGGATCTCGGGCTTGGTGGCGTCGGGGTGGACCTTGAAGGTGTAGACGTTGGCATCGAGGAGCGAGTACGACTTCTCGCTCACGACCGGCTCGAGGATCACGTCGCGTGGGTCTTTCACTGCGAATCCTCCACGCTGTTCTCTGCACCCACCGATACACGACTGGTGGGTAGCGTCTCGGCGGTGAATACCACGACATCGCTGCACAGCACGTCGTAGGGATTCAGCTCACGTGCGGTCAGGAGGTGGACGTCGGGTAGGTTACGGAAGCTCAGCCAGGCGTTGCGATCGTCGTCGCCGAGGACCAGCAGCGATCTGCCTTCGACCTCGAGCGCCGCGAGAGCGGCGAGAGCGTCCTTAGTCCTCGGGGTGGCGAAATCCCAGCCGTCGACGACGACGATCTTGCCTTCGGCGGCACGATCGGACAGCGCCGACCACAGCGCCAGCCGCTTCATCTTCTTCGGTGTCCGCTGGGTGTAGTCCCGTGGCTTGGGTCCGGCTGCAACCCCACCGCCTCGGAACTGGGGGGACCGGATCGAACCGTGGCGAGCTCTGCCGGTGCCCTTCTGCCGCCAGGGCTTGGCACCTCCACCACGGACCTCGGCCCGGGTCCTGGTGCTGTGGGTACCGGAACGCCGTGCCGCCAGCTGAGCGGTAACGACCTGGTGCATCACGGCTGCGTTGGGCTCCATGCCGAACACCGCATCGTCGAGCTCGACGGTACCGGTCTGCTCGCCACTCTGGTTCCTCACCGGGAGCTCTGCCATCACTTCCCGCCCTTCACCGCGTCGCGAATCAGCACCAGCCCACCACGCGGTCCGGGGACGGAGCCCTTGACGAGGAGAAGGTCCCGCTCAGGGTCGACCTCGACAACGCTGAGGTTGAGGGTGGTCACCCTGCTGCCGCCCATCCTGCCGGGCAGCCGTTGACCCTTGAACACCCGCGACGGGGTGGCACACGCGCCCACCGCGCCCGGCTTGCGATGGACCTTGTGGGCGCCGTGACTCGCCGGTTGGCCGCTGAAGCCGTGGCGCTTCATCACCCCGGCAAAGCCCTTGCCCTTGCTGACAGCTGTGACATCGACGAGCTCACCGCTCTCGAGCAGATCGACCTTGAGCTCCTGACCGACCTGGTAGTCCGAGACGTCATCGAGTCGCAGCTCCACCAGACGACGCCCTGGCTCGACTCCCGCAGCATCGAAGTGGCCCAGCTTCGGCTTGGTCAGCCGAGCGGGATCCTGCCGGCCGTAGGTGACCTGCAGGGCGCTGTAGCCGTCGGTCTCGGGACGCTTGACCTGCACGACTCGACACGGCGCAACCTCGACCATGGTCACGGGTACGACCTTGTTGTCGGCGTCCCAGACCTGGGTCATGCCGACCTTGCGGCCAACGATTGCCTTGTTAGCCATGCCGGTCCCTGTCAGCCATGACGGTCTCTGCGTCCTTGTGTCGATCGGGTGGCGCAGGCCGCCCGTTCACGCGAACGCTCCGCACGGAGGAACCCGGCGGAGCGACGATTCGATTTTGCCGCCCGGTTCCCGAACGGGCCTGGGCGGACGTCGGTTCTGCAACTCGGTCGGTGTTCCGGACACCGACCGCCCGGACCGTCGCCGGCCGGGCGAACGAACTGTGAATCCTAGCCCGGGATCGGCCCCGTCGCCAACCGACCGGTGCACAGCCCCGGCGCCGGATCGGTAGGGGCGGGGTGCGCCCTCACCATGACGCTGGATTAGCCTCGCCCGGTGTCTTCGTTGCACACAGGCGTCGAGCCCGGCCCCGAACCGCTCGCGCCCGGCGCATATGGCTCCCCTCCGAGCGGCCCTCGTCGTCCCGAGAGCAGGGTGCCCATCGTCGCGCTGGCGCTGCTGGCGCTCCTCGCGGGAGCGATGGGCCTGCTCGTCAAGGGGCAGCTCTTCCCTCTTTACTCGACCAACCACGACGAACCCATGTACGTCTACGAGGCTGATCTCCTCGCGGACGGCCGGCTGACCGGATCGAGCGAGCACGCCGACTTCGTCGCACCGTGGGCATCTGGCGTGGTCGACGGGAAGCTGGTCATGAAGTACACGCCGCCCTGGCCGGCGGTCCTGATGGCAGCAGATCTCCTGACGGGCTCGAAATCGGCGGCCCTGGCGATCACCGCTGCCGCGATGGTGTTCATGATGGGGCTGGTCGGCCGCGAGCTCTTCGGGCGGTGGTCGGTCGGGCTCGCCGCAGCGGCCCTCACAGCGGCTTCCCCTGTCGTCATCGTCCTCAGCGGGACCTTCCTGCCCTACCTGTTCCAGTTGTTCCTGCTCCTCGTCTTCATGTGGGGGCTGGTCTCGGGCCGCCGCACGCATGGCGGATGGCGGTTGCTGCTTGCCGGTCTTGCCATCGGCACTGCCTTCTTCGCCAGGCCCTACGACGCCTTGGTGGTAGCTCTGCCGTTCGGCATCGCGGTGCTGGTGGCCGATCGCCGGCACCTGGGCAGGCTCCGCTGGACACTCACCTGGCTGGCGGGCGGCGCAGTCCCGGTCGTCATCCTCTCACTCGTCTACAACCTCGTGGTCATGGGCAGCCCGCTGGTGCTGCCGTTCACCGTGACGGGGGGCAGCGACGCGCTCGGCTTCGGCGAGAGAGGGGTGAGCGACGGACTCACCTTCGACTTCTCGCTCCGGGACGGGCTGGTGGCCGCAGCAAGAAGCGCCTGGTCGACGATGCTGTGGGTGGCGGGCAGCTTCCTCACGGTCGCGCTCGCCGCCTACGGCTTCGTGAGAAGCAAGGCGTTGGGTGCGCTCCGCTGGGCGACGGTCGGCCTCGTCGCATCGGTGACCATCGGTTACGTCTTCTTCTGGAGCCCCTACAGCATCCTGTTCAACTGGCCCGGCGAGAAGCTCCTCGGTCCCTACTACCACCTGCCATTGCTCGTCCCCGTGGTCCTCTTCGCCGGTCGGGCATTGGCTGACCTGCTGTCCCGGCCCCGGGTGTTCGCGGTCGCGGTCACCCTCATCGGGCTCAGCTCGGCGCTGCTCCTGGTTCCCCCCATCAACGAGAACCGCGAGGTCACCGAGCAGTACCGCGAGCGCCAAGGCTTCGTCGAGAGCCTGGGCATCGAGGAGGGCGTTCTCTTCTTCCCCGACCGAGGGAACGGGGGCTTCGAGAGCGCAATGCCGTTCCTCGAGAACGACCACGATCTGTCCAATCCCGTCATCTACGCCGCCGATCGCGGGGGCGAGAACCTCGAGTTCCTCGACACCCGCCCGGGTGTACCGGCCTTCACCATCTACGAGGAGTACTCGCCGGGAGACGACCTCTTCGACCTGCCCCTCGTGGTGAAGGAACTGGAGGTTCGATCCGCACCAGAGCCGGAGATCGTCCTCGAGATGGAGAACCCCGGTGACACCCCGTATGTCATCGGCTACACCTCGGTGAACCACGGAGCGGACACCGAGGAGGCCGTCGAGGTGGAGGCCGCCCAGACGGTGCTCGACGACCACTCATCTGCCGGCGACACGACCGAGGCGACGGTACGGCTGGTGGCCGGTGACGATCCGGCCGTGCTCGGTCCCGAGAGCTGGACAGTACCGCTGGGGACTCCCGGCTCGACGGGACAGCTGACGCTGGGCGTTGCCTACTCCCATGAGCCGGGGCTCCAGGGCGCGTCACGCTTCGAGCTGCGCTTCCCGTACCGGGTCGGCAACCACGAGATCGAGCTCCTCACACCGCCCGCGGAGTGGCAGCTCTGGGTTCTGGGCGAGCAGGTCTTCTGGCTCCTTGCCGACGTCGAGGACGTGTTGCGGGTGTCACCTCCGTCTCCACCTTGACGCTGCTGTCGCAGCGTCGAGGTGACAGCGTCCGGGTGACAGCGTAGGGCTCCGCCGGAGCGTTCAGGTCCCACCCGCTGTGACTGGTGTCTCCGCAACCGGAAATCGACCGCGGCGAGGGCCCGAACCGGTGACCGTTCAGGTCCCACCCGCTGTGACTGGTGTCTCCGCAGCGTCGAGGTCGTCGGCGATGTTGCTGAAGTCGAGGGTGGTGAGGCGCTCCCCGTCGACGGGACGGCTGAAATAGAAGCCCTGCATCAGCTCGCAGCCGAGATCCACCAGTGCTCGCAGCTGGGTGATCGTCTCGACGCCTTCGGCAACAACGGTTATCCCGAGCCGCTGCGCCATGGCTACCACCGCGTGGACGATGGCATGATCGGGTCCGCCGAACTCGAGATCGGCGATGAAGGAGCGGTCGATCTTGATGGCCTGGACGATGGGCAGGCGTTTCACGTAGCTGAGCGAGGACATGCCCGTTCCGAAGTCGTCGATGGCAAGGTTGACACCGAGATCGCGCAGCTCGTGGAGCACCGGCAGGCAGTGGTCGAGCTCCTCCACCACCGCGTGCTCGGTGACCTCGAAGCCCACCTTGGAAGGCGGCACGCCGCTCTCGTCGAGGTGGCGCCGGACACGCCGCACGAACGCCGGGTCCCGGAGCTGCCGCATGGAGACGTTGATGGTTATGGCCGGCGACGCTTCCCGGTCGGCGCCGGCGGCGTCCAGCCAGCCGCGCGCCTGCCGGAAGGCAGTGCCGATGGCCCAGTCACCGATGGCCACGATCAGGCCGGTCTCCTCGGCCACGTCGAGGAAATGGCTGGGACCCACCACCCCGAAGCCGGGACGGTCCCAGCGCAACAGCGCCTCAGCAGCAACCAGGCCACGGGTGGCCGAGACGATAGGCTGGTACCGGAGCAGCAGCTGGCCGCTTTCCATCGCCCGGCGCAGCTCCTGCTCGATCTCGAGGCGGGCAGCGGCTCGCACCCGCAACAGGTCGTCGAAGACCTCGCTCGACGACCCTCCTGACTCCTTTGCCCGGTACATGGCGATGTCGGCGTCGCGCAGCACCGAATCGGGGTCGGTGGACTCGTCGACGAACGCAATCCCGATGCTGGCCGATGTCACGATCTCCTGCTGGTCCACCACGACGGGCTGGTTCAGCACCTCGAGGAGATCGTCGGCGAGGCTCACGGCATCTTCGGTGGAGGACAGGTCCTCGCAGAGCACCACGAACTCGTCGCCGCCGAGGCGGGCGACGGTGTCGGAGGCCCTGACGGCGTCGCTGAGCCGGTCAGCGACCACCCGCAAGAGCTCGTCGCCGAGGGAATGGCCGAGGCTGTCGTTGACCACCTTGAAGCGGTCGAGATCGAGGAAGAGGACCGCGACCTTGGCGCGGTTGCGGACCGCCCGTCGCACCGCGGCGCGTATGCGGTCGAGGAGGAGCAGCCGGTTGGGTAGTCCGGTGAGGGCGTCGTGGAGGGCAAGACGCTCGAGCTCGGCCTCGAACCGCCTGCGCTCGGTCATGTCCCGCGTCGACATCAGCACGCTGCGAATTGTGTCGTCTTCGAGCAGGTTGACCGCGCTCGATTCGACGTGAAGCCACGGACCCCGAGGATCCTTCACGCGATACGAGAAGACCCCGGAAGCGCCGGAACGGGCGGCGATGTCGGCATACCACTCGGACAGCGAGCTCCGGTCGTCGGGATGGATGATCCCGATGATGAGGCGCGTGAGGCTCTCGTCACCGTCGGTGTCGAGCTCGAAGCGCTCGAGCAGCGACGGGCTGGCATAGGTGATGCGGCCCTCAGCGTCAGCGAGGGTGATCATGTCGTTGGATGTCTCGATCAACAGCCTCGCCCACCGTTCGGACTCCTTCAGTGCCCGGGAGTAGGCCCTGTCGCGAGCCCAGGCACGCCCCCGCACGAGCACCACGAGGGCGAGCAGGAGGCTGAGCAGCGCACCTCCGACGAGTACGACGAGTCCGAGGCGATCCTGCTCGCCGTAGCCCGGTGCCGCCCACATGTTCACGGTCCATTCCAGGCCTTCGGTGACGAAGGTCGAGCTGGTAGTGAACCGGGCATCGTCGACGGCACCGGCGCCACCCTCGATGTGGGAGACCTCGTAGAGCTCAGCCGAGTCGGCGCTGGACCGGACACCACCCACAACGTGGAGGCCGATCGAGTCCGTTTCGTCGGATCCCACCAGGCTCTCGGGGATGACCTCTTGGAAGTCGTCGACCAGGCCCACCACGAAGCCGAGAAGCTGGCTGTAATCGGGATCGTCAACGGCACCCACGTCCGTCGACCAGACCGGTACCGCGGGAAAGAAGTCGATCGCCTCGAGCGCGTCGAGCTGCTCGACCGATGATGAATGGGCGGCCTGGACGAGCAGTGGGTCGTCCTGGAAACGCCCGGCCACTGCGATGCCCTCGGTCGCCGCGAAGTTGATGACCTCCTGGATCACGTCGAAGCCGGCCGCGTCGAGACCGATCGGGAGCTGCAGCGGGCCCTCGGAGACGAACTGGGTGCTTATGACGAAGTGGTCATTGACCGCCGCACCCCCGGGAGTCTCCGGGTCGATGACCAAGACATTGAAGGTCGGCCCGTACTCCTCCCTCATGCGGGCTTCGAACGCGTCCAACTCGTCCCGGGGTACACGTTCGACGAAGAAGGCCCCCTTCAACGTCGGCTGTCGTTCGAAGATCTCCGAGCTCTTGACGTAGTTCTCGAACTCCGTCGAGGTGGTCGGGTACGTCGCCTGCACCATCGCACCGAGGTCGGTCAGCGAGTTGAAGTAGCCGTCGATCTCCTGCTGGACGCTCTTTGCCAGCGCCGAGGCCTCGTCATCGAAGCTCTCGTCGGTCGTCTTCTCGCTTTCGTCGCCGAGCTTCAGGTAGCCGACGATGCTCGCCGCCAGCCCCAAGGCGAAGATCAAACCTCCCAGCGCGTACACGACCCTGGGCGTGGACCGGGCGCGCCGGGGATCTGGTGTCTCGCCGGTGAACTTCGGTTCCTGCGCAGCCGTGGACTCACCGCGCAGGGATCGCTCGCCCATGCTGTGGTTTTCGGCTCCCGCTGGCCCCACATTGACCATCTACGACCTCATTTCCACCCATGAGATTAGGCCACGTCACCCAGGGGTGCTCCGCGACCACGTTCGGCAGTGAGCACGGGGGAGGGCGCATCCTCGAGAAGGACCACGAACAGTGGTCTGCGGCCGCAGGCGCTGCGTCGGGGGCGCAGCCCCCGGGGGGAACCGGCGCTCGAGGCCGCGGTATCGACTACTAGGCCTGTTGGATCTTGATCTCGATGTCCACGCCGGCAGGTAGATCGAGGCGCTGGAGGGAGTCGACCGTCTTCGGGGACGGCTCGATGATGTCTATGAGCCGCTTGTGGATCCGCATCTCGAAGTGCTCGCGGGAGTCCTTGTCCTTGTGCGGAGACCGGATGACGGTGAAGCGATGCTTCTCGGTCGGAAGGGGAATGGGACCCCTGATCGTGGCCTGGGTCCGAAGGACTGTCTCGACGATCTTCTTGGTCGACTGGTCGATGATCTCGTGGTCGTAGGCCTTGAGCCTGATCCGGATCTTCTGTTCGGCAGCCACGTTCGCTCCAGTCGCCTACGGTCGCTCGGCACTTCGGATGTCAAGGATCGGTCCGGGCATCGCCCGGCACAGATGATCACTCTACCCCAGCTGTTTTTGTGAACCGAAAACGCCCCTATAGGGGCCGTAGGCGTTCACAGAACCGGCTCAGAGACGGGTTGTACCGACTTGTTCGAAGAGGGCGAGGGTCTGGTGGGCGATCTCGGACCAGTCGTGGGTGGCCTGGAGGGCCCGGCTGGCGGCGGCTGCCCGCTCCACGACGGTGGGGTCGAGGTTCTCGACGGCTTCGGCGACTTCTGCGGGACTGAGGCCGCAGGGTATGCCCGCTTCAGCGAGCATCTCGGCCAGGAACGGCCAGTCGCTCACCAGCGCGGCGAGGCCGAGGCCGATCACGTCGCCGATGGTGCCGGTGGCCAGCATCCCTTCGGGGCTGAAGGGTAGAGCCACGACGTCGAGGGCACGCAGCCTGCGGTTGTAGAGCTCGCGAGGGACCATCTCGTAGGGAATGGCGGTGATGCGGGGATCATCGGGGACCCGGTCCCCCTCCCCGAGAGACAGCACCAGCAACTCGACGTCGCGCCTCCGGGTGGCGGCGAAGCCGTCCATGAAATCCTGGACCCGCTTCTCCGCTCGTGGCGCACCGATGATGCCGATCCGCAGCGCCTCGGGCCTGAGTCCGAGCTCGGCTTCGACGTCGCGGCGATCGATCCGGTCGATCTCGCTCATCAGCGGACCGAAATGCCCATGGGGAATCACGCCTTCGACCACGTCATCGCGGAACTCATAGCGGTCCAGGCTCTGCCGGCGGCCCCACTCGCTTTGGTGGATGACTCCGTCAGCGGCTGCTGCCCATGCCTGGTAGATCGCGTCGTAGGCAGCAGATCCCTTGGAGTGCGGGGTCAGGTTGTGTTGAGTCCACACGATCCTGACTCCGGATTCCTGGAGCCGGCCGATGATGCGGCGATGCTCGTCGACATCGTCGAAGGCCAGCCACTCCGGCCAGTGCAGGTGGAACAGATCGACGTGATCGAGGATCCGCTCCGCCTCGTGATCTGCGCGAGCTGCCAACGGGCCGAGCGGTGAGGCGATGCCGACCACGAAGTCGCGGATCGGCCCGTAGAGACTCCGGTGGTAGTGGTGCCCGAAAGCGGTTGAAGCGATCCGCAACTTCGGCGTCATCTCGAGCGAGAAGGCGATCGACTCCGACGGTTCCATGTCGAGCTGGTGCACCAGCGGCAGCTCCGCCCAGAAGCTCCGGTACTCCTTGAGCCCGGCCGTGTCGACGGTCTGCACGTCGTGTTCGGCGTCTGTGGCGAACTGCACGCGCAAAGGCCGGTGTGCCGTCTCGCAGACCAGGACCGATACGGCTTCGGGTCGCTTCTCGAAACGGATCTCCTCATCCACCACCAGGCTGCGCCCCTCTACCCGGTACCGGAGTGAGGCCGTGCCGGACAGCGGCTGTTGATCGGGGTCGATCTCGAGCACACCGGCTCTTGGAAGACCCGAATAGGATGCGCTCACGCCATCCCCCACCATCTGGAGCGAGGTAGGCGGTCCCCCCACTGTGAACGCCTGGCCACCGGCGAACACCAGCGGGACCAGCGAGGCGATCACGCTGTCGACGGGCACCTCGTAGAGGCCGGGATTGCGAGGCGCGGGCAGGTAGTCGCTTCGGGTGGAACCCACGAACGGGACCACGAAAGCGCAGTCGCTGCTGCGATAGGTCCAGACTGCCGCCACCGGACGCTCGGAGAACAAGATCAGGCGGTTGCTCTCCGGATGGACCTCCTCCCACCCGGCGGTCGGCAGGTCCGGGTCTGCACGCCGGAGAATCGCCGCCGAACAGGCGAGCTTGCCCAACACGTCGAGGGTCATCTGCAGCCGGCGCTGGGGGCCCCGGTAGCTGTAGGTGGACCGGTGCTGGTGAGCGCTTATCAGCCCGTCCTCGAGCCATCTGTCGAAGTGCTCGACCGCGGCCAGCGCCCGGCTCAGCCACCGATCGTCACCATCGCCGATCGAGCGATCGATCGCCAGTGCCGCCAGCTCCATGGTGAGACACGCGGCCAAGGCACCAGTCGACCTGCCCCAGGTGATGGCAGATCCGTCGGTGGATGCCACCTTCGCCACCAGGTCCAGGGCATTCCGCGCGCCTTGCTCCCACACCGGCCCGAGCTGTTCGGCGAGTGGTTCGGTGAACAGGTAGACGTCAGCGGTGTAGATGTCGTAGCGGCCGACACCGGTCGTGGAGTCGTCGAGGTAGCCATCTGGGCTGGCGCCGAGCATCTCTCTGGTCCTCGCCACGAGATCGTCGAGCAGATGCAGGTCCTCGATGATGCCGAGCTTCGCCCGGCCCAGCTCACATCGAGCGAGGACCGCTGCATAGTTGCGTGGAAGCAGGCCGGAGTCGAGCAGCTCCACGAACGAGGTCGTATCACAGGCCCTCTCCAGTTCGGCTCGCATGGACTCCGGCCAGTCGTCGATCAAGGAGTTCTGAGCGAAGGGACCGAAGCGAATCAGGGATTCGGCGACGCGGTATGACCAGAACGAATGGGTCCCCTCACCGTCGACCTGACGCAGGGCTCGTGCAATGCCCTCCTCGATGGGGACCGATGCGACCTCGCTGACGCCGGCATCACGCAGATGGCAGAGCGTGAACGCCAGGTCGGCGGCGACATCGGGCTCGACTCTGTGGCCGGCGAACACCGAAGGAATCCGGAAGCCCGGGAGGTGGCGGTCGACCAAGCGCTCAGTGGTGCCGGCGGCGAGCCCTAGGATCCGAGCCCGGACCTCATGCAGCCTCAACGCGCCCCGCTCACCTCGCGGGTCCCCGCCTCGAAGTCGAGAGCCAGGGCGTAGCCGTCCGCGCTCACGTTGAAGACGGGTTCGAGGTGAGGGACCTCCGCCCAGGGCGACTCCACTCGCGGGTAGCCGTGGATCGGCATCTCCTCACCCTCGACGGTGAGCGGCGAGTCCCACCCGAAGGTGAGCTTCCCCACCGACGGTGACTCCCATGAGACATCGAAGTTCCCGGACACGTCGCCGCTGTCTCCAGGCGTCGTCACCGCCGGCTCCTCGGAGGTGACAGCAGAGACGAAGGACTCGAAGTTGCCGTAGTCGGCGGCCCGTCCCACCTCGACGACCCACACGTTGTCCGGCCCCCCCTCGGCCACGAGGTCGAAGTGCTCGGTGAGCTCTCCCGTGTACACCTCGTTGGGGTCATGATCCCTCCAGACCACCGGCCGGTAGGACCAGAGGGCGACGTAGCCATCGCCCTTCCTGCCGACGGTCCAGTTGCCCTGCTGGACGACCTCGTCGAAGTGCTCGGTCGGGAAGTACGCGTGGGTGTACGGCTCGTAGTCGAACGAGTCGAGGGGCGGGGTTGTCTGCGGTTCGTACCTGGGTGAGTAGATGTGGATGGCTGCCGACTCGTGTTGAGCCGAGCGGGGCATCGAGGCGGTCCCCGTCCAGTAGCCGTCGTCGTCCTCCCACTCGGTGTTCTCCGGCGGGTTGCTGGGATGGGTGGTGAACACCAGCGCGCGTGCATCAACGGTCGCCTGCCAGGCATGGTACTGCTCGCCGTAGTCGCCGGCGCGGTAGTCCTGGGCAGTCGAGAGCATCACCTCCGGTGCCCTCCAGGTGTACGTGTCCACCTCGGACAGGAGCCCGAACGCAGCCATCGACGCCAGGCTCTGCGCCAGCCGCTGGGCGACCGCGGGGTCTCCGCCGGTGATGTCGCGCAAGGCGGAGTAAGGCTTGAACAGGTCGGTCTCCCACAGCCCGTACTGCTCGGTGGTCTCCAGCGTCAGTGGCACCACCTGCCATACCGCAAGGGCACCCAGGGACCACCAGAACGGGAGGTTCTCGGGATCGTCGAAGGAGATCCCATAGGGCGGTTCCGGGTCCTCCTCGACGGGAGCGTGAGGATCCAATGGCACGCCGTGGCGTTCCTTGTCGACGCTGATCTCCTCGCTGATGCCGACCTGGCGGATCGCCTCGGGGAGCCGGTAGCGCTCGGAGATCGCCAGATACAGCGCACCGGCGTCGCTGTGCGACTGCCAGGGGTACTCGGTGTCGTCGAACAACAGCTTGGTGATCCCGAAGGTGTCCTCGGTGAGCCCGCTGTTCTTGTCCTTCATGTAGCTGCGCCCGTGGGTCGCCCCGTAGGTCCCGGCCTGGTTGTGGGCGGCGATGTCGAAGAGGGCCACGTCGAGGGCCATCGATGCCAGGCGACCCAACTCCTCGTCATCGGCCCACTCGACCAGGGTGACGAGGGGGACGACGTTCTTCTGCATGTAGACGTTGGAGTGCCACTCGCTGAACCCGTAGCGGGCGCGCTCGTCGATCCAGGCCCGTATCAGCGGCTCGGCGTGGGCCTGGTGAGCGGCTCCCTCGGTGCCGTCGCGGAACGTGGAGTCGGGAAAGGCCTGCCCGGCGAGGTACTCGATCACGTGGAAGATGATCCGGTGGTTCTCGCTCCAGAACCACTTGTGGTCGACCTCGTCCTCGCCCAGCGGCTCGGTGTACCAGTAGCGAAAGCCGAGGATCCGGGCTTCGATGGCTTCGACGACCTCAGCCGAGAGCTGGTCCCGGTAGCCGTACCAGAGGTTCAGCAGGTACATGAGGTCGAAGTCGCTGGTGTCCTTCATCGCGTCGAGATCGTCGAAGACCGGCTGGAGGGACTCGACGGTCACCTGCTCGGCAGCCCACACATAGGAGGGATCGGCCTCCGCTCGGGCAGCATGGGCAACGACGTTGTTGACGCTCGCCGGCTCGAACTCCTCGGTGGCAAACGAGAGGTAGTCGCTCGCCCGGCCGTCGAACCAGTCCTCGTCGACGAAGCCTTCGCCCGCGGAGGTCTCTGCTTCGGTGTCTCCCTCTCCGTCGCCGCCGTCACCGTCGGTGCAGGCAGCCGCCGCGAGGGAGGCCGAGAGCACGATCGCCATGACCCTCTTCATCTGCCCCTCACTTCCCGCGCCGCCATCACGCCCTCAGGAGGATACGTAAGCGGATAGCCGGTCGAGTATTCGTGCGAGGACTTCATCGTCGGAGTCCGGCCTGGGGGTCGACGCCGGATGGGTGTTGTCGCCGGCGACCCAGCCCCGGAGCCTCAGGAAGCGAGCGGCATCGTGCCGGTAGCCCGCCACCGGCTCGCGAAAGGCGAACGCTCCGAGATACTGCAACAAGTCGTTGAGCTGGTAGAACCTGTCGTCGCCCTCCTCCCACCAGCGATCCCGCAGGGCGAACGCGTCGGGTGCGAACGTCGACAGCCCGAGCAGGTAGTCGGATCCGTACATGACCATGTCGATTGCCAGGTCATTGCCGGTCAGCACCCTGAAGTCCGGCCTGGAGCTGTCGCGCAGCTCCAGGCGTCGCCATTCCTGCCGGCGGTCGAGTGAGGAGTGCTTGACGCCGACGCACTCGGCGACACCGATCAGACCTTCGAAGGTCTCCAACTGGTAGATCCGGCCGCGGGCGTCGAACACAGGGCCCAACTCGAAGGCGATGAACCGGTCGCAGGCCTCGCTCAGGCCGGCGTGGAACGAGACCACCTCGGGCTCGGGAAGCGAACGCAGGCCGTGTGAGGGGAAGACGACGGGTGTCCCTCCCCGAGAGGCGATATCAGCCATGGCCGCCCGGTATGCGTCGAGGTCGAGCGGGTCGCCCGGCGCGTCATCGACATGTGCGGCGGCAACGAACTCACCGACCAGCGAGCGCGCCAACTCGACGACCCGCAACCGCGTTGCAGCATCGAGCAGCGCGCCGTAGCCCGTATCCATGTTGAGGGCAGGAATCAGACCGACCTCGGCGGTTCGCGAGATGTGGGCGGCCAGCGAATCCCAGTCGATGCCTCCCTCGGCGCAGAACGGCAGCAGGGTTGCCGAGATCCCGGTTATGCGCCGGCGCGGCCGGATCCGCTCCCAGGGTTCCCCCGTGCTCACGGGGCGCCCTCGCCGACAGCAGACAGCCAACGCCGGAGGGTGTCGGCGTCGCGTTCGAAGCAGGCGGGGTCGTCGTCCTGCACGAACTCGAGAAGAGCGACCCGTTGTCCCTCCCAACGACCGCCCGCTGCGGAAGCTGCACGCAGAGCCGCTGGCCACATGCCGGCTCCATCTGCCAGGGGCAGGCGCACGCCGTTCCCCCAGTGGAACACGTGAACATGTGAGAGGTCATCGAGTACGTTGCCGAGCTCTGCGAGGAGCCGATCACTCGGGGCGTCACCGACGGGCTGCCAATAGGTGAACAGGTTCGGCGCATCCACTTCCCTCAGCACAGCGAGCGTCGAGGCTGCTGTCTCGGTGAGGGTGTTCTGGTGGAACTCCAACGACACGGTCAGATCCCGTGACCGCGCCTGCTCGCAGATCTCTCCGAGCTGACGCACGATCTCCAGGCGCAGCCCGGCGTCGGGATCAGGCCCACCGCCGGCGCACCAGACACGCACGTTGGGAGCGGCTAGTGCCCGTGCCGTCTCGAGAACCGCGACGATCTCGTCGCTGCCCTGGACCAGCCCGGCAAACAGGTAGGAGCCGTAGGAACTGCAACGGATGTGCTCCGCCGCGCACATCTCGGCCACCTCGCGGGCCTCGTCGACACAGCCGTGGGGGACGTGGACGTCACCACCCCATTCGATGGCGGTGATCGAGCTCGCTGAGGCAAGCCTGACGATGTCCTCGGCCGGCAGCCGGCGGAAGGTGACCGAGCAGAGACCGGGGAGCAGGCTCACCGCTCGCTCCTCCCCCAGCCCACCCTCACGCCATCCTTTCCACTTCGTCGCGGCGCACAGGATGGAGGGGAGGCTCCCCCCGCGTGAAGCGGGCCACCTCGTCGATCACCATCGCCGCCATGCGCCGGTACTCGCTGCCCTGGGACCCGGCGATGTGCGGTGTCAGGAACACGTTGGGCATTCGGTGCAGCGGGCTGTCTGCGGGCATCGGCTCGGGATCGGTCACATCGAGAACCGCCGAGATGCGGCCGGTGAGGAGCTCGGCTTCCAGTGCTGAGGGATCGACCAGCGAGCCGCGCGCGGTGTTTATCAAGGTGGCGCCGTCCTGCAGGAGAGAGATCTCCTCGACGCCGATCAGGTGGTGGGTCTCGGGAAGGGCGGGGGCATGGATGCTCACGACATCGGAGGTTTCGAGGAGCTCTGCCAGCTCCATCTTGACCACCCCCAGGGCAGCGGCCTCCTCCACGTCGAGGTAGGGATCGTAGACGGCCACACCGAGCTCGAACGGTTCGAGCAGTTCGATCACCCGCCGACCGATGCGGGATGCGCCGACCAGCCCCACCTGCTTGTCGTAGTTCCCGACAGGTCCACGCTGGGGCCAGGAGAACGTCGCCTCAGCCCCGCGGTAGCGCTCCCGGGTGTTGAACACGTCCTTGTTGGCGAACAGGATCGCCGCGATCGTGTACTCGGCCACGGGCTCCGCGTTCGCCGCAGCACCCGTCGTGACCAGGATTCCCCGCTCCCACACAGCGTCGGTCACGACCTTGTACTCCTTGAGCGTCCCCGCGGCGTAGGCGAACATCTCCAGCCCGGGCGACAGATCCAGGGCGGCGGCGTCGAGCGTCGGACAGCCCCAGTGGCCCACGATGACCTTCGCCCGCCCGAGCAGCACCGCGGCTCGCTCGCTCTGGAACTCCGTGAGTGGCTCCCGGTCAGCCAGCTCCACCACCTTCCCCAGCCGATCGAGCTCCTCACCGGTGAGAAGCGGCGGGTCGAACCCCGGCCACATGGCCAGGACCGCCGTCGGCCGACGGGGCCGATCGGTCATGAACCGGGGCTCCGGCGCCGCGCGCTGTGCTGCTGCTCGGCTTGCTGCCCGGCCTGCTTGGCGGCGGTGAGCCCGGCCTGCCGCTCGGCTTGGCGCTTGGCCTGCTTGGCGGCGGTGAGCTCGGCACGGTAGGGCGACTCCTTGTAGAAGTCGTCGAGCGGGTAGCACCCCGAGACGAGACCAACACGGGGCCCCGTCGTGCAGTCGCTGAACGTGCGGCAGATGAGGCGCCTGTCGAGGGCCCGACCGGCGAGGACATCAGACGGCAGAGCAGGGTAGCTGAGCATCATGCGGCCGAGCCCGACGAGGTCGACAGCGCCATCGCGAACCGTCCGCTGAGCGACGTTGGGCAGCCATTCCTGGAGGTACGAGTACCCCGACCCGACAACCGTCAGGCGCCGATGCCGGGCCTTCAGCTCGGCGGTCACGCCGATGAGACGGGCCACGTCGACGAGGGGGTCGCTCGGTGGCAGGTAGCCATCGGAGGGAGGGAAGTAGGCGGGTCGCTGGATATGAGGACAGTAGTAGGGACTACCGGCGGTCACGCTCAAGAGCTCCACCCCGAGATCCTCGAGCATCGTCAGGAGCTGGTGGGGTTCGTCGATGTCGACCCCGGTACCGGTGCCGTCACCTCCGAAAGCGTGGTCATAGGGGCCCGGGGCGTCAGGCCTGCCGACACCATCACCACCGGCGCTGAAGGGCATGAAGTCATAGGCACTGAGCCGGACCGCCCTCAGCAGGCCCGGTGCAGCGTGGCGCAAGCCCTCTAGGACCGAGCGGAGGAACCGGGTACGCCCCTCGAGGTCGCCACCGTAGGCCCCGGCGCGTGACCGGGCACTCAACAGCTCGTGGCCCAGGTAGCCGTGGCAGTGCTTGATGTCGACGAAGTCGAAGCCCGCCTCCCGGGCGAGCCTGCCGGCTGTGACGAAGTCGTCGATCAGCCGTTTGATCTCGTCATCGCTCAAGACGGCGGCATCGCCGGCTGAAACCCGCTCGTCGAGCAACGGGTGACGGTAGGCGATCCGCGGCCGGAATTCGCCCTCGGGTCGTGAGAAGCGGCCCGAGTGTGTCAACTGCAAGCCGACCACGAGGTCATCGCTGGAACCATGCGCTGCTTCATGGCTGTCGATCACCCCACTCACCAGAGCGGCGAAGCCCGGGAGGGTCGCTTCGGTGAGGACCAGTTGCCGGGGATTGGCCCGCCCGTCGGGGCGTACCGCTGTCGCCTCGCCCCAGACGAGCTTGGCGCCGCTCTGGGCGAAGCGCAGCCAGCGCCGCCTCGTGAGATCCGAGGGGCGCCCGTCGGGCTCGCCGTCCCAGCCCTCCATCGGCAGTACCGCGAAGCGGTTGCCGATGCGCCGGCTGCCGCAGCGAAGGCCCTTTGCCAGTGGACCACCGGGATCGACCTCAGGATCGAACGGCAGGTCGACACCCAGGGCGGCGAGGTGCTCCTCGAACTCGTCGGCGCTGTTCAGCCGCCTGACCTGCTTGATGGTGACGCCTCCACCGTTTCGGCGCTATCGC
This sequence comes from Acidobacteriota bacterium, assembly GCA_003577145.1. GTDB lineage: Bacteria > Actinomycetota > Acidimicrobiia > Acidimicrobiales > Microtrichaceae > ATN2. The sequence goes on along the minus strand of QEUP01000007.1, from coordinate 198 downwards.
GGACTCGGTAATACCGGCGGATGTCGGAGATGAGAAAGCCGGCTTCCCGGTTCGCCCATAATCGTGAGCACGCTGGGCGTCAGCAATTCCACCGCGAGAGCTATTTGATGATCTTGGTGACCCGGCCGGCTCCCACGGTACGGCCACCCTCACGGATGGCGAACCGCAGGCCCTCGTCCATGGCGATCGGGGCGATCA
>QEUP01000006.1:17308-127863 GCA_003577145.1 Acidobacteriota bacterium | reverse complement strand
GGCGCGTTCCAGTGGTCGCCGTGCTGGGCCGTCCAGGGCGACACGTAGAGATAAGGCTGGTCGATGGCGTCATCGCCGGGGGAGGCACCGTAGCCGGCCCGGGTGCCGCGGTCGGCGTTGCCGATCTCGATGGCGGCGTCGAAGTGCTCCGGCCAGAGCTGCACCCGGGTGTCCTCGGGCCGACCGGCGGCGGCGCGGAGCCGTTCGAGAACGAGCGTGGCGAAGCCGAACCAGTCGTCGAGGAAGGCGACGGCGGCCGGATCGACGGGCAGTGCGGCGTTGTGGTCGGGTTCTGGCGGGGGATCGTGGAAATCGATGCCCGACGGTGCGCCCGGCTCGACGCCGACGAGCTTTCCGGCAGCCCGGAGGGTCGTTATCGGTTCGGAGACGACGTCCTCGCCATCCTGGACGACGAGGAGATCGCCTTGGACTCGGATCTGGCGGTCATCACCGAAGAACGGAGTACCGAACCCGCCTTTGGTCCAGCGCAGCCCGATCTTGCCGTTGGCAGTCTGGCGAGCGGGCGACAAGACGTAGAAGGCGAGGGAGCGGAGCGCCTCGCGTGTGGGCGCCAGCGACCCCGGTGGGGCGCCGATCCGCTTCAGGTTGGCGAGCCAGTGATCCCGGGCGAAGCCGGCAAGCTCGGGTTGAGCGTCGACGACACTGTCCCAGGACCTGCTGCTGCCTTTGATCGGGGTGACGAGATCACCCGCGGTGGCGCCGGCAGCGACCGGGTCGTCGGCGAACCAGGGCCCGGTGTTCACCGCAGGACGCGACGGCTCGAGCACCGCGCTGACACGGCCTTCACCGAGCCGAGCAGTCGCCTCCGCTCGGGGATTGCGAGCGCGCACATGGGGCATGGGAACTGCCTCCTCAGGATCGCTTGGCGCTACCGGTTGTAAACCCACAACCCGGTCCGGATCGTTCCCGGTCCTGATGAATACGCGTGATCGGCAGGGTGGTCACGGCGGCACTCGTGGGTGGTACCGTCGCGACCTGAACGACAGCGACGCGCAAGATGGCCACACCCGAGCAGCTCGACGCCTGGACGACAGCCGGCCTCTATGACCCGAAGGCGTCGTCGGCATCGGAGCGCTTGGAGGTCCTCGAGCTCCTGGTGGACGGCGAAGGTGTGTCGGCCACCGAGCTTGCCGCTCTCGGTCCCAGCATCGACCTCGGCTGGGTTCCGCTGCTCCACTGGATCAGGACCGAAGGCCAGTTGTCGCTGAGCGATCTTGCCGAGCACTCCGGGTGGGGGGTCGGGGAGTTGGCCGACTTCCTCGGTAACAGTGGACTGCCGGTCCCTGCGGTTGATGCGCCCGCCTTCGAGCCGGAGTACGTGGAGGTGTTCGCGGCTCTGCACGAGGTGGGCGCCGTGTTCTCGGCGTCGGTCGGACCGAAGCTTGCGCAGGTGATGGGCACCTCGCTCGGGGCATTGGCAGAGGCCGTCGTGGCCGCTTTGCTGGCGGAGATCTACGACCCGGAGGTTGAAACCGGACGAACCGAGCTCGAGCGGGTGAGCTTCAACCTGAGTGCCCGCGACGCGTTGGTCAGCTCCATGAACGCGATAGCACCTCTCCTGACCCTTCACCTGCGTGCTGCTGCCACCCGCTGGATGGCGACCGCCGACCAGATCGAGACCGGAAGCCTCCGCATCGCCGTCGGCTTCATCGACCTGGTCGGATTCACCGGGGCATCGCGTGGCGCTTCGCCGGAAGAACTACGTCGCCTGGTCACCGAGTTCGGGGAAACGGCCTACCAGATCGTCTCCGAGAACGGCGGACGGCTGGTGAAGCTCATCGGCGACGCGGTGATGTACACCGCCGAGTCATCCGCGCAGGCCTGCAACATCGGGCTGGGTTTCGTCGACCGGTTCCGGGAACGGCGAAAGGACATGGGTCCTCGTGGTGGTGTCGCGATGGGGAACCTGCTGGCCCACCAAGGCGACTACTACGGCCCGGTGGTGAACCTGTCCGCCCGCATCGCCGAGCAGGCCGTGCCCGACGAGATCCTCGTTGCCCACCCGGTGCCGACCGAGGCAACCGCCGACCCCGGGTTGTGCTTCGACCCGGCCGGGCGGCGCATGCTGAAGGGCTTCGAAGAGCCGGTCGAGCTCTGGTCGGTGACCCGCCGCCGGGGCTGAGGGCTTCCGGACCCGGCACCCTGTGAGGCGGCTTGGCCGCAAGGCAGGCTCAGCGACAATCCTCGACGCGGACCAGAACCCGTCGCAGCTCGGCCACCAGCAAAGGAACGGCCTCTTGCCAGGTGCCGACGACGGCCGCGTCGGCGTAGCGCCACACGGGTGCTTCCGGGTCCGGGTTGATAGCCAGGACGGTCTCGGCTGACCGGACACCGATCATGTGGTTGAACTTCCCGCTGGCGCCGATCGAGATGAAGAGGCGGGGTGAGATCGAGCGCCCGGTGATCCCGATCTGGCGCGAGTGTGGCATCCAGCCCCGATCGGTGACCTTGCGGGTGCAGCCGATCTCGGCTTCGAGGAGCTCACGCAGCTCGTCCAGCCCTTGGAGGTCACGCGGATCCACTCCGGCGCCGATGCCGATCACCGCCGGGGCCTCGCCGAGGCGCTCCAGCGCGTCCTCCTGACGTCGGTGGCGTACCCTCAGCCTCTGCTGCGGCGAGGCAACGAGCGTCGAGATCTCCGCGGTGTGGTCGCGCGGGGCCGGCTGTGGGAGTACTCCTGCTCTCACGGTTGCCATCTGTACCGGCGATGTCGCAGTGATCGCCGCCACCAGTTGTCCCCCGAATGCCGGCTTCCACGCGACGAGGCGGCCCGCGTCCACTTCGAGGTCCACCGCGTCACCGGTGAGGCCGGCGCCGACAGCGGCGGCGACCCGTGAGGCGACCTCCCGACCGTAGGCAGTCGACCCGGTGAGGACTGCCCATGGGTTCATCGACCGCACCCAGTGCGAGACGGTCCGCGCGACGTCCTCTTCGACATCCCCTCCCACGATCCGGATGAGCCGGTCAGCGCCCCACGAACCGGCAAGGGCGGGACTGATGTCATGTGGAGCCAGCAGTGCGGTGGATCCGGCAAGGCCGGCGGCCAGTCGGGCGGCCACGCCGCAAAGCTCGGTAGCGAGGCGGTCACGGTTCGGCTCAGCCAGTACGGCGACCAGTGGGCCATCGCCGCCAGTCGGGGGTAGCTGCGGGCGCGGTGCTGCCCGGTCGAAGCGCAGGGCCTCCCGATGGAGCAGCACGCCGACGGCTGCCTCGACTTGCTCTGCGAGGGGCGCCTCGGGATGCAGCCGGCAGTGCCGGTCCACTGCGATCGACCGGGCGGCACCGACCGTGGTCAGGCTCCCGGTCGCCCCCCAGGGCCCGGGCCCCAGCTCGGCAGCGGTGACCGTCCGGATGCGCGCTCCCGAGACCTCTGCTCGCCGTTCGGGGGGGACCTTGGCGGGCTCGCAGAGCCGCTCTGCACACGACACCAGTGCCGGGAGCAGGACCTCGGCGTCGATCCAGGCGTCGTCGTGCTCGCAGCCCAGGGTGAGTGCATCCTCACCGACGGCCAGCTGTTTGACACCTGTCGCGAACGGAAGGTCGAGGAGCTCGGCGATCTGCGGCGGTACCTGCCCGGTGTCGGCGTCGAGTGAGTTCCTGCCGGCCAGGACGATCTCGAAGGGCCCCTCTCGTTCCAGTACAGCCGCCAGCGCCCGCGCCGTCGCGATGGTGTCGCTGCCGGCGAACAGCGGGTCGCTGACCAGCACGCCGTGAGCATCGACGCCACGCTCCAGGCTCCACGCGACGGCTTCGCGAAGGACGTCATCGGCAGAAGGCGGCCCGAGGGTGACGAAGGTGACCGAGCCTTGCGCGGCCTCTCCAGCCAACTCGACCGCCTTGGACACGGCGCGCCGGCAGTAGGCGCTCATCTCGAGCGCCGTCCCGTCCCTCACGAGACGGCCATCGGGCCCGAGCCGCATCTCCTCGAACGCCGGTATCTGCTTCACCAGAGCGGCAACGCGCAATGCCACTTCCCCATTCGAATCAGCCTGCCGAGAGATCCGACATAGCATCGGAGATCCCCCGGCGCCGTGTCCATCCTGGAGCGATGATCCGGGTCTGGAGCGCTCTCAGAAGCCTCGACCTCACCGCTCCTCGAACAGCTCTGCCACACCCTCCTCGGCCGGCGCCGACCCCCCGAACCCAGCATCGAAATCCCTCCACCCACCCGACGAGGACAACCCACCCCCCGAACCAGCACCACCCGCCGACGCCTCGAACGTAGCGATGGCCGCGGTCCGGCTCACACACGTCACGTTGACCACCCGGCTCTGCCGAGGTAGAAGCAGGTGGTCTCCCAGGAGGTCCACCAGGCGTTGATAGAGGGAACTGTCGAATGGGAGGAGCTGAGAGAGCTCCTCAACAAGAACTGGATGACCCACGACGCGATGTGGTTCTTCCACACCTTGGAGAGGCACGGCATCGAAGAGGCGAACGTCCTGAACCGCGCTGCGTGCAAGTCGATGGCTGCGATCGAGGCAAAGCGCCTGCAGAAGCTGCTGGGCATCGAGAAGATCGAGAGCTTCGAGGATCTGCGGCGGTTCGTGGGCGAGGCTTTCGACCTCATCAAGGCCGACTTCATGGACTTCAGGGTCACCTTTCCCACCGAGAACATCATGATCTGGGAGGCTCCGGGCTGCTTCGCCTACGACGGCGTGTCGCGTCTCGGAGTGCTCGAGGACTACGAGTGCGGGATCTTCGAGCGGTTGGAGGGCTGGCTGGACGCACTGGGTGTGGAACACGAAGCGAGCCCAGCGGTGGACGGCTGTCTGCGGCGGGACGGCGGGAGTTGCCGGCGCCGCTACCGGTTCGGCTTCGACCGCTGACCAGCCGATCATCGCCTCGTTCCGCACATCGGCTGACAGCGCCTTGCCCACTAGGTGGACGGGTGTTAAGTTACCTACTGGTAACATACTTGGGACACAAGGAGGCTCGAGCGATGACCGCAGAGATGGACCGGTTGGGCAACCTGGCCGAGGCGATTCTCGGCGCATGGAACACCCAAGACGTGGAGCAGGTGCTGGACTGCTACACCGCCGACCTCACCTACCTCGACCCCAACACCCATGGGCCGGTGGTCGGCCGGGAGGCCATGAGGGCGTATCTCACCAAGCTCTTCGATCGCTGGACCATGACCTGGAAGGGCGGCGAGATGCTGCAGCTCGAGGGCGGCGAGGGAGTGGTCATCCACTGGACCGCCACCCTCACTCCGACCGGGTCGGAGAACTCGATCGAGATCGCCGGTCTCGATCTGGTGATCCTCGAGGGCGATCTCGTCAAGCGCAACGAGGTCTACTTCGACCGGGCTGCGTTGGGCGCGCTGCTCTCAACAGGGGTGTGAGGCACGTCACGTCGTAGCCGTCGAGGCCTACAGCTCCCTGATCAGCCACGGCGTCTCCGCGGTAGCGCCTTCTTGGCAGCAATACCTCCTCCATGCGCTGGAATCGCTGCCAAGAAGGGGATCCCCGTGTGCCTCTACGAGGCGCGCCTCGGGTTCCTGCTGTGCCAGGTAGGGACCTTCGACCGGTTGGAAAGGACAGCGCACGGGGGCAGGCTCTGCTCTGAGACGTTGAGACGTCGAGACGTTGAGACGTCCAGGAATACGGAGTTTCAAGGAGGTTCTCATGGCAGGCATCGTGAGGCGTCGTGACTGGCCCTTCGGCGACTGGCCGGACGTCTTCGGGCGCAACTTCCCGGCCTTCTTCCGCGGCTTCCCCGAGATGGAGTCGCTGGTCGACCGGGAGGGTATGAAGCTCGAGGAGTTCGTGGACGAAGGCACCCTCGTGGTCAAGGCCGAAATGCCGGGGATCGACCCGGAGAAAGACGTGGAGATCACTGTCTCGGACAACATGATCACCATCAGCGCTGAGCGCCGTCAGGAGGAGAAGGTCGAGGAGAAGGGTGGCTACCGTACCGAGTTCTCCTACGGCAAGTTCGTCCGAACGCTGCCGCTACCGGCCGGTGCGACTGAGGACGACATCAAGGCCTCCTACAGCGACGGAATCCTCGAGATCCGCGTTCCGGTCGACAAGGGCAAGGCCGAGGCCAAGAAGGTCCCCATCCAGAAGGGCTGAGCTGACCTTCGCCTGTCGTCCGAGCAGGGAGACGAGCGGTGTGAGGGGGTCGTGTTCGGCCCGAAGGGAGGCATCGGTGTTGAAGATCACGCTTGACTGCGAGGAGCCTGGCTGTGAGGGCACGGTGAGCTTCGAGTCCCTGCAGCTGCACTGCGGGTCCAAGTCGGGCCGGATGCCGGGTCGTTGTGACAGCTGTGCCACCCTCTACACCTTGTACGGGGGGAAGGCCGAGAGGGTTCGTGACCTGTTGCCCGACGAGGTCGCCAAGGCCGAGAGCGTCGGAGCGTAGGTCGGGGGAACCTGGAGCGTCCCGGACGCGATCGGGGTCCTTTCCCCTGATTCGGTGTGACTTTGGGCCCTTTGCCCGCCGTGTGGCCGCCCCTATGTTGCTAGCCGTACGAAGCGCCCTCAGCTTCGCAGGAGGTGTCCGTTGCCTCCGGTGGACACGACCGCCGGCGATCGCCCCGATACGGCCCTGCGTCGGGTCATCGTCCCTCTCGATGGGTCAGAGCTGGCCGAGCGCGCATTGGGTCCGGCTCGCGAGGTGGCTGCTGCAGCCCACGCCGAGATCGCTTTGATGACCGTGACTGCTGACAGCCGCTACGAGGAACGGCTGTCATATCTGAAGGAGCTCGCCGGGCGGATCACCGCTACACGTCCCGCTGCAGTGGTCCGCGCTCCCGATCCGGCCAGGAGCATTGCCGGGTTCGCTGACCATGACGACGCGCTCCTCGTGATGAGCACTCACGGGAGGGGCGGATTGCGTCGAGCCGTGCTCGGCAGCGTTGCCGCGGAGACCGTCGGGATGCTGAGCCGACCCGTACTGCTCGTCGGACCCCGGTGCCAGGCCTCCGAGGAGCTCGCCGGCCGGGTGCTGGTCTGTCTCGACGGGTCACCTGGGGCGGAGTCGATCCTCGTCCCGGCATCAGTCTGGTGCCATCAGTTCGAGCTCCAGCCGTGGCTCGTGACGGTGGTTACCGGCCCGCGATCGCCGAGCGGGACCCCCTTGACCGAGGAGGACGCGGCAGCCAACCTCGAACGGATCGCAGCCAGGCTGCGAGACGAGGGCCTGCACCCGGGCCACGAGGTCGTCTGCCACGACTCGGCGGCCGGACCGTTGGTGGCCCTGGCCATGGGTCTGCCGGCAGCGATCGTGGCCCTGACGACGCACCGTCGTGCCGACACGGACCAGCCGGCGCTCGGGGCCACCGCGGCTCGGATGGTTCACGATGCGCCCTGTCCGGTCCTCCTGGGACAACCTGGCGAGTGCGCCGCGTCGGCGTCAGATCAGGGCCGATAGCCTCGGCTGAAGCCAGCCGGGAAAGGGGAGCCGCGTGGCGAACGGGTTGAGGGCCGTGATCGATGTCGACGGGCTCGACGAGGTGATCACCCGGCTGCGGGTGCAGGGGTTCTCGACCATCGGTCCGACCTGTCGAGACGGCGCGATCGTCTACGACGAGATCGAAGCGACCGGCGAGCTGCCCCGCGGCTGGGCCGACGATCAGGACGCGGGAACCTATCGTCTGGTTCGCCGCGACGATGAGGCGCTCTTCGGCTACGCGGTCGGACCGCATTCCTGGAAGCAGTACCTGCATCCCCCCGGTGAGCTGCTCTTCGAGGTCCGCCGCGACGGCGGCGGCTTCGTGATCGAGGAGAGGCCCGAGCCGAAGAGCCGCTATGCCTTCATCGGAGTGCGGGCCTGCGAGCTGGCTGCCATCGGGGTCCAGGATCGCGTCCTCGTCGAAAGCGAGCATCCCGCCGGCGGCTACTCCGTCCGGCGCGGCGAGGCGTTCCTGCTGGCCGTGGACTGCGGCGAGCCCGGCGGGAGCTGCTTCTGCGTGTCGATGGGCACCGGACCCGGAGTGAGCTCGGGCTTCGACCTCGCCCTCACGGAGCTGATGAGCGGCGAGCATCGCTTCTTGGTGCGCGTCGGCTCGGACGCCGGAGCAGCGGTTCTCGGAGAGGTCGCCTCGAGGGAGGCGACGGGTGAGGATCTGGCCGAGGCCAGGCGGGTCGTCGAGATGGCCGGCGCCAGGATGGGCCGGCACCTCGACACGGATGGCCTACCGGTCCTTCTCGCAGAGAACCTCGAGCACCCCCGCTGGGACGACGTCGCCCGACGTTGCCTGACGTGCACGAACTGCACCCTGGTGTGTCCTACGTGCTTTTGTTCCACCGTCGAAGACCTCACCACCCTCGACGGGCAACGAGCCCAGCGGTGGCAGCGGTGGGACTCCTGTTTCACGCTCGGCTTCAGCGAGCTGCACGGCTCACCGGTTCGCCACAGCACCCGGGGCCGCTACCGGCAGTGGCTCACCCACAAGCTCGGTACCTGGTGGGAGCAGTTCGGAGAGTCGGGCTGTGTAGGTTGTGGACGCTGCATCACATGGTGCCCTGTCGGCATCGACATGACCGCCGAGGTCGCCGCATTGCGCCGACCGGGTGTTGATGCGTCGGCGAACCCCGAGGAGGTTCGGTGATGAAGCACAAGTCGATCCGCGAGTTGCTCGCCGAGCAGCCGTTCTTCCACGACCTCCGCGATTCCGACCTGGATCTGCTGGCCGGCTGCGGCGAGAACGCCCACTTCCGGGCCGGCGAGACCATCTTCGGCACGGGAGAGCCGGCCGACTACTTCTACCTGATCCGAACCGGCCGCGTGTCTCTCGACATCCACGCACCCGGACGTGCCGACATCGTGATCTCGACGCTGGGCCCCGACGAGGTGCTGGGCGCGTCCTGGCTGATACCGCCCTATCACTGGAACTTCGACGCAATCGCGCGGGAGGAGACGGGGGCAATCCGTCTCGACGCCACCTGCCTGCGCGGCAAGTGCGAGGACGACCCGGCCCTCGGCTACCGCCTGATGAAGAGCTTCGCTCAGGTGATCGTCGACCGGCTCCAGCGAGTCCGCCTGCAACTGCTCGACGTCTATGGAACACCGGCGGCTCGTGCCAACGGCTGACACGGCGGCTCCGTACCGCCACTCACGTTCGTCGATGGTGCCGACGCGCTATCGCGTCGCCACGAAGCGACAGGAGCTGACCGACACCTGGACCCTGGGCCTGGAGCCGGTCGACGAACCTCTCGAACCGTGGTCACCGGGGCAGTTCAACATGCTCTGGGCGTTCGGGGTCGGGGAGGTGGCGATCTCGATCAGCGGCTCGGAGGATGACACGCTGCTCCACACCGTCAGGCGCGTGGGGGCCGGTACCGAAGCCGTCTGCGCTTTGGCTGAGGGCGAGATGCTGGGGCTGCGCGGCCCGTTCGGAAGCCGCTGGCGAACCGTGGAGGCTCGAGGAAAGGACGTGGTCATCCTCGCCGGCGGGATAGGCCTGGCCCCGCTGCGGCCGGCAATAAGACAACTCCTTCTCGACCGTGGGTCTTACGGGCGGATCTCGATCCTGGTGGGTGCCAGGCATCCCGAGGACCTGTTGTTCGTCGAGGAGATGAGCCGGTGGGCCGAGTCACCGGGGGTGGACGTCGAGATAACCGTCGACACGGCGTCGAGCGGCTGGTCGGGCCATGTAGGTGTGGTCACCTCCCTGATGGACAGGGTAGAGATCGACGGTTCCTCCGTGCACGGCTTCGCCTGCGGTCCCGAGGTGATGATGCGCTTCGCCGCCAAGGCACTCACCGACAGGGGCGTGGCACCCACAGCCATAGACGTCTCGCTGGAGCGGAACATGAAGTGCGCGATCGCACAGTGCGGGCACTGCCAGCTCGGACCGACCTTCGTCTGCAGGGATGGCCCTGTCCTCGACTACGCGACCGCACAGCCCTTGATGATGGTGAGGGAACGATGACCGCTGGGAAGGCGACACATGGCGAGCCCCCTGCCGGGAGCCGACCGAAGCTCGCTGTGTGGAAGTTCTCGTCGTGCGACGGCTGTCAGCTGTCGCTCCTCGACTGCGAGGACGAACTGCTCGAGGTGGCCGAGGCGATCGAGATCGCCTACTTCCTGGAGGCCACCAGGGCGGTCGTCGAGGGGCCCTACGACCTCTCGCTGGTGGAGGGATCCATCACCACCCCCGACGAGTTAGAGCGCATTCATCAGGTGCGTGAGGCCTCGCACCGCGTCGTGACCATCGGGGCCTGCGCCACCGCCGGAGGCATACAGGCGCTGCGCAACTTCACCGACGTCGAGGAGTACATGTCGGTTGTCTACGCTCATCCATCGTTCATCTCCACGCTGGACACGGCCACCCCGGTGAGCGACCACGTCGAGGTGGACTTCGAGCTGAGGGGCTGTCCCATCAACAAGATCCAGCTCCTCGAGGTGATCTCGGCTCACCTCAACGAACGCCGGCCCGAGGTTCCAGGCCACAGCGTGTGCACAGAGTGCAAGCTGAGGCTCAACGTCTGCGTGATGGTCGCGTCCGGCACACCATGCCTCGGACCGGTCACCCATGCCGGCTGCGGCGCGCTGTGCCCGACCTTCAGCCGCGGCTGCTACGGGTGCTTCGGGCCCATGGAGACGCCGAACACGGAATCCCTCGAGGCGTCGATGGAGGCGCTCGGGCTCGGCGATCCCGACATCGTGAGGATGTTCAGGACCTACAACGCTTGGGCACCGGCGTTCCGCGATCACAGCCGGCTGGTGGAGCTCCGCATGTCCGAACCGGCGGCGTCGCCCACTGGAAGGGAGGATCCGGCATGACCCACCGGGCCCAACCCAGCCGGACGCTCGAGGTCGGCGCACTCGCCAGGGTGGAGGGCGAGGGAGCCATGTACGTCCAGACGACCGACGGTCGGGTCACCGATGTCCAGCTCCGCATCTACGAGCCACCCCGCTTCTTCGAGGCCTTCTTGCGGGGCCGCAGGTTCACCGAACCCGTCGACATCACAGCCCGGATCTGTGGCATCTGCCCGGTCGCCTACCAGATGAGCGCGTGCAGGGCGATCGAGGACGCGTGCGGCGTGGAAGTCGACGGGCCGCTCCGTGACCTGCGACGGCTGCTGTACTTCGGCGAGTGGATCGAGAGCCACACGCTGCACGTCTACATGCTCCACGCGCCGGACTTCTTGGGCTACGAGTCCGCCATCGAGATGGCCAAGGACCATCGTGAGACGGTCGAGAAGGGACTCGAGCTCAAGAGGATCGGCAACGAGTTGCTCGAACTGATCGGTGGCCGGGCCGTGCACCCGATCAACGTCAGGGTGGGGGGCTTCTATCGCGTCCCCAGCCGCCGCGAGCTCCGGGCCTTCCGGGGTCGGATGGAGCGGGCGCGCGACCTCGCGCTGGAGACGATCCAGCTCGTAGCGGGGTTCGACTTCCCCGACTTCGAGCAGGACTACATCTTCGTGGCGTTGCGTCACCCAACCGAGTACCCCATCCTCGATGGCCGTCTGGTCTCGAATCGGGGACTCGACATCACAGCCGGCGAGTTCGACGACCATTTCATCGAGGAACACCTGGCCCACTCGACCGCCCTGCACGCCCACCTCCTCGACGGCAATCACTACTTCGTCGGGCCCCTCGCCCGTTACAACCTCAACGCCGATCACCTGCCTGCCCCCGTTGCCGAGGCGGCGGTCGAGGCAGGCCTCGACGGGAGCTGCAACAACCCCTTCCGGAGCATCATCGTGCGAGCAGTCGAGGTGCTGTACGCCTGTCACGGGGCCCTCGAGGTGATCGACGGTTACGAAGAACCCGACCGCCCCGCAGTCGAGGTCGACGCAGTCGCCGCCACCGGTCACGGCTTCACCGAAGCCCCCCGTGGGATCCTCTATCACCGCTACAGCCTCGACGGTGAAGGCGTCATCACCGACGCCAGGATCGTCCCGCCCACCTCCCAGAACCAGGCCACCATCGAGCATGACCTGTGGCACTTCGTCGAGTCCCACCTCGAGCTCGATCAGGACGCCCTGACCCGGTCCTGCGAGCAGGCGATACGGAACTACGACCCCTGCATCTCGTGCTCCGCCCACTTCCTCGACCTGGTGGTGGACCACAGATGACCGGTCGCGGTTTGACCACGGTGGTGATCGGGGTGGGCAACCGGTTCCGCCGCGACGACGGCGCCGGTCCGGTCCTGGTGGACCGGCTCAACGCCCGCCTGGCGCACAGTGGATGCTGCGATGTCAGGACCCACGAGCTCGATGGCGAGGCCAGCCGGATCATCGAAGCATGGTCCGGCGCGGCCCTGGCCATCGTGGTGGACGCCGCCCGCAGCGGTGACGAGCCGGGCACGCTCCGGCGCTACGACACCGACGGAGCGGGGGGTGAAGGACTGGACTGTGCGGGCGCTTCGGTGGCCTGGGGGGCGGCGAGCACCCATGGTCTCGGCGTCAGCGAGGCCGTCGAGCTGGCCGGCGCACTCGACCGGTTGCCGCAGCGGTTGATCGTGTACGCGATCGGAGGCGCTGACTTCTCCGAGGGGACCGAGCTGTCACCACCGGTCGGCCAGGCCGTGGAGGAGGTGCTCGACCTCGTGCTGGTCGACCTGGCCCACACCATGAAGGATTCGTGAACGCTCAGGGGCTCGGCGACACCGGTGTTCGACCGGGCCTGCCAGGGGAGGTGTCGCCCCACCGAGTGCATCGGGGCAAGCGTGGCTTCTCGGAGTAGCGTGCTCAGAGGCGTTGGTGTCGCCATGCTCGTCCTTGCCGCAGGTCTGGTTGACCGGCGCCGGTGGACCTGCACCCGAGACATGACAGGAGAGGACCCGTCGTGAGTGAGCCTGCTGTCGTCACACTCGCTGAACTGCACAGGAACGATGTCGAGATCGCCGGGGGCAAGGGCGCCAACCTGGGTGAGATGATCAACGCCGGTGCCCCGGTGCCGGGTGGTTTCGTCATCACCGCTCCGGCGTTCCTGGCCACCATGGACAAGGCCGGTGTACGCGAAGCGCTCATCCACAGCGGCGAGAACCTCGATGTGAGCGACCCCAACGCTCTCGCCGCGGCGGCCGACGACCTGAGGGGGATGGTCCGCGGCGCCGAGATACCCCGCGACCTCGAGGACCAGATCCTCGCCGCCTACCACGACATGGGCTCACCCGTGGTGGCTGTCCGCTCGTCGGCGACCGCCGAGGACACGGCCGATACGTCGTTCGCGGGCATGAACGAGACCTTCACGAACGTCGAGGGCGACGCCGAACTGCTCCGGAGGATCAAGGACTGCTGGGCGTCGGTGTACGGCGAGCGCGTGATCTCGTATCGGGCATCCAAGGGCGTGAGCGAGGAGCCGGCGATCGCCGTGGTGGTGCAGGAGATGGTCAACTCCGAGATGTCCGGTGTCATGTTCACCGTCGACCCGTCCACGGAGCACCGCGATCACCTGGTGATCGAAGCCGCCTTCGGACTGGGTGAGGTGGTCGTCGGAGGCCAAGTGGAGGTCGACACCTACGTCGTCGACCGTCGAGGTCCGCGCGTGATCGAGACCCGCATCGGAACCCAGGACCACGAGATCATCCGTGGGTCGGACGGCTCGGACCATGTCGTCGAGCTGGCGCCGGCCGACGGGGGGCGGCAGGTGCTCTCGTGGGATCAGATAGTCGAGCTGGCTCGCTTGGGCCTCCAACTCGAGAAGCACTACGGCGCGCCCCAGGACATGGAATGGGCTGTCGAGGCCGGCCGCATCTACCTGGTGCAGTCCCGGCCCATCACCACGCTCCACCAGGCAGCTGCTCGCCGCGTCACCGAGGAGGAGGCGGCGCTCACCGGGCTGGGCGCATCCCCCGGTGTGGCAGTCGGAACGGTCCGCATCCTCGGCTCGCCGAAGGAGGGCAGGCGACTGGCGAAGGGCGAGGTGCTGGTGGCCAAGATGACCTCGCCGGACTGGGTACCGACCATGAGACGGGCCGCCGCGCTGATCACCGACGGCGGTGGCATGACCTGCCACGCCGCAATCGTGAGCCGTGAGATGGGAATACCCGGTGTGGTCGGGACCCGCAACGCCACCAAGGTCCTGCGTGACGGCGAGACCGTCACCGTCGACGGGGCCACCGGCGCGATCTATCACGGTGAGCATCGTGAGGTGGGTGCAGCGGTACCGGCCGGGGCGGCCCAGGTCGCCGCTCAGGCGGCCCGGCCGGCTGCGGTCGAGGCCCGGGTTCCGTTGGGCACGCGCGTTTATGTGAACCTGGCGATGGCCGACCGTGCCGAGGAGGTCGCGGCCCAACCCGTCGACGGCGTCGGGCTGCTCAGGGCCGAGTTCATGATCACCGACGCGCTCGACGGAGTGCACCCGAGGAAGCTGCTGGCCGACGGGCGGCGCGACGACTTCGTGACGACGATGACCGATCAGGTGCTGCGGGTCACCAGGGCCTTCGCGCCGCGTCCGGTCGTGTACCGGACCACCGACTTCCGTAGCAACGAGTTCCGGGCGTTGCGCGGGGGAGACGAGTTCGAACCCCACGAGGAGAACCCCATGATCGGCTTCCGTGGTTGCTTCAGGTACGTCCGCGACCCCGAGGTGTTCAACATGGAGCTCGAGGTGTTGGCTCGCGTGCACGAGCAGACGCCGAACCTGGTGGTGATGATCCCCTTCGTCCGGACCAGCTGGGAGCTCGAGGAATGCCTCGAGGCGATGGATGCGAGTCCTCTCGGCCGCCAGCGAGGGGTGAAGCGGTGGGTCATGGCAGAGGTGCCTTCGGTCGTCTACCGGATTCCGGAGTACGCAGAGATGGGTATCGAAGGCGTCTCGATCGGCTCCAACGACCTCACCCAGCTGATGCTGGGAGTCGACCGCGACTCTGCGACGTGCGCCGACCTCTTCGACGAGAGCGACGCGGCGGTGCTCGACGCCATCGCGGGCATAATCCGGCGAGCCCGTGAGGCGGGCATCACCTCGTCGCTGTGCGGCCAGGCGCCGAGCAACCGGCCGGAGTTCGCCGAGCACCTGGTGCGCTACGGGATCACCTCGGTGTCGGTCAACCCCGACGCGGTCGACCAGGCCAGGGCAGTCATCGGGGCGGCCGAGAGGCGGCTCCTGCTGGACCAGGCCCGCCGTTAGGCCCGAACCATCTCTGCTGGATTGGTGGTAGGTGCGGCGGATCGTGGCACCCGAACGTGCGGGCCGAGCCCCCGCGCCCGGGCCCTCGAGCTGAACCCGAGGCTGTGGCCGGGACCCTCGACCTGTGTTTCACCTGGAGGTTCAGGGTGAGGCTGGGTGCGGCAGCAGAAGAGCCCGGAACCGTTGCTATTGCGGGGAATGACGTTTGGTTTGCGAATATTACGGTCGCGTGACAGACTTTCGCATCGTGGTCTGGCAACCGTGGGCGGAGACGTCTCCCATCACTCGTCTGACGCGCCTCGGTGTGGCGCTGCTCCTTCTGGCGGTGGCGTTCGCAGGCGACAATCCCGCCGACGCGGTGAGAGACCAGTCTCCCGGCGACCTACGCGACGAACGTGCTCAGGTGCAGGCAGAGGCCGCCCAGGCTGCCGCCGACATCAACGCTCTTGAAGCCGAGCACGCGGCAGTCGCTGCCGCCCTCGCCGATCTCGAGGCCAATGTGGCGGCCCACGAAGCCCGGCTGGCCGACTCCGAGCGGGCGCTCGGGGAGGCCGAGGAAGAGGTCGACCGCCTCGAGTCCGAGCGTGACGCCGTCCGCGACGAGATGGCCCGGGTCGAGGAGGCCCTCACCGAGATGGCGGTGGAGTCCTTCATTCGCCCCTCATCGGACGACTTCTTGATGGTGATCCAAGCCGATGAGATCAACGACGTGGCCAAGGGCCAGGCCTATCTGGACATGCAGGCCGGGCGCGACATCGATTACGGAGAGCAACTCGACGGCCTCGAGGAGGAGCTCGCCTACCTGGAGGCCGAAGCCGAAGCGGCGCGGGACCGGGCCGAGGAAGAGCGCGACGAGGTCGCGGCACGGCTGGTCGAGGTCGAGGCGGCACGCGACCAGCAGCGTCAGTTCGTTGCCGACGTGGAGCGTCGCCTCGACGACAGGTTGATGGAGGCACAGATCCTCCAGGAGCGCGACTCCGAGTTGGCCGCCGAGATCCAGCGCCAGGAGGCCGCCCTGGCAGCCCAACTGGCCGCCAGCGGGGTCTCCGGTGGGAGCTCTGCCAGTCTGGTACCGGTCACCGGTCCAGAGGACATCGTGAACGTCCGCGGGATACAGGTACACGAGTCGATCGCGGCGCAGACCGAGGCGATGCTCGCAGCTGCCGCAGCGGACGGGATCATCCTCACCGGTAGCGGATGGCGAAGCTCGCAACGCCAGGCCGAGCTACGGGTCATCAACGGATGTCCCGACGTCTACGACGCCCCGGCCAGTGCCTGCCGTGTGCCGACTGCCCGTCCCGGCCAGTCCAACCACGAGCGGGGCCTCGCCATCGACTTCGACTCCTGCGATTGGAACGGCTGGCTGTTCGCCAACGCAGGACGCTACGGGTTCAGCAACCTCCCCAGCGAGTGCTGGCACTGGTCAGTGGACGGCACGTAGCCCTGCATGAGGGCTAGCCGGAGGGCCCGGGAAACCGGCCGGCCTCCGGCTCGTCCGGTCGCCCGTGCCGGGCCAGCCAGGCGTTCTTGTAACGGTGGTCGGCGGTGACCTCCGGGCCGAACCAGTCCGGCGGCTCGAAGGCAGCAGCCGCCTCTGTGGAGGTGAACTCGACCTCGGCGATCATCAGACCCGCGAGTCGCCCGCCGAAGTGGTCGAGTTCGATGACGTCGTTCCCGAACGGGATGCGCCGTCTCACCTTCTCGATGCGGCGCTTTGCGGTCAGGGGCCACAGCGCATCGAAGCTGCGGCTACCGATCGGGAACTCCTCCTCGACCCGCGCGAGGCCGCCCTGCCCCTTGACGGTCAGGACGCAGGCCTCGTCGATGCGCCGCAGCCTCACTTCGGCATCGGGGCCGGTGGCGAGGTAGCCCTGGGAGATCGCGCGGGCCTCGGTCCCCATGGCGGTCGCGGGGATCTCGCGAACCAGGAACTTGCGCTCGATCTCCATCTGCACGCGGAGGCTAGCGTCGCGAGCTCTCGGCCGACCTCCACGATCCTGGGCGACAGATCCTGTGGCGCGTGGCAGGCTGGACCGCGGATCAGTACAAGGAGGACATGATGCCCAGGCCACTCAGACGTGCCCGACCCCTTCGCCGTGCCGCGGTGACCGGCGCGGTCGGTGTTGCCGCTCATCGTGCCGGTAGGCGAAGCGCCGAGCGGGAGATGGCCGAGGCCGAGCAGCAGCAGCCGGGTGGTCAACAGGCCGCACCACCGGCCACGCCTGCCTCGACCACCGAACGCATCGAGCAGCTCAAACAGCTCGGCGAGCTCAAGAGCTCAGGAGTGCTCACTGACGCGGAGTTCGAGCAGGAGAAGGCCCGCATCCTCGGCGGCTGATGACTGACGGGCGACACCAACGGAGGAAGCCATGACTGATCCGAGCGAGACATCGGCGGAGCCGTCGACGGTGGAGGAAGAGGCGACGCTGCTGCTCAGGCGTTTCTGGTGGGCGTGGCTCGGCTGGGCGCTCGTCGGTCTGGCCTTCGGGCTGATCCTGTTGTTCTGGCCCAAGTCCACCGCACTGGTCCTGACGGTCATCGCCGGGATGGCACTGGTGATCCTCGGGGTCGGCGATGCGGTCTACGGGGTTGCCGCCCGCGGGGCGAGCAACGCGTCGCTGTTCATCCTGCGCGGGGTGGTCAAGGTCGCGATCGGTGTCGCCGTGCTCGCCTGGCCGGGTGAGACGGTCCTGGTGTTCGCGGTCCTCTTCGGGCTGCTGCTGATCATCGTGGGTGCGATCGAGCTCTACCTGACGATCTCGATGCCCGACATCGAGAACCGGGTCCTCTGGTTCGTCATCAGCGGCCTCACTATCGCCGCCGGGATCGCCGTCAGGGTGTGGCCGCAGCCTTCACTCAAGCTCATGGCCGCGGTGCTCGGTGTCTATCTGGTCGTGTCGTCGCTCTTCGACGCCGTTGATGCCATAGCCCATCGCCACATCGTCGACGAGGCCGATGTCATCCTCGAAGCCGACATCTGAAGCGCCACTGCCATGGCGGTAGCGTCGAGTAGGTGGCAGACGAGCTGTGGATCGACGATGACTGCGTCATTGACCTCGCCGACGTTGACTGGCGGTTCAGCACCAGCGGGGGCCCGGGAGGCCAGCACGCCAACCGGTCGCGCACGCGTGTCGAGGCCACGATCGACCTGGCGGCGGCACGCGGGCTCAGCGACGATCAGCGCCGCCGGCTGACGAACCGCTTCGGTGAATCGGCGTCGGTCTCAGTCGACGAGACGCGATCCCAGACCCGCAACCGCCAGATCGCTCTGGACCGCCTGGCTGCGCTCCTCCGGCAGGGGCTGGCCAGGCCCGAGAAGCGGCGGCCCACCCGTCGCACGGAGGCCTCCCGGCAGCGTCGCCTGGAGTCCAAGCGGAAGCGGGGCGAGCTCAAGCGCTCCCGTGGGCGCCCCCGATCCGACGACTACTGAGCGGCACTCAGCGGTCCCAGATCAGTCCGATCAGAGCTCGTCGAGCCACACGGGCGCCTGCTCGAGCAGGTACTCGCTGACCCCGTGACAGCGGTCGAGGACGTCGCAGAGCATCTCCTGGCCCAGGAATATCCGGGCGAGGGACACCTCGATACGGGCGACGATGGTGAGGCTGCGCTCGGGGGCGTCGGTCACGCTGGCGAACGAGTCGATCGCCGAAACCTCGAGGGGTAGCTCGAGCCCGCCCTGGCCCGCCAGTTCGGTGGCGAGGACCAGCAGATCAGGTCCTTTGGGTAGGGGCGGCAGCGCCCAGGTGAACAGCAGCGGGAAGTGGAAGCGGTCCTCGGGTTCGTCGCCCTCGGGTAGGTCGATGAACAGGTCCTCGAAGGCCAGCAGCACTCGGGGGTCGACCTCCAGGGACAGATGGAGATCGAGAGGCCCGCCGCAGGCCTCCTCGGGGTGCAGGTCGACCTCCCAGGCCTGCCGCAGGGAGTAGGTCTCCACGAAGTGGCGCTCGTCGTGGACGTGGAACCCGTGGTCGACCGAATGGTCCTTCAGGTCGGCGATGAACCCGGCTACATCGATGACAGCCACGCGGCGCCACTCCTCTCGTCGAACGCCAACAGCCTGCCACGTCCGATCATGACAGGCTGCGACGACAGGCCGAGCTGGTGGCAGCGAAGAGCTCGTCTCGCCGCCTGCTTGTCGGCCCGCCAGGGCATGCCCGTTGGACTCCCCGCTCGTCGCCTCGAACCCCCCGCTCTGACCCAGTTCACCAGTTCAGGGCATTGCCCCGTTGGACTCCCCGCTCGTCGCCTCGAACCCCTCACCGGTCACGCCTCGTGCCTGCCGATCCCTGCGGGCTACGGTGCTGGCTTCGTGGAAGTCATCGCCGTTCTCGAGTTGCTCAAGGCTTGCGCTCAGGCGATCGCCGAGGCGCTGGGAGACCTCGACGACTGGGGCCTGGCGGGCACTACCGAAGGCCAGCACTGGAGCGACCTGGCGGCCGACGCGGCAGCCCTCGAGGTCCTGGCGCCCGCAGGTGTCGGCATCTTGAGCGAGGAGTCAGGCCTGCGTGACCCAGGCCGGCGAATCGTCGTGATCATCGACCCTCTCGACGGCTCCACCAACGCCGCGCGCCGCCTGCCCTGGTATGCCACCAGCCTCTGTGCGGTGGACGCCGACGGGCCGCTGGCTGCGGTGGTGGTCAATCAGGCCACCGGCGTGACCTACGAGGCGACACGCGGTGGGGGAGCCAGGAGGGACGGCCGGACGATCTCGGTTTCGTCGGCGACGGAGCTGGGCCAAGCGCTCGTGGTGGTCAACGGCTTGCCCGACCGCCACTGGGGTTGGGCGCAGTACCGTTCGCTGGGAGCTGCGGCCCTCGATCTGTGTGCCGTCGCCGACGGCTCCGTCGACGGGTACGTGGACTGCTCGCCTGACGGGTTGGGGCTGTGGGACTACTCGGGCGGGATGCTGGTCCTGTCGGAGGCGGGAGGCGTGGTAGCGGACCTGCGGCAAGAGCCGCTGCTGGAGCTGAGCACGGACTGCCGGCGATCGCTGGTGGCAGCATCGACTGCCCAGCTCCAGGGTGCCCTCGCGCGCGCCAGGTCAGGAGAGCCCGTTTTGTGAACGCGCGTGGCCCCTATAGGGGCCTTTTCGGTTCACAGAACCAGTGGGGGTGAGTTTGGAGCGCCACGTCTCGGCGGACGCTCTTAAGCTGGCATGGTGGTCCGGGCTGTACACCGTTTCCTGTTGCGGATCTTCCAGCGCTTGTCGGTGACCAACAGACGCCGGGTCGTCCGCATGATCACGCCCTCGTTCACCGTCGGCTCCATCTGCATAATCGAACGTGACGATGGGGCGGTGCTGCTGGTCCGCCATGCCTACCGCAACCGCTGGGGCACTCCCGGAGGCTTGCTCAAGAAGCACGAGGAGCCCGCGGTGGCCGCCAAGCGCGAGGTGAGCGAGGAGGTGGACATACGCATCGACCTGGTGGGTCAGCCGGCTGTGGTCGTCGACCCGTACCCCCGCCGCGTTGATGTCGTGTTCCGCGCCCGCCCGGCGGAGGGGAGCGATGCCAACGGGGTGCGACCGCGCTCGGCCGAGATCGTCGAAGCTCGGTGGTTCGGTCCCGACGAGCTCCCCGAGCTGCAGCTCGAGACCGCCGAGGCGCTCGTCGCGCTGGCTCAGTCCATCGTTGTCGGCGAGGAGCACACCGTGCTGTGCACCCACTGCCCGGTTCGCTGAGCCGTTCGGGCCAAACAGCTCGAGCCGAGCGGTGAAGTGACGCAGGCGCGGCGGCATTCGGATCTCCTCGGAACCGAGCCCGACCGCAGTGGGCCGGCGCGCCGCGCCCGGGGCACCGCGATCAGCAGACCGGCTCGAGTTCGTTGCGTCCACTCGGGTGGGCCGCGTTCAAGTCCACGGAGGCTCGAGCAGGTCCGGGGTCGGGCGCTTCGGCGATCCCGATGCGTTCGTGGAGGCGGCGGAGGGGGCCGGGTGCCCACCAGTTGGCGGTACCGGCCAGGTGCATGAAGGCGGGCACCAAGGTAGCTCTCACCAGGAACGCATCGACGAGGACCGCTATGGCGAGACCGAGGCCGAACAGCTTGATGAAGGTGATGTCGCTGGTGGCGAAGGCGAGGAACGTCACCGAGAGCAATAGCGCGGCGGCTGTGACGATTCGGCCGGTTCGCTCGAGTCCCAGCGCCACCGACGCGGTGTTGTCGCCGGTACGGTCGTACTCCTCCTTGATCCGGGACAGCAGGAAGACCTCGTAGTCCATCGACAGCCCGAAGGCGATGCAGAACATGAGGATGGGCGTTGTCGTGTCGGTGAAGCCGGTGGCACTGAAATCCAAGATGCCGGAGCCGTTGCCGTCCTGGAAGATCCACACGATGGCGCCGAAGGTGGCGGTGAGGCTGAGCAGGTTCAACACGATCGCCTTCACCGGGACCAGCACGCTGCCGGTCATGAGGAAGAGCAGGCAGATGGTGGCGAGGCCGATGGCGCCCGCAGCCCAGGGGACGAGCGAGAAGATGGCTGCCTTGCTGTCGACGAGCTCCGCCGAGCGGCCGCCGACCAGCACGTCGAACGACGTGTCGAGAGCACGGATCTCGCTGACCAGCGCTTCACCCTCGGCTGAAACCGGCTCCATGTCGGGCACGACGTTGAACCACACTCCGTCGCCGTTCACCTGACGGCTGAGCGAGGGATCGGGTGGTAGCACGAGTTCGCCGTCGATGTAACGTCCTGTGCTCGCGTCGACGCGGGTCACACCGTCCAGTGACGACAAGGTCGCGGCATACCCGCCGATCTCCTCGGCGTGCTCGCTGGTGTCACCGATGGTGGGCGCGACGACAGGGAAGGCATTGGCTTCATCGGAGTCGAACTCGGCTCCGGCGAGCTCGACCGCCTGGCGAGACGGGTTGTCCTCGGGCAGGACGCGCTGATCGGGCGTACCGAACTCGATGCGCAGGAACGGCAGCCCGAGCAGCAGCAGCATGGCGGTCGTGCCCGCAGCGACCGAAACCGGTCGTCGCATGACGGAGGTGGCAACGCGGTGCCAGAGGCCCTCGCCGACCGGCTTGTCCCGGCGTCGCCACAACTTCAGCGCGTCGACCCGTGGGCCGAGCATCGCCAACAGTGCCGGCAGGGTGATGATGCTGGCGCACATCGCGACGAGGATCACCCCGATGCCGGCGTATGCGAACGACCGCAGGAAGTAGAGCGGGAAGATCAGCAGCGCCGACAGCGAGACCGCGACCGTCACAGCGCTGAAGGCGACGGTGCGACCGGCTGTCTCGATCGTGCGGACGACGGCCTGGTTGGCTGACTTTCCCGAGCTCATCTCCTCCCGGAATCGGGAGACGATGAACAGGCTGTAGTCGATCGCCAGCCCGAGGCCCATCGCCGTGACGAGGTTGATGGAGAAGACCGAGACATCGGTGAAGCCGGTGATCGCCCATAGCACCATGAGGGCGCCGACGATGGCGACCACGCCGACAGCGACGGGAAGCACCGCCGCCACGATCCCGCCGAAGACAACGATCAGCAGCGCCAGCGTGATCGGCACGGCTATCGCCTCGGCGGTGGTGAGGTCCTCTTCGATCGTATGGGAGACCTCGTCGAATATCTCGGCTGTCCCGGTGACCGTCACCGCAAAGGAGCCCCACTCGACTTCGAAGTCCTCCTCGAGTTCCTCGATGGCACCGGCGACCGCGTCGTCGTCACCTTCGAGGCGGGCGAGCACCAGCGCGATGGACCCGTCGGTCGACCGCAGCGGAGGAGCTGAGAACATCGACCAGTAGGAGAACGCCTCGCCGATCCCCTCACGGGCGGCCAGTTCCTCGGTGAGCGACAACCCTTCGGCGACAACCGCAGGGTCGTCGACTGCGAAGTGCTCGCCGGTTGCCGCGGCCGACTCGCCGGCGCCGGCGCCGTGACCGGCATCCACGAGCATGACCACGTTGGGTGTCCCGGTGTCGAACTCCTCGGCGAGTACCGCCGCCGCGCGGGACGATTCGGCTGCGGGATCATCGAACCCTCCAGCGGAGAGCCGGCCGAAAACGCCGCTGCCGAGGTAGCCGGCAGCGATCAGCGCCGCGAGGCTGAGGGCGAGGACCAAGCGCCGCCGCCCGACGACGAAGCGCCCGAGTGTGGTGAACATCGGCTCCCCCTGAGATCACATGGCCGCACACGGCGTAAGTTAACGGGCGTACATTCACGGCCGTTAACTTGTAGTGGTAACATCTTCCATCGAGCGCTCCAGGTCAACATGACGTCCGACACACCGCAGCGGCAGCGATACCCCCGGGGCCAAGGCGAGCGGCTGCGCGAAGAGCTCGTCGAAGCCACCATCGAGTTGCTGGCCGAGACCGACGATCCGGCCGACGTGTCGGTCCGCGCCGTCGCCCGTCGGGTGGGGGTGTCACCCACCGCGGTCTACCGCCACTTCGAGGACCGTGAGGATCTGCTGCGCGCGGCGATCGAGGCCTGCTTCAACGAGTTCGAACTGGCGCTCGACGAGGCCGCAGCAGCGGCCACCGACGCCTTCGACGCCCTCTGGCGGCGTGGCCGGGCCTACCTCGAGTACGCCATGGCGGGGCACGGGCACTATCGGGTGCTCTTCTCCAATCCTGCGCCGCTCGACGACAAGGGTGTGCTGGTCGGTTACAGCTCCTTCGAGAAGCTCGTAGAAGCGGTCCAGGCCTGCCTCGACGCCGGCGCGCCCGCCGAAGACGATGCCTTCCGCCTGGCAGTCGAGCTCTGGACATGGATCCACGGGATCGTCGACCTGCGCATCACCCATCCCCTGTTGCCCTGGCCGCCGGCCGAGGAGCTGTTCGACACGGTGACGCGCAAGCTCTCGCTCGCTGCGCCTGACGCGTAGCGCCATCCGAGTCGGCTCGGCCGAAGTCCCCGGGGACTAGCTTCTCGTCCGTGGAGAAGGTCGTCTACACCCTCACCCACCAACCAGGTGTGACCACCGACGAGATGCGGGACCGGCTGTGTGGAGAGGTCACCGGTCGGCTGCTCGACGCCGGCGTACACGGTGTGCAGGTGAACGTGGCCGATGCGGCGGTCGCACCCGCCGCGGGGTTGCGGATCACCACCTCGGAGCGACCCGCCGACGCGGTCGTGTCGGTCTGGGTCGACAGCGCGACGATCCGTTTCCGCCGGCCCGTCGACGACGCGATCGCAACCGTGGCCGACGCTGCTGCGGCATATCTGGTCACCGAGTCGACGCCGCTGCCCAACACCCGCTTCCCTGCTGAGCCTGGCGCGCGCTCCACCGGCTTCGCCCAGCTCGCCTTCCTCCGGCGACGGGAGGACCTCCCGGAGACCGAGTGGCTCGACATCTGGTTGAACGACCACACCGGCGTCGCACTCGACACCCAGAGCACCTTCCTCTATGTCCAGAACGTCGTTGTCCGGATCCTCACCGCCGGTGCCGCGCCATGGGACGCCATCGTCGAGGAGGCGTTCCCAGCAGATGCAATGACCGACCCTCACGCGTTCTTCGATGCGGTCGGCGACGACGAGCGCCTCGACCGCCATCGCCAGCGGATGCTCCACAGCGTCGGCCGATTCGTGGATCTGGCTTCGATCGAGGTCATCCCGACCAGCCGCTACGTGATGCGACCGGTCCCCGGCGCCGAGGCGTCGGCCTAGGTGCTTGCGCAGGAGCCATCGACAACCGGGGTGGAACAAGCTGCTTGGTCCCCAGGGAGTCATGCAGGCAACGCTGTGACCGGCCGGCAACGCCGAGGGGTTGGTCCTGGAAACGACACCGGATCGCCCACACGACTTCCGGATCTACCCGCTGACTCGTCTTCGAGGTCGAGGTGGCTAGTGTGAGGGCGTGGCGGCGCCCGAACATGTCCGAGTCGAACCCGGCCAGGTGCTGCGCGGTTACGAGTCCCCACCCCGCCGGCCGGGTTCGTGGGTGCCGCACCGACCGGGCGAGATCGATCACCACCAGCCGGAAGGCCCCGGGTTCGGGAGCCAGGGACCGGATCAGGGCTACGTGCTACGCCTCGCGCGCGACCTCGGCGACCGGCTGGAGCTGTACCCCGGCGAGAACCTCGGGGACGTGATCGCCGGCTGTGCGGAGGTGGCGCTCAAGCGGGCTTCGATCTTCGGGCGGGCACCCGTGATCCATGACCTCACCGTTGCCGTCACAGTGTGGGGCTTCCTCGACGAGGAGCCACCCGACGAGCTTGTCGCTGTCCGGCGGAGGATGTTCGAGGGAGTCGCCAACCCCCATCACTACATGGAGCGGAGGCGGATCGCCGCCGCAGTGCCGGAGCCGACACTGCGTCTCGGCAGCTCCGAGGTGACCCGCGCTCACTCGGCGGACTGGGGCTCGCTGCTGTCGCTCGGTTGAGCTCCCGGGTTCGCCGGGTGCGACCCACCCGGCTCCGGTGCCGAGCAGGGATCAGGCGTAGATCTCCACCGGCGTGCCGAGCGGGACGGTGTTGGCCAGCAGTTCGACCACGTCGTTCGGCATCCGGATGCAGCCGTTGGACGCGTCGCTCCCTATCAGTTCGGGTTGGTTCGTACCGTGCATGGCGATCACGGGGATCCCGCCGTTGAACTCGTTGAGCGTCTCGGAGAACCCGTTGAGGCTGAGGATCCACGGACCGTAGGCTCCGCCGGCGTTCTTGGGGACCTTGTCCGTGATGAAATAGCGTCCGAGCGGGGTCGGCGTCGAAGCCTTGCCGGCGACCACGCCGGTGCTCGCGATCAGCTGATCGTCCTGGTAGACCTCGAGACGGTGCTGAGACAGCGTCAGCTTGGCATGGAAGTCGTGGCTGCTGAGGGTGACGTCTGCGGCCCGGATCCATCCCTCCGTCTCGTTCGGCCTGACGGGCAGCACGACTTTGAGCCATTCGCCGTGGTTCTCGTTGACGAGGAACGTGAGCGGGTTGCCGAAGTAGGTCGGGTTGTCGAACTCCCATCCGCCGTCGACCTTGCGGCTCACGGCCGAGGCGTATCCCTCGCGGGGGACAGGCGGTGCAGAAGGGTTCTCGGGGTGCTCCACCGAGGAGCGGTCGATCTCGGATTCACTGCGCTCGTCGATCACCGCCTCGGATGGCTCGAAGTCGGGGTCGGGCACCTGCTCGTAGGCGACGACCATCGGCACTGTCGCGGTGGCCACCTCGACGGCCCACGCGCCACGGACAGGGACCTCGCGCTGCAGCTCCCACAACCCCTGGGTCCGGTAGTCCTCGGCGACCGGCGCGCTGCCGGTGACCAGCTCGCTCCGGCCTCCCGACGCGGTGAGGACCAGCATGCCCACCGCCACGGCGGCCACGGCGACCACGATGGCTGCGATCCTCTTGAAAGCCCCGTTCAACAACGTCGCACGACCTCGTCTCCGGTGTCACCAGTGTCTCCAGCGACCGCCGCCGGGCAAACCGCCCGATGTGGCCAGCCTAGATGCCACCAGCCCGAATCATGCCTCGGTACCACTGTGGGTATTCCGTCGGCGGGTCCGCAACTAGCCTTAGCATCGTGCTTGCCCCCCGAGTCCGCTTCGCTCCCGCGCCCACCGGGTACTTGCACATCGGTGGCGCCCGGACAGCTCTGTTCAACTGGCTCTTCGCCCGCCGCAACGGCGGAGAGATGTTGCTGAGGATCGAGGACACCGACGTCGAGCGATCGCGCCCGGAGCTCGTCGAGGTCATCTTCGAGACTCTCGCCTGGCTCGGGATCGACTGGGACGGCGAGCCTGTGTACCAGTCAGCTCGTGTCGACCTCTACCAGGACGCCATCGAGCAGTTGCTGGCGAGCGGCGACGCCTACCACGACGAAGGGGCGGTGCGCTTCAGGATCCCCGACACCGGGGCCACGACGTTCCGCGACGTCATCCGTGGCGAGGTGACCTTCGAGCACGACAAACTCGAGGACTTCGTGATCCGGCGCTCCGACGGCTCACCGATGTTCTTCGTAGCCAACGCGGTCGACGACTCCGAGATGGGCATAACCCACGTCGTGAGAGGCGAGGACCTCATCAACATCACCCCGAAGGTCATCTTGATCCGTGAGGCTCTCGGGTTGACCGATCGGCCGGTGTTCGCCCACCTCCCACTCATCGTCAACGAGCAGCGCCAGAAGCTGTCGAAGCGGCGCGACGACGTCTCTGTCGGCGACTATCGCGCGCGCGGCTTCCTGGCCGAGGCCATGGCGAACTACCTGGCGTTGCTCGGTTGGGGCGCACCCGACGGTGTCGAGATCCGACCGATCGGCGAGATCATGGAGATGTTCAGGCTGGAGGACGTCACCAAGGCACCCGCGTTCTTCGACGTCAAGAAGCTGACTCATTTCAACGGCGAGTACATCCGTGAGCTGTCCGTCGACGAGTTCACCAAGCGATGCGAGCCCTGGCTCGAGGCCGGCCCCTGGGGGAAGGAGAGCTTCGAGCCGGCGCTCTTCGAGCGCATCGCGCCGTTGGTCAAAGAGCGTGTCAAGCGACTCGACGAGGTACCCGACTACGTGGACTTCCTCTTCCTCGACGAGCCCCACTTCGATCACGAGACCTGGGACAAGGCGATGCTCGCCACACCGCACGTCGCCGAGGTCCTCGACGCGACCATCGCCTGCTACGGGAAGGTCGAGTGGACCGCCCACGAGATCCACGAAGCCACCAACCGTCTCGTCGAGGCGCTCAGGGAGGAGCTGGGCGTCGGCAAGAAGAAGATCCAGGTTGCGATCCGCGTTGCGGTGACCGGCCGCGCCGTCGGTCCCCCGCTGTTCGAACCCCTCGAGCTGATGGGTCGCGAGCGGGTGATCGATCGTCTGTGTGCGGCCCGGGCGAGGGTGTAGGCGATTGGCGAGCGGGCCGACCCGGCACCGCTGGGTGCGCCTTGCCCTGCGAGGCGCACTCGTGGCGCTGACTCTGCTCGTGCTCTACCTGGCGGTCACCTTCTTCCAGGTCTGGAGCACCTCCGGCCGCGACGATGCGGAGTCGGCCGATTCTGGTCCTGCGGACGCGATAGTCGTGCTCGGCGCTGCCCAGTACAACGGCGTGCCCTCTGCCGCCCTGGAAGGCCGGCTCGAGCACGCCCTCGAGCTGTACGAGCGGGGGATGGCGGACCAGGTCGTGGTCACCGGAGGTAATCAGCCCGGTGACCAGTACACCGAAGCGCTCACCGGGTACAACTGGCTGCGGGAGCACGGCGTACCGGACGAGGATCTGATCGTCATCACCGACGGGACCAGCACGTGGGAGAGCCTGGCGGCGGCCGGCAACGTCCTGGAGGGCAAGGGCATGACCGACGTCGTACTCGTGTCGGACCCCTATCACAGCTACCGGCTGCTAGGCATCGCCGGCGAGCTCGGTCTCGACGCCCAGGTGTCGCCGACCGACGCGGGAAGCGACCTGACCGACCTGCTGCGGGAGACCGCGGCGGTGTCGGTGGGTCGGGTGATCAGCTACCGGAGGCTGCTGCGCTTCGAGCCTTGATCCCGGCACATGGTGTGTGCGAACCCGTCGGGGTTCCCGCTACAGTCACTCTCTGCCCTTTCGGGGGTGGTGTAATCGGTAACACAGCGGGTTCTGGTCCCGTAATTGGGGGTTCGAGTCCTCCCCCCCGAGCTCGGTTCGACAACTGAAGATCTCGTGCCTGCTCCTTTGCCGCCGGACAGGTACCGCACCTGCCCCGTTCGTCTAGTGGCCTAGGACGCCAGGTTCTCAACCTGGTAGCAGGGGTTCGAATCCCCTACGGGGTGCGAAATCGTGTCCTGACCGTGGGTCCCCGAGGCCCGGCTGTCGACCTCGTGTGCGCCGGTGACCTCGTAACGGCCTGCACTCATCGCGTAGCATCGTGGCAAGCCGAGCACCCGGTAGGCGGTGCTGCGGCTACGGCGGGCGTCGGGGTGATCGTGCACGGCAAGAGCAGTTACAGGTCGGTGAGGACACTCCTGTTGGCCCTGCTGCTCCTGGCCGCCGTGTCCGGGGTAGCGCTGTTGCTCGGTGACGACGGGGCCGGATCCCGGGGCGGGACGCCAGGCGAGGATGCCGGCAGCCCGGCGCAACCGCCGGTCTCGGTGCTCGGTGAGACGTCCACTCAGGGCGCCGCCGGTTA
Organism: Acidobacteriota bacterium; assembly: GCA_003577145.1. Taxonomy (GTDB): domain Bacteria; phylum Actinomycetota; class Acidimicrobiia; order Acidimicrobiales; family Microtrichaceae; genus ATN2. The sequence goes on along the minus strand of QEUP01000006.1, from coordinate 98,787 downwards.
TCCGGACGAAGCCAGCACCGGCCCACCCGCCAGCGGCGCTCTCGAGCCCTCCGGCGGCCTCACCGTCACCGAAGACGGCGCGGTGATCGAGGGATTGAGCATCGAGGGCTCCGTGACGGTCGAGGCCGACGACGTCACGATCCGGGACTCGCGTGTCGAGACCACCGGCGAGTACGCCATCATCGCCGACGATGAGGTGAGCGGCCTCGTCATAGAAGATGTCGAGCTCGTCGGTGCCGTCACCCCCGAGGACCACTCCGACGGGCAGGTGTCGGCAGGAATCGCCCCGTACGGGAGTTGGACACTGCGACGAGCGAACATCCACGGCTTCATCGACGGTGTGAAGGTCAAGAGCAACCAGGTCGTCGAGGGCTGCTGGATCCACGGCCTGTTGAAGGTGGAGGGGTCTCACAACGACGGCATCCAATCGGTCGGCGGCGAGAACGTCGTGATCCGTAACAACCGTGTCGAGGGCCCCTACCAGGGCTCGACGTCCGCCATGATCCTCGCGGCCGGGAGCGTCGGCTACCTGGAGGGCTACACGATCGAGGCGAACATGGTGTCCGGCGGCACCTACACGATCTACGTCAGCGCGAAGGAGGGCCGTCCCAGCCCGAGTGGGATCGTCGTGCGGGACAACGTCTGGTTGGCGGACTCGTGGAAGAACGGCCCGCTCAGCATGGATCCTGGCATCGATGTCGAGTGGTCGGGCAACTCCTTTGACGACGGGACCGCCTACGACCTCTGAGCGCCGCTGGGTCCCTTGCCCGGCAGCTCAGGCGGCGCCGGACCATTCCGTCTGCTATCGGTAGACGGATGGCCGGCGAGGAGAGCTTCCTCGGACTCGACTTCGGTACCGACTCGGTGCGGGCACTGGTGGTCGACCGCCGGGGCAACGTGCGCGGGAGCGCCGTCGCGCCTTACCGGCATGGCCAGATCGTCGCCGGATCCGCTGCCGCCGGCCGCCTCTTTCCCGAAGGCCTTCCCCCCGACTTCGCCCTCCAGGATCCCGACGACTGGCTGACGAGCGCCGTGACAGCGGTTCGCCGTGCCTGCGCCGGAGCCGGGGGGGACACGCTCGCCGGCATCGGGGTGGACTTCACCAGTTGCACCGTCGTACCCGCTCTGAGCGACGGCACGCCCCTGGCCAGGACCGGGCCGCAGATGGCGGAGAGACCCCATGCGTGGCCGAAGCTGTGGAAGCACCACGGCGCGGGCGAGCAGGCCCAACGGCTGCAGGACCTCGCCCGACAGCGCGCTGAGCCGTGGCTGTCGCGGTACGGGGGAGCGGTCGGCCTCGAATGGTTCTTCCCCAAGATCCTCGAGGTGATCGAGCGCGATCCTGCCGTCGCCGCCGCGACCGAGGTGTGGGTCGAAGGCGGTGACTGGATCGTCTGGCAGTTGACAGGGGCCGGCGCCGCTGGAGGTGGCCAGCCGGTTCGCTCCACCTGCCAGGCCGGCTACAAGGCCTTCTGGTCCCGAGCCGAGGGCTTTCCCTCCAGCGAGTACTTCGGGGCCTGCCACCCGAGCCTGCTCGAGGTGGTCGCCCAGAAGCTCCCCGGGCCCTTCCTCGCGCCAGGACAGGAGGCGGGCACGCTCGCCGAGGCGATGGCCGAGCGCCTCGGGCTACGGCCGGGCATCCCCGTGTCGACGGCTGTGATCGACGCTCATGCCGGCGTGCCCGGCGCCGGTGTGGCCGAATCGGGGACCCTCGTCATGGTCCTGGGCACCAGCGGGTGTCACATGCTCATGGACAGCCGGGAGCGACGGATCCCGGGCGTGGCCGGAGTGGTTGCCGACGGGATCATGCCGGGTCTGTACGGGTACGAGACAGGGCAGGCCTCCCTCGGTGACTCCTTCGAGTGGGTGCGCCGGATGTGCGGGCAACGGGATTTCGGTGATCTGGAGAGATCTGCCGCAGGTGTTCCCATCGGAGCCGAGGGAATGACCGTCGTCGACTGGTTCAACGGCTGTCGTACGCCCCTGATGGACGGGGCACTCACGGGTGCGGTGCTCGGTGCCCGACTCCATCACGGCCAGGCACACCTGTATCGCGCGGTGATGGAGGCCGCTGCCTGCGGGCTGAGGTGGGTCGTGGAGACGCTGATCGCAGGCGGCTTGGGTATCAGCCGCTTCGTAGCAACGGGTGGGCTCGCTCATGCCAGCCCACTGTTCCTGGAGGTCACCGCGGCGTTGCTGGGCTCGCCCGTAGAAGTGCATCCCGGCAGGCAGGGCCCGGCTCTGGGCGCAGCGGTGCTGGGAGCGGTCGCCGCGGGGTCGTTCCCCCAGCAGCGAGAGGCGATCGGCTCGATGGCCGGCTCGACCGGGGACCGACCCGCCAACCGCGTCATCGAGCCGGCGCCGGACGAGGCGCGCGCCTACGAGGCCGTCTACCGTCGCTACCGTGCGCTCGCCGACGAACTGGGAACGCACAACCAAGCGAACCCTGAGCCGGACAAGGGGGCCGATGGATGACTGCAGCCCGAGAAGCGCCCGTTCGAGTCGGGGAACGCACGGCTGTGCTGATCGCCAACGGCGACCTGCGTGAGAGCGCCAACCTGGAGTGCTGGCCGGCACAACAGCGGCTGGAGGCAGCCTTGGAGCGGGCCTTCAGCGAGCTGGGTTGGAACCTCCAGCGGGCGCACGCACCCGATGGTGGTACCGGCCACGGCTTCATCGGTTCGCAGGCCCACGGCCGGGAGGTCTTCGCCCGGATCGATCCCGAAGCGCCGCTGGTGGTCGCCGAAGCCGTCTGGCAGTACTCGCAGCAGGTGCTGATAGGCCTCATGCGCCATCGTGGGCCGATCCTGATAGCGGCGAACTGGTCCGGCGAGTGGCCCGGCCTGGTCGGTGCGCTGAACCTCAGGGCCTCGCTGACCGCCGCGGGCATCCCCAGCAGCCTGGTGTGGTCCGAGGACTTCACCGACGACCTGTCGCGGTCGCGGCTGTGGGAATGGGTGGCGACCGGTGCAGTCGCCTACGACCTCTCACATGTCCAGGCACTCGATGCCGCCACCCTTCCCCGCGCCAGTCGTGAGCTCGGTGATCGCCTCGCTGCCGAGCTCCACCAGCGACCGGCGATCATGGGGATCTTCGACGAGGGGTGCATGGGGATGTTCAACGCCATCATCCCGGACCGGATCCTCAATGCGACCGGGGTGTTCAAGGAGCGCCTCAGCCAATCGGCCCTCTACTACGCCATGACCCAGGTCTCTGCCGCCGAGGCCCGGGAAGTGCGCGGCTGGCTCGACACGAGGGGCATGCGGTTCCAGACCGGCCCGGACGAGGCGACGGACCTGACGGATTCGCAGCTACTCGATCAGTGTCGGATGTACATAGCTGCGCTTCGCATGGCCGACGAGTTCGGTTGTGACCTGATCGGCATCCAGTACCAGCAGGGGCTCAAGGACCTCACCCCGGCGAGCGACCTGGCCGAGGGGTTGCTCAACAACAGCGAGCGTCCACCGGTCACAAACCGGCAGGGCGAGATCATCCGTGGCGGTGCACCTCTGCCGCACTTCAACGAGGTCGACGAATGCGCCGGGCTCGACGCGCTGATCACCAATCGCGTCTGGACCGCTCTAGGCGAGCCCCCCGAGACCACCCTTCACGACATCCGCTGGGGCGACTGGGATGCGTCCGGGACCACCGACGAGTACGTGTGGGTCTTCGAGATAAGTGGTGCCGTACCACCGGCCCACCTCGTAGGCGGCTACCGGGGAGCAGTCGGTGAGCGACAACCTCCGATGTACTTCCGCCTCGGTGGCAGCACCATCAAAGGAGTCAGCCGACCCGGTGAGGTGGTCTGGTCGAGGATCTACCTGCAGGATCAATCGCTGGAGATGGACCTCGGGCGCTGCAAGGTGATCACTTTGCCCTTGGAGGAGACGAACCGCCGCTCGGAGGCCACCACCAGGCAGTGGCCGATCATGAGCGCGGTGCTCTACGGGATCAGCCGCGACCAGTTGATGGCCAAGCACCAGTCCAACCACATCCAGGTCGCCTACGCCACCGATCAGGTGTCTGCCGACGCTGCCGCAGCCGCCAAGGCGGCGATGGCTCACGCCATGGGAATCGCCGTCAACCTGTGCGGCGGCAACGCCAGCGGCCGCGACCTCGGTGAGGCGTTGGCCGAGGTACCGCATCGCGCTCCTGGGCGGGGCGGGAGCCGGAACAGGGTCAGCGGTGATGGTCGGGCGCCCGGCTCGTAGCCGGGCCGTGGGTTACCCTGACGTGGCTGCCAGAGCCGGGGCGCGGCCCGGTGTGTGCGGGAGGCAAGGCGTGCAAGACGCAGATTCGGTACACCAGCCGGTGAGATCGCCGGTGTCGATCGGCCGGCGGTCCTTCCTGGCCGGGGTCGGATTCCTGCCCCTACTCAAGTACGTGCCGCGCTCGACCCTCGTGGCGGCTCACGCCCGACAGCCCGGCAGCTTCCGCTTCTTCGACGACCACCAGGCGGCAGTGGTGACCGAGGCCTCTGCCCGGCTGATCCCCGGCCCCCAGGACGACCCAGCCGAGGAGGGTCATCCCGGGGCGCGCGAAGCCGGGGTGGTCTTCTACATCGATCTGTTCCTCTCGGCCTTTGACGACGACCCTCCCCGCATCTTCGCCGGCGGGCCGTGGAGCGACCGTTCCGGTGGTGAGGAGGACCACATGGCCGATTTCGTCCCCCTCAGCGCCCACGAGGAGCAGCTCTGGCGGGAGCGGATCGCCGACCTCCAGGAGCGCTACCGGGCGGGCATCGCGGCGCTCGACGCCGCCGCCGACGGCGGTGACTTCACCGCGGTGGGAGTCGAGGCGCAGGACGCGATCCTGCTGGCCGACACGCCCGACGGGTTCCGTCGACTGCTCTTCGAGCACGCCATCGAAGGCACCTACTCGGTGCCCGAGTACGGCGGCAACCACGAGCTGGTGGGCTGGACCGAGACCAGCTCGGCGGGTGATGTGGCGCCCACGGGTTGGACAGCCGACCAGACGTCCGAATCCGACGGGCCCGATCCGGCGCCGGAGGGGGTGGCGCTGCCGTTCCCGGCCGAGGTCGCCGAGCAGGCCAGCGAGGGTGGTGAGCTCCTGCCCGAAGGCGGTGGCTCAGATGAGGGAGCGGCTCCACTCCCCGGAACAGGGGCAGCGGGGCGCGATCCGAGCGCTGAGATCGCAGATCTCGACGCCTTCTTCGCCGCCGCGCTGCCGGGCCTCTCACGGGCTCGGGCGAGGAGGGGGCCCGGTGGCTGAGAAGGCGGTCGTCGTCGGGAGCGGACCGGGTGCAGCCACCGCCGCGATGGTGCTGGCCGAGGCCGGTTGGGACGTCGTCGTGTTCGAGAAGGGGCGCAACTACTTCAGCGACCTCACCGAGCCGGCCCCGGGCACGCTCTTCTCGAACGACGAGTTGAAGATGCTGCGCGGATTCGGCGGGCCCGACACCGAGGGGGAGCCGAGGGCGTTCCGCTCCACGGCGGACGATCCCGAGCCCCTCGAGGTCGGTTTCGTGAACAACCTCCCGACGACGGTGGGTGGAGGCAGCGCCCACTGGGATGCCAAGGTGCCGCGGTTCTGGGACATCGACTTCGAGAAGCTGACCAGGCTCGGACCCATCGACGGTGCCGACGTCGTCGACTGGCCGGTCAGCTACTCGGAGATGGCGCCGTACTACGACGCCGTCGAGCAGCTCATCGGCGTGCAGGGGGACGGCGACGGGTGGGCAGCAGTGGCCGGCAAGTACGCCCCCAGGTCCCGGGCGTTTCCCATGCCCCCCGGTCCGGCCCAGCTCGCTTCGCTCCTGCTGGCCGAGGGTGCCGGCGCCACCGGGCTGCACCCCTACTCGTACCCGGCCGCCGTCGCATCACAGCCCTATGACGGACGACCCGCCTGCATCAACTGCGGCTTCTGCTCAGGTTTCGGATGCCCCATCCATGACCGGGGCAGCGCCTTGATCCCGTTGCGCCGTGCCCTGCTGAGCGGGCGAGCAGAGCTCCGGCCCGACTCGATGGTCACGCGCATCGAGCACGACGGCAGCAGCGCCACCGGTGTGCGCTGGGTCGGCAGCGATGGGGCCGAGCACACCGAGAGCGCTGATTTCGTCGTGCTGGGCGGTGGGGCGGTGGAGAGCCCCCGCCTCGTGCTGCTCTCGGATGTGGGCGACGACAGCGGCTGGATCGGTGGCGGCATCATGTTCCACTGGTTCAGCGACGGCTTCGGGATCTGGCTGGACCAGCGGCTGCACGGGTACCGGGGGCGCAGCTTCTCCCACGGCCTCGACGACTTCTGCGATCCCGACTTCCCGGGCGCCCGGGAGGCGGCTGCTGAGGTGGGGCTGCCCTATCTGCGGGGAGGGATCCTCGAGATGGGCGGCACCTCGCACCTGATCCAGGAGGCCCTGCAGTACGTCGACCTGATGGAGATATTCGACGCCGACAAGCCCTTCGGGCGCCGATTCAAGGAGCTCATGCGACTCAGCGCGCTGCGCGACCGGCTCGCAGGCATGCAGATGATCGCCGAGGACCTTTGTCAGCAGGCCAACCGGGTCGATCTCGACCCTTCCATCACCGACCGCTACGGGCTCCCGGCTGCGCGTGTCACCTATCACCCGCATCTCTACGAGCTCACCGCCCAGCAGTTCTACATGCCTCACATGGAAGCGCTGGCAAAGGCTGCCGGTGCCGATGTCTCGGGTGCGGTCGCTCAGACCGGCACACCCCAAGCCCCGTCGCCGACGGGGGAGACCACGCCCTCAGGAGCGCACCTGATGGGTGGGCTGCGCATGGGCACCGATCCCTCCAACAGCGCCACCGACGGGTTCGGTCGGTTGTGGAGCATCCAGAACGTGGGTGTCGCCGACGCGGCGGTGTTCCCCACGAGCGGTGCCCACAACCCGACGCTCACGATATTCGCCATCGCCCTGCGCAACGCTCGCTCGTGGGCCGGGCTGGAGGGGCCGCCGGAGCTCGCCGTGGACGACGAGGGGGACCGCGGCGCTGACTCCGGTGTGCCGGTCGGGCTGGTCGTCGCCGGCGCAGCGGGCGGCGCGGCGGTCATCGCCGGCGGCGCGGCGGCGTTGGCGGCCCGCAAGCGTCGTGCATCAGCCCATGGTTCCGAGACGGCTGAGGACGGAACTGCCGACGGCTCGGGACCTGAGCCCCTATCCTCGTGAACGGGGGAGCGCGACCGTTTGCCGGTGATCACTCAACTAGGTGGCATTTGATGTCTCGAGCCAGAACCGCCCGTCTCCAACTCCTTGTGCTCGTCACGGTGCTCGCAGTGCTCGCCCTGGGTGCGGCGGCGTGTGGAGGCGACACCGAACCCGCCGAGCAGACGACCACCTCGGCGCCGACCACGACCTCGACGCCGAGCTCGACGACCACCGAGGAGCCGGCTGAGGACGAGGGCCTCAACCTGCTGGCCGAGGAGGACGACCGCTCGCTCTACGGCATCGACCTATCGGGCCTGCGCCTTCCCGCAGGGACACCCTATGAGGAGTTCGTGCTGATCGAGGACGACAGCGAACAGGTGGAGGTCCAAGTCCCAACCGAGTGGGACGACGTCGACACGAGGGTCGGGGAGCGCGAGGGTGTCGAGCTTCCCGGCGTGTGGGCCTCGACCGACCTCGAGGCGTTCGTGGAGGGCTACTCGGTGCCCGGAGCGCAGGTCGACCTGCGCTCTGCGTCATCGCATCAGGAGCTGGTCGATCTCCTGAACAATGACAACGCGACCGCTGAGAACTGCGAGGGCCCCGAGGAGTTCGACTACGACGATGGTCTCTACTCAGGCGTCGCCGAGCTCTGGACAGACTGCGGCGAGGACGGCGGGGCTCTCCTGCAGATCGTGGCGCTGCGAGGATCGAGCCAGTACATCACCGTCGAGGTGCAGATGCTCACCGATCCCGATATCGATGCAGCCCTACGGGCCGTGAAGACGTTCCGGGCGGTGGCGCTCGAAGAGGACATCGCACCCGTCGAGGCGAGCGTCACAGACCTGCTCCCGTCCTCGCTCGGCAGCTACGACCTCGAGAGGACCGAGGAGAACCCGGCCGCCTTGGAGGCAGGAGCGCGTGACGCGGTGATCGCGTGGTACACCGACGACGCTGTCAGGCTCGAGATCTCGCAGTGGGCTGACAAGCCCGAGGCGGGGCGCAGCCTGCTCAACGTGCTGGCGAACGACCACGAGGAACGTGGCCTGACCCTGGACGACACCTACGTCATCTTGGACGGTGACGGCAACGCGGTCGGCGAGGGAGTGGTCGGCACCGACTCCGAGGGGGTCGAGTTGGCATACTGGTACTACGAGGACCTGCTGCTGATCATGGACGCGGTTGCGGGCACCGGCGTCGAGGATCTCTTCCTCGAGTACGAACCGGGTGCAGAGCCGGCCTGATCCGTGCCCGTGGCAGCGGGGTGCTGCCTGCGGCGGCGCCGGGTGCGACACGACCGACACGGTGCCGGGAGGGTTACCCGTCGCCCAGCACCTGAGGGTTCACGATGTGCTCGGGCCGCTCACCGCTGAGGAGGCGCTCCAGGTCGTCGGCGATCATGCTGGTCTGGCGGCGCTCGGTGTCGTAGGTGGCGCCGCCTATGTGAGGGGTCAGCACCACGTTGCCCATCTTCGCCAGCGGGTCGTCGGGCGACAGGTACTCGCCTTCGAAGTGGTCGAGTCCCGCCGCCGCCGGCTTGCCGCTGCGCAGCGCCTCGATGAGCGCCTCGTGCACGTGGAGCTCTGCGCGCGCGGTGTTCAGGTAGACCGCTCCCTCCTTCATGAGGGCGAACTGATCCGGGCCGATCATGCCCTTGGTGTCGGGTGTGGACGGTGCGTGCATGGAGACCACGTCGGCTTCCGCCAGCAGGTCGTCGAGGGAGTGCTTGGCATCGCGGTTGAACGGATCGTGAGCGATGACCCGGGCACCCAGCCCCTCGAAGCGCCACTTGGCTGCCTGCCCCACGGCGCCGAGCCCGACGAGCCCCACGGTGCAGCCGTTGATCTCCCAGCCGCGGTATCGCTGGTAGGGGATCAGGCCGTCGTCGACGATGCGGTCCTCGCGGGTCGCCCGGTCGGCAGCGACGATGTGGCGGGATGTGGCGATGAGCAAGCCGATCGTCAGCTCGGCCACTGCATCTGCATTCCGCCCTGGCGTGCTGAGGACTGGTATCCCGGCGTCGGTCGCAGCAGAGACGTCGACGTTGTTCGGGTCGCCTCGAGTGGAGGCGATGAACTCGAGCGGGTGTTCGAAGACCGCTCCGTACACGAAGTCGGCCTCGACGATCAGCGCCTCGGCGTCGTTCTCCTCCAGGAGCGCCAGCAGGCCGTCGCCGTCGAGGATCCGCAGCGGCCGGTGGTCGATCCACGGGTCGTAGAGGACGACGTCGACCAGCTTCTCCACCTTCTCCCGGCCATCACCGCGCAAGGGGGAGGTGACGACGGTCCGTGGGCGGGTCCGGTTGCTCATCTGGGGCTTGCTCTCCTGCTCCCGACCGAACAGCTCTCAACGACTGCCCGCCTCGCCAACGAAATCACGCCACACCTGCCACGGAGATACTACTCGTCTCAGGCACCCACTACCCCGACGCCGTCCTGCCGGCGGGGCTCACCACAGGCGCCCGGCCCGGCACGGTCCGGCGTCGGGACCGACCTCGATCGTCACCCGGCTGCCGGTGGCCGAGAGCGAAACGTACGGGAAGACCCCCCGATCGCTGCACCCCGCGCGCGCCCCGGTGGCCGGCTGCGAGGTTGGTTCCGCGCCTGGTCTGTCCGACAGGTCGGTCATCCCCTCGAGCGTCACCTCGAAGGCGCCAACCTGCTCCGGGCCGATCCGGTCGAAGCCGCCGGCGTTCCAGATCTCGACGAAGGTGGTGCGGGCTGAGGTCACCAGGGGATCGCCGCTGCCGGCTCCCGGGAACCGAAGCGCGCCGGCCGAGGTGAACCTCTCGGGATCGCGCCCACTCCCGACCTCCAGTGCGAAGAACCGGCTCCCGTCGCTTTGCGGCCGCTCCCCCCGGATGCGTAACGCGTGGGTCGTGCCCTCGTCGATCCAACGGTACGGTCGGCGGATGCTGATGAACCCTCCCTCGCTGTGGGGCTCGGCCACACAGACCGTGTCGGGCTGATCGGCTCGGCACTCGCTCTCGTTCCCCGCGAGGAAGCGCGAGAAGATCAGCCAGCCGTGGGGGCTGGGCCAGTTGCCTCTGGGTGGTTCCGCCTGCTGGAAACCGGCGTAGAAGGTCGTGACCGGGCCGCCGCGAGACGCCACCGCGCTCTGCACCGCGACGAACCAGCCGAGCGAACCGCTGACCCCGTCCGCGGCACGGCGCGGGCCGGTCGGGGCCGACACGACCGTGATCGGCGCGTCGAAGCCGTCCGAGGCTGGAACGGGCACGTCCCAGTGGACGTAGGCGAGGCCCCGAGGCATCCCGAACGCCGCTCGGGAGGGCCTCCGGCGTCCCTCCAGCCGCGATCTCCACCTGCTCGTCACCGGACGAGGATCCCACGAAGCACTAGGTTCTGCCCATGCGCGCCTGGCGAGGATCGCTCGCACACGTGGTGACCGCGTGCGTCCTGGTCTCGGCTTGCAGTGGTGGTGACCGCATGCCGGCGGTGTCGAGCGCGGACGGCGACGAGGTTGCCGAGGCCGGCGAGCCCGAGCCCGGCAGCCCGACGCTGTGGGACCCGTACTTCCCGACGCTGGGCAACGGCGGCTACGACGTGGACAACTACGAGCTGTCGCTGTCCTATGAGCCCGGCAGCGGCAACCTCGAAGGGGACGCGCGGATCAGCGCCGCCGCCACCCAGGATCTGAGCAGCTTCAGCCTGGATTTCAGCGGCCTGGACGTCAGCGAGGTGACCGTTGACGGCGAGGAAGCCGAGTACCGGGACGAAGGTGCCAAGCTCTTCATCACGCCGAGCGACGCGTTGGCCGGTGGTGACGAGTTCGAGGTGGTCGTCACCTACTCGGGGACGCCGCAGCTCACGAGCTCGGAGTCCGATGTGGAAGGCCTGGGGTGGTACGTCCTCGAAGACGTCGGCAGCTTCGTCCTCGCCGAACCGGAGGGTGCGCACACCTGGTTCCCCTGCAACGATCACCCCAGCGACAAGGCGACCGTCTCGGTCACCCTCGAGGTTCCCGACGGGTTCGAGGTCGCCGGCAACGGAGAGCTGGTCGGCGAGGGCGACGATGGTGGCTCGCGCAGCTGGTCCTGGCGCAGCGATGAGGTCATCGCCACCTACCTCGTGGCTCCCAGCGTGGGCAACTACGAGATCGAGCGAATCGAGCAGGGTGACGAGCCCTTCCTCCGCAACTTCGTGCCGCCCGAGGTCGCCGACCAAGGCGTCGGCGACCTCGAGGTGACTGCCCGGATGATCACCGAGTTCGAGGAGGTCTTCGGCCCGTATCCCTTCGGGGAGTACGGGATCGTCGTGGTCCCGGAGTACCTGGGCACCGCCATGGAGAACCAGACCATGTCCCTCGTCGGCATCGAAGCCGCCACCGAACCGGACGAGCTGTTGCTCGCACACGAGCTCGCCCATCAGTGGTTCGGCAACTCGGTGTCGCTGGAGGTGTGGTCCGACATCTGGCTCAACGAGGGTCCGGCGACCTATGCCGAGTACCTGTGGGAGGAGGCCACCACGCCGGGCTTCGACGTCGATGACGCCATGGCCTCGCTTCACGCCGAGATCGGGGGCGACACGCCGCCGGGTGATCCAGGCGCCAGCGAGATGTTCGGCGAGTCCGTCTACTACCGCGGGGCTCTCACCCTTCATGCGCTTCGTCGCACGATCGGTGACGAGGACTTCTTCAGGTTGCTGCAGACCTGGACCGATCGCTACCGCTACAGCAACGCCACGACCGAGGACTTCATCTCCGCGGCAGGCGAGGTGAGCGGTGTCGACCTCGGCGATTTCTTCGATGCCTGGCTCTACCAGGACGAGATGCCAGAGCTTCCTTGAAGGTCTCCCACATGGCGGCACCACAGGTGGCGCCATGTGACTGGCGCGGGCTCAGCAAATGCGGGGAAGGGCTTCGCCGGCGAGCATGTGGATCGGGCGACGGGTGCCAACGGCGGTCTCGAGCTGCACACCCTCGGGCCCGCTCTCGACCAGACCCACGATGGCAGCCCTCGCGCCGAGTGGGTGGCTTCGGGCTGCCCGCAGGGCTGCGTCGGCGTCGGACCCCGCCACCGCGGCCACGCAAACCCCCTCGTTCGCCACGTAGAGAGGATCCAGTCCGAGCGTCGCGCAAGCCGCTCTCACCGCGTCGAGGACCGGGACGTCGGCTTCCCTCAACAACAGCCGTACCTGCGACGCCGATGCCAGCTCACACAGGACGGTGGCGAGCCCGCCGCGGGTTGCATCCCGCAGGCAGTGGACCTCGGCCGCCGCGAGCACCTCCTCGACGAGTCCGGTGAGAGGTGCCGTGTCGCTCACTATGTCGACGTCGAAGCCGATCCCGGCGCGTTGGGACATCACCGCTACACCGTGGGTTCCAACCGGTCCCGACACCAGGATCACGTCACCGGCCAGCAGCCGGTCGGGCCCCAGGTCGAGCCCGTCCGGTACGAGCCCCACGCCCGAAGTGGTGATGAAGATCCCGTCGGCGCCTCCGCGCTCGACCACCTTGGTGTCCCCGGTGACGAGAGTGACGCCGGCGACCCGGCAAGCCTCGGCCATGGAGTCGCTGATCGTGGTGAGGTCCTCGACGAGCAGGCCCTCCTCGAGGATGAAAGCCGCCGACAGGAAGAGCGGCGCGGCTCCGACCATCGCCAGGTCGTTGACCGTGCCGTTGACGCTCAGCGCACCGATGTCCGATCCCGGGAAGAACGCGGGTGTGACCACGAATGCGTCGGTGGTGAAAGCCAGCCTCAGCCCGCCGACCTCCACCACGGCCGAATCACCCAGGCGAGCGAGCTCGGGGTTGGCGAAGCGGTCCAGGAAGATCCCGTCGATGAGCTCTGAGGTCAGGCGTCCCCCGCTGCCGTGTCCGAGGAGGACGGCCTCACCGGGCGGAAGCGGCGTGGGGCAGCTCCCCACCGGCTCGGCGTTGCCGCCGGCGGTCACCCCGGTCTCCTGGTGCCGACCCTGCCAGCCGCGTGATACGCCGCGCAGGCACCTTCGCTGGACACCATCGGCGCTCCGAGCGGGTGTTCGGGTGTGCACTCCAGGCCGAAGGCCGCGCACTCGTCCGGTAGAGCCCGTCCCTGCAGGACCTGACCGGCGATGCACAACCGGCTGTCGTCCGGTACCTGCAGGTCGGTGGGGAACCTCAGTGCAGCGTCGAACCCGCGGTATGCCTCACGCAGTCGCAGCCCCGAGCTGGGGAGTGTGCCGATCCCCCGCCACGCCTGGTCGCAGGGTTCGAACACCTCCGCCACCACTGCTCGTGCGGCGGGGTTCCCCTCCCGGCGTACCGACCTGACGTACTGGTTCTCGACCTCGTGGCGCCCCTCCTCGAGCTGGGTGACCAGCATCAGGATCCCCTCGAGGAGGTCGACCGGCTCGAAGCCGGTGATGACGATCGGCACCCCGCAGGAGGCGGCGATCGGCTCGTACTCGCCCCAGCCCATCACGGTGCACACGTGACCCGGCCCGAGGAAGCCCTGGACGCGGTTGCCGGGAGCCGAGAGGATCGCCAGCATCGCCGGGGGTACCAGCACGTGGGCGACCAGCAGGGCGAAGTTGTCCACCCCCTGCGCCGTTGCCCGATGCACCGCCATGGCGTTTGCCGGCGCCGTCGTCTCGAAGCCGACCGCGAAGAAGACAACGGTGCGGTCGGGGTTGCCGGTGGCGATGTCGACAGCATCGAGCGGGGAGTACACGACTCGGACATCGCTACCGGTGGCCCGGACTTGTTGCAGATCGGTTGCCGAACCCGGCACGCGGAGCATGTCACCGAAGGAGCAGAGGATCGTGTCAGGACGGCCGGCGATCTCGATGGCGTGGTCGATGACCGACAGGGGAGTCACGCAGACCGGGCAGCCCGGCCCGTGCACGAGCCTCACCTCGTCGGGGAGGAGTTGGTCGATGCCGTGCCGTACCAGCGTGTGGGTCTGGCCACCACAGACCTCCATGATCGTCCACGGCCGGGAGGCCGCGTCGGTGATCCTCTTGGCCAGGCGTCGTGCCAGCTCGGCGTCGTGGTATTCGTCCACGTACTTCATCCGCCGACCTCGTCCCCGAGCAGGGCGAGTTCCTCGAGCAGCGCCCGGGTGCGGGCCGCTTCGGCCTCGTCCAGTGTCGAGATGGCGAAACCGACGTGGACCAGGACGTAGTTGCCCACCCGTGCCTCAGGGACGTAGGCCAGGCACACCTTGCGCCTGACGCCACCGAAGTCGACGGTTCCGGAAGGGAGGGCTTCCCCGTCGTCGAGTGCAACCAGCTTGCCCGGTACTCCAAGGCACACTTCGCATCACCTCTGGTGGTCGGCGTGGGCGACGACGGCTTGACCGAGGCTGAGACCTCCGTCTCCCGGCGGTACGGCCCGAGGGTAGAACACATCGATGCCCATGGCCCCAAGCCCGGAGGTGACGGCATCGAGCAGGATGGCGTTCGCCCACACCCCGCCTCCGAGGCACACCTGGGTGATCCCCTCACGTTCGCAGATCCTCTCGCTGGTCTGCACCACCGCATCGCTCACCCAGGCGTGGAAGGCGGCGGCGACCTCTGTTCGATCACGGCCATCCACCAGGTCGGAGACGACCGCGCTGATGACCGGCCGGGAGTCGATTATCACGGGATCCTCACCCCGGGACGTCAGGGGGTAGCTCCCGCTGCTGCCCCGGGGGCAGCGTCGGGCAAGCTGCTCGAGGAGTACCGCCGGCTGGCCTTCGTAGCTCGGACGACGGGACACGTCTGCCAGGGCGGCCACCGAGTCGAACAGCCGCCCCGCCGAGGACGTGAGCGCCGAGGCGAGCCCGGACCGGAGCTGCCCGAGGACCTGCCCGGGGCTGGCCCCGGCGAGATCGGCGGACGGCTCGTCCTGTGAGAGGCCCAACAGGCTCATGGCGGGTTCGACGCACTCGGCGTCGGCAGCGTGTGCCAGCGCCATGCGGCTGGGATGGCGAACTGCCGCGTCGCCCCCGGGCTGGCGAACCGGGCGCAGGTGCCCGGCGCGCCTGGCGCCCGCGAGATCCGCCACGAGCAGCTCGAAGCCCCAGGCGGTGCCGTCGGTGCCCAGCCCGAAGCCGTCGAGGGCGACTCCGACGACCGGGCCGATCAGTCCGTGTTCAACCATCGCCGCCGCGATGTGCCCATGGTGGTGCTGGACGGGCCGGCGGGGTAGCCCGAGGGCCTCGGCGATGGCCACTGCGAGGTGTGTCGACTCCAGGTCGGGGTGCAGATCGTGGGCTACGAGCCGTGGCTCCACCCTGAAGAGCCGGAGATGGCGTTGCAGGGCATCGTGGTAGGCGTCGATCGTCTCGCTGTTGTCGAGATCCCCGATGTGCTGGCTGACGTAGGCGTTGGTGCCCTGCGCCAGGCAGAAGGTGGTCTGCAGGTCAGCTCCGCAGGCCAGCACTGGATCGAGGCTGACCGGTAGCACGATCGGCTCGGGGGCGTATCCCCGGGCACGCCGGAGGATCCGTGGCCCGTCGTGGTGGGCCAGCGCGACCGAGTCGTCGAATCGCGTCGCGATCGGACGGTCATGAACCAGGAACGCGTCGGCGATCTCTCCGAGGCGTGCTCGGGCATCCGCGTCGTCGATGGCGATCGGCTCCTCGCTGCGGTTGCCGCTGGTCATAACCAGGGGCCTGCCCGTCACGCGACAGAGGAGCTCGTGAAGTGGGCTCGCCGGGAGCATGACACCCTGGCGGTTGTGGCCGGGGGCGACCGAGGGCGCGAGCAGGCCCCGGTCGGGAACCAGGACGATCGGTGCCGCCGGTGCGCTCAGCAGTCGGTCGTGCTCGGGGCCGGTGTCGAACAGCCGCTGGGCCTCGGCGAGAGTTGGGACCATCACCGCAAGAGGCTTGTGGGGGCGGTCCTTGCGCCTCCGCAACTCGGTTACGGCGGTCTCGTCGTCGGCGACACACGCGAGTTGGTAGCCGCCCACGCCCTTGATGGCGATGATGTGGCCGCGGCAAAGAAGTCGTGCGGCCTCTTCGAAGGTGGTAGCGGCCGCGACCCTGGCGTCGTCGACCAGCAGAGTCGCGGTGGGACCGCAGCGAGGGCATGCCACGGGCTCGGCGTGGAAGCGCCGGTCAGCAGGGTTGTCGTACTCGTGGGCACACTCGGCGCAGAGCCGGAACCGGCGCATGACTGTGCGCTCACGGTCGTACGGGAGATCCTCGATGATGGTGAATCGAGGTCCGCATTGGGTGCAGTTGACGAACGGGTACAGGTAGCGCCGGTCTGTCCGTTCCCACAACTCCCGGCGGCAGTCCCCGCAGGGGGCCGAGTCGGGCGCGACCAGGCGTCCATCGGGGTGACCCACGTCGATGCTCGAGTCGACTCGAAAGCCTTGGGCGTCGATCGGCGTATCAGCAGAGATCTCGACGTGGTCGATCCTCGCCAGCGGCGGTGCTCGTTCCACCAGGGCCGCGCAGAACACCTCGACATCGCCCTGTTCGCCCTCGGCGAAGATCTCGACTCGGCCCCCGGTGTTGCGCACCCAGCCGCTCAGATCATGGTCGCGAGCCAGCCGCCAGACGAAGGGGCGGAAGCCCACACCCTGCACTACGCCATCCAGCCGGATCCTCCGAGCGGTGCGCCGCGGCGATGGGGTCACAGCCTCCTCCGGCGGGTGCCAACCACCGGGACGCTACTACGTTGCCGGTGGGGGTGATCCTCCTCGACGACGCCCGGACGGCCCGCTGGACCTGTTCGGCCGGCTTCCCTGAGCGTCCCGTCGAACCCTGAACGGCAGTCAAGACAAAACCTGTGATTGTTTCTTGACGCGTTCGTATCGCAAGCGGCTATAGTGACCACACCACCACACACCAACCACCGCACGGAACGCCCCGCCAAATCGCACTGGCGGGGCGTTCTGTGTTCCGGCCCGGAGTGCCAGGGCTAGGATCGGCGCGTTCGGACCACCGCCGGCGCACGGTTGCGTTCGCGCCGTCCGTGCCCACAGTGACCAACCGCATGACCACGGCCCCCCCAACCCAGTCCTTCACCCTCGGACTCGTCCGCGCAATCCGCCCGAAGCAGTGGGCCAAGAACCTGCTCGTGTTCGCCGCCCCCGCCGCGGCGGGGGTCCTACGTGAATCCGAGCCGTTCGTTCAGACACTCGTCGCCTTCATAGCTTTCTGTCTGGCGGCGAGCGGCACCTATCTCATCAACGACGCCTACGACGTCGAGTCCGATCGATTGCACCCCACCAAGCGCCACCGCCCGGTGGCGGCGGGGGTGATCCCGGTCGGCACGGCCATAGCGGTGGGCCTGGTGGCCGTGGCTGCGGGCGTGGCCGTGAGCTTCGCAGCGCGCTGGGAGCTGGCGGCGGTGGTCGGTGGATACATCGTGCTCACCAGCAGCTACACCATCTGGCTCAAGCACATCGCCATCGTCGACCTGGTCGCGGTGGCCGGCGGTTTCGTGCTCAGGGCCATAGCCGGAGCGGCAGCGACCGACGTACCGGTGTCGGACTGGTTCCTCATCATCGCCAGCTTCGGATCTCTCTTCATGGTCGCCGGAAAGCGCCACGCCGAGCTCCGCGACCTGGGTGCCGGCGGCGCGGCCGTGCGCAGCACACTCGAGGAATACACCGATTCCTATCTCGGCTACCTGCGAGCCGTGACATCGGGTGTCGTGATGATCGCCTACTGCCTCTGGGCGATCGAGCGCGTCCCCGTCGAGGGCGGGAGCCCCTACATCCAGCTCTCGATCGTGCCGTTCGTGATGGGAGTCCTGCGTTACGCCATGCTCGTGGACCGCGGAGAGGGTGCCGCACCCGAAGACCTCGTGCTCACCGACCGCACCCTGCAGGTCTTCGGGGTCATCTGGGCCGTGTTCCTCGTCCTCGCCGTGTACGTCACCTGAGCCGGCCGCTCATGTCAGGACTGCCCGGCCAACGCCATCTGCTCACCGGCTGGGGTCGTACCGCGCCCACCGCCGCACGGGTCATGAGATGCTCCGAGCCCGCCGATGTCGTATCGGCGCTGCGGAGCCGACCGACCAGAGGCGTGTTGGCCAGGGGCCTGGGACGCAGCTACGGCGACGCCGCCCAGAACGCCGGCGGGATGGTCCTGGAGACCGCGCCGGGCCACGGGTTGATCGACGTCGATCTCGAAGCCGGGTTCGCCACCGCCACCGCGGGGACCAGCCTCGACCAGCTGATGCGTTGGCTCGTGCCCCTGGGCTGGTTCGTGCCCGTGACCCCGGGTACGCGGTACGTGACAGTCGGCGGAGCCATCGCCGCCGACGTCCACGGCAAGAACCATCACCGGACAGGGTCCTGGTGCAACCATGTGACCTCGTTCAGGCTGGCAGGCCCCGATGGCGGGATCCGCGAGGTCGATCCCGTCGACGATGCCGCTGTCTTCTGGGCCACCGCCGGTGGAATGGGCCTGACCGGCGTGATCATCGACGCGACCTTCCGGTTGCTGCCGGTCGAGTCCAGCCTCCTCAGCGTCGACACCGACCGAGCCGGGGATCTCGATTCGATCATGGAGCTGATGGAGAGCACCGACGAGGTCAGCGACTACTCGGTCGCGTGGATCGATCTGCTCGCGACCGGCGCGTCAATGGGTCGGTCGGTGTTGACCCGAGGTCGCTTCGCAGGCAGGGACGAGCTCCCTGACGAGCTCGCCGAGCGACGTTTCGAGTTCGCTCCCCGCCAGGTCGTCACAGCGCCCCCTCTCATCCCCTCGGGCCTCCTCAACCGCTGGACCATCGGCCTGTTCAACGAGATGTGGTACCGGAAGTCGCCCCAGCACCGCCGCGGCGAGCTGCAGACGATCTCACAGTTCTTCCATCCTCTCGACATGGTGGGTGGCTGGAACCGGTTGTACGGATCCCGTGGCTTCCTCCAGTGGCAATGCGTGGTCCCCTTCACCGCCGGCGAGACCTTGCGCCATGCGGTCGAGCGGCTCAGCTCGTCGGGCACCGCGTCGTTCCTCGCGGTGCTCAAGCGGTTCGGGCCCGGCAACCAGGGTCCGCTCTCGTTCCCCCAGGAAGGCTGGACGCTGAGCCTCGACATCCCTGTGGGCGCCCCGGAGCTGGAGCAGCTCCTGGATGGGCTGGACGAACGGGTGGCCGAAGCGGGCGGCAGGGTCTATCTGGCCAAGGACAGCCGCTTGCGTCCCGAGCTGCTGAGCGAGATGTACCCCCGGCTCGACGCCTGGCGTGAGGTGCGGGACGAGCTCGATCCAGAGCGCAGGCTGAGCAGCGATCTCGGACGCCGCCTCGGCCTGTGCTAGCTCCACCCAACCGGTTTTGTGAACGCGCGTGGCCCCTATAGGGGCCTTTTCGGTTCACAGAACGGGTGGCCGGCTCTGCTAGGCGGTGATCGGTTGACCCGGTGTGACGCCGGTTTGCAGGCCGTTCGGGTCCTTGACGATCTGGCCGAGCACCATGACGTATTCGATCCCCTCGGAGTGCTGCGCGGGGTTGTCGACGGTCGCCTTGTCGATCACGGTGTCTGGATCGAAGATCGTGATGTCGGCGTCGGCACCGATTTGCATGCGTCCCTTCCTGCGCAAGGCCGGCACCGGCCGTTCGAGGCGCTGCGCCGGCAGGATCGTCATCTTTCGCAGCGCCTGGTGGAGATCGATGACCTGCTCGTCCCGCACGTAGTGCCCCAGCACGCGGGCGAACGAACCCGCTCCCCGGGGATGGTTGTTGAGCTCCTCTTCGAGAATGGCGTCGCTGCCGATGAAGACGTGAGGATCCTTCAAGCCGGTTCGCACGTCCTCCTCCGGAATGGCGTAGGCGGCGGCCAGGACGTTCTCCGAGCGGTACTGCTCGAAGGTCGCCTCGGTCAGCCGCTCGCCGGTTCCGGGGATGACGAGGTCGTCGTAGGAGATCCGGAAGCGCTCCTGCCAGCCCGGTGAGAACCGGGCCGACCCGAGATAGGTCGCCCAGAAGGTGTACGGGTACATGCAAGCAGTCACGTCTATCCCCTCGGCGCGAGCCTCGTCGAGGGTCGCAAGGGTTTCGGCCATCGTGTGGGTGCCGCCAGTTGAAGTGATGTGCTCGACGTGAACCGCCACACCCTTCTCGCGGGCCACACGCAGGATCTCCTCGATGGCCTCGGCGTTGGTGCCCGGAGGGTCGGGATCGGAGTAGCGGGCGTGGAAGAACATCGGCAGGTCGTACTTCAAGGCGACGTCAGCGAGGCGGTCCACCTCCTCGTTGTCGACGCCGGGTGTGTACTCGAGTGAGAAGCTGATGCCGATCCAGCCGCCTTCGATTCCCTCCTCGAACTCGTCCACCAGCCTGTCGAGTTGGTCCGGTGTGCCGGCGAGGTCGTTGCCGATCTCGGCTTGGATGCTGCGGCCCCAGTTGTCGTCGAACGCGCCGCCGAAGTGCGTCGGGGTGACCCCGCTGAACCGGTCGAAGTACTCACCAGGCGCGAGCTGAAGGCCGTGCATCCCGAGGTTGGTGGTCACTCCGTCGGCGACCTTGTACCAGATGCCGAAGCTGTTGGGCTCGTAGGAGAGGAGGTCGATGAAGCCGGGGGCGACGATGAGTCCGGAGGCGTCGATGGAGGCGGTGCCTTTGAGCGGCTCTTTGGAGATCGAGGTGACGGCGCCGCCGTCGATGCCCACGTTGGCGACCTGGTCGTAACCCGAATCGGGGTCGATGACCCGGCCGCCGGATATGACGGTGTCGAAGTTGTGATCCGGTGGCGGCGGTTCGGCAGCCCCTTCCAACGCCACCGGGGTTGTCGGCGCTCCCTCGCCGGCGGTGGCGGGAGCCCGTGCGGGCGAGCGGGGGCTGCCCAATGCCCTCACCAGGCCGGCGTTGACCGCACCGAAGACGCCGACGAGGAGCAGCTTGCGCCGGGTGGGTGAGAAGGATCGCGCCGCGCGGCGCGATCGGGGGGTGGACACCGCTCCAGCTTACGAACGCCCTGCGCTCAGGTGTAACCACCCCCGGTCTCGGCGGCGCGGCCCGTGTACGGAGGGGCCCACGTTGCCCCGAGCCGTCGTCGCGCGGCGACAAGGGCCACGCCAAGGGCTGTGATCCGGTTCTTCATGACAAGTGGATTCGGCTTCTCATCGCGCCGCGCCGGGCTCAGAGGTCCTTGGTCAGGTCGATCTCGGCGCGGTCATCGAGCACGGTCATCACGAGCTTCTTGAGCACGCCGCCGGGTTTGTAGTCGGGCATGACGTAGCTGGACCCCTCGCTGGCGTCGTTCGGGTCATAGGCCTGCTTGATCTTGACCTGCCAGGCCTGGTAGTTGCGGCACAAGGGGCCGAAGAACATGCTCGCCTGGGGGCCGACCGCGTTGAGCGGCAACGACAGGTGGTGCTCGGCGGACGCGAGGTTGGTCTCGAAGATGTAGCCGATGGCCGTGTCGCCGCTCTTCTCCTCGGTGGGGTCGTAGCAGGCCAACTCCTCGAGATGCGAGTAGGCGCCGTTCTCGTAGAGGCCTCCCCAGGCGTTGTCGGCGCCGTCGTCGAAGAACTGGCCCCGCTGGATGTACTTCTGCTTGACCTGGGCGCCGACCTTCGCCCCCTTGATGGCGGTGTCCCACGACACGAGCGATCCCATCGCGGTCCAGAAGGTGCCGCCGAATCGGAAGATACCTCGCAGGTTCATACCGCTGCGCATGGCGCTCTCGTAGACCAGGCTCGACATGGACGTCGGCAGACGCCGCAGACCGAAGTGCCTTCCCATCTTGGTGAACATCTTGAGGAGCCCGGGAACCGAACGAAGGATCATCTTGATCCCGACCCGGCGGGACAGGGTGCGCGAGAACCGTGCGAACCAGTACGTGTACTGGCGGAACGGCAGGTTGGCGATCATGCCCCCGCCGAGATCCGACAGGATCGACTTGAGCACGTCGACCTTGTACTCGAACTCCTCCGCGTCGTGTGCCTGGATGATCACCGCGAGCGTGTAGTAGAGCTCGTGGACGAAAGGGATGCTGTAGATGTCGACGAACTCGTTGTTGTCGGCGGTGAAGACCGCTCCCATCGGCGAGGGTGCGGTCCGGTTCACCACCGTTGCGATGCCGCTGTCACCGAGGCGGTAGCCGAGCTCGGCCATCCCGTCCCAACCGTCAACGATGCACAGCGCCGAGAGCTGGTGCTCGGGTATCTCGGTCTGGTAGTTGGGCGAGGTGCCGGTGAAGGTGAGCTTCTCGGGGCCCTCCCAGGGGTACATCTTCACCGCGGCCTTGGTGAACACGCCCAAGCCACCTAGCGCGCCCGCGAAGCCACGGAAGATGCCCCTCACCGACGGGCCGGGGCCGTCGCCGCTGAACCAGCGTCCACTGCTGTCGAAGCTGCCCACCCGCACGATCTCACCCTCGGGGGTGACCCACTCGGCACCGAGGAGGTTGCGGCAGGAGAACCCCATCGACACCCCGTCGAGGCCCTGACCCATCATCGATGTGGCGGATGCCAGCACGGAGGCCTGGCCGCCCACCCCGGCGATGTGAGTGTTGAGGCCGACCTTGAACGCCTCGGTCTGCAGTTCGTTGCCGGTGACGTAGGGCTCGACCACCGCATACATGTTCTTGGCGTCGATCTCGAGGATGCGGTCCATGCGCTTGAGGTCGATCTGCACCATCGAGTCGGGACGGGTGGCGGCACCCCAGGCACCGAAGCCGGTGGAGATCGCCTTGAACTGGATGCCCTCGGCGTTGCAGTACCGCACGATCGCCGCGACCTCCTCGCTGGTCTCCGGGAGCACGACGGCCAGCGGACGGAACATCCACCGGCTACCCACGGCGGCCTCGGCCAAGTACTGCCAGCAGTAGGTGTCGAGTATTGCGGGCTCGGTGGTGACCCATCGCTGCCCGACGATCTCGGCGAGGCGTTCGCCAACCTTGGATCGAAGGTCCGCCGCCTCCTCGGGCGGGAGCTCCACGATGTTGCGGGAGCTGAGGATCGCACTCATGTCAACGCTCCTTCCTCGCACCAGCGGCGAGCTCCACGGTCTTGCCTGGGCCCAGCACCGACCTGGCGAGCACGTCGTAGATGCCGGTCACTTCGATCCGCCGGCCCCCCGCAGCCGCGGACAGGTTGTGCTCGCAGCCCGGGCAAGCGCTCACCACCAACTCGGCCCCGGTGGCGCCTGCCTCGTCCAGCCGTTCGGCCGCCGTGTTCGCGGCGAACTCGGGGAAGGCCTGGGGTACTCCTCCGGAGCCCCCGCAGCAGTAGGCGTACTCGCGGGTGCGGTCCATCTCCACCAGTTCCACACCCGGCACCGCGGCCAGGATGCGTCTCGGTGCGTCGTAGACACCCTCGGTTCCGCGGTTCACCGGCTTCGGCGGATCGGTAACCAGCAGCTGACCCATGATCTTGTGGACCTCGCCCTCCCAGGGCTGAAACTCCTCGGAGCGGCGACCCAGGCTGCAGGGGTCGTGGTAGGTGACGCGCTTGCGAACGACATGGCGGGGCTTCAGCGAGCCCTTGGCCAGTGCCTCGTCCAGCACCTCCACGGCATGGCGCACCCGCATGTCGTGCTGCACGACCTTCGGGTAGTGGCCTCGCAGCGTGGCGAAGTCCTCGGGGTCGGCGCAGACGATCTCTTGCACCCCGCCCCGCTGCAGAGTTGTTACGAGGTCGCGGGCGAGCCGGTCGAACAGATCGAGGGCGCCGATGTGCAGCGCCATCGTGGCGGTGTCGGGCTCGCCCTCGCCCAGCACGCTGAAGTCCACTCCCGCCGCACCCAGCAAGCGGACCAGGTTGCGAAGGGTCGCACGACGTTCGGTGCGCAGCGCGTAGGCGGAGCCCACCAGGACCAGGCGCTGCGACATCCCGACTCGTACAGCGGGCTCGCTCGAGAGCCAGTCGCCCTTCGATCCCATCTCGGCGTCGAAGGGATGGCCGTGGTGTTCCAGGTTCTCCAGCACCCGGGCGTGCGCGTCGAGCGGGCCGTTCCGTCGGTGTGACTCGGCTCGGAGGGCGAACATCGTCTCGGAGATCTCGATGTCGGTGGAGAACTTGCAGGACATGTCGCAGCCGCCGCACATCGTGCATTGGAAGATCA
The DNA here is from genome assembly GCA_003577145.1 of Acidobacteriota bacterium. Lineage (GTDB taxonomy): Bacteria > Actinomycetota > Acidimicrobiia > Acidimicrobiales > Microtrichaceae > ATN2. The sequence goes on along the minus strand of QEUP01000006.1, from coordinate 74,712 downwards.
CCTCGCGAGTGGCCTCGTCGAGCCCGACCCGGCCTTCGAGCACGGCGTTGGCCACGATCACGCGGCCACTTCCGGAGTGGCTGTGGAAGCCGTACTCGTCATAGGACGGGCAGATCGAACTGTGGGCCTTCGAACGCACGGTGAGCAGCGGCGGGAACTTGCACAGCGAGCACCGGGGGCACTTGCTGGTGAGGTGCTGAAGGCTCTCCAGGGACGGGTGGGAAGGCCCGGACTCCGCGCTGGAGTGCGGGGGTTTGGACAGGGGAGCGCTCTGGACCCGCAGCTTCCGGGAGAGGCGCTTCGCCCCGCGGCGGGCGCGTGTGGTGATCTCAGAGGTTGTAGCCATCGGGGTTTCCTTTCAGGCCGAGCCGCCCTGGCGCGAGGATCCGGTCGGGGTCGAAGATGGACTTGGCGCGCTCCAGCACGTCGCGGGAACCGGCGCTGGCCAGGGCGGGCCGGCACCACTCGCCGTAGGGCCTGGAGAAGAAGGCGCCCTCCGCCACGAGCGGAGCTGCCACAGCCGCGGCGAACGCCTCCGTGTCGGCCTCCTGTTCGCCGCCGGGTTCGCACGCGACGAGCAACTCGACGTGGGTCACACGGCCTCCGAGCTGTGGTTGTACGTAGGCGCCGATCTGCTCGGGGCCGATCCCTGCGCGGGCTGCGTGCTCGCGGAACGAGTGCACGAAGTCACCGACGGCATCGAGCGTGGTCTGGAAGAACACCTCCCGCGATGCACCCGATCGGCGCTCCTTCCAGTAGGGCTCTGCGGAGGGTTTGCGCAGCAGCTCAAGGAGGGACTCGGGGCTTCCCGCCGGTGGATCGACCAGCCGGGCACCCGCTTCGCGGGCCTCGCGGAGCAGAACGGCGGTGTAGTGCTCGTGACGCCGCCGGGGCAGCTCGGTGCCGCCGCTGACCGACACGACGAGGCTCCATGGCCTGGCCCGACGCGTCGCCTCCGCCCGCTCGGCGGCGGTCACCGTCGTCAGGTCGACGAAGGCGTTCGCATCGACGATGAAGCAGATGTCGACCGCGTTGCGACGCAGCAGCCGGTAGGCGCACTCCACCAGAGGGGTGAGCGTGTCCGAGGCCACGACGTGCACGGTCTCTATGAGGGGCAGAACCTCGGCTTTGGCCGAGCACCAAGTCGCCAACGCGATCGAGCCCTGTCCCCCCTGGATGATCCGCATCCAGTCGGCATGACCCGGCCCCATCGGGCCCTTCTGCATGTCACCGGAGGACCACTGCTCCTCCAGGGTGCCTGGCCCCGCAGCCGAGCCCGTGCGGAACACGTCCCCGGTTCCGTAGACGACCTCGAGGCAGAGCAGTGGGTCGGAGAGGTCCCACTGGAAGGCGGGCAGGGTGGTCGCCTCGCGCTCCAGGTAGGTCGCCAAGACCGACTTGGCGCCCCGGGGGCACAGTGGCATGACGGGCCGGAGGCCCTCCGGGCGCAGCGCATCCGCCAGCTGAGCGAAGGTCACCCCTGCTTCGAAGAGGGCCACCCGGTTGCGCCTGTCGACCATGGGGACCGCGGTCATGGTCGACATGTCGACCGCCAGGCCGGAACCGCCGGCCAGCCCGTGGCGGCGAGGTGCCTGGGAGCTACGGGGCCAGAGCGGCACCCGCTCCTCTCGTGCCCATCCCACCAGCTTGGCGACCTGCTCCACCGAGGTGGGTCGCACGCTGGGGAGGCCGTCGCCGGCGGTGGGCCCGGCTGGCAGGTCGGGCAGCTTCTGCAAGAGGTCGGTGGTCACTGGTCCTCCTTGGGTCGTGCCACGATCCCCCGCTCCAGGAGGCGGGCTATCTCCCTGTCCTCCCAATCGGTGTCCCCAACGGTGCCGAGGCGCTCGCCGTACAGCTGGGTGATCCCGAAGTAGGTGAACAGGGACAGGTAGATGAAGCGCACGACGACGCCGAGGTCGAAATCCCGAAGGAAGCCGCTGGCGGCGTCGGCCTCGTAGTAGGGCCGGAAGATCGCCTCGATGACAGGGATCAGGTCGAGGTCGGGCCGTGAGACGTGGACCGCGCCGAACTCGGCGATGTCGATCGCCGCCAGTCGGAGGAACTCGGAGTGCTCCTCGGCCAAGCTCCGCATGAGCGCCACGACGTCGGCCAGGTCGTTGGGGAAGTCGCGCACCCGCATGAAGCCGGCCACCGCGGCCTGCTGCACCTCCAGGGCTCGTCTCGCCAACGCGGCGGAGAAGAGCTGTTCCTTGGAGCCGAAGTGGTTGTAGATGCTCGAGGGCGCGATGCCCGCCCGATCGGCAACGTCACGGATGCCCGCCGAGCGCCATCCGCGCTCGATGAACACCTGCTCGGCCGCGTCGAGGATCGCGGTGTGGGTCTCGGCCTTGCGCTCGGAACGGGTGATGGAGGTCGACATCTGAGGTTTCAACGAACAACGGTTCGTTGAAACAGTAACGACCTACCGTGAAGAGCGCAAGGTGTCGTGAACTCAGATACTCAATCCATGCCGGTCTGAGCGAACCTCTGTTCACCCAATTACGCACGCTCGAGTCCTCACAGGGCTCAGGGCCAGGCACTGCGCTTGACCCGACGAGGCGTGTCCTCTCGGAGCACAACCGCCGGCGAATCCCTCAGCGGGACAGCCTGGTCGCCAGCAGCCGTCGTCGCGCGGCGACAAGGGCCACGCCAAGGACTGTGACACCGGTGCCGATGGCGGCCAGGCCATCGGCAGCCGAGCCGGTGTGGGCGAGGGCAGCAGCATCCGGGGGTGTGGTGGTGACGGACGGGGCGCTCGGGGGCGTGGCACCGGAGCGGGCGACGGTTGTGGTGGAGGGCGTGCCCTCGGGGGTCGCCGGCGCGGTGGTGGCGGGTGCAACGGTCGTAGGTGTCACCGTCGAGGTCGGTGCGACCGTCGTGCTCGCAGCGACGGCGGTGGATGTGGTGGCGGGTGCCGCGGTTGTCGTCGAGGCAGGGGCAGTGGTGGCGGTCGTGGGGGGCACCGTCGTCGAGGCAGGGGCAGTGGTGGCGGTCGTGGGGGGCACCGTGGTCGACGACGGCGCGGGCTGCTCGGTGTTGTCGAACCCGGTGGCTGTTGTCGCGCTGGCGAAGGCAGGTCGGATGACGCGCTGGGCCCGCTGCCTGGTTGGAGCGAAGACCGCCGGTTCTGGTGCGGCGGTGATGAGCGCGGCCTCGAAGCCGTTGAGCCCAGCACCGGCGCTGAAGGTGAAGCGGGCTGCTCCGGTGCTGTCGCTGCGTGCTGCCGCCGGGCTCGTCAGACGTGCGCCGTGGGTTCTGACCGCCAGGACGGCCCCCCGGATGGGGGCCCCGTTGGCATCGGTGGCGGTCACCACGAGCGTTCCCGGGAATCCGGCCGGGACGCCGATTGCGCGCGCGGAGAGCTGGAACGGGCCTCGTAGGTGGCGGTGAGCCAGCCCGTCGAGCTCGAGGATGCGGGCAGAGGCGATCACCCGGGCCCCGTTACCCCCGAAGCCTTCGAGGTCAGCGGGTGTGAGCGCGAACACCTCCAGCGGCCCCGACGGGTAGCGGGCGTCCATGAGGTCGTGCAGCGCCAGGACCATGGCGGCGGAGGTGACCGCGTCGTCGGGGCGGCTCCAACGAGCGACGATCCACGACATGGCTGCGCGCACCTCCGCAGAGACCTCCGTCGGTGAGGAGGGGAGGTAGCCGAAGGCGGGGTCGGGACCGGCGATACCGTGGTCGATGCACCAGGCGGGACCGAGGTCGCCCAGATGGTAGCTGCCGAACCATCCCTCGTAGCCGTCGACAGAGCCGCGGAAACCTGCGAGGGGGGTGACCGTGGCGTGAGCTCGGGGGCCGGTAGCGACGATGAGCACGCCGGCGAGGCATGCCAGGGTGGCGAGGCTGAGCAGAACGGCGAGGATCGGCACGACGTCCGGCTTGCGCAGTCGGTGCACGGGAGACCTCCGGGGAGCAAGAAGAAAGAGGTCACGCCCGTGCGGGCGCCGACGATCCCGGCGGGGTGCCGGTGCCCGCCGACCCTAGGTGCCCGATCTGTCGCGATCAAGGGGTCGTGCACGGCGCCGCGTCGGGTTCGGACGCGGGCCGGGGCCGGCACCCGGGCGCGTGTCGGCGGCAGGGACCGATCCCTGCCGCCGACGGTGCCCGCTGGGTATGAGAATGGGTCTCGCTAGGCTGCGACCCCGGCCGGGTGGGCGTTGCTCTGCACCGTGCGGACCGTCCAGCGTCCGTCTTCGCTGATCCCGATCTGCACCAGTTGCCCGATCGGCGCCGCGCTCAGGCCGGCCCGGCTCTGGGTCGTCCCGACGAGGGAGGCCTCGCCGATCCGAAGAGCCGGTGTCGCAGTCATGCACCTTGCTTCGGCGGCCTAGCCCGATGAATGGAGCGCGTTGGTCCGGTCGGACTACACGAACGGCCCGCCGGTCCCGATCCTGACCAGGACGAAGGTCCCGGGTGCATCGAGCAGCGAGAAGCGGGGCCCGCCGACGAGTGGATCCGATGGCAGCAAGCGCCTAGAAGTTCTCGTCGGCGTAGGTCTCGAGCGCCTCGGTTATCTGGTCGTTGGCGCTGCTCAAGGCATCCTCGGGGCTCGTGCCGGCGAGCACCATGTCGTCGAGTGACTTGCGGACGATCTCGCGGAAGTCGTCGTAGGGCCCGATGAGCGGCCCGGGGAAGGTCGGGTCGACGTTGAGCAGCCCCTCGAAGGCGATGGCCTGCCACTGGCCACCCCGGGTCGTCTCCCAGGCCTCCTGGAGCTCGGGGCTCTCGGCTGCCTCCTGGTTGACCGGCAGGTACGAGCCCTCGAGGGTCCAGCGGACCTGGTTCGCCGGCTCGTTGATGAACTTGGCGAAGTCCCACGCCGCCGCCTGCACCTCGGGATCGTTGGTCGACGGGATGTACCACACCCCGCCACCGACCTGGCCCTTGCCGGGCTCCTCGATGCCGGGGAAGAGGTTGGCCGAGATGTTGAGGTCGATGGGCGGCAGGCCGCTCAGGTCGAGGTCGGCGCCGAGTTCCTCGGGGTCGAGGCTCCCCTCGAGGATCCCGATGATGGTGGTTATCGCCGTCGACGTCTCGAACAGCATCGAGGAGGTCCCCAGCATGTTGAGGTAGTGGTTGATCTGGCCCGGAGTCCCCGAGACCGGCGCCATCAGGCCGTCGGCGGTCATGTCGTTGATCCAGTTGTACACACCCTGGGCCTCCTCGTTGTCGAGGGTGCCCATGGTCGCCAGCTCGTCCCGGCCGTTGTCGCCGTTGACGACCTCCTGGCCCACGCCGGTCATCCAGTACTCGATGAACCAGGGCTGCAGGAGGAAAGAGAGCGGCTGGGTGGATGCGCCGGCATCCTTGAGGGCCTGCGCCGTCTCGCGGACCTCGTCGAGGGTCTGGGGTGGGTCGTCGGGGTCGAGGCCCGCCTGTTCGAAGTGGTCGCGGTTGTAGTACAGCATGATCGTCGAGACGTTGAGCGACACCGGCCAGAGCACGCCGTCGATCGTGTAGTAGTCGCGCGCCACCGGCAGCCAGCTGTCCACGCTGGCCCGCTCGTCCTCGTCGACATCGAGGCACGACTGTGCGGGGAGGATGGTGCCGCTGTCGGCCATGAACTGCGCGGTCGTGTCCTCGAGGATGGCGATTCCCGGCAGGTCGTCGGTGGGGATCGCCTGCTCGTACTTGCGGAGCAGCTCGTCATAGGAGGTGCCCTGGCTCTGGATCTTCACCTCGACCTTGTCCTGTGACTCGTTGTAGTCGGCGGCCAAGGCTTCGAGGGTCTGCTTGGTCAGCCCGACGTAGCTGTGCCACACGACGACCTCGACGGTGCCGTCGGCTTCGAGGTGGGCGTCGACGGGACACTCGGGCAGTTCGGCGAGGGCTCCGTCGCCGTTGCCGTCGTCGCCGGAGCCGCCGCACGCCGCGGCCACCAGGGCGAGGCTCACCAGTACTGCTGAGAGCCGTTGGAATGCACGCATCGTTTACTCCTCGAGGTCAGCCTTTGACCGCACCGGCGGTGAGGCCTCGTATCAGGTGGCGCTGGAAGATGATCAAGATGGCGAGTATCGGCAGAGCCGCGACGATCGCCGCGGCGAAGCCGATGTTGAGCTGGTCGACCCGGGTCGTGGAGACCTCCCGCAAGGCGATCTGGACGGTGTTCCAGCTGCTGGTCTCGGTGACGGCCCGGGGCCAGGTGTACTGGTTCCACGCCGACAGGAACGAGACGACTATGAAGGAGGCGATTATCGGCCGGGCCACGGGAACCGCCACCCGCCACAAGAACCCCATGTGCCCGAAGCCGTCGAGTGTGGCCGCGTCACGAAGATCCTTGGGTACGCCCATGAAGCCCTGGCGGATGAGGAAGATCCCGAAGGCGGTGGCCAGGAACGGGGCCGAGAGGCTCTGGATGGAATCGACGCCCAGCCACGCCACCTCGCGGATGGTCTTGACGTTGGCGATGAGGGTTACCTCGATCGGCAGCATGAGGGTGGCGATGACCACCACGAACATCAGCCGCTTGAGCGGGAACTCGAGGAACGCGAAGGCGTAGGCGGCCAGTACCGATGTGAGGACCTGAGCCACCACGATCACGGTGGTCATGATGGCGCTGATGAAGAAGGCTCGCCCCATGTCGCCCAGCGTGAAGGCCCGCCAGAAGATGTCCCATTGCGGCCGCACCCACCACAGGGGTTGTCCCTCGTCGATGTAGGGGAGCGGTGTGGAGATGGCCCTCACGATCGTCATCCAGATCGGGTAGAGGACCAGCAGGGAGAGCGCGGTCAAGAAGATGTACCAGCCGGCGTTCTTGGCCCAGCGGGCCCGCACACCGGGCCTGCCGCTCCAGCGGGCACTGCCCCGGCGGCGGAGCCGCAGGCGGCGATGGCGGCCGGTCTCGTCGAGCCTGGGGGCGTGGGTGTCAATTGCCATAGTGCACCCGTCGTTCGAGGATCATGAACTGGCCGAGGGACACGATCATCGTCACCCCGAACAGGCCCACCGCCAGGATCGAGCCGATCGGCTGCTTGGCCGGCTGCTGCAGGTTGAAGATCTTGAAGACCAGGGTCTCGGTTGAACCGGCCGGCCCACCCTGGGTGAGGATGTCGATCTGCGCGAAAGCCTGGAGGGCGAAGATCGACAGGACGACCACCAAGAACAGCAGCGTCGGGGCAATCAGGGGCACCGTCACCCGGAAGAAGCGTCGTACCGGGCCGAACCCGTCGAGTATCGACGCCTCGATTATCTCGTCGGGAATGGCCTGCAGGCCGGCGAGGACGATGATGAAGGTCAGGCCCAGGTTCTGCCACACCGACGAGAGCGAAACCGCGAAAAGGGCGGAGTCGGGGTTCTCCAGGTCGAGCCACGACACCCGGCCGAACTTGCCTACCTGCGGGTTGATCAGGACGAAGAAGATGACCGAGGCCACCGCCACCGAGGACGCCACGGTGGAGGCGAAGATCGTCTGGAAGATCTTGATGCCCTTGAGCCGGCGGTGGGCTGCGACGGCCAGCAGGAGACCGAGGACGAGGCCCAAGGGCACGGTGTAGATCAGGTACTGCACGCTGTGCCACAGGCCCTGGCTGAACTCCTCGCCCCCGAGCACCTCGCCGTACTGCTCGATTCCGACCCAGCGGGTGGCCGTGCCGGTGCGGTTCTGCTGGTGGAGCCCGAGCCAGATCAAGCGCCCGAACGGGTAGAAGAAGAAAGCCCCGAAGATGACCAGCGACGGCACGAGGAACAGGTAGCCGACGAGGGCCTCGCGGGTGCGGCGGGACGTGCGGTGCCGCCGCGGTGCCGGTGCGGCGTGCTCGCCAGCTTCGGCCTGCACCTCAGTGCTCAATTGAGGCGCTCCGACGTCTCGGCGTCGAACAGGTGCACCTCTGCCGGGTCGGCGCTGAGGTGGAGGACCTCGCCGGGCTGCGGTGGTGCTCCCTCGGTGGGCTGGCGGATCACGACCGCAGCGCCGTTCACGTCACACACCAGGTGGCGTTCGTGGCCCAGCATCTCCACCGCCTTTACCTCGGCGGGCAGGCCGTCGGCGGCGACCGTGAGGTGTTCGGGCCTCACCCCGAAGTCCACCGCCTGGCCGTCGGCCGCGCTCCCCGGTTCGCTGACGCTGAGGCGGGTCTCGCCGCACACGACCTGCGAGGCCGTGCCGTTGCGCGAGAACAAGGCGGGGAGCGTGTTCATCGGCGGGTTCCCGATGAAGCGGGCGACGAACAGGTTGGCCGGCCGCTCGTAGACGTCCTGGGGGCGACCGACCTGTTGGAGGCGACCGTTCTCGATGATGGCGATGCGCGACGCCATGGTCATGGCCTCGACCTGGTCGTGGGTGACGTAGATGAAGGTGGTGGCGAGGCGGCGGTGCAACTCGACGAGCTCGACGCGGGTCTGGGCCCGCAGCTTGGCGTCGAGGTTCGAGAGGGGTTCGTCCATCAAGAAGACCTCGGGCCGCCGCACGATCGATCGGGCCAGGGCGACCCTTTGACGCTGGCCGCCGGAGAGCGCTCCGGGTTTGCGGTCGAGCAGATCCGACAGACCGAGCGTGGCGGCGGCCTCTTTGACTCGCTTCTCACGCTCCTCGCCGGTCAGCTTGCGGGGCGCACCGTCGTCCACCGGGAAGGCCCGGGTCAGCAGTGGCGACTCGACGTTCTTGCGTACCGTCATGTGGGGGTACAGCGCGTAGCTCTGGAAGACCATCGCGATGTCGCGGTCCTTGGCGTCGATGTCGTTGACGACCCGGTCACCGATGCGCAGCACCCCGGCGGTGACATCGTCGAGCCCGGCGATCATGCGCAGCGCGGTGGTCTTGCCGCAGCCCGAGGGACCGAGCAGGACCATGAACTCCTGGTCGGCGATCTCGAGGGTCAGGTCGTCCACGGCAACGACCTCGCCGAACCGCTTGGTCACCCCTTCGAAAACGACTCCACTCATCGGCTCCCCCACCGATCTGTTGCTGCCAGGACACTAGCCTCCCCATGCGAGGCGCTTCTGAATCCGCTGCCGTTCACGATGGCGGTCGGGACCGTCGGCTTCCAGTGCCCCCTCCATCCCGCCTCGATGCGAGCTCAGTCCACCGACAGGTCAGCGTCGCGGAGTGCCGCATAGCGGGCACGGACCATGTCGCGGTCGACCGGCTCGGGCTCGACGATGCACTCGGGCGCTCCCGCCCACGCCCCGGCCACCTCGGCCGGATCCACCGAGCTCAGGACCGCTGCAGCTTGGATGCAGGCGCCGGCGGCGACCTGCTCCTCGCCTGCCGGTACCGTCACCGGTCGGCCCGAGAGATCGGCGATGATCCGACGGTAGGCCTCGGATCTGGACCCGCCGCCGACCAGCAGCAGCCGACCCCGTGCGGTGTCGACGGCGGCGCTCCGTAGCGCATCGAGGCCGTCGAGCAACCCGCAGACGACGCCCTCGTGGGCTGCCCGGGCGATGTCAGAGCTGGTGGTGCTTGTCCGCAGCCCGGCGAGAACGCCGGTGGCGTCGGGTCGGTCCGGTGTGCGCTCGCCGGCCAGGTAGGGGAGCAGGGTCGTTCCCGCCGCTCCCGCCGCTGCTTGCAGGGCCAGCGCCGTAAGCCCGGCGTGGTCGGTGCCCAGCCAGCCCGCGATGAGGTCGGTTACCAGAGTGGCGTTGAGGGTGCAGACCAGCGGCAGGAAGCGACCGGAGGCGTCGGCGAAGCCGGCCACCTGACCCGAACGGTCCACCGTCGGTCGATTCGTGACCGAGTAGACGGTGCCCGAAGTACCGAGCGAGAGCGCTACGTCACCCGGTTGGAGACCGGCTCCGAGCGCGGCTGCCATGTTGTCGCCCGTACCCGGGCCGACAAGGGTTCCCGGCTGCAAGCCCGTCAGTGCCGCGGCAGGGCCTTGGATCGATCCGGCCGGCTCGCAAGGGCCGTGCACCCGCGGCAGCCGGTGTTCCCATCCGGCGGGTAGCGCCAGCAGGTCGTCGAGCAGGTCGAGCGTCCACGCACCCGTGGTAGGCGACCAGTAGCCGGTGCCCGAAGCCTCGCCCCGGTCGGTTGCGAACGCTCCGGTCAGGCGGTAGGTGAGCCAGTCGTGGGGTAGGAGGACCCTGGCGATCTGCTCGAAGTTGGCGGGTTCGTGCGCGGCCATCCATACCAGCTTGGTGATGGTGAACGACGCCACCGGCACCGAGCCGACCTGCTCGGCCCACCACTCGTTGCCGAGCGCTTGGCGCAGCTGCTGCGCCTGCGGCGCCGACTCGGTGTCGTTCCAGAGCTTGGCGGGCCGGATCACCTCGCCACGATCGTCGAGCGCGACGAGGCCGTGTTGCTGGCCGGCGACGGCGACTGCGGCCACGTCGCGGCTGTCGGCGCCCAGCAGAGCTTGCCTGAGAGCCGCCCCGAGAGCCTGCCACCAGGTTGTCGGGTCGGCCTCGCTCTGGCCCTCGCGCACCTGCTTCGCCGGCGGGTGAGCTGCCCGCCCGGAGGACACCAGAGTGCCGGAGTCTGCGTCCCTGATCTCGACCTTGGTGGATTGAGTGGACGAGTCGACTCCGGCGACCAGCGTCAGGCCCACAGGGGCACCGAGACGTGGCGGAGGATCACCGTAGGGGACCCCGCGGAGGTTGGATGGCCGCCGGCATCGCCCCAATCTAGGGCGCGGAGACCCCGCCGACAGGCGATCTGAGTCCGTTGGGGGGTGCCTGTCGTGACCCATCGATCGCAGAACCGGACCCCCTCAAGCGGCCGCGTCGTCGTAGGTGAGGCCCCAGGCAGTGAGCATCGCGGTCACGATGTCGACCACCAGCGGGTCGCAGAGCGACTCCAGATCGGCCATGCTCTCCTGCAAGGGCGGGTAGGCACCCAGCACCCAGCGGGCGAACATCGCCTCATCCATCCATGCCGCCTCCGTGGGGGACAGGTCGGCCATCGGCCAGTCACCGTGAGCGCACCTTGTCCGGATGGACTCGAACGGCAGGCGAAGGGCTGCCCTGACCGCCACGCTCGCCAGCCGCTCAGGGGTGAGCGGGCGGAAACGGCCACCGCCACCCGTCGGTGACGCAGCCGCGGGGTGAAGAGCCGCGACACCGCGCCAGCAACTCAGGCCTGCGTCGAGGTCGGGGTCGGTGGCGGCCACAACGATGGCGTTGAGCCATACCGCCGCGAGGAGGTGGAGGGTGGTCCGCGATTCGTGGGCACAGGCCAGGCCGAGAGCCCGATGGCAGGCATCGACCACCACGCCCACAGGTTCGTGGCCACCCGACAGGTCTATGTGGGAGCCTCGCTCGGACTCGATCGCGCTGCAAGCCCGTGCCTCGCGGTCGAGCAGGTAGTAGCTGCGAACGGGGCCGGTGTGGCCCGGTAGGTTGCCGCCGTCGAGGCTGCGGGCCTTGCCGTCGAGCACGGCGACGACGGCGTCCCAGTGAGGGGGAGCACAGAACCCCAGCATCGAGTGGGCGGCACCGCGCGGCCCGGCCGGGAAGCGACGGGGATCGAACTGTGCCGAGCCCGGGTCGTGGGTAGCCGCACGGGTGACCCCGACGAGGACAGGCTCGGTGGTCGGGACCAAGGTGTCGATCTCGGCTATCAAGCGACCGAGGAGCTCTGCTCCTGGGCCGCCGCTGAACGAGCGATGAGCGAAACGGGACATGGCGGTGCCTCTCGTAGGCCGAAGAAAGGCACCGGTGTCGGTCTGGTCGGTGCGCCCGACGGGTGGTGCGAACCCAGGACCATCATGACCCGGGTCGGTGACAGTCAGCCATGGCCGATCTGCACAGGCTTCCGGGGCCGCCCCCGCTCTGCAAGCATGTCCCGATGGTGGGTCCCCCCCCAGGTACGACAGCAAAGCAGCGTGGCTGGTGAGCGCGGTAGCCATCGCGCTGGTACTGGTCGCCGCCGTGCTGCACGCGGGGTGGAACCTGCTGCTTCACGACGTCGACGATCGTCACGCCTCGCTGGCCGTTGCCGGATTCGTGATCGGGGTGGTGTCGCTGCCGGCCGTCCTCCTCGATCCGCCCACCAGAGTGCTCGGACTGGTTGCCCTATCGGTGCTCACCCACACGGCCTACGTCACTCTCCTGTCGGCCGCCTTCGAGCACGGCTCACTGACGATCGCCTACCCCTTGGCGCGGGGGACCTCCCCGCTGCTGGTGACGCTGGGAGGCTGGTTGGTCCTCAGCGAGCAGCCCACCTACCTGGCGATCACCGGCGCCATCCTGCTCGGGTTGGGGCTTGCCCTCGTCGGCGGGGCCGGCCGACGGCTCGACCAGGGCACGGCCGTAGTGTTCGCGTTGCTGACCGGCACCAGCATCGCCGCCTACTCCCTCATCGATGCATCGGCGGTCCGCCAGACGGGGCCCTGGGGCTACGTGGGTGTGACCGAGCTGTTGGTCGGGGTGATGATGCTGGTGGCGATCGGCGCTGACACCCGGAGGTTGCGCAGCAGCATCCGCCCCGGGATCCTGATCGGGATCGGGTCCCTCGGCGCCTACCTGCTGGTGCTGCTGGCATTCCAGCGTGCCAACGCCGGTCAGGTGTCGACGCTGCGCGAGACGTCGGTTCTCATCGGGATGGTCGCCAGCAAGGAGGCGACCGGTCCGGTGGTCGTGATCGGCTCGGTCCTGGTCGTGGCCGGCGCCGTGCTCGCCGCTCTCTGACTCGTTTCAACTGGGCGCCCGATTGGGTACCCTCGGCTGCCATGAGCTACCGGCGTTCGAGCAAGGTGAGCTACGAGATCGCCGGAGAGCGGGCGGTGATACTCGACGCGGCCGGCCGGGAGCTGATCACCTTGAACCCGGTGGGCACGCTCGTGTGGTGCGAGCTCGACGGTGTCAGAGGCGCCGCAGAGCTGGCCGCGTGCCTGACCGGCCGCTTCACCGGCGTGGCCCTCGAACAGCTCCGATCCGATGTGTCGGAGTTCCTGCGCGAGCTCGACGACCTGGAGCTCGTCGAGCAGGCCTGACCGAGATGCGGCTCAGGATCGAAGGTGTCTCCAAGACCTACCTCCCGCCCACTGGCCTGCTTCGCCTCGTCATGCGGGCAGCCACGGCCGAGCCGGTGGAGGCGATCAGCGATGTGACATTCCATGTCGATTCAGGCGAGATCGTCGGTCTGGTGGGGCCCAACGGCGCCGGCAAGACAACGCTGCTCAAGGCGATATGCACGCTGGTCGAGCCGTCGTCGGGTGCCATCCACCTGGACGACCTCGACGTCTCCAGTCGATCGCTCGAGGTGCGGCGGCAACTCGGCATCGCGCTCGCCGACGATCGTGCTCTGTACTGGAGGCTCACCGGGCGACAGAACCTGGAGTTCTTCGGGGTCATGGCCGGCATGTCCCGGTCCGCGGCGAGCGAGCAGGCGACCCGCCTGATGGAAGAGGCAGGCCTGGCCGGCAGGGACAAGCTGGTCTTCGGCTACTCGTCGGGCATGAAGGCCCAGCTCAGCCTGGCGAGGGCCATCCTCCACGACCCGTCGCTGATCGTGCTCGACGAGCCGACCAGGAGCCTGGACCCGCTGGCGACGATCGAGTTCGGGCGCAAGCTCCGCACGCTCGCCGACGAGGGCAAAGCCGTGCTGTTGTCCAGCCACCGCCTCGACGAGGTCGAGAAGATCTGTGACCGGGTGGTGGTGATCCTCGAAGGGCGCGTCCACTACGTAGGAGGCGTAGCCGAGCTACACGACGAGGAAGGCACAGCTGCCTCTGCGATAACGGAGATCCTGCTACGGGCCGCCGAGGGCGAGCGATGAGCACGACCGAGCCGCTCGTCGAAGGCCCAGGGATGGACTGGCGGCGCATCGGCGCCTTGTTCCGGCGCGACTTCTACGTCGAGTTCAGCTACCAGTTCCGGATCGTGCTCCGCTACCTGGAGGTCGTGTTCTATGCGCTGATCATGTTCTTCATAAGCCGCTTGATGGGGCAGCCGCCCGAGCTGGACCAGTACGAAGGCGGATACTTCGAGTTCGTCATGGTCGGCCTGGCGGTGACCGCCTTCGGTGGCCTCGGGATCAGTGCCTTCAACCAACGGATCAGCGAGGAGCAGCGGCTGGGCACCCTGGAGGTGCTGCTGACGACGCCCACCCGGATGAGCGTCTTTCTCAGCGGCTCGTTCGTGCTGCCCCTGCTGCTCACCACCGGAGAGGTGATCCTGCTGCTCGTCATAGCCATCAGCACCGCGGGCGTCGGCTTCCCGTTGGGGGGGGTGCTCATCTCGATTCCCCTGTGGCTGTTGACAATCGCCACCTTCTGCGCCTTCGGCATCATGGCCGCCGGAGTGATCGTCGTCACCAAGCGGGGCGACCCGATCTCGGGACCGCTGTACCAGTTGACGCTGCTGTTCTCCGGCGCGCTCTTCCCCGTCTCGGTCTTCCCCGAAGCCATCTCCTGGGCGGCGTACCTCTTCCCTGCCTTCTACGGCATAACCGGCATACGCGAGGTGCTGCTGGCCGGCGGCGGCTGGAGCGACATCGCACCAGAGCTGCTCATCCTGTCGGCTTTCACCGTCGTGCTGGTCCCGGTGTCGCTGTGGGCCTTCAGCCGGGCGATCCGCATCGCTCGCGCCGCGGGGACCCTCGGGAACTACTGATCGGCGTCGCGCGGCGAGTCAGCCTTCAGGAGCGAAGACGCCCACGCCTCTTCGAGCAGCTCGCCCGCTCGCCGCACGCGGATGTCGGGGCCGGCGGCATGCTGCAGCTCCACAGCCGGCAGGCGCGACAGGCGGGCGGCGAGCTCGAATGCGCCCCGCGCCAGCGTCGGCGTGGTGCGCGCGGGGAACGACCACAGCACGTCCTCGAGCGCCTCGGCGGCCGGGACCTCGTTCAGCTGACCCCGGCCGGTGCCGTGGGAGACTCTCACCAGGCCGGCCAGTTCGTGGGTCGAGACGTCGATGACCTCCGCCGGCATCGGACGGCGGTTGCGTGCGTCGATCTCCCCGTTGTGGTGACCGCCTTCGGGGAGGAGCTCGGCGGGAACTGCGACCTGCTTGGGGATCCCGGTCACACGCAGGGCTGTCCCGGCAGTGCTGACGACCACCAGATCGTCTGCCAGCAATGCCCATCCCGCGGACAGGGCCGCGTACGCCAGTGTCGACTTGCCCGAGCCGGTGCTACCGAGCAGGAGGGCAGCGCGGCCGGTCCTGCCGATGGCCCCGGCGTGCAGCACCCACGCGTCCAGCGGAGCGAGGAGATGGGTGACCCCGTACTGGAACAGGTGCCGGAACGCGACATCTGGCTCGGTCGACTCGCCCCCGACGACCAGCACTGTGCCGTCGACCACCGCGCTGAGCCCGGTCGCATGCCTCAGGTGGACCCGGTCGCCTTCGAGCCAGCACTCGACGGCGTAGTCGACGGTGTCGGCGGGCCGGAGGGGCACGGCGAGCGGCTCGGCGACGAAGCCGATTGTGAGCTGGGCGTCACCGCAGGAGTCCGGCACGGGCGCGAGGTGTCCGTCGAGCGCCTCGCGGCGAGCGGGGCTGTCGGCGACCAGGGCTATGCGAACCCCGGCGAGGTCGACGATGCGATGATGGTCGGGGAGTCGAGGGAGGTCCATGAACGGTGACGGTGTCGACGGCGACGAGGACAAGTATGAGGGCTCGCGGGAGGATCCGCACAGCCGTGACGTTGCTGCAGAAGTGGTAGCCCGGTTGCTTCGTGGGCGGGCAGGCGGAGATGGGGTGTGGCTCGACGTCGCCGGCGACTCCATGGGCAAGGCGTTGCCGGGCGGGTCACGTGTGCTGGTGAGGGCGGCCGGCAGGCCGAGGCTGGGCCAGGTATGGGCGTTTTGTGATGCCGGTGGGCAGATCATGGTTCACCGCCATCTGCGGCGACGCGCCGGCCGTCATGTCTTCGGCGGTGACGCCAACGCTTTCACCGATCCCGCCGTTCCACCCGAGCGCCTGATCGGCCGGGTGATCGCGGTCGAGGTGGGCTCGCGGCGCCACACGCCGAGCCGGACGCTGGCCTGCTGGGCCGTGCTACGGGCCGGGTCGCGAGCCCTCATCCGCCGTGTCCGTGCCTTGCTCACCACTGTGGGTGCCAGATGATCCCGAAATGGTGCAGATGTGCCCTGCCTTAGGGTTGTGCGACCACGAGAAGTGATCTAACTTGGCCATACCGCAGGTTGCGGGTTCTGCCCCTGGTAGGGCGTCCATGGACGGAGTGTTGTATGGATTACGAACGTCCCGCTATCGAGGACAGGAAGGACCTGGAGGGTCAGCTCGGCGGCAAGGGTGGCGGAGGCCACTGTCGTCCGGGTTGTGGCCAGAGCTGAACCAGCCGGCCGATTCCAGATTTCTTGCGAACCGGGGCCGAGTGCCCCGGTTCGTCGCGTGTGACCGCTGCTAGCCGGGAGGGCTCCCGGGGTCGCCAGGGTCACGGAAGAAGCTTGGCCGGCGGGCTGCCCGCTTGCCCCGGGCCTTCCAGGTGGCCTCACGCAGCCGCCCGTAGCCACGGAACCTCCGGGCGGGCGCCAGCCGCTGGTCGATCCACAGGCCCTCCACCTCTCCCCTGGGCGGAACCGGAATGGGGTTGCTCGGCGCCATGACACCGGCACAGCCGAGGCCGCAGCCGCGTGCCACCTCGGCCACCTGCACGTAGAGCTGACTTGCCAGCCCCCGGCGGCGGTAGTCGGGATGCACTGTGAGGTTCGCCGCGTGGGCCCAACGTCGGGTCATGACGATCTCGATGCCGGCGACGAGGCGGTCGTCCTCCTCGGCGACGATCACGAGATGGTCGAGGAGCATCCGGCGCAGCAGGGCTCGCAAGCCCGCCCGGGTGGGAACCGCCAGCAACTCGTATTCCCCGTAGAGGTCGGACAGGTCGGACAGGTCGGCGATCGTGGCGCGCCGGAACCTCGGATCGGGTTCGCCCAACGCCGGCTGGGGAGGCTCGGTGGACACGTAGTGCATGACGGCCGGGGCCAGTCCCCGCCGGAGGTGCGGCTGCAGCGGTGCCACATCCATGGCGTGCCCGTATATCCAGTCGAATGGCCCTTGGTCGATCGTTCGCGCCACGGCCGGCGCGGCAGCTTCGTCATGCAGGTACGGCATGGCCTCCCAGGACAGCCGATCGAGACGGGTACCGATCACCAGCCCTGCGAGCCCTGCGCGACCTTCTATCACGGTCCCCCGCAGGTCGGAGCCGAGGGGTCGGCTGAGAAGCTCGCCGAGGGTGAGGGTGGTACGGGGTTCGGCGGCTTCGAGCGCGCCGAGCACCTCCGCGACGCGGCGGAGCCGTCTGGCGCGGAGGTCGGTTTCACCACCCACCGCTGCTGACCCCCCGGAGGTACGCCGACTTCGCTCGCGCGTCGGTCGGATCCCCGTCACGGCGAGGAGGTGAAGCCCTCCCGCCGCCTGTCCTCTCCGCCGTCCAGCGGCCGATCGATCGCAGGAGCTGGGCGTAGCTGTCGCTCGGGGTCGCGCGGGTGGCCCTGCTCACGAGCCGGGACAGCGATCCCGCCCCTGGTGAGCGCTGCAGCGGCGGCAGGTTCCGGGCCAGCCGGTCAAGCGTGAGCCAGCCACGACCGGGATCGAGGGAGCGCAGCACCGGTGCGGGCACCTCGATCTGCATCACCTGGGCCGCCCGGTCGAGCATCACCGCAGCCGGTAGGGCACAGCGTGCCTCGTGCGCCCTGCCGACGAGGCGATCCCAGTCCGGCGACTCCGCGAGGATCACCTGCTCGATGTCTTTGGTCCAGACCAGCCGGTTGCCTCCGGAGAGCGCGCCGTGCACTGACAGGTGCAACAGCGTGTCCGTCTCATCGAAGGTGGGTACCGGTCCGTCGCCGAGGTCCACCGTCCGGGATCTCCCGATCATGGCCCTGGTGTCGATGCGGAAGGCCCGCCTGACCGTGCCCCGGTTGACCAGGTCCCAGTGGAGATCCACGACCATCCCCACCGGGTGATGCATCGGGATCTCACCCGCTCGCTCGTCGAGGACATGCTCCCAGCTGCGGCACAGGTGCTCCAGGCCGGCGGCTTCGAGCGCGATGACGGCGTCGGCGAAGGCGGATCGATCCACCACGACATCGAGATCGACGTAGCCCCGTAGGTCGGGCCTCTCGTAGATGTGGCTGGCCAGGACCGGGCCCTTGACCGCGACCCAGGGAACCCCTGCCTGGTGCAGGGTGCTCGCCACGGCGCGGAGGGCGTGGCGAGCCCGCAGGTGAGTGGCCATCTGATCACGATGGACAGCCGCCAGTTCGATCGACAGCGCTGACCCTTCGGGAGCCGTGGCCGCCACCGCCAGGTGCACGCAGCCGACCAGCCCGTGGACCAAGGCGGCGTCGACGACGGTGCGAGCGTCCACGAGCGGCAGCAGCGCTTCGAGTCGGGGAACAGGCTCGTCCCAAGCGTGGTTGCGGGCACAGGCGATGAGCAGCTCACCAACCGGCCGCGGCAAGATGACCCGATCGTCAACTGCTTGTCTCATCCGGTCAAGCATGGCTCACAGCCCGGGCCGGTGTGAGCCCGCGTGGAGACCGGGGTGTTTGGGTAGCCTTGCCTCCTCGCGCGTGTCCGGGGTCCACATGGAGGTCGGTTCGGCGAAGCCATGAGCTGCGTGTTCTGTGAGATCGTTGATGGTCGGGTGCCGGCGCACGTGGTGTTCGCCGACGAGGTGGCCGTCGCCTTCCTGGACACGCGCCCCCTCTTCGTGGGGCACACCCTGTTGGTGCCGCGGCCGCACTACGAGACCCTGCTGGACCTGCCGGCGCACCTGCTCGAGCCCTTCTTCGGGCGCACCCAGCGGCTGGCCGGCGCGCTGGAGGTCGGCCTTGGGTGTACTGGGTCGTTCGTCGCCATCAACAACCGGGTGAGCCAGAGCATCGCTCATCTGCATGTCCACGTCGTTCCCAGGAACCGCAAGGACGGACTGCGGGGGTTCTTCTGGCCGCGGACGAAGTACCGGTCCGAGGAGCACGCCGGCGGCATCGCCGCGCGCCTGAGTGAGGCCTACGAGGCGGCAAGCTGACCACGCTCCCGCGGGGATGCTCAGGGCACGGGGGGAGCTGGGCTCCAGTCGGGGCGCAAGGGTAAGGCGTGAGGGCGCGAACCGGCGATCGTCCTGGTTGCCAGGACCTGGTGCACCTGGGTCCTGTTGGTCTCGAAGTTGACCGCCGATCCTGCCATGTAAAGGCGCCAGACCCTCGCCCGGGCCGCGCCCACCAGGTCCAGCGCCTCGCTCCAGTTGCTCTCCAGGTTGGCCACCCAGTGGCGCAGCGTCAGGGCGTAGTGCGGGCGGAGGCTCTCCATGTGGCGCGCCTCGGCGCCGGCGTTCTGCAACGCCGAGATCACCGTTCCCACCTCGTGCAGCTCTCCGTCGGGGAAGACGTAGCGGTTGATGAAGCTGTTGCGTTCAAGGCGAGGCTTGGTGGTTCTCGGTCGGCTGATGGCGTGGTTCAACAGCCTGGCGTCGCTGCCGAGAAGCGAGACGAGTCGCCTGAAGTACTCCTGCAGCTTCGACAAGCCGACGTGCTCGAACATCCCGATCGAGCTGATGGCGTCGTAGGGGCCGTCGGTGACGTCGCGGTAGTCCTGCAGCCTGATCTCTACCTGGCCGGTGAGGCCGTTGTCGGCAACCAGCTTCTGCCCGGCCTCGGCCTGCTCGGCCGACAGCGTCACGCCCACGGCGCTGACACCGTGGTGGCGAGCGGCGTGGATGGCCATTCCTCCCCAGCCGCAGCCGACATCGAGCAGGCGCATCCCCGGTCGCAATCCCAGCTTCTGGCAGATGAGCTCGTACTTGCGCGCCTGCGCAGCCTCGAGACCGTCTCGGGGGTTCTCGAAGAGGGCGCAGGAGTAGGTCATCGACGGCCCGAGGAACAGCCGGTAGAACTCGTTGCCGACGTCGTAGTGGTGCGAGACCGCCGCAGCGTCGCGCGCCTTGCTGTGGCGCCTTCCGCGCAGGCGTGCCTCTTGCTCCGGTGGTTCCAGAGGGCGAAGGTTCCTGACGCCCAGCAAGCGGGTCGCCTGGGCGGCGAAGCGCAGCTGCGCCGACAGGGGCGGCAGACGATCGCGCATCCGGATGACCGCGTAGATGTCGCCTTCGATGTCGATGTCGCCGGCGACGTAGGCGCGGGCCATGCCCAACTCGCCCGGCGAAGTGATCATGCGTCGCAGAGCATCGGGTGAGTTGACGACGAGGGTTGCCGGGGCATCAGCGGGACCAACGACGGATCCGTCATAAGCGCGCACGGCGATGGGCGGCTCGGTCCCGATCAGCGTCTCGATGAGTGGCTGGAGCTTCATCGTTCCCCCTGGTGAGCGCACCCCTCACGCTATAGCGCGGCGAGCGGTGGCGCGTGTTGAACAAGGTCGGTGTCACCTCGTTGTCTACAATCCGCCTCGATGACAGCGTCGCCCGTGTCATCGGCCCCCGATCCCAGTGCCGAGAGACCTGCCCGAGTGGGCCCTCAACCGTGGGTTGCTGCTGCGGCGATCGCGGCTCTCGCGGCGGTCGTCGCGGTGCTGGCGTTGTCGACCGAGGTGTTGACGCCTTCCCACAGCAACTTCGGCAATCCTTGGGACCACCACAAGTACATCTACCTGGCGGAACATGGGCCCGGCAGCTTGCACCTGGCGCCGTTCGGGTGGCGTCTGGGCGTCCCGACCGTCGTCTCGTTCCTCCCGGTGGGAACCGAGGTCGGGTTCCGCCTCGTCGCAGCCGCCTCGGTCTTCGCTGCGGCCATGGGCATCTACTCGTTGTCCCGGGTCCACGGCTTCGACCGCCTGATGAGCGCCGGAGCCGTCGCGCTGTACCTCTCGGTACCCGTTGCGGCTCAGTGGCTGCTGTACGACTTCTGGCTGTCGGACGCCGCGGCCTTCGCCATCGTCATCTGGGTGATCGTCCTGGTCAAGAGGGAGAGGTTGTTCTGGGCCGCTGTCTTGTTGGTCGTGGGCGTATTGACGAAAGAAAGCGTCATCCTGGTTGGCACGCTCGTCTATTCGCTGCGTGCGGTCAGGCTGGTCGACTGGAGGGCTTTGGCGGCGGCGGTTGCGGTGATAGCGCCTGCCGCGGTGACTGCGATGGTCCTGCGTCTCGCCATCCCCGCGTTGAACACCGATGCCGGCTACATCGAAGAGATCGGCAAGCAGATCCCACTCAACCGTTTCGACGATCTTGCCTACACCCTGGTCGACCAGTTCGGCGCCTTCGGTGCCGATCGGCTGAGCATCCGGGCCACGTTCGTCACCGTACCGCTGCTGTTCATCCTCACCTTCGGTGTGGGGATCGTCGTGCTGGCAGCAGTGGGGGCACTCGATGCGCCGGCCGTTGCCCTGCGGTACAGCCCCTTTGTCGTCGTCAGCCTGGCCCAACTTCTCGTAGCCAGGAACGACGACAGGCTGTTGGTCCTCGCTGCTCCGGCTCTGGTGGTGCTCGGCTTGTACGGTGTCGCCTGGCTGGCCGATCGGCTCCGGATCGCTGCTGCCTGGTTCTTCCTCCCTGCCGTCGCGGTGCTGCTGGGCAACCTGTGGTCCGGCGTGCCGCGCCAGATGCTGTGGGGTGACAACCTCGTCTGGCTGGGCGGCCTGGCCGCTGTCGTCCTGGCCGGATCGGCATGGCGGGCCCACACCCCGATCACCCATCATGATCTGTGAACGCCAATGGCCCCTATAGGGTCGGTTTCGGTTCACAGAACGAGAAGATCGGAGAGGGCCGTTGGGTCGTCATCTCATCACCAGCGCCTTGCCGTACATCAACGGCGTGAAGCACCTCGGGAACCTGGTCGGTTCGATGCTTCCCGCCGACGTGTATGCGAGGTACCTCCGGCTCACCGGTCACGATGTCCTCTTCGTCTGCGCCACCGACGAGCACGGTACGCCGGCGGAGTTGGCGGCCCGTGAGGCCGACCTCGACGTCGCCGAGTACTGCGCCGAGCAGCACGAGATCCAAGCCGATCTGGGGGAGCGCTTCGGCTTGTCCTGGGACCATTTCGGCCGTACATCACGGCCGCAGAACTGCGAGCTCACCCAGCACCTGGCGCACAAGCTCGACGAGCACGGCCTGATCGAGGAACGGACGACCCAGCAGGTGTACTCGGTGGACGACGGCCGCTTCCTCCCCGATCGCTACATCATCGGCACCTGCCCGAACTGTGGCTACGACCGGGCGCGGGGGGACCAGTGCGAGAACTGCGGCAAGCTGCTGGACCCGACCGACCTCATCGAGGCACGATCGGCCGTCAGCGGCAGCACCGACCTCGAGATCCGGGAAAGCCGCCACCTCTTCCTCCTCCAGTCGAAGATGGCCGACCGAATCCGTGATTGGATCGACGGGCAGGTCGACTGGCCGGTGCTCACTACGTCGATCGCACGCAAGTGGCTCGACGAGGGCCTCGAGGATCGCTGCATCACCCGTGACCTGAGCTGGGGTGTACCGGTCGACTGGCCCGGTTTCGAGGACAAGGTCTTCTACGTGTGGTTCGACGCTCCCATCGGTTACATCGCGGCCACCAAGGAGTGGAGCGACATCGATCCGTCCGCGCGCGACTGGCGGTCCTGGTGGTACGACACCGACGACGTCCGGTACACGCAGTTCATGGCCAAGGACAACATCCCTTTCCACACGCTCAGCTTCCCGGTGACATTGATGGGTTCGCGCGAACCGTGGAAGCTCGCCGATTACATCAAGGGCTTCAACTGGCTCACCTACTACGGAGGGAAGTTCTCGACCAGCCAGGGGCGGGGGGTGTTCATGGACGACGCCTTGGAGTTGCTCCCGGCCGACTACTGGCGTTACTACCTGATGGCCAACGCGCCGGAGAGCGACGACACCAGCTTCACCTGGGAGCTCTTCGCAGAGGCCGTCAACAAGGACCTCGTCGGAACGCTGGGCAACTTCGTGAACCGCTCCGCGGTCCAGGTCACCCGGCACTTCGGAGACGTCGTCCCCGCCGGAGGCGAACCGGGAGAGCCCGAGGCCTCGCTCCGGTCCGAGCTTCGTGGCTTGGTCGACGCGTACGTGAGGGCCATGGAGCGGATGGAGTTCCGCAAGGCGACCGGCTCTTTGCGTGCCATATGGGCCGCGGGCAACGGCTACCTCGAGACACGCCGGCCGTGGATGACGATCAGAGACGACCGCCTGCGGACCGCTGCCACCCTCAGGACAGCGCTGAACCTCGTACGCGTCTTCGCCATCCTCATGCGCCCGATCATCCCCGAGACCTCCGAGCGTCTTGGCCGTTCCCTCCCGGACGCCGACGTGCTCGATGCGGTGCTGACGCCGGCGCTCGCCGATGACCTCGACGTACTCGAGGCCGGCTCCCGGTTCGACCCGCCGGCGCTGCTGTTCCGCAAGATCGGCGAGGACGACCTCGAGGAGTGGGAGTCCCGGTTCGGCGGTGCGAATGACTCGTGACACCCGCTTCGGGAACGCCGGCAATTACTCTTGTGGGCATGTCGGGTGAGTCACGCCGCCGCCGCCGTTTGACGATGGCGTTCTTCGCCACGACGATGGGCAAGTTCGTCCTCCTGGTCGTCGTCGTCGTCGGTGCAGGTGTGCTCGCCGGGCTGACGATCGGCCTGCCCCTGAGCATGGCCTCGCGGAGCTCCGACGATGTCGTCCAGCTCGATCACAGCGAGCTGGCGGGCACGTTCGAGCTGGAGGAGGCACTGCTCAACCAGAACGACCTCCCCGCTTGGCAGGAGGGCTCCGACAGCCTTCGTGACCTGGGGATCCTCGACTTCGGCTGGTGCGGTCGCGAGCTCGAGCTGATGGGGTCCGAGGGCGGCTCGCAGGCCCGGGCGTTCCTCGATCCGTTCTTCAAGGGCGGCACGGCCTTCGTCTTGAGCGAAGCCGCCCAGATGGGCGACGTCACCGCCGCGCGGCGCTACATGGAAGACATCACCTCTGCGCTCACCTCGTGTGATGACTGGTACGACGAGGACGACAACCACTACCTGCTCGAGGTCGAGAACCGCGATCCGCCCGTCGATGCATACATAAGCCGTGCTGTGTCGGTGGAGGGCGAGCAGATACGCAGGGCCGTCTCGTTCTTCCAGGTCGGCGACGTCGTCGTCGCGCTCCAGTACGTCGGCCCGGGTGATCCCCCCGCCGGCCTCATGGAGAGCCTCGAGAAGAAGGTGCTCGCGAGGGTGAGCCCGGAGGACTTCCCCGATCTGGCCGAGCAGGTCTCCGGGCTCGAGGAACCCCCTGAGGACCTGCCGGCCACCACCCAGACGACTACCGCAGGCGGTGGCTCGGCGGACGAGTCGGGAGCCGACGGCTGACTCCAGCGCGCTGAGGTGGGCACCATCGCCCGAGCGGCGTGTACGCCAGGACCGGCACCGGTGATCTCTCAGGGTTCGAGGAGCTTGAACGCCTCGCCCAGGCTCGCTCCGACCAGTGCCCCCATCTCCTGTAGCTTCTGTCGCTCGCGTTCCTTGAAGGCGTCGAACTGCGCGACCGCCTCAGGCGACGCCGCATCCACCTCCATGGTCGATTCGAGCTGGCTTTCGTGCGCCAGCAGGGCGTCGATGCGGGCGTCGAACGCGGGCTCGTCGACGATCTCGACGTGATCGGCTGCTTCGGCTTCGAAGAGCAGCACCGTTGCCGGCCGATGCTCCTCGAGCCCGTGCTCGGGGTAGAAGTGCGGGTCGCGCGCCGCCACGACGCCCTCGACGGCCAGCAGGCCCGCATGTCGGTGGTCGGGGTGGAAGCGGTACATCTTCCACGGGTCGTGACCGAGCACGACGTCGGGGCGGGTCCTGCGGATCCACTCGGCGACCAGGGAGCGAGCCGCCAGCCCACTGGTCAACTCGCCGTCGACGAAACCGAGGAAGATCACGTCCCCCGTGCCGCCGAGCGCCTTGTTGGCGGCCTGCTGTTCGAGCCGCCTCGCCTCGACGAGGTTCGCCAGGTCGGCCCCCCGGTCCCAGGTTCCCTTCGACCCGTCGGTGCAGATCAGGTGGGTGATTTCGCAGCCCGCGGCCGCCCACTTGGCGAGAGTCGCGCCGCAGCCGAACTCGACATCGTCGGGATGCGCGCCGATGGCCAGCGCCCGCTCGGGGACGGCGAGATCGACCGAGGTCATGGTCGCGCTCCCTCCGAGGCGGGCATGGTGCCGAGCCGGCCGGGGGCAAGCAGGTCGGCGGGGCGGTCGACGTCCCAGGCGAGGTGTTCGACGTGTTCGATGTGAAGGGGCAGTCCCAGGCGCTGCACCTCGGCCTGGTGGCGGCGGAACGAGCCCGGGCCGTAGGAGAACGAGAAGCCGCAGCCGCTGGGTAGCGAGACGACGTTGGTTCCGTCCTCGCGCCGGTCGGGAACCAGCGTGACCCCGGTAGTCGTCCCGAGCCGGGGGATGTCACGGGCGAAGGGAAGATCGGCGTGCGCCACGATCACCCGGGACGCCCCGGCCGCCGCCCAGGCGGAGACGCCTGCCATGACCGCGCCGTTCAGGCCCAGCCCCGGGGTCCAGAGGACCTCGGCGCCGACGCGTGACGCCCAGTCCGCGACCTCGTCGTCGTCGCACACGACTGCCACCGGGAGCGGTGCGGCCGCCTGCACGACCCGGGCGGCCATGCTCCTGGCCAGCGCGGCCCTGTCGGCGGGATCGAGCGCCGCCGCGAGACGAAGCTTGGCGCGGGAGAAGGCCTTGACTGGTATCAGCACCACTGTGCCGGTGACCGGGCGCGCCAAGACGGCTCTTCTCATGCGGGGCGATTCTATCCACCCGCGGCCAGGACCCTACCGGCGTTGCCTGCGGCCGCACGGCGTAACCTGGCACTCATGCGAATCAGGGTCGCAGTCATAGGAGCGGGGTCCTGGGGGACGACGGTCGCTCATCTGGCTGCCCGCAACAAGCCGACGATGTTGTGGGCACGCCGCGAAGTGGTGGCCGACGAGATCAACGACAAGCACGTCAACAGCGACTACCTCGCGGGGTACAAGCTCCACCCGAACCTGATGGCCACCACCTCGATGGAGGCCGCGGTCACCACAGCCGACGTGGTGGTCATGGCCGTGCCGTCGTCGGGCTTCCGGGCCGTGATGGAGGAGATGGCCCGGTATCTGCGGGCTTGGGTGCCGGTAGTGAGCCTCACCAAGGGATTGGAGCAGGGAACACGGTTGCGGATGACCGAGGTGATCAGCGAAGTCGTGCCCGGTCACCCGGTGGCGGTGCTGACCGGCCCGAATCTCGCCAAGGAGGTGCTGCGCGGAGACGCGGCCGCCGCGGTGATCGCCACGCCCGACCCTTTCATCGCCTCGAAGCTCCAGCAGGTCTTCGCCAACAACCTGTTCCGGGTCTACTCGAACGACGATGTGACGGGCTGTGAGATGGGCGGGGCGCTGAAGAACGTCATCGCCATCGCCTCGGGCATGGCCGACGGGCTCGGCACCGGCGACAACACCCGGGCGGCGGTGATAACGAGGGGGCTGGCCGAGCTCACCCGTCTGGGAACGGCGATGGGTGGCGACCCCATGACCTTCGCCGGCCTCGCCGGCATGGGCGACCTGGTCGCCACCTGCATCAGCCCGCACAGCCGTAACCGTCATGTCGGCGAGGAGCTGGGCAAGGGCCGCACCATCGACGAGGTGATCAACGAGATGAACATGGTCGCCGAGGGGGTGAAGACCTCCAAGGTCGTCATGGAGCTCGCCACTGCCCATGGTGTGGAGATGCCCATCGCTTCAGAGGTCCACGCCGTCTGTCACGAGGGTCGCACGGCCGAGGAGGCCTACCGCGGGCTGCTGCCCCGTCGAGCGGGCAGCGAACGCGATTGAGCCCATGGCGCGACAGGACTGTTCGTGAGCTCATCCGAAGGCGCCACTGTCACCCTCCGCCACATGCTCCAGGCGCAGGGTGTCCCCAATCGGGAGATCGACCGTGCTCAGAGCGAAGGCCGCCTCGAGATGTTGGCCATCGACCACCTCATCTTGCCCCTACCGCCACGGTACGACATCGAAGAGGTGGCCAAGCGTGCGGGATTGTCGCCCGAGACGGTGACGCGTCTGTGGCGCTCGCTGGGCTTCCCCGATCCGGGGCCCGGTGACGTGGTGTTCAACGACGACGACCTGCGGATGCTCAGCCTCGTCGTCGACCTCCTCGAAGCCGATGTGCTCAGCGAGGCGGCGGTCTTCCAGATGACCAGGGTCATCGGATCTGCGACTGCGAGGATCGCCGCGGCACAGGTCGATCTCATCCGATCCGAGACCGACGAGGACACCCTGCCACCGATGTCCGATGCCGACGAGCCCATCGAGATCCAGGGTGCGGCGGTGCTCACTTTGATGCCGCAGGTGATGGAGTACACCTGGCGGCGTCACCTCCAGGTTTCGGCCCGGCGCTCCGTCATGGACCGCGCGGCCGGGGAGAGCGCCGGCATGGCCGTCGGGTTCGCCGATCTCGTGGGGTTCACGGCGTGGAGTCAGCGGGCCAGCGAGCAGGAGTTGGCGGAGGTCGTTTACCGGTTCGAGTCGCTCGCCTATGAGACGGTGGCGTCCCGGGGCGGTCGGGTGGTGAAGATGATCGGTGACGAGGTGATGTTCACTGCCTCGGAACCGAGAGCCGCAGCCGAGATCGCCCTGACGCTGGCCGAGACCTACCGGGACGACGACGAGCTCTCCGATGTCCGCGTCGGCATCGCCTTCGGCGAGGTCCTGACCATCGAAGGCGATTGCTTCGGGCCTGTCGTGAACCTAGCCAGTCGGCTGGTGGAGATCGCTTATCCCGGTTCGGTTGTGGTCGGGCAGGCCATGCACGACGCGCTCCTCGGCGACGACGAACTCGAGCTTCGCTGGATGCGCCCCCGCTACCTGCGCCACATCGGACGGGTGAGGCTGTGGGTGATGCGGTGGGCGGCGGTACCCGACGAAGCCGGTGGCGCTGACAACTACCGCGAGCGGACCCGCGCCCGCCGCCGCGCGGTCAGGGACGCGATCGTAGAGCGACTGGTGGACCGTGTCGACGACGACGCGCTGGAGGCGCGGATCGCCGCACTCCTCGGCGAGAACGAGGCGGGGGAGAGCCCTCCTCACGAAACGCAGGGCTGAGCGCCTTGCCCCGGTTGAGGGGTCTCAAACGCAGGTGTTGGCCGGTGGCAAGCCTGCCTCCAGGCGGGCCGTCCACAGCGCCGCCTGGGGGACGGCGAGGAGGATCGGGCTGAGGTGGTTCCACGACTCGACGTACTCGTAGTCGACGGCTTCGCCCGCGGCACAGGCCGCGTCGACGTAGGCCTGGACGGTTCCTGCGGCGATCAAGGTGTCCTCGCCTCCCTGGATGATGAGGAGAGGAATGCCCCGGGCGCCAGGCTGCGGGTTGTTGGCTGCCAGCAGATCCGCCCAGGGCTGCACCTGCGTGGGGTCGGCGGTCCACAGCGAGTCCAGCGAGCGGCCTTCGGTGAGCCCGCGCAGGTCGGGGCTACAGCCGTCGAGCACGACCGAAGGATCATCGAGCCAGCCGGTCGTGATGGTGGCGACATCGGCTTCGGGGTAGACCAGGTCCCAGTCTGCGAGAGTCAGGGCGGTGTAGGGGAAGAGGTCCTCGTCGCTGAGTCCTTGCCGCACGAAGGCCGGGAGGTCGGCGACCGGCGCCATGGCCACTACCCCTTTGACGGCGAGGTCGGGGGCGTAGTCACCTGCAACTTGGTGGGCGAACAGGGCGGCGTGGCCGCCCTGGGAGTAGCCCCACACGAAGGTGTCAGCGCCTGCATCCACCTCGGGCATCTGCTGGGCGGCCCTGGCCATGTCCAGGACGGTGTGAGCTTCGCTCATCCCCACCAGATACGGGTGCACCTCACCGGGGCCGAGCCCTTCGTAGTCGGCTCCGGCGACCACGTAGCCGGCCTCCAAGAGGCTGTTGAGCCCTTCGAAGGCGAAGGGCTCGTTCCGTGACGGAGCGCACTCGGGCGCCACCCCCTTCGAGCCGTGCGCCCAGGTGACGACCGGGTAGCCGCCGTCGGGCGGTGGGGTGAGCGGCCGGGCGACGACGCCCGTCGCTGCTATGAGGTTGCCGTCGGCATCGGTGCTGACGTACATGATCCGCCATCCCTCGGCGGGCACCTCCGCCTGCAGTTCGATCGGCTCGGTCTTGATGATGTCGCCGGGCGCCCGGCCCACGAGAGTGCGAGGCGTGTCGTAGAAGTCGCCGAAGAGGCCGCAGCCACCCGCGAGGAACACGACGGCAGCCAGGACGAGCAGGTGGGGACTTCGGGATCGGCTGGTCACCTGCACCCTTCGACGGTTCGATTGCACGCGATGAGCATCGGCGCGAGAGGTCCCATTCAACAGGTCGAGGGTGGTTCGGCGTCGGCGACCCTGTCCGACATCCACTGCAGGTACTGGGGCATCGGAGCATGGAAGGCCGCGTTGTGGTCCCACTCGGGCTCGGTGACGAACTCGACGGCCTCACCGGCGCTGCAGCTCGCCTGCACGAAGGCGACGGTCCCCTCCATCGGAACGAGTTGGTCGCTGCCACCGTGCGCCACGAACAGCGGGATGCCACGCTCGTCTCCCACGGGGGTGTTCTCCTCGGTCAACTCCGGCCAGGGGGCCGTGTCCGCCGGATCGGCCTTGAAGACGTCCGACGGCTTCACGTCGGCGGATCCTATGTAGGAAGCGATGCTCACCGTGCATTCCTCCAGCGCCTTGCCTCCGCTTCGGAGGGCTTCGCCGGTGGCGATGGTGGCCGGATCGGCCTCGGGGTAGACCTGGGCCCAGGAGCCGTAGGCCTGGGCGCTGAAGGCGAGGAAGTCCTGATCGTTGACGCCCTGTTGGAGGAACTGCGCCAATCCTGCCGGAGGAGCGGTCGCGACCACTCCGAGGACCTCCAGATCGTCGGCGTAATCACCGGCGATCTGGTGAGCGAACAGGGCGGCGTGACCCCCCTGGGAATGTCCCCAGACAACCACCTTGTTGCCACCGCCGGCCTCTTGTCGGGCGGCACGGGCTATGTCGAGGACGCCGCGCGCCTCGCTCTCGCCCACCAGATAGGGGTGGATGCCAGGGGTGCCGAGGCCTTCGTAGTCGGTTGCGGCGAGCACGTAGCCGTTGTTGACGATCTCGGCCATGCCGTCGAGGGCGAAGGGTTCGGTATGGGAGGGAGCGCACTGGTCCGCCACCCCTGTTGTGCCATGTGCCCAGCTGACCACGGGGAACCCACCTTCGGGCGGATCCCCAGTCGGTCGGACTATCACGCCCGACACGGCGATGGGTTCACCCTCGATGTCGGTCGAGACGTAGAGGACCCGTTGTGCAGTCCCGTCCACCCCCTCTTGCAGGGCGATCGGTTCGGAGCGAAGCACGTCCCCCGCTTCGACATCGGCGCGGAGACCGGGTGGGTCGTAGAAATCGCCCGAGCACGATGCGGCGAGGATCGACACCGCGGCGACGAGCACGGTGGTCGTCGAGCGCGATTCATGACCGATGCGGCTCCTGGGCATGGGCCAACGATAGAGGGCGGCCTCGGGTGGCACACGTCGCGCCGTTCGAGCGAGGCGCTCAGCGGTCGTCAGCCGCAGCGTCTTGGCCCATCAACCAAGGACCACTGTGGCGATGCGATGGGGTTCGAGCTCGAGGTCTTCGCTGAACGTGGCGATCCGCCGGTCGAGCAGGTCGACGAGCCAGCCTTTCTGACCTTCGAGGTGCACCGTCGTCGGCCGGCCGGTCGGGTTGAACAAACGCACGTGCAACGCCCCGTCGCGGCGGTAGACCGCGCTCACCTCGGCCCCTGCCACGGCGAGGTGCCGGCCGGTAGCAGCAAGCTTGCCCTGGGCGTGGCCGGAGACGACCTTGAGCGGTACCGAGAACTGCTCGACCAGCCGGTAAGGGTCCTCGTCGCCGATGTGAACTGCGTAACGGACCCGGTGCGGGCCGGGCATCTGTGATCCCGCCAGCGGGATCTCGGGCCCCGCCGGCAACGGGCGCGACGACATGGGGCCCCGCGAGAGCATCCCTGTTGCGCGCAGCAAGGTCAGCGCCAGCCGCCCCGCCCTGCCATGCTCGTCGATCTCCACCAGCTCGTACTCGTGGAGCCCCTCGTGCACGATGGTCAGGCCCCCCGCGGAGACGAAGCGCCGACTCGGGAAGGTGGGCAGTGGTTCCTCCGTCGGTCCGCCCTCGGCGGTGAGGCCCCGGGTGACTGTCGTGAAAGCGCATTCGGCGACCGACCGTGTCGCGCGCTCGGGTAGCTTGAAGTGCGCTCGCAAGCGGTGGTCGCGGCTGCAGTTCTCGAAGGAGGTCTCGACCCGGACGAAGGGCTCCTCGGCTCGAACCTCCAGCGTGGTGAGGATCTCGGTCATGCGCTCGCCACTGCGGCAGTGCTCATCGGCGTGCTCGGGCAGGCGGTACCGGGCGCGGATGCAGAGGCGGCCCCTCAGGGGTCCTGTCTCCTGGGTCTGGACGACCAGATCCTCGGGGGCGTCGATCACCGTGTCCCGCTGAGGCGGGCAGTAGTTGTAGGTGTCGCCGACGTCCCCGCCGTCGACCAGCCGGCCCAGCGACGGGTGACCGTTGAGCGAGAACGTCGCGTCATCAGCGACTGCGACAACGATCACGCCGTTCTCCAAGCTCGCCCTGCCCGCCCTCACCTCGTGGCCGGCCCGCACCGCGTGCCATTCCCTCCATCCGTACCCGGCCACCTCTCCGGACATGGCCAGGACCAGTCGGTGGGGATCCCGGTGCAGCATGACGTTGACGACCATGGAGGGTGCAGCCGCTGCCAGCTCACGCAGCTCGTCGAGTGCCTCACCCTTTCTCAGCCGGCCCCGGCGGCGGCTGTTGGAGATGAGCGTCACGTTCACCGAGTCGGCGACCTCGGCGATGTCGACAGAGTGGATCTTGTCGCGGATCGACAGCTCACGCTCCACGATCACCGCGGCGCTCGAGGCAGTTGTCGAATGCAGCACCACCTCCTCGGCCCACTGCCGTAGGAGCTGGTGTCCGTCAGGCTCTCCCTCGCCGGGGAGGTCGATCTCGATGAGTCCGGCCCTCGTGCGAGAGCTGGGGTTGACGATCACAGGGCCGTCGGTGGAGAGCTGTGTGGCGAATGCCGCGAGAGCGCGCTCGCTGAGGCCCTCGCCGATCCGGCGGGCGGACGCGTAGCGGTCGATCACCGTCGTGCAGACCTCATCGAGGGAGCAGGCGCAGATGGAGTCGTGAGCGCTGTTGCGGACTATCTCGGTCCAGGCCTCGGCCAGCAGCGCTTCGGGCCAGTCGGTGTCTCGGCCGAACAGCGCGGCCAGCGGCTCGGCCAGCCGCTCGATGCTGAGCTCGGCTCTGGCGGCCGCCTGCTTGACGTCGACGCGGTTCGAGAGGACACCCATCAACAGGTTGGCGCGTGCACCGGAGCGGAGCTCGCCCTCCAAGACCTGGAGCCCCGCTGTAGGCGCATCCGTCAGGTGCTCTGGCAGGGAGGTGAGGTGGAAGCGGTACTCGTCCTGTATGCGGTTGGCCCCGTTGATCGCTTCGCCCAGCCAGGGCCGGGGCACCTCGTGGTCGGTGCCGGCCATCCACAGGACGCTGCCCGGCACCAGCTCGCCGTAATCGTGCAGGAAGCGGTCGACGCGTCGGACCAGCCGGGCAGGATCGCGCGGTGTCTGGGCACCGTTGCCATATCCCTGAGGCAGGTACTGGGCCCGCACGACCGAACCGTCGGGCGAGGCCCACCAGAAGGCGTCGCTGTGGACACGGCGGGGGACCCCCCGCCAGACGACGGCGTGCTCCAGGCCGAACTGGCTGAGGATCTGCGGCATCTGAGCGATGTGGCCGAACATGTCGGGCAGGTACCCGACCTCGATGGCCCCGCCGAACTCGCCGGCACGCTCCATGCCTTTCCGGAGGTTCCGCAGGATCGTCTCACCGG
Source organism: Acidobacteriota bacterium (assembly GCA_003577145.1). Lineage (GTDB taxonomy): Bacteria > Actinomycetota > Acidimicrobiia > Acidimicrobiales > Microtrichaceae > ATN2. The sequence continues at coordinate 42,004 of QEUP01000006.1, read as the reverse complement.
ATACGAGGAACTCGTCCATCAGGATGTACCAGGGGCCCATGGCCAGCCGTCCGCTCGTTGCCAACCGCCGGAGGCGGGACTCTGATTCGGGCCGGACCGCGAGGTAGTCGTCGACGACGGCCATCTGGCCGTCGAGCATGAAGTGCCCGAAAGACGGGTCTGCTTCGAGCCGGGGCAGCAGCTCGTCGAGGAGGTCGACGAGCTCGAGGCGGAAGGTCTGGAACGGTGCGTACCACTCCCGGTCCCAGTGGGTGTGGGGCACCACGGCCACCTCTCGGGTCATGAGGCAAGGCTAGTGGGGGGCCTCGATAGGCTGAGCGGGTGTCGCTGCACTTGTGCTGCGCTTTCCCCACGGGGCTCATCGTGAGAGATCAGGTTTGATGCGCATCGCTTTCGGTACGGACGAGAAGACGGCTCTGAGCGACCACGTCAAGCGGCACCTCGAGGCTCTCGGTCACGATGTGGAGACGCTCGCCGAGGACGAGGTGTGGACCTCGGTGGGCCGCCGGGTAGGGGAGGCAGTCGGGGGCCGGGAGGCCGACGTGGGCGTGGTGTGCTGCTGGACCGGGACCGGGGTGTCGATCGCAGCCAACAAGGTCAGAGGTGTTCGCGCCGCCCTCTGCACGGACTCCGAAACCGCCGGTGGGGCGCGGCGCTGGAACGACGCCAACGTTCTCGCGCTGAGCATCCGCCTGACGACCCCGACGCTCGCCGAGGAGATCATCGAAGCCTTTCTCGGCAACGTCCCGGATCCCGGGGAGTCGGAGACGATCGCCGGCGTGGAGTAGTCGACTGCGTCCCGTGGGCAGGGAGGTCGGGGGCCTCGGGCTCCCTCCGGTTGGGTTAGCCTCGTGGGATGCCCAAGTTCGTGATGCTCTCGACGATAGGACCGGACGGGTTCGCAACCCTGCGCGAGAATCCCCAGCGCCTCAAGGAGGTCAACGAGGACGTCGAGGCGATGGGGGTCCGGGTCCTCCACCAGTACGCGATGTTGGGGCAGTACGACTTCCTCAGCGTTCTGGAGGCACCCGACGAGGTGACGATCGCCAAGGTGGCGACGATGCTCGCCGCGAGGGGGACGATGAAGACCACCACCCTCACAGCCATCGAGGTCGACCAGTACATCGAGGCCATCGCATCGACCGTGTGAGGCTGGGGCTCAATACCACCAGGTTCCGCGCTTGCGCTCCTTTACATCGAGGCCATCGCATCGACCGTGTGAGGCTGGGGCTCAATACCACCAGGTTCCGCGCTTGCGCTCCTTGCGCACCACGTCGGGCGCGAACCGGGTAGGGAGCAGGCTGCCGTCGGCGATGCGGCGAAGCCTGTAGCCGTCGCTGTCGACTTCTGCGATCTCGAATCCCCGGGCCCACTTGCCGGCGAACCTCTCGCGAACCTCGACGCGCGTGCCCGGGGCCAGGGCACCGGTTTCAGTTGAGGGACCTGACTGCGAAGCCTGCGGCGGAGCAGCGGGTACCCCGGCATCGGCTGGCGCACCCGGCGCTACCTGCGGTGGCGCCGGGTGGCTGGTGGGCTCGTGGCCTGTGTCGGGCATCGTCGTGTCGAGATCCGGAGATGGGTGCTCTCATCCTTGAGCTTCAGGCGCACCGGAATCAACCCATTGCTGTTCCGGGATCGGTGGCTGGCGCCCGGCGCGCTCTGACGGCCCCGGATCGGGGGAATCGCTGTTCGGGATCGGTGGGTGGCGCCCGGCGCGCTCTGACGGCCCCGGATCGGGGAAGGGCTGGGATCGCGTCCGCTGACCGCCGGCTCGATGAGGATGGTCACGTCGATGACCACCTCGCTTCGCAGGCTGTTGGCGATGTAGCACTGCTCGTGTGCCGGCTCCACCGAGCTGTCGACCGTTCACCTCTGAGGTGTTCGGACCTTGTGGCGGCTGAGGCCTGTTGGCTGACGGCTAAGGTCGGCTGCGTGGCCGGGACGGTTCGGACTCTGCGTGCAGCCATCAGAGCCAACGCTCCCACCCTGGACGCCGAGCGCGAGATGTGGGAGGCAGGCGACGAGGTGGTGGTGGGAATGGACGAGGTCGGTCGTGGTTCCTGGGCCGGTCCGATCTCGGTCGGCGCCGCGGTCGTTCCGCGGGGGCGCCGCATCTACAAGGTCAGGGACTCGAAGCTCCTCACCGAGGCCGAACGCGAGGCCATGTTCGACCGCATCGCGGACTGGTGCGTCACCTGGGCGGTCGGTCACGCCGGCCAGAGCGAATGTGACGAGCTCGGCATGTCGGCTGCGCAGCGCCTGGCGGCATCGCGCGCGCTGGAGCGTTTGGGGCTCACACCCGATCGGGTTCTCATCGATGGCAAGTGGGATTTCGTCGGCGGCGGCCTGGCCCGGACCATCGTGAAGGGTGACGCCTCTTCCTTGTCGATCGCCTCGGCCTCGATCCTGGCGAAGGTCACGCGTGACCGGGTGATGCGAGCCGAGTCGGTGCATTACCCGGGGTTCGACTTCGAGCTCAACAAGGGCTACCCGTGCCCTCGTCACCGGATGGCGCTGCACTGGTTCGGTCCCACCGCCATCCACCGGCGGAGCTGGGCCTTCATGGATCACCTCTGCTGGTCCGGTGTGCCACGGGTGCGGCCGCCCGAGCCCCAACTCGTGCTGTTCGACGAGAGCCTGGGCACCGGCAACGCCGCTGTTCCTGATCGGTAACTGCTGCAAGCGCACGCTTGCTGTTGTTGTACAATTGTGCCGTTGACGCCCTCTATCGCCCGCTGCCCGAGACCACCCGGTCCTGGCCGAGGAGGTCGGAATGGCCCCCGATCGTGAACCGCGACCCACTGCTGAGAAGCGGAGCAAGCCCACCCTGCCCCTCGTCCTGCCCCACCGGGCGCTGCGGCGCCTGCTCACCCTCGACACCGAGCCGGACCTGGCGCCGGCCGGCGAGTGGGCCGACATCCGTCAGGGCACCGGGGTGGAGCGGCCCGTGCCCGAGTGGCTCAACGTGGCGCAGCGGCTGCACCGCGCCTTTGCGTTCATCGACATCTCGGACTTCATGGCCTACACGGAGAAGAACGGCCCTCATGCGGCCATCGAGGTCCTGACCCGGTTCCGCGAAGACGTTCGGGACGTGAGCGCACGACGCGGCGTGCGGGTGGCGAAGTGGCTCGGGGACGGCGTCATGCTGGTGGCGGTCAGCACCGATTCGACCATCGCCGCGGCCGCCGAGCTGATGCTGCGGGTGGCCGACGAGGAGTTCGACGTCCACATAGGGATCGCCGAGGGGGAGGTCCTCCTCTTCGAGGGGGACGACTACATCGGGCAGGCCGTCAACCTCGCCGCCCGCCTGTGCGAGGCGGCCGCCGCCGGGGAGATCCTCTTCGTGGGCGACGACGAGCACGTCCCGGAGTGGGTGGAGGTCGGTGGCACGGTGACCGTCCGGGTGTTCGGGATCGGTGACGTCAAGGGGGTGACCCAGCTGCAGGTCCACCCCGAAGCCTGGGACCTCTCGAGCATCGAGGATCTGGGCGAAACCGAGCTGTCGGAGGACGCCGGAAGCGAGGAAGAAGCCGAAGAGGCGGGCGGCTCCGGCGAGACGGACGGCTCCGCTGCCTGAGGCAGCGGTCAGAGCGAGGCCCGACGGCGCAAAGGTCGTTCAGCGCTGCGTGCCGACCTGAAGATCCTTGAACGGCGTCTTGGAGTCGATGCCGGGATCCTTGGGCAACCCGAGCACGCGCTCACCGACGATGTTCTTCATGACCTCGTCCGTTCCGCCGGCCACGCGCATGCCGGGCACACCGCACAGCAGCTTGCTCCATGCGAACGTGCCCCACTCGCCCGTGTCGGCAAGGATCCTCGGGCCGAGGACGCCGGCCATGAACTCGCTCAGGCGCTTCAGGTTGTTGGTGAGCGACAACTTGGCGATCGACAGCTCGGGGCCGGGGAGGCCACCGGCCTTGATCTTGTCGAGGGCGCGCTGGTTGGTGAGCTTGGCCACCTGGAAATCGATGTAGATGGCGGCTGCCTCGTTGCGGTACACGGGGTCGTCGGCCAAGCCGAAGTGCGAGAGCATGGCCGCCAGCCTCTCGGAGCTGGTCAGACCGCCGCCGCCGCCGACGCCTGCCCCGATGGACGCCCGTTCGTTCATGAGGGTGGTCAGGGCGACCGTCCAGCCCTGGTTGACGTCACCGAGCCGGTGGGTGTCGGGGACCCTGACGTCGTTGAAGAACACCTCGTTGAACGAGGCGCCGCCGGTCATCTGGCGCAGTGGGCGGATGTCGACACCGGGAGCGGTCATGTTGACGATGAAGCCTGTCAGGCCCTTGTGCTTGGGGAGCTCGGGGTCGGTCCGGCAGATGATCTCCCCGATGTCGGAGAACTGGGCGTTGGAGGTCCAGACCTTCTGGCCGTTTACGACCCACTCGTCGCCGTCGCGATCGGCGCGTGTCTGCAAGCTCGCGAGATCGGAGCCGGCACCCGGCTCGCTGAAGAGCTGGCAGGCGATCTGGTCCCCTCGGTAGAGGTCGCTCAGGTAGGCGTCTTTCACCTCGGGTATGGCGTGGGCGAGGATCGTCGGGGCGACCATGCCCAAGCTGATGCCGAACGGGGCCATGTTGGGGGTGCGGTACTGCGCTTCGAGACTGGCGTAGAGGCGTTCGTGAGCGGCTGACAGCTCACGGCCGCCGTACTGCTCGGGGCCCTGGATCCAGCCGAAGCCGGCATCGAAGCACTTGGCCCGCCACTTCTTGGCTGCGGCGACCGTCCGCTCCTCCTCGGAGCGGTCCTGCTCGTCGAAGATCGACACCTCGTCGGAACCCTCGCCCCACTCGAACTTCTTGAGCGGCGGCTTCTTCTCGGCGTTGGCATCGAGGAACTCGAGCACTTCGGACTTGAACTCGTCGAGGCTGATCGTGGCCACGTCGTACCCCCGGCTGGGTCGGAGACGATGTCTCCCGGTCGATGGACTTGACTGGTTGGTCAAGTTAGCGCCCATGGGTCCGCTGTCTCAAAGCAGGCACTTCCCTCGGGCGGTAGACCCGAGCACCTCACCGGCTGGGTGCTCCCGGTGGGGTTGCCAGCGGCTGGGGAGTCACCGGTGGGGGAGTCACCGGTGGGGGAGTCACCGGTGGGGGAGTCACAGGTGGGGTTGCCAGCGGCTGGGGAGTCACCGGCTGGGTGCCGGGGGCCCCCCGCACCTACCATCGTGGCCTTATGGGTCAATCAGTGACCGTGATCGAGAAACCTTCTGCTCGAGGGGGGCTCGTCCGTTTCGAGACCAACCGTCCTCTCAGCGGGATGGGCCACGAGCTTTACCGCGCCGGCGGCGAGATAGTCGGTGACCGGCCCACCGATGTCTTGGCCCGGCGGCTGTTCGATCGTGGCGGCATCGAGTCGGTGCACGTGAACGGCAATGTGATAACCCTCAGCATGGCCGAGGGCGCCGGCACCGACGGCATCACCCAGATCATCGAAGACCTCTTCATCTTCTACCGACCCGACTGAGACGAAAGGTCGGGGGTTGCCTTCGGCGAACAGCTGTTCGATACTGATGAGATGCCTGGGGCGAACACCAGCACGTGGATCACCGGGATCGAGGAACGGCGCCAGAAGCTGAGCGAGATCGTCGAGCGCACCCGGCCGGTGACGCTGGCGGGCGAGAGGGTCTTACCGGTGCTGCCCTCTTTGCGCACCCTATTCCCCGATGGTGGCCTGCTGCGAGGGTCGACTGTGGCCGTCGACGGTGGATGTGGGGCAACCTCGCTGGCCCTGGCAGTCACCGCGGCAGCCTCCCGGGCGGGGTCATGGGTTGCTGTGGTCGGCCTGTCCGACCTCGGCCTCGCCGCGGTGGGAGAGCTCGGCGTCGACCTGCATCGGATCGCGGTGATCACTCCGATCCGGTCGTCATGGGCCACGGTCGTCGCCGCGCTGATCGACGCCTTCGATCTCGTGGTCGTGGCGCCTTCCCACGCGGTGCGGGCCACCCAGGCCCGCCGCCTGGCCGCGCGGGCACGCGAAAGGGGGACGGTTCTCCTCAACGTGCCGGGCCGCTTGCAGGACCGGGCCCGTCGCTGGCCCGAAGAGGTCGATCTGCGGCTCACGGTGAGCGCCGTCGCCTGGGAGGGACTTGCCCGTGGGTACGGTCACCTGCGTACCCGGCGCTTGACCGTTCAGGCAACCGGCCGGCGTAAGGCGTCCCGTCCCCGGCGCGCCGATCTGTGGTTGGTCGACGCCGACGAAGGGGTCATCTCGATGGAGCCACCCCGGGAGCAGGAGTCTTCTCGCGATCCCGAGGTCGCCCCTCTCCGACGGGTCGGGTGAGCGTGGCGCAGGTTCGCACCTTGGTCGTGTGGTGCCCCGACTGGCCGCTCACGTCATCTGGGATACCCGACGGGGTGCCCGCGGCGGTTGTCCTCGCCAACCGGGTCATCGCCTGCTCACCCGCCGCTCGCGAACGAGGGGTGACCAGGGGGTTGCGTCGGCGCGAGGCTCAAGGGCGTTGCCCCGAAGTCGAGGTGATCGAGCGCGACACGGCACGAGAAGCCCGAGCCTTCGAATCGGTCGCGGCTGCCCTCGAGGCCTTCACACCGCGCGTCGAGATGATCCGGCCAGGGCTCTGCTCGTTCCCCACTCTGGGACCGTCGCGCTGCTTCGGGGGGGACGAGTCTCTTGCGCAGCAGGTCCGGGAGATGGTTGACGAGGTGACCGGCGGTGTGCCCGGCTGCCGGATCGGGTTGGCCGACGGGCCCTTTGCCGCTCGTCTGGCAGCCCGCCGGTGCCGGGACTCCCAGCCGTACGTGGTCGCCCGCGGTACCAGCCCTGCGTTCCTCGCTCCGCTCCCCGTCACCTCACTCGACGCGCCGGCGCTCACCGACGTCTTGCTCCGCCTCGGCGTGGGCACCCTCGGTGCGTTCGCCGCCTTGGGCGCAGCTGATGTGGCCGCCCGGTTCGGGACGGAGGGCCTCGGCCTCCACCGGCTGGCGGCGGGTCGGGACGAGCGACCCTCCGACACCCGTGTGCCACCACCTGACCTGGAGGTCTCGACGGGTCTCGACCCGCCTGCTGATCGTGTCGATCAGGTCGGGTTTGTCGCCAAGGCGCTGGCTGATCGTTTCAACGACGAGCTCGGTCGTCGGGGCCTGGCCTGTAGCCGGGTGCTGATAGTCGCCGAGACCGAGAGCGGTGAGCGAATGGAGCGGCTGTGGCGCCACGAGGGATCCCTCGGAGCCACCGCGATCGCCCAGCGGGTTCGGTGGCAGCTCGAAGGCTGGCTGACAGGAGGGGCCACACCTACCGGGGGGATCGTCCGGCTGCTCCTCGTACCCGACGAGGTGCTGCCCGCCGCAGGGCGACAACTCGGGTTCTGGGGAGGGCACAGCGAGGAGGGGGAGGGGCCACGGCGAGCCTTGGCCCGAGTGCAGGGGCTGCTCGGCCCGGATTCCGTGCGCGTCCCGAGGCGACGAGGAGGTCGCAGTCCGGGTGAGCAGGTCGTGCTGGTCCCCCTCGACTCCGTGGACCTCGCCAGCCCCCCGCCGGCGGGGGACAGCGACCAGCCCTGGCCGGGGAGGTTGCCCTCACCGTCACCGGTGGTGATACACCCCGAACCGGTTCCGTGCGAGGTGCTCAGCCGGGACGGCGAGCCAGTGGGCGTCAGTGGCCGGGGGCTGCTCACCGCAACACCTGCTCGTGTCTCGATCGCCGGCGGCCGGTGGTTGGAGGTGATGGCCTGGGCGGGACCGTGGACCACTGACGAGCGCTGGTGGGATCCCGTCGCTCACCGCCGCCGCGCCCGGTTCCAAGTGCTCACCAGCGACGACGCGGGACGACTGCTGTCCCTCGAAGGGCGTCGCTGGTGGGAAGAGGCCGTGTACGACTAGTCCCCCAACCCGTTTTGTGAACGCGCGTGGCCCCTATAGGGGCCTTTTCGGTTCACAGAACGCGAGAGGCGAGTCAGTGTCAGCTCGGTGTCACCGGTACCTCGATGGTGCGTACACGCCGCAGGTCCGGTCCTTTGACGCCGGCGATGCTTGCTTTGAGCCCGTCGATCACCAGATCCACGCCGGCCCGGCGGAACACGCTGAGACCCAGATGCTCCTGCTTCCCCTCGTCGAGCCGCGACCCGAGGCGACCTCGCCGCAAGCGCGCCGTCCGGCGTGCGTCGGTGACGGCCAAGGCCATCTCGGCGCGCGATCGTTGGAGTGCCGCGATCGTGTGAGCGATGTCGGCCGCCGCAACAACCGCGTCCGGCTCGTACAGGACGACAGTGTTGCCTCCGGCGGCACTCAGCCCGGCAGCCATGCCGGCCGCCAGGCCCGAGCCCGCGGGCAGCTGGAGCAGCTTGTAGTCGAGCCCCGACTCGGGTAGCAGCTTCATCAGTTCGGGCACTGTCCCGTCGGCGGAGCCGCAGTCGACGAAGATCATCTGTGCATAGCCGAACAGGCCCTGCCAGCGAGCGAGGTTGTCGAGAACCGCACCGAGCAGGTCGCGGTCCGACAGCAGGGGAACGACCATCGAGACCGACCCCAACGATTCTGTTCGCCTGTTCGTGCGCTTGGAGCTCATCCGCCGCCGACTGTCTCGCGAGCCGCCAGCCGTGCTGACAAACGCGGATTCGACGCTTTCGCGAGCCATCTGGATCTCGCACCGGACAAATGAGGCGAAAGACCCATCGCCACCAGGACGAACCGTATGGTCAGGGCTAGCGTGAGCCGGTCATGGACTCAGTTGGTGACCACCAGGGAGGTGCAGTCGCCGCGCCCCGGTCGTTTGCGATCGTGGGGGTCGGTGCCCTCGGGGGCTTCTACGGTGCCCGGCTCCAGCGTGCCGGTCACGAGGTTCACTACCTGTTGAGGTCTGACTACGACCATGTGCGCGAGAAGGGGCTGGTAGTCGAGTCCGTCGACGGGGACTTCTCCTTGCCGAGGGTCCACGCTCACTGCTCCGCAGACACCGTTCCGCCTGTCGAGGTGGTCGTCGTCGCTCTCAAAGCGACCGCCAACGCGGTCCTGGCGGAGGTGCTGCCACGCCTGGTCCGACCGGGCACGACTGTCTTGTTGATGCAGAACGGGCTGGGGGTCGAGGAGGAGATCGCCCGGATCTCTCCGGAGGCCGACGTGGTCGGGGGTCTGTGCTTCCTGTGCTCCAACCGGGTGGGGCCCGGCCACATCCAGCACCTCGACTACGGCGCGGTCACCCTGGGCCAGTACCGGCCGGGAGATGCGGCGGCGGGGGTGACGCCGGCGGTGGTGGCTCTGTCAGAGGACTTCGCGCCGACGGGGATCGAGGTCGTGCTCGATCCCGACCTCCATGCGGCCCGGTGGCGCAAGCTGGTCTGGAACATCCCGTTCAACGGCCTGTCAGTCGTCCTCGATGCCGGTACCGACGAGCTCATCGCCGACGGGGCGACCAGGTCCTTGCTGGTCGCCTTGATGCAAGAGGTGCGAGAAGGAGCCGCTTCGTGTGATCGCACTATCGAGGACTCGTTCCTCGACAGGATGATCTCCGACACCGAGGCCATGGTCCCGTACCGCACGAGCATGAAGCTCGACTACGACCTGGGCCGCCCCCTGGAGCTGGAAGCCATCTACGGCAACCCCTTGTGCGCCGCCCGCCAGCGGGGCAGCGACCTTCGTCGTATCGACACCCTGTACCGGCAGCTCCGCTTCCTCGACGAGCGCAACCGCCAATGAGGATGCCAATGACGACGACGATGACCGATCAGCGACGCTGAAACACCGCGCCTGGCGCGACCCGTCGGTCCGGAACACGGGGCGCGCGGAAGAGGGCACGGGCTTTTGGCCGTGCCCTCTCCGAGTGTGGGCATTCGGGTGGGGGGTTTTCCGCCGCCGGCGAACAAGTCCAGGTCGTCGGTTGCTGTCACGCTCTTGGGTCTGGCGACCTGCGCTGCTTGCTCGAACGTCGGTGTGGGATAGTTGTCGACCCTCGGGGATGGTTTCTACACGGGCCGTTCGGGTCATTTCGGGCCATTGCTTTCGTCCCGGTTCGTGAGAGAGGCGGAGGTGCCTGGTCGGCATCCCCCGGGGTCCGCCAGCGGGCCGGCGCGGTGGAAGACACTGGTCTGTGTGGATGAGGCGACCCGGCGCGAGCTGGCCAGAAGGACCGAGCGGTGGTTCATACGGCGCGGCCTGCCCCACTTCATCCACGACTACAACGCCCGCGAGGACATCCTCACCCGCGCCGCACCGTTCCTCAGCCTGGTGTTCATCTTCAACGTGTGGGGCGCCTTCGCCGAGAACCGGCGCGGCTGGAGCGAGGTCCTGCCCGTAGGCGGGGCGGTGTTGATCCTGTCGGCGGTGGCGTTGGCCCTCAACCGGCTGCGGCACCGGCGGTTGCTGCAGCTCCCTGACCGAGTGGGCCTCCCAGAGGTGCTCGTATTCGTCTTCGTGCCGGCGCTCATTCCGTTGATCTTCTCCGACGAGCGCTGGACCGACGGGCTCTGGTCGGTTGCCACCAACGCCGTGATCCTCGTCGTCACCTACTGGGTGGTCAGCTTCGGGATCTTGCCGATGAGCCGCTGGGCCGCCGGCCGGGCTGGGAGCATGATCACCAACCTCGCCAACCTCATGGCCCGGGCGCTGCCACTGCTCCTCCTCTTCGCCACCTTCTTGTTCTTGAACGCCGAGATCTGGGAGGTCAGCCATGACATGACCACTGCGACGTTCTGGGCCGTCGCGCTGCTCTTGTTCTTCGTGGGCTCGCTCTTCCTGTTGCTGCGGATACCCCGTGAGCTCGCGAGAGTGGCCGATTTCTCCAGCTGGGACGAGGTGGGGCGCCTGTGCGAGGAGGGAGAGCTCGACCTGCCCCTCGCGCCTGACCTCAGCGGTCGACCCGACCCGCCCCGGCTCAGCCGGCGCGACTGGATCAACGTGAGCCTGGTGTTCTACACCAGCCAGGGCATCCAGGTGTTCCTCGTGGCGGTGGTGATCGCTGTCTTCTACATCGTGTTCGGGATACTCACGGTGCCGCCGGCCACCGTCGATGTCTGGGTGCCCGAGGGCCATACACCGCTACTGCTGCCCGGCTGGCTTCCCGACACGGGCCTCACCGCGGAGTTGAACCGCTGGCTCGAATCCCATGTGAGCACCGAGCTGTTCAAGGTCACCGGCTTCATCGCCGCCTTCTCGGGGCTGCAGTTCCTGGTGGCGGCCGTCACCGACTCGACCTACCGCACCGAGTTCTTCGAGGGGATAGTCCAGGAGATCCGCGAGGCCCTGGCGGTGCGGGCGGTCTACGAGGCGACGCTCGTCGAGCATGTCACAGAGCCCGCCGGCTGACCGGTTGGACCGGCGGTCGGTGCGACAGGCTGAGAGCGCTCTCAGACATACCGTGGGAACCGGCCGGCAGGAGACACAATGTATGAGTGCGCGTTCTGGTAGTCGAGGACGAGGAACACCTGGCCGATGCCGTGGCGCGGGGCTTGTCGGCGGAGGGTTTCGAGGCAGTCGTCGTGCACAACGGCCTCGACGGCCTCGCCCGGGCGAGAGAAGGGCCCTTCGACGCGGTCGTCCTCGACATCTTGTTGCCGGGGATGAACGGCTACCAGGTGTGCCGCACGCTTCGCGAGGAGGGGATCTGGACCCCGATCCTCATGCTCACCGCCAAGGACGGCGAGTACGACGAAGCCGAGGCGCTCGACACCGGAGCCGACGACTTCTTGTCCAAGCCGTTCTCGTTCGTCGTCCTCGTGGCCCGGCTCCGGGCGATCACCCGCCGGCGTGCCGACGCCCGGCCCGATCCGCTCAGCGTGGGCGACCTCCACCTCGACCCGGCGACCCGGGAGTGCCGGCGCGGGAGCGAGGCGGTCACGCTGTCGCCGCGTGAGTTCTCGCTGCTCGAGACCCTCATGCGCCACGCCGGCGACGTCGTCTCCAAGCCCGAGCTGCTGGATCGCGTGTGGGGGTCCGAGTTCGGTGGCGACCCCAACGTCGTCGAGGTGTACGTCGGCTACCTGCGCAAGAAGATCGACCGCCCCTTCCAGCGCCACGACATCCAAACGGTTCGCGGGGTCGGGTACCGCCTGATCGCCGCTGGGTGAGTCGCGGTCCGGAGAAGCGATGGCCACCACTCAACAGACCGGCCCCACATCGTGGAGGGCACTGTGGGGGTCGGTCCGTCTCCGCATCACCGTCGTCGTGGCCCTGCTGGTGGGTGTGACCCTGAGCGTCGCGGGGTTCGTGCTGGTCAACCGCATCGAGGCTGCGCTCGTCAACGATGTCCACGAAGAGGACCGGGACACGCTCGAGTTGCTGCGTGCTGCCATCGAGGACTCGGAGGTCTCCCAGGACGTGTTCTTGCGGCCGGCGAATGCCGAGCTGGGCCTGGTCTACCTCGAGATCCCCGGTGTCGGGACCGTCGAGCTCCATCTCTACGGGCACTACTTCTATCTCCAGGGTCCTGGTGTCGAGGCGCTGGCGCCCGACGACGCCACCACCGACGCCAACGATCGTGTCTCGCTGTTCGGGCAGGACCCGCCTCCGTCGGATGTGCGCGGCGACGAGTACGCGGTCACCGAGTACCCGATCGACACGCCCGAGGGCCAGGCGACGTTGACCGCCGCCACCTCGCTTGACACCGTCAGCCAGAGCGTGGACAAGGTCCGCGGTGCGCTCTGGATCTCGATCCCGGTGCTGGTGGGCTTCATCGCCGCCATCGCCTGGGTGATGACCGGCCGGGCGCTGAGCCCCGTGAACGCCATCACCAGACGGGTGGAGGAGATCACCGGCACGACCCTGCACGAGCGGGTGCCCGAGCCGGACAGCCACGACGAGGTGGCCCATCTCGCCCGCACCATGAACTCCATGCTCGACCGCTTGGAGACCTCGGCGAGCCGCCAGCGCCAGTTCGTCTCCGACGCCAGTCACGAGCTGAGGAGCCCGGTGGCCTCGATCCGCGCCCAGCTCGAGGTCGCCCTCCTGCACCCGGAGGCGGCGGAGTGGGACGACGTCGCCCGAGCTGTCCTCGATGAAGACGAACGGCTTGAACGCGTGGTCTCGGACCTGTTGACCCTCGCCCGTCTCGACGAGGGGACACCCCGTATGGTGGCCGAGCTCGATCTCGACGACGTCATCCACGAAGAGGCGGCCCGTGTGCGGGACGTGAACCTCAACGTGGCGGGGGTCCTCGCCGGACGGGTGGTGGGGAACCGCGACGACCTGACAAGCATGGTGCGCAACCTCCTCGACAACGCCGCGCGCCACGCGGCCGGTACCGTCGCGGTGTCGTTGAGCGCCGGAGGCGGTGAGGTGGTCCTCGTCGTCGACGACGACGGGAGCGGGATCCCCGAGGCCGACCGCCGGCGGGTGTTCGAGCGCTTCACCCGCCTCGAGGAGGGGCGCTCCCGCGATTCGGGCGGGACCGGTCTCGGGTTGGCGGTGGTGAAGAGGGTGGTCGACAGCCACGGGGGCGGCGTCGCGGTGGCGGACTCGCCGCTGGGCGGCGCTCGGGTGGTCGTGCGGCTCCCCGCCGCCTGAGAGCAGGCTCGCGCAACTGGTCGCGTCGGGTACCGGTCCTGCCACACTGGACGGGAACCCAGGGGGTCAGACATGAGACGTAGTCGCAGGTGGTCGGTCCTGGCCGTGGTCGCCGTCGTGGCGGTGCTGGCCTTCGATCAACGAAGCGTTGCCGGCGCGGCGCCCACCGGGGCAGCCTTCGATCAACGAAGCGTTGCCGGCGCGGCGCCCACCGGGGCAGCCTTCGATCAACGAAGCGTTGCCGGCGCGGCGCCCGCGCAGGCGGCTCCGGCCGCCCAGAACCCCGACGCCCAGTACGGGCTCGGCGCCGGGGGCCTGTTCTTGACGACGGGCTACGAGGTCAGCGGCCTGTACCGGCCGGTGACCGGCGACTTCGACGGTGACGGCAACGACGACGTCTTCTGGTACGTGCCCGGCTCCGGGTCCCACATCCTGCAGTTCGGGACCCCGACGGACTACTTCGAGTCGACGACCGTCGCATCTGCCCTCTTGGCCTACCCGGTCCCCGGCGACTTCGACGGTGACGGCAACGACGACGTCTTCATGTACGGTCCCGGATCGCTTCCCGACCAGCTGTGGTGGGGCCGGGCCGACCGGCACTTCGACGTCACCGGCGTGAGTCGTGACGGCGTGCACCTGCCCCGTGTCGGCGACTTCGACGGTGACGGCAACGACGACATCTTGTGGCACCGTTGGGACATCGCCGTCGGCGAGATCTGGTACGGCGACGGCAGCCGGGCGTTCTCGCCGGCGCCGCCGTTCTGGGTGATCTCGCTGTACCTGCCCGTCGTCGGGAACTTCGATGCGGCTGCCGGTGACGACATCATCTGGTACGGGCCGGGGTCGCTGTTCGACTTCATCAGCTGGTCGAACGGCAACGGCAGCTTCACCAACGTGGTGACCGCCATCAACGGGCTGTACCGCCCCTTTGCCGGTGATTTCGACAACGCCGCCGCCGAGGACGTCTTCTGGTACGGCCCAGGTGGTGGTGCCGATCTGGTCCAGCACTACCTCCCGAACCGCAGCTCGACCCTGCGTGCGGCTTCGGTGGTGGGCGGCTACGAGCCGGTGACCGGCGACTTCGACGGTGACGGTGGCGACGACGTCATCTGGTACGGGTACGGCTCCTCACCCGACGCCGCGTGGCACTCGCTGGCCGGCCAGGCACCGCCTGATCCCGGCCTCACCATCACCCAGCTGGTGACCAACCTCAACATCCCCTGGGACCTCACCTTCACCGACGACGGCAGCATGTTGTTCACCCAGAGGGGAGGAGTGCTCGCTGTGCGGCGACCCAACGGCAGCGTCAACCAGGTGAGCGCTGACATGAGCGACCTGTTCGCCTCAGGCGAGACCGGTCTGATGGGGATCGTCGTCGATCCCTCTTTCGCCTCCAACCGGCGCTTCTACACCTGCCAGGGCCATACGGGGCCGAAGGTCCAGGTGATCGCCTGGACCCTGTCGGCGGACTACCAGAGCGCGCAGCGGGTGGTGGACCCGCTGGTGGACAACCTGCCGTCCAGCGGTGGCCGCCACGGTGGCTGCCGCCTGCGCTTCGACTGCACCGGCAGCCTGCTGGTCACCACCGGCGACGCGGCCATCGGCACCAACCCGCAGAACCTGGGAAGCCTCGGCGGGAAGGTGCTGCGGGTGAACCCCGTGTCGGGCCAAGGCGTGGCCGGCAACCCGTTCGCGGGCAGTGCCAACGCCAACACGAGGCGGATACTGACCTACGGGCACCGCAATCCGCAGGGAATCGACGTGCGGCCCGGCTCGTGTCAGGTGTGGGCCGTGGAGCACGGCTCGTATCGTGACGACGAGATCAACCTGTTGCGGCCGGGGCGCAACTACGGGTGGGACCCGGTGCCGGGCTACAACGAGGCGGTGCCGATGACGGACCTGTCCAAGTTCCCGACGGCGGTCCCCGCAGCCTGGTCCAGCGGATCCTCGACGATCGCGACAAGTGGCGCGATGTTCCTGCGGGGCGCTCAGTGGGAAGGCTGGGAGGGTGCCCTTGCGGTGGCCACGCTCAAGAACTCGACCTTGCGCATCTTCCGGTTCAACAACGGCGGCGGGATACTCGAGGTCGACACGCCGGCGGGTTTGAACGGCACCTACGGCCGACTTCGCTCACCGGTGCCGGGCCCGGACGGGTGCTTGTACATCACCACGGGCAACGGGGGTGGGAGCGACTCGATCCTGCGAGTCTGCCCGAGCTGAACCGGGCAGGAAGTCACCGAGCGGTTGGGCGACATGGTCCAGCCAGGAGCGTCCTTTCAGCACTGCGCCCGAGCTCGGTGGTCGTCGATGACCTGTGGTGAGAGCACGGGTCCGGACAAGCGAGGTCTGCTCCGATGGCCGACGGCTACACACTGGGACGCCAGCGAGGTGCAATCCTGGGGTTCGTCACCGATCGTTGGCAGCTGTTGGTTGGCGGATCACCGTCCGAGAGGGCGGTCGGCCTCGTTACCTGCTCGGCCCGATCCTGCGCGGGGCTCACAGCCGTGTCGCTCATCACACACAACCGGCGTCCTGTGCCGGTCGCGTCCCGCGTGGGCGTCAGGCGGTTCAGGCGTCCGGATCATCGCGTGCTCTCCTTGGTTGCCGCCCGGTGACCCCGCAGGTGGATCCATCCGCCTGATCGGGGAACCGGGCGGCGGCCATGCTGAGCCCGTTCCTTGCTGGGTCGGTCGTCCCAGTGGCTGTGGTGCGAATTCCCCTGCGCAGATCCGTGCGCCCGGCCCATGAGATCCTCGCGGGAAGGGTCGATGGATAGTGGTGGCTGGGCAGCGGGCGAGACGACGGCGGAGAAGATGCCATGGCCGAGCTGGCGGAGGCCCCCCAAGAAGCGACGAAGACCCGGGACGGTGTGAGCGCGCAGGGCATGGTGCTGGCCATCCTCGTGGTATGGACCCTGGCCGCGGTGGGCATGACCATGGGCCTGGCCGAGGCGACCCTGGCCGCGCTGGTCGTGTGGCTGGTGGGCTCGCTCGTGGCGGTGGTGATGAAGCTGGACCCGCTGGAGACGCCGGCCTTCAGCGCGCGCGACGAGGAGCTCGCCCAGGTCGAACAGCGGCTCTTCGATGCCATCCTCGATCACCCCTGGTTGACCATCGACATCGCGCAGGTGGAAGCCAGCCTGATCGACCTTGATGCCTCTGGTGTCGACGTGTTCCGCCGGAACCTGGGCACGAGGATGCGGGCACTGCTGGCGTCGAGTCCCGAGCCCGATCGCTCGGTCGTGACCGGCTACTTCCTCGGCGGTAGGAGCGAATCCGACCTCAGCGAGGAGCTTCGCATCGACCTGGGTGAGGTGAAGCGGGTGGTGGTCGATGCGGTCGAGCGGCTGTGCGACCACGTGAGCCAGTCCGACGCCGACCACGAGGAATCGGTCCCGGTCACCGAGGCCGCCTGAGGGCTGCCCCAGGCGGGACCTGTCTGTGAGCGGGATGGGGCTGAGATGCTGAGCGATGCGACCGTACCTTGGATCGGGACCGCTGGGCCTCGGAGTCGGCCCTCGATGTCGCTGCTGGCGGTGATGACCGGGCACGAGCAGCGCTACACGAGCGATTGAACGAGGCGTTGTGTGGCGTCGCGGCTGACACGCTGATGGGTATCTCCCCCCGGTGGGCCGGGCCGATGTGGCCACCAAGACCGACGGTGAGTATCACCCAGTTGCATGCCGGTTGAGGTCAGGCGCCGTCACCGGCGGCGGGGGAGGTGCTGGCGCACCCTGATGAGCATGCGCACCATCTCCTCGCCCAGCTCGTCAGGTTCGGTGAGGGGGTTGTTGTAGACGACGTACTCCTTGGCGACCAGGGTGGCCAGGTAGTCCAGCAGCATGGCTTCGTTGTCCTTGACCAGCAGGTAGTCGCGGTGGCGCTGGCTGTAGTAGACGACGCGCTCGTCGGGGTCAAAGCGGCTGCGGCGACCGTCGGGGTGGGGGTCGGGAGCGACCGTCGGGAGCCTGGAGCTGCGGGCCCGTTCGGGCTTGGCCGGCTGCGGCTGCTGGGAGGGAGGCTCGTCGGGCGTGAGCTCGTCGGCGGTCGGAAGGTGACGCTCACCGGTGCCGGAGCCGTTGCCGCCGGGTGCGACCGTATCCTCGGTGCCGCCGAGGATGCCTCCCTCGCCGGGCTCGGTTCCCAGCGGTGTGCGCATGGGGTTGTCGAGGTCGTCGAGCTCTTTGAGCACACGGTCGAAGATCTTGCGGATCGTGTCGGACATGCGGTCAGCGGTGGCTTCGTCGATCTGGCGGTTCACCGCGTCCAGCACACGCGACACGTGAGGTTCCACCGACGCGAGCGCATCGACGAAGAGGGGATACACGTCGCGGTCGGTCAGGATCGCGCGCCTCCCGGCGCTCTGGCGCAGCGCCTCGAACAGCACCTGGCCTGACACTTGGCTGGTGTTCCAGGGCGGGTGATCGAAGTCCTCCATGCCGGCCAGCTCGTCGATGATGGTGGTACCGCCTCGTCCCACGACGCTCACCCCGCGCTTCTTGGTATCGGGTGGCGAGACGTACACGGCGAACTCGATCGGGCCCCACAGCGTCCGCTGGGTGGCCAGGGGCACCTTGACGCCCTCGGGCACCTCGGGTGCGACCACCTCGATGCGCCGACCCTCGACCACCTCGATGGTGTAGTCGCCCCGTCGCAGCGCCTCACCCCGCCGCTTGCGCAGGTACTCGACCACCTTGCGCTGGGTGAGCATCCTCAGCACCTCGGCGTCGAGCTCGGCGAGGTACACCGTGGTCCCCGGTGTCGTGCGGGTACGGCGGCGCTCCCGCTCGAGCTCGGCGGTCGCCTTGCCTCGGTGCAGCTTCAGCACCCACGTCTCGGAGCTGCCCTCTGCCCGTGAGACGACCTCGAGGCGGTCGCCGAGCTGCTGGAACGCCAGCAGCCCGATGGCCTTCTCGCCGATGGTGGTGTCGTCGCCGGCCTTGGAGGACTGGAACAGGTTGCGGGCCAGCTCCCGGAGGCGCTCGGGTCCCATCCCCCTACCCGAATCGTCGACCATCACAAGCGGGTAGCGGCCGCGGCGGCGCAGCAGCACCCGGATCCGCTCGCCTCTCCTGCCTGCCAGGGCGTACTCGTCGGCTGCGTTGGACACGAACTCGTTGAGAGCGTCCTTGGGCTCCTGGTAGGCCTGCCCGGTGACGAGCACCGCCTGGCCCAGGTTGCCGATGCGCAGGCGCACCTTCTCTGTGGGCTTGCGCTTACCGGCCTTGGTCGCCATGGCACAACCGTAGCCACCCCGGCGTGCTCAGCCGCCCCTTCTGCCGGACGCTCAGTCAACCCGGCGGGGGCCCGGGCGGTGTGGGGTGATGCAGATGCATCGCTGCTGGTCGTGGTTCGACCCCGGGCCGGCTAACGATCATGGCTGTCACTGCGGGTGGATAGGTTGGCTGGAGGTTTCGGAGTCGGCCTGGGTGGGTTGCCCGCGTGTTTTCGACGGCTCCCTTTGCGGCAGTGCTTGATCCCGAGGGAGATCGTGGCAGTATGGCTTTTGATGACCGGGCGCGTGGTTTGCTGTTCGAGCGATTGGACGAGGCGTTGGGTGGCGACGCTGCCGACACGCTGATGGGGTACCTGCCTCCGGTGGGTTGGGCCGATGTGGCCACCAAGACCGACCTGGCGCTGCTCGAGGCGCGCCTGGAGAACCGAATGTCGGCTCTGGAGAACCGCATCGACGGGCGGATGTCGGCCCTGGAGAACCGCATCGACGGGCGGATGTCGGCCCTGGAGGCTCGGGTCGAGGCGGGTTTCCCGGCCCTGGAGGCGGGCTTCGAGCGGGCGTTGCGCCAGGCGGTGCTGGCGCTGGTGGTGGTGATGATCGCCGCGGTGGGCGCGGCGGTGAGCATCACTCAACTGCTCACCGGCTGAGCCGTGCCGGGGTATCGGGTCGCAAAACCCGGTTCTTTGGGGTTCGAGGCGACGTGAGCCGCCATTGCCTCTCGAACATATGTTCGTTAGGTTGGGAACATGAGCTGGCAGAACCCTCGGGTTCCCTGGGCCGAGATCGAACGGCGGCTGTCGAGCCGTCCCGCCGGCGGGCGCGCTGTCGCCTGGTACCCCGGTGACGGGAGCGACAGCCCCGCCTGGTCGCGGGCACGCCAGTCCTACCGCCCACCGGCCGGGACAGCCCGGCGGGCGGCGACGGTGCCTTACGCGGAGCTGCACTGCCACTCGAACTTCAGCTTCCTCGACGGTGCCTCCCATCCCGAGGAGCTCGCCGAGGAGGCGGCCCGGTTGGGCCTGGAAGCGCTCGCCCTCACCGATCACAACGGCTTCTACGGGGTGGTGCGCTTCGCCGAGGCTGCCGGCGAGCTGGGACTGCCCACCGTCTTCGGCTCGGAGCTGACCCTCGGGGCCACCCGGCCACACAACGGTCTAGCCGACCCCGAAGGACGCCACCTGGTGGTCCTGGCCCGCGGTCCTGTCGGGTACGCCCGGCTGGGTACTGCCTTGAGTCGGGCCCAGATGAGTGGCGAGAAGGGCGCCCCCCGCTGTTCGCTGGGCGACCTGGCCGGGCATGCCCCGGCCGGGCAGTGGGCGGTTCTCACCGGGTGCCGGAAGGGCACGGTGCCCGCAGCACTCGTCGAGCACGGTCCCGCGGCGGCCGAGCGCGAGCTGCGGCTGCTGGTCGAGGCCTTCGGCGGGGAGCATGTCTTCGTGGAGGTGTGGGACCACGGTGACCCCCTCGACACTGCCCGCAACGACGCCATGGTCTCCATGGCCCTTCGGGTGGGGGTCGATGTGGTGGCCACCAACAACGTCCACTACGCAACCGTCGACCGCCGCCGGCTGGCCACCGCTCTCGCCGCGGTGAGAGCCCGGCGCTCCCTCGACGAGATCGACGGCTGGCTGCCTTCCGGTCCCGACGCTCACCTCCGCGCCGGTGCCGAGCAGGCCCGTCGCTTCGCCCGGTACCCCGGGGTTGTCGAACGCGCCGCGGAGCTGGGAGGCGAGTGCGCCTTCGACCTCGAACTGGTTGCCCCCGAACTGCCCGACTACCCGGTGCCATCGGGCCACACCGAGATGTCATGGCTGCGTGAGCTCACCGAACGAGGTGCCGCCGGCCGCTACGGGCCTCGGGGCCGCGCGGAGGTGCCCGGTGCCTACGAGCAGATCGACTACGAGCTGCGCCTCATCGACCAACTCGGTTTCCCCGGCTACTTCCTCATCGTCTGGGACATAGTCGAGTTCTGCCGCCGATCCGACATCTACTGCCAGGGGAGGGGCTCGGCGGCCAACTCGGCGGTCTGCTACGCCCTCGGCATCACCAACGCCGATGCGGTCTCGCTGGGCCTGCTCTTCGAGCGCTTCCTCTCCCCCGAACGTGACGGGCCGCCCGACATCGACGTCGACATCGAAAGCGACCGGCGCGAGGAGGTCATCCAGTACGTCTACGAGCGCTACGGCCGGGCCAACGCCGCCCAGGTGGCCAACGTCATCACCTACCGGGCCAAATCCGCGGTACGGGACATGGCCAAGGCCATGGGGTTCGCCACCGGTCAACAAGATGCCTGGTCCAAGGAGGTCGACCGCTGGGGACCGGTCGCCTCGACGGCTGCGCAGGGCGACGTCACCATCCCCGGCCCGGTGCTCGAGCTGGCCGGGCAGGTCGAGCACTTCCCCCGCCACCTCGGCATCCACTCGGGCGGGATGGTCATATGCGACCGGCCCGTGGTCGAGGTCTGCCCGACCGAGTGGGCTCGCAAGGCCGAGCGCAGCGTGTTGCAGTGGGACAAAGACGACTGCGCCGCCGTCGGACTGGTGAAGTTCGACCTGCTGGGCCTGGGCATGCTCAGCGCCCTTCACTACGCGGTCGACTTGATAGCGGAGCATCACGGGGTCGACGTCGACCTCGCCCGGATCCCTCAAGAAGACGAGGTCTACGACATGATCTGCCGGGCCGACACCATCGGGGTGTTCCAGATCGAGAGCCGGGCCCAGATGGCCACCCTCCCGAGGCTCAAGCCGCGCTGCTTCTATGACCTGGTGGTCGAGGTCGCGCTCATCCGCCCGGGGCCCATACAGGGTGGGTCGGTTCATCCCTACATCCGGCGCCGCAACGGCAAGGAGCCGGTCACCTACCTCCACCCGCTTCTGCAGCCGGCCCTGGAGAAGACCCTGGGTGTGCCCCTCTTCCAGGAACAGCTCATGCAGATCGCCATCGACGTCGCCGGCTTCACCCCCGGCGAGGCCGACGAGCTGCGCCAGGCCATGGGCGCCAAGCGCAGTCGCGAGCGGATGCAGCGCCTGCAGCGGCGTCTCTACGAGGGGATGGCTGAACGGGGCATCACCGGCGAGACAGCCGAGCAGATCTGGGAGAAGCTGGCCGCCTTCGCCAACTACGGCTTCCCCGAGAGCCACTCGGTCTCGTTCGCCTACCTGGTGTACGCGAGTGCCTGGGTCAAGTACCACTACCCGGCTGCGTTCTGCGCGGCTCTGCTCAACGCTCAGCCCATGGGCTTCTACTCGCCCCACAGCCTGGTGCAAGACGCCCGCCGTCACGGTGTGGTCATCCGTACCCCCGACGTCAATCGCTCGGCTGCCAAAGCCGTGCTCGAACCTGCCGGCGAGCGTTCGGGCGAAGGTCCCGACAGGGGCGAGGCGGCAGTGCGACTGGGGCTCGAGTACGTGCGCAACGTCGGTGAGGACATGGCGGCTCTCATCGCCGCGCGCCGCCCGTACCGCAACATGGAAGACGTCGCCCGCCGCACCGGCGCGTCGCTCGGCGTGCTGGAAGCGCTGGCCACCGCAGGAGCATTCGGGTGCTTCGACAACCCCGGTGACGAGGGCGACGGCGACGATGCCCGCCTCGATCGCCGGCAAGCGTTGTGGATCGCCGGGGCGGTGGCCCAGACCGGCGAGGACCGTCTCGAAGGCGTCGTCACCGGCGCCCATGCGCCGACACTCCCGTTCATGGACGACCGCGAGATCGCCTCTGCCGACCTGTGGGCCACCGGCATCTCTCCTGACGGGCATCCCACCCGTTTCGAACGCGACCACCTGGACGAGCTGGGTGTTGTGCCCGCTGCCGGCCTGAGCGACGTCGAGTCGGGGACCAGGGTCGTGGTGGCTGGAGTGGTCACCCACCGGCAGCGGCCTGCCACTGCGGGAGGGACGATGTTCATCAACCTCGAGGACGAGACCGGGCTGATCAACGTCATCTGCTCGAAGGGCTGCTGGGTCCGCCATCGCAGCGTTGCCAGGGCGGCACCGGCCATGCTCATCAGGGGCAGGTTGGAGAAGGTCGAGGGTGTCATCAACGTCATAGCCGAGCGGCTCGAGCACCTACCGGTTCGCAGCCGTTTGAGGTCCCGGGACTTCCGCTGATACCCGGTCGAGCACCGTTGCCGATCACGCTCCCGGGTACGGTGACAGGCCGTGACAGCCGAGGCAACCCACCGTCGCCGATGGGCCATCCTCGGCGTGCTCTGCCTCTCCCTTGCTCTCACCGGGATCGATGTCACCATCCTCACCGTTGCCATACCCGAGCTGATCTCCCAGCTCGGTGCCGACGCGGGGGACATCCAGTGGACGATCGACGCCTACTCGATAACCTTCGCCGGCCTGGTCGTGGCCATGGGGGCGATCAGCGACCGCTACGGCCGCAGGCGCGTCCTGCTCATCGGGCTGGTCGTTTTCGGTGCCACTTCGGGAGTGGCGGCCTTCTCGCACTCGCCGGGCCAGCTGATCGTCGCGCGAGGACTCATGGGCCTGGCGGCGGCCATGATCCTCCCGGGGACGCTTTCGATCCTCACGGTTGTCTTCGAGCCCGACGAGCGCGGCAGGGCCATCGGCATCTGGGCGGGCGTAGCAGGCCTGGGCTTCATCCTCGGGCCCCCTGTCGGCGGGTTGCTGCTGTCGTACTTCTGGTGGGGATCGGTGCTTCTCATCAACGTGCCCGTGGTGCTCGTGACCCTCGTGGCGACCCGGGCGATCGTGCCCGAGTCGCGTGCCCCGATCGGCCATCCCATCGACGTGGGAGGAGCACTCCTGTCCATCATCGGCCTCACCGCGCTGGTGTACGGCTTCATCGAGGCACCTGAGGTCGGGTGGACCGACATCGAGGTCATCTTGTCGTTCGCGCTCGCCGCCGCCACCCTGACCGGTTTCACCTTCTGGGAGCTCCGGATGGCCGAGCCGATGCTCGACGTGAGGCTGTTCCGGCTCGCCACCTTCACCGTCCCCGCGCTGGTCATCTCGATCAGCATGTTCGTGCTCTTCGGCCTCGAGTATCTGCTCCCGCAGTACCTGCAGTTCGTGCAGGATCTACAACCGGCAGCGGTCGGTCTGGTGCTCGTGCCGGTCTCCATCACCTGGAGTCTCGCCGCGCTGGTCGCCGATGGGATCGTCCGCAAGGTGGGTGAGCGGCTCGTGATGAGCGCAGCACTCGTCGTGCTGGCCGGCGGCCTCGTCACCTCGTTGCTCATCTCCACAGGGCCCAGCATCTGGATCGTCGTGCTGGGTTCGTCGGTCGCGGGGGTGGGGATGGGTCTGGCGACGACACCGGCGACCAATCTCATCGTCAGCTCGTTGCCTGTATCCAAGGCGGGAGTGGGATCGGCCATCAACGACGTCACCCGGGAGGCCGGGGGTGCCATCGGCGTCGCCATCATCGGCAGCCTGCTCAGCATGTGGTACTCGGCGCAGTTGAGTTCCTCGGTCGCGGACCTGCCGGCCGGTACAGCGGCTGAGGCTTCCAACAACGTGGGGGGAGCGCTCAGCGTCGCCGAGGAGCTAGGCGGGCCCGCCGGTGAGCAGCTGGCGGCTGCCGCCCAGTCAGCCTTCGTCAGCGGTTATCGGTTCACGGTTTTGGCGAGCAGTGTCGTGGTGGCTGCGCTGGCGCTGGTCACCTGGATCCGTCTGGGTAGAGGAAGGCTCGCGCAGCCTGCCCTGTAGCGGACTGAGCCGCCGAGGTGTCGTCACTCGCCTGGATGCCGTCGGGTCGAGCGGGCAGGACCGACCCGACGGACCGGACGCCGGCGGGGACAGCTGGGTGATCAGCCGGTGATGTAGTCGCTCCAGGCCTGGTTGGTGCTGTCGTACACAGCGTTCGTGTAGGCGTTGGTGTCGAGGATCGCGTCGGTGAGGTACGGATTGGTGGGATCGAAGTTGGCGTTCATCTCGGCCTGCAACCAGCTGGTGTCGGGTCCGTAGAAGCCGCCGTTGTCATAGAGCATGGCGTCGAGGCCGCTGGTGTCGGGTCCGTAGAAGCCGCCGTTGTCATAGAGCATGGC
>QEUP01000006.1:0-17284 GCA_003577145.1 Acidobacteriota bacterium | reverse complement strand
TAGAGCATGGCGTCGAGGCCGCTGGTGTCGGGTCCGTAGAAGCCGCCGTTGTCATAGAGCATGGCGTCGAGGCCGCTGGTGTCGGGTCCGTAGAAGCCGGAGTCGTCATAGCCGAACAAGTCATAGCCGTAGTCGTCGAAGCCGTAGTCATAGCCGTAGTCATAGCCGTAGTCGTCGTAGCCGTAGTCGTCGTATGCGCTCAGGTCGAAGGGCTCATAGGTGGTCATCGTGGGCTCCTGGTCGATCTCCGCCTCTGGCGGAGGTGCGAGGGTTTCGGGACGTAGCAATGGATGCGCCAGGGCCGCTTCGGGTTTTTGCCGTGCCGGAATTCCCGCGAAGCGTCGGTCCCGGTTCGGCTCATTCGCCTGTGCCCGGGTAGCGGGACTACGGAAAAAGTCCCGGGTTTGGGTTCATCCCCGTGAGAGTGGCGCCGACTGAACCGGCATGGTGCGACTGGTCGCAGCGATGGTGCTCGCCCTCGGGTTGGCCCTCTGTGCCTGCACCGACGACGAGATCCCTCCCAGTTCCACCGGCACGTCGCTTCCCCCGTCCTCCTCGACGGTCCCGTCCTCCTCGTCGTCTTCGGTAGCTGACGCGGAGGAAGGCTCAACTCCGGCTGTGGAATGGGCGGAACCGCAGCTGGTGGCCACCGGCGAGAGCCTGCAACTCGCGTTCAACGCAACCACCGCGGCGGCGCGCCAAGGCGACACGCTTCATCTGGCCTTTCTCGCGGGTGCGACTGTGCACTACGTCAGGGCCACCGGTGACGGATACGAGGTCAGGGACCTACCCGGATCGGGCCCTGCAGGAAAGCCTGCCGTGGCCGGCTTCGGTGACAGCATCGTCATCGCCTGGACAGCGCGCACCCAGGGGGGAGAACGGGCCCTCGACGTCGTACGGTCGACCGACGCGGGAACCACGTGGTCCGAGCCTTACCCCATCGCGCAGGGCCGGCTGAGGGAACCGGTTGCCATCAGTGGTGACGGGGACCGGCTGGTGCTCGCCTACGTCGACGAGGCCGACGGCCGAACCTTCGTGGTCACCTGGGAAGGTGGGGAATGGGCTCCCGGCGGGTGGATGGCGCCGGTGGCGATCGGCGAGGGCGGCGTCGTAGCGGCGGATGCTTCCGTCGCGGCTAGGGATGAGGTCGTCGTGGTGGCGTACGAGGACGTGACCGTACAACCGGCGGCCGTGTGGCTGGCCTCTTCCGGTGACCGCGGCGCCACCTTCTCCGATCCCCATCAGCTGCAACTCGATGGCTCAATACCGGTGCCGGGTGGCGACCCGAGCGTGGCCTTCACCGATGACGGCACGCTGCTCGTCGGCCTGCAGTCCCGGGGGGAGGTGATGGTCAGCGCGGGAACAGCGACCGACGGAGCCTTCGCCACGGTCTACGGGTCACAGCCGGGTCTGTTCGTGCAGGTCGACTCGGGTGAGGCGGCGACGGTCGGCGCCATCTGGGAGTACTTCGAAGGCGACATGCGTGACGACGAGCGCAAGCGGGTCGGGTTGGCCATCTCCTTCGACGCCATGGCGACAGCCGAGGGGCCCTTCGCCCAGCCGGGGAGCGAGGATGCCTACGGCCGGATACGGCCGTCATTGCTGCTGTCCGGCGAGCAGGTGGACGTGTTGTGGATCGACCCGAGCACATCCCCACAGGAGCTGTGGCACCAGACCGGCTTCCTCACAGCTGAATGATCGGGGATCGCCCGGTCGCGCTATTCGGGCTCCGGCGTTGCCAGGTCGCGCAGGAAGTCCTGGATCGCGGCGTTGACGACCGCGGGCTGCTCGGACTGGGGGTGGTGTCGGGCACCGGCGACGAAGAGGGTGCTCACATCGGGGACCTGGCGCTCGATGTAGCCCACGCCACCGTGATAGCGGGTGTCGTCCTGGCCCACGATCTGGAGGACGGGGGCGCCGATGCCCGGCAGTGAGTCGATGACCATCGAGTCGGGTTGCTCGACGATCCCGATCGACTCGTCGGGCACGTCGAAGCTTCGTGCTGCCCGCACCAGGATCCGGTTCCACTTTGCGCGCGAGTCGTCGCTGCGGAACCCGGGCCCTGTTGCCAGGAGCACCAGACCCTTCACGGCGTCGGGGTGCTCGACGGCGTAGGCCAACGAGAGGTAACCACCGAGGGAGTGCCCGCACAGGATCACCGCGGGCCGGTCGCCTATCACCCGGCGCAGGTCGGCCAGAGCGAGATCGCGGGAGTATGCCGAGGGATCGTGGGGCGCTGCGGATCGGCCGTGGCCCCGCAGGTCCCAGACGACCACCTCGTATGCCGAGTCGAGGGCAGCAACCTGGGCGTCCCAAGTCGATGAGGTGTCGCCGTACCCGTGAGTGAACACGACAGGCAATCCCGATCCGTGCTCCTCGACGTGCAGTGGGAGGTCGCGGTGCTCAGTGCCGGTCATGTCGGGCCATCTCAGTACGAGCGGGGAAGCCCGAGGACATGCTCGGCCAGGTAGTTGAGCACCATCTCCTCGGAGATGGGTGCTATGCGCATCAGGCGGGCTTCCTTCCAGTAGCGCTCGACGTCGTACTCGCAGGCGAATCCGTAACCACCGAGGGTCTGCATCGCTCGATCGGCCGCCAGGTAGGCGGCGTCGGCGGCCAGGAACTTGGCGGCGTTGGCCTGCTCGGCGCATTCGAGGCCCCTGTCGTAGCGCCAGGAGGCTTCCCGCACCACCAGTTCGGCGGCGTTCAGGCGGGCGTGGGCCTCGGCGAGAGGGAAAGCTATGCCTTGGTTCTTGCCGATCGGGCGGCCGAACACCTCGCGCTCCGTTGCGTACTCGACGGCACGGGCGAGGGCGACCCGGCCGACACCGAGTGCCTCGGCGGCGACGAGTATGCGCTCGGGGTTCAGCCCGTCGAGCAGGTAGAAGAAGCCGCGGCCTTCCTCGCCGACCCGATCGTCGAGCGAGACCGGCAGGTCGTCGTACACGACCTCGCACGACACGACTGCGTTCCTTCCCGCCTTGGCTATGGGGGTTATCTCGACCTCGGGGCGTTGAAGGTCGGCGAGCAGAAGTGTCATCCCGTCGGTCCGTCTGCTGCATTCCTCCAGCGGTGTCGTACGCACGAGGAGCAAGACCTTCTGGCACAGGCTGGCCTTGCTGGTCCACACCTTCCTGCCCCGGACCAGGTACTGATCGCCGTCACGTACCGCCCGGGTGGCGATGTTGGTCGTGTCGGTGCCGGCGTCCGGTTCGGTCACCCCGAACGCGACGTGCAGCTCGCCGCGGGCGACTGCGGGCAGGTACCTCCGTCTCATCTCCGCTGAGCCGTGCTTCACGACGGGGTTCATCCCGAACATCGAGAGATGGATCGCGCTGCAGCCGTTCATGGCTGCTCCCGACGCCGCCACCTCTTCGAGCACCAGCGATGCCTCGGTTATCCCCCTGCCACCTCCGCCGTACTCATCGGGTATCGCGATCCCGATCCAGCCCCCCTCGGCCATGGCGTCGTAGAAGTCCCAGGGGAACTCGTGATCCGCGTCGTGGCGGCGCCAGTAGGCATCGTCGAATCGCCCACACACCCGGCGAACACCTTCCCTTATGGCCTCGCTGTCCTCGTCTGGGGCGAAATCCATGGTGACCTCTCGTCCGGCCGTAGTAGACACATGACCCGGTCGTGGCGCCATCGCCGGCGCTTGTACAGCGCTGCCCGACGACCGCCCCGGCATGTGTGGTCGTCTCTGCCGGTGGAAGCCTGCTGAGCGGGTCTTCCCGTGACACGGCGTGACATCAGTTTCTATCGGATGGCAGCTCACAGATGCGAACGGTGGGACCAAGCGTCGACGCCGGTGCCCGTCCCGTTGTGCGGGAGGGAATACAGTCAGCGATGCGGGCGACCAGGCTACAACCGCTCGTATCGATCGTATGAGGGGAAGCAGGTGCGACGACGGCTCAGAGCGATACGCGCCCGTTTCGGCGCCATGCTCGGTGCGGACGCAGCAAGCGTCCGCCAGAGTCTCTTCGCGCTCGTCGTCACACCACTAGGGAGCCTCGTCGCCGGCCTCACCCTTGGTGCTGCCACCGGCCAGCTAGAGGCTCTGCCGGGCCTGCTGCTGCTCATCCCCGCCGCCATCGGCGCACGGGGCAACGTGTTCGCGGCCCTCGGCAGTCGCTTGGGGACGGCGATTCACACCGGTACCTTCACGCTCACGTCGCGGGTTGACTCCCTCGTCGGCCAGAACGTCGCCGCGGCAGCAGTGTTGACCTTCGGGCAGTCCCTTCTCCTGGCCCTGCTCGCCAAAGGAGTGGCCCTCGCCTTCAACCTCCAGGACAGCATCGGGCTAGCCGACTACGTCGTCATCTCGATCCTGGGCGGTGTTCTGGCCTCGGCTGTCGTGCTGGCGATCACCCTCGCCCTGGCTGCCAGCTCGGTCCGGTTCGGCTGGGACCTCGACAACGTGACAGCTCCGCTGGTCAGCGCCATCGGCGACGTTGCGACGCTGCCCGCTCTGATCCTGGCTGCCGAGTTGGCTGAGGTAGAGGTCGTGACGCCCGTCCTGTCGGTCGTGTTGGGCATCGCGGCCACGGTGATACTCGTCGCGGGATGGGAGTCCCGCTTGGCGCTGTTGCGGACCATAGTGCGCGAATCGCTTCCCGTGCTCGTCCTGGCCGGCGTGTTGAGCCTGCTGGCCGGGATGTTCTTGGAGAAGCGACAGGGAACGCTGATAGGCGGCCCGGCGCTGCTCGTGTTGACGCCGGCGTTCCTCAGCGCCGCCGGCGCTCTCGGTAGCGTCTTGTCGAGCCGCCTGTCCACCAAGCTCCACCTCGGCCTGGTCGTCCCGGAATCACTCCCACCCGTCGAGGCCCGGCGCGACATCGGCATCACCTTCGTATTGGCCGTACCCGTGTTCAGCGTCGCAGCCACGACCTCTCATTTCGGGTCAGTGGTCACCGGTATCGAGGGCCCCGGTTATGCCCAGATGTTGGCGGCCGCCTTGCTGGGTGGGATGCTTGCGACCCTGATATCGTCCGCCGTCGCCTACTACGGCACCATTGCCGCGTTCCGCTTCGGCGTCGACCCCGATACCTACGGGATCCCCCTCGTTTGCTCGACCCTCGATCTCGTAGGTGCCTTCACGCTCGTGCTGGCAATCGTGATCCTGAGGATCTGATCTGCTTTGACACCTATTGTTGTCAGCCAGGAACTGAAGACAGCCCATGGATGAGAGACCTCGAAATCTGAGGACCATGCTCGCCGAGGCGAAAGACCTCTCCGAGCTCATGGTCGACCTCGCCTACGCATCGGTGTATTTCGGCGACCCCGACATGGCCGAGGAGGTGGACGAGCTCGAGGAGCGGATGAACGACCTCGTGCAGGACATGCGGGCGGTCTGCGTCCTCGCGGTGAGGCGACCTCAAGAAGCCGAGGGCATGGCCGCGGTGCTGCAGGTGATCAGCGCGATCGAGCGAATAGCCAACGACGCAGTCGACATCGCCCGCATCGTCACCCACCGCCTCGGCATCCCCCGCGAGCTCGTTGCCGACCTCTCCAACGCCGAAGAGGTATCTCACCGCGTGCTGGTCCGTGAGGGTTCGCACATGGCCCACAGGCCCTTGGAGTCCCTGGAGCTGCCCGTTGCCACCGGCATGCGGGTCATGGCGATCCGACGCGAACGCGACTGGATCACCGACGTGCACGGCGACACCGTGCTTGTCCCTGGCGACGTGTTGTTCCTGCGTGGCTCACCCGCGGGCATCATCCGCATGCGCGAGCTGGCGGCAGCTCCTTCGTGGATCCCGCCTTCGCCGACCGACGAGAGCGTCATTACCGACCTCGACCGGGCCGTCGACGTTCTCGTCGAGATGAAGAACATGTCCGAGACGGCAGTCGGTCTCGCCTACTCGGCCTTGGTCTTTCGCGACATGGGCCTGGCCGCCGAGGTCAAGCATCTCGAGGATCGCCTCGATGAGATGAAGGACCACCTCGAGCTGTGGGTGCTCAGGGCCGCGGCCCAAGACCTCGACCCCTCACCGCTGCGAGGGCTGCTCCATCTTTCACAGGCGGCCGAGGACCTCGGCGACCAGGCCCAGCAGATGGTGTGGCTCATCGAGCAGCACGAGGACGTCCACCCGATCCTGGGCATTGCGCTGGGTGAGTCCGACGAGGTCGTGATGCGCGTGCCGGTGGCGGAGCGCTCCGATGCCAACGGAGCTACCCTCGCCGAACTGCAGCTCAACATCGAGCCCGGTTTCCACGTGCTCGCCATCCGGCGCGGCGGGAGCTACGTGTACCGGCCCCGCGGGTATGTCGAGCTGCTGGCCGGCGACCAGCTCATCGCCAGCGGGCCCGACGAAGGACGCGGGCTGCTGGCCGAGCGTTGTGGGTACCGGCTGATCGACCACGAGGATGATCCCGCCACCCCGGCCGAACTGGTACCGCTAGGCGACGTCGGAGCCACCTCAGCGGGCTGAGCGACGTCCGGGGCCCTGCCGACGCGACGCGACGCAAAGCGGTCGTCTCTGGTTACCAGAGGACCTGTGCCCCCACCAAGGCGAGCGGCATTGCTCGATCAGATCGGCTCGCGGGGCAACGACTGCCTGTCGGGCGGCTCGTTGCCGTTGAACAGCTCGGCGATGCCGGCGATGGAACCGAGGAAGCCCGACATGTTCGCCGGAAGGAAGATCTTGGTCGCCTGTCCGTTGGCGATTCCCTGGAGGGCGTCGAGGTACTTGATGGCCAGCAGATCCTGGGTGGGGTCGCCCTCGTGGATCGCACCGTAGACCAGCCGGATCGCCTCGCCCTCGCCCTCGGCCACCGTCTCCTGGCGATAGCGCTCGGCATCGGCAACCTTGCGAACCGCCTCGGCTTGGCCCTCCGCCTCGAGTATCTGGCGCTGGCGCACGCCTTCGGCTTGGAGGATCGCCGATTGCTTCTCGCCCTCGGCCCGCTTGATCTGAGCCTCGCGCACACCGTCGGCCTCCAGCACGGCGGCCCGTCGGGTCCGTTCGGCCTTCATCTGCTCGTGCATGGCGTGCATCACGTCGGGCGGAGGATCGATGCGCTGTATCTCGACCCGGACAACCCGCACGCCCCACTTGTCGGTGGCATCATCGAGGATCTGGCGGAGCGCGGCGTTGACTTTGTCACGTGAGGTGAGGGCCTCGTCCAGGGTCATCTCACCGATGACGTTCCTCAGGTTGGTCTGTGCCAGCTTGGTGACCGCCAGGATGAAGTTGGCGACGTTGTAGACCAGCCGCTGCGGGTCGGTCGGCTCGTAGTACACGACAGCGTCGACTGACACCGCAACGTTGTCCTCGGTGATGACCTCCTGGGGCGGCACGTCGACGACCTGCTCTCGCATGTCGACGAGGCGCAGCATCTGGATGAAGGGGAAGATGATGCGCAGGCCGGGGTCGACGGTCTCTTTGTACTTGCCGAGCTGCTCGACGATGCCCCTCTGGTAGGGCCTGACGATGCGAATGCCCATGAGGGCGTAGATGAAGAGCAGGCCAACGATGACGATCAGCACGATGATGGCTGGATTCACTGGTGCTCCTTGCCTGTTGAGACGTTCACTGGGGACTCAGGGTTCGAGGCTGCCGGCGGCGACGTCGGGCCGCGGGAGGTCCTTGGGCCAGACCACCGCGTGGGTGCCCTGGATGTCGATGACCTTCACCATCACACCTTCCTCAATCGGGACCCCGTCGAGTGAGACCGCCCGCCATTCCTCGCGCAGCACCTTGACCATCCCGCTGTCGTGCCCGCCTCCGGGGATGCCCTGGGTGACCACACCCTCCTGTCCGATCAAGCGCTTGGAGCCGATCCCCTCGGTGACGCCCTGGCGGTCGAGGCGGTGCGCGAGGGGACGCAGCGCGGCAAAGGTGGCACCTGACACCACGAGGAAGACGACGAGGCTCACCGTCACCGAGACGCCGGCGAACGACAGGATCATCGCCACGAGCGAGCCGACTGCGAAGGGCATGAGGAAGAACTCGCCGGGGGATGCCATCTCGCCGGCGGCGAACACGAAAGCGGCTGCCAGCCAGATCCAGCGCCAGGTCTCCGGCGAATCCATGTCCAGCACGCATCCCTTCTGTCGATGCCGCTCTCAAAGGTACCCGGAGCAGAGGCTCTCGCGGGTCCACCGGCATCACACGTTTCGGTTGCGTGACGAACCTCGCCGGCACGCCGCCGGGTCCGCTCTGGGGTCCGTTAGCGTTGTGATCCGTGAACGAGCCACTCCGGCTGCTCTGCGTGCACGCCCATCCCGACGACGAGGCCTCGAAGGGCGCGCCGACAGTGGCCAAGTACGCAGACGAGGGGATTCCGGCGACGCTGGTGTGCTGCACCGGCGGCGAGGCGGGCTCGATCCTGAACCCCAAGATGGACCGGCCCGACGTGCGTGACAACTTGCATCGGGTCCGCATGGAGGAGTTGGCCAAGTCGACGGCGCTGATCGGCTATGAACGGGTCGACCTGTTGGGCTATCGCGACTCGGGAATGCCCGACACGGCCGAGAACGAACACCCCGACAACTTCGCCAATGCCCCGCTCGACGAGGCAGTCGAACGTCTGGTGAGGATCATCCGCCGCGACCGGCCGCAGGTCATCATCACCTACCCCGACGATCAGCGCGGCTATCAGCACCCCGATCATCTCAAGGTCCACGACGTGAGCGTGCCGGCCTTCACCCGGGCCGGTGACCCCTCCTGGTACCCGGAGGCGGGGGAGCTGTGGGCACCGCTGAAGCTCTACTTCTCGGTCTGGTCCCGCCGGCGCATGCTCGCCACCCACCACAAGATGCTCGAGCTGGGCTTGGAGAGCCCCTTCGACGAGCGTTGGTTCGAACATCCGGACCAGGATCACCGCATAACGACCCACATCGACATCGGCGACTACTTCGAGGTCCGTCTCGACGCCCTCCTCGCTCACGCGACGCAGGTCGACCCGGACTCCCCGTTCTGGTTCGGCGTTCCCCGCGAGTTCGGCCGGGAGGTACATCCCTACGACGACTACATCCTCGCCGAGAGCAGGGTGAGCACCGAGCTACCCGAGACGGACCTCTTCGCCGGGGTCCCCGGCCGGTGATCCTCGCTCGCCTCGGCCATTCGCTGTCGCCGGTACCGGCCCCGGCGCGACGGCTTGCGCTCTGGCGGGTCTGGTTGTTCAGCCGCCGGCCATGAGCTGCTGCAACGGCCGCCACCCGATCGAGGTGACGCCCGATCTGTCGAGCATGGCTCGCAGGTTGGAGTCGCTCGTCACGAGGTTGTAGTCGTCCACCCGCCACGACCAGTCGGGCGCTATCGCCTGGAGCTCGGGTGTGTCGATGGACGGATGGACGTAGAACTCGGTAACGCCGGGCCGTAGGTCGAACAGCGCTGACTCGATGGCCCTGCGCGAACCCACCCCACCTACGTAGACGAAGTGGTCGGGGAACACCACGCCGGCCTCCCGGGCCAGCCTGCGGAAGGGGAAGCCGATCGGCTTCTGCGTCGACTCGCCCGACAGGCGGAGGGGAAGGCGGAAGTCGAGCGCGAGATCGAGGTAGATGTCGAAGAACTCGGGCTTGAGCTGGAGCGTGCCCATGTGCGAATCGAGGTGCGAGACGTCGAAACCCCACAGGATCGCCCGCTCCACCTGGGCGCGGCACTCCCGGCGGACCTCGTCGAGATCGAAGTGGTCCCACGCGTCGACGACGGTGCGAGGAAAGCCCCCGTCACCGTCGAGCAGGGACGGGGCCTGGGTTATGGGACCCCACCGGTACTGGTCGTACTCGGAGTTGAGGGTCAGATGGACCCCGATGTCCTCACCCCGGTACCGCGACGCCGCTTCACGTGCCCAGGGGCACGGCACCATGAGCGAGGCGCTGGTGGCGACACCGCGACGAAGGGCGTCGAAGACGCCCACGTTGGCGGCGTGGCTCATCCCGAGGTCGTCGCAGTTGACGATCACGATACGGTCCTCGGGGCCGTATCCGAGTTGCTCGCTCAGCTCGGTCATCCTCCCCAGAAGTTATCCGCTGGACGAGCCGCGCCCACCCCGCTGAGCCCACGGGCACCCCCGTCACGGCTCGATCGGGGTCTCGATCCCGCCGCAGGCAGCCCACAGGCCTCGCTGCTTCGCCCTGGCGTCGGAAGCCGCCGCGTCGAACACGGGGCGGTAGGTCTCGTTGGGTGGGTAGCTGACGGAGTCGGCGAGGCCCTCCTCGACCATCGCGAGGTTGACGAAGAGGTCGTCGCCGGCCCGGTGCACGTAGGCGAGGAGCCGGTCGTAGCGGTCGCGGACCTCCACGTCGAGCTCGAGCCGGACTTCGCTACCGGGTGGGGTCAGCTCGCCCAGGCGTGCAGAGGCCTCGGGGCCGAAGCACATGACCGGCACCCGCGGGTCCTTGGTCTCGGGGGTGTCGATGCCGATCAGGCGGACCGTCTCCTTGCGGCCACCTACGGTGATGACCAGCGTGTCACCGTCGACGACCTCCTCGACGACGCCGTGTCCCGGCGGCAGGTCGCCCCCGGGGCCACAACCTGTCAGGGACACAATGGAGAGAACCAGGGCGGTGGTGACAACGGTGGTCAGTGGCGTGGCGAGACGCTGCGATGACATGGTCGCCTCCGGCGATGACGCGGCGGTTGGAGGCGGTCATCGAAGGGGCAGACCGCGAGCCCTCAGCAGCTCCCGACGATGTCAGAGTCGCTGGATGATGGTGCCGGTACCGAGCCCGCCGCCACAGCACATGGTGACGAGGGCGTTGGTGCCGTCGCTTCGCTCGAGCTCGTGCAGGGCCTTGGTCACGAGGATGGCACCGGTGCCACCGAGGGGATGCCCCAGCGCGATGGCGCCGCCGTTGGGGTTGACGGTTTCCATGTCGGGGTTGAGCTCGGCGGCCCAAGCCAGGACGACCGACGCGAACGCCTCGTTGATCTCGACCACGTCGATGTCGCTCATGGCCATGCCGGTCCGGTCGAAGAGGCGGTGTGAGACATCGATGGGCCCGGTGAGCATTAGCACCGGGTCGCAGCCGACCAGGCAGGTGTCGAGGATGCGGGCCCGGGGTGTCAGGCCCAGCTGGTCGGCCTTCTCGGATGTCATCAACAGCACCGCCCCCGCTCCGTCGGAGATCTGTGAGGAGGTACCCGCGGTGTGGACGCCGTCGGGCCGTGCCACCGGCTTGAGGTCGGCGAGGGCATCGAGGGTGGTGTCGCGCAGGCCCTCGTCGCGGTCGACCCGGTGGGTGGTTCCGGTGGGCTTGCCGTCCTCGCCGAGGTCGGGCGCGTCGATGGCGACGACCTGGGTCCCGAACCGATCCTCGTCCCAGGCGCGCCGGGCACGGTTCTGGCTCTCGACGCCGAACGAGTCGGTGTCGTGACGGGTGATGCCCCACTTGTCGGCGATTCGCTCCGCGGCCTCGAACTGGGTGGTGAACTCGTATCTGGGGAAGTAGGACTTGGGGATCGCCCGGCCCAGGTCCTTGGGCAGGTTTGCGCCCATGGGTATGCGGCTCATGGATTCGACTCCGCAGGCGACGGCCACGTCGACCACCCCCGCCTGCACGAGGCTGGTAGCCAGGTTGGTGGCCTGCTGGCTGGAGCCGCACTGCGAGTCGACGGTGGTGGCGGCCACCGACATGGGCAGGCCGGCGGTGAGCCAGGCGGTGCGGGCGACGTTGAAGGACTGCTCGCCGACCTGCGACACGCAACCGCCGACCACTTGCCCGACCTCTGTGGGGTCGAGCCCGGATCGATCGAGCAGCTCTGACTGCACCGTCGCGAGCAGATCGACGGGGTGCATGGTCGAGAGGCCACCCATGCGGCGACCGATGGGGGAGCGGACAGCTTCGATTATGACGACTTCAGCCATGAACCGATCCTAGGGGCCGAGGCGATCGCCGCAGAACGCCGGTGCCCGGGCACTTCGGGAGCAGCGCTCACGCGGCTCGGGGAGTGCCCCCGCTGCCACCGGGCTCGGCCGTATCCGCCGACCTGTCACGCTCAGGGTGGCTGGAGCCTCTCTGAGCGTCACGTAGGGCAGCCCGGGCCCGGGCTACGCCCTGCAGGCCGATCCGCTTGGTTTCGTCGCTGAACCGCCAGTCGGCTGGTTCTTCGAGGAGGGTCAACTGTCGTTTCATGAGTACGAGTATGAACAGCAGGAGTGACACTGAAGCGTGGCTGCGGAGCCTGCGGCGAAGCAGCGGGTGATCCAGTACCCGATGGCGCAGCCCGCGCTACCTGCGGTAGCGCCATGTGGCTAGAGCGGAGCGCCGGGGGCGACGAGGGGCCAGGGGCGCTCACGCTCTACGACTTGCGCCAGGTCGAGGAGCAGGGCGTCCTCGTGATGGCGGCCGATGATCTGCATTCCCACAGGGAGGCCGTCGAGGTGCTCCACCGGCACCGAGATCGCCGGGTTGCCCACGATGTTGGCCGGGATGGTGAGGGCCCCGTTGTTCTCCGGCCCGACCGGCCGACCTCCCACCCGGGTGTTGAGCTTCACCTCGGCTGGGAATGCCACGTCCGGGTTGGTGGCGGCGATGATGAAGTCGACCTCGTCCAGCACGGCGGCCATGGCCTCGTTGGCGTGGGTGCGGGCCTCCTCGACGTTGGCGGCCATCATCAGGTTGAAGTGCTCGTCGGCCATGGTGAGGCCGAAGGCGATCTGTTCGGTGAGGTCTTCCTTGCAGTCGGGCCAGAAGCCCTTCAAGTCGCGGCGCAGCTGCGCCAGGTTGGCGAAGGCCCACTCGACCCCCAGCCCGGGCAGGGCTACGTCGACGTCGACGAGGGTGAGGCCGGCGTCGCGGGCGAGAGCGGTACCTGCCTCCACGATCCTTCGCTCCACCTCGGGCCGCAGGATGGCGGATCCGAGGTCGGGGGCGATCACGGCCTTCTTCCCGGCGAGATCATGCGTACCGAGGCCAGCCTCCCAGCCATCGACGCGGGGAAGGCTGTACGGGTCGCGCGAGTCGAAGCCGTTGCACACGTCGTACCAGCGGCACACGTCGCGGACCGACCGTGCCAGGCAGCCGACGACCACGGTCATCGGGGAGACGGCCGTCCTGGGACCTCGAGGGATCCTGCCGGCGGTACCCTTCATGCCGATCAGACCGTTGAACCCCGCAGGGATGCGGATCGACCCCCCGCCGTCACCGCCGGTCGCGATCGACACGATGCCCGCCGCCACCGCCGCGGCCGATCCGCCAGAGGAGCCCCCCACGGTCCTGTCGGGGTTCCATGGGTTGCGGGTCACGCCGTTGAGCCGGGTGACGCCGATGTTGAGGCCACCGAACTCACTGGCGGTCGTCATGCCTGCCAGAACGGCACCAGCACCACGCAGCCGCTCGATCATGGTGGCGTCGTGATCACACACCCTGTCCTTGAACACCAGCGACGCTTCTGTGCAAGGCCAGCCGGCGACCCGCTCGAGCTCTTTTACACCGACGGGCACCCCACCGAAGGGCAGTGACACGTCAGCGTTCGCGGCGATCTCCCTGGCCTGATCGGTGGCCAGGAAGGAGAACGTGTTCAGCTCGCTCGCCTCGATCGCCGCCAGGGCTGCTTCGAGCTCTTCGGTGGGCGATCGCTCACCAGATCGAAAAGCGTCGACCAGCGAGCAGGCGTCGCCTGCCCAAGGGGCATCTGCCATGCCGAGATTCTGGCTCATCCGCGCCGGTTGGTGCTCGTCCACCTCTCAGGCCGTAACCTCCCCGGCGTGAACGCGCAGGAGTTCCTCGGCCTGGTGGGGACGCACAACCCGACCCGCTGGTATCTGCCGGTGCTGCCAAGCCTTTGCGCGGGTGGGCAGTTCCTCTTCGGCGGATGCGGGCTGGGTGCGGCGATCCTCGCGATGCAAAAGACCACGTCGCGACCCATCGTCTGGGCCACCGCCCAGTACCTGGCGTACGCCAAACCGGGCGAGGTGATGGACGTCGATGTCATCGTTCCCGCAGCCGGTCACCACACCACCCAGGCGCGGGTGGTCGCTCACGTCGGCGACCGTGAGATCCTCACGGTCAACGCCGCGCTCGGTAGCCGACCCTTCGAAGGCCGCGGGCAGTGGGAGGCCATGCCGCTGGTGCCTCCGGTGTCGGAGTGCCCCGCGCGCGCCGAGCGCTGGCCCGACACCGAGTCGATCCTCGACCGGCTCGAGATGAGGGTCGCGGTCGGTCGCCAGTGGGAGGACCTGCCCGGTTCCCCCGGCGACGGGTTCTCGGCGCTGTGGGTCCGCATGCCTGGTCTGGACATGGATGCCATCGGGTTGGCGGTTCTCGGCGACTACGTGCCCTACGGGATCTCCCAGGCGCTGGGCATGTGGGTGCGGTCCAACAGCTTGGACAACACGCTGCGCGTCGTCAGGCTCGTGCCGACCGAATGGGTGCTTCTCGACATCCGGGTGCAGGCGGTCGACCACGGCTTCGGCCACGGCCTGGTCCACCTGTGGGCAGAGGACGGCACACTGTTGGCCACGGCCAGCCAGTCGGCGATCGTGAGGTCGCCCTTGCCGGAAGGCTGAGGTAGGGGCATGAAACGCTTCGGAATCACCATCCCCTTCGAAGGGGTTCCTCTCGCAGAGCAGCGGGAGTGGATCGCCGAGCTCGAGGATCTCGGTTACACCGACGCCTGGTCGGCCGAATCCGACGGAGGTGACGGCTTCACTCCGCTGGTGCTGGCGAGCCAGTGGGCGCCGTCGTTGCGCCTGGGTACCGCGATCATCCCGGCCTTCACCCGAGGGCCGGCGCTGCTGGCCCAGACCGTGGGCGCGGTGTCGCAGGCAGCACCCGGCAGGTTCGTCCTCGGCATCGGATCCTCCTCGGACGTGATCGTCGAGCGGTGGAACGGGATCCCCTTCGACGAGCCGTACAAGCGAGTCCGCGACACGCTGCGCTTCCTGCGCGTCGCGATGGCAGGTGAGAAGGTCAAAGCCGACTACGACACGTTTGCCGTAAGGGGTTTCAGGCTCCGCTTGACCCCGGCTGAGCCGGTGCCGATCCTCGTGGCGGCGCTGCGACCCGGCATGCTCCGCCTGGCAGGCAGAGAGGGCGACGGGGCGATCATCAACTGGCTGTCGGCGGAGGACGTCGCGAAGGTCGTGCCGTACGTCCACGAGGCCGGTCCGGGCAAGGAGGTCGTTGCCCGTCTGTTCGTGGCGCCCACCACTGACCGCGACACGGTGGTGGGCATGGGCAAGTTCGCGATAGCGGCGTACCTGAACGTACCGGTGTATGCCGCGTTCCACGAGTGGCTGGGCCGCGGCGAACGACTCGAGGTCATGTGGCGTCACTGGAAGGAGGGTGACCGGCAGGCTGCGGTGGCGGCTGTCCCCGACGAGTTGGTGGACGAGTTGATCATCCACGGGACTCCTGAGGAGTGCCGCGAGCACGTGGCCCGCTACGTCGAGAACGGGGTCACCACGCCCGTGCTGGCGATGTTGCCGATGGGTGTCGACACCCGCCGGGCAATTCGCGACCTCGCGCCGCGAGGTTGAAGCCTGACTGCGAAGCGAACCCCGGGGGGCTCAGCCGGGCTGGCGGCTGGCCCGCCGTGCGCGGACTCGGCGGATCGGCTTCTCGATCACGAGGCCGATGACTATGCAGAGGATGAAGACTGCGAGGCCGATGCCGAGAATTGGTGCCATGGGGTCTCCGTGGGGTGCCGCCTGAGGATCCAGACTACGTGCTCAGCGCCCTCATGTCAGGGCCCGCTCGTTTTGTGAACCGCCGTGGCCCCTATAGGGGCCTTTTGGGTTCACAGAACGGGCGTGGTGGGGTTCTCGATCCGAACGAGATCACTCGTCGATCCCGACGGGCTGCTCGTCGATGATCTGGTCGAGGTACTCCGACAGCCCGTAGCCGACCCTGCCATCCTCGAGGGTCCAGCGCGTCATGCCCTCGCTGATGCGGGTGACCATCCCGTCGCGGCGGTTGCGTAGCGGGATCAGGTTCATCACCTCGCCGATGACGTTCCACTCACGCTCGCGGTCGCCGTCTTTGGTGACCAGCGTCGCGGCGATGCGCTGGTGATAGCCGGCGCCGGCGGTCCACTCGGTGCTGATCCGGAAGTCGTGGGCCAGGTGAAGCTCATCTCCATCCCAGACGAACCCGCCGCGGATGCCGTCACGATCCCGGCGGGCGATCCGTGAGCCCATGAACCCGAACTCGGATCCGAAGTTGGCGGTGAGCCAACGGTAGTACCAAG
Organism: Acidobacteriota bacterium; assembly: GCA_003577145.1. Lineage (GTDB taxonomy): Bacteria > Actinomycetota > Acidimicrobiia > Acidimicrobiales > Microtrichaceae > ATN2. The sequence continues at coordinate 1,142 of QEUP01000006.1, read as the reverse complement.
GTGCCTGCCAGGTGCGGGGCCCCCAGGAATGGTCCCGCAGCCCGAACCCCTGGACCTTCCAACCTGTCTCACCGACGCCGATCGTGCCGGCGGCGGCTACCAGCTGCTCGTAGTGACCCCGCGCGAACTCCTCGCCGGAGCGCTCGTGCTGTTCAGTCGGCTCACCGCCCACCATCTCGCTCACCTTGCGGTAGGTGAGCTCGATGCGGCAGTCGTCGTAGGGGTTCTCGGTGAACGCCTTGCGGGGATCGGCCATTGCCAGGGGATCGTCGAGCAGCACGACCTTCCCGTCGTAGGCCACCTTCAACTCCTCGAACGGTTCGACAACCTCGAAGGTCATGCCTCCGGCATCGAAGGCGTCGTTGCCGGTGATCTCCGGTCGTCCGTACATGAACGCGACCCGACCACCGGGCAGGTACAGGCAGGTGGTCGCCTCGGCGTAACCCTCGTTGGCCCGGTTCCCGAGCCGTACGAAGCCGCCGAGGTCGGCTTCGATGTCGTAGAAGTTGAAGTACATGCTCTCGTTGAAGGTCGAGTCCTCCTCCAGCTCGTGCATGTATTCGTCGGCAGGGTCGAGTCGGACGTCCATGACGCCGCAGGCTAGCCCTTGTGCCCTGGTACTGGAGCAGCCACCCGGTAGCCCGCGTCCACCACCTGCGCGAGGCACGACGACAGAAGAAACCCCCTTCGCGCGGCCCCGTGACAAGCGCTTGACACCTCCTGGGGGGGTTTACGTTTTGTGCAGGGGTAGCGTCATGGCGAAGTGGTCGTGTTCGGGATCGTTGCCGTCGTGGTTGTGCTCGCGGGTTCCGTGAGCACCGCCGGGGCCGAAGATGATTACGGTGTGCAACCGGGTGGCCCGGGGTACATGCCCGAGAGCAGTGATCACTGGTACTGCTTCGCCTATGTGGTCTCCGGCAGCCGACAGCGGTACCACGACGCGATGGCGTATCTGGACTACGGCACCGTCATGAGCGACCACTACAGCTCCACTTGCGCGTCTTCGACGGACGTCTGGGCATATGAGATCAGCCCGATCCCAGGGGAGCATACGGCTATAGGGGATGGGCGCCTTGCGTGGACACAACTGGCCTCCTCGGCTGGTTCTGTGAAGCGGGGAACCTCTTCGTTGATCCTGTCGT
>QEUP01000033.1 GCA_003577145.1 Acidobacteriota bacterium | reverse complement strand
CAGCAGGGCCAAGCCAACACGGCTGCGGAGGCGCCAGCCGCAGCAGCGGGTAGGGAGCACCCGATCCGCGAAGCGGGGCGTTGCCTGTGGCAACGCCAAGCCAGCAGGGCCAAGCCAACACGGCTGCGGAGGCGCCAGCCGCAGCAGCGGGTAGGGAGCACCCGATCCGCGAAGCGGGGCGTCACCCGCGGTGACGCCAAGCCAGCAGAGAACCGGATCCGCGAAGCGGGGCGTCACCTGCGGTGACGCCAAGCCAGCAGAGCGGGAGGCGCCAGCCGCAGCAGCGAGTAGGGAGAACCGGATCCGCGAAGCGGGGCGTCACCTGCGGTGACGCCAAGCCAGCAGAGCCAGGCAACACACCTGCTGGTCGGCGCTCAATCGAGGACGAAGAGGTTGCCCGATTCGCACCACACCGTGTCCTCGGGGTAGCCGTCGGGCTTGAGGGTCAGGTCCGCCAACAGATACCAGCGCCAGGGCGGGTCTCCGTGATCGACGTAGTTGCCGGTGAGTGTTCCGGCGAACTCCTCGCGACCGGCGAGTCCGGTACCGGGAACGGCATGGCCTCCGTCGCACTCGGCGCGCCTACCGGCCAGGTCCTCGTCGAAGCCCGGCTGCGGTTCGGCCATGGGCGCTCTCGCCTCCTCAGGAGATCTCGCCGACCAGCCCCTCGAAGGTGTCGAGCGCCTCTTCGACCATGTCGAAGAGGATCTGGCGGGCCGGTTTCATCGAGGTGACCAACCCCACACCCTGACCGGCGGCTTCGGTCATGAGATCGGCTCTGCGGTTGTCGTTGGCGCCTTGGAGGTAGTCGGAGCTCAGCAGCATCTGGTAAGGCGGCGGCAGGATGTCCGGGGCTTCAGGTGACGCCCACTCCTCGGTCCAGGGGCACTTCAACACACGCATGGTCATGCCCGAGATCGACTTGCTGTAGGAGGTGTCATCGACGGTGGCGGCGAGGAGGCGCTCCTTGATGATCATGTCGACGTCGGACTCCCGCGACACCAGCCACTGGGTTCCCGACCAGACGCCGGAGGCTCCCAGGCACAGGGCTGCAGCCAGGTGCCGCCCGGTGGTGACCCCCCCGGCGGCTATCACCGGCGTGTCGCCGGCCATGGCGGCGACCTCGGGCACGATCGAGAACGTCCCGACCGCACCGGTGTGCCCGGCAGCGTCGTAGCCCTGGGCGATCACCGCGTCCACGCCTGCCTCGAACTGGCGCTTGGCCTGCCTGGCCTTGCCCACGAGGCCGAACACCAGCATGTCGCGCTCGTGGGCGGCATCGAGGATGAACACCGGGCTGCCCAGGCCTGAGGCGATGACAGGCACCCGCTCGTCGAGCAACACGTCGAGCTGGGCCCGGGCAAGCTCCTGGTTCAGCCCTCCCCACTGGTGCAGGTCGACGAACCCCTTGGGATCGGGTACGTCGTACTTCTCCTTGATGGCGAGGGCGAACTTGCTCTGAGCCTCGGGGATCTCGGCCATGAGCTGCTCGACCGAGCCCGAGGGGGGCACCGATGCCGGTAGGACGAGGTCGATGCCGAACTTCTTGCCGTCGACACGCTCCCGGATCCACGCGATGTCAGCAGCGATGTCCTCGGGGGTGTGCATCGCCTCCCCCAGCACCGCGAAGCCGCCGGCGTTGATGAGCGCGACGGCGACGTCTTTGCAGTGGGTGAAGGCGATGACAGGGAACTCGATCCCCAGCAGGTCGCAGAGCTTGGTATGCAATGGGTCCTTGGCCATGTGATCGCTCCAGTGCTCAGGTGCTGGCCGTGCGCTGCAATCGCGCTTGTCCGATGCCGGTTGCCGCGACGGCTTCCTCGGCTCCGAGAGCACCGGCGATGCCGCCCGGGAACGTCCCGTAGAGGGCCCTGACCGTGTCGGCCAGCTCCTCGGCCTCCCAGAGGCGGCCGCTGCGGGTGCGGGTGGCGACGATGTGCCAGCCCTCCAAGCGGTCGCACTGCCCGCCCATCATGTGGAAGACCTGGCCGGTCACCCAATGGGCGTCGTCAGAAGCCAGCCACACGACCAGCGGGCTGACGTTCTCGGGAGCCATCGGATCGAAACCCTCGGGTGCAGGCCCGATCAGGTCCTCGCTCATCCGCGTCCTCGCCGCCGGCGCCACAGCGTTGGCGGTCACCCCGTAGCGGGCCATCTCCATGGCGACGACCTGGGTGAAGGCGGCGATCCCGGCCTTGGCGGCGGCGTAGTTGGCTTGGCCGGGATTGCCGAACAGCCCGCTCTGGGAGGTGGTGCACACGATCCTCCCCGCTCGCGCACGCCCGGCTTTGGCCTCCTGGCGCCAGTAGGCGCAGGCGTGATGGGTTGGAGCGAAGTGGCCCTTGAGGTGGACGTTGATGACCGAGTCCCACTCCTCCTCGGTCATGTTGAAGATCGTGCGGTCACGCACGTTGCCGGCGTTGTTCACCAAGATGTCCAGGGAGCCGAAGGTGTCGACCGCCTGAGCGATCAGGTCGCCGGCAGCGTCGAAGTCGGCGCACGAGCCGAGGTTGGCGACAGCCTCTCCCCCGGCGCTGGTGATCGTCTCCACGACCTCCTCGGCCACCTGGCCCGTCCCGTTGCCCTCGACGTCGGTACCGAGATCGTTGACCACGACCCGGGCCCCGTGAGCAGCCAGCGCCAGCGCGTGGGCACGACCCAGGCCCCGACCGGCGCCGGTCACGATCGCCGTCTTGCCCTCGAGCAGCATCGACACCTCCTGTGAACACCGCCGACCCTGTGGACCGCCACGGATCAAAACTGCCACATGGTGATAGCCTACTACCAACTGGTGAGTTTGTCTGACCGTCAGGACCTGCCCAGGATCACTACTAACTGGTCAGGTTTTCAGAACAGATGGTAGGATCGCGGGCGAGCTGGGTCCTCCCGGATCCGGGTGAGAACCGACTCCACCCCTCAGGAGAGCAAAGGCATGAGGATCGTCGTATGCGTCAAGGAGGTGCTCGACCCTGACGCAGTGGGAGCCTACGCGCTCTCGGGTGGCCTCGTCGTCGGCGAAGACGGCAAGACGCTCACCCAGACGACCATCCCCCGGCTCATGAACAGCTACGACGAGCAGGCGATCGAAGCAGCCCTGCGCATCCGCGAGAGCGGCACCGACTGCCAGATCACCGTGGTTTCGGTCGGCACCGAGGTCACCGCGCCACTGCGTCACGCCATGTCGCTGGGGGCCGACGAGATCGTGGCGCTCACGCCGCCCGATCCCGAGCCCGATTTCCACGCTGCCGCGGTGCTCCTCGCCGGCTACCTGCGGTCCGGCGCCGGGGCCGACCTCGTGCTCTGCGGGAGGCAGGCATCCGACGACGACCAGGGAGTGGTCCCCGCACTGCTGGGTGAAGCCCTCGACATGCCCGTCGTCACGGTGGCACGCGCCGTGGAGATCGCCGACTCGCCGGCAGGGACCGTTGTGCGCGTCACCCGGGTCACCCCCGAGGGTGACGAGTTGGTGCAAGCCCCGCTGCCTGCGGTCGTCACCGTCAGCAGCGAGCTGGGAGAGCCCCGCTACCCGACGATGTCGATGAGGATGGCGGCACGCAAGGTGCAGCCCGAGGTGATCACACCCGACATGCTCTCGCTCACCGGCGACGACTTGAAGCCGCGCATCACCCTGGTCCGCCAGTTCGTGCCCACCCTCAAAGGGGACTGCGAGCTCATGGCCGGTGACCAACCCGCCGAGCTCGCCGAGCAGCTCGTGACGCGCCTCGTCGAAGACCGCCTCGTACCGGGCAGGTCGTCATGACTCCTCGCTGTCTCATGGGGAGGTGGGCAACACCATGACCGAGCCGGTAGCGGTGTGCACCTGGCACGGTGCCCACGACGAGATCCCCGAGGAGACCGATGCAGCGCTCACGCTCGCTCGAAAGCTCGGCGACGCGCTGGGCACCGAGCTGCGCTGGCTGGTCCTCGGCACCGTACCTGCCCAGCTCGGCGAGACCGCCCAGCGCCACGGGGTGGACGCCGTCGATCACATCGAAGCCATCGAGCCGGGCAACGCCGGACAAGACAGCGTCGTCGAGGCGATTGCCCAGTACTGCGGGACGCATCCAGTCCGCCTGCTCCTCTTCAACCAGGACTTCGATTCCCGCCTGGTGGCTCCCAGGGTCGCCGGGCGACTCGACGCAGCGGTGGTCATGAACGCCACCGACGCCGAGGTCGACGACAGCGGCCGGCTGCTCGTGACCGCAGCCGCCTACGGCGGCGACACCCGAGCCGTCTACCAGCCCGCCGACGGCGGGCCTTGCGTGGCCGCGCTGCTGGCCAACTCGGTCTCCCCCGAGCCTGCCACCGACACGGTCGCGCTCCCCCCCATCAACACGGTGCACGTCGACGTCACAGGTGTCGACGAACGTGTCGAGGTGCTCGAGCGCCCCCGGACAGAGGGACCTCGCCTGGAGGACGCCGAGGTGATCGTGGCCGGTGGACGCGGGCTGGGCTCACCCGAGAACTTCAAGCTGGTCGAGGAGCTCGCCGACCTCCTGGGCGGCATGGCGGGCGCCTCGAGGCCGATCGTCGACGACGGTTGGACCGACTCGTCTCGCCAGGTCGGGCTCACCGGCAAGATCACCCGGCCCGCCCTCTACGTGGCCGTCGGCATCTCAGGAGCGACCCAGCACATGGCCGGCTGCTCGGCCGCCAAGACCGTGGTCGCCATCAACACCGATCCCGACGCCGCCATCTTCCGTTACGCCAAGTACGGGATAGTGGGTGACTGCGTCGAGATCCTGCCCGAGCTCATCCGCGCAGCCACCCAACTGGTCGGTGAGGCCCGATGAGCACCGCACGCGTCCCGGTGATGGAAGGCCTCTTCAGCGACGAGTCCGGTGAGGCGAGGCTGCTCGGATCGCGGTGCAGCACCTGCAACACCCCTTACTTCCCGAGATCCGATCGCTGCCACAACCCCGAGTGCGACGTGTCGCAGGTCCAAGACGACTCCTTCGGACCGCGCGGCACCCTCTGGAGCTACTCGGTCCAGAACTACCCGCCGCCCCCTCCGGCGCGTTACGACGAGCCGTTCGAGCCCTATGCCCTCTGCGTCGTCGACCTCGACGACGGCTTGAGGGTGGTGGGTCGCATGGCCGCCGACGACGCCGGCCTCGAGGTCGGCTCCAAGGTGGAGTTGGCCCTCGGGCCGATCTGCCACGAGGACGACGGCACCGAGGTCATCAGTTGGATGTTCAGGTCGGTTTGACGATGCGAGAGATCTGACGATGCAAGACGTAGCTGTAGCAGGTGTGGGAATGCACACCTGGGGCAAGTTCGCCGACAAGTCGGTCACCGACCTCTGCCGGGTCGCGGTCAACCGGGCGCTGGGCGACGCCGGCATCGGCTGGCGTGACGTCGACGCCGTAGCGGCGGCCAGCTCCCGCTTCTCGGGCGGCAAGGGGTGGGGCCTCAACGGCAACGACGTGGTCGAGGACATGGGTTCCACCGGCATCCCGGTGTACAACATGTCAGCAGGTTGCGCGGCCGGCGGGAACGCCTTCAACGTCGGCTACAGCCTCGTCGCGGGTGGAATGCACGACGTCGTCCTCGTCGTCGGCGGCGAGAAGATGCCCAAGGGGTTCATCCAGACCTCGGGCGTCGACGAGGACAGCGACCCCGAGTTCTTGCGCCAGCGATGCGTCGGCATGCCGGGACCCTCGTTCTGGGCGCTGCTGTGCCGCCAACGCATGGCCGAGATGGGCACCACCGAGGAGCAGCTCGCCAAGGTAGCGGTGAAAGCCCACGAGGTCGGCCGGCACAACGAGAACGCCCGGTTCCGCCAGCAGTTCAGCGTCGAGGAGGTGCTGGCATCCAACTTGGTGAGCGACCCCCTCCACCTCTATGAGATCTGCCCGGTGAGCGACGGCGCGGCCGCCGCTGTCATCTGCTCCGCCGAGAAGGCACGGCAGTTGGGCGGCACGATGCCGTGGGTCGCCGGCAGCGCGGTCGCCACGGCGCGCTTCGACGACGGCCTTCCCCGCGGCCTGGCCGGCACCGTTCCTGCCGGAAAGGCCCATCACAGCGAGGCAGCGATCGCCGTGGCCGGCGCGCTCGAGCAGGCCGGCGCCTCACCCGGCGATCTCGACCTGGTCGAACTGCAGGACAACACCGTGTACTACGAGCTCGCCTTCCCGGAGGAGTGGGGTCTGTGCGAGCCGGGTGAGTCCGAGCGGCTGCTCGAAGCCGGCGAGACGCTGCCCACCGGCAAGATGCCGCTCAACCCCAGCGGCGGCTTCCTCTGCTTCGGGGAGGCCACCACCGCGATGGGCGTGTTCCAGGTCTGCGAGCTGACCTGGCAGCTACGCCAGGAGGCGGGCCCCAGGCAGGTCCCGGGCGCCACGTTGGCGCTGGCGCAGACGCTCGGCCTCGGTGGGAACGCCTCGGCACTCGTCTTGAAGCGCTGAGGCCGTCTCGGTACGAACCCCTGTTCCTTGCTGTTGACCCTGATCGTTCACGCGTTTCGCACGAGCAGCTCACCGCATCCCGCAGCTGACCGCCCGTTCACCTTGAAGAAGGCACGTCGCGCGACATGCCGGACACCGACGAGCCACAGCAGGGCCAGGTGAGCCGCCTTCGACTGCGATCCCGGGAAAGCTCCTATCATCGGCTTCTTACGTTGCTCGGATCCTCACCGTGAATGATCAGGGTCAAGGGGGCCCGACCGTCAGTGGAGGCTCACATGCTCGGGGGTGGCGAAGACCGATATCGCGAGAGGTTCCGCTGGGACCGGGTCAGCTTCGGCACCCATTGCAGCAACTGCCTGTCCACCTGCTCGTACCGGGTCTACAGCGCCGGCAGCTCCGTGCGCTGGGAAGAGCAGTCCGGGACCTTCCCCGCCACCGAGCCAGGGGTGCCGGACCGCAACCCCATGGGGTGCCAGAAGGGCGGCGCGTGGTCGCTGCAACAACACAGCGACGACCGACTCCTGCACCCGCTGCGGCGGGTCGGCGAACGCGGAGAGGGCCGCTGGGAGCGCATCAGCTGGGACGAGGCTCTCACCGAGATCGCCGGCGCTGTCTGTGACGCCATCGACGAGTCCGGGACCGAGGCGGTGCTCATAGACGAAGGCCCCGAGGGCGGCATGCTCACCATCGGCGCCTACCTCCGGTTCGGCTCACTGCTCGGTGCGGTGTCGCTCGACGGCAACGCCACCGTCAACGACTTCCCCGCCGGTCACTACATCACCTTCGGGACGATGGCCGGCGGCTCGGCGGCCGAGGACTCCTTCCACGCCGATCTCGTCCTGATCTGGCACGCCAACCCCGCCTACACACGGATCCCCTACTTCCACTACCTCCCCGAGGCCCGCTACCGGGGGGCCGAGATCGTGCTCATCGCGCCCGACTTCAGCCCGTCTGCTCCTCACGCCGACATGTTCGTGCCGGTCGAGCCCGGCAGCGACGCCGCCCTGGCGCTGTCGATGTGCCGGGTGATCGTCGACGAGGACCTCGTCGACGAGGAGTTCGTGACCTCCCAGACCGACCTTCCCCTTCTCGTGCGCTGCGACGACGGCAGGTTCCTGCGCGAGTGCGACATGGTCGAGGGCGGATCGGACATGAGGTTCTACGTGTGGGACTCCGACCATGGCGCTGTGCTCGCACCCGATGACCGTTTGGGGTTCGCCCAGCCGCCGGCTCTGCGAGGCTGCTTCGAGGTGAGCCTTCCCGGTGGGGAGCCGGTGGCGGTCTCACCGGTGTTCGAGTTGCTCGTCGAACGCCTCGGCGACTACGCGCCCGACGATGCCGCCCGCACCTGTGGCGTGCACCCCGACACCATCCGGCTGCTGGCTCGCAAGGTCGCCACCGGCCGCACCAAGCTCCACGAGGGGTTCGACACGGCCAAGCACTACCACGGCGATCTGATGGAACGCTCGATCGATCTCCTCTTGGCGCTCAGCGGCAACTGGGGCCGCCAGGGGACCGGGTTCGACACGTTCTGCAGCTTCCCCTTCGACGGTGCCTACATGCTGGGCATCAAGGCCCGCCCCGGCCTCGAAGCCGCCGCGGAAGCCTTGAACGCCGCGGCCATGCTCTTCGGCTCCAGCGACGGCTCCCAAGCCCCACCGGGCCTGCCCCGCCCGGGCATCTGGGAGATGATGTCGTTGGCCGCGCTGGCCGGCGCCAACACCCCGCCCTTCTTCTTCTGGCTGAACCACTGCGGCTACAGCGACATCTGGAACCGCAATGGTTGGGGAGCCTCGCCGCGGCCTTTCGCCGAATACGTGAAGGAATCCCGCAACCAGTGGGCCCCGTTCATCCGCCCCGCCGCGGACCAGAAGCCCCGGGTCCTGCTGGAGGTCGGCACCAACGCGCTGCGCCGGACACGGGGCGGGCGGCGCATGCTGTTGGAGAACCTCTGGCCGGAGCTGTCGATGGTGGTGTCGATCGATCCGCGCATGAACACCGCCGGAATGCACGCCGACATCCTGCTGCCCGCCGCCCACGAGTTGGAGCGGGTCAACTGCCAGTACCCGATCTCGCACTCCATGGAACTCGCCTTCTCCGACCAGGTGAGCGAGCCCGCCGGCGAGGCGCGATCCGACTGGCAGATCATGGCCGGGCTGGCGCAGGCGATCGCCGCACAGGCCGAAAGACGCGGGATGGGCGATGTCACCGTCGGCCGAGCCCCGCCCCGCCCCCTCAAGGACCTCGGCGACGCCTTCCGGATCCACGAGTCGCTGGACTCCGACGAGGCGGTACTCGACGAGATGGTCCGCGACACCGCCTTGGCCGGTGTGCTCGACCCCGATACGTCCCTCGCCAAGCTGCGCGAGCACGGCTGGGCCCGGGTGATCGGCAACGGCTCGTTCCCCGGTGGACGGCTGATCGGCTCGGCCATCGATCCGCACGAGACCTACTCGGGCTACCGCTGGCACGTCGAGGACGGCATGCCGTACGCCACCCTCACCGGCCGGGCGGGTTTCTACGTCGACCACGACTGGTTCCTCGAAGCCGGCGAGGCGCTGCCTTGCCACAAGCCACCGCCTGCCACCGGCGGTGACCATCCGTTTGCCCTCACCGGTGGTCACCCCCGCTGGAGCATCCACGCCTGCAATGCCACCAACCCACTCATGCTCGAGACGACCCGCGGCCACCCGACGATCGTCCTCAACCAGCGACAGGCAATCGCACGCGGTGTCGAGGACGACCAGCCGGTTCGCGTCTTCAACGACCTCGGCTCGTTCGTCGTACGAGCGCGGCTCTCACCTGCAGTGCGCCCCGGCCAAGTCGTCCTCTACGCATCGTGGGAGCCCTACGGCTTCGAAGGCTGGGCGGACGGAACCCAGGTCGAGGCGGGAATGGTCAAGTGGCTGCACCTCGCCACCGGTTGGGGCCACCTTCGTTACACGCCGATGCAGTGGCAGCCCGCGCCCTTCGATCGCCTCACCCGGGTCGACATCGGGCCGGCGTGAGCAGCCGTTCGTGCAACGCCTGCCGCGGGGAGGAGGTGTTGGTACCGCGGATGGCGGGCCACGGTGACATGAAGGTGCCCGGTCCGATGGGGGGAGCAAGCCAATGAGCCTCTACGGCGAATGGGTCACGCGTGCCGGGCTGCCGGCGTTCGAGTACCGGGCCGACCAGGACGCGCTGGACGAGGCCGAGTGGGACCCGATCCAGGCTCCGCCCACGCGCCGTCACTGGGTGATGGTCGGCAACCGGGGGATCCAGATGCAAGTGGCGAACGACGCGACCGTCGCGCTGTTCGACGAGCGTCATGTGGCCCGCTGGCTGACCGCCCCCGATCCGCAGGGCACCGGCGTGTCGATCATCGAGGTCGGCGGCGCCCGCTGGGGCAGCGCCTGGGATGACCGACCGCCGGGGACCTCGCCGCCGCGGACGATCGGACCGACCTGGTTCCACACCGAGCTCAGCGACGGCACCGTGGGCCTGGACCGCTTCGTCATCTGCCCCGACGGGGAAGCGCCGTGGGTGCTGGTCAGGGTCCGCCTGACCAACCTGACTCAGCAGCCGGTGCCGGTGTGCCACGTCGAGCAGTGGCGGGTCAGGCCCCGCTTCCTCAACTTGTTCGGCACGCCCGACAGCCGCCGTGCCGATGCGGCCGAACGGGTGACGTTCTCCGTCCAAGCAGGCCGGCGGCGCGTCTTCGCGGTGGAGGCGCGGCGGGGTGAGGAGCGCATCCCCACCTTCCCGCAGGTTTCGGGACCTGTCGTTCATTTCATCCTCGAGGCACTGGGTGACACCGACGCCGGCACCCGCCACGACGAGGCGGAGCACCCGACGCTGGAGCTGGTCAGCGAGGTGCACCTCGACGCCGGGGGGAGCTGCGAGCTGTGGTTCCGTGCCGGTGCCCACGACACGACCACCGTGGAGGACCCCACCGTGGTGTTCGAGGAGGCTCTCTCCTCTCTCGACACCCGTCTCCCGCGGGCCGATGCCGGCCCCGACGAAGCGGCTCGAGCCGAGCTGACCTGGCACGCGGCGATGCTCACCGGGGGCCTCAGCCGGGACGAGCTGATCGGTGGCCACACGCTCAACCAGTCGTCGGCGTACCTGTTCACCGTCGGCTTCAACGGCGCCGCGAGAGACCCGCTGCAGCACGCCCTCCCGCTGGTCTACTCCGAGCCTGACGCGGCGCTGTCCGTCCTGCGCAACACCTCGGCCTGGGCCACACCTGACGGCGACCTCCCTTACGCCCTCGACGGCGCGAAGCACCCGGCTGCGCTGGGCTTCGAGCCGTCGGATCAGAACCTCTGGGCTTTGGCCCTGGCCGCCGAGTACGCCTCGGCGACCGGCGACACCGACGCCTTCACCCGGCTCCTCGCCTACCATCCGGAACGACGCGCCAGGCCGGTGCCCCTCCAGGAACACCTCCGTCGCCAGTTCCGCTATTTCGTCGATCAGATCGGGCGCGGTGAGCACGGCCACGTGCACATGCGCAACGCCGACTGGAACGACATGGCCGTGATCCTCTCCGGTGTGCCCCGCGAGTCGATGAGCGAGGCAGGCGAGTCGGTGCTGAACTCGGCCATGGCAGCCTGGGTGCTCCCCCGCTACGCCGGCCTGTGCGACCGCCTGGCAGACCCGGCGACAGCCACCGAGGCCAGGGCGCTCGGCGAGGAACTGCGCCTGGCTGTGGCGCGCGAGTGGAACGGACGCTGGTTCAACCGCGCCTACGCGCCGCACAAGGAACCGCTCGGCGAATCCGACTGCTGGCTCGAGGTGCAGCCCTGGGCGATCCTTTGCGGGGCAGCCGACCCCGAACAGGCCTCGCTGCTGCTCGAGACCATCGATGGTGGGGTCAGGGCCGGCTCCCCTCTGGGAGCGCGCGTCCGTTGGCCCGTGCCCGACGAGGGCGACCTGCTCGGCGCTCCGGGAGAGGGAACGGCGGGCGGTATCTGGTTCGCCGTGAACATGACGCTGGTGTGGGCTATTCGTGACATCGATCCGGAGTTGGCCTGGGACGAGTGGCGGCGCATGACGCTCGCCGCCCACACCGAGGCCTACCCCGCCATCTGGAGCGGCACCCTCACCGGTCCCGACGCCTACAACAGCATCGAGTCCCCACGGCCCGGCCAGAGCTGGGGCTCACCGCTGCTGGCCATGCAGTCGAACCCGCTGAACAACCTGCACAGCCACGCCCAGCCGCTGCTGGCCTACCTGCGGCTCCTGGGCCTCGAGCCGGCCCCCGACGGCGCCCTTCGTGTCCGGGGCGGTGGCGCCTGGTCGAGCCGGAACGTAGAGGTCCGCAGTGACGGCCACGGGCGCCTCGAGGCAAGCGGCGAGGTCGCACTCGACACACCGTTCGGGAGGGTCGAGGGAGGCCCCGGCACCGTCGAGTGGTAGGGGATGTCTCGACACGGTGCTGCCGCATCGGCGCGCCGTCGAAGGAGGCCCCGGCACCGTCGAGTGCTCGGGGACCGGGTGCGCCGAGCACGAACCACAGGTCGGTGGTCACGGGCCAACTAACGCACAGCGGCCACTCGCGAGGGCTCACCGCGACCGGACCTCGGTGGCAGCGCCTGGAGCCGGAATGTGAAGGCGTTCACCCGGCGCTCGTCGATGGGTGTCCCGTCCAGGTACACGAACAGGATCGGGATGTCGGTACGGTGGCAGAGAAGGCTCTCGGTGAGCAGCGAGTTCTCACAACCCCAGGGCCCCACCGCGACTATGCCGTCGATCAGGCCCTGCTCCCATGCGTGCAGCGCGCTGCCGACCCCGATGCGGGTCTCACCGAACGGCCGCACCTCGAGGATCTCCTCGGAGATCTCCAGCATCGGCCCTACATCGCTGGTGGTGAGCCACCGGTGTTGGGGGTGGACCGCGCCGTAGAACTCCTCACGAAGCCGCCTCATCGCCCGCCGCACGACCTTGTTGGGGAGGTACTGACTCGGATACCCGAACAGGTCGCTGATCCGATCTGCCGCCAGGTACTCGTGGAGCAGGTTCATCGGTTCGACGATTACGTGCACACTGCGATCGTTGAACCGGCGGACGAGCTGATCGCTCATCACCCGATCGAGCCGCAGGTAGAAGTCACCTCCGAGCAGTACCGTGCGTCGCGTCTCGTCGAGCTCAGCTCTCTCGGCCAACTGCGCATAGCCATCGGACGCGTCACCCAACAGCTCCAGCAGCGCCCGCTTCTCGGCGCCGACGTCGATGGCGCCACCGGCGCCACGGGGTGGGTGCTCCACCAGCGTCTCCAGCTCGTGACAGCAGCGCCGGTAGAGCCGCTGGGCCTCGCCCGGCTCGCCTTCGATCGCGCCGTAGTAGGCCGCGAGCTGGTAGAGGATGTCCCAGGTCAGCGTCGAGGCCCACCTCCGGCGGAACCCCCTTATCGCATCGGGAGCCTTCAGCGGCGACATCCGCGGGCGGGCCATCGCCGCGTCTGCACCCATCTTCTCGAGCGAGATCTGATCCTTCACCCCGAAGACGCAGAACCGGCACATGCCCTGCCCGCTGCCTTGGGCCAGCAAGGTCGGCTTGTCGGAGGGGTTCTCCTCCAGGTACTTGCGGAACCCGCCCCAGATGATCTGGTACGGCAGGCACTCCTTGCCGGAACAGTCCCTCTGCCCGAGTGACAGGGCAGCGACGTCGGAAGGCCCCGTCGAGATGACGTCCATCCCCTCCCCCCGCGCCACCGCTGCTTGAACCGTGGAGAACTCGTCGGCGATCGCCGGGAGCAGGACCCGTGACTCACGCATCTCGGCCCGGGACTGGAACGGCAACGGTCCGAACATCTCCAGGCACTCCTGAGCGACCGGGTGGGGCTCACCGTCGTGCTGTCGGACTGCGTGAAGGAACGCCTGGATGCGCGTCACGTAGCCGGCCGTGCCGCCGTGGCCGTCGCTCTCGAGTGCCGTGTAGGGGTAACCCTCGCCGAGCCGCGAGAAGAACTGCTCGGTGAACGACGCCGGCCCGCATCCGAATGACGACAGCATCAGCGGGTAGACGCCACCCTGTCGGCGCGCCGCCACCACGCTGCGCAGCGCCCGCTTCGACTCCGCCCAGTAGATCCGGCGCATGGGGTGCACGTGCTCGGGGATCGGATAGCAGTCCATGGGCAGCGCGAGCACGCCGTTGTCGCGCAGCAGCCTCGGGATGCCCGCGTTCATGGTGGTGTCGTGGATTACGTGCAGCGAGCCGCACACCACTACGACCGGTATCCCCTCTGAGCGCCCGTACGCAATGGTCCGCCTGCCGATGGCAGCCAGACCTGCCTCGTACTCCCGCTGGACCTCACCAGCACTGCGGACCGCCCTGGCGACCTTGACCTTCGGGGCGCCCAGCCGCTTCGCCGCATTCCACGCGCGACGCATCATCGCAACGCTGTCGAGACCATCTGCGAACGACAGGAGCGGGTGCACGATCTCGATGTCGCTGCCACGGGCGCGGAGGGCGTCGCGGACCATCTCGGGCAGCCCCTGTTCCATCACACAGGACTGCCCCGCCGGCCCTTCGGGGTCATCGAAGCTCAGGATCTTCGGGAAGAAGACGGTGTCGACGTCGGCGTCGAGCGTGCCGTGGCCGATCTTCACCGGTGCGCAGGCGTCGAAGGAATAGCAGCGCTCCTCACCTCTCGCCAAGGAGCCGGAGTCCGGCACCAGGGGCGCCACGCCGAAGCCGAGCCCGCGAAGGAACGTCACCAACCAGGGGAAGTACGCGTAGCACGCACCGACGAGGGGCAAGCCGACGGTCCTGGATCCTGCAGTGGGCTCCATGAAGCCCGCGAGCAGATCCTCACGCTCGTCGAAGGCGCTGGGCGCCTCGATCGGGAGCTTGGGCCGGGAGGCGGTGGAGATCTCGTACTTCGGGCAGGCGCCACCGGAGAACACCTTCTCTTTGGTCTCCCCTACCTCAACCGTCGTCCGCTCGATGCTGCACAGCGTGGCGCAGCGCTTGTCGTGGCACTGGAACTCCTTGCGGCCGACCACCTTCGCCTCCAGCACTCGTGCCAGTTCGAACGGCTCGGAGGACAGCAGGGCCGGGGCGTCGATCTCCTGCAACGCGCTGAGGGCGATGCCCCAAGCGCCCATCGCACCCGGGTTCGGGGGCACGACGACCTCGCGACCGGTGACCGCGGCCAGCGTCCACGCCAGCGAGGGCCCGGTCGCGGGTTTGCCCTGGAAGAAGATCCGCGCGCCGAAGGTGCGCTGACCCATCACCCGGTTGATGTAGTTGAGGATCACCGAGTACTGGAAGCCCCCGAAGAGGTCCTCGGTGCTGAAACCTTCGTTAGCTGCCTCGCCGGCTGCCTCGGCCACGTGAACGGTGCACATCTGACCGAGTTCGGGCGGCGAAGCGGACTCCTGGGCGAGGCGGGTGAACTCGTCGATGTCGTCGATGTCGAAGAACACCGCCTGCTCCTCGAGGAATGAGCCGGTGCCTGCGCTGCAGGCCTTGTTCATGTCGCTCTCGACTATGCGACCACCCGAGATCTGGATGAACTTGGCGTCCTGCCCCCCGATCTCGACCACCGACAGGCTCTCGCCACCGTCGGGATCGCAGCGGATCGCGGCGGTCGCGTGGGCGACGATCTCGTTCTGCACGAAGACGCGATCGGCAAGCTCGGGGAACGCGGCACGCACGACGGTCGCGGCCGCCTCGCGTCCCGAACCGGTGAGGGCTATCACCCGGACGTCGGGTGTCGTCTCGTCGAGAAGTGTCCCGATGAGGCGTCGCGATGCCTCGACGGGGTTGCCCCGGGTGCGGTCGTACAGATCGAGGGTCGCCTCCCCGGTGGATATGGAGGTCAGCACCGCCTTGCTCCCGGTGGATCCCAGATCCAGCCCGAGAACAGACGGCTCCTCCTCGGCCCCCGGCGGCACCGGGACAGCGTCGAGCCGCTTCACGCGATGCGCATGGTCTCGCGGCGCGTCGAGGGTTCGGAACCGGGTGGTGCGGGGCTGGATCAGGGCCGCGGGATCGGTAGGCAGCCTGGCGGCCCCGGCGGTGCTCGCCTGCTCGGCAGCGAGTACCGCCGCCCCGATCGCCTCGAGGCACAGGCCGTTCTCGAGTCGGCGCACCGCGGCACCGGTAGCCTCGGAGAGCCCGGCGACCAGGGAGTCGATCCGGGCGCAGCCACCGATGGCATAGACCGGTCCGTCCACCCGCGCCCGCGCGAGCAGCGCGGCGACGTATTTGGCCACGGATGCGAAGTAGCCGTTGAACAACGCGTCGGCCGGTCGGCCCTGGTTGCCGAAATGCGTCATCTCGCTCTTGGCGAACACCGAGCAGCGCGCGGTGATGGCAATGGCCTCGCTCGCCTCCTGCGCCGCCTCGTCGGCCTCGGCGATCGACATCCCGAAGCGCCCGGCGATCTTGACCATCGTCTCGCCGGTGCCCGAGGAGCACTTGTCGTTCTCCAGGTAGCGGTAGCGCCCGTCGGCCGAACGGACGAGGACGGCGTAGCCGCGAGCACCGACGCTGACGAGGTTGAGAGGGCCCGTGAGCTCGGGGGTGTGGTCCACCGCGCTTTGCAGGCAGGCGTCTTCGGGGAGGCCGGCCACGACCGGGCTCACCAACTCCTCGGCGTGCAGGCCGGTGGCACCCAACGCGGCACACGAGGCCACCTCGGCGTGCCGGTACCACTCGCTGAACACCTTCAACGCCTGCCCGTCGTGCTCGACGACCTCCTCGGACTCGACCTCGACGCCACCGCCGGAGCTGACACGACAGACCACCAGCTTGGCGGCGGACTTGCCCAGATCGCACCCGGCCACCCTGATGTCTGCCGGTCCCGGCCGGGCGGCTCTCTCAGCACTCATCGCTCCCCCATTCGCCTCAGTGATCAGCTTCGCTTGCCTGCGGTCGAAGCACTAGCCGACGCCTTCGGGTGCGGGGACCCAGCCGAGTGTGCTGAGCTCGGTCAGCAACCTGGGCCGGCTCTGCTCGGTCGCCACGGCCAGCAGGCACACGTACAGCCCGCGCAGGACCTCTTCCCGGAAACCGGCGTCGTCGAGGATCCCGAACGCCCATGCGAGCATCGACGAGTTGAACGCCCGCAGGGCCTGCGCTGCGATCAGCTGCGGGGCCACGTCGTCACGCAACTCGCCGATGCTCATGGCGGCGGCGACCTCTTGGCTCGTCAGCGCCAAACCCCGGCTCCAGACCCGTCCCAGGTCGCGATCCCGTTCCTCGCCGGTCTGCACCAGCGCCCTGATGAAGGGCCGGTAGAGGCCGGCATCGGCAACGACGGCGTCAACCGACGCCGTGGCGATGGCGCGGGCGCGCTCGAAGGGCTCGTCGGCGGGGATCGGATCGATGACGGGCTCGATGGCGCCGAGCACGTGCTCGATCGCCATCTCGACGATCTCCTCCTTGGCCCCGAACTGGTTGTAGAGGGTGGCGACGCTCACCTCGGCGGCCGCCGCCAGCTTGCGCATCGAGATGGCCTCGATGCCGCCCTCGACCACCAGGTCCCTGGCTGCTTCGATCACCTGCGTGCGGCGGCGTGCCCGCTTCCGTTCCCAAAGATTCATATCGCTGTTCGATTTCTAGCACAGCGATGCATATTTGTGTCAACCACCCGCTTCCGGGATCGATGGGTCCCGCCCGGCGCGCCCATGCGCTCCCTGATGGTCGTTCAGCAGCGGTCAGGCTGCGTTCAGCGGCCATCCCTCACAATGGCCGTCAGCCCTGAACGGACCAGGGCTCACCTGCACGACAACGAAACCCGTCAGGAAGGGCACCATCATGAAACGTCGCACCAAGGCCATCATCGCCGGCGGAACCCTCGTCATCGCCACCGCCGCCGGCGCCGGCATCGCCATCGCCAACAGCGCAGACGACGACTCCGACGACGCCGGCGAGACCGATGTCCCCATCGCCGGCACCGATCTCGACAAGGCGTCGGCTGCTGCGCTCGAGCACCTCGGCGAGGGACGGGTCACCGAGACCGAAGTCGGCGACGAGGAGAGCTACTACGAGGTCGAGGTCACCCTCGACGACGGCAGCCAGGTCGACGTGCAACTCGACGAGCAGTTCAACGTGGTCGGATCCGAGGACGAGAGCGGCCCCGAAGGCGACTGAGAGACCACGACTGAACGCCTTTGCGGAACTGGTATCAGTGGAATCAGGTGCCTCACCTGCCACAATGCCCCCATGAGGCAGCGACTCCACCAGACACCGAAGACCAGCATCGCGACACCGCCCGTGGGCAGACTGCTCGAGGCGGCCGCCGCGCTGTTGCTGGTCGGTGCCGTGTCGTTGGTCCCGGTGTCCTCGGCCGGAGCGCAGAACCCCGCCTACCCGCCCGACACCTACATCGCCAACGTGTTGACCACCGGCTACAACGCCGGCCACGGCGCCTACCTCCTGAAGGTCATCAACTACTACGGGCTCGGGATCGCCCAAGGCGCGTGGAACGACCCCACCTGGGGGACCGGGTTCTTCGTAGCGTGGTTCGACTTCTGCGCGTCCAACTACTCCTTGAGCTCACCCGACGGTGTGGGTGCTCAGTTCGACGGGCTGGTCGTGTCCAGCACCAACCCCAGCCTCCACCAGGTGGACAACATCGCGGTGACCATGTGGGCCGCGACTCAGCCCACCCCTCCGCTGTCGACGGGGTTCCTGGTTCCCGGTGAGGGCATGATCCTCGGCCCCCACACCGCCAACACGGGCTACGCCTTCATCGGGCCCATGGCCTGCTGAGCCCGCGCCATTCGCCGCGGCGCCGACCCGACAGCAATGCCGGCGCATGCGATCGGGCCGGAGCCTCGGCGCCCGCGGGCCGAACAGATCAGGGTTCGACGCCCGAGTACAGCGCGCGGGGACGGAACCGCAGGGGCCGCTCCTCGTACTCCTCGATGGCATGCGCTATCCAACCGGCGGTACGGGCGACGGCGAACACCGCCTCGCTTGCATCGCGGGGCAGGCCCGCGGCCCAACAGAAGCCGGCGAGGGCGAGGTCGACGTTCACCGGAACCGCCGAGCGGGATCTGGAGACCGCCACGACCGACTCGACGACCTGCCAGCGCTCCGGGGCAACTGCCGTCGCCGGCGCCAGATCGAGGAGGGCTACAGCCCGGGGATCGTCGGTGGTGTAGACGGAATGGCCGAAGCCCGGAATGCGTCGCCCTTCCGCCAGCCAGTTGCCGATCACCGCAGCGGCGCGATCCGCCGCGCCGATCTCCTCGAGCAGGTCGTAGACGCCCGTACCCGCGCCACCGTGCAGGACCCCGCCCAGAGCGCCTAGCCCCGCGCCGACAACCGAATAGGGATCGGCACGACCCGACGCCGCCACCCGGGCAGCCAGCGTCGAGGTGGCCAGGTCGTGGTCACACATCAGGCCCAGCGCGGTGTCGAGGAACGCCGTGTCCGCCGCGACGGGCGGTCGACCCGTGAGACGGTCCCACAACCGGCGAGCCGCGCTCTGGCCCGAGGACTCGGGGGAGGTTGTGGCGGATGCCAGTCGGTTCTCACCACCCAAGGCGTCGATCATCGTCCCGATCACTCGACGACCGGCCAGTCGCACCGAATCTGCACGCAGGTCGTGACGCAGCGGGTCCGACGCCGACGCCGCCGCCACCGACACGCGCAGCCGGTCGACGACGCCTGCTGTGTCTGGCAGCGCATCGACGCACGCTGCGGCGGTGCGGACCACCCCTTCAGGGGCGACCAGTCGCCGCACGCTGAGCGACGAACCGGTCCACAGCCACTCGACCACGGCCTCGAAGGGGTTGGCGCCTGCCAGTGCGACGGCGTCGACACCCCTGAAGTAGCAGCGGTTGTCACGCAACAAGGTGATGCCAGATGTGATGGCGACGTCGACGCCACCCGAGCGCTTCCGCGATCGAACCGCCAGTCGTTCGACCTCGGCCGCGTCGAACCGGCTCCGACCCCCTCGATCCCGGCGGCTCTCCAGCATGCCCCGGCTGACATAGGCGTAGAGGGTCTCCTTCTTGATTCCCAGGCGAGTGGCGGCCTCCTCGGCGCTGAGCGACGGCACAGCACAACTATATTGATCTGTGATCAACGTTGACAACGTTGATCACAGGCGGCAGATTGGTCTGCGGAGGACCGGGCAACCCGCCCGACAAAGACCCTGGAGGGAGATGGTCACCTCGTCGCTGGCAACCGACCCCCGGGACCCCTACGCCGCCGCCGGTGCAGGCAACGACAACCACATCGCCGTTCCCGCCGGTCTGCGCAACGTGGCCGTCGCCCGCACGGCTCTCGGGGGAGTTCGCGGAGACGAGGGCTTCTACCACTACCGGCAGTACTCGGCGGTCGAACTGGCGTCGAAGCGATCGCTGGAGGACACCTGGCATCTGCTCATCGAGGGTCACCTTCCCGCAAGGGAACAGGCCGAGGGCTTTGCTCGCGCGGTGGCAGCTGACCGGGTTGTCCCACCCGAGGTGCTCGAACGCCTGCCCGCCATCGCGAGCGCCTGCCCCGATACGCTCAGCGCGCTCAGGACCTCCCTGTCGCTGACCGGCGCGGTGCTCGGGCTGGGCCCGACGCACGGAGCGCCCCCGGCTCAACTCCTCGCCGACGCGCGGCGCGTCGCCGCGGTGACCCCCACGCTGGTCGCTGCCCTCCACCGGCTCCGCACGGGAACAGAGCCGATCCGTCCCGATGCCGGCCTGGGCCATGCCGCGGACTACCTGCGGATGCTCACCGGGAAGCCCTCCAGCCCCGAGTCGGTGAACGCTGTCGAGCGGTACCTGGTGTCGACGATCGACCACGGCTTCAACGCATCCACCTTCACCGCTCGGGTGATCGCATCGACCGGCACCGACATCGGCTCGGCGATCCTCGGCGCGCTGGGCGCCCTGACCGGGCCGCTTCACGGCGGGGCACCCGCGCTCGCCCTGTCGATGCTCGACGACATCGGAGCTGCCGACGCTACGGCCTGGGTCGAGGCGCAGGTGGCGGGGGGCCGGCGCATCATGGGCTTCGGCCACGCCGTCTACCGGACCGAGGACCCGCGGGCTCGCCTGCTCCGGGAGACCGCCCTCGAGCTCGGTGGCGAACGGGTGGAGCGCGCTGTCGAGATCGAGGAGCAGATCCTCCAGGCCTTGGCGCGGCTCAAGCCGCACCGACAGATCGCCACCAACGTCGAATACTGGGCTGCCATCGTCCTCGACAGCTGTGGACTCCCCCGCTCGCTGTTCACCCCCACCTTCGCCTGCAGCCGCGTCATCGGCTGGACCGCCCACATCCTCGAACAGGTCTCGGAGTCGACGCTCATCCGTCCGTCGGCCGCCTACGTCGGTCCCCCGCCACCGGCCCCGCTGCCCTGACACCTTTTCGTGAACGCGACCCCATGTGCGACCGGGCGGGTCAGCGCCGGCGCGAACCCGCCCCACGGCAACCGCCATGACCACCCCTACGACCACCACAGCACTCGCGCAAGGTAGCTATATGTGCTACAAAGCCAGCATGGAACGACTCGACGAGCTGGGAACAACCAGGACCAGCAGCTCACCCGTGCGCAGCATGCGTAAGACGGCCGCCGCGCTGTTGCTGGTCGCTGCCGTGTCGTTGGTCCCGGTGTCCTCGGCAGGAGCGCAGAACCCCGCCTACCCGCCCGACACCTACATCGCCAACGTGTTGACCACCGGCTATGACGCAGGCCACGGCGCCTACCTGATCAAGGTCATCAACTACAACGGCCTGGGTATCATCCAAGGCGCCTGGAGCGACCCCACCTGGGGAATCGGGTTCTTCGCCGCCTGGTTCGACTTCTGCGCCTCCAACAACGCCGGGAACGCGCCTCCGGTGGTCGCGGTCGAGCTGTACGGGCTGGTCGCCTCGAGCACCAACCCAGTCCCCCACGTGAACGCAATAGCGGTGGCGTTCGGCGCCGCGACACAGCCCACCCCTCCGATATCCACCGGTCTCTACGTGCCCGACGAGGGCGAGATCGGTGGCGGTCACATCGCCAACACGGGCTACGCCTTCATCGGACCCTCGAGCTGCTGAGGCAGGCCCGCTGCGCCCGTCGACCACCTCGACCTCGCCGCTGAACTCAGCCGCTGGTCCGGTGGGCGGGCCGCCGGACAGATCACCGCTCGAGTGCCTCACGGCTTGGTGATGTCGTTGACCGTCCCGTGGCGACCACATGAGCAGCACCGGACCAGGGTGGTTCACGCTCGGGCTGGTGGGCGATGGCAGACTCGAACTGCCGACCTCCTACGTGTGAAGCAGGCGCTCTGGCCAACTGAGCTAATCGCCCGAGGATCGGTTGTGGTCGTGGCGGCCCCGGCCCTTGACCGAGGGGCCGAGTGGGACCTTTGAGATTAACACTGCCGCGGCCGGACCAAGCGAGAACCGCCACCGACGGCACGGCACAAAGCCGCCCGATCCAGAACCCGACTACGAGCCGGTGATCTGCCTTCGGAGCCCCAGCGCCGGCTGAGGGCTCTCGTCGAGCTCGACCTCGCCGGCGGGGGCGGGTCGTTGGAAGAAGTAGCCCTGGCCGTGGTCGCACCCGAACCGCACCAGCTGATCGCGCTGGAACTCGGTCTCCACCCCCTCGGCAACGACGGTGAGGCCCAGGCTGCTCGCCAGCGCTATCACCATCGACACGATCGGGGCGCGCTCTGCGCCTCCGTCGAGCTCAGCCACGAACGCCCGGTCGATCTTCAAGACATCAACCGGGAACCGCCGCAGATATGTCAGGGAGGAATAGCCGGTACCGAAGTCGTCGATACCGATCCGGACACCGAGGGCACGCACCCTCTCGATCGTGTCGATAGCCGCGTCGACGTCGTCCAACAACACCGATTCGGTCAGCTCGAGACACAGGGCAGGTGGATCGAGCCCCGAATCGGCAAGGGCACAGCGCACATCGCCAACGAGGTCTCCGTAGAGCAGTTGACGCCCCGAGATGTTCACGGCCAAGCCGAGATCCACATGGCCTGCAGTCCTCCACTCGGCGACCTGACGACAGCTCTCGCGGAGTACCTGCCTCCCCAGCGGGACGATCAGCCCTGTCTCCTCGGCGACGGATATGAAGCTCGCCGGCATGATCAGCTCCCCGTCGTCCCTACGCCACCGGACCAGTGCCTCGACTCCCTCCACGCTGCCGTCCAAGAGCCTGACCATGGTCTGGTAATGGACCTCCAGCTCGTCGCGGTCAAGGGCGTGCCTCAGCCCCAGCTCGAGCGCACGCCGCTCGGCCACCCAGGCGGCCATCTCGGCGTCGAAGATCTCGAACTTGTCACCTCCGGCGCTTTTGGCGCGGTACATGGCCATGTCCGCGTCACGCGTGAGCTGCTCGGCGGAGCAGTTGGCGGTATCGCAGTAGGCGATCCCGATGCTGGCCGACATGTAGACCTCGTCTCCAGCCACCGCGAACGGCGCCCGCAGCACATCGAGCACGCGGTCGGCCAAGGCGACCCCGCCCCGCACATCAGTGAGATCCTCGGCGAGGACCACGAACTCGTCGCCGCCGAACCGCGCGACGGTGTCGGTTGGGCGCGTCACGGAACGGATCCGCTTGGACACCGCGACCAGCAACTCGTCGCCGGCGTTGTGACCCAGGCTGTCGTTCACGAGTTTGAACCGATCGAGATCGGCGAACAGCAGCCCCACCCCGGTTCCGAGCCTGTGGCCCCGGGCGACTGCCAGGTCGATCTGCTCGTTGAGCAGGGCCCGGTTGGGCAGGGAGGTCAGCGCGTCATGGGTCGCCTGGTGCTCGAGCTCCTGCTCGAATGCCAACCGCTCGCTCACGTCGCGCAGCACCGCAGTCAACATGTTCTGGCCTTTCACCGTCACCGCGCTCATGGCGATCTTGACCGGCACCTCCCGGCCGTCCTTGTGCAGCACCTTGACCGGTGAGTCGGGGTCGATGGTCAACCCGCTGGCGAAGAACTCGCGGATGAACAGCTCGGCACCGGGGCTGTCCTTCTCGCGCACGAAGGTCCAGAACGGCCGGCCGATGATCTCGTCCGAGTCGTAGCCCAGTACCTGCTCGGCGGCGGCGTTGAACTCGGTGATGGTGCCGGATTCGTCGACCGTGACGATCGCGTCAGCGGCATTCTCGACGATGGCACGGAACCGCTCCTCGCTCTCGGCGAGCTGCTGCTGATCGGCTATGCGATCGGTCTCGTCCTGGGTGGTCCCCACCACAAAGCGAGGGACGCCGTCGGCGTCGGTCGCCAGTTGGGCGGTCAGGTGCAGGTTGCGGGGTCCACCCGGGACCCGTAGCCGGATGTAGGTGTCGAGAGGCTCTCCTTCTCTCCACAAGGTGCTCCGCGCTTCCTGGAGGTGCCCCACATCGTCGGGATCGACCCGGTCGAGCAGAGCTTCGCTCAGCGTCTCCTCAAAGGTCAGCCCCCACTGACGCTGCAGCTCGGCGTTGGTGAACAAGACACCCGACTCGTCTATCAGGAACACGCCGACGGGCGCCGAATCTGCCAGCAGCCTGAACCGTTCCTCACTCTCACGTAGCGCGTTCTCGATGGTTCGGACAGGAGTGAGGTCGGTCCCCGCGGCCTCGATCAACACCGCGTTCCCGTCACGATCGAACACACCGACACGGGTCCAGCGGTGCCACGAGATGGAACCGTCGGTGCCGATTGTCTGGACCTCCATTGTCTGGATCGGGTCCTCGGGACACAGGGCCCTGGTGTCGCTGATGATCCGCTCCCGGTCCGGATCGCTCTCCAGGAACTCGAGGATTGAACGACCCACCAGCTGTTCTGCCGAAAACCCCATCAGGGCCGCATATGCCTCATTCGCATGCACGATGGTGAAGTCGGGGAGGTATCGCACCACCAGCGCGACCTGCGCCTCCCGCTCACTCGGCTCGGGCCGCAGGCGGGCCGTCGACGGGTTTGCCGCCCTGTCGCTCACCTGGGCTCTCCGCTCTCGTGGAGCTCGGCTGCAGTCATCGCCGAGCGACCTCCCGATACGGCCGTGCGCACCGGCCCGCTGCGAGATCGGGGCTGAAGCAGTCGTCGCCGTTCACGATCATCGGTGCCTTCTTCCAGCAGCGCCATGGCTGGATCTTCATGTCACTCGTCTTCGAGTCGCGACCCGCGGGCCGACGAGCGCTGGCCGCCCGTACAGCATGTAATCACCGTACCGCCAGAATGGCGGGACCGGCCCTCCTGGCAGCGATTCCAGCCCCGGCAAAGGAAGCTCGAGGGGAAGCACGAGGCGCCGGCCGGTTTCCGGGCCGACCCCGTCGGTCGCCCACACCTCAGCTGTCGGCTTCGTCGCGGTACGTGCGCAGTTCCAGCGTGTGTCCGTCGGGATCCTTGATGTACAACCCGACGCCCCACCCCTGTGCCCCCCACAGCCTCGAAGGGGGCGCCAACACCTCGAACTCCCCCGAGGCCGCCACCTCATCCAGGTCGGTGTCCTCCACCACCAGGCAGAGATGGTCGACGTTGACACCGGTGGGGGTAGCGGGAAACAGGTCGAGAACGGTCGTGGCGTCGATCCTCAACGAGGGGAACAGAACCTCACCGGTCTTCCACTCCTCGAATCGCTCGGGCTCCAGGCCGAGCTTCTCCTGATACCAGTGCACCGACCGCGCCGGATCGCTCACATCCAAGACGACATGGTCGAGACCCCGGGCCTTCATCACCGACACAGTGTAGGAGGGTCACGGAACCGGTGACCTCGGCACCGCAGAAGCCCCCCCAGCATCATCGTGGCCGTGCCCGACGCCGTCGACCTCGACCACGGCGCCGGCGAGTGGGTGGCGCTGGGTCCGCAAGGCCGGGTCGCCTGAGCGGCGAGGGTCGGTCCCTGCTCAGCCTGTCGCAGGCACCTGGGCGTCGGTGGGCAGCAGCTCAACGCATACCCAGCCGTCGAAGACCGGTTCGGTGATGATCAGCGGCGTCGTCCCCGGCGCGCACTGCGACGAGTCCACCACCTCGGCCGCCACCGTACCGTCGTTGGGCTCGTCGCAGTCCACACGTACCGCCTCCCGGCCCTCACCCCGTAGGACGCACGATGCGGCGGTCTCAGACCCCGCCCCTTCATGGCCCGCGTAGGCCGTGAACACCAACAGTGCGACGCCGAGCGCCACGATCAACACCACCGGCCCCCAGAGCAGCACCCGCACGAAGGCGGGCGAAAGTGCGGGGGCGACGTCGCCGGGACCTGAATCGCTTCCTCGCCGAACGGTGTCGGAGAGCGGAGGTGACCCGTGCGTCCCCGGATCGCCAGCAGCGCTCTCAGGCGTCTGGCCCGGTCGGGGACCTTCGCCCACGGGTTCCCGCAGCGGCTCCAGGCTCCGCAGCTCCCGGTCGTAGTCGCGGCGGGCGGCCGCATCGCCCAGTACGGCCCAGGCCCGGTTCAACTCCCGGATCCTGGCCTCCGCCCGCCTGCGCTCGGGCTCCGGTCGGCCGGCCGTGAGGTCGGGGTGATGCCTGCGAACTAGCTGGCGATACACGCGGCGTATCTCGGCGCTGTCGGCAGTGAACGAGACGCCCAGCGTGTCGTAGTGCGTAGGCTCTGACGGCCTCGACATGGTCAGTGTCCAGCGTAGGTCGAACCGGGTCCACGATCCCATCGCTGATCAGCCAGCGGGCGAGGCAGTGCGAGCGCGCTCGTGATCAGGGCTAAGGTCCGAGCCCATGCCGGCACGTCGCAGATCGTGGTGGGGCTGGGGCTGGGAGGACTCCGCTCTCGGTGCCGAACAGGTCGAGAAGCTGAGGTCGTCGCTGGCCGCCGCCTTCAACCGCGAACTGCCGTTGGCCGACCCGCCCGATCTCGGCAGGGTCGACCTCCGCCCGCCAAGGGTCCGCCCCCCGGATGCTCTCAGCCCCATGATGTCGAGCGACACCTTCGATCGCGCGGGTCACACCTACGGCAAGAGCTACCGGGATGTGGTCCGCGGGTTCAGCGGCAACCTTCCCCATCCCCCGGACCTGGTGGCGTTCCCCACCAGCGAAGCCGACGTGATCGCTCTGCTCGACTGGTGCGCCTCAGCGGGGATAGCTGTCATCCCCTACGGCGGCGGATCATCAGTCGTCGGCGGAGTGGAACCTGACGTGGGCGATGGGTTCGGAGCCGTGGTGTCGGTCGATCTGACCCGTCTCGACCGGGTCCTGGAGATCGACGAGGTCTCACGCGCGGCCCGCATACAGGCGGGGGTACTCGGGCCGTCACTCGAAGACCAACTCCGCCCCCACGGCTACACGCTCCGGCACTTCCCCCAGTCCTTCGAGTTCTCGACCTTGGGCGGCTGGTTGGCGACCAGGTCCGGGGGGCACTACGCGACCGTGTACACCCACATCGACGACATGGTCGAGTCGATGCGGGTAGTGACCCCGGCGGGCGTGTCCGAGTCACGCCGGCTACCGGGTTCGGGTGCCGGCCCGTCGCCGGATCGACTGCTCCTGGGCTCGGAGGGCGCCCTCGGGATCATCACCGAGGCGTGGATGCGGATCCAGGATCGTCCGGTGTACAAGACGTCGGCGGGCGTGCACTTCGGCGACTACCGCGATGGGGTGGCGGCAACGAGAGCCATCTCGCAGGCGGCGCTGTTCCCGACCAACTGCCGTCTGCTCGACGCCGGCGAGGCCATGACCAGCGCCGGAGTCCACGACGGCAGCACCCTGCTCGTGCTCGGGTTCGAATCCGCCGATCACCCGCGCACCGAGTGGATGAGCACCGCGCTCGAGATCTGCGCTGAGCACCACGGAGCTGTTCCCGAGGGAGTCAAAGAGGTCGACCGCTCCGAGGAGGACGTGCGCGACGACGAGGGGGCTGTGGGCGAGTGGCGCAACGCCTTCATCCGTGCCCCCTACGGCCGGGACGCGATGGTCAGGATGAGCGTCATCGCCGATACGTTCGAGACGGCCTGCACCTGGGACGCCTTCGGCGATCTCCACAGCGGTGTGATGACGGGCATCCCGCGGGCTCTCGCAGAGATCTGTGGTTCCGGCGGGTGGGTCACGTGCCGCTTCACCCACGTCTACCCGGACGGGCCCGCGCCGTACTTCACCGTGGTGGCCCCGGGCCGGGCAGGCTCCGAGGTCGCCATGTGGGACGAGATCAAAGCCGCCGCAGCCGAGATCGTGCTCTCCAACGGCGGCACCATCACCCACCACCACGCAGTCGGACGCGATCACATGCCCTGGTACCAGCGGCAGAGACCGGACCTGTACGGCAGGGCCCTTGCCGGGGCCAAGGCCGCACTAGACCCGGCTGGGGTCATGAACCCTGGCGTGCTCGTGCCGTTGGGGAGCGACGCCGGGGAGGGCGCGGCGTCACGGTTGGGGTAGCGCGGCGATCCATCCCGCCCATCCAACCGGTGTGAGCGAACGCCGCGGCCCCGGGGCCGGAGCCGAAGCCGTGACCAGCCAGGTCCACCGTCATGCCTAGGCCGAACGCGCAGTTGCGGCCCAGGACAACATCGGGTAGCTCCGCACGTCTCCACGCCAGCCAGTTCCTCAGCAAAGCAGGATCTCCGAGCACAGCACTGTGACGTCCGCTCCTGAGGTGGTGCAGCACACACAACCAAAGGGTGCCGAGCGACTCAGCAGAGCCGATGCCGCCGGCCGCGGGACCGAGCTGGGAGGCGAACTCGGGTGTTGCGAACCAAAGGAGCGGCTTGCCCGCCTCCCCTGGTGCCTCCTTTAGCCAGTAGCAGCCGAGCCCTTCGGCGTCGATGGACTCCCCGGGTGCCGCGAACCTCAAACCCTCCACGCCGAGAGGGGTGAGGAGCTCGTCGTTCACCCAGGTTCCCGCGGGCTGACCGCTCAGCGCGGTGAGGATGCCTTCGGTTATGGCCGCTCCGGCCCATTCCGAGTAGGCGCTTGTCTTACCCGGCCGGAACTCCGGGTGGGGCTGCGCCCCGAGTACGAGTTGCGGACGCAGCTGCGGGGGGCTCAACAACACCTGCCACAGCGGCGGTTCCGAGATCCCGGCGGTGTGGGAGAGCACGTCGGCTACCCGCCATCCCTGCTCCGCAGCCGGGCCGTGGGGCACGATATCGCCGACCAGGGTGTCAGGGGTGATTCCGTTGCGCCCCGCCAGCACCCCGACAGCCAGGCCCAGGACTGGCTTTGTCAGGCAGAACAGCGGCCAGCGGGTCGTTCTGATGACGGGTCGTCCCGGATAGCCGGTTCCCACCGCTCCCGCCGAAACCCGGTCGCCAATGCTCGCCCACCACTGCACCCCCGGGCCCAGTACATCGTCGTGGGCCGCCTCGACCAGCAACTGCTCCCAACCCCCGTACACCACGACCCCCACCCTCACGGGGTGACGGTGATGGGCACCGAGCCGATGAACCTCGGGAAGCTGCCCGGCTCCAGCACCACTACCGCACACATCTCGGGTCCCGAGGTACAATCGATCTCCTGGGAGTCCATGGCCTTGAAGGTCGCGTCGACCGCCACGTCGTCGAACGACAGCGTGCCGTCAGCACCGGCCAGCGCGGTAGCGGTGGGCAAAATGCACTGGGCGAGGAGGTCGACAGGGGAGCTGTTCACGCAGATGGCCGTGCCCGCCTCAGCACCGGGGGTCAGCCCTGTAGCGTTAACGTCGACGGTGCCACCCGCGGCCACCGTGGTGGGTGCCACCTGAACCTCGCCCAGCGGGGTCTGGCCGTCCGAGACCGCCTCCACCCGGTCGCGCAGCTCGTCGAGCGGGACCGTACCGAGAGCCCCTTCCGATACCGCATTGTCGCCCTCCACCCACAAGACCGCACCCGGGTCCAGCACCGAGAAGTAGCGCTCCGGGGCCCTCTTCATCCAGGTGAACACGACCACCTGATCGCCGCTCCTGATGTCGGGGAACCGCTCGCTTGCGCGCAGCTGTACCTGCTCGCCCACCTCGACCCGCTCGGTCCCCTTCCACACCTCGTCCACCGTCACGGCCACCTCCCAACCGCCGTCCTGCTCGGCACCCGCAACTGCTAACGGGTCGCCCTCGGCCGTGGCCACGAACGCCGCCCCGACCGCAGCGGTCACTGCCGCCAGCCTCTCCAGCCCGAGACTGGAATAGTGGGCATACGTTCCCGACACACCTACCCCGTTCTCGTCGGGGCCCGAATCTGTCACCACCGGTATCGGGTGTGGCCGAGGCTCAGGCGCAGCCTCGGCGTCGAGGCCCGCCACCGTGGCCTCGGACGCCTCGGCATCGACTGCTCGCCCCTCACCCCCACATGACATCGCCAGCGCTGCCAGTGCTGCCAACCAGAAGCCCGTCCTTCGCTGCGATCCACCCATGGGGCCCACCTCTTATTTGTG
>QEUP01000032.1 GCA_003577145.1 Acidobacteriota bacterium | reverse complement strand
GCCCAGATGAACACCGCGGTCACCAACCCGTTAGCCCGCGGTCAGATCCCAAAACGATCCCCGTCCCCGCAGGTCAGCACCTTCGGTGAAGACCTGACTCACTCACTCACTCACTCACGACTGATCCGACCGATCTGCTGGTGCAGTTGAGCCTGTTTCCTCATGTATGGGCGGTGAGAGCCCGATAGGAAGTCCATGCGAGGAAGGAGGCCCCTGCCGTGAACAACCTCGTCTTCTGGATCGTCTTCTCCATCGTGGTGGTGACGATCATCAGCATCGCGTTCACCGTGGTCGCGATGAAGTGGAGCTGGAACAAGGCCGACCAGATGGTCGACAAGTCAATGAACTTCACTGCTGAGCAGCAACAGCAATGGCTCGACAAGGTCGGGCCCGTGATGGACTCTCAGAAGGATTACATGGACGCTCTGGCCAAGAAGGAGAAGCGAGCCGGGTACGAGTAGAGCGCCACGGGCGATCTCGCGTTCAGAAGGGCTCCGACACCGTGTTGATGGCGAACAGCTCCGTGAGCGTCAGCTCGGGCTTGGTGGGCGCGCCGTTCGCCACGCCGATGACGTAGTCGCGGAGGTCGGCGCCGACCTCGGCGATACTGCGACCTGCGATGACCTCGCCTGCGTCGAAGTCCATGTCGTCGGGCATGTGCTCGAACAACTTCGAGTTGGTGGCGATCTTGACGACGGGTGCTATCGGTGAGCCCGCCGGTGAGCCCCGACCGGTTGTGAACAGCAGCACCTGGGCTCCCCCGCTGATCTTCCCCGTCATCGAGAATATGTCCGAGCCCGGCGTGTCCATGATCACCAACCCCTTCTCGGTCGGCACTTCGGCGTAGTCGACGACCTGTCGGATCGGGCTGGTGCCGCCCTTGCGGATGCAACCGAGCGACTTCTCGCTGATGCTCGACAGCCCGCCATCCATGTTCCCCGGAGCGATGACCATGTTCGCGAGCGGGCCGAGTTCCTGTTTGACGTAGCGGCGGTGCTCGCCGAGCAGCCCGAGAAGACGGCCGCGTACCTCCGGTGTCGCGCAGCGGCCCGCGAGTATGTCTTCCGTACCGAGGAACTCTGTGATCTCGCTCAGGATCACTGTGCCACCTTCCCCGATCAGCCAGTCGGCCACCGTTCCCACGCAGGGGTTCGCGGTGAGACCGGAGAAGGCGTCGCTGCCCCCACATTCCATTGCCAGCGTCAGCTCGTGGAAACCAGCCTCCTCGCGGGACTGGTTCCCGGCTTCGTCCAGCATCTCTCTGACTATCTCTGTCCCGCGGCGGATGCTGTTCGGAGTGCCTCCTTCCTCCTGGATGCCGATGAACTCGACCCCTCCAGCGTTCTCGCCGGCGCCGCCGGCGATGAACTCGGCCTTGAGGCCCTCGCACCCCAGTCCGACGACGAGCGCAGCAGAGACGTTCGGGTGGCGGGCTACGCCCACGAGGGTCCGCAGAGCCATCGGGAAGTCGCGAGGGCCCCGCCCACAGCCTTCGGTGTGGGTGAGGATCTTGACGCCGGGCACCTCCCTCCCGATGCCCTGCACGACCCCGTTCGCACAGCTCACCGACGGCAGCACCACGACGTGGTTGCGGACCCCCACCCGCCCGTCGCTCCGCCGGTAGCCGAGGAACCCCATCTCAGTCCTCCCCCTCGTCGAAACCTGAGTCGTCCCGCGCCAGGTTGTGGATGTGCACGTGCTCACCCGTAGCGATGTCACAGCCGGCATGACCGATCGGGTGCCCGTACTTGTACACCGCTTCCCCCTCGGCGATGTCAGTGAGCGCCACCTTGTGGCCCTCGGCAATCGCGCCCCGGGCGAGGACCTCCCGTCCTTCCTCGCAGGCGATGACATCGCCCGCCGCCACGGAGGTGAGCAGCGTGGCGACGTTGTCAGCAGGGTCGATCATCACCGCGTTGGGCAACAGCTCTGACAACGGCTCACCTCCGCAGGCAATCTAGCCATCCCCCGAACCCGCGTCCCGGGGAACTGGCCTTGCCCAGGGAAGGAGGCTCATGTCTGTCGCAACGGACACCGGAGCCCGGGGCGCCAACCTGTCGATGCAAGCAACCCTCAGGTGGATCGGCTGGGCGACCTGCGGTGCCGGCATCGAGCCGTTCTGATTGCTGCGGCACCTCACTCGTAGGGCGCCTCGAGAACCGCCTCGACGATCCGCTCGGCGTAGGCGCGGTAGCCGTCACCTGTTAGGTGGATCCCGTCTCCGGCGAGAAGGACGCGGTTCTGCGAGATCCACTGCTCGTGGTCGACGATCCAGAGGCTCCCCAGAGCGGGCTGGAGGCGGTTGAACAGCAACTGCACTCGGTGAAGCATGTCGTTGATCCCCTCATGGCATCCGGGACGCCAGGTGTTGACCCAAACGACCGGCTGGGTGAACCCGGTGGCGAGGAAGATCCTCTGCATCTGCGCGAGGAAGCCGGCCGGGTCACAGTCGTTCGTGCCGAGGGCAACCACGAGGATGTCAGGCAGGCTGCCCTGGGAGGCCCAGGATTCGATGATCGACGCACCCTCGGAAGTCGGGCGGCCCACCCGGGCGTCGATTGCGGTGACAGTGCATCCCTGACCTGAGAACTTGCTCGAGAGAGAGCCGAAGTCCCTCGCGCCGACGGTGAGGCTGTCACCAACGACGCCGACCTGGCAGCGTCCGGCTCGGTCCGCGGGTGTGTCGACCGGGTTGCACGCCGCACCCACGAGAGCTGCGAGCGCGAGCAGCGCAGCGAAGAGGTGCCTACGGGAAGGCCGAAACACCAAGTGCCCCACCCGCCGCAGGATAGCGAACACCAGCGATTTCGAAACCTGCGACGACTCCCGTTCATCGGCGTAAACGGACTTCGTTACCAAAGTCACCTTGAGTGGCGGTCCCAGCCGGTCGAAACCCCTTGTTGAGGTAACTCGATATGCGTCCGAACCTTCGCTTCCGCAAGCGGAGGGGGGCGCCGCTGGGGCTAATGGCCGGGTTCGCCGGTCTTGCACTGCTGATCTCGGCGTGCAACGTGTCTGGAGACGCGATCGCTCCGGAGCCGCACCCCGATCCGCCACCCGCCGAACCCGACCCGGAGCCCGAGCCGGAGCCCGAGCCCGAGCCGGAACCGGAGCCGGAACCGGAGCCCGAGCCGGAACTCCCGCCGGTCGAGGGCAACCTGCTTGCCGAGAACATGGCCGAGTTCGAGACCGGGAACGGTTGGGTGCCCCAGGGCAACACGACCGTCTCCCATGCCGCCGGAATCGATTCCCTGTCGGGAACCGGGGCTCTGGAGATCACGGTCGATGCTTCCGGTCCGTGGCCCGACACCACCAGAACCGCAAGGGTGGGCACTCCTCAACAGACCGGCGGCGTCCCCATCACCGGAGGGTCCTTCGAGGGTTTCGTCTTCGTCAATCCTCAGACCGCGCCACGAGTCGCTCGCTGCGAGATCCGCTTCTACGACGGCAACGCCCTGCAGACCACCGTCCCTGGTGACGACACGCCGACATCGGTGGGCCAATGGACCAGGCTCGACTGCGAGGCGACCGCGCCCGCAGGGGCCGACCACGCCGTGCTGCGGATCTTCATCGACGACGCGTCCTACGGTGAGCACTTCCTCGCCGACTATGCGCTGCTTCGTTCCACCGAGCCAGAGCCCGAACCCGAACCCGAACCCGAGCCGGAGCCCGAGCCAGAGCCCGAACCCGAGCCGGAACCCGAACCCGAGCCAGAGCCGGAACCAGAGCCGGAGCCGGAACCAGAGCCCGGCGGGGATGTCCCGGGTCCACAGAACACCGGGGTTACCAACGAGTCGGCACTCGTCCCGTCAGGTTCGGTGACGGTCACCAGCAATGGCACCGTCGTCCAGAACCTCGAGATCACCGGAACGTTGAAGATCCAGGCGAACAACGTGACGGTCCGAAACGTCCGGGTCAGAGGAACGGGCCGCTACGGCATAGAGACGACCAACGGCTACACAGGTCTGCTCATCGAGGACACCGAGATCCTCGGGATCTCCGGTGAGCGCAGCTCGGGCATACCGCCCTACGGAGAATGGACGGCCCGCCGCCTCGAGGTCACCGGATTCGCCGATGGGGTCAAGGTGAGCTCGAACCAGACACTCGCCGACTCCTGGATCCACGACCTATACAAGTTCGAGGGATCGCACAACGACGGGATCCAGTCGACGGGTGGCCAGAACGTCGACATCATCGGGAACAACATCGAGGGGCCCTGGCAGCAGAGCACTTCGGCTCTGATCCTCGCCAACCACGGCGGTGACATGCGCGACTACACCATCTCGGACAACCGCATCTCCGGGGGAGGGTTCTCGCTGTACATCACGGCCAAGAGCGGTCAGAGCCCGCCACAGAACTTCGTGGTGACCGGCAACACCTTCGTCCTGGACTCCTGGCAGTACGGCCCGCTCAAGACCACCGACGGGGCCGGCATCACCTGGGCGAACAACTCCTACTCCGACGGCTCACCCTTCTGAGCGCTCTCGGGTGACTCGGGCTCGGTGAAACCTCACCACCGTTGGCCCGCGATCCAGGCCGACGGACGATATGACGGCGTCACGTTGTCGTCCGAGGTGTCATCCGGTGTGGTGTCATCCGATGGCTCGTCGGGTGAGGTGTCGTCCGATGGCTCGTCGGGTGAGGTGTCGTCCGGTGTGGTGTTGTCCGATGGCTCGTCGGGTGAGGTGTCGTCCGGTGAGGTGTCATCGGATGGCTCGTCGGGTGAGGTGTCATCGGCTGGCACGATCTCGGTCGTGGTGGTCGTCTCCAGCGGCGCCGGTGGCTCGTTCTGATACGCGGGAAGCAGCGGGTTGCCGCACTTGCAGCGGGTGACCGGCTGCTCCTCACCGGGCGGACCGGTTGTGGTCGGCTGCTCCGGGGGGCCGGTTGTGGTCGGCAGGGTGGACGTGGTTTCCGAGCTCGACGAGGTCGATTCGTCGGGCGGGACGTAGACGTCGTCCGGGGGGAGCATGCTGGCCGTGTAGGGGTAGTTCGCGTCGACGAGGACCGCTGTGCCCGCTTCGAGCTCGGAGGGCCTGGCGTATGCCTGCCCGTCGTGCAAGCCGTGGTTGGTGACGGCAGTGTTCTGGCCGAGGACCCGTGGCTCGAGGGCAAGGATGTAGGTCGCGACCTCCTCCTCGGGCACTCCGAGCACCTCTGCCCATTCGCGGTGGGCGTCGGGCCGGCTCTCCAGCTCTGCGATGAGAGCCTCGGGGTCGCAGGCGCCGTCGGCTGCCGTGTTCACCGGGGCCGTGAACGCATCGGGACCGGCGCGATCATCCGGCTCGATGACGAAACCCTCCGACGTCGCGACGTAGTCACCCGTCTCCAGGCTGAGGTCCTCGTCGTCGTCGTTCGTGACAAGGACGGCACCCATGACACCGGCGGCAATAAGGCCGATGACACCGACAACGAGCGACACGATGGAGAATGCGCTCCGTTTCGGCGCGGCGGCACGGGTAGGTTCTGCCATCATGACCTCCGGTGGCGGGAATCAGCCCACACCGCCGCACCGTAGGGAGCGGCTGAGTGATCCGGCAGGGCCGAAGGTCCCGGCGATGCGGTGCGCTCGAGGTGGGTCACCCGATCCACCGACCCTCGACGATCTCCCGATCGAGGTCATGCCGGACCGATGCTGCGAACGCATCGTCGATGAGGCAGACTCGCTGAGGATGTCGGTCACAGGTAACACGCTCTCTCAGGGCCCGAGATCCAAGGAGGTCGTCAATGGTCGCCGTCGAGTCGACAATGCTCCCGCTGGGGACGAAAGCCCCGCCTTTCGAGCTCGCCGACCATTCGGGTGCGGTCTGGCGTTCGAGCGACCACGAGAACGCACCGGCTCTCGTCGTGATGTTCATCTGCAACCATTGCCCCTACGTCAAGCACATCGCTGACGTACTCGCCACCGTCACATCCCAGTTCATACGTCGCGGCGCGACCGTCGTGGCCATCAACAGCAACGACGCGCACGAGTACCCCGACGACGGCCCCGGGAAGATGGCCGAGGAGGTCCGGGCGCGAGGCTACGAGTTCCCCTATCTGCGCGACGAGTCTCAGGTGGTGGCCAAGGCCTACCGTGCGGCCTGCACCCCCGACTTCTTCGTCTTCGACGGCGATCAGCGCCTCGTCTACCGGGGCCAGTTCTGCGACGCGCGGCCCGCCAACGACGTGAAGGTGACCGGCCGGGATCTGACCGCAGCCGTCGATGCCGTCCTCTCGGGTCAGGAGTACAGCGGACCCCAGAAGCCCAGCATCGGCTGCAACATCAAATGGAAGCCGGGAAACGAACCCGACTATCAGGATTTGTGAACCGAAAAGGCCCCTATAGGGGCCTTTTCGGTTCACAAAACGAGCTGCTCCGGGAGGGACATGGACAGCGGGGACTGGGATGAGCGGTATCGCAGCAGTGAGTTCGTCTGGTCCGTCACACCGAATCGGTTTCTCGTCGCCGAGACCGCCGGGCTGACGCCGGCAAGAGCGCTCGATGTCGCTTCGGGCGAAGGGCGTAACGCCGTGTGGCTGGCCGAGCAGGGCTGGATGGTGACCGCCGTCGACTTCTCCGAAGTGGGAATGGAGAAGGGTCGCAAGCTCGCCGAGTCCCGCGGGGTAGAGGTCCAATGGATCCTTGCGGACGTGACCGAGTACCAGCCCCGGCCATCGGCCTACGACCTCGTGATCGTGCTGTACCTGCAGCTACCGGCCGACAGCCGGCGGCGGGCCTTCGGGAAATGCGTCTCCGGCCTCGAAACCGGCGGCCTGCTCTTGTATGTGGGACACGACCTGGACAACATCGAACACGGTTACGGCGGCCCTCAGGCACCCGAGGTGTTGACGACACCCGAGGCGATGACAGAGCTGCTCACCACCCTCGACCAGGAGACCGAGATCGAGATCATCAAGGCCGAACGGGTCATCCGCCAAGTCGAGACCGAGGAGGGGACACGTGAAGCGATCGACACGCTGATCCTCGCCCGGCGCGCAGGCTGAGTTGGGACCCCTTCTCGCACGAGCAACTCGCAGCAGGACGGTTACAACCCTCTCAGCCTTGGAGGATCCAAGTTGGGCAACACAAGAGATGCCAACGGGTCGGGGCACCTCGAAGGTGAATGTTCTCGAGCGTCACGCCGTCCAAGAACGCTTGTGCTGTCGGGGTCTGGCGGGGCTCGGGCCCTCACCGTGAATAATCAGGGTTAACGCCGCTCTGCGTCAAACCCTTGCGCTACAGCACACGGTCGCCACAGCACACGGTCGCCACAGCCCACGGTCGCCACAGCCCACGGTCGCCACAGCCCACGGTCGCCACGGGACCCTCGAGCGCCGAGGCGACCCTTGATCAGGGGCTAGACGTCGAGGAAGCGCGACACCGCTATCGCGGACCCGACCGTTCCGACGACGATCGCGACCAGCAGGAGAACCAGCACGGTCACCCAGGTCTCGTTGACGGTCACGACGAAGTTCTCGAGTATCGGCAGGTCCAGCACCCGATCACTCAGGACCGCGCGGCCTCCGAACAGCAACGACGCCGCGATGACCATGCCGACAAGGCCGTGCACGAGACCCTCGAGGATGAACGGGATCCGGATGTACGAGTTGGTCGCACCCACCAGCTTCATGATCTCGATCTCGTTGCGGCGCGCGAACATCGCCATGCGAATGGTGTTGAGGATCAGAAGGCTCGCAGCCGTGAGCAACACGATCGCCATCACGAGCACACCCGTGCTGATCCAGGCACCGACCCGTTGAACCTGCTTGATGGAATCGGCTGCGAAGATGACCCTGCGCACGCCTGCGCTCGCCTCGAAGTTCTTGCCCAACTCACTGACGAAATCGGCGTCGGTGTTGGTGGGGATGACCCTGAAGGAGGGTGGGAGGTCCTCGGCCTCGACCGACTCGACCATGTTCGGCTGATCGGAGAACAACTCGACGAACTCGTCGTAGGTCTCCTCTTGGTCGACGAAGGTGTAGTCCTTGATCTGCGGGTTGCTGCCCAGTTCGTCCTCGATCGACTGGACCTGCTCCTCGGTGGCGTCGGGGTTCATGAAGATGATGAACTCGATGCCACCCTCCCAACGCTGGAAGGCGTTCTGCACACCCTGGCGGATCATCAGCCCCGAACCGACCAGGAACAACGACACCGCGATGGTGAGGACGGCCGCGACTGTCAACGTGATGTTGCGCCGCAGATTCTGTCCGGTCTCGCGGACCAGGTAGTCGACCTTGAGGGCCATGTCAGGGAGCTGAGCCTTTCCTACTCGTACACGCCTCGGGCCTGATCACGCACGATCTTTCCCCGGTCGAGCTCTATTACGCGACGACGCATGGTGTCGACGATGCCGCGATCGTGGGTGGCCATCACAACGGTCGTGCCAGTGCGATTGATGCGATCGAGCAGCTTCATGATGCCGACAGACGTGGCGGGGTCGAGGTTTCCCGTCGGCTCGTCGGCGAGCAGGATCAGGGGCCTGTTCACGAACGCCCGGGCGATGCTCACGCGCTGCTGCTCCCCGCCGGAGAGCTCGTTGGGCATGTTCTGCGCCTTGTCCGACAGCCCCACCAGCTCGAGGATCGCCGGCACCTGAGTCTTGACCACGTGCTTCGGCCTGCCGATCACCTCGAGGGCGAAAGCGACGTTCTCGGCGACGTCCTTGTTGGGCAACAGCTTGAAGTCCTGGAAGACGCTGCCGATGTTGCGCCGCAGGAAGGGGATCTTCCATTTCGACAGGTCGCCGATGTCCTTGCCGGCGACGAAGATCTTGCCCCGCGTCGGAACCTCCTCCCTCGTGAGGAGGCGCAGGAAGGTCGACTTGCCGCTGCCGGAGGGACCGACGAGGAAGACGAACTCGCCCTTCTGGATGTCGGCGCTCGCCTCGAGCAACGCGCTCACGTCGCCTTTGTAGATCTTCGAGACGTTCTCGAGCTTGATCACGGTGCTACAGGATTGAGGGACCGGTGCAGGGGTCGGGGTGGACCCGACCGACCAATGTTACGGTTAGGTTACTGTCGGAACGGGGATGGGCCCCAAACCGGGCCTGGGCGCACCCAGGCCGGCCCATCGGATATAGGGAGCTCACTGGTGGTCCGGACCCTCAGGCGGATTGGCCCGCGCCCAGCGGAGGTAGCCCTCCATCAACCCGTCGAGGTCGCCGTCGAGCACGCCCTCGACGTTGCCGATCTCGATTCCTGTCCGATGGTCCTTCACCTGCTGGTAGGGGTGCAGGACATAGGACCGGATCTGGCTACCCCACTCGATCGACTGTTGATCGCCTTTGATCAGCGCCAGCTCCTCGGCCCGCCTGGCCCGCTGCAGTTCGAGCAACTTGGCCGCAAGGATCTGCATTGCCCGGTCCTTGTTCTGGTGCTGGCTGCGCTCGTTCTGGCAGGAGACGACGATGCCGGTGGGCAGGTGGGTGATCCGAACGGCCGAATCGGTGACGTTGACGTGCTGGCCACCGGCCCCTGACGAGCGGTAGGTGTCGATACGAAGATCCTTCTCGGGTATCTCGATCTCCTCCTCTGCGTGTTCCACGAACGGCGTGACCGAGACCGAGGAGAAGGCCGTGTGGCGACGCGCGTTGCTGTCGAAGGGGGATATCCGCACCAGACGGTGGACGCCGTGCTCGCCACGCAGCAGCCCGTAGGCATAGCGACCCTTGACGATGAAGGTCGCGGTGGTGATGCCCGCCTCCTGTCCCGGCGACACCTCGTCCATCTCCAGCTCGAAACCCCTGCGCTCCGCCCAGCGCTGGTACATCCGCAACAGGATCCCGGCCCAGTCCTGGGAGTCCGTTCCGCCCGCACCCGAATGGACGTCGACGACCGCGTCACCCGAGTCGTACTCACCGGTGAACATCGCCCGCAGTTCCAGGCCGTCGAGCTCGCGCTGAAGCGAGGCCACCGCCTCCTCGATCTCCGGTGCCAGTGAGTCGTCGTCCTCTTCGATCGCCAGTTGGTAGAGCGTGTTGGCGTCCTCTAGTCGCGTACGCAGCTTGTCGTAGAGCGCGAGGTCGTCGCTCACCGCCGAGAGCTCCTTTTGGATGCGCTTGGCGTTGTCGGGGTCGTCCCAGAGGCCGGGACGGCCGATCTCGGCCTCGAGCTGGGGCATGCGATCCCGCAACTCGGTGATCTTGAGATAGGTCTCTGCCTCACCGAGCCGCTTGGCGAGCTCGGCCAGCGGCCCTGAGAAATCCTGCATTCAGGCGGCTCCGTGGCAGTGCTTGAACTTCTTGCCGCTGCCGCACGGACAAGGCGCGTTTCGTGGTGTCTTCTCCCACTCGGATTTCACCACCGGCTCGTTCCGCTTGGGTTCCTCGGCCTTGACCGGCGCCGGTGCAGCGTCGACGACCGACTTGGCTGCCGCAGAGATGCCCTGTCGCGCCGACGGGTCCTGCGGAGCGGAATAGTTGACGTCGCTGACCCGCGCCTCGTCGGTTGCTTGGTCCTTCACCGTGATACGGACGTGCATGATGTATTTGACGAAATCCTGCGAGATTGCCTGGAGGAGCTGCTCGAAGTGCTCATAGCCCTCACGCTGGAACTCGGTGAGCGGGTCCTTCTGGCCCATGGCCCGCAGCCCGATCCCGTCCTGCAGGTGATCCATCTCCCGTAGGTGGTCACGCCACTTCTGGTCGATGATGCGCAACATGACCTGTCGTTCGACCTGACGCATCGCGGCTTCGCCCAGCTC
Source organism: Acidobacteriota bacterium (assembly GCA_003577145.1). Classification (GTDB taxonomy): domain Bacteria; phylum Actinomycetota; class Acidimicrobiia; order Acidimicrobiales; family Microtrichaceae; genus ATN2. The sequence continues at coordinate 48,851 of QEUP01000032.1, read as the reverse complement.
GGACTCGCGCTGCTCGTAGTGCGCGTTGGCCTGAGCCATCAACAGGTCGTAGAGCTCATCGGTGTTGGACGCTTGTTCCAACTCGGCGATCGGCAATGGATCGGGCCAGAACGTGCCTACCTCGGCGTGCAGCCCGTCGAGATCCCACTCCTCTTTGTAGTCCGAGACGCAGAAGGTCTCGATAGTCGAGTCCACGGCTTCGGCGAGGTACTGCAAAGCGTCCTCGCGCAGGTCGGCACCTTCGAGCACCTGGTCGCGACGCCGGTAGATGACCTTTCGCTGCGCGTTCATCACCTCGTCGTACTTGAGGACGTTCTTGCGGATCTCGGCGTTGCGCTGCTCGACCGTGTTCTGGGCGCGCTCGATGGCCTTGGTGACCATACGGGCCTCGATCGGTAGGTCCTCGGGCCACTTCTCGCCCATGATCCGCTGCATCGCACCGGTGGCGAACAGCCTCATGAGGTCGTCCTCGAGAGACAGGTAGAAGCGGCTCTCCCCTGGGTCGCCCTGCCGGCCTGAACGGCCCCTGAGCTGGTTGTCGATACGGCGGCTCTCGTGACGCTCCGTCCCCAGGACGTAGAGACCGCCCAACTCGACGACCTTCTCCCCCTCGGCACTGCACTCGGTGGTGTAACGATCGAGCAGCTCGCGGTAGCGGGTCGCGCTCTCCTCGTCTTCGGGTTCCGAGCCTTCCGCACGCAGCTCACGCTTGGCCAGGCCCTCCGGGTTCCCGCCGAGGATGATGTCGACGCCCCGTCCGGCCATGTTCGTGGCGACAGTGACAGCGCCTATCCGCCCCGCTTGGGTGACGATCTCCGCCTCACGAGCGTGCTGCTTGGCGTTGAGGACCTCGTGCTTGATGCCGCGCTTGTCGAGCATGCCCGACAGGTGCTCCGACTTCTCAACCGAGATGGTCCCGACGAGAACCGGCTGGCCCGTTGCGTTGCGCTCCTCGATGTCCTCCACGACGGCCTCGAACTTGCCCTGCTCGCTCTTGTAGATCAGATCGGGACGGTCGTCGCGGATGACCGGCTCGTTCGTCGGGATCGACACGACCTGCAGGCCGTAGGTGTTGTGGAGCTCGGCCGCCTCGGTCTGGGCGGTTCCGGTCATGCCTGCGAGCTTGTCGTAGAGCCGGAAGTAGTTCTGGAGCGTGATGGTGGCGAGGGTCTGGTTCTCCTCCTTGATCTTCACGCCCTCTTTCGCCTCGACGGCCTGGTGGATTCCCTCCGACCACCTGCGTCCTTCGAGGATCCGGCCGGTGAACTCGTCGACGATCTTCACCTGACCGTTCTGGACTAGGTAGTCCTTGTCCCGCTTGAACAGCTCCTTGGCCTTGAGGGCGACGGTGAGCTGGTGGACCAGGTTCTGGGACACCTCGTCGTAGAGGTTGTCGACGTCGAGCGCCCGCTCGACCTTCTCGATGCCTTCTTCGAGCGGTGCAACGGTGCGCTTCTCCTCGTCGACCTCGTAGTCGGTGTCGCGTTGGAGGCCTCTGACGATGTTGGCGAACTTGTAGTAGAGCTGGGCTGCGTCCGAGACACGACCCGAGATGATGAGAGGCGTGCGCGCCTCGTCGATGAGGATCGAGTCGACCTCGTCGACGATTGCGTACACGTGGCCCCGCTGGACCTTGCGGTTCGCGCTCATCGCCATGTTGTCGCGCAGGTAGTCGAAGCCGTACTCGTTGTTGGTGCCGTAGGTGATGTCGGCGCCGTACTGGTCTCGCTTGTAGTCCGGCTCGAGCCGCCCGGGAACGACCAGCCCGACCGAAAGGCCGAGGAAGCGGTGGATCTGACCCATCCACTCCGCGTCACGGCTCGCCAGGTAGTCGTTGACCGTGATGAGGTGCACGCCGTTGCCGGTGAGCCCGTTGAGGTAGACCGGAAGGGTCGAGACCAGTGTCTTGCCCTCGCCTGTCTTCATCTCGGCCACCCAACCGAAGTGCAGCGCGGCACCGCCCATGAGCTGCACGTCGAAGTGGCGCTGACCGATCGTCCGCTTGGCTGCTTCGCGCACGACCGCGAAGGCCTCGATCAACAGGAGGTCGAGCTCTTCGCCGTTGTCGAGGCGCTCCCGGAAGGCATCGGTGCGCGCCCGCAGCTCCGCGTCGCTCAGGGCCTCGAGCCCGGGTTCGAGGGCGTTGATGTCGGGAACGAGCGAAGCGAGGGCCTTCAACTTCTTGCCCTCACCGCTGCGCAGGATCTTGTCGAACATTCCCATGTCGTCTCCGAGTCTACGACTGCTTCGGGGTGGCCCGACTCCGGGTCCGGTGATCCTCAGGAGATGTCGAGGATCTTCTCTCGGACGGCGTAGATCACCGCCTCCATGCGGGAGTGAAGGTGCAGCTTCTCGAGGATGTTGCGCACGTGGTTCTTGACGGTGTTCTCCGAGATTCCCAATTCCTCGGCGATCTGGCGGTTGCTCATCCCTTCGGCGACCAGCCTGAGCACTTCGAGCTCGCGATCGGTGAGCCTCGGGGTGCCGGCATGATCGGGGCTGTCTGCACGTTTGGAGAGGTTCGTGAACTCGACCAACAGCTTGGATGCCATCGACGGGGTGACCAGGCTCTGGCCGCCCTGGACCGCACGGATCGCGTCGGCCACCTCCTCGATCGAGATCTCCTTGAGCAGATAGCCCGTCGCGCCGGCCTTGATGGCCTCGAACAAGTCGTCCTCGTCGTCGCTCACCGTGAGCATGATGATCTTGCAGGCGGGCACCGCCTCGTTGATGGCCCTCGTCGCGTCGATCCCGCTCAGGATCGGCATCCGTACGTCCATCAGTGCCACATCCGGCGTGAGCTCGGTCGCGGTGGCCACGGCCTCGTGGCCGTCGGCGGCCTCTCCCACGACCTCGATGCCACCCTCGGCTTCGAGAACCATGAGCAGACCCCTCCGGAAGAGGGCATGGTCATCACAGATGATGACCCGGATGGCCTCATCGGACCAGTCTTCGGGGACCAGTAGATCGTCATCCATAGGATGATCCCGGATCATCCTTTCGAGTGCGGTGGGCTAGGCCTTCCAGGCTACTGGCAGCCGGCTGGTTCCCCGACGGATCGACCGCGGAGCGAGGGGTGCCAGCCGGGTAGCCACGACCGGCCCGGCCCAAAGGCCGCCCGTCAGGACTAGGGAACAGCGTCCTGCACGAACACGGAGTCGAAGTTCCCGCCGTAGTCGGTGATCTGGAGCTCGGCATAGATCTCCGTACCCGGATCGAGCGGCACGAACTCGTAGCTCAGGTTGGGCAGGTCGGCGTAGAGCCCGACGTCAGAGGTGGGGACCCACTCCGAGGTCCCGTCGGGGTAGAGCTTGACGACGATCGGCACGACGATCCCCTCGGGGTCGGCGGTCAACTCGCCGAAGGTGCCCTCCTCCTCCACGACGTAGTAGGTCTCGCTGAGGATCACCCCGTCTTCGGGATCGACGACGAGCTCGAGGAGTGCGTCGATGTACTCCTCGCTACCCGGGGGGTAGTACGCCATCGGGATGTCCACCAGGAAAAGGCCGCTCTCCTCGTCGAAGGTGATGGCAGCGTAGGCAGCCATGGTGTCCTGGCCGTCGGAGATCTGGAGGAAGGTGAGGTCGTAGATGGCCGCGGCCTGGCCGTCTTCGAGGATGGAGCCCGGCTCCTCGCCGAGGAACATGACCGACCCGTCGGTCTCGTCGACGATCCCGTAGAAGATGGTGGCCTCGGCCAGGTTGGTTTCGATCGATGGATCGAAGGTGGCGAATATGTTCAGACCGTCCTCGTCGAAGAAGTGGTCGCTCACCTGTTCGGTGTCGAAGGCCGGTTGCTCGGCTTCGGGGATGGCCTCGCCGGCCTCGTAGAAGCGGGTGAGCAGGCCTTCCCAGGCCTCGATCCCCTCGAGCTCGGCGTGCTCTTGGTCGTAGAGGTCCAGATACGGCGGGAAGTAGACCGACAGGCCGGTCGCCTCGCTGGTGGCCGGGCCACTGATGGTGGACAGGACCATGCCTTCGAGCGCCGCGCTGACCTCTTCGGAGGCTGCCGCCAGGTCCGACTGCTGTTCGCCCACACCCGACACGATGGACCCGAGATCGGTCAGCTGCGAGTCGAAGGTGTCATCGGGGCTGCGGCCGAAGCTGAGTGCCTGGGCGCGGACCTCGCCCAGGGTGGGCGCATACGTCTCGATGTCGGCACCCACGGCCTCGGTCCAGTTGCCCAGAGCATCCTGTAGCGCGTCCATCTGGGCCAGGTCGACCACCGACAATGTGATCGCCTCACCCTCCTGCTCGCTCTCGGCCTGGGCCTGGAACGAATCGAGGATCTCCTGCCCCAGATCGGGTGTGTCGGCCTCCCCCGCGGCGGCGGCGAGACCCTCGTAGTTCCACCCGTGACCGGGTTCGAGCTCCTCGGATGCGACCAAGTACTGGGCGTGGGGGGCCATCGCAGCAGCCACCTCGTAGTTCGCCATGAGGCAGGCGTCGAAGCCGAGCATGTCGAAGCGATCGAGCCCGCTTGCCTCGAGCCCGCTGCCCAGGCCTTCGGCGATCTCCGCGGTGGTGAGCATGTCGGCTCCGTCGGTCTCGTCGGGGCCCATGCCCGGCCACCCCGCACCGTGATCCCAGAGGACGATGCTGTACTTGGAGGCGGGGTATTCGCTGACGCCGAACTCGATGAAGTCGGCGAGGGTGGCGGGGTCGCCCATGTTGACCTCACCGAGGTCGTCGACCTCGCTGAGCTCGGTCCCACCGACCTCGATGACCTTCCCGGTCTCCCAGTCGGAGAGGTTCATGACGCCCTCTGAGGTGTAGTCCGGGGAGCGATCAGCGAGCACGACGATGTTCAGGTCCTCGGCTTGACCCGCAGCCGCAGCCATCTCCTCGATGTCGATGAGCGCCCAGGGCTCCAGGTCGGTGTCCCCGATCATGTAGACCAGCACCGTCCAACCCTCACCCGAGCGGGCCGGGGAGACGGTTGTGGTTGTGGTCTCCTCGGAGCTGATCTGGCTCTGACCGTCGCCGTCACGCAACAGGAGGAAGCCGGCTACGACGGCGGCCACCACGACGACTGCAACGACCGCCCCGATGATGAGCCCGTTGCGGCGGCCCCCTCCCGGCGGTGATGCAGCGGGAAACGGGCCCGGTGGCTCACCACCCAGCGGGGGCTGGGCGCCGTATCCGGCCCCTGGGGAAGTCGGGTCGGGCGGTACCGGCGGATGGCCGGGAGGCCCACCCTGGCCGAGGTCCCCACCCTGGGTCTCGCCCGCCGGTGCGGGAGCCTCGAGGACGCCCCCGCAGTCGGAGCAGAAGCGCGACTCGTCGGAGTTCTCGGTCCCGCAGTTGGTGCAAAACGACATCGCTTCACTCCTCACCAGAGGGCACTCGGAGCCACCGCGCTCGACCGCAGCGAGATCGGTCGGCGGCAACGGCTGTCACCCCAACGACGATACGCCTTCGGGCCTCGCTTGCCGTGTCAGGCGAGCGCCAAACCGCGCGCCTCACCTGATCGTGCCTCCACCCCTGTGCCGGCGGTCGAGCTTGGTCTTGAGCTTGTGGAGCTGCTGTGCGAGCTTCTCGACGGCGCGATCGACCGCGACGAAGCCGTCAGGACCACGAGCCTTGCCCCTGACACGATGACCGCGGCCTTCCACTGTGACCTCGCAGATCTCCTTGTCGCTGATCCGTGGGTTCTTCTCCTCGTCGAAGAGCACCTGGGCGCGATCGAGCTGGGGGAGGAGGCGGTCGAGCCGGCCCACCTTCTGAACCACGGCCTCACGCAATGCAGGCGGGATCTCCGTGTGGCGGGCACTCACCGATATCTCCACCTGTTCCTCCTCGAAGCCGCGATGTGACACTACCGAGCCCCCCGGCACCCCGACCGGGTGGGCGCGCCGTCGGGGGCCGCCCACGCCTACTGGACGCGGGGTACGCGCGAGGGTCAGGCCGACGACGTGCGAGGCTCCCCCACTCCTGAGCGCGCCGGCGGCGGCGGTGAGAGTCGCTCCAGTGGTGAGGACGTCGTCGACGACCAGCACTGCCCCGCGGACGGGTCGTCGCGGCCGCAACCGCGGCCCTTCCAGGCGTTCGGCCCTCCGGCGGCCTGTCTGCGGTGGGCCGGGCTCGCGCACGAGTCCGGCCGCGACCGGCACGAGCAGCCTCTTGCCCACTGCCCGGGCCAGCAACTCGGCCTGGTCGTAGCCCCGGCGACGCCGCCGAGCAGCAGTGGTCGGCACCCACGTGACCAGATCGCTGCCCTCGCCCGACACGAGACGGGCCATCGCGGCGGCGAGCCGACCGAGACCGGCACGCTGGTTCTTGAACTTCAGCCCGGCTATCAGGCGCCGGCCGTGCTCGTCGTAGCGAAGCACGCAGTAGCAGCGATCGAGCCCGGCGGGCGGGTCGACGCGTCCCTCGAGGCTCAGCCACGACAGGCACTCCGAGCACGGTGAGTCACCGACGCGTTGACATACCGGGCAACGACCTGGGAACAGCATCGACAACCACAGTACGAGCGGCCAGGGACAGCCGGCCCCACGGCCGCCGGATCAGCCGCCGGATCAGCCGCCGGATCCGTTCCCACCCGGTTCCTCCACCGTCGCCGCGTCTCGGCGGTCGCCGCGGGGCCTTGCCGGCGGGGTCTTGCCCAGCCGCTCGAGGGTCTCGACCGCGTCGCGCTCGGCAACGGCGTCGAGGGAGTCCGTCACATAGCTGTCGGGCACCGCGAGGCCACGGATGCCCCCGGCCGGCGCGGGCCGCCTGCCTGCGGGGGACTCCCAGATCCCGCTGATCTCCTCGAGCGTGTAGCCCTTGGTCTCGGGGACCTTCGTGAGCACGAACAGGAAGGTCAGCACCGTCATTGCCGCGAACAGCCCGAAGGTCACCGACGTCCCCACGGTGTCGACGAAGGTCAGGAAGAACTGGCTGACCAGGAAGACCCCGAGCCAGTTGACGCTCGTGGCCAGAGCGACCGCCTTCCCTCGAATGCGTGTCGGGTAGATCTCGTTGATGATCGTCCAGGTGATCGGTCCCATGGAGAACGCGAACGAAGCTATGAACACCACCACACACGCCATGGTCGCGATGCCGAGGACGCTCGGCCCGGTCGGATGCATGTCGGGGTCGATGAACAGGAAGGCCAGGGCTGCTCCCGTGAGAGCGACGAACATGCCGGTGAGACCCGCGAACAGCAGCGGTCGCCTCCCCACCTTGTCGATGAAGGCGACCGCGATCAGGGTGGCGAGGACGTTCACGACTCCGACTGCGACAAGGGTTGCGTCCGCCTGGGCCTCCACCGATGTGAATCCCGCGTCGGCGAAGATCTCGTCGGCGTAGTAGATGATGGCGTTGATGCCGGTCACCTGCTGCAGGATGGCAAGGGTGACGCCGATGTAGAGCGGCCGGCGCAGGGCAGGCTGGAAGAGCTCCCGGAACCTCCCCACCTCCTCCTCATCGATCTCGCCGGCGATCGACTGGAGCTTCTCGTCGACGAGCTCGGCCGGGCGCACCTTCTCGAGCGTCTGACGGGCTTCGTCGCTGCGCTTCTGTCGGATGAGCCAGCGCGCCGTCTCGGGGACCACGAACATCCCGATCACGAGCAGCACGCCCACGACTGCCGAGACACCCAGCATCAGCCGCCAGTTGCCGGTTCGCGTGAGGATCGCATCTACGATGTAGGCAAACAGGATGCCCATCGTGATGGCGAGCTGGTAGGTCGAGACGAATCGCCCGCGGAGCTTCGACGGCGCCATCTCAGCGGCGTAGAGCGGCGCTGCAACCGACGCCACTCCCACGCCGGAGCCGATCACGAACCGACCGAGCACGAGCATGCCGGTGTCGAGCGAGAAGGCCTGGATCAGCGCCCCGACGATGAAGAGGACCCCTCCGAGCATCCCTGCTCGGCGACGACCGATCGAGTCGGCGATCCAGCCCCCCGTCGCCGCCCCCACAAGAGCGCCGAGCGCGACCCAGGAGGTGACGACCTGCACCAGTGTCGTGCTGAGGTGGAAGTCCTCCTTGATGAAGTCGAGGGCCCCGGAGATGACTCCTTGGTCGTACCCGAACAGCAGACCGGCGGCCGCGGTGACCGCGCCGACCATGAACAGCCAGAAGCGGATGCTGTGGGTCGTTTTCCCCTGCGCGGCGGAGCTGTCGGTGGGGGGTTCCACTGCCTGTGCGAGCGCCATGCCCCCTCCCGTCGGCAGGGACGCGCCGATTTCAACTCATCCACACGCCCGGACCACTGAGAGTGATCAGTCGTCAGCAGTGGGAATCGCCATCTGCGGGTTCTCTCCCGCGACGATCCGGCCGAAGCGCTGCCGGGCCGCCTCGATCCATGACTCCCCGGTGAAGACGTAGAACCGGTTGTCACGAACCGCGTCGAAGACGAGCCCGGCAACCTCGGCGGGATCGATCCCCGAGGTGATCAGCTGCTCGATCATGCCCCGCAGCATCTCCTCGTCGGGCGTGAGCCGGCGCTCCTCCTCCGGCGCGAGCTCGGCCGGGCGGTTGCGATCGGCCTCGTGGATGCGCGTGTTCACCCAACCGGGGCACACCACGCTGACCCCGATGCCGGGCTGCGTCATCGCCAACTCGAAGAAGAGCGCCTCCGAGAGCGTCACCACCCCGAACTTGGAGACGTTGTAGGGCGACATGCCCGGCGCCGACACCATCCCCGCCATGGAGGCGACGTTCACGACGTGTCCCCCACCTGCCTCGATGATACGGGGCACGAAGCTGCGCACCCCGTGGATCACACCCCACAGGTTGACACCCAGCACCCACTTCCACTCGTTGAGGGGGATCTCCCACAATCGCCCCCCGCCGGCCACCCCTGCGTTGTTGCACACGACATGGACCGCACCGAAGTGGTCCATGGCGTCCAGCGCCAGCCCCTCGACATCGTCTGCATCGGCGACGTCGGTGACCCTGCCCAGGGTGTCGACACCGTCACTTTCGAGCTCGGCGACGACCTTGTCGAGCGCCTCCGCCTCGATGTCAGCCAGCACGACCTTCATGCCCGCGCGGCCGAACCGCTGCGCCAGCGCCCGACCTATGCCACTGGCTCCCCCTGTGACCACCACCGTCTTGCCCTCGAAGTCGTCCATGTCATTCCTCCCCTTCAGAAGAACGGGTTCTCCCCCGACGGGCCCTCACCGCTCAACAGGCGCTCGACGTCGGCACGCACCAGATCGTTCAGCTCGGGGTTCGGCAGTATGGCGAAGCGCCTCTGCTCCACTGCCTCGACGACCTGCTCGGCGACGACCGCGGGATCGAGCGCCTCGGCGAAATAGGCTTCGGCTGCGTCGGCCAGCGCAGCCCGCTCCTCCACCGTCAGGCCCTCGCCGCCTCCGCTGAGGTGGGCGGGGCGATTCCGCTCGGAGTCCCAGATCCGGGTCTTCACGAAGCTGGGACACAGGACCGAGACCCCGATGTCGAGGTTCGCCTGCACGAGCTCGCCGCTGAGCGTCTCGGCGATCGACACAGCGGCGTGCTTCGTCGCGTTGTAGGGCCCGAGTCCCGGGGCGGACACCAGGCCGGCGATCGAGGCAGTGATGACCACGTGTCCCGAGCCCTGGGCCACCAGATGGGGCACGAACACCCTGATGCCGTGGATCACCCCCCACAGGTTCACGCCGATCACCCACTCCCAGTCGCCGGTGGAGAGATCCCACATGGTCCCGCCGCCGCCGACACCCGCGTTGAGGCAGATGACGTCGACCCGACCGAACTCGTCGAGGGCCGTGGCGGCGAGCCGGTCCATCGACCCGGCATCGGACACGTCGGTCAGGACTTCGAGGACGGTGCTGCCATTGGCACGCATGTCCTCTGCTGTCGACCTGAGGGCGTCCTCTTCGATGTCGGCCATCACCAGCCGGGCATCTCGCGCCCCGAAAGCTTCGGCCATCGCCCGGCCGATGCCGCTGGCACCACCGGTGACCAGCACGACCTTCTCGTCGAGATTCTCCATTTCGCACCCTGCCTGTAGCGGTGGAAACCGGGGTCAGTAGCGGTACAGATCGGGCTTGTACGGGCCCTCGATCGGGACACCGATGTAGTCGGCCTGCGCCTTGGTCAACTTGGTCAGCCTCACACCCAAGGCATCGAGGTGCAGTCGTGCGACCCGTTCATCGAGATGCTTGGGGAGCGTGTAGACACCCAACGGGTAGTCGTCTGTGTTGTTGAACAGCTCGATCTGGGCGATGACCTGGTTGGTGAAGCTGTTGGACATCACGAAGCTCGGGTGTCCGGTGGCGCAGCCGAGGTTCATCAGCCGACCCTCGGCGAGAACCAGTACCGAATGCCCGTCGGGGAACACGTACTCGTCGACCTGCGGCTTGATGTTCACGCGCTGCACGTCGGACATCTTTTGGAGCCCCGCCATGTCTATCTCGTTGTCGAAGTGGCCGATGTTGGCAACTATCGCCTGGTGCTTCATCAGCGCCATGTGCTCGGCACTGATGATGTCGCGGTTGCCCGTGGCGGTGATGAAGATGTCGACGGTCTCCACGACATCCTCGAGCGTGCGAACCTCGTAGCCCTCCATCGCCGCCTGGAGGGCGCAGATGGGGTCGACTTCGGCGATGATCACCCGGGCACCCTGGCCGCGCAGCGATTGGGCGCACCCCTTGCCGACGTCGCCGTACCCGCAGACGAGTGCGGTCTTCCCACCGATCATGACATCGGTGGCCCGGTTGAGCCCGTCCACGAGCGAGTGCCGGCAGCCGTAGAGGTTGTCGAACTTCGACTTGGTGACCGAGTCGTTCACGTTGATGGCGGGGAAGAGCAGCTCGCCGTTGTCGAACATCTGGTAGAGGCGGTGGACGCCCGTGGTCGTCTCCTCGGTGACTCCCTTGACCCCGGCACCGATGCTGGTCCAGAGGGTCGTGTCCTCCTCCATCGTCTCGCGAAGGACTGAGAGAACGACGGCCCACTCCTCGGGGTCGTCTTCGCTCGGCTCCGGCACGGTGCCCGCCTTCTCGAACTCGGTGCCTTTGTGCACGAGGAGGGTCGCATCACCGCCGTCGTCGAGGATCATGTTCGGCCCTCGACCGTCGGGCCAGCGCAGGACCCGTTGGGTGCACCACCAGTACTCGTCGAGCGTCTCGCCCTTCCACGCATAGACCGGCACGCCCAGCGGCTCGTCGGGAGTACCTGCAGGACCCACGGCCACCGCCGCGGCGGCGTGGTCCTGGGTCGAGAAGATGTTGCAGGACGCCCAGCGGACCTGCGCTCCGAGGGCGACGAGGGTCTCGATCAGCACGGCCGTCTGCACTGTCATGTGCAGCGAGCCGGTGATCCTTGCCCCCTTCAGGGGTTGAGAGTCGACGTACTCGGCACGTGTCGCCATCAGGCCGGGCATCTCGTGTTCGGCAAGGCGGATCTCCTTGCGCCCGAACTCGGCCAACGACAGATCGGCCACCTTGAAATCAGTGAAGCTCACAGCGGTCCTCCCGCGACAGAAGTAGGCAATTGTCTCTTCAGTTGCGGGCTGGGGCCATCCGGCACCAGATCACGCAGCCCACGAGCCGACAGGCTCCGCGAGCCAGGCTACCGGACGGTAGGCAGACGTCGCAGCCCCGGGGGCCGCCCCACGACGTCATGCGCGCCAGGTGGCGAGCACGGCACCAGCGTCGTCGAGGGCGTCGATGGCCACCGGGTCGTAGCCGGTCGGCGAGGGGTCGACGGGCACGAAGATGCTCGACACTCCGTAAGCCGGTTGGTCGAGCTCGGCGTGCACCTCACTGCCGTCCTCGAATACCAGCCGGATGGCGACCGCGCCCTCAGGGGCGATCCCGAAGACATAGGTCTCCTCCCCCGGCTCGTCGAGCTTCGAGAGGGGCCCGAATCCGACCTGCCAGTCGGCAGTCCGAACCACGCTGGTGGCGTCGAAGGCGGGAAACGAATCGATCTCTCCGATGCGGTGGCTGAAGTTGGCATAACCCTCTCGGTCAACCACCGCGTAGCTGAGGTAGCGGCGCCCGCCGTGCTCCCCCTCACCCACCAGGCCGCCGGCTACCTCGAGCAGCGGCGGCGTACCGATCACCGCGTCGAGGGCCGTCGGGCCCGTGAGGGACTCGACCCATGGGACGTCGTCGAGCACCCATACTCCTCGGTACATGTCGCCTTCGAGGCGACCATCGGTCGACCTCGGCTGGTAGACGGCGGTGTGAGTCGAGGCTGCGATCGCGTCAACCACATCGGGCCCGATGACGGCCGTCGCGGTGACGACAACCGCGATGTCGTCCCGGGGATCCTCCCAGGCGATCACCCACTGGTCGCCGACCAGTTCGGGCTCCCAGCGACGCGCTCCGGGCGCAGGCTCGTCGAGGTCGGTCGGCGCACGGTCGTGGGTGAGGTTTGCGAGCAGGGTGTCGAGATCCTCGGGTCGAACGGTCGTGACCGTGAATGACCCACCAGAAGCCAGCTCCCAATGTTCGGTGAAGAATGGCCCGCGCAGCCCCGCGTACACCAGCGGCTCGACCGTGGGGTTCCCGGCGCGCTCGATCCTCTGGAGCTCGTTGACCAGCTCCGCGCCGGAGATGCCCGGCGTGGACCTGGCGACGACGTCCAGGTGGTCCGGATCGTAGGTGTCCTGCTCGGGGGGAACGGTGGCGAGCTCGGGAGCGGAGGGCTCGGTCGCCACCGATTCGGTAGCCTCCCGCGCACCGAGCAGCAGCACCACCGTGACCACCGCGGCGGTCAGCGCCAGCGCGGCAGCCGCAGCGAGAAGCGGCCGTCTGCTCCTGGCCGGCACCAGGCCGGTAGCGTCGGGCATCGTGATCTCGTCGGCGGCAGATCGGACCCGAGCCGCAGACGAGCGGAGCCGCTGGTCGAGGTTCATGTCTGTTCCATCTCGCTCTGCTCCTCGATCTCGAGCTCTTCGGCGAGCCGGCGACGAGCGCGTTGGAGATGGGTCTTGGCCGTCGGTTCCGAGATGCCGAGGATGTCGGAGGCCTCCTTCACCGACCGGTCCTCGAGGTAGACCAACGCCACCAGCTGCGCCTGGCGCCGTGGAAGGCAGCGGACACGAGCCCACAGCTCGTGGTCTGCGGGACTCAGCTGGTCATCAGGCGAGCTGGTTCCCACGAGCCTGCGGGCGATGTCGTGCTCCGACGCGCGCTTGCGCCGTAGAGAGATCGCCCGATTGGAGACCGCTCGCCGCACCCACGCGCCCGGCTTGTCATAGCAGCCGATTCGCTGCCAGTCGCGGTGGGCGGCCGCGAAGGCATCCTGAGCCAGATCCTCTGCCGCCTCCCAGGAGCCGCTGAGGACGAAACCGAGACTGACCACGGACCGGTACTCCAATGCGAAAAATGCTTCGAACAGCAGGCGATCATCGGCCTGTTTCACCGCCGACGCTCCCCAATACCGTTCAAGAGGTCTCCCCCGAAACCCACAACTCCACCCATCTACTCGCATCACCGGACCGGGCGGATGACACCCCCGGCTGGTTTCAGTCTAACCCCGCCCGCCTCAGGGCCTGAGAGCCGCCTTGATGTCGTCGAGCACCGGCACCGGACCCGGGTCGAGCCCGGCATCCACTGCGGCATGCAGTGAGACGAAGTCGCCGAAGAGGACGAGGTCGAGCAGCTGGGCCAGCTCACCGTCGCCTGCGGCGGTCACGGTCTCGACCGCCATCCGGTCGTCCAGCAACTCGCTGATGATGTCGAAGCGCCTCATCACCTGGGGATGCTCGTGGTCATGGCGCAGCTCCACGAGGGTGAACACCTGCCCGGTGCTGTCACCGTCCCGGCCCCAGCCGCAGATCTCGTTGTGGCACATCTCGGGCACCTGGTTGGTGAAGGCTGCCAGCTCGGCGTTCTCGTTGAACTGGCACTTCCACCTCAGCGCCGCGACTGCGCCGATCTCGCCTCCCCCGTAGATGACGGGCACCGACCGGCCGATCCTGCGAGCCATCTCCTGTGCGGGGTTGCCGTCGAGAACCAGCTGATCCCTGCGCGAACGCAACTGGTCGACCGCACGACCGACGTACTCGGTTGCGCCCGTGAACAGCCCGAGCCGCTCGAGCACGACCATGGGTGGGATGGCAACCGCGCCCAGCCCGGCTCGTGGCATGGGGATGGACGCGTCGATGGGGATGACCGGGGCGTGCCAGTGCGACGCCAGATGCGCCAGCTCGCCACCGGCTGCTATGGCGACGATCCTGGCTCCCGCACCCACGGCCATCTCGGTCGCGCTCAACGTCTCCTCGGTGTTCCCCGAAAACGAGATAGCGAACACGAGAGTGTTCTCGTCGACGAACGAGGGCGGCGTGTAGCCCTTGCTGACGACGACCGGCACCGGGAGGAACGGGCCGGCAGTCGCGGCCAGGAGGTCGCCGGCCATGCCGCTTCCGCCCATGCCCAGAACGAGGACGCTGGCGATGCCGTCGGGCTCGGGGAGGTCGGTGACCTCTGCCGCAACCCGAGCCGCCTCCTCGATCTGCTCGGGCATCCCGGCCGCCGCGGAGAACATCCCCAGGGTGTCCAGCGGGGCCACGAACCGCGTCATGCGCTGAAGGTGGGTTCGATGCCCTCGGACTCGGCCTTGGCCATGAGCCGCTGGTGCTCCTCGTCGTCGACCGATTCGGCCTCGTCGATCAACATGATCGGGATGTCGTCGCGGATGAGGTAGCGACGGTGCAACCTCGGGTTGTACAAGCTGTCCTCCGCTTCGAAGTAGAGCAGGGGCCCCTTGTCCTCGGGGCAGGCCAGAATCTCGAGAAGCTGCGGGTCCAGGGCCATGATCTCACTCCCTCGTGCGGGCACCGGCGTTGAGCTACCACCGTTCAGGGTGCAACGGTGCCGTCCCGTCATCCTCCGGTCAAGAGCGACCGGACTTCTGCCACCCGTAGATCCACCTCTTCGTCCGTGCTTGCCTCGAGGTTGAGGCGCAGCAGAGGCTCTGTGTTCGACGGCCGCAGGTTGAACCACCAGTCACCCATGTCGACGGTCAGCCCGTCGAGACGATCCTGCGCTCCCGAGGAGTACGCCTCCGCGACCTTTTCCATGACCGCCTGCTGGTCGCCCACCACCGTGTTGATCTCGCCTGATGCCGCATAGCGCTCGTAGGGCCGGCGCAACTCGCTCAGCGGGATCCCGGCGACCGAGAGCCGCTCGAGCACGACCAGGCTGGCGATCATTCCCGAGTCCGCCCGCCAGTTGTCGCGGAAGTAGTAGTGCGCCGAGTGCTCCCCGCCGAAGGCGGCCCCGGTCTCGGCCATTACCTGCTTGATGAAGGAATGGCCGACACGGGACCGCACGGGTTCGCCGCCGGCCTCGCGGATGACCTCGGCCACAGCCTTGGAGCAGATCAGGTTGTGGATGATCCTGGCCCCGGGGTTCCGCTGGAGCACGGCCGCGGCAACGATGGCGGTCGTGGTCGAGCCGGAGAGCCCTTCCCCCTTCTCGTCGACCAGGAAGACCCGGTCGGCGTCGCCGTCGAAGGCCAACCCCAGGTCGGCCCCTACCTCGACCACCCGAGCTCGCAGATCCTGCAGGTTCTCGGGCTGTATCGGATCGGCCGGATGGTTGGGGAACGTCCCGTCCAGCTCCGGGTACATGACCTCGAGATCGAAGGGGAGGTCGGCGAACACTGCCGGTACGACCAGACCGCCCATGCCGTTGGCTGTGTCGGCTACGACCTTGAGCGGCTTCAGGGTCGCCAGGTCGACGAAGCCGTGCACGTGCGCCACGTACTCGGGCAGCAGCTCGGCCTCGGTACGACGCCCCGGCGTGACGACGTGCTCGGTTCCGTGCCGGGCACGGTCCCGGATCCACTCCAACCCCGTCTCCTGGCCCACCGGGCGGGCCCCTGAGAGACAGAACTTGATGCCGTTGTACTGCGCAGGGTTGTGCGAAGCGGTGAACATCGCACCGGGAGCGTCGAGCCTTCCAGCTGCGAAGTAGAGCAGGTCGGTGGACGCCAGGCCGATGTCGAGAACGTCCACCCCGGCTCCGGTGACGCCGTCGACGAAGGCGGCTGCGAGCTCGAGGCCGCTGGGACGCATGTCGCGCGCCACGATGACCGTGTCGACATCACCCTCCTCACGGCGTGCGAACTCGGCAAAGGCGCCGCCGATCTCACGGCACATGCCCGGGTCGAGCTGGTCCGGAACGGTCCCCCGCACGTCATAGGCCAAGAAGACCGAGTCGTAATCACCCATGGCCTGGTCACCCTACTCGGGGGTCAAGTGGAGGGCCCCGTCGACATCCAGCGCAGCGCGAACTATCGGTCCGAGATCAGCGGGGCCCCGTCGACATCGAGCTCGTAGACGCCGCGATTGGCCAGCGCCCGGATCCTGAACACGTCACGTATGAGGCGGTAGGCGTCGCGGGTCACCCTCACCGTCGACCTCGATCCGTAGACGACGTCAACGGGCACCTCGGCGAGCGTCAGGCGGTAGCGCTCGACGAGGTGAAGGACCTCTATGTCGAAGGCGAAACCGTCGATGCGGCACTTGGTGAACACCAGCTTGGCTGCGTCCGAGCGAAACGCCTTCAGTCCGCATTGGGTGTCCCTGTAGTTGCCGAGGAGTATGAACGTGGTCAGCACGTTCACCGCCGCTCCTCCGAGCCGGCGCAGCCGACTGGTCCTGACAACGGTACGGGCCTCCGGGTGACGCCGCGTGCCGACCACCACGTCATAGCCCTCCTCGACCTTGGCCAGCAGCTCGGCGATCTGTCCGGGCGGGTAGGCGAGATCGGCGTCGGTGAACGCGATCGTCCGCCCGCGCGCGACCTGAACCCCTGCCCGGACGGCCGCACCCTTGCCGCGGTTGGACGGGAATCGCAGGACTCGGTCGGCGCCGGCCGATTCGGCCAGCTCAGCGGTCGCGTCACTCGACCCGTCGTCCACGACGATGACCTCGTGACCGCCGTCGATGTCGAGCCCGTCGAGAGCGTCCTTGATGCGGATGACCGCACCCCCGATGCCCTCCGCCTCGCAGAACGCAGGCACCACGACGCTCAGCCGCACTTCGCCTGCGGCGACACCGCGGTGCAGTGGCTGATGCTGGTCCCGGCGGATGTTCGCCGCCATCACGCGCCGGTACCCGGTCAGCCGGATCAGGAAGGCGGCCAGCAGCGCCACCAGCTTGGCCGACACCAGCGCGCCGACGCTGTGCGAGCCCATGACAGCCAGCAGCGCGACGAACGTGGCCACGTCGGCGGCACCGGCGACCAGCGCGGTGAGCAGCACCCGGCGCGGGTCGTGGTACCAACGCTGGGCAGGATCGGAGTGCCTGCCGGCTCGGAGAGTGACGAAACGATGCAGCACGTAGGACAGAGCCGAGGCGCAACCGACAGACAAGGCGTCGGCGAGCACCGGAGGCCACCCGGCTCCACTGACCAGGCCGAACAACAGGCCCAGGTCGACCGCGGTGACCAGCAGGCCAACCGCGAAGAATCGGCGCAGCGCCAGCCTCACGAGCTACTCGTCGCCGTCGGCGATATCTTCGGCGGGAACAGCCGGCGCGGCGGGAAGGGCCGGCGCGGCGGGAAGGTCGAACACTCCTGAACCCTCCTCGGAGTACCACTCGCGGTCACCGGCGTAGGGCCGCGAAGCAGGCCATGCCGGGTCGGGCCTCGCCAGGAGAAGGCCGACGAGGACGAGCCCGGCAACCGACAAGAGGATGCTCACGATGTCGACCGGGGTCCGTCCGTAGTAGAGCTCGACGTGGCGCTCGGTCGGCACGACGACCATCAGGTTGGGGGTGACGCGATAGGGACCGTCGGCACCGCGCACCTTCCAGTTGGGGAAGTAGGACGCCTTGACCAGAACCGGAGTGCCCACCTCGTCGACGTCGAAGGAGATGGTGTCGCCTGTCGCGTCGATACCGCTCACCTCGGTCGGTGCCACCGGCACGCGTTCAGGGTCCTCACCGACCTCGATCTCCTGCCACTCGTCGGGGCCGTCGACCGCTCGGAACACATCCCATTCATCGGAGTCCTGGTACCAGTCGACCGAGGGATCGAGCCACTCGTGGATCGAGTGCCCGACATCGGTCCAGACCGCCGGCAGGTTGGCCAGCGGCTCGACCAGCTCGCTGTCGGCGACCTCGAAGACGACCCACGGGCCCGAGGTGGCCACCTCGCTGAGCGCGGGATGGCCGCGGGCATCTTCGATGGCCCGCTCCGAGGTCGCCAGGTAGTACTTGACGCCGAGTAGCTGGAGGTGCTCAATCCCCTTGTCGATGTCGAAGCCCCGGTACGGCAGGTCACGCTGGGCCCGTGACGGTTGTGTCGACAGCTCCGACTGGTTGAGGAAGTGGTAGGGGGTCGTGGAGGACGCCTCGAAGTACAGCCCCTCCATGGAGCCGATGCAGCCGTCGGTCCAGTACGGCAACAACATGAGCGCCATCGGAGTGCCGTAGCGGTTCAGATCGGGTTCGTACTCCCACATGGCACGACCGCAGCCGTACTCGGCTCCGACCTCGCTCATGGTCGTGATCACCCCGCTGTACTCCTGGTAGTCGGACGTGTCGTCGCGGGAGGGCTTCCACTCGTAGCCGTTGAAGTTCCAGGTCGCCCATCCGTCGACGAAGTTGGAGGACTCGGCACTGAACCAGAGCCATTTGTAGACGTCGCCGCCGTCCTCGGCCGCCCCGACGTCGACCTTCCCGAAGGGCAGGGCCTGGAGGGGGAGGCTCACGATGACGAACACGACCAGGAACGCCGCCACCGCCGTGCCTGCCCGCACCGTGAGCAGTGGTCTTCGCAGATCACGGGCGAGGAGCGTGGCGGCGGCACGGGCGAGCAGCGCCACCGCGAGGCCGGCGAGCAGGTAGATGCAGAGGTACCAGAACGGCAGCAGGCGAGCGTTCCACAGCCTGCCCTGTGGGACGACCACGAAGGCGACCGCGGTGATGACGCCGGTGATCGCCAGGAACATCCCGGCACGTACCCGGAAGACGAACGACAGGACGAGGCCGACGGCCGCGAAGGCGTAGATCCACGCCATGTGCTGCATGTCGGAGGGGAACAGGAACTCGAAGTACGTCCACAGGCCGTCGCGCAGGTCGATGAAGAACGTTGCCGGGTCGCTGAACAGGTCACCGATCTGGACCGTGAGGGGACCTCCTTTCTTCTCCCATCCCATGTCGTTGAGGAAGGCGCGCCGCCAGTAGAACGGAAGGATCCAAAAGGCGCTCAGCAGGCCACCGATGACGCCGACCGAGGCCACCCACCCGAAGCGGGCCTTTCCGGGTCGCAGGATGAACAGCACCGCGGTACCGATGAGCGCGAAGAACGCCGGGATGATGTGACACAGGCCGATCAGGGCCAGCAGGACCGCGGCGAGCGCCCGGTGGCGGCCGGTCTCGAGCCCGCGGGCGACAACCCCCAGGTACACGAGGGCCAGCGTGAGTGAGATCGAGAAGGCGAACTCGCCGGCCATTGTCGAGGCGATGTTGCCACCGAGGATGGTGAATCCCGCGTCGCCGACGGTCTCGAAGAGAAACGGCAGGGTGGCTACCGCCAAAAGGGCCGGACCGGGGAACCTCAGATCCATCAGGCGGCCCATGGCATAGGCGGCCAGCGGCATGAACACCACGCCGAGGACCGTGACGATCTTGAACGCGATCCCGTAAGGGACGGGTACCGAGATCAACAGGAGCAGTCCCGCCAGCACACCGAGGGCGGTCCTGACCAGACGCCCGCTGTCCGACACCACGGCGCTGTAGATCAGATAGCCCGCCACGAGCAGGCCGATGAGGTTGAGCGGGAACCGACCCAGGTCGAGCGCCACGATGAGAAGGGACGGGACGACCATGTAGAAGTGGTAAGCGGGAAAGCCCGCGTACCAGTCGGGCGTCCAGCCCGTCAGCCGGAAGCTGGTCAACAGCTCGTCTCGGAGGTATGCCGGCCCCCAGACGTGTGCACCCATGTCGCCGCCCGCGGGCGTGGTCCCGGCGAAGATCAGGTTGGGATGCAGGTGGAAGAAGACGAAGGTGCAGCACGCGGTGACCAGCACCGCGGTGGTCGCGCCCTGGATCGCGGCTCGCCGCCTTTCTTCATCGGGGCGTTGCTTGAACCGGGCCCAGGGGGCAGCGGCCCGAGCACGGAACAGGCGCCAGCCGCCAGGCCGCTCGGGTCCGGCCACAACCTCTTCTGCGGCAAGCGGCGCCGATGGGGCAGGCGCGACGGGCTCGTCGTCTTCGTCGAGATCGGCAGGTGAGGGGGATGTGGTGTCCATGGTGGTGCGAGGTGGCGGCCACAATGGTGGCATCACCGGGGGCGCCACATGTAGCACCGAAGGCACATCCCCCGCGCCGGCGGCGACGAGCGCGGGGCGGGACCTGCTCGATCAGCGCCGAGCGGCGGCGTTCTTGCGTCGCTCCGTCTCGTCGGTCAGGCCGTCGAGCACCTCGCCGAGGTCGGTCGGGCGGTCGAAGCGGTGCCAACTGCGGCTGTCGCAGACCGTGCACGACCGCATCTTGACCTCGTCACCGTCGATGAGGATCGCTATCTCAACCAGGGGAGCGTCGCACCTGGGGCATTGCCGGGTCTTCATGGGGTTCGTCCCTTGCCTCGCCGTGTGGTCTGCCTCCATCGGTCACGCGCCGTGGGTCTTTAGGGCACGGAGCGCGTTTGTTTCACTCTCCGGGAGCCGCCTGGCTCAACGGGAGAAGCAGCGCCGGGGGCAGAGCCGGCGTGGCGCATCGCCCAGTTGAGCGCCGCGGTCCTGCGGTCGCTCGACCTCGCTCTCCTAGGCTGACCGCGACGTGAGGCCCGAGGTTCCCGACATGCCCCAGCCCATCTCCGCGCAGCCCACCCTCTACCCCGCAGGGCCTCCCGGCTCAGCGGCCAGGCTGCGCGGACGCCGCTGCGCGGCCTGCGGATACGTGTTCTTCCCTCCCCAGGACTTCGGTTGCGAGCGGTGCGGCGCCGCCGCAGATCAGCTCGTGCCGGCCGAACTGAAGGGCACTGGCACCCTCCTCGCCTGTGTAACGGTCTACTTCCACCCGCTGCAGGAGCCGACCACTCCGTTCACGGTCGCGTCGATACTGCTCGATGACGGCCCGGCTATCCGTTCCTTGCTGGTCGGCGCGGGGGAGACCGAGGCTCAGTGCCTCGAGCCGGGGCTGAGGATGCAGGCCGTCCTGACGCCGGCCGGCACCGACAGCGAGGGCACCGAGATCGTCGAGCTCCGGTTCGCACCGGCAGGACCCGGGACGCGCGATGTCGGCTGACCTCTCGGATCTGCGACCTGTCCATGTCGTCGGTATCGGCCTTCATCCATACCGGCGCGGCAGTGAGACGCCCTATGTGGATCTCGGGCTGACCGCGGTACGGGAGGCGCTCGCTGATGCCGGCATGGCTTGGGCGGACGTCGAATCATCCTTCGTGGGCAACGTGAACCTCGGCTTCGCCAGCGGTCGCGTGATGCTCCGCCATCTCGGTGCCACCGGGATACCGATGGCTCAGGTCGAGAACGCTTCTGCATCGGGCTCGACTGCCTTCGCCCAGGCCTGCCTCGACGTCGCGTCCGGCATTCGAGAGGTCTCGCTGGCTTTGGGGGTCGACAAACCGGCCCTACCCGACCTGGCACCCACCAAGACCGGGATACGCGACCTGACAGCGTCACGACTCCTCCCCGTCGCCCACTTCGCACTGCTCGCTGACGAGTACATGCACAGGTACGGCCACCGGGCCGAGGATCTCGCTGCCGTGGCCGTCAAGAACCACCACAACGGCGCTCTGAATCCCAACGCCCAACGCCGGCGAACACGCACGCTCGACGAGGTGATGGGTGAGGCGCCACTGGCCGGCGTGTTGACCCGTCTCCAGTGCTGCCCCATCGGGGAAGGGGCGGCGGCGGCAATCGTCGCCTCCGACGACGCAATCGATCGCCTCGCTCTCGACCCGGCGCGAGCTGTCCGAGTCCTCGCTTCGGTCACCCGCACCGAGCGGGTCTACGCAGCGGGCCACGATCACGATGCCGCGCTGACTGCCGAGACCGGCGCCTTGGCGTTCGGGCAGGCAGGGATCTCACCGCAGGAGATCGATGTGCTCGAGGTCCACGACGCGTTCAGCATCGAGGAGCTTCTCTACATCGAGGCACTGGGGCTCTGCGATCCGGGCACGGCCCCGCTGCGCCTCTCGCAGGGTGCCTGGGAAATCGGCGGTGAATGCGCGGTCAGCCCTTCAGGGGGGCTGCTCGCCATGGGGCACCCCATCGGACCCACCGGAGTGGGGCAGATCGTCGAGATCACCCGCCAGCTACGCGGCGAGGCAGCACCACGCCAACATCCAGGGTCCCGGATCGGTCTTGCCCACATGGTCGGCGTGGGGGCGGTCTGCGTGATCCACATCCTCGCCGCCCGTTGACCCGCCTCCAGCCGGTCCGTCGAAGAGCGGCCGAGCCGGGGCAGCCGGTGGCCTCAGAACCACAGCAGCAGCGCGACGGTGGTGAGGTTGAAGCCCAGGTGAGCCCACATCGCCGGCCCGAGGCGGCCGAAGCGCACGGTCAACGTCCCGGCGATCAGGCCGAAGGCGAACAGCCCGAGGAACTGGAGCGCCTGGAAGTGCACAGCACCGAAGACCAGCGCCGACACGACCACCGACATGGCCCGGGCGTGACTGCGCCAATACCCGGCGGACCTGGCGTTGGCGAAGCGACGTTCCAGTGCCCGCAGGAACAGCCCGCGGTAGAAGATCTCCTCGGTCATGGGTGCGGCGATGCCCACCATCACCACGAGCAGCACCACTCCGAGCGCATCGTCGGCCCGCTCGGTGAGCTGGCGGGCCGCCTCGCTCACATCCCTGTCACCCAGCAGCCAAAGCAGCGGGAGGTAGAGCAGCGGGAGGACCACCAGTTGGGTGGCCACGCCGATCGAGAGACCGAGGGGCGCATCGGTCCATCGCATGGTCAAGCCGAAGTCCCTCACCGCGCCGTTGCCCTTCCGGCGGGCCACCAGCACGGGCCAGGCGAGGTTCACGACCCAAAGCGGGGTCTGGGCGATCACCACCGCGCTCAGGGGAAGCGCGTCGACATCGCTGTACCCTCCGACGGCCACGACCACCGACAGCGCCGCGAAACTGGCCAGGAACCCGGCTACCAGCCCGATGAGTACGTCACCGAGCCCCCACGAAGGCGCCGGTAGGTCGGTATCGTCCTGGCTGTGAATGGATCCTCAGCCGATCTCGGCGGCCACTGCCAGCGGGAGTCGAGGTACGCGCTCGTCCCTCAGCTCCCATCCCATCGGAACCGACTGCGATTCGGCGTGCAGGTCGCACAGGTCGTGGGTCATGGGATGCGGCTCGGGCGCGAGGGATTCCAGCCACACCACCGACGCCGAATACTGGTAGCTGAGCGTGGCGACCGCCTGACGGTCACAGCTCGGCCGGGCGCACTGGCGGGTCATGGCAGCCGACGTTAGCGGTACCGGCGTCAGGAGCGGTGGCACTCCCGGCACCATCTGTGGGAGGCTCGCGGGTGGGACCGGAGCTTCACGAGCCACTTTTCCTGAAGGTGCCATCAGGCACCCGAGACCGCACCGTCCCCGTCCACTCCTAGGCTGGAAGGCATGTCGAACGGCAGTTCCCAACCGCCACCCCCACCGCCGCCACCCCCACCGAAGCAGCGCGACGGTGGGTTCGGCCGGTCCGACCAGGGACTGCCCCGGTGGACTCTCTGGCTGCTGCTGGGAATCGTGGTCGCCGCCTTCCTGGGCCCCTCGCTGTTCGGCACCACCCAGGGTGACCAGATCTCCTACAACGAGTTCCTCGAGGACGCCGAGAAGGGCCGCGTCGACGAGATCACCTGGGACAACCTCTCGGGCGAGATCACCGGGAAGTTCAAACCCGACGAAGGTGCTTCGGAGGGAGAGGAGTTCGCCACCACCGGCCCCCTCGAGCCCCCACCCGATGACCTCGAGGTCCTGAACGACAACGACGTCAAGGTCACCTTCGAGACGCCTCAGACCAACATCTTCCTCCAACTGCTGCCCCTCATCCTCCCGGTCGGCTTGCTGATCGGCTTCTTCTGGTGGATGCAGCGCCGGGCGCAGGGCCAGATGAGCGGGATCATGTCCATCGGTCGGTCCCGTGCGAAGACCTATTCGACAGAGCGGCCCGGCACGACCTTCGCCGACGTGGCCGGCTACGAGGGAGTCAAGGCCGAGATCACCGAGGTGGTGGACTTCTTGCGCGAGCCCGAGCGCTTCGCCGAGGTCGGGGCGCGCATACCCAAGGGCGTCCTGCTGGTCGGGCCTCCCGGCACGGGCAAGACCCTGATAGCCAGAGCCGTCGCCGGTGAGGCCGGAGTGCCGTTCCTGTCGGTGACCGGCTCGGACTTCATGGAGATGTTCGTCGGCGTCGGTGCCAGCAGGGTACGCGACCTGTTCGAGTCCGCCCGCAAGATGGGGCGGGCGATCATCTTCATCGACGAGATCGACTCGATCGGCCGCAAACGCGGGGCCGGGCTCGGCGGTGGTCACGACGAGCGCGAGCAGACCTTGAACCAGATGCTGTCGGAGATGGACGGCTTCGAGACCACCGAGGGCATCGTCATGATGGCGGCCACCAACCGCCCCGACATCCTCGATCCTGCCCTGTTGCGACCAGGCCGTTTCGACCGCCAGGTGGTGGTGCCGCTCCCCGAGCTCGAGGATCGCCGCAGGATCCTCGACGTGCACGTCAAGCACAAGCGTCTGGCCGACGACGTCGACCCCGACGTCATCGCCCGCGGCACCCCCGGGATGAGTGGCGCCGACCTCGCCAACCTCGTGAACGAAGCCGCTCTCGCTGCGGTTCGCGATGGTTGCGACGAGATCCACATGAAGCACTTCGAGATGGCGCGTGACAAGGTCCTCATGGGACAGAAGCGCGAGTCGCTGGTGCTCTCCGACGAGGAGAAGGAGGCTGTCGCCTACCACGAGGCCGGTCACGCCGTGTGCGCCGCCGCCCTCCCCAACACCGATCCGCTGCACAAGGTCACCATCATCCCCAGCGGCATGGCGCTCGGCGTGACCATGACGCTGCCCGAAGAGGACCGCCACATCCACCGCCAGGACTATCTCGAGGACATGCTCGTGATGCGTCTGGGCGGGCGCATCGCCGAGGATCTCGTCTTCGGAGTGGTGTCCACCGGAGCCCAGGACGACCTGCAGGGGGCCACCGAGATGGCCCGCCGGATGGTAAGGGAATGGGGCATGAGCGACCGGATCGGGCCGATGGCCTGGGGTGCGCAGGGACAGGTTTTCCTCGGCGAGGAGCTCATGCACACCCGCGACTACAGCGACACGACCGCGCACATCATCGACGAGGAGGTCGAGCACATCCTCAGGAACATGGAAGACCGTTGTCGCGATCTCCTCACCGAGGAGCGCAACGGACTCGACCTGGTGGCGCGGGCACTGCTCGAGCACGAGACCATCGACGGCCTCGAGGTCAACCGACTGATCGAGGTGGGCCGGGGCAACGTGCCCGCCGACGGGGCGCCCGGCGAAGAGCCGGCCGTAGCCGAGACCGCGACCGACACCCCGTTCCGAGGTGAGGCCGAAGCCGAGGGTGAAGCCCGCCGGCCGGCCTACGTCCCCTCCGAGGACGGCGACGAGGACGCCGACTGACCGGGGCTGCCCCGATCACATTCGCTGCGCACCGTTCCCGGCTCCCTCAGCTCGGCCATCGCAGCCCACAGGTCGGTGGCGGTCGGTGGACCGAGGAAGGACGCTTGGACGACTCCTTCGCTGTCGGCCAGCACGACGGTCGGGACGGCGTCGACCCCGTAACGGTCGTGCAGGTCCTTGCGAGCCGACACCTCTACCTCCTGCACCACCACCTCGTCGCCCGCCAACTGGCGCGCCTTGAGCATCGTGTCGGCGCACGATCCGCACGTCGCCGAGGTGAACACGGCCACCAGCCACTGCCGGTCCGATCCCTCGAAGTCGTCACGGTCGAGCTGGCGTGGCACGTGGTAGCGCGCCGGCTGAGTGGGAGCGTCGGGCTGGCGCCTCTGCAGGAGCAAGGCGATGCCCACCGCGACCACCGCCACGCCGACAACGATGATCAGACGTTCCACGACACCGAGTGTGGCCCATCAGCCCGGAGCCGGGTAATCCCCCATCGCCCGTCCCGGCTCAAAGCGACTCCAGCGTCCCGGCCAGGGGCACCGCCAGCGCCTGCGAGAGATCGGACGGCTCGGTCCAGTTGATACGTCTCTCGATCACCAGAGCCGAGTTGGACGCCACCTCGAAGGTGACCCGGTCGGCCAGGTCCAAGGCGCCGAGGTTCACAGCGACCTGGCCCCCCTCACTCAACTCGACATCGGTCAGGGCCTCGATGACCCTCTCCTGGTCGTCGTAGACGGCCTTCACCGTGAACACGGCGATGGAGTCCGTCGGGTTGACGGCTTCCGGTGGAGGTGGTCACTCCCCGTTCGATGTCGGGGCGGAGCAGCTCCGCCTCGGTGACCAGCTCATCGTCGGTCGAGCCGTCCCCGGTCGTCGTGGTGGACGGGGACGTCGTCGTGGTCGTCGACGGGGTCGTTGTGGTGGACGGGGACGTCGTCGTGGTCGTCGGGGGCTCGGTCGCCGGTGGTTGTCGGGGGCGCGAGAGCCCACCGGCCGATCCGGACACAGCCCGGTCAGGCGAGGTGCCGCCGGGCGCGGTGGTAGTCGTGGTGGTCGACGTCGTCGTTGTCGTCGAGACGCCGGCATCACCGCCTGGCTCGGCCGGTGATTCGCCTCCGTCCTCAGCCGCAGCCTCCGCCTCCTCGCGGCCTTCGACGATGGAGACGACCCGCTCGACGGTCACCGGTACCTCGTTGAGGCTCTGCACCGTCACCGCATGGAAGCCGTCCTTGGGCACCCGGGCCTCGGCGTCGACGTCGATCACGACGAACCTGCCCGGCTGGACGGTCAGCTCGAAAGGAGCGGCCTCGAGCTCTTCTTCGCCGCGGTAGCGGCGGACCGTCAGGTCGACCTCGGCGGGACGGACCTCCGGTTGCCCCTCAGATCCGGTCACCTCCTCGGGAGCTCCCCCGGTCTGTTCCAGGGTCGGGTCCTCGACGAGCGGCGGGTTGTAGACCACGTAGCGCTCGCGGGTGCCCGGCCCTGCGAAGCCGTCCGGGAAGACCCAGTTCGTCTCGGCCCGGGGCACACCGAGGGCCATCGTCAGCCCCTCCACTCCCTCCGTCCCGTCATAGGTCTGCACCCGCTCGACCACGAGGCGACCCGACCGTGCTGCGACGGTCAGGGACACCTGGTCGTGCCTGGGGAGGATCTCCTCGGCGGTGAAGTCCACCACTATCGAGGTCCCACCCCTGATGACCAGGTTGTTCAGCGCCTCGGGCTGGCGGATGGCCTCGGGAGTGGTCGCCACCGTGTCGACCGTGATGTCGTCGGGGAACGGATTGAAGAGGAACAGCCGGTAGGTGGCGTCCCTGCCCGTGTCACCCGCCGCGAAGTGCCAGGTACCGGAGGGCGAGGAGGCACAAGGTCGCTGGTCGATGCCGAAATCGTTCCGGAGCCGGTGCTCAACCGAGGCGCGGCCTCCGAACAGCTCCACGACGACGCTGGCAGCCTCACCGTCGGTCATCTCGGCCACCTCGAAGACCTCCTGGGTCCAGGGTCCGACCTCGAAGCGCTCCACCGCGAGCTGCCCGCTCTCGTCGTAGGCGGCAATGGAGCCACCCAGCTCCCCACCGGTCGGGTTCGCCACCAGCACGGAATGCGACGAGTCCTCGCCGGCGCTGGAGGCAGCGCAATACCACGTCGAGGTCAGCGCCGTGGCGGCATCCGCCGTCGGGATACCCGGCGTCAACTCCTCCGCGTCGGAGGCCTGCACGGAGACCTCCCGTTCGTTCCGGTCGACAACCGTCAGCGCTACGACTGCGCCGACGAGCACCAGGACTATGAGGACCCGCAGACCCTTCACCGCGCACCTCCGGCCGGCGCCGCCTTCTCGCCACCCCCGCGACGGCGGGCCCGCGCCAACCCCATTGTGAGCACCACGAGGACGAGGATCTCCGCGGTGTGGGCGCCGATCAGCCACAGCGGCGTCGAGAACGCCAGCTCGGCCCGGCCGCCCGCGCCGACGCCGTAGGCCTGGGCCCAGCCGAACACCCCGCGCTGGTCGAGCTCGCTCCCGGCCACCTCGACGGACCAGCCGTCTCCGCCGGTTGCCACGTACAGGTCGGAGTGCTCGGCCAGGTCGCCCTCGCGGTTCGTGTAGCCGGACTCGTCGGTGAGTGCGGGGCGCGCCGCGTCGAAATCGGTCCTCATGACGGCAGGGAGATCGACCTCATCGCTGTCGGGGAGTACTCCGGCAGGGTACTCCGCGACGGTGGGGGCCCAGGAGGCGTTCTCGAACGCCAGCACCGCGGGGTTGACCTCGAACTGGGCCAGGTCGAGCTGTTCGGAGATGGTCCCGACGAAGGCCTCCGGCAGGGGGGTGTCGGTCCTGACGAAGGGGGTCGGAGCCCACTGCGAGGGAACGACTATGTACTTGACCCCGAAGGGAGCGACGAGCCGTCCCAAGCGGTTGGTGCCACCGGCGAGGGCGAGCTCGAGCGAGTCGCCCAGCACCTCGCTCCCGTCGTCGACAGGACCGGGGTAGAGGTCGCCCACGGTTGGTTCCGGGCCGGTGGTGGTGGCATAGACCAGCCCATCACCGAGGGGCCGGCCCTCCACAGGCAGATCGTCGGGCCGCCCGATCCATAGCACTCGGAACCCCCCGTCGGCGGGGTCGGTCTCGAGGGTGCTGAGCGTCGTCACCAGATCTCCGGCGGGGAGCGACCAGCGACCGTTGACCGAACCCGCCAGCACCGGCACGGTGGCTATGAAGACCGCGACGAACGCGACGAACGACGCAGCCTGGCGCCAACCGAACCCGTAGTCGGCAAGGTCCAGATCGAACGCTGCCATTCCCATCGCCACCGCCAGGGCCAGGCCGACGGCCCCGGGTGCCAGCAAGACATCGGTCGTCGGGAGCGAAAAGGGCAGGTGGCCCGCCGAGGATGCCCACGCCAGTGCCCAGGAGGCAAGAACGAGGAACCAGCCCCGCACCGCCCAACGGAAGCGCCACGATCGGCCGATCACCACCGGCAGGAACGCGCCGATGACCAGCGCGTACCCGATCGGTGAGCCACCCACCGATCCGGTGGCGAACCTGACGAGGTCGGGGAAGCTGGCGGCATCGGTGACAGGTGCTTCCGGTCCACCGACGAGCGCCCAGCTCGGCTCGGGCTGGAGGAACGACAGCGTCCAGGGCAGGTGCAGCACCGCCGCGACCACCGCCGCCCCGGCGGCGACGACCAGCACACGGAGCACACCGCGGAGCTGGCCGGCGAAGAACGAGCCGACGACGAGGACGACCGCGACGCCGACGACCAGCAGCACCGCGAAGGGCACGAAGGCGGCGAGCACCGCCGTCGCCAGGCCGAGGCTCAGGACCTGGTACCGCAACGACCGCCGCTGGACGCCTGTCGGCGCGTCATCGCACGGCTCGCCGAAGGGCGCGACGCGCAGCGCTCTGGCGAGCGCGAACACCACCCAGGGCATCCCGGCGTACAGGATCAGTGCCTGCCACCGCCCTTCCCCGAGGGCGTTGTAGGGCAAGGGGTTGAGGATGTACCCGAACAAGGCCGCCGCGCGTATCCGGGACGAACCCGTGCCGCGGAGCAGTCGCCAGATCCCGAACGCGCCGATGGGCACTGCGCCGACGATGAGCACCGTGCGCAACAGCCCGAGCGCGCCGAAGAACACATAGCCCAGCACGCCGAGGGCACCGAGCAGCGTGGGTGCCGGGGCGGTCGACCCGGTGCCGACGTCACGCCAACCTGTCCACCACTCGTTCCACAGGGTGGCAGGGCTGTCGGGGAACTGCGCGAACTCCCTCAGCGCCGGTATGGACTGGGTGAGCAGGTGCCGGCTGCCGAACAGGAAGACCGCGAGGAACGCCAACCACAAGAAGATGGTGACCCTGCGGGGCCCGGATCGCAGGGACTCGACGACGGTCCGCCCGGCGGCGGCCATCGTCGAGCGCCGCTGGTCTTCCTCGGCACCGATCTGACCGCGGATGTAAGCCGAGATGCGGGCGCTGCCGGCGACCTGCAGCTCGCGGACCTCGCTGTCGGGTACGGCACGCAAGCGCTTCACGCCACGCCGATCACCGACGATGGTCCCGGGGTGCGCTACCGCCCACCACCACGCCCCGGCCACGTCTCGCGCCTGGCGGAAGCGACCGGTGATCAGCGAGAAGAAGACCTCGAGGAAGGCGAGCACGAGAGCCTGCGGTACCACCCTGAGGAGGTGGAACGGGCTGTAGCACGCCAGCATCGTCCTGAGGCGGTGACGGAACTCGAGCCGGCGGCGATCATCGCCGGCCCTTCGCTCGCCGACGGCCTCGCGGTGGCGGGCCGATGCCGCGGGGGCAACCAGCACCCGTCCGCCGGCGACGTGGGAGCGCCAGCACAGGTCGAGGTTCTCCCCGTAGAAGTCGATGCCCTCGGTGAAGCCGCCCAGCTCCCGGAACAGATCCGCCCGGACGAGCGTGCAGGCCGGGGGCAGGGCGAACACGTCGGTGACCACGTCGTGTTGCTCCTGGTCCAGCTCGCCGGGCTCGCACAGCGGTGCGTAGAAGCCGAACTTGTCGGCCGCGTAGCCGACCTGGCGCAGCCGTTCGGGGTCGTCCCACCCGACCAGCTTCGGTCCGACGATGCCCGCGTTGGATCGGTAGGCCTCTTCGACCATCGCCCGGACGGCGTCGGGAGCCGGTGCGCAGTCGTCATGGCACAAGAGCAGGAACGCCGCCCCTTCGATCATCTCGAGCGCGGTGTTGGCGGCTGCCCCGAAGCCCTGGTTCTCGGCGAGCCTCCTGACGAAGGCGTTGGGGAGGTGCTCGGCCACGACCGCGGTGGGGTCCTGCTCGCTGGCGTTGTCGATGACCAGGACCGAGAGGTTGTCGTAGTCCTGGTCAGCCAGGGCCTGCAGCGTCTCGGCGAACCACTCGCCGGGGTTGTAGGTGACCACGACGGCCACCACCGCTGGCACCGAGGCTCCGCCGGCGGCCGCTTCCTGCGGTTCGTCCCCGGAGGGCGCGGCAGTCGACGAACCGGGGGCCGGTCCCGCCGGCGCCGGTCCCGCTGGTTCGCTCTCGCCTCCACCGGCATCGGGTGTGGCCTCGCTGGTCGGATCGTGCTCGGGAGACAGGGTCGGATCCACCTACGGGAAGGGTAAAAAGACGAACGGGCCGCGCGACGAGCGGCCCCTTCCAGTGTGCGCCCGTCGATGCTACTCCAACCGACTCAGGGCAGACGAAGCTCCCACCCAGGGCGCTTGCAACTGTTAAAGTCTCGATCACTACAGCTAGCACCCAGATGGCGTGGGGAGGCCGGGCGCTCGGCGGGCTGACCAAGGCCTGCCGGCGGTAGCGCCTTCTGGGGGGATTTCGATCACGCCGTAGACTACGGGTCCATGCTTGCCGGGTGCGCTTCACGCGCTCGTCCATGAAGGCGCTCGTCACAGGTTCGAGCGGCTTCGTCGGCCGACATCTCACCGACCATCTGCGGTCGTGCGGGGACGAGGTCGTCGGGTGCGATCGCGCCGATGGCGGTCCTGACATCACCGACGCGGTCGCCGTGGAGAACCTCTTCAGAGCGGTTCGCCCAGAGGTCGTGTTCAACCTCGCGGGCAGCGCCGACGTCGGCGGGTCCTGGCAGGATCCGCTGCAGACCTTCAAGACGAACGCCGAGGGAACGCTGAACGTCTTGCTGGCTGCCCGCGCAGCGGGGGTCGAGCGCACGCTTGTCGTCGCGAGTGCCGATGTCTATGGCCGTGTCACCGAGGATGACCTTCCGCTGAGCGAGGCTTCTGTGCTGATGCCTGTGAGCCCCTACGCGGCCAGCAAGGTAGCCGCCGACTATCTCGCGCTTCAGGCGGCGCTGGGCTTCGGCCTCGACGTGGTACGTGTGAGGCCGTTCAACCACATCGGCCCCGGGCAGTCGGAGCGTTTCGTCGCCCCCGCCATCGCCGCCCGGATCGCTCGAAACGAGATCTCGGGAGCCGCTTCGGTACCGGTGGGGAATCTCACTCCCCGCCGGGACTTCACCGACGTCCGCGACGTCGTCCGTGCCTACCGCATCGTCATCGACAAAGGAGACGCCGGAGCGGTCTACAACGTCTGCAGCGGAACGGCCATCGCCATCCAGGAGCTCGCCGACCGGTTGATCGGCATGGCGAAGGCCCCCATGCAGCTGACCACCGAGCCTTCGCTCGAACGCCCCGTCGACATCCCCGTCCTTGTCGGCGACGGCTCACGGCTGCGCGCCGCCACCGGATGGGAGCCCCAGATCCCACTCGACGAGACCCTCAGGGATCTTCTCGAGTACTGCCGTGGCCACGTAGCCCGAACCCGCTGAACGCCCAAGGATGGAGCACATGACCAAGCGAGCACTGATCACCGGCATCACCGGTCAGGACGGGTCCTATCTCGCCGAGTTCCTCCTCGACGAGGGCTACGAGGTCGTCGGCATGGTGCGCCGCTCCAGCACGGTCACCTTCGAGCGCATCGCCCACCTCCAGGACCGCATCGGCACCGTTCACGGCGACCTCCTCGACCAGGCGTCGCTGATCGACCTGCTACGGACCTACCGCCCGACCGAGGTCTACAACCTGGCAGCCCAGTCCTTCGTGCAGACGTCGTTCGGCCAACCGGTCCTCACCGGCGAGATAACCGCGCTGGGTGTCACCAGGCTGCTCGACGCGATAAGGATCGTCGACCCCGACATCCGTTTCTACCAGGCGAGCAGCAGCGAGATGTTCGGCAAGGTGCACGAGGTGCCGCAGAACGAGGACACACCCTTTCACCCGCGCAGCCCCTACGGGGTCGCCAAGGTGTACGGGCACTGGATAACGGTCAACTACCGGGAGAGCTACGGCCTGCACGCCTCCAGTGGGATGCTGTTCAACCACGAGTCCCCCCGGCGCGGGCTCGAGTTCGTCACCCGCAAGATCAGCCACGGCGCCGCCCGCATCAAGCTCGGGCTCGACCGCGAGCTACGACTCGGGAACCTGGAGGCTCACCGCGACTGGGGGTTCGCCGGTGACTACGTCAAGGCGATGTGGATGATGCTCCAGCAGGAGACCCCCGACGACTACGTGGTAGCAGCCGGACGGACGCACTCGGTTCGCGAGTTCTGCAACGTCGCCTTCGGCCACCTGGGCCTCAACTGGGAGGACCACGTGGTCGTGGACGAGCAGTTCTTCCGGCCGGCCGAGGTCGACCTGCTGGTCGGGGACGCGACCAAGGCTCGCACCGTGCTGGGTTGGAAGGACTCCACCACCTTCGAGGAGCTGGTCGTCATGATGGTCGACGCCGACATGGACCTGCTCTCGGGCAAGTTGCGCCCGATCAGCTGATCGGATCCGCGCTGCTGTAGGTTCGCCGGCATGATCACGACGATCGCAGGTGGGGTCGGGGCGGCGCGGCTGCTGCGTGGCCTTGTGGCCGTCGTGGCCCCGGCCTATATCACCGCGGTGGTGAACGTGGCCGACGACGTGATGATCCACGGCCTCTACGTCTGTCCCGACATCGACACGGTCCTGTACACGCTGGCCGAGGCCGTCGACCCCGAGCGGGGCTGGGGCCTCGCCGATGAGTCGTGGCAGGCGATGGAGAGCCTGGAGCGCTACGGCGGCCTGACGTGGTTCCGGCTGGGCGACCGTGACCTCGGTACTCACCTCTACCGGACCGGCCGGCTGCACGACGGCGCCGACCTCACCACCGTCACCGGCGAGATCGCCCGGGCGTGGGGACTCGATCTCACCGTGCTGCCGGCGACCAACGACCGCCTGCGGACACACATCACCACCGAGGACCTCGGCGAGATCGCCTTCCAGGAGTACTTCGTCCGCGAGCGTCACAGCATCCCGGCCACCGGCGTGCGGGTGGAAGGGGTGGAGAGCGCCAAGCCGGCCCCGGGCGTCCTGGGCGCCATCGCCGGCGCCGGCACCGTCATCATCGCCCCGTCGAACCCGATCGTCTCGGTAGATCCGGTCCTCGAGGTTCCGGGCATCAGGGAGGCGATCGCCGCGCGCCGCGAGAGCGTCGTGGCCGTCTCGCCCATCGTCGGCGGAAGGGCCCTCAAGGGCCCCGCCGACCGGCTCATGCTCGAGCTCGGACACGAACCGTCTGCGGCTGGCATCGCGCGCTTCTACGCCGGCCTTGTCGGCACCCTCGTCATCGACGAGCAGGACGCCGCGCTCGCCGCCGCGGTGGAGGCCGAGGGGCTGCGCTGCGTGGTCACCCAGACGGTGATGCATGGCAGGAGAGAGGCCGCCGATCTGGCACGCGCCTGTTTGGAGGCAGGTCGGTGAGCGTCGAGATCATCGGGATCGCCGGGCTGCCCGAGGTCGGCCCGGGCGACGATCTGGGTGGCCTGATCTGTCAGAGAGCTGAGCTCGAAGACGGCGATGTCGTCGTCGTCACCCAGAAGGTCGTGTCGAAGGCCGAAGGTCGCGTAGTGCCCATCGACACCGATGATCCACGGGGGCACAAGGCCCTCGTCGAGCGCGAGTCGGTGCGCGTCCTGCGACGACGAGGGGACTTGATCATCAGCGAGACCCAGCACGGCTTCGTGTGCGCCAACGCGGGTGTCGACCTGTCCAACGTGGCCGAGGGCCACGCCGCTCTTCTCCCCCGGGACCCCGACCGCACCGCACGCCGGATCCGGGACCGGATCCGGGCAGGGGCGGGGGTCGACGTGGCGGTGATCGTGTCCGACACGTTCGGGCGGCCCTGGCGCTGCGGGGTCACCGACGTGGCCATCGGCAGCGCCGGCATCTCACCGATCCTCGATCTGCGGGGAACGACCGACGCCTTGGGCCGTGAGCTGGAGGTCACCGAGGTGGCGATCGTCGACGAGATAGCCGCCGCGGCGGACCTGGTGATGGGCAAGGCCCGCAACGTGCCCGTCGCCGTGGTCCGCGGCGTGGACCGAGCCTGGTTCGGCGAGGGCACCGTCCGCAGCGGGTTGGTGCGCCACCCGTCCGAAGACCTGTTCCGCTGATGAGCGGTTCTTGGCAGCAATACACCCCGTATGCGCGGGAATCGCTGCCAAGAAGGCGAGGGGCAGGCACTAGGCGCTGGCCGTGAACCAGTCGTAGGTGGCTTTCACACCCGAATCGAGATCGGTCCACGGCTCCCAGCCGAGGTGGATCTTGGCTCGCGCCGGGTCCACGGCGGAACGCTCGAGCTCGCCCGGACGGGGCGGTTTGTACACGGGGTCCTCGTCGATCCCGGCGACTGCCGCCATGGCCCGGTAGAGCTGGTTGACCGACACCTCGACCCCCCTGCCGATGTTGAGCAGCAGGCCACTGCCCCGCTCGGCCGCCCTGACGAAGGCGTCGACCACGTCGTCGACGTAGACGAAGTCGCGTGTCTGCTCACCGTCGCCGTAGATCCAGCACTCCTCGCCGCCCATGAAGCGGTTGGCGAAGATGGCCACCACGCCCGCCTCGCCGTGGGGATCCTGGCGGGGGCCGTAGACGTTCGCCAGGGCCAGGGCGGTGTACTCGATCTGGTGCAGCTCACGGTAGGCATACAGGTAGTCGACGACCGCCTTCTTGGAGACGCCGTAGGGCGACAGCGGGTGCATCGGATGCGACTCGCTCACCGGCAGGTCCTCGGGCTCGATGTGGCCGTAGATCGTGCCTCCGCTCGTGGCGAACACGACCTTCTTGGTCCCGGCCGCCCTCGCCCCCTCCAGCACGTTCAGCGAGCCGATCACGTTGAGCATCGCGTCCAGCACGGGATCTTCGACCGACAAGCGGACGTCGATCTGTGCGGCGAGGTGGAAGACCGCCTCGTACTCACGGCGCTTGAAGAGGTCGACGATGGCAGGATCGCGGATGTCCATCTGGTGGAACTTGAAGCGGTGATCCGGCTCGGCTCTGGCGTCGGCCAGGTTGGCGAGGGACCCCGAGGAGAGGTCGTCGACCACATCCACGGTGTGATCCTCCACCAGCAGGCGGTCCACGAGATTGGAACCTATGAAGCCGGCTCCGCCGGTCACGAGCACCCTCATTCCCACTCCTCCGGTGGGGGCACGGTCCGGTGCTCGAGCATCGACCCGGAGTCGATCTTCTCGTCGTGGCCCACGACGGCGTGGTCACTGAGCCTGGAGCCGCTGCCCACCACTGCGCCCTCGCCCACCAGGGCACGGTCGAGCAAGGCGTCTCGCCCGATACGGGTGCGGGCCATCACCAGGGACTCCCTGATCACTGCCCCCTGCTCCACGACCACGCCCTCGCCTATGACAGAGTGCTCGACGAGCGCACCCGGGGCGATCTCGGCTCCCGGCGACACGCCGTCTCTGGGCGTGCCCCTGCGTCCATCCATCAGGTCGAGCTGCGCCTGGAGGTAGGACTCGGGAGTACCGGCATCGATCCAGTACTCGGCGCAGTGGACCGCGTAGAGCGTGCCCTCTGCCGCCATCCGGGGAAAGGTCTCCCGTTCGATCGAGACCCGCCGGCCGGGATCGATCCGCGCCAGGACCGACGGCTCGAGCACGTAGATCCCGGCGTTGATCCAGTTGCTGGGCTCGGTGCCGGGGGGCGGCTTCTCGACGAACTCGAGGACACGATTGCGATCGTCGATCGGGACCACGCCGTAGCGCGAGGGATCGTCGACCGGCGTCAGCGCGATGGTGGCCTCTGCTCCGAACTCGTCGTGGCGCCGCCACAGCCCGGCGATGTCGATGTCGGTGAGCACGTCACCGTTCACCGCGAGGAAGCGGTCCGTGATGCCGGCATGGTCGGCGGCGAAGCGTATCGCGCCGGCTGTGTCGAGCGGGGAAGGCTCTTGTGCGTAGACGAGATGCACACCCTCGCACATGTCGTCGGGATAGCTGGCGACGAACGCATCGGGCCGGTAACCGAGGGAGAGCACCACCTCCTCGACGCCGTGACGCCCCAACTCCCGCACGACGAACTCGAGCATGGTCGAGTCGAGGACCGGCAGCATCTGCTTCGGCACCGCCAGCGTCAACGGTCGCAGCCGCGTGCCGAAGCCGCCGACGAGGACGACAGCCTTCATGACACTAGCCACCACCGGTGGGCGCGGTACCACCCGCTCCGGCGACGGTGCTGCTCGTCGTGGCGACGGTGCTGGTCGTGGTTTCCGTGCCGGGCACGCTCTCGACCACGGAGGTCTCGGTCGGCGCGGTGGGGTCCTCGTCGCTGGGGTTGGCCAGGGCTTCAACGTTGGGCGGCAACGGCACGTCGGTACCCTCGGGCACGAAGGCCAAGACGTATGCCTCGCCGTCGGCGGCGAGCCGCACGCTGCCGAAGTCGCTGGTGAACAAGTCCGGCTCCGTCTCCGGCGAGGCCTGTGGGGGCCACTTGTAGAGGACCACCTCGGCGTCGACCTCCTTCCCGTCGATCTCGCACTTGGTCTCGCCTTCGATGTACTCGGTGCCGTCGGGCATCACCAAGCGGTCGTCCTCGGCCGTCAGACCCACCTGCTCGAGCCACACCCCCAAGGTGGCGTTCTCGCCGGTCACCGCCGAGGAGAACGGATGGATGTGGATGAGCCCGTCCTCGTGGGTGTGGATCCCCATGGCGTCCTGACCGACATCGGCCAGGTTGGGCTGGAAGCCGTCACAGATGTAGGTGCCGTACGCCGAGTGCCAGTGATCGTCGAGGGTGGGGGCTGCCTCCACCTCGGTCGAACGCCGCTCACGGGCGAACCAGACCATGCCCACGCCGACCACGACGATGGCGGCAATGAGCAACGGGTAGGCGAGGTTGCGCCGCTGGCGGCCGCCGCCCCCGGCGGCCTTGCCGGCCCGCTGGACCTTTTGGATCTTCTTGTCGCTGCTTCGCTTGGCCATGAACGTTCAAACCTAGCTGTGAGGGAGGGCTCTCGGTGTGCGCCCCGCTGGCTCGGTGTGAGATCGATCGGCCTCTCCCAGGCGCACCGCAAGGACCGAGTCCTACCAGTGTGATCCAGCCCGCCTCTCTTCGGCCACCTGAGCGAACAGGTCTTCGTAACGTCGGGCCACCGCAGCAGGCGATGCCCAACCCTCTACGAACGACCGGCCTCGTCGCCCCATCGCCGCACGCTGCTGGTCGTCCTGTAGCAGCACGGCCAGCGCCTTGGTGAACGCCTCGGCATCCTCGGGTGGGACGCACACGCCGGCGCCGGCGCCGTCGACGACGCGGGCGACCTCGGTGCCAGCATCCACCGAAGCGACGACCGGGCGTCCCGCGGCAAGGATCGAGTAGAGCTTGGAGGGCACGCTGGACCGGGCCAGGCCCGTCTTGAGGGGGACCACGTGGATGTCGGCGGCTGCCAGGACCTGCGACAAGCGCTCACGCGGCTGCATGCCGACGAAGACCACGTTCTCGAGGCCGCGGGCACGCTCGATCAGGCCCGGGCGCGCGGCTCCCGACCCGTTGATGACGAAGCGGATGTCGGGGTCATCGGTGAAGGTCGCCGCGGCTTCGAGCATCAGATCGAGCGACTGCGACATGCCCACGTTCCCCGCGTACATCACGACCCTCTTGCCGCTGAGGTCGAACTCCCCCCGGTAGTCGTTGTCCGGCGACCCGGGCGCTATGCGGTCGGTGTCGACGAAGTTGGGGATGACGACGACCCGGTCGGGACGGTCACCGGCGAGCTTGGCGGCGACGTTCTCACGAAGGTCGTCCGAGAGTACGGTCACGGCGTCGGCTCGGAAATAGGTGAAGCGCTCCAGCCAACGCGCG
Source organism: Acidobacteriota bacterium (assembly GCA_003577145.1). Taxonomy (GTDB): domain Bacteria; phylum Actinomycetota; class Acidimicrobiia; order Acidimicrobiales; family Microtrichaceae; genus ATN2. The sequence continues at coordinate 10,178 of QEUP01000032.1, read as the reverse complement.
AAGGAGATGACCCGACGGTCGGTGATGGCCCCCAGTTCCACGGCGACGTCGGGGAAGACGTCCTGGATGTTGAACACGAACGGTACCCGGTGGCGCCGCGCTGCCAGCCAGCCGGCCACCCCCAGGGTCAGTGGCGGGGACATGGCCAGTACGACATCGGGTGAGAGCCGGGTGAGCAGGGCCACGAACGTCGTCAGAGCCGTGAACCCGCCGAAGGCGGCGGCGCGGGCGGGGATGTTGGTCTTGTCGGTCGGGAAGGGGTGGACGCGGCTGATGACCCCCCAGGGGACCTCGTCGTGCCTCACGACCGAGCCCTCCCAGCCGGGTTCGATGCGGTGCCGCTCGTACCAGGGAAGCGACGTCACCACATGGAGGCGATGACCGCGTGCGGCCAGCTCCTCGACGATGCGGGTCATCACCTCACCCGTAGGGGCGAGGTCGGGTGCGAAGTGGGGACAGATCACGACGATGTTCATGCGCGTGCCTCTTCCAGACCGCGACGGTAGACGCCCAGCAGGCCAGCGGCAGATCTTTCCCATGAGAACGTCGCCGAGCGTTCGAGCGCCAGTTCCCCCATGCGCCGACGGTGAGCGGCGTCGGCAACCAGCCTGCGCATCGCATCGGCCCAGCCCGCGACGTCGTCGGGTGCCACTCGCGGCAGCTCCTCGCCGACCACCTCCGGCAGCGCTCCGGCAGCGGCCACGACGACGGGACTGCCCCGGCTCATCGCCTCCAGCACCGGCAGCCCGAACCCCTCGTAGCGGGACGGGAACACCACGCCCGTGGCCCCCCGGTAGAGGGCATCGAGGTCTTCGTCGGGTACCCGGCCGGGCCGCCGCACGCGGTCTCCCAACCCCAGCGAGTCGACCAACCCCACCACGTCGCGCTCGGACGGTCCCTCACCGCCGGTCAGGACGAGGGTCAGGTCCGGCTCGTCGTCGAGCAGCCAGGCGAAGGCACGCAGAAGCGTCGCATGGTTCTTGTGCGGGTAGGTGATCGCGGGGTAGAGGAAGTAGCTGCCGACGATCCCGTACCGGTCGAGTACCTCTTCGGCCGGGTCCTCCTCCCGGTCCGCGCGGTGCACGCCGTGAGGCACGACGACCACCCGGGTCGGGTCCACGCGCAGACGGTCGATGACAGACATCCGGGTGAACTCGCTCGGTGTCATGACCACGCGAGCCGCCCGCGCCGACCGGCCGACCATGCTCGATATGTAGGCGCGCTTGGCGAACCCGAAGTTCTGCGGGAGCTCCAGTGGCTGGAGATCGTGGATCGTCACGACACACGGCGTCCTCGGGACCGGGGGCACGATGCCGCCGGCGTGGTGGATCAGCGAGGCTCCCATGCCCGTGGCCCGGCGTCGGAGCCAGGTGTTCTCCGCGACCACCCGCCTGGCCCGGTTGGCTCCCGAGCCGTGCCAGCAGTAGGTCTGGAACGAATCGATGAGCCGCGGATGCGCCTCTGTCAGGGAATCCTGCACCAGCAGGCGGATATCGAGGTCGTCCTGGCCGAGATCGGCGACGCCTTCGAGGACCGCGACGAGCAGGCCCTCGCTCCCGCCGACCACTCCGGGGACGAGCCACAGGAGGTTGACCGCGACCACCGGCCTGCTCACGACACCTCGCGGTACGCGTCGGCTATCAGCGAGGCCGTCGCGGCCCAGGTGAACTGCTGTGCCCGGGCGGCGCCGGCTGATCCCAAGCGCTGCCTCGAAGCTCCGTCATCGAGCAGCGCCGCCAGAGCGTCGGCGATCTCCGAGGCGTCGAGGGGCTCCACGACCATGCCGGCGTCGCCGACCACCTCCTCGGTTGCGGTCCCGCGCGAGGTCACGACCGGCGTTCCCTGCGCCATTGCCTCCAGCAGCGGCAGACCGAAGCCTTCGCGCAGGCTCGGGAGGCAGAAGACCTCTGCACCCCGGTACAGCGCGGCGAGATCCCGGCTGGGTACGAAACCGACCCTGCGCACCCGGTCGCTCTGGTCGCCGATGTGTCGATCGAGGTCCTCACGCCATCCGAACTGCCCCACCAGCACGAGGTCGAGGTCCGCCCTCCCGAGCTTCCTGAACGACTCGAGCAGCGTCGGCAGGTTCTTGCGTGGCTCGACGGTCCCGGCCCACAAGACGTAGGGCCGCCCCAGTCCGTAGCTTGCCTTGACCCGGGCCACCTCGTCGTCGCCCGCCACCGCGGACTCGACTCCGAGGGGAACGAGTCGCAGGCGCTCCTCTGCGAAGCCGGCCTCGACGCAGTCCCGCATCGTCGCCCGGGAGGAGCACAGCACCAGGTCGGCCCTCCGCCGCGCCAGCGCCGCTCCCCTGCGCATCACCCTCGCCCCCCGGCGGGTGAACTGATCGGGGAACTCGAGCGGGAAGAGATCGTGCACCGTCAGCACCAGCGCGGCCGAGCGCCGGGGCGGCAGGATCATCGCCGTGGCGTGGACGATGTCGACCGCACCCGCTGCAAGCTCGACCGGAGGCCACCCCAGGTAGTGCCAGCTGTCGTAGAGGAGGTGGCGGGGCAACGGCAGCGAGACAGTGCGGACTGCCGGCCGCCAAGGGTCCTCGGGCACACGCCGGTGGCGAGGAGCGACCCCGACGACCTCGACGTCGTCACGCTCGTCGAGTGCGGCGGCCATGTGGAGGGCCGCCGCCGCGGTGCCACCTGGAACCCGGTGCCAGCAGGAGGTCAGCGTCATGGCGACGCGCAGGGCTTCCACAACGAGCGCAGTCTGGCAGATGCAGCCGGCGCGACGGCATCCGGTACGCTGGCCGTCACGATGAGCGGCTTCTGGCCCGACAGGAAGGTACTGGTGACCGGGGGGACCGGCTTCCTCGGTAGCGCTGTGCGGCGTGGCCTGGCGAGCCGGTCGGCGGGTCGGGTGGTTGCCCTGTCCAGCGCCGACTACGACCTGCGCGACCGCGAGGCTACGGCTCAGATGTTCGACACCCACGCCCCCGACCTCGTGATCCACCTGGCGGCCCGCGTCGGTGGCATCGGCGCCAACCAGGCCCGGCCGGCCGACCTCTACCTCGACAACCTGCTCATGGGCACCTACGTACTCGAGGAGGCGCGGCTGCACCGGACGCCGAAGACGGTGATGATCGGCACCATCTGCTCGTACCCGAAGTTCACCCCGGTGCCCTTCACCGAGGATTCCCTCTGGACCGGCTACCCCGAGGAGACCAACGCGCCGTACGGCATCGCCAAGCTGGCCCAACTCGTCCAGTTGCAGGCCAACCGGGATCAGCACGGCCAGAACGCCATCTACCTCATGCCCACCAACCTCTATGGCCCGGGCGACAAGTTCCACCCCGACGTCTCACACGTGATCCCCGCCCTCATCAAGAAGTGCGTCGAGGCTCACGAGCAGCAGGCCGGCCACATCGTCGTGTGGGGCACCGGCAAGGCGAGTCGTGAGTTCCTCTACGTCGACGATGCCGCCGAGGGGATCCTCCTCGCCGCCGAGCACTACAACGCCGGTGAGCCGGTGAACCTCGGCTCCAACGAGGAGATGCCGATCGGCGAGTTGGTCACCACCATCGCCGAGCTGGTCGGGTTCGAAGGCGAGATCGAATGGGACCGCACCAAGCCCGACGGTCAACCCCGGCGCCGCGTCGATCCCGGTCGTGCCGAGAAGGAGTTCGGCTTCAAAGCCGAGGTCGACTTCCGGGAAGGGCTCGCCCGTACAATCGACTGGTACCGGGCCAATCGCGCCGAAGCCGAGGCGCGCACCGAGTAGCTGACCGCAGCCTCAGCCGCCGAGGATCTCCCGGAAGTACGCGGCAGTGCGTCCGAGCCCGTCCCTGAGGCTGACCTCGGGCACCCAGCCGAGGCGCTCCTTGGCCCGGCTGATGTCGGGTTGACGCTGACCGGGGTCATCAACCGGCAGCGGTTCGTGGGACACCTCACTCGAACTGCCGGTGACCTCGATGACGATGCCGGCGAACTCGGTCATCGTGTACTCGTCGGTGTTCCCGACGTTGAGCGGTTCGACGACGTCCGAGTCGAGCAACAACAACAGCGCGGCGATGGTGTCGTCCACGTAGCAGAAGCTCCGGGTCTGCTCGCCGTCGCCGTACACGGTCAGCGGCTTTCCCTGGAGCGCCTGGACGATGAAGTTCGACACGACCCTTCCGTCATCGGGCCTCATCCGTGGCCCGTAGGTGTTGAAGATCCTCGCGATCCGGACATCGACACCGTGATAGCGGTGATAGGCCATGGTCATGGCCTCGGCGAAGCGCTTGGCCTCGTCGTAGACACCTCGCGGCCCGACAGGGTTGACGTGCCCCCAGTAGTCCTCGGGCTGGGGATGGACCTGCGGGTCGCCGTACACCTCGCTGGTCGAGGCCAGCAGGTAGCGGGCGCCCTTGGCCTTGGCGAGCCCCAAGGTGTTGTGGGTGCCGAGGCTGCCCACCTTGAGCGTCTGGATGGGCATCTCGAGGTAGTCCTTGGGCGACGCCGGCGATGCGAAGTGCAAGACCGCGTCGACGTGTCCCGGTACCCAGATGTAGGTGCTGACATCGTGTTCGTGGAAGGTGAAGCCCGCCCGGCCGAAGAGGTGCTCGACGTTGGCCTGTGATCCTGTGACGAGGTTGTCGAGCACGATGACCTCGTCGCCTCTCCCCAGCAGTGCCGCACAGAGGTGCGACCCGAGGAAGCCGGCTCCTCCTGTGACCACCGCTCGCATGGCGCTACCTCGCCGGGCCTCAGCCGCAGCCGATGCCCTCGTAGGCGAATCCCCTGCGCCGAAGCGCCGAGCGGTCCAGGAGGTTCCGGGCGTCGACGACCCGCCGGTGGCTCATGACCTCGGCCACCTTGTCGAAGTCGACCCATCTGAAGTCGTCCCATTCGGTGAGCACCACCAAGACGTCGCTGCCCTCACAAGCGGCATAAGGGTCGTCCACGACTTCGATGCCGTGCAGCGGACCGCGAATCGCCGGGTCGTAGGCCCGGACGGTGGCCCCCCGCGTGAGCAGTCGCTGGATCACAGCCAGCGATGGCGAGTCACGCATGTCGTCGGTACGGGACTTGAAGGTGAGGCCCCACGCGGCCACCGTGATGCCTTCGAGCGACCCGCCGGCCAGTGCGGCCACCTTGTCGGCCACCCGTTCGAACTGCTCCTCGTTGACCTCGACGACCCCCTTGAGCAGGCGGAAGTCGTACCCGGCATCCTCGGCGATGCGGATGAGGGCGTTGGTGTCCTTCGGGAAGCACGACCCACCCCAGCCGGGGCCGGGCCGGAGGAACTCCTGGCCGATGCGCTTGTCGTACCCCATTCCCAGCACGACGTCGTTGACATCGGCACCGACGGCCTCGCACACGGCGGCCACGGCGTTCACGAAGGAGATCTTCGTCGCAAGGAAGGCGTTGCTGGCGTATTTGATGGTCTCCGCCGAGGCAGGGTCGGTGACCATGATCGGAGCCGGGATCCCGATGTAGACGGAGGCCACCCGCACAGCAGCGGCTTGGTCCTCGCACCCGATGACGACCCTGTCGGGATGGAGGAAGTCGTGAACTGCCGACCCCTCCCTGAGGAACTCGGGGTTCGACACGACGTGGACATCGCCGCGGTGCAAAGCGCGCTCCACAACGCGCGTAGAGCCGACCGGGACCGTCGACTTGTTGATGACGATCGTGTCGGAATCGAGCAAGGGCCCGATCTCCTCGGCCGCCGACTCGATGAAGCTGAGGTCGGCGGAACCGTCGGGACCCTGCGGTGTCGGGACACAGAGATAGACGAACTCGGCTCCGTTCACCGCCGCTGCGGCGCCGAGGACGAAGCTCAACCGGCCCGCCCGTAGACCCTCGCCGACGAGTTGACCCAGCCCGTCCTCCAGGATCGGGACGTCACCGTCTTTCAGCCTGGTGACCTTGTCCTCGTCGACGTCGGCGCAGACGACGGAGTGGCCCAGATGGGCCAGGCAGGCGCCTGTGGTCAGGCCCACGTATCCAGTGCCGATCACTGCGATGCTGCTGCTCACTGAAACCTTTCGCGCCAACGCCTCCCATTGATGCTACCGATATCTGCTACCAGTGCCGTGACCACAGACGCCCGCTCGGTGTTGGGGGTGCGGGAGGGGGGAGCCTCCCGGCTTCCCCCTCGCCCTGGTCCGAGCGGCGTGTACGCGAGGACCAGCCACAGTGAGCGCGGCCGAAGGCCGCCCGTTCGAGAACTCGACCACAAACCTCTGGTTTGTGGTCGAAATGGCTCATCGGCAGGAGGCCTTCTCCTCCTCGGTTCCGGTGGGGACGACCACACCTTCCTCGACCGGGACTGTCGTGGAGGCGGGTGCACCTGCCGCGGCGGCCCCGGAGCCCGGTGCAGCCTCCTCGGGGGGCGCGGTGGCGTAGTCGAAGTCCTCCACCGGCCTGGGTTCGGCGAGTATCGAGCCGTAGTCCTGACCGGTGGTGAGGATCACCTCCGCATCGGCGATCTCGCCGACCTCCTCGAAGGCGACATCGGCGTCGAGGTGCCGGGCGACGAGCAACGCCTCCTCGAAGTGGCCCGAGCTGTACTGGATTGTGGTTCGTTCGTGATCGAGCGACTCTGCATCACCCGTGCTGCCCACCGAGAACCCCGCGGCCACCAGGTCCTCGCTGACCTCACTCGCCTGGCCGCCGACACCTGTCCCGTTCAGGACCTCGACCCGGATCGTCTCGGGGCGAACCTCGGTGGTGGTCGTCGAACCGCGGAACAAGTCGAGGATCGGCTCGGCCTCCCCCTCCACTACCTCCTGGTAGGCCACACCGCCCAAAGGGTTGGAGACGGTCGGCAGCACGAAGGTCTGGAGATCATCGGGGTTGAAGGTCCGGAAGCGGTTCCCGACATCGAGCAACTCACCCACGCTCAGGGTGTTGTCGGTGAGAACCGCTTGTTGGGCCACGTTGAGCATCTCGAGGGCCGTAGCGGGGTTGCGCACGCCCCTTTCGACGGCCCGGTGCAGGGCGCTGCGCAGGAAGTCCTGCTGGCGGTGCATGCGACCCAGGTCACCGGTGGGATCGGTGCGCCACGCGCCGTTCTCGTCCTGGTACTGGAAGGACCGGGACCGGGCGTAGGCGAGCGCCTGGAACGGCTCCATGGTGACACAGCCCGCTTCCTCGATGAGCAGGCCCGTCGTCCGGTCACGGACCGGCGTCTCGAGGTAGATGGGCACGCCGTCGAGCACCTCGACGAGGTCGCGGAAGCCCCGGAAGTCGACCTGGACGTAGTTGTTGAGGTCGATCCCGTAGTTGAGCTTGATCGTGTCGATCAGCGCCGCCGGGCCCTCGGGCAGGGCGAGAGCCTCGTTGATGCGCCCGTTCGACCCGCTCGGGGCGAGCTCCACGTACGTGTCTCGGGGGATGGACAGCAGGTAGGCCTCTTCCTCGGTCGGGACGACGCGCAGGATCATGATCACGTCGGCCCGCTTCGAGTCGCCCAGGTACTCGCGATCGTTGTTCGCAGGATCGTTTGGGTCGAGCCGCTGGGCGCTGTCGGTGCCGATGATGAGGAAGTTGCGCGGCTCGTCGGGAGAGAGGGTCGGGGCCAGGTGCTCCGAAACCTCGATGACCGGTATCTGGTTCACCTCGTAGCGGACGAGTGAGAGCGCACCGGCACCGAGAAGGGCCAGGACCACCAACAAGATGTTGAACGAGATGAGCAGGCGCTGCGGCCAGGTGCGTCGACCGCGGCGCCTCTTCCCCTGTATCACGCAAGGGCAGGCTACCAGCGGCCTTGCGAGGTCGACATTCACCCTACGCTGGGCACGTGCCCGACAGGTCCACACCGCTCGCCGTGGTAGGAGATCGGCTCTGCACGGATCTGGTCGATGTGACCTCCGATCTCGCCGCGCTCGAGAGCTCCGGGTTCTGGGCGGTGGTCCTCCCCTTCTCCGGTGACCCTGTGTGCGCTCGCTTCGCCCGGGTCAGGGATGCACGTCCTTGGCCGGGCCTTCCGTGGCATGGCCCGCCGGCCGGCACATGGTCGAGCAGCCTGGGCCACGACGCCTTCTGCCGCGGTGTGGCCGACATAAGGGGCTCGATCGCCGCCGGCGAGGTCTACCAGGTGAACCTGACCCGTCGGCTCCGTGCACCCCTGCCAGCGGCGGTCTCCGCGGGCACGACCGACATAGCCGCGCTGGGTGCGGCGCTGGCGATCGGCAATCCCGCGCCCTACAGCGCAGTTGTACGGCTCCCCTCACAAGGCCTCGAAGTGGCGTCGGCATCACCGGAGCGGTTCCTCTCCAGGGAGGGGGATGCGGTGCGCTCATCTCCCATCAAGGGCACCGCGTCCTCGCCCGCTGGGCTGACCGAGAAGGACCGGGCCGAGAACGTCATGATCGTGGACCTGGTGCGCAACGATCTCTCCCGTGTCTGCGAGTACGGGTCCGTGACCGTCCCGGCGCTGTGGTCCCTGGAGCGCCACCCCGGGCTGGTGCATCTCGTGTCCACGGTGGCCGGCACCCTCCGTCCCGGCCTGGGCTGGCCGGAGCTGGTCGAGGCCACCTTCCCGCCAGGTTCGGTGACCGGTGCGCCCAAGCTGGCCGCGCTCGACCACATCTCCCGCTTGGAGCCCGAACCCCGATCGGTCTACTGCGGTGCCATAGGTTGGGTCGACGCCGACACCCGCCGGGGAGACCTCAACGTGGCGATAAGGACGTTCTGGATCGAGGACGGTGAGCTGAACCTCGGCACCGGGGGTGCTATCACCTACGACTCCGACCCCGAAGACGAGTGGGAGGAAACCCAGTTGAAGGCACGTCGGCTGCTGGCGGTGTCCAGCGGATGGCATCACGCCGACCATCGACCCTCGATCGGCTCGACGCTATGACCTCCGGAGCGGTGGTCTGGATCAACGGCCGCCTCGTCGACGAGGCGGAAGCGAGCGTTCCCTACAACGACCACGGCCTGCTGGTAGGCGACGGGGTCTTCGAGACGCTCAAGGTCGTGCAAGGCTCGGCTTTCGCGGTGACGCGCCACCTGGCCCGGCTCCGCCGGTCGTCCTCCCCTCTCGACCTTGATGTACCCGACGACTCGGTGCTCGTCGCCGCCATGACCGCAGTGATCGACGCGTTCGGGCCCGCGGCGGGCCGGATCAGGATCACGGTCACCGGTGGGGTCGGTCCGCTGGGGTCGTCTCGTGGCGACCGGCCCAGCACGGTGATAGTCGCCGCGGCCGGTGGGCGGCCCGAGGAAGGCCCCACCGACGTCATCACCGTGCCCTGGCCACGGAACGAGCGCAGTGCTGTCACCGGCCTGAAGACGATCTCCTATGCCGAGAACGTGGTCGCGCTGGCCCGGGCTGAACGCCAGGGTGCCAGCGAGGCGATCTTCGCCAACACGAGAGGGGACGTGTGTGAGGGGACGGGCTCCAACATCTTCATCGGCCTCGGCGGGCGCCTCGTCACTCCTCCGCTGTCGGCAGGCTGTCTGGCCGGTGTGACCCGTGAGCTGCTGATCGAAGCCACCGACGTGACCGAGGTGGATGTGGCCATGTCAGCGCTGTCGAGCGCAGACGAGGCGTTCCTCAGCTCATCGACACGCGACGTGCAGCCGATCCGCTCGATCGACGGGCGGCCGCTGACCCCCTGCCCCGGACCCCTGACCGCCGCGGCGGCTGAGGCGTTCACCGCCGCATACGGCGACGTTCTCGACCCCTGAAGCTGTGGCTGTCACATCGCGTCACCGCAGGTGACACCCCGCTTCGCGGATCGGGTTCTGGGGTACCCGCTGCTGCGGCTGGCGCCTCCGCAGTGCTGGCTTGGCCCTGCTGCCTTGGCGTCACCGCAGGTGACGCCCCGCTTCGCGGATCGGGTTCTCGCCCACCCGCTGCTGCGGTGAAACCTCCGCAGTGCTGGCTTGGCCCTGCTGGCTTGGCGTCACCGCAGGTGACACCCCGCTTCGCGGATCCGGTTCTGGGGTACCCGCTGCTGCGGCTGGCGCCTCCGCAGTGCTGGCTTGGCCCTGCTGGCTTGGCGTCACCGCAGGTGACACCCCGCTTCGCGGATCCGGTTCTCGCCTCCCGCTGCTGCGGCTGGCGCCTCCGCAGTGCTGGCTTGGCGTCACCGCAGGTGACACCCCGCTTCGCGGATCCGGTTCTCGCCTCCCGCTGCTGCGGCTGGCGCCTCCGCAGTGCTGGCTTGGCGTTGCCACAGGCAACGCCCCGCTTCGCGGATCCGGTTCTCGCCTCCCGCTGCTGCGGCT
>QEUP01000049.1 GCA_003577145.1 Acidobacteriota bacterium | reverse complement strand
CGGCTCGGCTGGTAGCGGCTGCTTCGACTGGTGTCTGCGCAGCGTTACCTTGGCGTTGGTTCCTCGGCACTCACCAACGCCGGGCTCCGCCGATGCGGCGAACCCTCGGGTCAAGTAAATGAGCTAGCGTCTCGCTCTGACCGGCACAACTCGGGGATGAGCATGGACGATCAAGCGGGCTTCTGCACGAACTGCGGCGCATTGCTGGCCCCAGGGGCGCAGTTCTGCAACAGCTGCGGGACATCGGTCTCATCGAGCCCCGACCAGGGCCAGCCCGGTGCGGGCGCCGAGTCGCCGACTCCCCCGTCCACCCCGACCGTTGGGCCGGGGGCCGCGACGGGCACGGGCATGCCCGCCGGTCCCCCGTACGGGCCCCCTCCGGGTGCGCCACCTCCGCCCGGCACGGCCGCGGTTCCCGAGGACGGTGCCAGCCGGCGGAAGTGGATCATCGGCGGGGTGATCGCGCTGGTGGTCCTGCTCATCGGCGGCGCGGCGGCGTTCTTCCTCCTCACACGCGACGATGACGATTCCGCGGCCGGCGAGGACGAGATACTCCTCGAACCGGCCGGCATGCGCATCACCAACGCCTTCACCGACAGCGTCGGCCAACTCGTCGGCAAGGCCTCGCCCCTGCGGCCCGAGGTCCCGACTGTCGGCGGCGCGGCCGGCGGCGCGCTCGGGCACCTCGCCAAGGGCGATACCCCCGGGCTCTACGGAGGCACCCAGCGCGAAGGCACCTGCGACGCCGACCAGCTAGTGGAGTTCCTCGAGGAGAACCCGGACAAGGCCGCCGCCTGGGCCGAGGTCGTGGGCACAGAGCCCGATGAGATCCGCGAGTACGTGGAGACCCTCACGCCCGTTCTGTTGAGACGCGACACGCTCGTCACCAACCACGGCTTCTCCAACGGGGAGGCGACACCGTTGCTGTCGGTGCTCCAAGCCGGCACCGCGGTCATGGTCGACCGCCAGGGCATCCCGAGGGTGAAGTGCAACTGCGGCAACCCGCTTTCGCCGGCACCCGAGATCACCGACCCGCAGTTCAACCGTGACGACGAGTGGGAAGGCTTCGACGAGGATCAGGTGGTCGTGATCGACACCGACGTCGAGATCGACATCGACGTTTTCGTGCTCGTCGACAACGAGACCGGTGAGTTCTTCAACCGCCCGTTCGGAACCAACGGCGAGGAGGACGAGCCACTGTCCGACGAGGAGGTCTGTGAGCTGTTCCCCGACGAGGACGTCTGCGACGAGGAACCGCCGACCACCGACGAGGAACCGCCGACCACCGACGAGGAGCCGCCGACCACCGACGAGGAGCCACCGACCACCGAGCCAGACCTGGGCACCGGTGACGTGCAGGTGACCCTGCGGTGGGAGTCCACCGCCGACGTCGACCTGGAGGTCACCGCCCCCAACGGCGAGACGATCAGCTACTTGAGTCCGTCGGCCTCGAGCGGGGGGGAGCTCGATGTCGACGCCAACTCCAACTGTGATCCTCCCCTGACATCGAATCCGGTCGAGAACATCTTCTGGCCAACCGGTTCGGCGCCGACCGGCACCTACACCATCGATGTGAGCTACTACCAGGACTGCGAGGGAAACGGTCCCCAGTCGTTCACGGTCACCGTCAAGGTGGACGGCCAGACCGAGACCTTCGACGGGACCCTCACAGGAGAGGGTGGTACCGAGACGTTCACCTTCGACCGCTGAGCCGATCGCGGTTCAGCGGCGGACTCCCTGCCGCACGGAGCGAGCCGAACGACCGGCTGTCCACTCGACGAGACGGATGGCGGCGCGGGTCACCGGCTCCAGGCTCGGAGTATGGATCTTGTCCATCGTGTCGGCGGCGTCGAACAAGTACCACGGCGCGGTGAGGTAGTTGACCAGCGGGACGCCGTGGTCGTGGTAGAAGCCCCCGTCGGTGGTCGGACGCCCGCCAAGCGCGCCGGGCGCGACGATCAGCGAGCGGTCGAGCTGCTCGGCGACGAGCGTCTCCCGGAGCGCTTCCTCCAGCTCGGGGTTCTCGGAGGTGAACCACCAGCGGGTAACGGGGACATCGGTCGGGCTCAGCCGACCGTCCACCTCGACGCATTCCCGCGCCGCATGTTCCAGGTGGATCTCGAGCACGATGTCGTCGAGCGCTGCAGCGTGTGCCTCGATGAAGGCCTGGGTTCCACAACCCCCCGCCATGTGGGCGGCGTTGACCGTGAAGACCAGTCGGTGCGGTCGCAGCTCGGGAGGCAGCTGCGACCAGTAGCGGGCTTGGGCCAGGACCAGCGAGATGCCCGAACCGTCTTCCACCGCCGACGCCCAAGGTCCGTCGTGGTGGGTTCCGATCACCACCCACTCGTCGTCGACGCCTGCGAGCTCCCCCACCACGTTGTGGCAGGTCGTGGTCGCCCGCTCGGCTTCCACCCGCAACGACGCGGCTATCGGACCGTCCTCGAGCAGCGCCAGGATGCCCTCGCCGTCGGTCGCGCCGACATACACCCCCGGTATGGAGCGAAACCCCCCGTCGTAGGGGACGTAGTAGTGGCATCCACCGCCCGGGTACCCCTCGAGTACGCCGACGAAGCCGATGGCGCCGGCGGCGATGGCGGGCTCCATGGTGTTCATCAGCGCCGTCGTGAAGGGCGGGACGTGGATGTCGTCGTCGAGGCTCCCCGAGGGATCGTGGCACCAGCCCTCGCCGCTTCGCGACAGGACCGGGAACAGGGCCGGCAGCCGAGGGAAGGTGAGCTCGCACACCGCGATGTTTCCCCGCACCGCCTCGCGGTCGGCAGGGTCCCAGCGGACCAGTTGACCGCTGACAGCTGTCGGCTGGCAGAACGGGACCGCGAAGCAGGGCACGTCGAAACCGCTCAAGCCGGCGCCCACGGTGAGCTCGACCTCGTGATCCTGCCAGAAAGGGGTGTCGACCGGTTCTGTCCTGACCTTCTCGAGGCCCCATTCGGCGAACCGGTCGCCCACGAACTGCTCGGCGAAGCGGTCGGCGGGGTAACCCGGTCGGCGGACTCCCTGGTCGAACACCTCCTCGATCCATGCCTGGATAGTCACCTTGTCGGGTACCAGCGTCTCGTCTATGGCGGTGACCTCCTGCTCTGGGGATCCAACATAGGGCGCCCGTCGACACTCCGAGACCTCACACCGGCGCTTGACCCCGCCGCGTGCCGCTCAGGCGGCAGTTCGTGAGTCGGGGTAGACGAGGTGGGTGACGGGTCCTTCGAGGAAGAAGGCGAAGAAGGCGTACATGGCGTAAGGGGTGTGGAAGACGAGCGCGAGCATCATCACCAGAGCGAAGACCGTGTTGGCGTAGATGTTGGAGACGAGCCCTTGGCGGATCTCGAGCGGGGAGGTCTGGTCGCCGTAGAGCTTGCGCCGCTCTAGTGCGTACACCGACACCGCCCCGAGCAGCATGCTCGCGGCCATCAGCGACCCGGCGTAGAGAATCACCGCCGCCGTGTCCCCCGTACGGTTGACCAACTCGGTCGTGAACGGCACGCACGCGACGACCATCAGATGGAGGAGGTTGAGCCAGAGGACGACGCCGTCGGCTACCAGGAGCTTCTCGTGCAGGTCCACATGCAGGTACCAGAACATCGAGATGATCCAGAAGCTCAGCACATAGGTCCACCACTGCTGATCGGCGAGGTTGTCGAGGAGTTGCGAAGTCGACACCGCGCCCGCCGGTGGCTTCAGCTGGAGGGCCAGCAGGGTGACAGCGATGGCGTAGAAGCCGTCGACGAATCCGTCGATCCTCACGGTGTCGCTGCCGTCGCGGACCCGCTTCACGGCCGACGCGAGTCCTCCGGCTCCCGGCTGCTGATCGTCTGCTCCCTGCTCGCCCAGGTCTGCGGCTTCGTGAGGTGCTTCGGCCGGCCAGCGACGCTTGCGGATGAGGGCCCCGACGACGAGCAAGGCCCACGACAGCTCGGCGAGCGTCGCAAAGCGGTCGATCTCGAGCCAGACACCCACTGCGGCCAGGATCGAGGAGAGCAGGAAGACCGCCGCCGTCATCGCGAGCAGTGAGCGCACATGGACGACCGTCGTGCGGCTCAGGCCCGGCCTGACGAGCTCGCGCGTGACGCTGTGCTCCCACATGAGAAGCAGAAGGAGGGCTATGACCGTCAGCGGCAGCGACACGAGCAGTACGGCCAGCGGTAGGTCGAGGTTCTCGCCGAGTACGGCCGACGGGTAAGGCATGGCCGCCACGACGAGGAGTGCCGCCTGGTTGAGCCACACCAGCCGATCATCCCGTTGCTCGATGTAGCGGAACATCTTGTGGTGACGCCACCAGAAGTAGGAGACGGCGAGGAAGGTGCCGGCGTAGACGAGGAAGTTCTCGACGTTGTCAGCGAGGAAGCGCTGCACCTCGGAGTCGCTGGTGATCCTGCTCAGGCTGGCCGGGATGTCGGTGAAGCCGAGCGCGAGGAAGGTGATCGCGATGGCGAACACGGCGTCGGTGAAGGCCACCAGGCGCTTGGTGCCAACCGAGGAGGTCCTGATTCCGGCTATCGCCACCCGTTCCCGTCGTCGCCGATCGCAGGCGATTGAGCGAATGGGGCAACTGACACGACGAACTGCTTGACACGTCCTGGGGGGGTTTACGTTTTGTGCAGGGGTAGCGTCATGGCGAAGTGGTTGAGTTCGGCGATCGTGATCCTCGCGGCCGTAGCTGTGCTCGCAGGTTCCGTGGGCACCGCCGGGGCCGAAGATGACTACGGTGTTCAACCTGGTGGCCCGGGGTACATGCCCGACAGCAGTGATCACTGGTACTGCTTCGCCTATGCGCCCTCCGCCAGCCGGCAGCGGTACCACGACGCGATGGCGTATCTGGACTACGGCACCGTCATGAGCGACCACTACAGCTCCACTTGCGCGTCTTCGACGGACGTGTGGGTCTACGAGATCAGCCCGATCCCGGGAGCATACGGCTATAGGGGATGGGCGCCTTGCGTGGACACAACTGGCCTCCTCGGCTGGTTCTGTGAAGCGGGGAACCTCTTCGTTGATCCTGTCGT